>NZ_CP061378.1:5272000-6590000 GCF_015624485.1 Bradyrhizobium genosp. L
ATGGCGGTGCGGCCGCCGGAATTCGGTGAGCAGACCGACGAGGTGCTGGCCGAGTTCGGCTTCGGCAAGGACGAGATCGCCGAACTCAGGCAGCGCAAGGTGGTCTGAGCTATTGCGCCCCTGCCGGCCGCACCTTGCGTGCGATGCCCGCAATGGCCCGGTCGATCAGCGGCCAGAACAGCAGCAGGATCGCCAGCGTCGTGATGGTGCCGACGAGGCCGTTGGACCAGAACACCTTCATGTCGCCGCCCGATCCGATCATCGACAGGCGGAAGGCGTCCTCGGCGCGGCTGCCGAGCACCAAAGCGAGCGTGAACGGTGCGAGCGGGATGCTGATCTTCTTGAAGACGTAGCCGACGACGCCGAAGCCCAGCATCAGCCAGATGTCGAACATCGCATTCTGGATCGCGTAAGCGCCGATCGCGCAGGACACCACGATCATCGGCGCGACGGCGGCGAACGGCACGCGCAGGATCGAGGCAAAAATCGGTACGGTCGTGAGCACCAGCACGAGGCCGACGACATTGCCGAGATACATCGAGGCGATCAGGCCCCAGACGAAATCCTTGTGCTCGACGAACAGCAGCGGACCCGGATTGAGGCCCCACACCATCAGGCCGCCGAGCAGGATCGCCGCGGTGCCGGAGCCGGGAATGCCGAGCGCGAGCATCGGCAGCAACGCCGAAGTGCCCGACGCATGCGCGGCGGTCTCCGGCGCGAACACGCCCTCGATGCGGCCCTTGCCGAAACTCTCCGGATCCTTGGAAAAGCGTTTTGCCAGATTGTAGCCCATGAAGGAGGCGGCGATCGCACCGCCCGGCGTGATACCGAGCCAGCAGCCGATCACGGAGGAGCGCAGCAGCGTCATCCAGTATTTCGGCAGATCCTTCCACACCGACAAAACGACGCGCAGGCTGATGCCGGCAGCGTGGCCGCGCAGCGCCAGACGCTCCTCCATCGTGAGCAGGATCTCGCTGATGCCGAACAGGCCGATGACGGCGACCAGGAAGTTGATGCCGCGCAGCAGCTCGGCCGAACCGAACGTCATGCGCAACTGCCCGGACACCGTGTCCATGCCGACGCCGGCGAGCAAGAGCCCGAGCGACATCGAGATCACGGTCTTGTGCTTGGCTTCACGACCGAGGCCGACAAAGGAGCAGAACGTCAGGAGATAGACGGCGAAGAATTCCGGCGGCCCGAACTTCAGCGCAAATGTCGAGATCATCGGCGCCAGGAAGGTGATGAGCAGCACGGCGACCAGCGAACCGATGAACGACGACGTGAAGGCCGCGGTCAGCGCTTCGGCCGCGCGGCCCTGCTGCGCCATCGGATAGCCGTCGAAGGTGGTCGCGACCGACCACGCTTCGCCTGGGATATTGAACAGGATCGAGGTGATGGCGCCGCCGAACAGCGCGCCCCAATAGATGCAGGACAGCATCACGATGGCCGAGGTCGGGTCCATCGTGAAGGTCAGCGGCAGCAGGATCGCAACCCCGTTCGGGCCGCCGAGTCCGGGCAGCACGCCGACGAAGATGCCGAGCACGAGGCCAACCATCATCAACAGCAGCGTCTTGCCGGTCAGCAGGACGGCAAAGCCGTGCAGCAGGAGTCCGAAGGCTTCCATCACGCGTTCCCAAACATTTCGTCATTGCCTGCGACAAACGCGAAGCGTTTGTGCAAGAGAGCGAAGCGACGAAGCAATCCACTCTTGCTTTGCTGCTGCATGGATTGCTTCGCTTCGCTCGCAATGACGGGACGGGTCATGCCGCCGCTAGTAGCCGAACGCCGCTTCGAGCGGGCCCTTCGGCATGATGACGTCGAACGCGATGTCGAAGGTTACGAACATCGCGGCGGTGAAGATGAAGGCGGTCAGCAGCGACTTCCACAGCGCGATCTTGCCGACCAGGCGCATGAAGCCGGCGATCAGGAGGAAGCTCGCGACATACAGCCCCAGGAATTGCGTGGCGAGGCAGAACAGGAAGGTCGGCACGAACACCGCCATCACCCGCCAAAGCTGCGCGCGCGAGACGAAGGTCTCGCGGGCCTCGCGATGCGAGAGCAGCGCCGTGCCGAAACCGTAGAGGCTGGCGCCGCCGAGGATGATCGAGAGATAGAACGGGAAATAGCCCGGTTGCGGCCCGGTCGAATCCCACGATGCGCCGGTGCGCCAATTGTCCCAGCCGAGTATCACGGCGAGCGCAAGCAGCAGCAGGGAGACGACGGCATCGACGATACCAGTGCTGACGACCGCAGGTGAATTGTCTTCGGGCGCAGTCGGATCGTCGACGACGATCTCAAGTTCGGTGTTGGCCATGGATGAGGGTGCTGGAGTGCGAGGACGCCGATTGGATTAGCGTGCGAGCGCAATCGGCGTCAATGCAGCGTTCAGCTAACCGGACCGTTCGGGAAACGCGCTCGCAAGTGCAGCACGGTCTGGCCTGAGCACGCCGCGCTCGGTGATCAGGCCCGTCACCAGCCGCGCCGGCGTCACATCGAAGCCGAAATTGGCGGTCGGTGAACCTTCCGGCACCACGCGCACGGTCTCGATGCGTCCGTCGGCGGTGCGCCCGGTCAGATGCGTGACTTCGCTGGCCGCGCGCTGCTCGATCGGAATCTGCCTGACGCCGTCATCGATACTAAAGTCGATGGTCGGCGAAGGCAGCGCAACATAGAACGGCACGCCATTGTCATGCGCGGCGAGCGCCTTCAGATAGGTGCCGATCTTGTTGCAGACATCGCCATTGGCGGCAACGCGGTCGGTGCCGACGATCGCGAGATCGACCATCCGATGCTGCATCAAATGGCCGCCGGTGTTGTCGGGGATCACCGTGTGCGGCACGCCGTGATGACCGAGCTCCCAGGCGGTGAGCGAAGCCCCCTGATTGCGCGGCCGCGTCTCATCGACCCACACGTGCACCTGGATGCCGCGATCATGCGCCTGGTAGATCGGCGAGGTCGCCGTGCCCCAATCCACGGTTGCAAGCCAGCCGGCATTGCAATGCGTGAGCACATTGACCGGCTCGCCCGGCTTCTTGGTCGCCGCGATGGTTTCGATCAGGCGCAGGCCGTGTTGACCGATGTCGCGGTTGATCTCGACATCCTCGTCGGCGATCTCGCGGGCGCGGGCATAAGCGGCCTCCGTGCGCGCCGGGGGCGGCAGCGGTGCGAGCACGCGATGCAGCTCGTCGAGCGCCCATTTCAAATTGATCGCGGTCGGCCGCGTCTCGATCAGCATCTTGCCGGCGCGATCGAGCGCGGTGTCGGAGGCGTCCGCACGCATCGCCAGTGCCATGCCGTAGGCCGCGGTGGCGCCGATCAGCGGCGCGCCGCGCACCAGCATCGAACGGATCGCCTCGCCGGCTTCCTGCGCCGTCCGGATTTTTGCCACGATGAATTCATGCGGCAGCCGCCGCTGATCGATCGCACCGACCGACCAGCCGTCGGGCTCGAGCCAGATGCTGCGGAAATGCTTTCCATCGACCTTCATGCCCTACGCCCTTTGCACCGTGCGCTCCCTGGAGCACTTGTTCACGACCGTAACACCCGTCCGGCAACCGCATCGAGCTTGGCCAGCAGCGCGGGATCGCGCGCCGCGGGCGCCGTGATCAGCGCGGTGTCGAGCGCGCGGTCCGAGCCGATCGGGCACGGCTCGTGCTCACGCGGGAAATCCCGCGCCAGACGGCCAACCAGCGCCTTGGCCTTCTCGGCGTTCGAGTTCAGCACGCGGATGATGTCCTGCACCGTCACGGCATCGTGCGCCGGATGCCAGCAGTCGAAATCGGTGACCATCGCGACGCTGGCGTAGCAGATCTCGGCTTCGCGGGCGAGCTTGGCTTCCGGCATGTTGGTCATGCCGATCACCGAATAGCCCTGCGCCTTGTAGGTCAGGCTCTCCGCGAGCGAGGAGAATTGCGGTCCTTCCATGCACAGATAAGTGCCGCCGCGCGCAAAGGCGATGCCTTCGGCTTCGGCGGCCGCTGCCAGATGTCCCGCGAGCAGCGGCGCGACCGGATGCGCCATCGAGACATGCGCGACACAGCCCTTGCCGAAAAACGAGCTCTCGCGCTTGTGAGTGCGATCGACGAACTGATCGACCAGCACGAAGCTGCCCGGCGGCAGTTCTTCCTTGAAGGAGCCGCAGGCCGACAGCGCGACGAGGTCGGTGACCCCGGCCCGCTTCAGCACGTCGATGTTGGCACGATAGTTGATGTCGGACGGCGACAGCGCGTGGCCCGGGCCATGCCGCGGCAGGAACACGATCGGCAGGCCCGCGATCTCGCCACGGCGCAGCGCCGCTGACGGCTCGCCCCAGGGGCTCGCGATCGCCTCCTCGCTGATATTTTCGAGGCCCGGCAGGTCGTAGATGCCGGATCCGCCGATGATCCCGAGAACGGCCTTGGTCATGTTCGCTCCTCACGGTCTCGCATTCGACCATACTGCGGCGCAATAATCATCGCGCGACGGCCAGTTGCAAGCGCATTTGGAGCGGAGGGTAAAGCGATGGGATACGGCGACACATGGCCGATCGGGGCCATGTGTCGGGTGAGCTACGAGGGGAGCCGGCTATTTGGCGACGAAGCCCGCCTCGTTCATCAGCGTGGTGTTGAGCCTGTCGTCGTCCTGGAGGAACTCGATCATGTCCTTGCCGGTGAGGAAGATCGGCTTCAACGCCTGCTTCTCCATGTAATCCCTGTATTCGGGGGTCTGCGTCACCTTCTGGAACAGGTCGACATAGAACGCCTGCTGCTCCTGCGTGACCTTGCCGGGCAGGAACATGGCGCGCAGCATCAGATACTGCACGTCGAGCCCCTCCTCCTTGCAGGTCGGGATGTCGTTCCAGGACTGCGTCTCGGTGACCTTGCTCTTGTAGGAGATGCGCTCCTTGTCGAACACGCAGAGCGCGCGCACCTGCCCGGCCCGCCACACTTCGAGGTTTTCGCTCGGGTTGTTGACGTTGGACTCGGTGTGGCCGCCGACCAGCTGGGTCGCAGCCTCGCCGCCGGACTTGTACGGCAGGTAGGAGAATTTCGCGCCGGTCTTCTGCTCCATGAACACGGTCAGCACATGGTCCTCGCGCTTGGAGCCGGTGCCGCCCATCTTGAATGGGCTGCTCGAGGCCTTCGCCGCCGCGATGAAATCCTTCACCGTCTTCGGACCGGACGCGTTGTCCCACAGCACGAACTGGTCGAGCGCGATCACCGACACCGGCGTGAGGTCGTGCCAGTTGAAGGGAATCTTCGCCGACAGCGGCAGCATGTAGATCAGCGAATAGGCGATCAGCACCTTGTTCGGATCGCCCTCGCTGGACTTCATGTACATCAGCGCTTCTGCGCCCGACGCGCCGCCCTTCAGCGACACCACCATCGGCTGCTTCATCAGATTGTTCTTCTGGATCGCCGCCTGCATCATGCGCGCCATCTGGTCGGAGGCGCCGCCGGCGCCCGCCGCAACCACGATCTCGACCGGCTTGCTCGGCTCCCAGCCGGCAAACGCCGGCGCGCTGAGCAGCATGGCCGCGACGGCAGCCGTGGCTTTCACAATCTGTCCCACGTGTCTCTTCCCTATCTCTTTGTTCGGCTTGGCAAAATGCTTGATATGGCTGGTCGGTGCATTGTGCGGATTATGGCCGGCGAGTTCAAGGCGCGAACCGGCGGATGACCTATGACTTTGGAATGAGTGGCGCGGACCGCGCTCCAAAAAAGAAAGCGGCGCGAACCCACGAGGAGCCCGCGCCGCTTTCGGCCTGGTCTTGCGCGACCGCTACACCACCAGGATGTCGTGCGGATTGAGCACGACGCCGGCCTGTACGCTGGTCACCGCGATGGCCGACGCCTGGGTTCCGTCGGCGCTGAAATACAGCGTCTGGTTGGCGGTATCGAAGTGGAACTCGGCCCCGGAGCCCGAGAACTGGTCGTCGCCCGCGGTCTCGAAGATCGACGACACGTCCATGCCGGCGGCGAGCCCGCCGCCGAAACCGCTGGCGGAGACCGCGATGTGATCGTGCTCGGTGGTGTTGTTGAAGTCGGTGATGATGCCGGGCCCGTCCGTCGACTGCAGGAACGCGAAGACGTCGTTGCCGCTGCCGCCGGTCATGCTGTGGCTGCCGGAATTGCCGATCAGCACGTCGTTACCGGCGCCGCCGTTCAGCGCTTCTGTGCCGTTGGTGGCGATCAGGATGTCGTCACCGCCGGTGCCGGTGAGCGCCGTCGACGACGTGGCATTGTTGAGGACGGTCGCCGTCGCCTGATTGCTGGTCGCAATCCCGTCGGACGAGGTGTAGTTGAACGACCCGCCAGGAGTTGCGTCGTCGCTGAACAGCACGTCGGAGCCGCCGAAGCTCGCGCTCCCGCCAGTGCTCGAGCTGACGCCGTTGACAAAGACATGATCCGTCTGATCCGGATCGGTGTCGTTTGCCGCCAGCGCCCAGGTCGGGATGTCGACCGTGCCATTGGCACCGACGTCGGTGACGACGTTTTCGCCGACCGCGGTCGGCGCGTCGTTGGTGCCGACGAGGGTGACGGCGACGTCCTGCACGACCGAGCCGCCGTGATTGTCCGACACCGTGACCAGATAGTCCTGCGTCAGCGTCTGGCCCTGGCCCAGGAACTGGATGTCGGCATTGTCGACGGTGTAGTGCCAGCCGACCGATCCCGTGCCGGAAGCGTCCGTC
This sequence comes from Bradyrhizobium genosp. L, assembly GCF_015624485.1. Taxonomy (NCBI): domain Bacteria; kingdom Pseudomonadati; phylum Pseudomonadota; class Alphaproteobacteria; order Hyphomicrobiales; family Nitrobacteraceae; genus Bradyrhizobium; species Bradyrhizobium genosp. L. The sequence continues at coordinate 5,278,671 of NZ_CP061378.1, forward strand.
ACCGGATCGAGCGTGAACGTCCCGACATAGTTGCTGTCGAGCGGCGCGAAACTCGCCGTGTGGGTATCCCCGGTCTCGGCGTCGGCGAACGAGATCGCGCCCGACGTCGATTCGGTCGGCGGGCTGGTCGCCGGCGTGACGCTCACGGAGTCGAGGATCATGCCGTCGGCGTCGTCGGCATAGGCGAATTGCAGCGACGTGCTCGATGCCGCGCCGTCGCCCGCGACCTCGAAGGCGTAGTGGTTGACACCCGCCGGAACGTCGGCGACCGACAGCAGGGTCATGCCGTCCCACGTCACCGAGAACGGCGTGTGGGTGCCTTCGGGATCGCCGATCAGGTCGAAGCTGATGAAGTAGTTCTGGCCCGGCGTGGTCGCAACGTCCTGCGACAACGTCTCGGTGCTGCCGGTCGGCGACAGCTGGGCCGAGTAATGGCCGAAGGCGCCGCCGAGCTCCAACTGCTCGACATGGATGTGCGAGCCGGTGGTGGTCCAGCCGGCCAGCGTGCCGGTTTCGAAATCGCCGTTGACGATCACCGGCGGGCCGGCGTCCTCCGTCACCGCACCGCTGATGTTGCCGCCCGTGATGGTCGGATTGTCGTCGGCACCGGCAATGTTGAAGGTCAGCGTCGTCGTCGCCTGATGACCCTGGCCGTCGTCGACCGTGAAGTTGAACTGGTCGGTGACGTTGTCGCCGACCTGCAGCGCGTCGACCGCCGAATTCGCCACATAGGTGTAGGTGCCGTCGGCATTGAGCACCAGCGAGCCATAGCTGCCGGCGACCGCCACACCGACATTTCCGGCGCTTCCGTCGACCTCCGTGATCGTCCGCGGCGTGCTGACATCGACGGCATGCTGGAGATCGGCGACGCTGCCGGCAGCGAGCAGATTGCCGGCGTCGGTCCCGGCGCCATCGGAGACATCGACCGAGGCCGGCGTCACCACCAGCGGATCGGAGGCGCCGTCGATGGTGATCGTGACGGTTTGCGTCGAACTGGTCGCACCATCGGCGACGATGACGTCATAGGTCACCGTCAGGGTCTCGCCCGGACTGAGGAAGTCGAGATCGCGATCCGGAATGCTGAAGGTCCAGTCGATACCGCCATGCCCCGTACCCGTGGAGTCATGCAGCGTGGTCGCAAGCGCGGTCTGCAGGTCGGCGAAGGTATCCGCCGGCAGGAAGTTCGGATCGACCGACCAGATCGCCGAATCCAGCGCGACGCTGACGCTGTGCGCATCCGACAGGTCGACATCGGTGAAGGCCAGCGTTCCGGTCGGCGACGGGCTCGTGGTGTCGATCGTGCTCGAATCGGTGACGCCGGGCTGTTCGGCCAGCGAGGCGGATCCGGGCCCGCTGGTGATCGTGACGGGATCATTGGCGCCGGTGATGACGACGGAGACGGTCTGGGTCGAGCTGGTCGAGCCGTCGCTGACCTTGACGTCGTAGTTGACGGTCAGCGTCTCGCCGGCGGCCAGGTAGTCGAGGTCGTGATCGGCGATCGCAAAATTCCAGTCGATGCTGCCGCTGCCGCTCCCGGTGGAATCGTGCAGCGTGGTGGTCAACGCCGTCGCGAGGTCGGCCTGGGTCGCAGCCGGGACAGTGCCGCCCGAGGTCGAATCGAGCATCACCGCGACCGTGTGGGTGTCGCTGGTGTCGGCGTCAGTGAAGGCGAGCGTACCGGCCGGCGTCGTCGGCGTGGTGTCGACCGCAGCCGAACCGGTGGTGTCCGCGAGCTCCGAGACGGTAGAGGATTCCGGACCGCTGGTGATCACGACGGGATGGTTGACGCCGAGGATCGTGACGGTGACGTCCCGCGTGTCGGTTGCGCCGAACGGATCCTGGACGGTGACGTGATAGACCAGCGTCAGGATTTCGCCGCCACTGAGGAAATTGGTCTCGGCATTCGACAGCGTGAAGTTCCACGAGACGTCGCCGAGCAGATGGCCCGTCGAATCCGGGCTGAGCGAGGTCGCGAACGCCGACAGCAGCGCTGCGTTGTCGAGCGGGATCGAGCCGCCCCCCGAGCGGGTCGCGGACACCGAAGTCGAGACGGTGTGGGTGTCGGAGAGGTCGACATCGCCGAACAGGAGGTCGCCATGGGCGGTCAGGTTGCCGGCCGGGCTGACATTTTGGTCCTCGACGAGATGCGCAAACTCCGGCGGCGACAGGAAGACCGGCTTGTCGTTGGTGCCGACGACGGTGATCGTGACGTTCTGCGTCGAAACGCCGCCGGCGTGGTCATCGAGCTGGACGGTGTAGGTGATGTCGAGATGCTGGCCGGCCGCGAGATAGTCGAAGGCGAGGTCCGGTGCGGAGAACGTGGTGTTGATCGTGCCGGCGCTCGAGCCTGACGTCTTGACCACGTTGTCGACGTCGAAGAACGACATCAACTCGCCGGTGCCGAGCGAGCCCGGCAGCAGGCCGTCGGTGTCGCCGGAGGCGCTCGCCGCGATGACGGTCGCGGTATGCCCGGTGTTGGTCAGATCGTCGTCGGTGAAATTCAGCGCGACGTGAACCGTGTCGGGCGAGAGCGACAGCGTCTGGCCCGCCTGCTCGGTGACGGTCGCAACCGTCGTCATGTTGATCACCGGCTTGTCGTCGGTGCCGGTGACGGTGATCTTGACGGTCTGGATCGCGGTGCCGCCGTGGTTGTCCGCGACCGTGATGTCATAGGTCAGAACCAGCGTCTGATTCTTCGACAGGAAATCGAAATCGTCATCCGCGTCGCTGAATGTCCATTTCAGCGAACCCGATCCACTGTGATCGGTGGTGATCTGCGACGTCATCGCGGCCTGGAAGTGCGCCAGCGATGCAGCCGGGATGATCGAGCCGCTCGATAACGTGGCGGAATGCAGGGTGGCCGACGTCGTGTGGGTATCGCCCTGGTCCGAGTCCTTGAAGTTCATCGTGCCGGACAGTTGATGCAGCGCCGTCGAGTCGGTGGTGTTGGCGAATTCGGTGAAACTGCCCGATGCGGACGAAGACGTGAAAACCGGAGTATGATTGGTCATGGAAAGCCCCTGCATGCGTTGTGACATGCGCCGCAGCGCAACGCTGCGACGAGGTGACGATCAGCCCTGGAATGCTCGCAAGCCGCGTTCGGCGTCAGAAAATGAAAATTGGCAATGGGTGCCGGCGCGATTGCGTCGTTGAAATTAGCGGTAACGCTTCTCAGTTTGATGACGCGTGGTTGCAGCCGCAGTCACAACGAAATTGAAAGGCGTCGAAGAATTGTAAGGGGAAGATCAAAGACCACGATCAACAACCACAACGATCATAAGTCTCACACTACAAGATCGTCAACATCAACGTGTCTCACGTTGAACCTTCGCGGCGCAGCCTGCACTAAGACTAGAGTCATCAGGCGAACGGCGGCGCGATGCGCGGGAACCTCTCGCGTCCGCGAGTGTGATGCGCGCATCACGATCGATGGAACCGCACCGGACTGATGCGGCCCATGAAATGCGGCCCATGAAATCGCGGCCTGTGAAATCCGGCCTGTGAAATCATGGGTGCGCGATCGACGGCTCGCGGCTATTTGCCCTTGAAGTTGGGCGCGCGCTTGTTGAGGAACGCGTCCATGCCTTCGCGGAAATCCTCGCTCATGTAGGCGCGCAGGATCAGGTCTTCGCCCTCCTCACGCGACAGCGTGCGGCGGATGCGGCGGACGGCCTCCTTGGTCACCTCGAGCGTGATCGGGGCATGGCCGGCGACGAGCTTTGCGGTCTCGTCGGCGCGGCGCTGCAGCGTCGCCACGTCGGGCACGACCTCGTTCAACAGCCCGAGCGCCAGCGCTTCCGGCGCTTCGACCAGGCGTGCCTTGAAGATCAGGTCCTTGGTCCGCGCCGGGCCGATCAGCGACACCAGCCGCGAGATATTTGACATCGAGAGGCAATTGCCGAGGGTGCGTGCGATCGGGAAGCCGATCCGCGTCGCCTCGGTGCCGATGCGGATGTCGCAGCAGGCGGCAATCCCGGCGCCGCCGCCGGTGCAGGCACCGGCGATCGCCGCGATGACGGGCACGCGGCACTGCTCGAGCGTACCGAGCACGCGATCGATCCGCGCCTCATAGTCGAGCGCATCCTGCGCGGTCTTGAAGGCCCGGAACTGGGAGATGTCGGTGCCCGACGCGAACGCCTTGTCGCCGGCGCCGGTCATGATCAGCGCCTTGATCGAATGGTCCTGATTGATGCTCTCGCAGATCGCGGCCATCTGCTCGTACATCGCAAAGGTCAGCGCATTGCGCGCCTGCGGGCGGTTGAAGGTGATGCGCGCTACTCCGTCCTCGACGGAATAGAGCAGGTCTTCGGTCGACGTCACGGGCGCATTCATGTCTCGCTCTTTCTGTTGTTGGATGACGTTCAGGCGACTGCCTTTGACATATGCACGGCCGTGCCCTGCTTCAGGACCTCCATCGCCGCCAGCACGCCGCCGCCGCGATGCGGCACCTTGGCCAGGTCGAGGCCCATCTCGACGCCGGAGAGCGTGCCCATCAGCATCAGGTCGTTGAAGTGGCCGATATGGCCGATCCGGAACACCTTGCCCTTCACCTTGTTCAGGCCGGTGCCGAGCGACATGTCGAAATTCTCCAGCACGATCTTGCGGAAGTGATCGGCGTCGTGGCCGTCGGGCACCCGCACCGCGGTCAGCGCCGGCGAATGCGCGCCCTGCTCCTGGCACTGGGTCTCCAGCCCCCAGACCTTGATCGCGGCCCGCGTCGCCTCGCTGTGGCGCTTGTGGCGCGCGAAAACGTTGTCGAGCCCCTCTTCCTCGAGCATCTTGACGGCCTCTCGCAGACCGAACAGCAGGTTGGTCGCGGGCGTGTAGGGCCAGGTCCCGGCCTTGTTGATGTTGATGACGTCCTGCCAATCCCAGTAGGAGCGCATCCCCGGATTGGCCGCGGCCGCGGCCAGCGCCTTTTCCGACACGGCGTTGAAGCCGAGGCCGGGCGGCAGCATCAATCCCTTCTGCGAGCCGGCGATCGAGACGTCGATGCCCCAGGCATCGTGCTCATATTCGAGCGAGCCGAGGCCGGAGATGGTGTCGACCATCAACAGCGCGGGGTGCTTGAGCGCATCGAGGATCTTGCGCACGTTGAGCGGATAGCTGACGCAGGCGGTCGAGGTCTCGTTGTGGACCATGCAGACGGCCTTGATCTTGTGCGCCTTGTCGGCCGACAGCCGCGCCTCGATCTGCTCGAGATCGGCACCATGCCGCCAGTCGCCCGGAATGAAATCGACGTCGAGCTTGAACTTGTCGGCAATGCCGTGCCAGAGCACCGCGAACTGCCCGGTCTCGCACATCAGCACCTTGTCGCCCGGCTGCAGCGTATTGACGATCGCGGCCTCCCAGGCGCCGGTCCCGGACGAAGGATAGATGATCACCGGCTGCTTGGTCCGGAACACGCGCTGCATTGCGGAAAGCACGGCAAAGCCGATCTCGGCGAACTCCTGACCGCGGTGGTCCATGGTCGGCATGTCCATCGCCCGCAGCACCCGGTCCGGCACGTTGGTCGGTCCCGGAATCTGCAGAAAATGCCTTCCAGTATGCACGGTCATCGGCGTCCTTCCCCGGTCTTGCTTCGGCTCTTGTCTTGACGCGTTTTCTTCACGCGAACCGGAATCCACTTCGCTCGAAAACGCTCTGGTGAGCCGCTCGCATATCACTATTTGACCGGCTTGTCCCCCGCCCGGCGGAGGTCCGTCATGCATATCCGACGGCGCTCCCGTTGGGTTGTGCAGGCGCTCATTCCGCGGCTACCACCTTGCCCGGCGCAACCAGTCCCTCCGCATCCTCGAACGGCCGCTCGGGATGCATCAGGAACGCCGAGACACCGCCGAGCAGCAAGAACCCCATCGACATCAGGAACGGCAGGTACCAGTTTCCGGTGGCGTCGATCACGAAGCCTGCGACCAGCGGCGAGACGATCGCGGCCAGCGCCGAGCCGGTGTTCATGATCCCCGCCGCAGTGCCGGAATATTTCGCCGCGATGTCCATCGGGATCGACCACATCGGGCCGATCACGAGCTCGGCGCAGAAGAAGCCGGCCGACAGGCAGAGCGCGACCACCGTGATGTCGCGAACGAACAGGATCGGCAGCAGCGACAGCAGCGCGCCGGCGAAGCCCACGATCGTGACGCTGAGCCGGGCCAGGCGGACATTGCCTGATCGTTCGAGAATACGATCGGAGATGACGCCGCCGATGCTGTCTCCGACGACGCCGGCAAAGAACACGCCGGATGCGAACAGCGCCGAGTTCTTGATGTCGAGATGGTAGTTGTTCTTGAAGAACAGCGGCAGCCAGTTGAGGTAGAGCCAGAGGCACCAGCCGTAGCAGAAATAGGTCAGCGTCACCGGCCACATCCGCTGCAGCAGCGGCCCCCACGGCACCTTCGGCCGCGCGCCTTGCGGACGCTGCGGCAGGCTCGCAAGCTCCGCCGCGGTGATGGCGCCGTGATCCTTCGGCTCGTTGCGGAAGTACCAGACCCACACGATGCCCCACACCAGGCTGGCGATGCCGAGCACGACGAAGGCGCCGCGCCATGTCAGCCACAGGATCAGCAGCGCGACCACCGGCGGCGTCGCCGCGTTGCCGAGCCGCGCGAAGGAATGCGTCAGGCCTTGCGCGAATCCGCGCCGGTTCGCCGGCGTCCAGTATTGCATGGCGCGGGTCGCGGTCGGAAAGGTCGCACCCTCGCCGAACCCAAGCGCGAAGCGCGCGACGAACAGCGCGGTGAGGCTGCCGACGAACCCGGTCATGATGGTCGCCGCGGCCCAGATCATGCCGCACCAGAACAAGGTCTTGCGCGGGCCGAAATGATCGCCGACCCAGCCGCCGATCACCTGGAACAGCAGATACGGATAGGCGAACGCCGAGAACACCAGGCCGAGCTCGGTGTTGGACAGGCTGAGCTCCTTCTGGATCTCGCTGGCCGCGGTGCCGATGTTGACCCGATCGACATAGGTGATGAAATACATCACGCAGAGCATGGCCAGCACGACATGCGTGGCCTTGAACCGAAACCTCATCCCCACCCCTCCCGGGTCCGCGATTTTTCTCGACGTTGGCGTTCGCGACGGCGTTGACAGCTAGGTCGTGCTGACGACTTTCAGATGGGACGCGTTGCTTTGGCTACGCTGCTCCAGGACCTTCATCGCGGCATCGACGCCGCCGGCGCGGTGCGGGACGCCGGCAACCGACATGCCCATCTCGACCCCGGTCAGCGCGCCGAGCAATGTCAGCTCGTTGCATTCGCCGAGATGACCGATCCGGAACACCTTGCCGGCGACCTTGGACAAGCCGGCGCCGAGCGACATGTTGAAATTGTCGAGCACGATTTTGCGGAACTGGTCGGCATCATGGCCGGGCGGCATCAACACCGCGGTCAAGACCGGCGAGAACTCGGACGGCTCCCGGCACAGCACCTCGAGCCCCCAATGATTGACGGCGGCACGGGTGGCGGCGGCGAGCCGCTGATGGCGGGCGAACACGTTGTCGAGCCCCTCTTCCAGCAGCATCGCGATCGCCTCGCGCAATCCGTAGAGCAGGTTGGTCGCCGGCGTGTATGGGAAGAAGCCCTTCGCGTTCGGCTTCAGCATCTCCTCCCAGTCGAAATAGGAGCGCGGCATTTTATTTGTGCGCGACGCGGCGCGCGCCTTGTCCGAGATGGCATTGAAGCCGAGGCCGGGCGGCAGCATGAAGCCCTTCTGGGAGCAGCTGACGCTGACATCGACCTTCCACTCGTCGTGGCGGTAATCGACCGAACCGAGCGAGGAGATGGTGTCGACCATCAGCAGCGCCGGATGCGCGGTACGGTCGATGGCGGCGCGGATCTCGGCGATCCGGCTGGTCGCGCCGGTCGAGGTCTCGTTGTGCACGACCATCACCGCCTTGATGGCGTGTTCAGTGTCGCCCTTGAGCCGCGCCTCGATCTCGGCCGGGTCGGCGCCGCGGCGCCAATCACCGGAGACGAAGTCGACCTCGATGCCGAAACGGCCGGCCATCTGCCGCCACAGGGTGGCGAAGTGACCGGTCTCGACCATCAGCACTCTGTCGCCAGGCGACAGCGTATTGACAATCGCGGCTTCCCAGGCGCCCGTTCCGGACGACGGGAAGATCACCACCGGGCCCGCGGTCTGGAAGACCCTTTGGCTGCCCTCGAGCACGGCGCGGCCGAGCGCACCGAACTCGGCGCTGCGGTGGTCGATGACCGGCATATCCATGGCGCGAAGAACGCGATCCGGCACCGGGCTCGGCCCTGGAATCTGGAGAAAATGGCGTCCTTGATGCATGAGAACCTCCTGATCGCCGGATCCCGGCCTCTTGACGGATCATTTTGCATTCATTTTTTGTCTTTTCAATCCAAATTTGGTATTCGATTGCAGGCATCGACGCGACAGCATTGGCAACTTACTGTTCCAGATATGAAATCCGCGATTCCCGAAATCGGCGTTCCGATCACGCAGCCGACCGCCGGCGGCGGCGACCGTCAGGAAGCCTCGCTGCACGGCGAAATCCTGCTGCGGCTGCGCGACCACGTGGTGGAAGGCAACATTGCCGAGGGCGCCCGCGTTCCCGAGCGCCAGCTTTGCGAAATGCTGGGCATCTCCCGAACGCCGCTGCGCGAGGCGCTCAAGGTGCTGGCCGCCGAGGGACTGATCGAATTGCTGCCCAATCGCGGTGCGCGGGTCCGCCGGCTCAGCGAACGCGACATCGAGGAGCTGTTCGACGTCATGGCAGGGCTCGAGAGCCTCGCCGGGCGACTGGCGTGCGAAGCCATCACGGACGAGGAAATCACCGCGATCGAGCGACTGCACTACGAGATGTACGGCCACTATCTGCATCGTGACATGCACGGCTATTTCGAGATCAATCAGCGCATCCACGAGAGCATCGTCGCAGCCGCGCGCAACGAGACCCTGCGTGCCGCCTACGCCAACTTCGCCGGCCGGATCCGACGCATCAGGTACTCCGCCAATTTCGCCCGCAAGCGGCAGCGCTGGGCCGAGGCAATGCGCGAGCACGAGGCGATCCTCGACGCCCTGCGCCGCCGCGCCGGCAGCGAGCTCAGCGACATCCTGTTCGCGCATCTGCGCAACAAGCGGACCGCAGCCATCGAGCATCTGGCCGAGGCGCAGGACGCAGCGTCTGAGACGATGCCCCGGGATGACGGGGATGCAGGGATTCTGTCCGCTCGTCGTCCCGGCGAAAGCCGGGACCCATAACCACAGGGTTGAGTTGTTGAAGAAGGCTGCGGCCCCAGCGTCGCGCAACAACGACCTTCGGTGGTTATGTGTCCCGGCTTTCGCCGGGACGACATTGAGTGTGTAGCGTCATCGAGGGTCATACATTCACATCCTCTCGGGATGACCAACTTGCTCGTTTTGAATTCATAATGTAACCAACAAGCAAGTATAATGCATAACCCCACGACGGCGGAGCCTCGTGGATCACATCGGATCTGGGATGAAGAACGCCTCATCGCTCGAACAGCGTCTGCGATCGAACCTCACCGGCGATGTGTTGTTCGACGCCTTCAACCGCGGCCGCTACGCGACCGACGCCTCGTTCTACCAGATCATGCCGGCGGGCGTGGTTGTCCCCCGCACCATCGACGAGGCGCTGCGTGCGCTTGCGATCGCGCGCGACGATGGCCGCATCGTCACCCCGCGCGGCGGCGGCACCTCGCAATGCGGACAGACCGTCAATGACGGCATCGTGGTCGATCTGTCCAAGCACCTGAACAAGATCGTTTCGCTCGACGTCGAGAGCCGGACCTGCGTGGTCGAGCCGGGCATCGTGCTCGACGATCTCAACCGACAACTGAAGAAGCACGGCCTGTGGTTTCCGGTCGACGTCTCGACGGCGTCACGCGCCACCATCGGCGGCATGGCCGGCAACAATTCCTGCGGCGGCCGCTCGCTGCGCTACGGCACCATGCGCGACAACACGCTGTCGATGGATGCGGCGCTTGCCGACGGCACGCTGCTGCATTTCGGCGAGGTGCCGCGCGATCTCACGGGGGTCAATTCCCCCGACGGCGGACTAAAACTGTTTCGCGACATGCTCGATCTCGGCGAGCGCGAGGCCGTCGAGATCGCGGACAAATTCCCGAAAGTGCAGCGCCGGGTCGGCGGCTACAATCTCGACGCGCTGGTGCCGCGCAATGCGCCGAACAACCTGGCGCATCTGCTGGTCGGCTCCGAGGGTACGCTCGCCTTCACGACACAGGTCGAGCTCAAGCTATGGCCGGTGATCCGCAACAAGGCGCTCGGCGTCTGCCATTTCGGCAGCTTCTACGAGGCGATGGACGCAACCCAGCATCTGGTCAAGCTGCAACCCATTGCGGTGGAATTGGTCGATCGCACCATGATCGCGCTCGGGCGCGAGATCGCGATGTTCCAGCCGATCATTTCGGCGGCGGTGCGCGGCGATCCGGATGCGATCCTGGTGGTCGAGTTCGCGGAAGAAGACCAGGCCGACAACCTCGCCCGCCTGAAGCAGCTCGGCGAACTGATGGCCGATCTCGGCTTCGGCTGGGACAAGCCGCAACGCAAATGGGGCGGCGTGGTCGAGATCGTCGAGCCGGCGCTGCAGGCCGGCATCGCCGATTTCCGCGCCGCCGGCCTCAACGTCATGATGTCGATGAAGCAGGAGGGCAAGCCGGTCTCGTTCGTCGAGGATTGCGCGGTGCCGCTGCCGCATCTCGCCGACTACACCGAGCGGCTCAACGCAATCTTCGCCAAGCACGGCACCCGCGGCACCATGTACGCCCACGCCTCGGAAGGCTGCCTGCATGTCCGCCCAGTGCTCAACCTCAAGCTCGACAAGGACGTCAAGGCAATGCGCGCCATTGCCGAGGAAGCCTTCGCGATGGTGCGCGAATACAAGGGCTCGCACTCCGGCGAGCACGGCGACGGCCTGGTGCGCTCGGAATTCCATGAGACGATGTTCGGCGCGCGCATCGTCGCCGATTTCCGCGAGGTCAAGGCGCGCTTCGACCCCGGCAACACGCTCAACCCCGGCAAGATCGTCGATCCGCCCAAGATGGACGATCGCACGCTGTTTCGCTATTCGCCGGATTATCGCATTGGTGAATTGAAGACAGTGCTCGATTGGTCGGCCTATCCTGGCGCCGGCGGCGGTTTCCAGGGCGCGGTCGAAATGTGCAACAACAACGGCGCCTGCCGCAAGCTCGAGGGCGGCGTGATGTGCCCATCCTATCGCGCCACCCGCAACGAGAAGGACGTCACCCGCGGCCGCGCCAACACGCTGCGGCTCGCGATCTCCGGCCAGCTCGGCCCGGACGCGCTGGCCTCCGACGAGATGATGGAGACGTTGAAGCTCTGCGTGTCCTGCAAGGCCTGCCGCCATGAATGCCCTGTTGGCGTCGACATGGCCAAGATGAAGATCGAGGTTTCGGCTGCGCGCGCCAAGACGCACGGACTGTCGCTGCGCGATCGGCTGGTCGGCTATCTCCCTCGCTACGTCGATCTCGCATCGCGGTTGGCTCCGCTTGCGAACTGGCGCAACCGCAGCCCGCTGTTGCGCGCGCTGCTTGAAAAATTCGCCGGCATCAGCGCCAAGCGCACGCTGCCGGCGTTCCGCAGCGACACGTTCCGGCCTGACGCCGAGGCATTCGGCCCGCATGACGGCCGCGAGGTCGTGCTGTTCGCCGACACCTTCAACCGCGGCTATGAGCGCGAGAATCTCGACGCCGCGCTCGAGGTGCTGGTTGCCGGCGGATATCGCGTGCACTTGCCAAAACCGTCGGACGGCACGCGGCCGCTGTGCTGCGGGCGGACCTTCTTCTCGGCCGGCCTGGTCGACCAGGCCCGCGCAGAACTCGACCGGCTGGTTGCGACCTACGCGCCATTCGCGGCCCGCGGCGTGCCTATTGTCGGGCTCGAGCCGAGCTGTCTTCTGACGCTGCGGGACGAGCTGCTTTCGCTGCGATCGGATGCCCGCGCAAAGACGATCAGCGCGCATGCCCTGCTGTTCGAGGAATTTTTGGTGCGCGAAGCGGAGGCTGGGCGCCTCGCTTTGCCGCTTGGCGCCGTCGCCGACAAGGCCGTTGTGCACGGTCATTGCCATCAAAAGTCCTTCGGTGCGTTCAAGCCGGTGGAGAAGGTGTTGCGCCTGGTGCCGGGCCTCGACGTCAAGACCATCGAGTCGAGCTGCTGCGGCATGGCCGGCGCGTTCGGCTATGGCGCGGATACCTACCAGGCCTCGATCGAAATGGCCGAGCTGTCGCTGCTGCCGGCCGTGCGCGCGGCGGACCAGGACACATTGATCGTGGCGGACGGAACCTCGTGCCGGCACCAGATCAGCGACGGCAGCGGGCGCACGCCGCTTCACGTCGCCCGCGTCTTGGCGATGAGCATCAAGTGTGCGACATCCGGTTCCGACAAATCATCCCCGACAAAGGAAGAGGCCCATGGCTGAGCTCACCCTCGATATCGCCCGCAAGATTCTGGACGCCGCATTGGCCAAGGGCATCGAGAAGAAATTCAAGCCGCTGGTCATCACCATCCTCGACATCAGGGGCGCCGTGAAGGCGACGGCGGCGCAGGACGGCACCAGCCTGATGCGGGCCGAGATCGCCCACGGCAAGGCCTACGGCGCGCTGGCGCTGGGCATGGGATCGCGGGCGATCTTTCAGCGCGCCCAGGAGCAAGCCTATTTCATCGACGCCGTGAACACGCTGGCGCAGGGCCGCATGGTGCCAGTTCCGGGCGGCGTCCTGATCCTCGACGGCAGCACCCTGCTCGGCGCCGTCGGGGTCAGCGGCGACACCTCTGATAATGACGAGATCTGCGCGCTCGCGGGCATCGAGGCTGCCGGGCTGAAGGCGAATCCCGGATAATCGTAACGGCCTGGTCGACGCTGCTCCCGCAACTGGCCCGAAACACTGGCCAGTTCGTAGCGTGCCGTGTCCGCGTAGCCGCCCGCCCGCTCCTCCTCATCGGTTCAGCCTCGTTCTCAGAAAGAGGATGTCGATGTCGCGTTGCGGCACGTAGTTCTTCACCACCATCTCGAAGGTGGTCGGGCCGATCTTCTTCACGCCATCGCCGCAGAACGACACCAGCGTCGTCGGCTCGCCCTTGTCGACGACCAGCCTGAAATCACCGATCGGCCCGGCCCAATGGCCTCCCGACGTGATGACATAGGACAAATACTGTTCGAATGCCTGAAAGGTCTTGGCGTTATCGGCGAGCGCTTTGTCGTAGAGCGATCGCGCGGCTTTCGTGAACGCCTCGTCCGTGCAGAATTTCTTTCGATATTCTGTCTTCTGAGCCGGATCCTGATCCGGCGAACCGAACGAAAGGCTGGAGAGACTGCCGAGGCTCGGGCTGTAGCTCTGACGAACCACGACATCCTTGCCGGCGGGAAAGACCTGCTTGCGCCAGAACTTCGACTTCAGCGTCCAGAGCGGGACCTGAACGGTGCGCTTGCCCTTTTCGTCATTGAAGTCCTGGGATTCGACAATTTCCGCATCAGCCAAGCTGCGACGCTGATCGTCGCGAAGCGCCGCCATGGCTTTCTCGGTGGCGTCAACCGTTGGGAGCAGCGGAATATGCAATGCCCTTAGCCGGGAGGTGATCTCGATTTCGCCCTTGCCATTCGGCGCGAGGAAGGCGCGCTGCTCGACCTGGGACTCGACTGGGCGCCCGTCGACTTGCGTCGTGAACTTCAGGAAATTATCGCTGGCGGGGTCGGGAATGTCCGTGTTGAGGTTTGGATTCCCTGAAATGTCCGGCATCGGAAACGCGATGATCGTCTCGAAATCCGCATTCGTCAGATTGCGAAAGCGATACGAGATGTGCACGGCCTTCGCCGAGAGGAACAGATCCTCGGAAACAAGCGCGATCTTGTCGGTCGTCGCCAGCACCAGCCCGCCTGCGCGGAGCGCGGCGGTGCTGTCGTCAGCTCGGGCAGCAAGTGGCACGGCGGCAAGCAAAACGAGGATGGAGGGCAGTAAGCGCATGAGAATCCCGCTTAAGGGTTGAGAGATGTTGGTGGAGAGCCACCTTGCGAAGGCGAAGGAGCCGGTTCGGCCGGCACCGCTCAGCCAAAGATGCCCCGAGCTCGGACGCATCAAGTTCAAGGCAGCTATGAATGACTCTTGCGATAGGCCTGTCCATCGTAAGAGTAGTCGTCAGCGGTTTCAGTCGACGCGGTCGCGGTGCCGACGGCAAGATCGTGAAAGCCGTTGCGGACGGCATCCACGATCTTGACGGAATATCCGCCCGTACTGAGCACGGTGTGCGCCTGTCCGGTATTCGTGACGGCGACGATCCAGATCGGACCGACGGCAGAACCCCATCCACACGCGTCCGCAGTGGTGACAAAATAGGTCCGCAGTGCTGCTCCGATCGAAGGCAGGATCGGCCTGCCGATCAGTTTGCACGAATCCGCATAGGCAGGATCATGCTTCACGGCCTTCGACACGTCTGACGGCACGGGCGCAAGTTCGCGGTCCTCGATCGTCAGGATGGGGCCAGACTGGCCGCCATCGGCAGCGGCAGGTGGTGAACTGCCATCGACTGTCGGCGAAGACGAGACCTTGAAATCCGCAGCGATCTCCTCGGGGAGTCTTCCAGATTCCAGCGCAAATTTTCCGTTGCGAGTTCGCCAGATCGTTTCCTGCGTCTGGCTCGTGCCAGCGGCCTTGCGGGTGTAGATGACATGAACCCGATCAGTCTCCAGCTGCTCACTCGCGATCGTTGCCTTGATTGTAACCACCTTGCCGTCGTCTTCTTCGGCACCGCCATTGTCCCATTCGGTCGGGATCGTACCCAGCGGGACGATGCCGCCCGATCTGAAGGCGTAGAGGGAGGCCGCGCCGTCGGTATAGCCTTGCGCGGTTTCGCTACCGGACACGATCATTCCGTCATCGTCGGCAAAACGCGCCTGAACGATGCGGCCCGCATTTCCCCACGCTGCATTTGCCTCGGCGAAGTCACGCCGGACGGTGACAAGCCTGAGCACGCCGCCGGATTTCCGCAAGACATAGGACGATAATCGGGCGCCCTCGCCATGCGCCGCCTTACCTGCGCTATCGCGGGCAGTGACAAGCACGTCAGCGCGGCTGAAGTGAAGGAGCGCGGCCAGCCTCTCGCATGCGGGCGCGTGACCCTGTCCCGCGGCATCAGCGGACCGGAAATGGACATCGTCGCCGAAAGCGGCAACCATCGCGCCGCGCAAGGCATCATCCTTCGCCACCGCATCCTTGACGTCGGCACAGAGTTCGACCCGGGGTCGGGAGGGCACCGCAATGGCGGGGCTTGCCAAAGCAAGCAGCAAGGCCACCGGCGGGACGACCTTGCTCATGACCGATCTTGCGGCCGCGATGCCGGCAGCGAAATACGGCCTGGCCTTCATGTTTCCGGTCCTCTCGGTTGTTGGATCTCGATATTCGAAGCCGCCGCCACATCGGCCTAGCCATGAGGCTTCGGTGCCGCACGGTTCACGGCGCCCCTCAATTCTTGAATGGATTCGACTTTCCGTCCCATTCCAGTGGGTTGCCGGTTTGCGCGGGGGGCGGTGCGCTCTTGCGGTTGTCATCAGGGGCCGCATCATCCCGAGGCCGGAAGCGGGGAGAGAAATGCGGCAGCAACAGGCGTGCCCAGGACCGCGTGATCTTGGCCGATTCATCGGGACACCGGTTGGCGCGCTCCTTCGGGAGCATGCCGCCATCGACGATGCCGCGGAAATGGTCGGGATCGCGACCGTAGACAATGCAGAGGAGGTTGAAATAGCGCTGCGCGTCGAGCGAATGCTCGTCGGCGAAAACCGCCACATTGTCGTTCTTAGCGCCGGCGCTGTTCACCTTGAACCAGGTCGCCGCGAGTTGCAGCACGCGGGCGATGTCGTTGGTGCTTTCGTCGTTGTTGACGTGCGCCAAGAGCAGAACCGCTGCCAACTGGTCGACCGAATCCTCTTCGCGCCCAACCGCGGGGAGATCGAGCATGTCGATCATCGCATGACCGGACTCGTGCAACAGGATAAAGCGAATATTGTCCCTGACGAACTCGACCGTAAGCGCGTTGGGATCGGAAGCACCCTTGGCCAGGGCGGCTCCGAGTTTCGTCAAGCTATCGATCATCTCGTAGCACAGCACGACGGACGAGATCTTCTTGGCGTAGAAGGCATTGATCGTGCCGCATTGCGCCGTGACGTAACGCAACGGCCGCGGGATCATCAGCATGCCGTCGAGGCCGTCGACTTCGGGAATGTTGCTGAACAGGTGCGTGTTGACGGCCCATTGATAGGCGTAGCGCAGCGCAGAATCGTCGGGTGGCCGATACTCATACGTAAAGCGCAGACCCTTACCATCGCTGGTCACCAGCGTGCCGTCGGTCGGTGCCGGCAAAGCGCCATCCTTGCGTTCCACGACCGCTTCGTCTTGATTTGGACTGCTATTCGCGGACTGCGCGCCCTGCGCCTGCTTGTTGGAATTGCCCTTGTCCTGCTGCGAGGTGTCCTGGTCGACCAGATCGGCAAGCTTCTGCAGCACCGGATATGTCGGCTGTCCGTCCGCAGCGTTCCTACCGAAGGGGTCGAATCCGTTGGAGATCAATACGGAGATTCTCTGCATCAGCACGTCATCCTCGGCCTTCCAGATCAAATCATAGCCACGGATATCGTCGCCCTTCTGTTCGACGCGGGTATAGAATTTGCCTCCCTGGCGCGTCCCCGACAGGATGAACGCGTTCTGTCGACGGAACTTGTAGGTGACCTGGTTCTGCCCGTTCATCTGCTTATCGAACAGCGCGTCGATCCCGTTGGAATCTGCCCCAGGGATATGGAAGGTCATCAACGAGATATGGTCATCCCCTGAATTCAGCGTCTCGCCGCCGGATTGATTGCCCGCCCGACGGGTCAGGATTGCCGCGGGATAGAACATGCGAATGCCGGTCGTCGAATCGAGCGGACGCCAGTCGACCTTCTTGCGTACGCCAAAAGCTGCACCGGCCAGACGCAGCGCATCCGCGGCCGTGACTTGTCCGGTAGCGGCGCGGCCTTGCTTGGTCTGGAATGCGGAGAGCGCATCCCGTGTGCCCTGCCCGAACGATCCGTCGGCAAAGCCGTTGTAGTAGCCGAGGATGATCAGCCCTTCCTGCATCAACCGCTTTTCCCAGATGTTCAGCACACTCTCGACCACGGGTGTCGAGGTCGCGTTCGCGGGAGCATTGGACGGCTGGGATTGTGCCAGGACCGGCGTGGCAAGGCAGATCAGACCGAGAAGGGCAGCGCTCGGGACGCTGATGCTGCATATGCTCGTCCAGAGCTGTTTCACGACGTGACGCCTTCCCATTGCAAGTGCTTCCATTGTTCGCCGATCAGGTGTTGGCACGCCGGACCTTCCAGCCGACGCGCCCCAGGTTTGTTCGTGAGTGCTTTCATCTCGCCGTGGTGAAGACGGGCGAAGGGGTGGCTGCTGCATCGACCATCATCAGCGGCTCCGTGCGGCCCGCCTGCGAACGGGCGCGGTCTCTGTCCCGATGATCGCCTCAGCGGCATCCCACGCCCTGCTCGCAACCGTCGGATCGTGAAAGGCCCGAGCATCGATCGTCGCACCGTCCAGCAGGATCATGAGGATCGAAGAAATCCGCGCCGCGGCCTGCTCGGGCAAGATATCCGCGAGAATGTCCTTCATCCACGCCGTCATCGTTTTCTTGTATTGGATCGCGACGGCTGAGATGTTCGGATAGTCCGTACCGAATTCGGCCAACGCGCGTTCGAAAAGACAGCCGGAAAATTCCGGGGTGCCGAACCAGGTCTGATGCCAGAGGAAAATGGCTTTCAGCTTGCCTCTTGGCGAAGCCACCGATTCCACGGAGTCACGAAGGCTGGACATGATGTCGTCATAGCGGCGTTCGAGGACGGCGCTGATCAGGTCGTCCTTCCCCGGGAAATGGTTATAGAGCGTCATTCGGGCGACATCGGATTCGACGATGACCCTGTCCACGCCGACGGGATGGAATCCGTGGCGGGAGAAAAGGTCGGTCGCAACCTTGATGATCTGCTCCTTTTTCAAGCTCATCGATGCTTCGGTGCCGAGTTTGCCGCGGTGGCCTCATCCACCCGAGATGCCGGAGTAGACATATTATACAGACCGTTCTATCTCTCCTGTCAACAGAACCGCGTGACGATGCCGCTGCCGGCGCGGCACCGACGCGCCAATGGCCCGGTTCCATCGGATGGAGACGAGTTTGGATAGTCGCGGAAATGCGTATGGAAGACCGAATGCTCGTGCCAACGATCGTTTCCATGCCAACAGGGCAGCTCCAAACGGTGCCGTCGCAAAAGCAGGCCCTCTCGTGGGGGCGACCCTCGCAATCATCGCCTTCGTATCGCCAGCCCGAGCGATCGACTGCCATAAGGCCTCGAGCACCATCGAGCATATGATCTGTGCCGACAAACGGCTTCAGAAGGCAGACGCCGACATGGGAGGCGTGTATGCGAGCCTCCTGAACGCCACGGGAGACACGGAAATCCGCGATGCTCTCGTCGCCAGCCAGAGGCGATGGCTGTCACGCCGCGACGAACGGCTCGGTCAAATGACCGGCCGCGAGGACGCTCCGGATGAAGACAGCCGACGCGGAATTGTGCTGCAAGCCATCCAGGATCGAACCAGGTATCTGGCCCGCCGTTCCGACGCCGATCCGAAGCTGCCGCGACTGGTCGAGATTGCGTTGGAGCAACGCAGATTCACCACACAGTTTAGCGGCGGGCCCTTCGCGGGCTTTGAGACCTCCTGCGATTTTCTGCCGGCAAACAGCAGCTACAGCTACGGATGCTTTTCCAGTCAACGCTATCAGAACGGCAACCGGGTCTGCATACTGGACCAGGATTGGGCGAGCGGCAGCGTCTCTGAGAAGCATGCCGTCGCCGAGGTCGTCGATGGCCGGCTCAAGACGATCGCGACCTGCTCGATCGGAGGTGGCGACGAAAATCCCTGCCCCGACGCTGAGGACCCGTCCGCCTCGCGCGGCGGCTGGAACAGCCATCCCTCACCTGTCGCGGATGCGCCACCCGCTCGTCCCCTTCCCCGGCTGGACGCCGACGTGAGCATCGACACCGACGCGCCATGGCTGCGCGCCTGCCTGACGAGCAGCCGATATCCGCCGTCCGGCATGTTGCGCTGACCCCGAAGCAACGGCCGCCTCGCCTGAGGGACGCCTGCGCGACTTCGGAATAATGGAATAATGCCACCGATTTGCCCGACATGTCAAGTTGTCGGGTCGAACGCCCCCGGCACCTTTGCATGGGGTTGTTTTCGACATTTTGGCGGTGCGCCCCTCCCCGCACGCGGGGCGAGGCGGCGCACAGTCCGCCGTTCATCGCCCCGTCCATGACGGCTTGCGCTTCTCGCCAAAGGCCTTGAGGCCCTCCTTGGCGTCCTCGGTCATCGCGAGCAGCGCGATCTGGCTTTCGGTGTAGGCGATGCTCTCGTCGAACGACATCGAGGCGATCGCCCGCATGGCATATTTGCCGCGACGGATCGCCGTCGGCGACTTGTCGACGATGCGGCCGATCAGCCAATCGATCTTGGCATCGAGTTCGGCGGCGGGAACGACGTAGTTCAGGAGACCGGCGGCCTTGGCCGCGCTCGCATCGAACGGCTCGCCGGTCAGCGCCCATTCGTTGACCAGGCGCGGCGGGGCGATCGATTGCAGCAGGCTCATCACCTGCATCGGGAATACGCCGACCTTGACCTCGGGCAGGCCGAAGATCACATGATCGGCGGCGACCGCCACGTCGGTCATGCACAGCAATCCCATGCCGCCGGCCATGCAGACCCCGCCGACCCGCGCGATCGCGGGCTTGGTCGCATTCTGCGACAGCCGCAACAGGTCGGCGTAATCGACATTGGGACGCGAATGATCCGTCGCGAACGCCGCGCCGCTGTTCTGCAAATCGGCGCCGGCACAGAACGCCTTGTCGCCCGCGCCCGTCAGCACGATGACGCGCACGTCGCCGTCGTCATGGGCGTCGCGGTAGCCCTTGGAAATGCCCGCGATCACGCTGGCATTGAGCGCGTTGCGCTTGTCCGGCCGGTTGATGGTGATCCAGAACGTCTGACCGCGCTTTTCGAGAATGACGCTGCTGTCGCTCATGTTTGCCGCCTGTGCGCTGTTGCCGGCCGACATTTGCGGCAGGATCGGCGCCGACTGCAAGCGGGAATTAGAGCGCCTTCCTGATCCAGACCTTGTTGTCGTGGAACGCGGCGCCGCCGACGGGAGCGACGGCTTCGGCGCCGGTCAGCATGTTGATGCCGCGGCCGCCGATGTGCGACTTGTTCGGGTGGATCGACTCGGCGATCAGCACGCCGCGCCGCACGCCGTCGAACAGTTTTGCAGTCAGCGTGGTCTCGCCGCGGGTGTTGCCGAGCGTCACTGCATCGCCGTCCGCGATCGACAGCGGCGCGGCATCCGCGGGGTGGATCATCACCGTCGGCGCGCCCTCGCGGGCCTGCGACGACGGCGTCTCGTTGAAACTGGTGTTGAGGAAGCTGCGCGACGGCGACGTCGCGAGCCGGAACGGGTGCTGCGCGTCCGCTTCCTCGATGATGGTCCAATGATCGGGCAGCGAGGGCATCTTGTCCCATGCGCCCATCAGGCCACCGGCACCAACCGGAACCTTGCCCCAATCGACTTTGAAGTGGAATTTCTTGTCCGCATGGGCGAAGCCGTCGAGATAGTGCGAGGTGCGGAAATCAGGCTGCAGGTCGCGCCAAATATCGGCCTCCAGCGCCGCGATATCGCCATGCCCGCTCTTCTTCAGCGTCGCGTCGATCAGCTCGCGCGCGGTCATGTCGAAGCCGGGATGGGTGGCGTTCAGCCTGCGGCCGAGCCCCTGCATCACCTCGTGATTGGAGCGGCATTCGCCGGGCGGGTCGATCAGCTTCGGGCCGACCGAGATGTGCTGATGGCCGCCGCCATAATAGAGATCGTCGTGCTCCATGAACATCGTCGCCGGCAGCACGATGTCGGCCATCTGCGCGGTCTCGGTCATGAACTGCTCATGCACCGCGACGAACAGATCCTCGCGCGCGAAGCCTTGCCGCACCAGCGCCTGTTCCGGCGCGACCGTCATCGGATTGGTATTCTGGATCAGCATCGCCTTGACCGGGCCGCCGCCCTTCAGCGCTTCCGCATCGCCGGTCAGGATGCGGCCGATCTTCGACTGATCGAGCACCCGCGTGGCGGGATCGATCGCGTCGTGGCCTTCGATGATGGATTCGTCGAAGCGCCAGATGCCGGCATTGTTGAAGAAGGCGCCGCCGCCCTCGTACTGCCAGGCACCGGTGACGGCGGGAATGCACAGTGCGGCGTGCATCTGCGCCGCGCCGTTGCGGCTGCGCGTAAACCCGTAGCCGAGGCGGAAGAACGTGCGCTCGGTCTGCCCGACCAGGCGCGCGAACGCCTCGATCTCTTCCACCGGCACGCCTGATATCGCCGAGGCCCATTCCGGGGTGCGGGTCTTGAGATGCGCTTCCAGCTCGTCGGGGCAATCGGTGTAGCGCGCGAGATAGTTACGGTCGGCAAGGCCCTCACGGAACAGCACGTGCATCACCGCGCAGGCGAAGGCGCCGTCGGTGCCGGGCCGCAGCAGGATCTTGATGTCGGCCTGCTTCATCGTCTCGTTGTTATAGACGTCGACCGCCGCGATCCTGGCACCGCGTTCCTTGCGGGCGCGCGAGGCGTGCGTCATCACGTTGACCTGGGTATTCACCGGATTGGTGCCCCAGATCACGACGAGGTCGGAGACGCCCATCTCGCGGGGATCGACGCCCATGATCTTGCCGGTCCCGGCCGTAAAGCCGATGCGGGCAATGGTCGAGCAGATCGTGCCATAGAAGCGCGAGTACTTCTTGACGTGCGAGAGACGGTTGAGGCCGTCGCGCATCACGAGTCCCATGGTGCCGGCATAGTAGTACGGCCAGACCGACTCGGCGCCGAACGCGCGCTCGGCATCATCGAAGCGCCCGGCGATTTCGTCGAGTGCCTCGTCCCAGGAGATCCGTGCGAACTGACCTGAGCCTTTCGGGCCGGTCCGGCGCAGCGGATGCATCAGCCGCTCGGCATGATGAATCCGCTCGGCGTAGCGCGCGACCTTGGCGCAGACCACGCCGGCCGTGTAGGTCTGCTGCTTGGAGCCCCTCACACGGCCGATCGAGCGCCCATCGACAACCTCGACGTCGAGCGCGCATGCCGAAGGGCAGTCGTGCGGACAGGTGGAATGGCGGATGTCGACCTTGGCGTGCTGGTTCATGCCAAAGTGGTAACATCAAACGGTCCGCGAGCCGAGAGGCATTATCCGCGCAGTTTGTGCGAAAACCGGGCATAAGCCATGCGTCAGGCGCCCAATCAGGTCGCTATCGGCGTGGGATCACCCGATCAAACGTGGAAAATCTTCGTGTAGCGCGACTTGATCGATTCTCCTTCCCGTTCCACCGCCGCCGCGTCGTCTTTCATCGTCTTGATGTCCTTCAGCGGCCTGCGTCCGGCTTTCTCCTGGGTCTGCGCGTGCACGGAACGCAGGCCGCCGAAATCGATGTTGAGTTGCTGCCCCTCGCGCCCGAGCGCAAACGATTGAAACAACCGCGCGGCATTCGGATGCGGGCAGTCCTTGAAGATGCCATTCGGGCCGACGATGATCGGTGATCCCTCGGTGGCGTAGACCGGCTCGACCGGGCGGCCGGATTCCTTCATCTGGAAGATGTTGTATTCGTTGCCGTCAGCCATCACCGCGCGTTCGCCGAGATCGAGCTTCTTGGGCGGATCGGTCGAGGACTGGACCTGCATGATGTTCTGCTTGGCGAGCTTCTCGAAATAACCCCAGCCGAGATCGCGCTGCATCTGATAGGTCGCGGTCATGATGGTGCCGCTGTAGCCAGGATGCGCCTTGACGATCTTGCCTTTCCATTTGGGATCGAGCAGATCGGCAAAACTCTTCGGCGCGTCCTCGGCCTTCACCAGATTGGTGTTGTAGGCGATGATCGAAAGCCAGACGCGGAAACTTGCGAACTGGCCGTCCGCATCGCGGTGCTCGTCCGGATAGAATTTGGCGACGTCCTCGGGAACGTAAGGCGCCAGAATGCCGTCCCGCTTCCAGACGATGAAATGCGCCGCATCGGAGGAATTGACGACATCGACGGCGTGAATGTTGCTGGAGTATTCCTGGCCGACCCGCTGGAACACGCGCTCGGCGCCGGTGCGCTCGACGCGGACGGCAATGCCGGGATATTTGGCCTCGAACGCCCTCGCCAGCTTCTCGGCGACCGGCAAATCGGTCGAGGTGTAGTAGATGACCTGCCCTTCTTTCTTCGCCGCCTCGATCAAAGTCGGCGTGACCGGTTCGGCGGCAGGCGCGGCGGCCACCACGCGCGTTGAGAACGCGGCGCCGGCCAGCACCATGCCCGAACCCTTCAGCACGTCGCGGCGCGACAGCCCGGAATGTTTCCTCATCAGATTCCCCGCACGTGATGGCGAAGTTGGGTACACCGATCTCCCGCACTTATTCCAGCGCGAGCGACGGAGTCTGTCGTCGACAGCGGCTTCAGGTTGCCGCTAGACTTCCGATCAAGAAACAAGACTTAAGTTGGGGGAGCCGATCAATGGCGGAATTACGGTACGCAGTGATGCTCGCGGCTCTGCTGACCGTGGCAATCCCGGCTTCGCACGCCCGCGCTGAAGACTACCCTGCCCGCCCGGTCAGGATCATCGTTCCCTTTGGCCCCGGCGGGCCCGCCGACGTCGTGGCGCGGCAGATCGGCAGCATCCTGCAGGAAAATCTCGGCCAGCCCTTCGTGGTCGAGAACCGTACCGGCGCCGGCGGCGTGATCGGTACGCTCGAGGTCGCGAAGGCGCCGGCCGACGGCTACACGCTGCTGATGATGTCGAACACCCAGACCGCGAATGAATCGCTGGTGCCGCAGCGCAAATACGAACTGATGCGCGACCTCGCGCCGATCGCGCCGCTGAATTCGTCCGATCTCGTGATCGTGGTCCACCCTGACGTGCCGGCGAAGACCTTGCCGGAGTTCATCGCGCTGGCAAAATCCCAGCCCGGCAAGCTCAACTATGCCTCGTCGGGTCAGGGTACGCCGTATCACATGGCGGGCGAGCTATTCAAATCCATGGCCGGAATCGATGTCGTGCATGTGCCCTACCGCAACAGCGGCGAGGCCCGCAGCGGCGTCATCGGTGGCCAAGTCCAGATGATGATCGACGCGGTTCCGGCGATGGCGCCGAACATTGCCGAAAATCAGGTCCGCGCCCTTGCCACCACGGGCAAAACGCGTTCGGCCGTGCTGCCTGCCGTTCCGACCGTCGTCGAGGCCGGCGTTCCCGGTTACGAGGCGACGATCTGGCTCGGCCTGATGGCGCCGGCAGGGACCCCGCAGCCGATCATCGACAAGCTGAACAAGGCTGTGAACATCGCGATCAAGCGGCCGGACGTCGCCCAGCTCTGGGCCACGCAGGGCGCGGTACCGATGGCGATGACGCCGGAAGAGTTCGGTAAATTCTTGCGCAGCGACATCGTGAAATGGGCCGACGTCGTCAAACGGTTCGACAAGACCCAGTAGGCTCGCTGCGTCAACCTTGGAACGGATCAGATGACGACTTTGAATATCCTGAGCGGCGGCGCGGCGCAGGGCCTGGTGGGCAGCCTCGGAGCTGCGTTCAAGGCCGCGACCGGTCGCACCATTGCCGGCGAGTTCGGCGCGGTCGGCGTCATGGCGGACAGACTGCGGTCCGGCCTGCCGATCGATATGGTGATCCTGACCGCCGCCCTGATCGCGAAGCTTGCCGATGAGGCGCTGGTGCTGCGAAATTCGATCACCGACATCGGCCGCGTTGAAACTGCGCTCGCGGTCCGCGCAGGGGATCCGCTAGCGGAGGCTCGGGATGCAGACGGGCTGCGTGCCGTGCTGCGGGCAGCGGATGCGATTTTCGTGCCCGACACCCAGGCGTCCACCGCCGGCATTCACGTCGCCAAGGTTCTCGCGCAGCTCGGCATTGCGAGCGATGTCGCCGACCGGCTGAAGATCTTTCCAAACGGCGCGACGGCCATGCGACAGCTTGCTGAATCCGATGCCCGGCGCCCGATCGGCTGCACGCAATCGACCGAGATTATCAGCACCGAGGGCGTCACGCTGTCCGGCGTGCTGCCGCCGGGGTATGGGCTCGCGACCATGTACACTGCCGCCATCGCGACGCACGCAGCGGCCGCAGAGCAGGCGCAATGCCTGATCGCACTGCTGACCTCGCCGGAAGCGGCGGAGCTCCGCGGCCGTGCAGGTTTTGTTTCCAAACCGATGCAGTGATGGCTGCGATTAGCGTGACAGCTGGGTCAGCCCCGTCGGAGGTCCATCGACCGCGGTCCAGCCGCCATCGACAAACAGCGTGCTGCCGCTGACATAACTTGCGGCATCCGATGCAAGGTAGGCGACGGCGGTGGCGACCTCGTCGGCGCTGCTCCAGCGATTGAACACGGTGTGCCCGGCATAGAGGTTGTAGATGTCCGGCCGCTGCTTGAATGGACCGGTCAGCGCGGTCTCGGCAATGCTCGGCGCGATCGCGTTGACCCGGACGCCGGAACGCCCGACCTCGGAGGCAAAGCCCTTCACCAGAAGCCCGATCGCCGCCTTGGTCGATCCATAAACCGCAAGCCCCGGCTCGATGGTCACCGCGCGCACCGACGAGCAGGCGATGAGGCTGCCGCCCTGCTGCTCGACCATGATGCGGCCGAAAGCCTGGAAGAACCAGACCGTGCCCTTGATGTTGAGGTTGATGACGCGATCGAGATCCTCGTCGGTGTAGTCGAGAATGGTCTTGCGGATATTCAACCCGGGCGTCGTGACGGCGATGTCGATGCGCTGAAATTCCGCGCGCGCTTTTGCGGCCAGCACTTCGACGTCGGCGTGGTCAGCAGCATCGCAACTGAGCGCGGTTGCCGATCCGCCCTGCTGCCGGATCGCTTGGGCGGTTGCGTCGGCGCCCTCCGGCGTGCGGTCGGCGCACAGCACGCGAGCGCCGAGCGATGCCAGTGCCTCGGCCGAGGATTTGCCGATGCCGGACGCAGCGCCCAGCACGACGGCGGTCTTGCCGGTGAGATCGAACAGCTTGCGATAGTCGGTCACCTGAAACTCCTCCGCGGATGCCGGAATGCGACTCTTGGTTTGCATCGATTGCTTGGTTCATATACTAATATATCACTATTGGGAGCAAGAATGCCCGCGCGCTCGCAGAAGACGTCCGATCTGCGTACCCCGTCCGGCGACCGCCGTGCCGGCCGGCCGCGCGCCGCGACCGCGGCCGCCCGCATCTACGCCGAGCTGCGTGCCGAGCTGGCCTCGCTGCAACGCCGGCCGGGCGAAGCGATCCTGGAATCCGAGATCGCGCGCTCCTACGGCGTCAGCCGCACGCCGGTGCGCGAGGCCATCCTGAAGCTTTCGGATGAGGGCCTGGTGGAGATCTTCCCGCAATCGGGCATCTTCGTGTCGCGCATCCCGCTGGCTGCACTGCCCGAGGCGATCATCATCCGCAGGTCGCTCGAGGAGACCACCACGCGCATGGCGACCGAGCGGGCCAGTTCCAGCCAGATCCTCGGCCTGCATTCCATCCTGGAGCGGCAGCGCGAGGCCGATGCGGCCGGAGATCGCGAAGCTTTCCATCAGGCCGATGAAGCCTTTCACGCCGCGATCGCTGATATCGCCGGGCACCCCGGCATCTGGCGGCTGATCCTCCAGGTCAAGCTTCATGTCGATCGCTTCCGGCGCCTCACTTTGCCGCAACGCGGGCGGATGGCGGAAGTGATCGCCGAGCACGAGGCCATCATGGCAGGCATCGAGGCGCGCGAACCGGCCGCCGCCAGTGCCGCCATGGTCAGACATCTCGAACGCCTGCTGGCCGATATCTCGGCGCCCCAGCACTACAATCCAGAGTTCTTCGACCAGCAAACCCAGCCAAGAAATTGAACCAGGACGACCGCGGCCGGACCACGAGCCGGGCATCAGGGAAGGAAACGACATGGACCAGGGACATCGATCGCAGCATCGCATTGCACGGCTCAACCGTCGCGACCTCTTCAGAATGGGCGCCGGCCTCGGCGCAGCGGCTGCGTTCGCAGCGCCCGCCCTTGCGCAATCGAAGGCGGTCTTCAAGGCATCCGACGTGCAGCCTCCCGGCTACCCGACCGTGGTCGCCACCGAAAGCCTCGGCAAGAAGCTGGCGGATGCAACCAACGGCCGTCTCTCAGTGCAGATGTTCCCGTCGATGCAGCTCGGCGGCGAGAAGGAAACCATCGAGCAGACCCAGATCGGCGCGATCCAGATGCTGCGCGTCAGTGCCGGCTCGATCGGTCCGATCGTCGATGAGATCAACGTCATCAACATGCCGTTCCTGTTCAAGAACACGGCGCATGCCGAAAAGATGATGGACGGCCCGATCGGCCAGGAACTGCTGGACAAGATCACCGCCAACGCCAACGCGAACCTGGTCGCGCTGTGCTGGATGAATTCCGGTGCGCGCAGCCTCTACAACACCAAGCACTCGATCAAGACGATCGCCGACGTCAAGGGCCTCAAGTTCCGCGTGATCGGCAATCCCATCTTCATCGACATGATGAACGCGCTCGGCGGCAACGGCGTCGCGATGGGCTACGATCAGGTGTTCAGCGCGCTGCAGACCGGCGTGATCGACGGCGCCGAGAACAATCCGCCGAGCTACGTCTTCAGCAATCACTACACGGTGGCGAAGCACTTCACGCTCACCGAGCATCTGATCGTTCCGGAGCTGTTGGTGTTCTCGAAACGCGCATGGTTTGCGCTTTCGGCCGACGACCAGGCGCTGATCAAGAAGCTTGCCCGCGAAGCGCAGATGGAGGAGCGCGTGCTCTGGAACAAGTACGAGCAGGAGGCGATGGAGAAAGCCAAGGTTGCCGGGTGCGAGATCGTCGAGATCGCCGACAAGACGCCGTTCCAGCAAGCGGTCAAGCCGGTCTGGGACAAATACGGTCCGAAATACCAGGACATGATCGCGCGCATCCAGTCAGCCTGACACAACGCGGAGCTCGACATGGTTGGATCGTATCGCCGCGCAATGGATTATCTCTACCTCGCCTGCGTCGTTACGGGCTGCACGGCACTGGTGCTGATCTCGGCCGTCATCCCCTGGGCGGTGTTCACACGCTACGTCCTGAACAGCGCCGCCTCCTGGCCCGAACCGCTGGCGGTCCTGCTCACCATCGTCGTGACCTTCATTGGTGCAGCGGCGGGCTATCGGCTCAACCTGCACATGAACGTCGGGTACTTCGCGGGCAAACTGCCTGACCGGTTGCGCTCCCTCGTCGATCTCCTCGTCCAGCTGCTGATGGGGATGATCGCACTGTTCATGATCGTCTGGGGCTGGCGACTGGTCGAAGTCACCTGGCACAATACCATCGCCGACTTCCCGTTCCTCTCGGTCGGCATCACCTATCTTCCGATCCCGATCGGCGGCTTGTGCCTGCTCGCATTCATCATCGAGCGGATTTTCCTCGGCGTGCCGCCCGACCCGATCGGGCCACACCACGAAATCTCCATCGACTGATCGCGAGGGGCCACGATGGATATCTTCATTCTGCTCGCGACCATGCTGGTCTGTTTCCTGATCGGCATGCCGATCGCCTACTCGCTGGCGATGGCGGCCATCGTCGGCGCGCTTTCGATCGGCATCCCGCTCGAAGCCGTCATGCTGAAGATCTCCGATGGCGTCAGCAAGGTCGCGATGCTGACCATCCCGTTCTTCGTGCTGGCCGGCGCGATCATGGCGGAAGGCGGCATGGCGCGACGCCTGGTGGCCTTTGCCGACGTGCTGGTCGGGCTCACGCGGCTGCGCGGCGGGCTTTCGATCGTCAACGTGCTTGCAACGACATTTCTGAGTGGCATTTCAGGATCAGCCGTCGCCGATACCTCGGCGATCGGTTCGGTGATGATCCCGCAGATGGAACGGAACGGATATCCGCGGGTCTTCGCCACCAATTTGACCATCACCTCCTCGGTCCAGGCGCTGCTGGTGCCGCCGAGCCACAATGCGGTGCTCTATTCGCTCGCCACCGGCGGCACCATTTCGATCAGCGCCTTGTTCATGGCGGGCGTCTTCCCCGGCCTGCTGCTCGGCTTTTCGCTGGTCATCCTGTGCGTCGCGGTCGCCTACCGCGAAGGGCACCCACGCGGCCAGACGGTGCCGGCAAAGGATGCGATCCGGATCACGATCGATGCCGCCTGGGGCCTGATCACGCTGGTCATCATCCTCGGCGGCATTCTGGGCGGCATCTTCACCGCGATCGAGGCTGGCGCCGTTGCCTGCATCTGGGCCTTCTTCGTCACCATGTTCATCTACCGCGATTATCGCTGGCGCGACCTGCCCGTGCTGCTGCACCGCACGCTGCGCACCGTGGCAATGGTGATGACATTGATCGCCTGCGCGTCCAGCGTCGGCTACATCATGGCGCTGACGCAGATGCCGGCCAAGATGACGGCGTTCTTCCTGTCGATCTCCGACAACAAATACGTCATCCTGCTCCTGATCAACGTCCTGCTGCTGGTGCTCGGCACGCTCGTCGACATGGCGCCATCGATCCTGATCGCAACGCCGATCCTGCTGCCGGTGATGAAGAATTTCGGCGTCGACCCGGTCCATTTCGGCATGATCATGCTGCTCAACCTCGGCATCGGCCTGTGCCATCCGCCGGTCGGGGCAATCCTGTTCGTCGGTTGCGCGGTCGGCAAGGTCACGATCGAGCAGGTCATGCGCAAGATCTGGCCGTTTTACGCCGTGATGTTCGCTGTCCTGATGTGCGTGACTTACCTGCCGGAGATCTCGCTGTGGTTGCCGCGGCAGCTTCAGGTGCTGCATTAGACAGAAGACGCGTCTTGCAAGGCTGCGGCAAACGCGGCAGCATCCAGGGTAGAAGCGCGCCTGCGCCAGCTCCGTCAAGAAAGGGCACCCGCATGAGGATCGTCGACCTGAGCCGGGAACTCTATCACCGCACCCCGAGCTATCCCGGTCATCCGCCGATCATGCACGGGATGTGGAAGGACCACGACGAGGCCTTTGCGGAATCCGGGAATGTCTACGGGCTGGCATCGATGTTCATCTCGATGCCCGACCATGGCGGCACGCACATCGATGCGCCCCGGCATTTCGGGCCGAGCGGCATCTCGATCGATCAGTATCCGCTGGAAAAATGCATCGTGCCCGGCATCTGCCTCGATCTGCGCCACATTGCGCCGCGCACCGAGATTACGCCTGCCGATCTCGAAACGGCCGTGACGGCAGCCGGGGTACCGGTGCCGAAGGGCGGCACTGTCCTGCTTTGCACCGGCCATCACGCACGGACATTTCCGGGCAAACAATATTCCACCGACAACCCCGGCGTGAACGTCGCGGCCACCGAATGGCTGGCCGGGCACGGTATCGTCCATTTCGGCATCGACTCGATGCGCCCAGGTCCCGACAGTGACGAGAACCTGCTCGTTCACAAGGCCTGTCTCGAGCTCGACATCACCCACATCGAAAGCCTGTGCAATCTCGAAGCATTGCTCGGCCAGGGACAGTTCACCTTTATCGGCCTGCCGATGAAATGGCGCGACGGAACAGCCTCGCCGATCCGCGCGGTGGCGGTGTTCGACCTGTAGCGTTGCGGAGAGACTGGGAAACCCGATGATGGACCGCAAAGCGTTCTTCCCGTCTCGCCGCTCAGTTCTGAAGGCTGGCACCGCACTCGCAGCCACTGGTTTTGCAAGGCGGACCAAAGCCGCCGGCTATCCCGAACGTCCGATCAAGATCATCGTGCCCTTCGCGCCGGGCGGCCCCACCGACATCATGGCCCGCATTCTCGGCACGCATCTTGGAGAGGCAGTGGGCGGCACGATCGTGGTCGAGAACCGTCCCGGCGGCGGCGGCAATATCGGGATCGGCATTGCCGCGCATGGCGAGCCGGACGGCTATACGCTCCTGATCACGTCCAGCGCTTTTGTCGTCAATCCCGGCCTCTACGCCAAGATCCCATACGATCCCGACAAGGACTTTGCCGCCATCGCCGAGCTCGGCACCTCGCCGAATGTGATCCTGGCCAATCCGAAACTCGGGATCAATTCGGTCGCCGAGCTGATCGCGCGTGCGAAGGCCAACCCGGATGAGCTGAACTATGCGAGCCCGGGCCTCGGCACGACGCCGCATCTGGCAGGCGAGTTGTTCAAGATCGTCGGCCGCATCCAGATGACCCATGTTCCGTTCTCCGGAGCCGGGCCTGCGATCCAGGCGATCCTCGGCGGAACGACGCAGATTGCGTTTGCCGCGCTGCCGCCTGCGCATCCCCATATCGAATCCGGTGCGCTGAAGGCACTCGCTGTGACCGGAGCGCACCGGTGGTTCGACCTGCCTGACGTGCCGACCATGGTCGAGCTCGGCTACACGGACTTCATCTCGGACACGTTTCAGGGATTTCTCGCTCCGGCAAGGACACCTGCGTCCATCGTCGAGCTGCTGACGGCAAAATCGATCGCGATCCTGAAAACGCCTGCCATCGCCGACCAATTGCGCAATGACGGCTTCGAGGTGCTTGCGAACGGTCCCGACGGCATGCGCAGGCGCATCACCGATGAAGTGCCGAAGTGGCGCGATATCATCGCGAAAGCCGGGATCAAGCCGGTCTGACCGGATCAAGATTGCGCGACACGCGCAGCGTGTGCCTTGCGACCGTTTCCCTGCCTCCCTACGGTGCGTCCCACCAAAAACAAGGATCAGGGAGGCGATTGTTATGACGACAAGGCGGGATTTCCTGAAGGTCGGCGCGACGGCGGCCGCCGGCATCGTGTTCTGCAGCTGCGGGCTCGTGCACAACGCACATGCACAGCAGCCGCGGCAGACGCTGCCTGTCTCGGTCAACGGCAAGCGCGTCAAGACCATCGACGTTCACTCGCACTGCCATTTCCGCGAAGCCGGTGCCCTGCTCGGTGCCGATGCGGCAAAATTCCAGTTGCCGCCGGTCAATGGCGCGGCCGAAGCCTTTATCGAAATCGACAAGCGCCTCGCTGCAATGGACGCGCAAGCCGTCGACATGGAGGTGCTCTCGATCAATCCATTCTGGTACGACCGGGATCGCGATCTTGCCGGGAAGATCGTCAAGATTCAGAACGAGAAACTCGCCGAACTGTGCGGCTCGAAGCCCGACCGGTTTGCGGCCTTCGCGTCGCTGACGCTGCAGGCGCCGGACCTTGCCGTCCAGGAGCTGGAGACGGCCGTGAAGAAGCAAGGGCTGAAGGGCGCTGCGATCGGCGGCGTCGTCGACGGGGTCGAATTCTCCGATCCGAAATTTCATCCGGTATGGGCGAAAGCGGAGGAACTCGGCGTCCCCCTGTTCATCCACCCACAGGGCGTGCCCGAGTTGAACAAGCGCCTTTCGGGCAATGGCTGGCTTGGCAACACGATCGGCAATCCGCTGGAGACGACGATCGCCCTCTCCCACCTGATCTTCGAGGGTACGCTCGACCGCTTCCCGGGACTGAAGGTGATTGCCGCGCATGGTGGCGGCTATCTCGGCTCCTATGCCGATCGCTCGGATCACCCTTGCCTGGTCGGGCCGAAGGGATGCAACCCCGAGATCAAGCTCAAGAAGGCGCCGACCGAGTACCTCAAGCAGATCTATTTCGACTCGCTGATCTTCACGCCTGAAGCGATCCGACACCTCGCCGCTCAGGTCGGCGCGAGCCAGATCGTGCTGGGCAGCGACTATCCCTATCCCTGGGAATTGGCACCGGTCGACCGCATCTTTGCCAGCTCATCGCTGAGCGACGACGACAAGGCCGACATTCTCGGCCGTACCGCGGCAAGACTGCTGGGCATTTCCGCCTGAGGGGCTCGGCCCGTCACCCATTGGCGACCCGAATGACAGTCGTCGTGCAATGAGGCGCGACGACTGCATGGGCCGTCAGTTGGCTTTCACCGCCTGGATTGCGTTGCTCGGCTGGGCCATTTGTGCCGGGCGCACGATGTTGGGCACCAGATCGGAGCCGACGCCTTCCGATCCGACGAACTCGGCCTGCGCCGCGTCCGAGATCCATTTGACCGCCGCCGGGTGACTGACCGCCATACCGATCAATGCGACGAGAACGAGCAGGGGCAGAGCGACGAGCTTGATGCTGAAACTCTGATAGTTGGTCTGCTCGTCCTGATGCTGCCGCTTGTCGAAAGAGCCGTGCATGGATTCCTCCACATTGCGGATGAGCTCCCCCCACGTCACTTATCGCAGTGCATGCAAAGCCGCTGTGAACGGCTTCACAGGCTTGCCCAATTCACCCCTTCGTGAGGCCTTGGACCGGCTATTCGCCGTCGTTCGATCCAGCGTCGACCAGTTCCTGAAGCGACTCCGGCTTCAGCACGACAATCGCACCGTGTTCGAGCCTGACCCAGCCGCGCGCCGCCCATGCCCGGAGTTGCTTGTTGATGCTCTCGCGGGTCATGCCAACCATCTCGCTGATCTCCTGCTGGGTGATCGAGATGGTGCGGCCCTGGGGTTCGCGCTTGTGCTTGTCACTCAGGCGCAGCAGCGCGTTGGCGAGCCGGCCCGGCAGGTCCAGCAGGATGACCTGCTCGACCTGGTCGCTGGTCCAGCGCAGGCGCGCGCAGAGCAGCTCGATGAACTTCATCGCAAGCGTCGGCTGGCTGCGCACGAACGGAATGAATTCGCGCCGGTCGATGACGAACAGCTCGCAATTGGAGTTGGCTGTGGCGTCGGCCGTCCGCGACCGGCCGTCGAGCAGCGCAATCTCGCCAAAAATCTCTCCGGCCTCGATCAGGTTCAAAATCGCATTGCGACCATCCGGCGACGAGATGCTGATCTTGACGGTGCCAGATATCACCGCGATCAGGGTGTTACCCGGATCGCCCTTGGAGAAGATCGCCGTCCCCCGCTTCAATGTGATGTGCTTGGCGTAGCGGCAGAGCTGGTCGAAGGCCTCGGGCTCGAGATCGGCGAAATAGGGGTGCTTGCGCAGCACCGACAGCTTGCTGTTTGAAAACGGCGGCGCGCCGACAGGTCTTTCTATGGGCAGCGCACCGGTCATCGTGATCCAGACAGATTGTGTTGAGTAAATTCGGCCCGCCGCGTGGACAGGACACCGACCTAGTCATCAATCAATGAAAGCGGAGGGACTATAGCCCTGCCGAAGGCTCACAGCAACAAACGTCGGCACCGCCGGCCCGGCGGCGCGAGGAAATGGCCCGAATACAACTTTTAGTAAAATACTAGATTCTAGATAACTCTTGATTGCGAACAGGCCGTCCGGCGTCGAGTGCCCGCCACATGCGCCGGTCACAATCTCGCCTGACGAAACCGGCATCGATCCAAACGCTACGGATGCGACCTCGGGACCCGGAGGGTCGATCGCCCTCAACCGATCTGCGCTGCGGCCCCGTCAATCGTCGGCTGACCGAAAAAGGGACGCCTCATTTTTCAGCTCGGCAATCAACTTAACCAAGTACAAACCTTGTGCATGATCCGCGTGGGCGATCAGGCTCAGGCAACCCACTCTTCATCAACTTCGGCCAGTTTCCCCTCAAAACAGGGAGTACAAAACAGTGCCGCAGATCTGGATGACCTATCGCGAAATCGCTGACATGCTGGGTTGCGACGAGGAGATCGCGCGCGCCGCAACCATGCAGCGCACGCTCGACCGAAAGAGGAGCCGCGATGGACTGACCCGCGTCAAGCTCGATTCCGAGCTGACCGCGAGGTTCATTGCCGCGATCCGCGACGCTGACGAAAGCCTGGATCAAGCCGTCCGCGCTCTTCGCAACATGCACCAGACGATGTCGCGCATCGATCGGACGACCATCGGACACGCTCACGACCATCCCGGAATGACCGCCTTGGGATAGGCGGCCGACCACCTCACAGCAACTTGCCGTCAGGTCCAAAGAACGGGTGCGGCCCATCGAACCGGCCGATCGGAATCTGGTGTGTAACCAGTTGCCCGAAGCCCTCGCCCGGAAACCAGGCGTGAAGGTGGAATGCAGCCGGCTCCACCTTGAACGACGGCTCACGGAGCTGGCCGAGGTCCAGGTCGACGGCGTGGTTGGGCGCGGGACAAATGGTCACGGCAATCCCGCCGATGGTGGTCAACATGGCACGATGAACGTGTCCGCATGCGATCAACCGCGCACGCGGGTGACGCCCGACAACAGCCAGCAACTCGTCCGCATTGAACAGGTCCTGTCGATCCATGTGCCAGATGCCGCCCTTGAATGGCGGGTGATGCAGGAAAATCAGCGCCGGCCGATCGGCCGCCGTCGCCAGCATGGCGTCGAGCCATTGCAGCGTGGAGGTTTCGAGCATGCCGTGCGGCTTGCCCGGCACGCTGGAGTCGAGCAGCAGGAGATCGAGGCTGGGTAGCTCGATTTTCTGGTCGAGCGGACCGGTGGCATGAGCAAAGGACGCGGCCGGAAAGGCGGCGCGCATCAGCTCGCGCGAGTCGTGATTGCCGGGAATGCCAGCAAAGGGAAGCCCGAGCGGCGCAAGCAGTCGTTTGAGATAGTCGTATTCCTCGCTGGTCGGCGTATCAACGAGATCGCCCGAGATGACCACGAAATCCGGCGCAGGCTCGAAGGCGTTCAGCGCTGCGACGCATCGTTCGAGCGCCTTCGCGGTGTCGACCCGGCCATAGGCGAGCGCGCCGGGCGGCTTGATGTGAAGATCGGAGATCTGGGCGATGAGAACCGGCTTCGACGACATCGGGATACTCACTGGTCGGACGGCAGCACGCGAACGGCTTCGGGGGCAATCGAAAGCCCGATTCGATCGCCGGCCTTGGCTTGAATCGTATTGGGGGCATCGACATTGAGCGGCCTGGGTGATGCACCACTGACGACGATCCGTTGTCGATCTCCGACGAAGCTGACGGCGTCGATGACACCGGCCAGCAATCCCGCTCCAGGCCCGACCACCTGAATGGTCTCCGGACGGATCATGACCGCCGCCTCCGCGATCGTGATGTCGCCTCCGATCGGCAGCCGCCCACCCGGCAGGACCAGCTCACCCTTTTCGATGGGGGCTTCAATGATGTTGGCCGCTCCGATGAATTCCGCCACGAAACGATCCCTTGGCGCGAAGTAGACCTCGCGCGGCGTCCCGATCTGGGCGATCGCGCCCTTCCGCATCACGACGATGCGATCACCCAGTTCCATGGCTTCGGCCTGGTCGTGCGTGACATAGATCGTGGTGATCCCGAGCGCACGCAGCAGCCGATTGAGCTCGCCGCGCAGTCGCTCGCGCAAGGCGGCGTCAAGCGCCGTCAAAGGCTCGTCGAGCAGCAGGATGCGGGGCCGGATTGCGACAGCGCGCGCCAAGGCGACGCGCTGGCGCTGACCGCCGGACAGCTGGTCGATCCGGCGGCTTTCCAATCCCGTGATGTTCGTCAGCGCCACCAGCTCCGCGACGCGTGCGGCGCGTTCGTCCCTGGCGACACCGCGAAGCTTCAGCCCATAGGCGATATTGTCCGCGACCGTCATGTTGGGAAACAGGGCGTAGGACTGAAACACCATCCCGACATTGCGCCGCTCGATCGGGACTGACGTCATATCCTTGCCGTCGAACAACACCTTGCCGCCGGGATCGGGCAGCTCGAGGCCCGCGATGATGCGCAGCATGGTGGTCTTGCCGCAGCCGGACGGCCCGAGCAGCACCAGCGTTTCGCCGCGCGCAATGTCGAGGGTTGCGGGATCGAGGGCGCGGGTGCCGTCGACAAATGTCTTGCCGCAGGCTTCGATCCGCACCGCTGCACCGTGCCCGACCGTACTCATCGCTTGCGATCCCTGTCGGCGAGCAGCTGCATCGCAACCAGCAGCGGGATGATCATCACGAAGAAGATCAGGGTGTAGGCGGAGGCCACTTCGAGCCGCATCGAGGCGTAGCTGTCGGCAAGCCCGACCGGCAACGTCTTGGTCAGCGGCGTGTGCAGCATCCAGGTCAGGTTGAATTCGCCAAGCGACAACGTAACGACCATCAGCGCGCCGGCGAGAATCCCCGGCACGGCATTCGGCACGATCACGTCGTAGAAGCGTCGCCATGGCGAGGCGCCCAGCGAAGCCGCGCCTTCATCCAGCGGCGTGATGTCGACGGTTGCGAACACCGCCATCACCGACCGCACCATGAACGGCATGGTGAAGATGACGTGGCCGACCAGGATGAAGAGCCAGGAGCGGCGAAAGTCGCCAAATCCGCCGTAGGCAAGCAGCAGCGCCAGCGCAATTGCAAGTCCGGGGATCGCGAGCGGCAGCGTGATGATCTCCTCGACGATCCGCGCGAGTCTGCCGCCGCGCACCTGCAACGCATAGGCCGCGGGAACGCCGACAAGCAGCGTCACCACCAACGTCGCGAACGCAATCACGAAGGACAACAGGATCGTTCCGGCATAGAGCTCCCAGACCTGCACGACCCACCGCAAGGTCACGCCGGACTGGATGCCCCGGAAATAGTTGACGGTGACGCCGGCGGAAATCGAAAGCACCGCGGGCACCACCAGGAACGCCGCAACGAGCAAGGTGAAGACGAACTGGCTCGCGAAAATCAGGCGGTCACGCATGCTTCACCCGGCCGCGGCGACTGCGCCACCGCTGAACGAGCGGGTAAGCGCCAGGATCAGCCAGGTGATCAAGCCAA
Organism: Bradyrhizobium genosp. L; assembly: GCF_015624485.1. NCBI lineage: Bacteria > Pseudomonadati > Pseudomonadota > Alphaproteobacteria > Hyphomicrobiales > Nitrobacteraceae > Bradyrhizobium > Bradyrhizobium genosp. L. The sequence goes on from NZ_CP061378.1 coordinate 5,316,391, forward strand.
GTCCCACCGAGAGCGACGCCGACGTTGCGAAGTTCGCGGCCAGCGTGAACTCCGTGTAGATCAGCATCGGCAGCACGTCGATGTTGGTTGCCAACGTGAAGGCGGTACCGAATGCGCCCATCGCCGTCGCGAACGCGATCGCGCCGGAGGCGACGAAGGCCGGCATCAACGCCGGCAGCACGACGTCGCGCTGTACCGCCCACGGGCTCGCGCCAAGCGAGCGCGCGGCCTCTTCCAGGCCGACATCGAGCTTCTGCACCGCGGCCATGATGGTGAGGATCACACGTGGGATGGAGAAGTAGAGATAGCCGAGGAAAAGGCCGGACATCGAATAGGCAAACACGATCTTCTCGCCGAACAGGCGGTTCGACACGTCGCCGATCAGCCCTTGCCGTCCGGCCAGCAGAATGATCATGAAGCCGACCACGACGCCGGGAAACGCCAACGGGAAAGTCAGCATCGCGATCAAGACCGCGCGCCCTGGAAAACGGTGCCGCTGCAGAAACGTGCCCGCAATCGTGGCGACGATCAGCGTGACAATGGTGGTTGCCGCCGCCAGCAGCACCGTGTTGAGCAGCGTCGCCCGATAGCGCGGTTCGGCGAGAATCGCGAGATATCCAGCGAGCCCCCGCGGGCCTTCGGCGCCGACCACCACCAGCCGGGCCATCGGCAGCAGGAAAAATGCTGACGTCACGACCGCGAGCGGCAGCAGGCAGAGCCAGACGAAGGAGTTTCGCGACATGGTGAGAAATGGTGCCCCGGGGGAGGAGCACCATATTGCCTCAGCGGACCTCGGCGAGATAGCGGTCGACGAAGGCTTTTTGCACGTTTTCCATCTCGCCCCAGTCCACGCTCTTGGCGCGGGCGTAGTCGCTGTCGGGGAGGAATTTGCCCTTGACGGAGGCCGGCAGATCGATCGGCCGGGCCGGACGCAGATAGGCATTGGTCCAGATCGCCTGCCCCTTGTCGGAGAGAAGATAGTCCATCACCTTCTTGGCCTTCTCCTTGTCGGGCGCGTTCTTCACGAGGCCAACGACATAAGGAAACACCACCGAGCCTTCACAGGGAATGACGAACTCGAAGTTGCCCTTTTCCGAGTATTTCGCGCGGTAGGCGTTGAAATCGTAGTCGAACAGGATCGGCATCTCACCGGAGACGACACGGGCATAGGACGTCTGTTTGGGCACGATCGGATCGTTCTTGCGCAGTTCCTTGAAGAAATTGATCGCCGGATCGAAATTGCTCGGTGACCCGCCCAGCGCCAGATTGACGGCGACGGCGCCGACATAACCGACGGCTGCCGATGACGGGTCGAGATAGCCGACCATGCCCTTGTAATCGGGTTTCAGCAGATCCTTCCAGCACGCGGGCACCGGCTTGCCGCCGAGGGCATCCTTGTTGACGAACAGACCAAGCGTGCCGGAATGGATCGTGGTCCAGTAGCCATCGGGATCCTTGAGCCCGGCCGGGACTTGATCCCAATGCGCCGGCTTGTAGGGCTCGAGCGCATCCTGGGCCTTGGCCTTCATGCCGAAGGTGACGCCGAAATAGCCGATGTCGCCGACCGGATTGCTCTTCTCAGCGAGGATCTGGGCGAGCGCCTGGCCGGAATTCTTGTTGTCATGCGGGATATCGTAGTCGAGATCGGCCTTGATCGCCTTCAGCATCGAAGCCCAGTCCGCCCATTCCGGCGGGCAATTGTAGCAGATCACGTCGGCCGCCCTCGCGGATTGCCACGGCGCGATCAGCGTCAGCGCCAGCAAGGCAAGGACAAGGCGGACGGTCTTCATGGGAGGCTCCGGATTGGCGGGGAAGGCAATGAGGATTTCAACATCAACCGGGCGATCAAGTATAGGCCGCGCATGAAGGTTTTGCGACGCGCTTGCTGCTGTGCAGCAAAAGGCTGCCCCGATGCCGGTGAGGTGCTGCGGCAGGCAGCCGTTTTACGCTAGGCTGCCGACCAAAAGAGGAAGCGCCCATGTACCAGCCGCCCGGCGTCAAGACATCGCCCGACCTTGCCATTTCCGATCAGATGAAAGCCTGGGTCCTCGGTGACCCCGACCAGTTGCTCCTGCGCGACAAGCCGACGCCGGTCCCCTCGCGCGCCGAGGTGCTGGTCCGCATCGACGCCGTCGCGATCTGCGCCACCGATCTCGAGATCATCCATGCAGGCTCGCCGGCGAGCATTCAGGGCGGCCTCCCCTTCAACAAGAATTTTACGCCGGGCCACGAGTATATGGGCACGGTTGCCGCACTCGGACCCGCAGTCGACGAGTTCAGGATCGGCGAACGGGTCAGCGTGGAAATTCATGCCGGCTGCGGCCAGTGCAAGCGCTGCCGCCAGGGCATGTATACGTCCTGCCTGAACTATGGAAAGCCCGAGAAGGGACACCGCGCCAACGGCTTTACGACCGACGGCGGCTTCGCCGAATACGCGATCAATCACATCAACACGCTGGCGCGCGTGCCCGATACCATGAGCGACGCGGAAGCAACGCTCGTGGTGACCGCCGGGACGTCGATGTATGGCTTGACGGAATTGGGGGGATTGGTTGCCGGCGAGAGCGTCGCCGTGATCGGCCCCGGGCCGATCGGACTGCTCGCGGTGGCCGTCGCCAAGGCGCTCGGCGCCAGTCCGGTGATCCTCACCGGAACGCGCAACAAGCGGCTTGCGATTGGCGAAGGGCTGGGTGCCGATCGCGTCATCAACATCAATGATGAAGATGCAGTGGCGGTCGTGAAGCAGCTGACTGGCGGGAGCGGCGCCGACTATGTCGTCGAATGCGCCGGGACCGAAGCGACGCTCAACCAGGCCATCCACATGACCAACCGCGGCGGCAAGATCTGCCTGGCCGCCTTCCCGCACGAAGCCGCAACGCTGGACATCGCGCATCTGGTGCGGAACAACATCTATGCTTACGGCATCCGTGGCGAGGGTCGCAGCGCCACCCATCGCGCGATGGAATTGATGGCCGAGAAGCGGTTCGACGCCACCAAGATACACACGCATACATTCCCGCTGGCCGACCTGCCGACCGCGCTGCGCTATGCGCGCGATCGCGTGGACGATGCAATCAAGGTGGTCGTCACCAATCGTAAAGACGCTGCGATCGCAAGCGCCGCGGAGTAGTTCTCTTCCAAGGCACCGCAGTGATGGAGCTCCCTCACACCGAGCAGTAGCGCTCCTTGATCTCGTCGTCGGCGAGCAAAGCCTGCGCCGATGCTTGATGTACCACCGAGCCTTGATCGAGCACATAGGCGCGGTCGGCGATGTCGAGCGCAAGCTCGACATTTTGCTCGACCAGGAGGACGGTCGTCCCCTGCGCCTTCATGCTGCGGAACAACGCAAACATCTCGTCCACGAGAACCGGCATGATGCCTTCGGACGGCTCATCCAGCATGATCAGGTCGGGCTTCGCGATCATCGCGCGGGCAATCGCCAGCATCTGCTGCTCGCCGCCGGACATGGTGACGGCCTCCTGATCCATGCGTTCCGCCAACCTTGGGAAAATCCCCGCGATATCGCCGATCAGTTCGGCCTCGCGCTTCTTCTGCGGTGACGCGACGAGGCCGAGCCGTAGATTCTCACGCACCGACAGGCCCTGCACAATCCGCCGCTCCTCCGGCACATAGGCGAGCCCCAGTGCAAAGCGCGTATGCGCCGGCCGCTGCAGTAGCTCCTGGCCCTTGAAGATGACCGAGCCTCTCGTTCGATCCATCAGGCCCATGATGGATTTCAGCGTGGTGGTCTTGCCCGCGCCGTTGCGACCGATCAGGCAGACGATTTCTCCCCTGGCAACTTCCAGGCTGATGTCCTGCAACGCATGGCTTGCGCCATACCAGGCATTGAGCTTGCTGATCTGCAGCATCCGTCAATGCTCCCGCTGTCCTAGGTAGACGCGCTTCACCGCTTCGTTCTGCCGGACCTCCTGCGGCGTTCCCTCGGCAAGCAGCTCGCCGTGATGCAGCACGAGGATACGGTCGCTGATCCCGAGCACCAACTTCATCTTGTGCTCGACCAGGATCACGGTGCGTTCCTTGGCAAGCTTTACGATCAGATCCATCATCGTCCGGGTTTCTTCCGGGCTCATCCCTGCGGTCGGCTCGTCCAGCAACAGCAAGCGCGGCTGACTGGCCAAGGCCATGCCGATCTCCAGCGCTCGCTGCTCGCCATGCGCCAGCGTCTTGGCCGCGCGTTCGCGGGCCTCCCATAACCCAACCAGAGCAAGCAGCTCATCCGCACGCGCGACCAGCTCGCTCAGGCGAGCGCGCGGTCGCCAGATGTCGTATCGCGACACCAGCGCCTGCAGGCCGACCCGGATGTTCTCGCGCGTCGTGAGCTGGGGAAAGACGCTGGTGATCTGAAAAGATTTCGCGATCCCCATATGCGCGAAGCGATGCTGCGGCAGCCCGGTGACATCCCTGCCCTCGAACTCGACGTGGCCGCTCGAGGGCGGGAAGGCGCCACAGAGCAGGTTGAAGTAGGTGCTCTTCCCGGCCCCATTCGGACCGATGATGGAGGTGATCTTCCCCTTGGAGAACTCCGCCGAGATATTGTTCAGCGCGACAAACTTCCCGAACGTCTTGCCGATGCCCCTGGTGCGCAGGATGACTTCGCCTGACTGTGCTGCAATGACGGTCATCGTTTGCTCCGCGCGATCAACGTGCCCCAGATCCCGGCCGGGAAGAACAGCACACATGCGACGAAGATCGCGCCGACGATCAATTGCCAGTGCACGGTCCACACCGAGACCACGTTCTCCAGGACGAGGAAAACTGCCGCACCGATCATCGGCCCGAAGAACGTCCCCATGCCGCCCAGCAGCGCAATCATCACCACGAGCCCCGACGTCTCGTAGTGCAGGATCTCGATCGGCACGATGGAGAGATGAAGCGCCTGCAACGCACCGGCGAGACCGCAGAAGCCGCCTGAGAGCACGAAGGTCAGCAACCGGGTCAGAGTGACGTCGTAGCCCGATGCGCGCGCCCGCATCTCGTTCTCGCGCACCGCCTCGATGACGGCACCGAACGGAGACGCCAGGATGCGAGACATCACGAAAAAAGCGGCGATCACGAACGCCGCGATGACATAGTAGCGCGCCATCGGATTGATGAAGTCGATCCTCAGGCCGAACAGGTCGATGGTGCGGATGTTGATGCCGCGAAGGCCGTTCTCGCCGCCGGTCCAGTCGACGGCCTGATAGAACAGGTAGTAGACGCATTGCGACAGCGCCATCGTCACCATCGCAAAGTAGATTCCGCGGGTGCGGATCGCCAGCACGCCGATCAGCAGCGCCATCAACAACCCGCCAAGAACGCCGGCCGCGATCGCCGCGTACCACGGCCAACCGAAATGGACGACCGCAATGCCGCAGAGATAGGCGCCGGTCCCGAACAGCGCCGCATGACCGAACGACAGCAGCCCCAGATATCCGAACACAAGGTTGAATCCGAGTGCATACAGCCCGTAGATCAGGATGTTCACCGCCAGAGCCGTGAACGGCATCAGCAGAGGGAAAATCAGGATCACCACGGCTGCGATGCTGGCGCGATGGCGCGTCGCGAATTCGTACCAACCGGCGGAGGTGGCACGAGGCTGCTTGATGGACTCGGTGGCTTCGGTCATGCCCGGTTCAACTCATCAGCCCGGCGCGGCCGAAGAACCCCTGAGGTCGAACGATCAGAACGATCGCCATCAGGGCAAAGATCGACACCTTGGCCATTTCGGGTGCAAACAGCGAGGTCATGCTGACGACCACGCCGACCAGAAGACCCGCCAATACCGCACCGCCGATCGAGCCCATGCCGCCGACCACCGTCACCACGAAAGCTTCGGCGAGAATGGTGCCGCCCATCTCCGGAATGACGCCCTGCAGCGGGGCCGCCAACAGGCCGGCGAAGCCGGCGATCGCAGTTCCGATCCCGAAGACGATCAGCCAGACGCGTGACACATCGACGCCAAGGACACGGACAATTTGCGGATCGCGAGCACCAGCGCGAATGATCAGCCCGAAGCTCGTCTTTTCCAGGAACAGCCAGAGCGCCAGCAGGACGACGGCGGTGGCTCCAATCACAAAGAGACGGTAAAGCGGGAAATATCCGACGCCGATGTCGACGGCCCCTTGCAGCACCTCTGGCGTATCGAAGGGGTAGCCGGTCTTGCCGAACGCGATGCGTACACATTCGACCATGACGTAACTCAGCCCGAAGGTAAGCAGCAGCGGATAGTCGATACCGCGGCCATAAAGCGGACGGATCAGCACCCGCTCGACCGCGAGCCCGAACACTCCGACCGCAAGCGGCACCGCCACCAGGCAGAGCCAGAAATTGCCACCGATCGAGATCAGATAGAGCCCGACATAGGCACCAACCATGTAGAACGCGCCGTGGGCGAAGTTGACGACCGTCAGCATCCCGAAGATCAGCGAAAGGCCGATCGCAAACAGCACGTAGATCGCGCCGAGCGCCAAGCCTGCGAACAATTGCAGCGCGATCAGATCAAAGCTCAGGCCCGCCATCCGTCCCCCCAAGCAGGCGCGCACCGTTCGACGGCGCGCGCCATTGCGCGAGCTCAGCTCTTGTGGCCGAGCGCTTCGCAGGTGCGCAGGTACTTTTCGTTGGGCTCCTCGGTCGAAAGAACCTCGAACACGTCGGAGTCGTTCTTCATGTCCTTGGACTTCGACTTGATGACGAGAACCGATTGCACCGATTGGTGATCGCATTTGCGGTAGTATTGCGGCCCCTTGTAGTAGTCGTACTTCAGGGCTTCCAACGCTGCGACCACCTTGTCGGTCTCGACGCTGCCCGCGTTCTTGACCGCCTCGAGCACAGTCCGCACGCCACCGTAGCCGAGCGCGCCGTAATCGGTCGGCAGCTTGTTGTCATACATCTTGCGAAACGCCTCGTTGAACGCCTTGGTCGAGGCGAACTTGTCCTCGATACCCCAGTAGAACGAGCAGCCGCCGACAACGCCCTCGAACGCCTGCGCGCCCGCGGCGACGCGGCTGGCGTGCGAGAGCAACGGCGCGATGATCTGGATCGACTTCTTGATGCCGAAATCGGTTGCCTGCTTCAGCGCGATCTGCTGGTCGCGGCCGAAATTGCTGATGCAGAGGATATCGGGCTTCAGCGCCTGAAGCCGGGGCAGCAGGGTCGAGAAATCGGTCGTTCCCAGCGGATGACGGATGTCGCCGAGATTCTCGATATTGAAGTCCTTGCCGACCTCGAGGAAACCGCGAACCATCTCGTGGCCGTAGGCGTAGTCAGCGGTAAGGAATGCAACCTTCTTGCCGAACTTGGAGAAGGCGTAGCGGCCGACCGCGCCCGACGTCATGTGCGGATTCAGGGCTTCATGGAATGTGTACTTGCTGAAATCGGCCGCCTCGTTGATGGCGTCGGACTGGCTGATCGAGTTGAAGATGATGCCGCGTTCCTTGGTGACGTTGTTGATCGCTAGCTGAACCGCCGCCGACAGACTGCCGACGACGAAATTGACCTTCTCCTTCTCGACCAGTTCTAGCGTCCGCGTCGCCGCCTCTCCGGGATTGAGCTTGTCGTCACGCACGACGAGTTCGGCCTTCCTGCCGTTGAGACCATCGCCATCATTGAACTGGGCGATGGCGAGCTGCGCTGCGCGCACTTGGTCCTGCGCCTCGGCGCCATAGGGACCGGTCAGGGGAACGGGGAAGCCGATCTTGATGGATGCTTCCTGCGCCTGCAGCAGATTGATACGGAATGGCGAGGCGGCAAGAATGGCGCCGGCGCCGGCTGTCGTCAGGAGCCGGCGGCGCGAAACCGACCCGGCTTTGGTGTCCGTCTTCCTCATCCCTGTTCCTCCCCAAATATTGCCAGTTTGGCTTGTTGTATTTGTGTTTGCCTGGAACGTCGCCGTCCTAGATTCGTCCCAATGCCGTCAGGATAACCTGAGGCGTGAGCGGAATCTCCGTAATTATAGTGCCAAAGGGCCGGAGCGCGTCGTTGACCGCATTGGCAACCGCAGCCGCCGCCCCGGCAGTGCCGGCCTCGCCCGCCCCCTTGGCACCCAGCTCCGTCTCCAGGGTCGGCGAGACCACGTGGCCGATCTCGATATCTGGCATCTCGCCGGACATCGGGACCAGATAGTCCGCCATGTTTGCGTTGGTCAGTTGACCACGCTCATCATAGACGCACTTCTCGAACAGCGCTGCGCCCAGTCCCTGCACCACCCCTCCCCGGATCTGCTCGTCGACCAGTTGCGGATTGATGATCGTACCGCAATCTTCGACCACCCAGTGATTCAGCAATTTGACGAATCCGGTCTCGGTATCGACCTCGAGCCAGGAGGCCTGAACGCCGTTGGTAAAGGCAAAGGGATACTGTCGGGGAACAAAATGCCGGGTCGCCATCAATTCGGGTTGGGTACCCGGTGGCAGCGTGTCCGGACGGAAGTAGACGATGCGCGCCAGCTCGTCCAACTCGATCCGCGATGCCCCGTCGCTGACGCCGACAATGCTGTTGCCGACGATGTCGAGCGTGGTTGGCTTGGATTGCAGGATGGCCGCAGCAACATCCAGAATGTTCTTGCGCAGGACCTTGGCCGCCTGCAATGCCGCCTCGCCGCCGATGCCGGCGCCACGCGACGCCCATGTCCCGCCGCCATAGGGCGTGTTGTCGGTATCCCCGAGAATAACGCGGACTCGCTCCATGGAGACGCCAAGCACGCTGCCGACGATCTGGGCCGTCAGCGATTCCGAGCCTTGCCCCTGCTCCGTGATGCTGGTCTGGCAGATCACAGAGCCCTGCGCGTCGAGCCGCACCGCAACGCCGTCCTGTGACGAAATCTTCGCGCCGCCGACGCCATAGAAAGCGGCGCTCGGATTGGTCACTTCGATGAAGCTCGCAATGCCAATCCCGCGGTGGATGTTACTGGACCGCAGCGCCGCCTGCTCGGCTCGCAGCCCGTCGTAGTTCATCATCTGGAGCAACTTGGCCAGCGAGGCATGGTGCGACAGCTGCTCGAACTTCATGCCCGACGGCGACGCGCAGGGATAGGCATCGTCAGCGATCAGGTTGCGGCGGCGAATTTCCACCGGATCCATGCCGATCCGCGCGGCGGCCAGATCGACCAGACCTTCGGTCACCGAGCAGGCAATCGGGTGTCCGACCGCCCGATACTGGCACATGACATTCTTGTTCTGGAAAACGACCCGGGCGCGCGCCCGATAGTTCTGGGCGACATATGGGCCACCGACCAGGTTGACCACCTGGTTTGCCTCGATGGCGCTGGTCCGCGGATACATCGAATAGGGACCGATGCCGGTCAGATCATCGATCTCGAAACCGACAATCATCCCATCCTGCTTGACGCCGATCCGGCCTTTGCAGCGATGATCGCGGGCGTGAATGTCGGTGTTGAAGCTTTCGACACGGTCAGCAACGAATTTGACGGGCCGGCGCAGCAGCTTGGACAGCGCGTAAGTCGCCATTTCGTCTGCGTAGATGTGGACCTTGATGCCAAAGGAGCCACCGACGTCTTTGCAGACGACACGAACCTGCGATTCCTTCAGTCCGAGATGCAAGGCCGCGATGTTCTGCACCATGTGCGGCGCCTGCGTGCCCTGATAGATAGTCAGCCGCGCCTCGGCCGCGTTCCAGTCGGCGACGACGGCGCGCGATTCGAGCGTCACGCCGGTATGCCGCCCGAAGACGAAGTCGGCCTCAACCACGGCGTCAGCTTCCGAAAATGCCCGGTCGACATCGCCGGCATGGAGGATCCGCTCAAAGGCAAGATTGTCTTTCAGCGACGCATGAATGACGGGTGTCGACGGATCGAGCGCGGTGCGCATATCCGTGACCGCCGCGAGCTCTTCGTAGTCGACGGAAATGTGCTCCATGGCGTCTTCGGCGGCCGCACGGTTGGTTGCCACAATCGCCGCGACCGCCTCTCCCTGCCAGCAAACGCGATCGATCGCGATGGCGCTTTGCGGCGCCGACTTCAATCCCTTCAGATGCGAGAGGACGCCGACCCAGGGCGTAATGACGGCCTCGAGTTCGCGACCGGTGACGACGGCGATCACCCCCGGCATACGCTTGGCAGCGCTGGCATCGATCGCCACGATACCGGCGTGAGCATGCGGCGACCGCAAGAACACCACATGCACCATCCGCGGCAGTTCGAGGTCGCTGACATATTGCCCGCGGCCTTGAAGGAGCCGGTCCAGGTTAGGTCGCGGCACCGTCTTGCCGATGTATGAATTCGGGCGGTCAAGCACCGAGAGCGTATCTGGTGGCGGACGAGCAGCGCTCATATCGATCGCTCCATCCGCGCCTTCGCCGTCGCCTCGACGGCGTCCACGATCGCCTGATAGCCGGTGCAGCGACAATAATTTCCGGAAAGATGCTCGCGGATCGCCTGACGATCCGGTGCAGGCAAATGCTTGAGCAAGTCCTGCGCCGTGATCAGCATCGCGGGCGTGCAATAGCCGCATTGCAGTGCATTGCGCTCGCGAAACGCCGCCTGGAGATCGGCAATTTCGCCACTGTCGGACAGCCCCTCGATCGTCTCGACCGACGCCCCCTGCGCCTGCAGCGTCAGCATCAGACAGGAGCGAACGATCTCGCCATCGATGCGCACGGTGCAGGCACCGCAGACCCCATGCTCGCAGCCGACATGAGTTCCCGTCAGCTTCAGATTGTCCCGGAGGAAGTCAGCAAGATTGAGCCGCGGCAAGACAAAGGCATCGACGGGTTCGCCGTTGACCAAGAGCGAGACCGGTACCGGGGCGGTCAACCCGCCGCTCCCGTCTCGAGCTCCGGACGCGCGAGCAGCGTCGCCACACAATGTCGCAGCAAGACCTTTGCAAGATGCCGGCGCATGGCCGGAGTTGCCTGCTGATCTTGCTGCGGATCGAGTTCGTCGTCCAGCGCAGCCGACGCTTCGTCGAGCGAGGCGGGGGTGACGGATACATTGATCAGCTTGCGCGCGGCCTCCACGAGGAGAGGCCGGTCCTCGACGGCAAAGAAGGCGAGCTGGAGAGCTGCGAACCGGCCGTCCTTGACGACAGCGTGAGCAGCAAGACCAATGATCGCGTAGTCGCCATGCCGCCGGGCGTACTCCTGGAAGAAGAATCTCGAGCCCTCGCCGGCGAGTGGTATCTCGATCGCGACCAGCAGCTCATTCGCCGACAGAGCCGTCTCGTAGATGCCCTTGAAAAATTCGCGTGCCGCGATCCGGCGTTCACCGTCCGGTCCGCGGACCACAACGGCCGCGTCGAGCGCTACTGTGCAGGCAGGCAGTTCCGACGCCGGATCCGCATGTGCGAGGCTTCCGCCGATCGTTCCGCGATTGCGAATTGCAGGATGAGCGACGTGGGTAACCGCCTCACGCAGCAATGGTGCATGTTCTGCCACCTCGGGGGATCTGAGCAATTCAACGTGGCGGGTGAGTGCGCCGATGATCAATGCGTCGCGCCTTATCGTAATGCCACGCAACTCGGCAAGACCGCCGATATCGACCACGAGATCTGGAGACATCAGGCGCAGGTTCATCGCCGGCATCAGGCTCTGGCCGCCCGACAGAACTTTGGCCCGGTCGCCGTGCGCAGCCAGCAGCTCCAGCGCATTCACGACGCTGGTCGGGCGGGCATAGGTGAAAGCCGCGGCTTTCATTTGGGCGTGGCCTCCCCGGGCCGATTTTGGCTTTTTCGGATTAAAGGGTCGCCCCAGTTAAAGGTCAAGCTTGTTTATCGAGTGATTATTTAGTTGATGGGGCTTGTCATCGAGGCACGAAGGACGCAGGTTCCTGACCAACCAAAGCCGGCCGCGGAGCAGATCATGAAGCTCGGGTTCTTTACGATGCCGATCCATCCCGTCGACAAGGACTGGCGGCAATCGCTCCGGGAGGATCGTGAAGCATTCTTGCTCGCCGACGAGCTCGGGTTCACGGAGGCCTATGTCGGCGAGCATGTCACCGACAGAGCCGAGAACATCACCTCCAGCATCGCCTTCATCGCCTGGATCGCGGCTGCCACCAGGCAGATCAGACTGGGAACTGGCACGATCAATATGCCCAACGCCCATCCGGCGGCGATCGCGGCTTCAGTCGCCATGCTCGATCACATGCTGGACGGCCGCTTCATTCTCGGGATCAGCCCCGGCGGCCTGCTGTCCGACGCGGAGGTGTTCGGCAATCTCGACGCCGATCGCAATGCGATGTTCCTGGAAGCGATCAATCAGGTTCTTGATATCTGGACAGGCAAGCCGCCTTATGACTTGCAGGGCAAGTACTGGAATATCTCGGTTGGAAAGACACTGATCGCCGACATCGGCCAAGGATTCATCCCCCGGCCGCTACAGACCCCCCACCCACCGATTGTCGTGACCGCGGTCGCGCCGTTCTCGAAGGGCGTCACGGAAGCCGCCGCTCGCGGCTGGGATCCGATCTCGGCAAACTTCCTGATGCCGGCCTGGGTGAAGAGCCATTGGCCCAAATATGTCGAGGGCTGCGAGCGCGTGAACCGGACCGTCGATGCCGCCAACTGGCGCGTTGCCAAGAGCGTGTTCGTCGCAAACGATGCGGCGACGGCAAAGGCTTATGCCACAGATCCCGACGGACCTTACGTGTACTACTATCATCAGCTTTTCACGAAGCTGAAGCGAGGCGGCCGGCTTGAACTGTTCAAGACGCGTCGGGATCAACCGGACTCGGAGGTCACGCTGGAGTCGATCTGCGACAAGCTGATCATCTACGGCACGCCCGACAGCGTGGCCGATCAGCTGCTGGCGTTCCAGGAGGAAGTCGGCCCGTTCGGAACCCTGCTTTATGCCGGCAAGGACTGGAAGGACCGCGAACTCGGCCGTCAATCAATGATCCTGATGGCCGAGAAAGTCTTGCCGCGGATCGACGTCGGCGCCGCTGGATCGTCGACCTGATCAAGGAGTCTCGCTGTGGCTTTCACTGATCGCATTCCCTATCAGGCTCAGATCGACCGGCCGAAGCTCACTTTGCCGGGCGGCAAGAAGCTTGCGGTCTGGGTCATCCTCAACGTGGAGGAATGGCGCATCGAAAATGCGATGCCGCGCACCGTGCTGAGCCCACCGATGGGACAACCTCTGCTGCCAGATGTACCGAACTGGTCATGGCATGAATACGGCATGCGCGCCGGCTTCTGGCGGCAATTCAAGGCTCTCACCGACCGAAAGATACCTGTGACGCTGGCTCTGAACGCCAATGTCTGCAACAGCTATCCGCGCGTCGCATCCGCAGCGCTCGAAGCCGGCTTCGAGTTCATGGGCCATGGCTTCGTTCAGGGGCCGATGCACAAGCTCGAGAACCAGCCCGATGCGATCAAGCGCGCGGTCGACACCATCGCGAAGTTCGCCGGCAAGCCGCCGAGGTCGTGGGAAAGTCCTGGTCTGACCGAGACCGACGAAACGCTTGATCTCCTGCGTCTCAACGGTATCGAGTATGTGGCCGACTGGGTCATCGACGATCTTCCGCAGGATATCGCCACGCCGCACGGGACCGTGACGACGATCCCCTATTCCGTCGAAACCAATGACATTGTCATTCACGCGCTGCAGCACCTTCCATCCGAGCAGTTCCTGAAGCGCTGCACCGACCAGTTCGATCGGCTCTACCTCGAAGGCGCGGAGAATGCACGGATCATGGCCATCTCGGTGCATCCCTACGTCACCGGGGTGCCGCATCGCATCAAATACCTGGAGGCTCTGCTCGACTACGTCATGGGCCACGACGGCGTAGCGATGATGACAGCAAGCGAGATCGGAGATTGGTACCGGAGCGAGACGGCCAAGGTGTAGGCCTCAGCCGACGGCCTTGATCGAAGCGCGCGGGCGATCGGTCGAGCTTTCGGCCAGCCGTCCAAATCCTGCGAGGAAAATGTCGAGTGCGTCGCTGATCATTTGCGCCTTATCCTCAAGGACCGGCGCATCATAAATGTACTTCCGCACACCATAATAGAAGATGCCGCCATGAAACACCCACGCCAGTTCCAATTCGGCGGCGCTCGGTTTGCTTTGCACCGCAAGCCCGGCATCGTGACGGCACTCCCTTATGATGCGGGCCAGGATCTTGTCCCTGACCATGCCGACGTACCAGCGATTGATATCGAGGCCCTTCAGGCCTGAATACAGATAGATCCGGAGCCATTTGCGGGTGAAGATCGCATCAGTGTAGTTTTGATAGAATTCCTGCAACCTTGCACGGAGGGGGCGCGACCGATCGGACAATAACCTGTCCCACCCCGGCTCGAGTGGACCAAGATAGACCTTCCGATAGACCTCCTTGATGAGGTCGTCCTTGCTCGGAAAGTACCGATAAAGCAGCGGCTGGGTTACCCCAAGCTTTCGCGCCAGTGCACGGGTGCCACCACCGAAGCCCTCTTCCGCGAATAGCTCGGTCGCCCTGGATACGAACTCGCTGCGGCGATCGTCGGCCGACAATCGTCTTTGCTTGACGCGCGTTCGCTTGGCCGGCGTCTTCCGATTCATGAACCCCCGCCATCGTCAGCCAAAAACCGGCCAAAACCGCCCCGCGCAAACAACAGAGGTTCGTTCCCGTTGTAGGCGTATCCCTCCACCGCCCCGAGGAAAATGACATGGTCTCCACCGTAGTAGCGATTGGCGGCACGGCACTGAAAATTTGCGATCGCATCCGCGAGCACCGGCGCGTTTCCAAGGCCTGGCGCCCAGGTGACCCCTGCGAACTTGTCACCAGACGATTTGGCGAACTGCGAAGCGAGCGCATGGTGCGACGCGCCAAGAACATTGATGGCAAAATGACTGGCATTCTGAAAGATACTGAGCCCCTGCGAAAACATCCCCAAGCTCCAGAGCACCAGCGGTGGATTGAGCGACACCGACGCAAATGAATTGCACGTAATCCCGTAGGGTTTTCCGTCCGCTGACATCGCGGTGACAATCGTCACACCGGTCGCGAATGTGCCGAGCGCATTGCGGAAGTCGCGAGGATCAATCGCTGAATTGTCGCTGGCCAGCTCATTGGCCGGATCAGCCGGATGTTTGGGTGGATCGGACATCCAGTCGGCCTCAAAGCGTCAGGTTTTCGGACGGTAGCCCGAGCGCGACCCGTCCGTAGTTGGTCCCGGCAGCATCAAAATTGAATGCCAGGTGGGAATTCACCGCATGTGCGTCGCGAAATTGGCGCTGCAGGGCTCCCGAGGTGAACAGGCTACGGGCTCCGCTCGCCGTAAACAGCAGCGACACAGCTTCGGTGCACAGATTGACCGAGAAGGCGCCGTCACGCCGGAGCTTCGTCTTCGCCGCAATCCCCGGCATCTGGCCGCGCCGGACATCCGCAAGCACTTCAACGCAGTTGGTGCGCATGATCAGGCGCGCGGCATCTATCTTGGCCGATGCCTCGGCGATCTTGATCTGCGTCGTCTGCAGATCACCGATCTTGGCTCTGTTATAGGTAGAGGCGCGATGCCGCGCGATTTCGACGTAATCATCGAGACACGCCTGGGCATTGCCCAGTCCGACCCCTGAGAGAACGTATGGGAATAGCGAGAACACGGGAAGCGCATAGAGCGCGTTGGGATTGACGACGCTACCCGGCGTTGGACCACCCGCGAGGTCTCTCACGGCAACCGTCATATGCCCGGGGACAAACGCATCCGCCACCCGGACGTCGTTGGATCCTGTTCCCTGCAGGCCGGTCGCATTCCACGTATCATTGATGCCGTAGTCCCGCCTGTTCAGGAGAAACAAGCGGTACTCTACGCCATCGGCTTCGTCGTCGGACGCAACGACGCCTGCGAGCATGTTCCACTCGCAAGCTTCCACGCCGGACGAGAACGGCCAATGACCATTCAAGACATAGCCGCTATCTGTCTTCCGGGCGCGACCGGCCGGGAAAACGAAAGACGACGCGATCAGCGTGTTCGGGTCCGCGCCCCACACCGTGCTCTGCGCCTCCGGTGAGAACATGGCCAGCATCCAATGATGGCTCGCGAGATTGGCAAAATTCCAAGAGACCGATGCATCGCCCTGCCCCAAGGCATCGGCGCAGTCGACCAGGGCGACATAGTCGAGTTCGCTTCCACCGACACGCCGCGGCTGCAGGATCCGGAACAGCCCGCTGTCTTGGAGATCCCGTTCTGTCTCCGGCGGCAGTCGGCGCAGTTCCTCAGTCCGCGGAGCCCGCTCGCGCAGCGCGGGAACGAGCGCCCTGGCTCGCGCGACCATGACCGAGTCTTCGTTTGGACGTGGCGCTGCCGGTACAGCAGCGTCAAGCCCGCGGCCAACCTCAACCATCGGCGTTTCCTGCGTTCGATCCAGCTTCAGATGCGCGGTCGATCTGACGTCTAGTTTATCGAGCGATCAACAGAGATCAAGGCGCATAAGCCAATGTGTCAGTAGCGCGTGATCTGTCGCCTGTTTGTAGCTCGTGAAGTGTCGTGTTTTTGGTGCCCGGGAACCAAGGGGGCACGATGGGCACGGCATCCATTCACGAGGGAGTACGACGGATGCGGTTTTCAGATTTGCTGGAGCGTACGGAGGCCAAGGAGCTGACGCAGGAGGCGGCGTCGGAGGTTCTGGGGATCAGCGTAAGGACCTTTCAACGCTGGGCGGAGCGCTTTGAGGCGGAGGGCGATGCCGGGCTTGTCGACCGGCGGATGGGTCGGCGATCGCCGAGACGGGCGCCGGAGGAGGAACTGGAGCGGATGCTGGGGCTGCTCCGGGACAAGTACGCGGACTTCACGGTGAAGCATTTCCACGAGCAGCTGCAAAAGCGGCATGACTACATGCTGGGCTATACGGTGACCAAGCTGGCCTTGCACGCAGCCGGGTTGGTGCGGAAGGCGCCGAAGCGTTCGGCGCACCGCAAGAAGCGCCCCCGCCGGCCGCTTCGGGGCATGCTGCTGCATCAGGACGGATCGCGCCACGTCTGGATCGAGGGTCTGCCCGCGAGCGACCTGATCGTCACGATGGACGATGCGACCAGCGAGGTCTACTCGATGGTCCTGGTCGAGGAAGAAGGAACGGCCTCGACCTTCCAGGCCCTGCGCGAAGTGATTGGCGAGCATGGCCTGTTCTGCGCGCTCTACACCGACCGCGGCAGCCATTATTTCCTGACCCCAAAAGCTGGCGAGAAGGTCTCGAAGACGCAACAAACCCAGGTGGGACGGGCCTTGTCGCATCTTGGGATCGAGCATATCGCAGCCTATTCGCCGCAGGCGCGCGGGCGCTCCGAGCGGCTGTTCGGCACGTTGCAGGACCGGCTGCCGAAGGAGCTGCGGCTTGCCGGGATCACGACGGTTGAGGCTGCCAATGCGTGGCTGAAGGCGCATTACATCGCCGGGCACAACGCCGCCTTTGCGATCAAGCCCGAACAGGAAGGCAGTGCATTCGTGGCCGACCGGCATGAGGCCTGGCGCGAGGCGCTGTGCGTGATCGAGGAGCGAACCGTCGCCAACGATAACACCGTTGCATGGAACGGTCGGCGGTTGCAGTTGCCGCAGAGCCGGCTCAGGCCGCACTTCGTCAAGGCCGTGGTGCGCCTCCATGAGTATCCCGATGGCACCCTCAGCGTGTTCCTCGGGCCGCATCGGTTGGCGATGTTCAGCGCCGACGGACAGCAGATCAGCCCCGACGCGCCTCAGCCTGGCAGCGTGCTCGCAGCCGTCAAGGACAAGCCCTGGCGGGCGCGCAAGCGCGCGTCCTTGACCGCTCCTGCGCGCGCCGCCGTCGAGACAGCGCGGGTCGGGGCGGAGAAACCGGCTGCAAGTCGAACAAAGAAACCCACCCGCAGGGCTAAAACCGCCGCAACAGCCGTGGCATGATCAATCAGGGAATGCCGTCCACGCCTTCCGGCTCCCCTGCTAATCTGAAACGAAGGCGACAGATCACGAGCTACAAAAACACGACATCTTCACCCGCTACGGACAGGCGCATAAGCCAATGTCGTCAAGCCATATCGCTCCTCAACGATCTTCCATACGCTTGGCATATCGACCGACTCGATGGTCCAGAAACGCGAAAGCGCCCGATGGCCACTACGACCACCGGGCGTGCTGTGCATGAAGATACTGGCCTTGATCGGTGCTCACCCACAGGCAAAGCCGGCCCGCCAAGCTCTAAACGAGCCCCTTCCACCAGTACAGCGTGTGAACCCACGCCCACGGCGTCGCGGGCCTGAACAGTTTGTATCCCTGCTGGATGAAATTGTTGGCCGAAAACACATTGTCCGTCGTATCCGAGACAATCGCCTGCCAACCGAGCCTCCGCGCCCGCGCTTCCAACGCCCGCGTCAGCCGCCGCTGCAAGCCGTGGCCGCAATGTTGCGTCACAACGCCGACGCGGCAGAGATATCCCGCATTGGCGACGTGCGTCGAGGGAACAATACCTGCGAACCCGACCGCCCTCGTTCCGTGGAAGGCAATCCACCAATACCCCAGCTCGAAATCCGGGACGCGGGCGCCGTCGTAGAACGTCAGCTGATGAAGTTCGCCGAGCGCCTCCGCGACTTCGTCATCCTGAGGCTCGACCTCACGTATTCGGTACATGGTGGAGCCCTGAGTTCTTTGTTGTCGAGCTAATGCAAAACCTATGGCGACGCGCGCTTCGCTTGTTAGAATCGAAGCACTGACTATTTTCCGAGTGTGGCCTTGATGCCCAGCCACACGGCGCCCACCAAACCGGTCGCAATGACAGTAATCGCTGCCTTGAAGGTATAACTCTGGGCTTGCTCGACGCTCCTTCGCCAGCGCCGCAGGTGTTGAAAGTCCGCGCGTAGTTCGCGCTGGTCACCCTCATCGATACCGAATGTGGCCAAGACGGTCGCAATCGTCTTGACCACGACCGCATCGATGTCACTTCGGCGAACGCGCTCTTGCTCGATCAACGTTTCCATCACGATGGCTCTCACGTCCGCCGCATTCATCAACGTCACCTTTTCAAAATTCGGACGACGTTCTCGAACGTTCGCTTACCGAAGTAGAACCCCATGATCATGCCCGCCCAGGTGCTGACATCGCCCGCGAGCTGTGGCGTCACGCCAAGCCCCATGACTTTGTCCCAAATGACGCATTTTCCCGATCCTCGGCCGCCGAATGCACCTTTGTACCGTGCAGGCTGCAGCAACGGCTCGAACACTTTTGCGGTAAGAATTTTCAGGATGGACAAGGCTGCTCTCAATGGGGAATTCGGCTCGCACCTCGATCATCGGCGACGCCACCAACCAGGACCGCCAGATCAAACCAAGCGGTAGACGAGCTTGGCCCGATGTGCGGCGCAACGTCTCACGCATCTTCGCTTTCATCAGAATCCGGCTCGACGATGATGCGCTCGATGCGATGCACGAGCTCGAGCGCGCCGTCGCCATTCTCGATCGCCTGCGGGGCCTTGCCCCAGCCGCGATCGAGGATGGCGTTGGCGGCAGAGACGCGGGCAGCGGGCGTCGCGCTCGTGGATCGCATCACGCCGACCAAGGCGTTGATCGCGCTTCTGGTATGGCTGCGCGCCAGCGAACGGATCTGGGTGATCGATTTCGCCACCCTATTTCTCCTGCCAATCGGACGGGAGGTATTCGCTCGGCGCAGTGTCGGCGTGATCGAGATCGGGGTCGGGCACGGCAGAGCGAAACGCGATGGTCGGAAAATCCGTTTGTTCGCGGCCCCGCCGCGGGCGGGGAATGAACTGGATGATCTCCGCGCTCACGCGAAATGCTCCCATACTGCGATGGCAACCAGGCCCGCAAGCGCGAGCGATATCAGATAAGCGGTCATGTGAACCTCATTGATCGGTCGGCCGCGCAACGCGCGGACCGCGGAAAGAAATGTGCGGCAGATCGCGCAATCGGCTGCGATCTTTGGGGCGCGAACCTTATCCCTGACGAGTGGGGCCGCGGGCGGCGCCGGCTTTCGCCGCGCCGCAGGGCCGGTGCGTTCGCGCGCGCCGGCCAATATGTTGACGGGTTCGGACGGCGGCGCGCTGACGACGCTCAGGCGATAGGTGGGGAGGATGTGGCGTCGTGACGTTGCGGCCGCCGTCCGATTGGTGAAACGGCAAACAAAAAGCCCGCCGCGGATTGCTCCGCGCGGGCTGCATCGATTTCGGAATGATGGAATTATGCCGGTGAGTTGCCCGACGTGTCAAACTCTTTTTTCAAGCTGAAGGAGATCGGTAAAATGCGATGCGTCGGCTTCGACGGCGGGAAACCGACTTCATCGATAGTTGGCGCAGGTTTAGGAATCGCAACACCAATGTCCGCCCAAGGTCGTATGCTTGTTGCGATGATGTCAGTGTGCCGGTGAGTTGCCCGACGCGTCAAGCCGTCGGGCGGCGTGCTGTTTGGTTCGACATCAGGACAGTTCTTGGCGGGCGTTGGCCGGATCGGCTGCGCCGCGCTCGAAACGCAAGGAGGCGTCGATGTATTTCGTTGCTGCCGTGCTCGCGGTCCTGTCGGGCCTGTTCTATGCCGCGGCTCATCATCAGATCGGTTCGCTCGGCTCGACCGTATGCCAGTATGGCGGTCTGTTCTGCGACAATCCGCTCCTGGTTATGGTCGGCGCCGGACTTGCCGCAGCCTGGGGCAAGCTGGTCAGCGTTCGCTGAAGACTGTTTGGGATTGAGCATTGCCTGCCACTGATTTTCCGACCAGGGCTTCACCTCTATTGCAACAAATTCGGATTTGCCGGTTGCGCCGGCTTTGGGCCCGGCGGGACGGGCTCGATCGGCGCTCTTGGCTCCGTCGGCGTCACTGCGGCACCGGCAGCACGTGCCGACTCGCCTGTCGTTGAGTGGTTGGCCGTCGCGGCCGGCTGCACCATTGGCGTGCTCCAGGGGCCGTGATCGACGATCAGCATGCCCAGCACGCCGAGGATTGCAACCACTGTTGCCACCGCGAGCGGTGCGCCACCGTGCCGCTTTCTGTGCTCGATCGCGCGAACATCGGTCATGACATCAGTCCTCGCAATTGTCGTCACAGGAATAAGCGGCGACTTGCGCGGAAGTTTCCGGTTCCCAAGTTCGAAAACGAGGCATGTTCACGGGAACCAATCCGCGGCTGCGGCATTCTCACAGCGTGGCCGTCACCCGCCGTTCAAAACGGCGCCTGTCGCGGATAGCCAAAGGTCATCGACCCGCTGTTCAAAACGAGCGCACGCGCGGATAGCCAAAGGTGGCGGCCACGTACCTTCCTTCGATCGAGCCCGCAGCACCGCGCATGAGCTTTGAATCACCGGAATCCCCGCTGCAACCCACGCTCGGCGAGCGCGCGATCGACGCTGCGACCGATGTTTCGCGCACCGTCACGGACGTGTCGGATGGTCTGCGCGCGGCGGCCGATCGGCTGACCGACGCGATCGCGGCATCGCGCCGACCGGGCGGAGTGCTCTCGACGGTGAGTGCGGTCACGCGCGAAGCGCCGCTCGCCAGCCTCTTCGTTGCCTTTCTCGTCGGCATCGCGGTGGCCCGCCGGCGCTAGACGCGAACCTGCCGCAAAAACGTCCCGCGCTAGAAAAACGTCCCGCGCTAGAACTTGCCTTTGGTGGCGTCGTTGGCGGCGGACATCACGTTACCCGTGATCTGCCGCATATGCTCGCCGGCATTGGTGAACTGGCTGCGCAGGAATTCGGACTGAATCCGCATCGCCTCCTGCAGATCGGTCGCGTGCACAAGCTTGCGCGCATGCTCGAACGCCGCCTTCATGTTCTGCTCGGTGAACGAGAGTGCTTGTTTGGATATCTCCGCACCGGTGCCAGGCATCGTCGTCATCGACTTGCTGGCCGCATCGAAGAACAGGCTGAAGGCCTTCTCGGCCTGATCGATGGTCTTCTCCGCGAGATCGCGGAGCTCGGCAGGAACTTCAAGTTTCGGTTCAATCATGATCGCCCCCTGAATAAGCGTCCAGTGACGTTACCATAGATTGTGACGGCGTCAGCCCACATGATCAATCAACGCCGCCGGGCCCGGTTCCGGGGCGCACCGAGGAAAATTGACCTAGGTCGAGTTCAGGCGTGCGGGATACCTCCCCAGCCCCTCGCCGGCTCGAACCTCGGAGGGTGAAGCGCCGTAGCGGCTACGGAAGCTGCGGTTGAAATAGGACTGAATGTTGAAGCCGGCCGCGGACACGATCGCGCCTATCGGAAGGTCGCTGAAGCGCCGATCGGTCAACATCCGGTGGACCCATGCGAGCCGTTTGGAGATTCGGTGAATGTCATCCCCTCAGCCTCGAACAAGCGCTGGATATAGCGCACCGGCAGCCGATGCCGTGCGGAAAGGCCGTCGATCGAGACCTTCTCGCGGCTGATCGTCTGCTCGATATCCGCCTTGATCTCGCGCAGGCGCGCCGCACGGCCACCACCGAGCGTAACCGCAACGGCCGCGTCACGCGATGCACCAAGCGTCAGGGACCATTGGAGCAATGGCGCGCGCGGGCATCGATAGGGTCAGCGAGCGACAGCCCGCCGCAACCTGGCTGACAAGCGGCTCCGCGCCCGCCGATGAATCCATCCCCGACCCGTACAAGCGCATTGCGGCTGAGCTGCTCGACCTCGAAACTGCTGGCCAACCCCACCGCAATGAACAGCCGGTCGCTTTCGACCTGATAGGGCTTACGTCGATAAAGGGCCTGGAAGAGGTCGCCGCGCATGGTGGCAAGGCCGGGCAGCCGGCAAAACAACACATTGGCATCGAGGTTGCCGGAATCGACAGGCTCGATCTCCTGCTTGCACAGGGTGTTTCCATAGACCTCGCGCCAGGCATCGAGCCGATCCTGCGGCGCATAGTCTGCTGTGGAAAATCGGAAGACCGTTCGGTCGGGCCGATGCTCGGCCGTCGCCCAAGATAAGCGGCTCCCACTCACCGTCCCGCCTCCCGCCCATCCCTCAGGGTTAGTTCCCGATCGGTTCATTTCGGTTCAAGACGACTTGACGCCAATATCTCCCTGTTCCGGCATGGAACTCCCCGATCTCGTTACCGTCCGGATTCCAATCGTGTCAGCACTGTGGCATAAGTGATTCGGATTTTCGTTGATGGCGTTGCGTCTCTCCTGGGGGCACGGGGACTACGATGCTGCACACCTTTCGACCGACACCGACCTGCACGCGTTTCAAGACCAGCATAGAGATGCCCTGCATGAAATGCGGCGCGCAGATGCGGCTTGCCCTGATCGAACCGCGCGATCAGGTTTACGACGTGCTGACCTACCAGTGCACGCCCTGCAATTCCGGCGAAAGTTTTCTGAAGGCCCGCTAACCACTCAACACTGCAGCGCCCGAGGGCGTCAGCTCCGGCCCGTCATCGTGCAGCTCGATCAGCCCGAGTTCGACCAGAACGCGCAGGTCCTCGTCGCTGACCGGTGACAATTCGAGCCGGTCGGCCTGGATATCCCGCAGCGTCCAGCGCAAACCGATGGCTCTTTCAAGAGAAAACTCAGCGAATGGATTGTCTGCCATTCGCTCCGACTAGTGCGGCATTTCGATCAGACTTTGGCTTTGCCGCGGCGTCTTTATGGACGCCGCGCAATGATGCTGCGAGGCCGCACGAGCCCCGCAATGCCTCAGTAGCGATACGGCTCGATATCCAGCAGCGGGAACGCGCTGAATACGCTCGGCAGGTTGGTCGGCATCGCCGGATGCAGATAGGATTTATCCAGTTCGGCAAAGCGGGTGACGCCGAGCAGCCCGAGGCAGCGGATCACCTCGTCCTCCAGGAGTTCGAGCATGCGCACGATGCCGGCCTCGCCCGCGGCGGCAAGCGCCCAGCACTGCAGACGGCCGATGCCGACGAGATCGGCGCCCGAGATGATCGCCTTCACGATATCGGTGCCGCGACAGACCGAGCCGTCGACCATGATCTTGGCGCGGCCTGCGACCGCCTGAACGATCTCGGGCAGTACATGCATCGAGCCGCGGCCGTGGTCGAGCTGCCGTCCACCGTGGTTCGACACGTAGATCCAGTCGACCCCGTGATCGACGGCGATCTTGGCGTCTTCAGCAGTGGCGATGCCCTTGACGACGAGTGGAATCTTGAACTTGTCCTTGATCAACTTCACGGTCCGCCACTCCAGCCCCTTCTGGAAGTCGCCGCCAGTGGCGCGAATGCGGCTTTCGCGGACATAGCGCTTGGCAATGTCACGCTCGCGCCGGCTGTAATGGGCGGTGTCTACGGTGAGGCAGAACGCGGCATAGCCGTTGGCGACGGTCCGGGCGACGACATCCTCGACGAACGCATCGTCGCCGCGCACATAGAGCTGATAAATACGCAATGCGTCAGGCGCCGCCGTGGCGGTGTTCTCCAGGCCCGGCTCCGATACCGAGCTCAGCATATGCGCCGCCCCGAACGTTCCCACGCCACGCGCGACGGCAGCGCCAGCCTCGGGATCGAAGATCTCGAGCGCGCCGACCGGCGCGATCATGACCGGCAACCGCAGCTTGCGCCCGAACAGCTCGGTAGACGCATCGACACGCGCGACGTTGCGCAGGACGCGCGGCCGGAAGGCGATTTCATCGAGCGCCATCCTGTTGCGGCGCATCGTGGTCTCGGTCTCCGAGGCACCGACGATGTAGTCCCAGGCATTCTGGTTCAGCTTGGCGCGGGCCTTCCGCACGAATTCATGCAGGTTCTGGTATTCTTCTCCGCTGGCGCCGAGCTCGACATTGCGCGCCGGCTGGATGGGGGTCCCGTCATTCATGGTGTTTCTCTCCCGATTTGGCCGGCACCTTAGCCGCAGACAAACCGCAAAAGCTACCGCCTTGAGCGCCGAATCCCGCGAGCGAAGGTCAGCCATTCGCGCGCGAGATGGATGGGCTTCGCGATCAGAATGCCTGCACCCGAATCCGGCCGCCGCATGGCAGGCTATCCGCCCGAAAAGCGACTTCGGTACTCCGTCGGCGTGACGCCGAGGTGGCGCAGGAACGCCCGGCGCATACGCTCGTCATCGCCGAACCCTGCGCGCTTGGCCACCTCGACGACGCCGCCGATTTGGCGACTCTCGAGCAACAGGCGCGCGGTCTCCACGCGCAGCGCCTCGACGCCACTCGCCGGCGTCATGCCGGTGCGGCTGACATAAGCGCGGGCGAACGTGCGCGGCGTCATTCCGGCCTTCGCCGCCAACGTCTCGACCTTCAGGTCGCTGGCGATATTCTCGATGATCCATGCATGCAACGCGCTGAAGCGCCCCTCGACGTCCGAGGCTTGCGCGGCAAGGACGGTCGAGAACTGGCTCTGACCGCCGGGCCGCTTCAGGAACACTACGAGCCTGCGCGCGACATCGAGCGCGGTGGTGTGGCCAAAATCCTCCTCGATCATGGCGAGCGCCAGGTCGATGCCGGCGCTGACACCGGCCGATGACCAGACCCGTCCGTCCTTGACGAAGATCGCGTTGGGTTCGACGCGGACGTTGGGGAAGCTGTCCTGCAAGCGTGGGCAATAGCGCCAGTGCGTCGCAGCACGCTTGCCGTCCAGGATGCCGGTCCAGGCCAGCGCGAACGCGCCGAGGCAGACCGAGGCGATCCGGCGCGCCTTTGCGATGGCTTCCGTCGTCCAATCCATCAACCTGGCGTCGTCGCGGATCTTCCAGATGCCCGGCCCGCCGGGGATCACCAGCGTGTCGATCTCGCCGGGCAGAACACTGTCGATCGAGGCGGTGTCGACCATCATGCCGACGTCGGTCGGCACCAGCCCACCCGACGTCGAAAGGTAGGACAGCGAATAGCCCGGCCCGGGCAGCTCGATCGCCTCGAGCTCCGCGAACACCTGTGCCGGCCCGGAGATGTCGAGCAGGGTCACGCCTGGAAAGGCCACCATCGCGATCCGTCGCGTCGGTGCCTTGTCGGGCGGCTCGGGCCGGGACGGTTTGGCAGCTTTCGAGGGCATATTGTCCTTTAAGCCATTCGAGGCGCCCCTGTATAGCTCGCGATGGAATACTGGAGTTTCTGCCATGTCGCGACATCTGGGCAGCGGATATCAGGCGCTCAAAACGTCGTGGGCCGACTACGCGATCTACAGTTTCCCCAACGCCTCCCGAATCGAAGACTGCGACCGTCAGCCGCTGATGGATGCGATGAACGGTATCATCGCCGTCAACTGGCAGGCCTCCGAGCCGCACTGGACGGCGGATTCCTCGCCTTTCGACAGCAAGTACAGCCTCATCCTGGTCTATGACGGCTCCGGGCTCGTCGCCTTTTCGGTCTACCGCATTCTGCAGATGTCGGCCGGGCTTGGAATCTACCGCAGCGGCACCGAGGTGCTGCCGGCGCATCAGGGCCGCGGCCTGTACGGCTTCTTCACGGCCGAAGTGCTGAAATGTTCGGGCGCCACCGAGCGAGCCGAAGGCAGCGTGCTGTACGGCTGGCGCACCCGCAATCCCATCGTCTGGGCCGCCAACGCCAAGATTTGCGAGAAAGTGACGCCCTCGCTGCTCGACGACGGGCAGGACCCTGAGCTGCAGGCCGCCTGCGTCGAGATGTGCACGTCGCTCTATCCGGGCAAGCCGCTCGAAATTCCCGACATGATCATGCGCGGCGCCTACGGCCACATCAAGCATCACCGGCAGCCCTATCACGGCGTGGCGTCGCTGGTCGACGCCGCGATGTCGCGCAAGATCCCGAATTCGGCGGATGCGCTGTTCTCGGTCGGCTACGCGAGGGTGTGATGGCGATGGTCGGACAGCAGGCCGTATACGCCCCGACGTCGCGCCTGACCGATCGCGCCTATCTGGCCTGGACGGCGGTCGCGATCGCCTACGCGATCGCTTTCCTGCAGCGCGTCTCGCCGCAATCGGTCAGCCTCAGCTTCATGCACGACTTCAACACCGACGCGGCCGGTGTTGCGATGCTCGCCTCCAGCTATTTCTGGGGCTACACGTTGATGCAGATTCCGGCCGGCCTTCTGGTCGACCGCTACGGCGTCAAGCGCGTCGTGCTGGTCAGCATGATCGCCTCCTCGCTCGGCAGCGCGGCGTTCGCGCTGGCGCCGAACCTGGTCGACGTATTTGCCGCGCGGCTGATCGTCGCCTGCGGCGATGCCCTGGTGTTCACCGCGCTGTTGAAGCTCGTCGCGCAAAGCTTTGCCGACGAGCGGTTCGGCGTGATGTCGGGTATCTCGCAGGTCTCCGGCTATGTCGGCGGCGTGATCGCGACCACGCCGCTCGCTGCGGCGGTTTCCGGCTTCGGCTGGCGGGCCTGCTTCCTGTTCATCGCCTGCATCGGTCTTGCCAACCTCGCCTTCGCGAAGCTCGCGCTCAAACCTGACCCGGCCTCGCACAGCAGCAAGACCTTGAAGGGCGTCGTCGTCGCAGCGCGGCAATCGCTCGCCCATGTCGCGAACTGGGGCTGCGCAATGACGTTCGCGTCGCACTTCGCGGTGGTAACGACGTTGTCCGGCGTCTGGGGTATCCCGATGGTGGCGCACTTCTTCAATATCTCGCCGACGGCCGCAGGCACGCCCCTGCTCGCCTTCATGATCGGCAACGCGCTCGGCTCGATCTTCCTCGGCCACGCCGCCGATCGGGCCGCCACCGCGCTCGACCGCGCGCTGGTCGGCATCTGCGTGCTGCGCATGGCCCTGATTGCGCTGTTGCTGCCGTCGATCGCCCGCACGTTCGGCCTCGTCTACGTCACGGTCGTGTTCACGGCATTGGGCCTCGTTGCCGGCGGCACCGTCCCGCTGGTGCTGAAATGCGTCAAGAAGCTTTACACGGCCGACCTCATTGGCGTCGGCGCCTCCGTGAACACCACGGCCGCCGGAATTCTCGCCGGCCTCTCCCAGCCGGTGATCGGTTTCGCGATGCTTGCCGCCAGCCAGGTCCCCGGAACCGACGCCGTGCACAACGCAACTGCGATCGGCGATGGCGGTTACGTCGCGTTGATAGTCATTCTACTCCTCATGTCGCTGCCTGGTATTGCCGGGCCGTTACTGATGAGGAGCAAGTTGATAGTCCGGTAGTCTCATTACGAGTGAAGGGGGAGTTATGAAGCATTTGTTTTTAAGAAAAGGCGAAGTTGCAGCAAACTTTCCGGTGAGCAGCTGGCAGAGCGTGATGTTCTCCGAGTTCGAAGCGCAGATGAGCAGCGATGCAAGGCCGTTCCCTTGCGTGTTCGGGGTCGCAGGGCATCGCCAGGACCAGCTCCGCTATCTCTTCCTCGATCCGTACGACGTCGACGTGCTCGGCGAGCAGCTCGCGCAATACGTCGCGCAGTCGCGTTCGTTCGGTCCCAATACGTCGCTGATCGTGTTCACGCGGCCGCGACCGGTGCAGACCCTCGACGCCTATTACCGCAAGATGTGGCTGACGCTCGACCAGCTCGCGCGCCTGGACAAGACGCCGTGGCCGGCCGAAATTCCGGAACAGATCGATCATCCGATGTGGGAGTTCTCGTTCGCCGGCGAGCCGATCTTCGTGGTGTGCACGACGCCTGCGCATGTGATGCGGCAAAGCCGCCGCTCCAGCGCCTTCATGCTCACCTTCCAGCCGCGCTGGGTGTTCGAGAAGATTCTCGGCACCGAGAAGGCGGCCAACGCCGCATTCGCCGAGGTACGCAAGCGGCTGATCCCTTACGACAGCGCGAGCCCCTCGCCGATGCTTGGCCGTTACGGTGCGGCCGACGGCCGCGAGTATCAGCAGTACTTCCTGCACGACGACAACAACGCAAGCGGTGGCTGTCCCTTCGCCAAGCTCGCCCAGAACAAGACGCCGCCGATCGAGGACAAGGAGCAGGCCGCATGACCCGCATCATTGCAGGCACGAAGACCGAATTTGCCATCGATCCGGATATCCTGAACCTGCTTCCCGCGCAGGGCTCGGTGGAGCTGCAGCACGACGCGGCAGGCAAGGTGCATCACTTCCATACCCACCCGGTCGATGAGATCCTGATGATCATCAGCGGCCGGTTGAACTTCATCTGGGATAACGGGGAACGCATCGTCGGCGCCGGCGACACGATCCTGTTGCCGGCCGGAACCCGGCACCAGTCGGAGGCGCTGGAAGGCGGCGCAGTCTATGTGATCGCGACGCAACCGCCGGCCAAGCCGATCTTCACCAGCTGAGATTTGAGGAGAAGTGCGAAACCTCAGGACAACGAGGGATCACGCGGCTCAACCGCCAAACGTTCGACCAGCTCGATGACCTCGCAACGCTGGCCGGACGCAAGTCGAAGGAAGGCCTTCAACAGTCGCAGGCCTTCCATTGTTTCGCTCGATGGAGCTCCGAGCTTGTTCCGCAGCTCTGCAACAGGGATGGGATTTTCATCTCGCACCTTAAGTGAGGATCACGAATGGCATACCCAGGCAAACGTGAAGGCTTGGCCCAGAAGGTCGAGACCGCAGCACAGGAGGCCGAGCGTCTCGGCCTGACCACCGCAACCCTGATACTCCGGATGGCACGCCTCGAGATCGATCGGGCGGAGCCGGAGGAAGTTCAAACCATGCCAAGGACCAACCTGCGCAGCAAGCCGAACTGAGGTCCGGACACGGACCGGCTCCGCGCAAAGCGCCCCGTGACACCCGAGTGACCTCGGCACGGGGCGAGTGGCTTTGCGGCGGTTAGCGAACAGATCGCGCCGCGAAACCGAAGGCCGGCCTCGAACTTTTTCCGATGCCGCGCTAAACCGCGTTGCCTGCCTTGCCGAAGGCGCCCGCCTCGGCCAATGCCGCGATGCGCCGGTCATCATAGCCGAGCGTCTTGCGCAGCACATCCTTGGTATGCTGGCCAAGCAATGGAGCAGCAACCGGATCGACCGTCGGCGTCAGGCTCATACCGACCGGCGATTCGATGTTCGGGACCGAGCCTGCGGTCGGATGCGGGATCTTGCTGAGGCGGTGCCGGTCGCGCACCTCGGGGGCATTGAACCCCTCCTCGATTGTGCGCAGATAGCCGACCGGAATATTGGCCTTCTTCATTTTCGCCATCCAGTGCTCGAGCGTGTCGCTCGCGAATACACTCGCAATGATGGCGCGCAGCTTCTCCCTGTTGGCGGTCCGCTGCCTGCGGTGCGCGAATTCGGGATCGGTGACGAGATCGGGACGCTCCAACACCTCGGTCACGAGCCGGCGATAAAGCCGATCGTTGGCGCAGGCCATGTAGAGCGGACCGTCGGACGCCCGATACACACCGACGGTCGGCGAGCCGTTCGGAGAGTTGCCGAAGCGGCCGGGATTATTACCGCTGACCAGATAGGCCATGCCGTAGAAGCCGGTCATTGCGACTGCGATATCGATCAGCGCCACCTCGACCTGCTGACCGCGGCCGAGGCGGTCGCGCGCAATCAGCGCCATCAGGATGGCGTTGCAGGCCGACATGCCGGTCGCCAGATCGACGATCGGCGGTCCGGTGCGCACCGGTTCGCCATCCGAAAAGCCGTTGAGCGACATGAAGCCGCTTTCTGCTTGCGTGATCGGGTCGAAGCCGGGCCGCAGCGCGAACTCGCCCTTGCGGCCATAGGCCGAGATCGAGCAATAGACCAGCCGCGGGTTGCTCGGCGCGACCGATGCGTAATCGAGCCCGAACTTCTTCATCACGCCGCCGGAGAAATTCTCCACCACGACGTCGGCCTTGGCGATCAACGCGCGCGCCACCTCGAGAGCGACCGGATTGTTGAAATCGAGCGCAATGCCACGCTTGTTGCGGTTGAGACTGAGATATGCCGCGCTCTCACCACCGGTCTCGGCGTGCTCGTAGTGGCGTGTGTCGTCTCCGCCATCCGGGTTCTCGATCTTGATCACCTCGGCGCCGAAGTCCGCCAGCGTCTGGGTACAGGCCGGCCCGGCGACAACCCGGGTGAAATCGACGACCAGCAGACCATCGAGCGCCGTCGGGACGCTCGGTCCACGCGGCGTGTGCTCCGGCAATTCGGGTCTCGCGGTCATGATCGGACTTTTCCTGTGTTTATTTTGTCAGACGAAATTCGACTTCGTCGTCGAGCGGCGACGCAACCGCTTTTAGCGAAGCCCCTCGCCACGACCAATTCCGGATTTTGCAGGGCGGGACCTGCGCCCGACATGGCTGCCGCCAGCTGCACAGGGCCTCGACGCACCGTGCACTCAGGCACGTCGTCGCGAGGCATGGTCGCCAAAGGAACTCAGCCGGATCCCGACTCGGCCCGGCGTCGAGCTCAACCGCGCCAGATCGTGGCGTGGCGACACCCGATCGCCACGCCATTCGACATCGTGAGCGAGCGGTCGAGCTACTCCGCCATCATTTCGCCGGAGCCGCCGAACTCGGCTGGAAAATCCTTCAGCTTCGGCAGGCCGTCGCGGATCGGCAGCACCGCCTCGGCGTAGTTGACGTGAACGCCCGGGGCGAAGCTGAGCGTCGGGATCGTTGCGGAAAAGACGTCGACCAGTCCGAGCGTCGGATGATTGGTCATCAGGTGACCGCCGCACTTGCCGCAATATTTGCGCTGGCTCATCGGCGTCTTCTCGAATGTCGCGACGTGCTCGGCGCCCTTGGTGACTTCCACCGCCTCGGGCTTCCAGAGGCTGAACGCATTCACCGGACCGCCCGACCAGGAGCGGCATGAGCGGCAGTGGCAGTAGCCCATCGCTTCCGGCTGTCCCGTGACTTGCAGCTCGACGGCTCCGCAAAAGCAGTTTCCAGTGTGCTTCATGGTTTTGTTCTCCCTGGTGACTTGTTCACGTCAAGCTCCCGTCAGCATCGCGGCACGCGTTTGAGTTATTCGAGCGGGAAAGATGCTGGAGGGGCGCAGGCGCACGCGAAGGTTACATGACAGTTCGCGGCGCTGTCGACCGTTCCGACGCCGACGAACGCGCCGCATCATCGTTGCTGCTTCTGGGGAACCCGAGGCGGCGTCGCAAATCCGTATATCAGCGCCAGCCGGTCCAGGCACTCTTTGAAGCGCCGCGCAAAATAGTCCTGCCAGCGCTGCGTCTGCAGACCGCGCCGCTGCCCGATCTGCTCCATCGTCATGCCGAGGATCAGGACCTCATGGACCAGCATCGACCCGTCGGCGCCGAGCTCATGCTCGGCCCGATTGAGGCGGAGCGTCGCCTGGCGCTGTCCCTCGGTGATCGGCTCGCGCCACTGACCGCCGTCGACATATTCGCGCGTCGTATCCACCGCCCGCGGCCCCCGTTCGGCCCGCTCCCAGTCGGCCTGGAAGGCGCGGCCGCCGCGATACTGCGAATCGTCGATCTGGCGGTGGGCGTGCAACCGCCCGAGCGGATCGTTGCGCACCGAGCGCAGCGCGACGATCTTGTCGCCGGGCTCCAACGCGAGGGGATCGTCGACTTCGACGGTCCCCACCTGGGCATTGTATGGCAAGTCCTGGGCGCGGCGGTCGTGCGCACTGCCCGGATCGTAAGGCTTCCGGCGATTGGCTCGCGGCATTGCTGATTCTCCATTGAGGCTGATGACGGGCGCGCGCGTTCCTGCGCGCGGTGGCGACCGCGGACGGCAGTCAGATGGTCAGGAGGTCGGTTGGTTCAGCCCGCCCCGATGGCGCGGAGCCATTCGGCGCTCAGCACCGGTTTCGCCGACAGTTCGGCGTCGCGGCTCAGCTGGAAATGCGGCGTGCAGTAGCTCGATCCCGGCTGGCGCGGATGACCGCAAAACGTCATCGCCTCGCCCTCGTGGTCGCCGCCATACGGATATCGGCAGTCCCCGGCTTCCAGTTCGAGCAGCGAAAGATGCCGTGGCGCGACCTCGACACAGCGAAGCTCGGGCAGATCCAGGTGACCCGAGAAGATTTTCGGCTGGCGAGGCAGGTCGGCCCGCGGCTCGGTGCGAACCTCACGCGGCTGTTCGAGGCTGGGAGCCTCCAGCGGGGACGGTTCGGGCCGGTTCTCTGGCCGATCGAGCGGTTCCGGCAACGACGGCTCGGGCCGGTCGAGGCTCCCGAGCCCCATGCGCTGGCCCCGGCTGAGGGTGGCATTTCGCGTGTAAGCCGTGCTGAATCTTGCATTAATCGTGTCGGCGATCTCCGAATAGGACATACCCCGGACCCGAAGGTCCCGCAGCGCCGCCGAATGCTCCGGCAGCCAGTTGGTTGCTTCCATTGCAAATTTCCCATTTCTGTCATTCCATCGGCGCCACCGTCATATTCGGATATTCGTAAGGAAAAGTCAAGCTTGTTTTCCGATTATCGGAACGGTTATAATGCTGGGAGATTCGGGAGAGGGTGAACCATGTTGGATGTGGCTTTAATTGAGCGGGCGTTGGAGCGGACGGGCAAGTCCAAGGGCGGGCTTGCCCAGGCGATGGGCGTTCGGGCCGGGGCGGTGTCGGAGATTCTGTCGGGAATCCGACTGATCAAGGCGTCCGAGATCGAGCCGATCGTCGAATATCTCGAGCTGAACCTGATCCCGGTCATGGGCCGGATCGGCGCCGGCGCGACGATCGAGCCGGAATACGAACAGGTGCCGCCCGAAGGCCTCGGCGAGGTCGAGCTGCCGTTCCCGATCTGGGAGGAGACCGTCGCTTTCGAGATCTCGGGCGATTCGATGCTACCGAAATACGAGAATGGCGACGTCATCGTGGTGTATCGCGAGCAGCGCCACCCGCTGTCGAGCTTCTACGGTGAGGAGGCCGCGGTCCGGCTCAAGAGCGGCGAGCGCTATCTGAAGACGATCGAGCGCGGCAGCTCGACCGGCCTGGTCAATCTCAAGAGCTTCAACGCCAAGCCGATCAACGGCGTGAAGCTCGAATGGATCGGCGAGATCGCCCTCACTTTGCCCCGCGGTCAGATCGCGCGGCTGCGCGGCAAGGCGTCGAAGAGCCGCAAATCGGGCAAGGGTGGGAAGAACGCCGACAAATAGCGCGTTGGTTGGGTGAGATGGTGATCCACGACCATATGCTGATAATCGGAAATATATCTTGACAAGGTCGCGGTCGTCGGAGATAATCTCCGGCGACTGTCAAGGCATCGATCTTTCGATTATGCAGTATTTTGTCGTGATGATTGACTATGGCCGCCGTGGCCGCGAGGCGATCGTTGACCCCGAAATGACACGGCGCGAGGTCATCGCGCGGGTCGCATCCGGGGAATATGGCAACATCTGCTTCATCCACGAGATCGTTGCGTCCTCCGTGGAGGACGTCACGGACGACATTCTTGCCGAGGCCGCCCTGCCCGAAATCGGCGTGACCGGCGCGGACCTGCAAGCCAATGCCTTCGACCATGCGCATGACCTGCGCAAGCACGAGCCCGTCTGAGGCCTCGACCGTTCACATGATGATTTCAAAAACGTGATGTTTCGCGGCTCCGGCATCTTGGCCTGAACGAGAAACGGACTAGATATCGTTCACGCGAAGTCTATTCGGATGACGCGGAAGTTCGCACTAGATTACCGAACTCGCTGCTCGGACCGGTCAATTTCAGCTTTCAAATGAATCCGACAACAAGCGCCGAGATCGCCGCACGCCAAAGCGACCTCAGGATTGCGATGCTGCTCGGCATCGCCAACTGGTTCCTGTTCCTGGACCACATTCCGCAGAACGTGGTCAGCATGCTGACCTTGCGCAACTTCGGATTCAGCGGCGCGACCGACCTGTTCGCATTCGTCGGCGGCTACACCGCCACGCTCAATTTTGCGAGAATTGCGCTCGAGCGTGGCTACCTGGTGGCGGCGACCCGCATCTTCAAGCGCGTGTGGCAGCTTTACGCCGCCTATGTCGTGCTGTTCGTCATATACGTCGAATTGATCAGCTATGCCGCAACCCGGACCGCGGCCCCCGAGATCATCAGCGAGTTCAACATCACCGGCTTCATCGATCATCCGATCCGGACGCTGATCTACGGCCTGTTCCTGCAGGCCAAGCCGCTCAATCTCGACGTCCTGCAGCTCGTCATCGCCGTGATGGCCGTCCAGCCGGTCTTTCTGCTCGGATTGCTGCGTGTGCCGAACCTGACGCTTCTGGCGTCCGTGGCG
Organism: Bradyrhizobium genosp. L; assembly: GCF_015624485.1. Lineage (NCBI taxonomy): Bacteria > Pseudomonadati > Pseudomonadota > Alphaproteobacteria > Hyphomicrobiales > Nitrobacteraceae > Bradyrhizobium > Bradyrhizobium genosp. L. The sequence goes on from NZ_CP061378.1 coordinate 5,351,242, forward strand.
CTCTATGCGGCCGCGCGTATCCTTGACTGGAACCTGGCGTCGTATCCGGACGGGCACTGGTACTTCAATCCGTTCTGCTGGCAGCTCCTGTTCACGATGGGCGGCTGGTTCGCCCTCATGAGCAAGCGCTACGCACGCGTGATCCGCGCGATGCAGGCCGTTCCGGCGTTGCGCGCCGCGGCCCTGCTGTACCTGCTGTTCGCGCTGGCAATCGTGTCCGGCAGCAATGTCCCGGCGCTTGCCAAGATGATGCCGGGTCCGTTGATCGATACGTTCTTGCCGGACGACAAGGAGAACGTCGCGCCGTACCGGATCCTGCATCTCCTGACCCTGGCGTTCCTGTTCACGCTGCTGGTGCCGCGCGGCTGGGCGCATCTGCATTCCTACGCCCTGCAGCCCCTGATCAAGTGCGGTGAAGAATGGCTGGCGGTCTTTTGCGCGGGCGTGTTCCTCTCGTTTGCGGCCCACTTCATCCTGATCACGGGCCAGGGTTCGCTGCTGATGCAGGTGGTCGTCAGCATCGCCGGCATCCTGGCCATGACGGGCGTCGCTTATTACGTGTCGTGGTCGAGGCAGCAGGACTACAAATCGGCGGTTGGAACAGCCTAATCCACGATCAGGCCTCGCCGCAGCCGCGTCTCGCTGTCGTGCAGGATGGCGCTATCGAGCGCGTTCCGACCGGCCGCGTCGGACGCGCAGGCGAACAAGCGGTAGAATTGTGCGCCGTCATAGGCAACGAGCAAGAGATCGACGCCCGCGTTCAGCGCCTCCACGACCGCGGTGCAGACGTCATGCTGATAGATCGCCCCCATCACCAGATCATCGGTCATCACGATGCCCTGGTAGCTCCATTGCTTTCGAATCAGGCCGTCGATGACCGCCTTGGAATGTGACGCGGGCCGCTCTGGATCGACGGCGTCCACTGCCACGTGCCCGACCATCAGTCGCGCATTCGATGCCGACAGCACCTCGCGAAACGGACGCCAGTCCGTCGCCTCCAGTTCACCAAGCGGCGTATCGAGGTCGGCGCTAAAATGGTGCGTATCGGCGCGCACCCGACCGAGCCCGGGAAAGTGCTTCACGGTCGCCTGGACGCCTGCGGACTCGAGCCCATGGATATAGGCGCTCGCAATCGCTGCGACCTTGGCGGGGTCGTCCGAGATCGCGCGCTGGCCGATCAGCGTGTTGAAATCGAGCCGGTTGCGTGCCGTGTCCGGCCGGAGGTCGAGCACCGGAGCGAAATTGTGATTGACGCCAAGCGAGGCCAGTTCCTGGCCATGGATGCGTCCGAACGCCTCCGCCTTCGCCCGCTGTTGCTCCGGCGCCAGGTCGGCCAGTGTGGCGAGCGCTGGCAATCGCGTCAGCGGCGGCGCCAGATGGGAGACGATGCCCCCTTCCTGATCCGCCGCGACGATCAACGGCGGCAGACCCGCGCTGCGCCGCCTCGCCTGCAATGCGGCGATCTCCGCCTTCAGCGCCTCAGCCGTTCGTCCCGCAACATTGTGCCGCGTCACGTAGACACCCGCGATCAATCCTTTCTCGGCCAGGCGCGCCACCTCGTCGAATGACGTGTAGCCAACGATGAAATGCTGTCCGAGCGACCGCGCCAGCGCCGGCTCGGTCTGCAGGACACGGTGCTTCCGAAATTCAAACGTGCCATGCGCGGCCAGCACCGCGACCGGCGGCAGGCACCACAACACGGTCAGCAACCGTCCCATCCATCCGCGTCCACGCCAGAAGCCCCGGCGGACAAGCACAACCACGGCGGCGACACTCGCAAGCACAAGCAGCAGATTGCCCGTGCCGCGTAACGGCACCAGATAGGGATCGTTGTTGTTGATACCCGCGAACAGGAAAACGAGCCCGGCAATCCAGACCAGAGTGATGCCGATGCGCTTGATGATTTGCATGGAGACAACGGGAGTCCGAGCCGACCGGCATCGTCCGTAGCAGAGCGGATTCGCCGGCGCGAGCGGATAAGCCGCCTCTGCACGCAATCTGCATAACAATCCTGAACTCCTGCTGATCGCGTTCCCGGCATCTGCACAGGCACGGCCCAAGGTACGCCGCACGGCCAGCCGTGGAGCAGACATGGATCTGCACGGCGGCCGCAGCAACGATGTCCTTATTTCCGAGGTCATGATGACAAGCCTTGCACCACCGCAGACCGAGATCGAGAGCCAGCCGAATGACGTGCTGCCGCCGGCCAAGACCGCAGCCGCGCTTGCGCTCGCGGCGCTGGCCGACTGGTTGTTCTATGACCAGCGTCCGGGGATTTCCGTCGTGATTTTTGCAGCCGTATTGGCTTGCATATCGCTTGCCGCCAACCGCGATCACCTCGACCGTCGTCGGTTGCTGCTCGCCGGAACAATTCTTCTGGTCGGGTTAGTGCCGGCCATGGAGGACCTCAACGCCGCTTCGCTGGCCTTCGCGGTTCTCGCGCTCGGCGCGGCGCTGATGCTGACAACCAATCCCTATCTGGATGGTCTGGCCGACGGCGCCGCTTCCATGTTCGATCTCCTTCTGGTCGGTCCGTTCAGACTGTTTCGCGACGCGGTTCGCGCCTTCGACCTGCCGGCAGTCACGCGCGGCTTCGCATTGTGGTTCGTCCCAGTGCTGCTCGGCGGCCTGTTCGTCTTTCTGTTCGCGACAGCCAATCCGCTGTTCGCGAAATGGATCGGCGAGCTGAATCCGGGTGATCCGACCTCCTACCTCAGCATCAGCCGGATGCTGTTCTGGATCCTCGCGCTGGCGCTGGTCTGGCCGTTCCTCCACGTCAAGTGGCGTCGCAGTGTCGGGGTGGCAGCCGCGCAACCGCCATCGCTCACGCAAGATCCGGTCGTGCCCGCCAGGATCATGGACCTACTCGGGACCGGCGCCATCCTGCGCTCGCTGATCCTGTTCAATCTGCTGTTCGCGATCCAGACCGTGCTCGACGCGATCTATCTCTGGGGCAACGGGACACTGCCCGCCGACATCACCTACGCGTCATACGCCCATCGCGGCGCCTATCCGCTGATCGCCACGGCGCTGCTCGCGGCCGGCTTCGTGCTGATCACGATGCGGCCGCGTGGCCCGGCCGAGCAATCGCGGGTCATGCGCGCGCTCGTCTACGTCTGGGTTGGGCAGAACATCCTGCTGGTGATCTCCTCGATGCTCCGGCTCGATCTCTACGTCCAGACCTACCTGCTGACCTATTGGCGGATTGCCGCCTTCGTCTGGATGCTCCTCGTCGCGCTCGGGCTGATCTTGATCCTGACCCGCATCGTCTTGCGGCGTTCGAACGCATGGTTGGTCAGAGCCAACCTGATCAGCCTGACCGCCGTGCTCTATGCCTGCTCGCTCACCAACTTCGGCGCTGAGATCGCCGACTACAATGTCGATCACAGCCGTGAATTCCAAAACAAAGGGTTGGTTCTCGACATGAATTATCTGGTCCAGCTCGGGCCGCAGGCGCTGCCGGCGATCGACAGGGTCCTGCGGCACCGTTACGGCGACTCCGCCCCCGAGCTCCGCTACGCCGACCCTGTCCTTGTCTCCCGCCGCAATTGCCTTGTAGAACAACAGCGCCAGCAGATGGCCTCATGGCGCAGCTGGAGTTTTCGTGGCTGGCGGTTGCAACGCATCCTGGATCGGCCACAGCAGGCTACCGCGTCGGGATCGTGAAGATGCCGGCTTTCGGAGAGTGTTCGTGACGCACCGCATCCTTATCGTCGACGACGACCTGCATATCCGCGAGGTCATCCGCGTCGCGCTCAAGAAGGCCGGCATGAGCGTGGTCGAGGCGCGCGACGGCAAGGAGGCGCTCGTGCGGTTCGCCAGCGAACGGCCGGAGCTGATCGTGCTCGATATCGGCATGCCCGAATTCGACGGCCTCGACGTCTGCCGCGAGATCCGCAAATCCTCCGACGTTCCGATCCTGTTCCTCTCCGCCCGCGACGACGAGATCGATCGCGTGCTTGGGCTCGAGATCGGCGGCGACGACTATGTGACCAAACCGTTCAGCCCGCGTGAACTCGTCGCGCGGGTGAATGTCATCTTGCGCCGGTTGACGCCGCGCGCGGCCGGCGCGAAGCCGGAAGCCGCCGTGCTCGCGAGAGGACATCTTTCGGTCGACCCCGAGCAGCATGTTGCGACGTTCGCAGGCAGCCCGCTTCGCCTGACCGCAATCGAGTTCGGAATCCTGCGCGCCTTCCTGACGCGGCCGACCTCCGTTTTCAACCGCGAGCAGATCATGAGCGCGGCCTACCAGCTCAACATCCAGGTCTCCGACCGCACCATCGACAGCCATATCCGCAATATCCGCGCCAAGCTCGCCGTCGTGAACTGCGACAATGTCATCGAGACGGTGCACGGTGTCGGCTTCAAGCTCGGCCGCTGCGAGCCGCAGGCATGATGTCGTTCCACGCCCGGCAGAAATGGCGGCCGTCGCTCAGCCTCGTGATCTTCACCGTGCTGGCTCTGGTCGCGACACTTCCGCTGCTGGGGCTGTTCTTCTTCCGCCTCTACGACAACCAGCTGATCCACCAGACCCAGGCCGAACTGATTGCGCAAAGCCGCGTGCTTGCCGCGATCTATGCCCAGGACGTCCGGGGACGGCTCGACAGCGGGATCCCGCTCGGCGCCACGGTCCCGCCGGAGGCGCTGCCCGACCCCGGCGACAGGCTGACGCCGATCCGGCCCGCGCTCGATCTCGCCGGCAACGATCTGCTGCGGCGCCGGCCCGATGCGCTGCCGGCCACGAAGCCCGCGGATCCGGCCTATGTCGCGATCGGCGCCCGGCTGATGCCGATCATCCTGGAGACCCAGAAAGTGACGCTGGCCGGCTTCCGGATTCTTGACCCCGACGGCGTGGTCATCGCCGGGCGCCAGGAGGTCGGGCAATCGCTCGCCCATATCGAGGAGGTCGCGACCGCGCTACGCGGCCAATACAGCGCGGCGTTGCGCATCCGTATGCCCGACAAGCCACCGCCGCCGATCTATTCGATCAGCCGCGGCGTCGGGGTTCACGTGTTTTCGGCGATGCCGGTCATCGTCAATGATCGCGTCGCCGGCGTGATCTACACCTCGCGGACCCCGAACAACATCTTCGACCATATCTACCAGGAACGCGGCAAGTTCCTGCTCGCGGCACTGGCGGTGGTGCTGGCGACGATCACGATCGGACTATTGTTCTCACGCACCGTCACGCGGCCGATGCGCGAGCTCGTCGACCGAGCCACGCGGATCGGACGCGGCGACCGCAACGCGTTTCAGCCGCTAAATCATTACGGCACGCGGGAGCTCGCGCAGCTCTCGGACAGTTTCCTCGATATGGCCCATCAGTTGTCACGCCGCTCCGACTACATCGCGACCTTTTCGGCGCATCTGACCCACGAGCTGAAGTCGCCGCTGACATCGATCAGGGGCGCCGCCGAGCTGCTGCTGGATTCGCTGCAAAGCAAATCGGACACGCTGACGCGGACCGAGCAGCAAAGCTTCATTTCGAACATCCTCGGCGACGTCGCGCGGCTCGACGTGATGAGCCAGCGCCTGCGCGAGCTCGCCCGCGCGGAAAGCGCCCCGCAGAACGAGCAGACCCAGCTCGCGACCGTGATCGATGGTCTGCGAAGCCAATTTCCCGGAAGGGCCATCACGGCCAGCGGTTGCCTTGAACGCTCGGTCGGCATGTCCGGCGAAAAGGCGATGATCGTGCTGGCGCACCTCGCCGACAACGCCTTCAGTCACAACGCAAAAACGATCCAGATCGAGGCCGCCGGCGAAGCCTCGGCCATCAGGATGACGGTGAGCAATGACGGAGCCCCGATCTCGGATGCCAATCGCGACAAGATCTTCGACGCCTTCTTCACCACCCGCCGCGATAGCGGCGGCACCGGCATGGGGCTTGCGATCGCGCAGGCGGTCATGGTGACGCATGGCGGCACGATCCGGCTGCTGTCGTCTGGCGAGAGCGTCGTCTTCGAGCTGCGGTTTCCCGCGGTCTGACCGGAGCTAGATCCGCTCGATGATGATGGCCGGCGCCATGCCGCCGGCGGCGCACATCGTGACTAGGCCGCGCCTGAGATCACGACGCTCCAGTTCGTCCAGCACCGTCCCGATCAGAATCGAGCCGGTGGCACCGATCGGATGGCCGAGCGCGATCGATCCGCCGTTGACGTTGACCTTGTTGCGATCGAGCTTGAGGTCGCGGATGTACTTTTCGGCGACCACCGCAAAGGCCTCGTTGATCTCGAACAGGTCGATGTCGTCGAGTGTGAGCCCGGCCTTGGCCAGCACCTTGCGCGTCGCCGGCACCGGCGCGTTGAGCATCAGGGTCGGCGAGTCCCCCATGTTGGCCATCGCGACCACGCGCGCACGCGGCTGCAAGCCATGCTTGCGGACATAATCCGGCGACGCCAGCAGCAGCGCCGCGGATCCATCGACCACGCCGGACGAATTGCCCGCGTGGTGGACGAAGTCGATGTCGAGATCCGGATGCTTTTCCAGGATCAGCTTGCGGTAAGTCGTGCCCTTGTCGTCGAGCGCGTAGTCGGCCACGGCGGGGAATGCCGGCTTCAGCGCGGCGAGACCTTCCATCGTCGTCTGCGGCCGCGGATACTCCTCACGGTCGAGCGCCAGCGTGCCGTCCTCGCGATGCACCGCAACCAGGCTCTTGGCGAAATGGCCGCCGGCGATTGCCGCCGCCGCGCGCTTCTGGCTCTCGAGGCCGAGTGCATCGACGTCCTGCCGCGAAATCCCCTCCATCGTCGCGATCGCATCGGCGCAGACGCCCTGATGCGATTGCGGATGACGCGCGCGCAGGCGCAAATTGCCGTTGTCCATCATGAACGGCCCCTCGCCGCGTCGGCCTTCCATCGACATCATTTCGGTGCCGCCGGCGATCACGAGATCCTCGGAGCCCGCCATGATCGCATTGGCGGCCATGCCGACGCTGGTGATGCCGGAGCCGCAGAAGCGATCGAGCGTGACGCCCGAGGCGCGCACGTCGTAGCCGGCATCGAGCGCCGACATCCGGCCGAGGTCGCCGCTCTGCGGACCGCGCTGCGAGCTGGTGCCCCAGATGATGTCGTCGACATCAGCGGTGTTGATGCCGGTCCTGTCGGCGAGGGCCCGCAGCACGGTGGCGCCGAGCTGCTGCGGATGGATGCCGGCAAGCGCGCCCTTGCCGGCCTTACCGATGCCGCGCGGCGTCCTGCATGCGTCGATGATCAGCGCGTCAGCCATGGCGATTTCCTCTTCGGCAAATTGGTTGCGGCATTTGCCGCCGGTCCGGGATCAAAGTCAATTCGGGGCCGCCCAACCCATCATCTGATGCGCTTTCCGATTGTCCGACCGGAACACAACAGCGGATATTCTGGGCGGAGGAATATGGGCGGGCTTTGACTGTTCGAAATATAGTTCAGCCATCTATCGTCCCTTGTAATTGGGCGTCCGCTTCTCGACGAACGCATTCAGGCCTTCCTGACAGTCTTCGGTCGAGGCGACCACCACGAAACTCTCGGCCGCGTTCTCGACCGAGCGGCGGAAATCGGCGTCGACCGCGCGCATGAAGGCATCGCGGCCGACCTTCATCACGATAGGAGACTTCGCCGCAAGTTTCCGCGCGACATCGCGGGCCCGGTCGAGCGCCGTTCCCTTTGGCACCACCTCGCTCAGCAGCCCCATGCGAAAGGCGGTCGACGCATCGAAGGGCTCGCCGAGGAACAGCGGGCCGAACGCCTGGTGTTTGCCGACCAGCCGGGGCAATTGCACGAAGTGGATCGCCGGAATCAGGCCGACATCGATCTCGGGATAGCCGAAGGTCGAGCCGTCGCCCGCAATGATCATGTCGCAGGAGATCGCAATCGTCATGCCGCCGGCCCGCACCGCTCCGTCGACCGCCGCGATGGTCGGCTTGCCGAGCCGGTATTGCGTGTCGTTCAGCGCGAAATAGAGCTTCTCGAGAAACGCCTTGACCTCGATCGCGGGCTTGCCCCTGACGATGTCGAGGTCGAGACCGGCGCAAAACACCTTGTGCGCGCTGCTGATGACGATGGCGCGCACCGTCGCGTCGTCGCGCGCCTTTGCCAGTGCCGCAACAAGCGCGTCGATCAGGGGAATGCTGAGTGCATTGACCGGCGCGCGATCGAGCACGATCTCCGCGATCTGGTCGGCGACCGAGTAACGAACGAGATTTGTGCTCATGATGTCTTGCCTTCCGCTCTCCCGGCTTGCCGTACAGCGCCAGACCGCAGCAGGCCGTCGATCTCCGCAGCAACAAAGCCGGCATCCGAGAGGACGGCGCGACTATCCTGTCCAATGTCCGGCGCCGGGCAGAGGTGGTCCTCCGACAGGCTCGCGATCCCCGGCGTCCGCGGCGTGTAGACCGCACCGACGCCGGGCGTCTGCTGGCAGACCGACGCCTTGGTCGCCTCGACGTGCGAATTGCGCAGCCATTCGCCGGGACTGAGGATCCGCTCGGCGATGACGTCGGCAGCATGCAGCCGTGTCAGCCAAGCCTCCGTCGGCTCGGTCAAAAACACCTCGCGCAGTTGCGGGATCAGCGCGTCGGCAGCATCGGCGCGGCGGGCAAAATCGGCGAACCGCGGATCGCCGGCGAGATCGTCGCGGCCGATCGCGCTACACAGGCGCTTGTACTGCGGCTCGTTGACCAGCGTCACCATCATCCAGCCGTCCTGCGTCTGGTAGGTGCCGGCCGGCACGTTGAGCGCGCGCGGCGCGCCGCCCTCGAGGACGAACTCGGCGACCTTGTGCCCGAGCAGCGCGGACGTCGACTGGCAGAGATTGACATCGATCCAGCGCCCGGTGCCGACGGTCGCGCGCGCAAACAGCGTCGTCGCAATCGCCTGGAACGCATACACGCCGGTCACGATGTCGGAAATGGTGGTGCCGACCCGATGCGGAACACCGTCGGTTCCGACGTTGATCGAGACCAGCCCGGAAAACGCCTGCGCAACCGAATCGGAGCCGGGTCGTTTGGAATACGGCCCGCTCTGCCCGAAGCCGCTGACCGAGAGATAGACCAGCCCGGGATTGTCGCGCGACAGGCTTTCGTAGCCGAGCCCCAGCCGCGCGGCGACGCCGGGCCGAAAGCCCTCGATCAAGACGTCGGCTTCCTTCGCCAGCCGCTGCGCGATCACGATGCCGTCCTTGTGCTTCATGTCGAGACATAGGCTGCGTTTGCCGCGGTTGTAGACCGCCGACAGCGTCGTGTGATTGCCGTAGGTCGTGCCGAGATAGCGCGACCAATCGCCTTCCGGCGGCTCGACCTTGATGACGTCGGCACCGTAGACCCCGAGCAGCATGGCGCAATAGGGCGAAGCGATCCCCTGCCCGAAATCGAGCACCTTCAGGCCCCGATAGGGTGCCTCATGCGTCGGCATTAGCTTGCCCGCCATCCATCCTCCCATCTAAAGACCCTTACAGCGCCAGGTAGCGCTGCCGGATATTGTCGTTGGCCTTCAGCTCTTCGATGGAGGATGTGTAGACGATCTGGCCCTTGTCGATAACCGTCGCGTGGCTCGCAAGGCCAAGGCAAAAATGCATGTTCTGCTCGGCGATCAGCACCGTGGCACCGGTGCCGCGGAGCTGCCGCAGCAGCTCGCCGATGCGCTGCACGATGATCGGTGCCAGCCCCTCGCTCGGCTCGTCCAACAGCAGCAGCACGGGATTGCCCATCAGGGTACGGGCAATCGCCAGCATCTGCTGCTCGCCGCCGGAGAGCCGGCCGGCGATCCGGTGCCGCAACGGCTCGAGCAGCGGAAACACATCGTAGACGCGGCGGATCGACCATTCGTCCTCGCCGTCCGGTCCCTTCTTCTGCCCGATGACGAGATTGTCCTCGACGGTGTGCTCGGGAAAGATCTGCCGATCCTCCGGCACGAAGCCGAGCCCGGCACGGGCGATGTGATGCGGCTTCATCCCCGACACGACGCGGCCACGCAAGCTGACCTTGCCGCGGCGCGCCGGCGTCAGCCCCATGATCGCCTTCATGGTGGTCGACTTGCCGGCGCCGTTGCGGCCGAGCAGCGCCATGGTCTCGCCCTGGCGGACCGAGAACCCGACGCCGAACAGGATCTGGCTGGTGCCGTAGTAGACGTCGAGATCGTCGACCTGCACCACCGGCTGCGCGCTCATGCCACCGCTCCCGCATGGTCCTCGCTGCCAAGGTAGGCCTCGATCACGGCATCGTTCCTGCGGATCGCATCCGGCGTCCCGGTTGCAAGGATCCGGCCGTAACACAACACCACGATCTCGGGCGCAATCTTGAACACGATGTCCATGTCATGCTCGATGAACACCACCGTGATCTTCTGCGTCTCCCAGAGCTCGCGCACCTTGTCGATCATGCGCCAGCGCTCCTCGGTGCCCATGCCCGCGGTCGGTTCGTCCAGCAGCAGCACCTTTGGGTCGAGCACCAGCGCGAGCGCGATATCGAGCAGCTTCTGATCGCCATGCGACAGCGTTGCTGCGGTCCGGTCGCGCTTGCTGGCAAGGCCGAGCAATTCCATCGCGTGCTCGGCGCGGTCGCGGGTCTCGGCCAGCGGAAACCGCCGATGCATCACGCTCGCCCGGCGCTGGTCGGCACCGACCGCGGCCAGCATCGTCTCCTCGACCGTCAGTGACGGAAAGATGCTCGCAACCTGGAAGGCGCGGCCGATGCCGTGGCGCACGATCTCGGGCGGCGTCTTGCCGGCCAAGTCGACGCCGTTGAGCAGGATCTGCCCGGCATCCGGCCGCAGCGCGCCCGTGATCAGATTGAAGAACGTGCTTTTGCCGGCGCCGTTGGGACCGATCACCGCGGTGAGCGAGCCGTCGGCGAAATCGAGCGAGACATGGTCGGTCGCCTTGACGCCGCCGAAGGATTTTGAAAGCTCGCGGATCTCCAGCATGGCTAGCTCCCCGCCCTGCCGCGACGCTGCGCGATCCACTCGACGACGAAGTCCATCAGGCCCTTGCGCAGGCCGATGGCGAAGAACAGGATCACGATGCCGAGCACGATGCCGTGATACTCGGTCAGGCGGGTGACGGTGTCGTTGAGGAGCAAGAACAGCACCGTGCCGGCCATCGGCCCGAGAAAGGTGGTGACGCCGCCCAGCATGTTGATGAAGATGCCCTCGCCCGAGATCGTCCAGTAGGCGAATTCGGGGTAAGCGCCGGACACGAACAACGCCATGATCATGCCGCCGGTCGACGCGAACAGCGCGGCCAATACGAAGATGGTCAGCTTCGCGCGCCAGACATCGATGCCGATGAAGCTCGCCCGCGTGGCGTTGTCGCGGATCATGCGCAGCGTGTAGCCGAACGGCGATTGCGCGATCTGGCGCATCAGCAACAGTCCGATCACCAGCAGCGCGCAGCTCGTGATGTAGAGATGCAGATGGTTCGACAGGTCGATGCCGAGGAACGGCGGTCGCGGAATGCCGCCGCGCAGCCCCTGGTCACCGCCGGTCAGTGACTGCCACGACAGGATGGTCGAGTGGATCAGCATCTGGAACGCCAGCGTGACGAAGGCGAAATAGATCTCCTTCAGCCGCACGCAGATCGCGCCGATCGCGACGGCAACGACAAAGGTCATCGCCAGCGTCGCGATGAAGGCGACCGGGATCGCCACGCCGGTCTTCTGCATCATCAGGCCGAAACCGTAGGCGCCGAGGCCGAAGAACATGCCATGGCCGAACGAGATCAAGCCGGTGTACCCAACCAGAAGATTGAGCGAGGTCGCGAACAAGCCGTAGGCGGCGCAGCGGATCACGAAGTCGAGCAACTGCTTGCTGCCGAACAGCATCGGCAGCAGCGCCAGCACGACGAAGGCCGCGAGCGCGATCAGCAGATCGCGATAGCGCTGCGGACGGGCGTCGATTCCGTGGGCCCGGAGGGCCCGCGCGTCCTGCCCGGCCTGCAATTCGGTCATGCGACCTCCTTGCCGAACAGGCCGGTCGGGCGCGATACCAGCACGATCACCATGAAGAGATACATCAATCCTTCGGTGAACAGCGGGAAGCCGAGCGAACCGAACGAGCGGATCAGGCCAATCAGTAGCGCGCCAATCAGCGCGCCCAGAATCGAGCCCATGCCGCCGATCACGGTGACGATGAAGGACTCGATCAGCACCGAGAAGCCCATGCCCGGCGTCAGCGAGCGCACCGGCGCCGCCAGCGCGCCCGCAAGCCCCGCCAGCAGGCCGCCGAGCGCGAACACGCCGCCATAGATCAGCCCGGTGTTGATGCCGAGCGCGGACACCATTCCGGGATTTTGCGCGGCGGCGCGGATCACCTTGCCGATCCTGCTCCGCGCGAGACCTAATCCGAGAATGACCGCGGCAGCGAGCGCGACACCGATCAGCAGCAGATAATAGGGCGGCACCACGCCGCCGGCGACGAACAGCGGCGGCACCTGGAAGGCGGCCGGCATGCCCATCGAGCGGAATTCCGGCCCCCAGATCATGCGGACGACGTCGTCGAAGATCAGCACGAAGGCGTAGCAGACCAGCAGTTGCATCAGCACGTCGGCGCCGTAGACCCGGCTCATGAAGGCGCGCTCGAAGATCAGGCCGAGGATCGCGGTGCCGACCGCGCCAGCCAGTATCGCCAGCGCAAAGCTACCGCTGAGCTGGTAAGCAGTCATCGCGAAATAGGCGCCGAACATGTAGAAGGCGCCGTGGCTGAAATTGACCACCTTGAGCACGCCGAAGATCAGCGTCAGCCCAACCGCGACGAGGAACAGCAGCATGCCGATGATCAGGCCGCTGGTGGTCTGCGTCACCAGGCAAGCGGGACTGGCGAGGCAACTGACGAGCGCGTCGAGGTCCACGGGACATCATCCATCAAGGCGGCCGTCACGCCGGCGCGCAACAAAAAATCAGCGAAGGACACGAGGTAGCAGAGCCGTGGCCTCGCGTCCGCCTGCACGGATCAGGTGTAGCCCTTGCTCTTCTTCCACTCGGCTTCGAGCTCGAAGATGGTCTTCCAGTCGCCGGCCTTCACATCGGGCACGTAGGGCTCCTGCGGGATCGTGGTGCCCCAGCCGATCGCGTAGCCGACCAGCGTGCGGTCCTCGCCACGCATCGTCACGGTGCCGTCGGCACCGAACGGGCACTTGATGGTGAGCCCGGTGAGGACTTCCGCGACCTTCTTGCCATCGGTCGAATTGGCCTTCTTGACCGCTTCGTTGAGGAACATCACCGCAGTGGCGTTCTGCCACGACCAATTGGTCGGATACTCATTGTACTTCGCCTTGTAGGCGTCGCCCCAGGCCGCGTTCTCCGGCGTCGGCGGGAACGTCTTGATGTAGCGATCGCCGGAATGGATGCCCTTGGGCAGGTTCTTCACCACCGTGAGCGCGGTGTAGTCGGCCATGTTGACCGCGAACACCTCCATCTGGGCGAACATCGCGTAGATGTTGGCCTGGTCGATGTAGGAGGTGAGATCGCCGCCCCACAGGCAGGAATACATCGCCTGCGGTTTGGCCTGCAGGATTTTTGTCACCACCTCGGTGTAGTCGGGCTGGAACAGCTTTGGCCAGGACTCGCTGATGATCTCGACATCGGGCGCGAACTTCTTCAGATACAGCACGAACTCGCCGGTGGTGTCGCGGCCATAGGCATAGTCCGGCGAGCAGGTCGCCCATGTCTTCAGGCCCTTGGCCTTGGCGATCGCCGCCGCATAGCTGCCGCCGACGATCGAGTCGTGAATGCCCTGCCGCACGCAGCGGAACGCATTCGGGATGTGCTGCTTGGGATCCGCCGTCAGCGACGACGCCTCCGAGCAGGTGTGGATGCAGAGCACACCGAGATCGCGCGCCACCTCGTGCACCGCGAACGATCCCGACGACGCCTCGCCGTCGATCAGCAGCTCGCAGCCGTCGGTGTTGACGAGCTCGCGTGCGATCCGCGCGGCCTCCTGCGGCTGGCCTTTGGAATCGCGGATCACCATCTCGATCTGCCTCCCGGCAAGCCCGCCCGCGGCCTTGACCTTCTCGACCTCGAGCATCACCGCGTTGCGCGAGGACGTGCCGAGTTGCGCGACGCGGCCCGACAGGATGGTCGGCATGCCGATCTTGATGGTCTTGGCCTGCGCGCGCGCCACCCACGGCGCAGCAAACGTCACAGCACCGCTGCCCATCAGCGCAAGTGTCGAGCGCCGGCTGATGCCCGGCTTCCGGGTCCTGCTCATCTTCCCCTCCCTTCGGGTTCGCGTTCCCAAATCCCTGTCGGAGATCGTTCCGTCTCCGTGTCCACGATGTTTTCAGAGCAAGGGGGGTGACGTCAAGCCAAATATGAATTACGAGTCATAGTTCATCCAAGGACAGACGGCGCCGGAAACCGGCCCGCGAGCGGCGAAATGATCAATCTTTCCAGCTTCATCGCATTTCATGCGCGGCGGACCCCGGACCGCTGTGCGCTGAAATATCGCGGCGAAGACGTCTCCTATGCGGATTTCGACCTGCGGATCCGCCAGGTCGGCGGCTGGCTCGCCGCGTGCGGTGTCGCGCCAGGCGATGTCGTCGCCGTGCTGATGAAAAACAGCACGGCCTTCCTCGAACTGGTGTTCGCCGCGAGCCATATCGGCGCGCTGTTCCTGCCGATCAACTATCGCCTGTCGGCCGACGAAGTCGGCTACATCGTCGGCAATTCCGGTGCGCGGCTTCTGATCGCCGACGACGAATTTGCCGCGATCGCGGTCGGCGGCGTGCCGGTCGTGCTGCTCGACGAGGTCGCGCAAGCGAGCGTCACCAGCCTTGCGCCCGACATCGCGCCGGCGCCGATGCACGTCCGCCGTCCCTGCGATCTGATGCGGCTGATGTACACCTCGGGCACCACCGATCGGCCCAAGGGCGTGATGCTCACCTACGAGAACATCTACTGGAAGTCCGCCGATCAGACCCTGGTGCTCGGACTGAATGCGCAGACGCGCCTGCTCGTCGTCGGCCCGCTCTATCACGTCGGCGCGCTCGATCTGCCCGGCATCGCCGTGCTCTGGCATGGCGGCATGCTCTGCATTCATCGCAGCTTCGAGCCGGAGCCGGCGCTTGCCGCGATCGAGCGCGAGAAGCTCAACGCCGCCTGGTTCGCGCCGGTGATGACCACTGCCTTGCTCACTTGTCCGAACCGGGACCGCTACGACGTCTCCAGCCTGCAATGGGCGATCGGCGGCGGCGAGAAGACGCCGGAGGTCCGAATCCGGGCCTTCGCCGAATACTTCAAGCGTGCACGCTACATCGATGCCTACGGCCTGACCGAAAGCTGCGGTGGCGATACCTTCATGGACCCCGGCCGCGAGACCGAGAAGATCGGCTCGACCGGCCGCGCCATCGCCCATATCGAGATCGAGATCCGCGACGATGCCGGCAAGCGCCTCCCCGCCCGCCAGAACGGCGAGATTTGCCTGCGCGGCCCGAAGGTCACACAGGGCTACTGGAAGGACCCGGAGAAGACCGCATCCGCCTTCTTCGGCGACTGGTTCCGCACTGGCGACATCGGCTATCTCGACGAAGACGGTTTCCTCTATCTGACCGATCGCAAGAAGGACATGATCGTCTCGGGCGGCGAGAACATCGCCTCCTCCGAGGTCGAGCGCGTCATCTACGAAATGCCTGAAGTACGCGAGGTCGCCGTGATCGGCCTGCCCGACGCGCGCTGGGGCGAGAGGCCGGTCGCCGTCGTGGTGCCGGCAGATGGCGCAAGGCTCGACCTGGCTGTTCTTACGGATCATTGCCGCAACCGGCTGGCCGGCTTCAAGGTGCCGAAACAGCTCATCATCCGCGACAGCCTGCCGCGCAATCCATCCGGCAAGGTGTTGAAGCGCGTGCTCCGCGCCGAACTCGAGGCCACCGCATGACCGAAGTCACATCCGCCAAGGTAACCAAGCTCAACCGGGTCGAGCGCAACGCCTGGACCAAGCAGAAGATATTCGACGCCGCGACCAAGATCGTCGGCAAATACGGCTATGCCGAAGCCTCGGTCGCCCGCATCACCGAATTGGCCGGCGTCGCGCAAGGCACCTTCTACAATCATTTTGAGAACCGCCAGGAGCTGCTCGACCAGTTGCTGCCCAAGATCGGCCTCGACATGGTCCGCTTCATCCGCGCGCGAACCGGTACCGCCAGCGCGGCCCGGCAGGAGGTCGAGCGCTTCAGTGCATTCTTCGATTTCATCCGCGAGGTGCCGGAATTCCTGCGCATCCTCAACGAAGCCGAGTTCTTTGCGCCGGTCGGTTACCAGAAGCACTTCGACAATATCTCGAGCGCGTATGTGCGGATCCTCCAGCGTGCGCGGACCGCGGGAGCCACCAATACCTTCACCGACGAGGAATTCGAGGCCATCGTTCAAGTGTTGATGGGTGCGCGCGGCTATCTCAGCCGGCGTTATTCCTATTCCGAGCAGGGCGTCACGGCAGTGCCCGACTACGTCATCTCGGCCTACCGGAAGCTGGTCACGCACGGCCTGTTCACCACCAGTGGCAAGGAAAGAAAGTCATGAGCGCCGACGGCACTATCCTCGTCACCGGCGGCAGCCGCGGGATCGGCGCCGCCACCGCGACCTTGCTCGCAGAACAAGGACATCGCGTCGTGATCGTCGATATTGCGCCGGAGCCGCTGGTCGAGACCAGCGCGATCATGTGGCCCGCGCCGTTCGATGTCGCAAGCGAAGCCGCCGTCGTCGCCGGCGTCGCCGACATCGAAATGGCGCACGGCCCGATCACCGGTCTCGTGAATGCGGCCGGCGTGTTCGGCAAGATGCACGCGATCGAGCGGGTGCGGATGGAGCAATGGGACCGCGAGGTCAACATCGACCTCCGCGGTACGTTTCTGGTCGCGCGCAGCGTCGGCGTCGCGATGGCGAAGCGGCGGCATGGCGCGATCGTCAATGTCGCCTCGGTGGCCGGCATGACGTCGGGCCCGATCCACGCCTACACCGCAGCCAAGGCCGGCGTCATCCAGATCACGCAAACGCTCGCCGCCGAATGGGGCCGTGTTGGCGTGCGCGTCAACGCGGTGTCGCCGGGCTTCACCCGCACGGCGGCGCTCGAGGCCGGCATTGCATCGGGCGCGCTGAACAAGGACCTGCTCGCGCGGCCGACCGCGATGAACCGGCTGGTCGAGCCGATCGAGGTGGCGCAGGCGATCGCCTGGCTGCTGTCGCCACAGAGCAGCGGCGTCACCGGCATCAACCTGCCGGTCGATGCCGGCTACATCGCGGGCACCAGCTGGGCCGCCTATGGCGGCCTGCCGGACGCGCCGGCCAGTTGAGGACACGACATGAACATCGAGCTGCCACGCAAGACCCTCGATCTGTCCGCCGCCATCGCCGAAGGTGACATCCGCGTGCTGCTGATGGTGCTGGTGCACATGACCGGCGACGAGAAGTGGCTGGAGCCGCCCTACAAGCCGAAGCGCGACGTCCGCCTGATCCCCGATCCCGACGCCGCCGTGCCGAAAGAGATTCAGGACGAAATCCGCGCCGCCGTGCTGAACCTGTTCGCCAATGGCCAGTCGGCCCCTATCATCTCCGATCCCGGCAACGAGCTGATGCTGCGAATGATGCGTGCGACGCTCGGCGAGAACGTCACGCCGGAATATGCGCCACTGATGCGCGAGGAGATGGGCTTCGTCGCGCGCGATGCGCGCTGGCGCAACCGTCCTTCGGACGCGACACTCGCGCAGCAGCATGTGCTGATCGTCGGTGCAGGTGTCTGCGCCATCGCGCTCGGCGTCGCGCTCGGCAGGCTCGGCATCCCCTACACCATCGTCGAGAAGAATGACGAGATCGGCGGCACCTGGTACGTCAACCGCTATCCAGGTTGCGGCGTCGATACACCGAACCACTCCTATTCCTTCTCCTTCGGCGAACGCAATCCGTGGACGCGCTATTTCGCGCAGCGCCAGGAGTTGCTGGACTATCTGCTGAAGGTGGTGCGCGAGCATGACATCCGCTGCAATGTTCGGCTGAACACCGAGCTCGTCGCTTCACGCTGGGATGAGAGCAAAGGACGCTGGATCTCGATCCTCAAGACCACGAATGGTGAACAGACTTTCGAATCGACGGCGCTGGTCAGCGCGATCGGACAGCTCAACGATCCCTTGCCGGCCCGCTTCAAGGGGGATGAGGATTTCACCGGCGAGCGGCTGCATTCCGCGCTGTGGTCGGACGATATCAAGCTCGACGGCAAGCATGTCGCTGTCATCGGCACCGGTGCGACCGCGATGCAGCTGGTGCCGGCAATCGCCGGTCGCACAGCTTCCCTCACCGTCTACCAGCGCACCGCGCAATGGTCGCGGCCGGTGAAGGGCTATTCCGATCCGATCACCGAGGGCGCGCAGTGGCTGCTCGCGCATCTGCCGTTCTATGTGCAGTGGTACCGCTTCAACATGTTCTGGCGCTACGGCGACGGGCTGCTGCCGTTCCTGCGCAAGGATCCGGCCTGGCCGCATCCGGAGCGCGCCGTCAACAAGGGCAATGACCGGCATCGCCAGGAGCTGACCGATTTCATCCTCTCCGAGCTGAAGGGTCGTCCCGACCTGATCGCAAAATGCCTGCCGACCTATCCGCCCTACGGCAAGCGCATCCTGCTCGACAACAATTGGTTCAGGACGCTGACCAGGCCGAATGTCGAGCTCGTCACCGACGGCATCGACCGCTTCGCGCCTGATGGCATCGTCACGGCTGACGGCAGGCTGCGGCCGCACGACGTCATCGTGATCTCGACCGGTTTCAAGGTGACCGAGATGGCGGCGCGTCTGAACATCACCGGGCGCGACGGCAAGAATCTCAAGCAGGCCTGGGGCGACGACAATCCCACCGCCTATCTCGGCCTGACGGTGCCGGACTTCCCGAATCTCTTCGTGATGCTGGGTCCCAACTCGGGACCTGCGCATGGCGGCAGCGTGATCTTCCAATCGGAGTGCCAGAGCCGCTACATCTCGGCCTGCCTGGTCGAGATGATCGAGAACGGCATCGCCGCGATCGACGTGCATCACGACGCGCATGACGAATACATCCGCGCGGTCGACGCCGAGCATGAGCAACTGATCTGGACGCATCCGGGCATGACGACCTACTACCGCAACGAGCGCGGCCGTGTGTTCTCGGCGATGCCGTGGCGCTTCGTTGACTACTGGAGGATGACGCACGATCCGGATTTGAGTCGGTATCGCCAGACCAAGGTCCGGCAGGAAGCCTGACCTGATTAGCTCACTCGTTAACTTGACAGGCTCCGATATCTGCCGCAGCATTTCGATGACTGCACCTGTTGGGGTGAGGGAGCGCGGCTCCCGGCGTCGCAGGAATTGACGGACGATGATGTGATCGGTCGCCAGGCAGCAGAAGCGGACAGATGTCCGTCGGCCCACCCTTGGAGAGGAGCATGACGCCACCGGCGAAAGCCAGCGACCTTGCTCAACGGCAAGGTCTCGGTGCAACTTAAGGCGAACAGCAGCTGCTAGCCCCGTTGCGCCGCCGACAATCTGCACATATCCGCAGGACGAGAGCGCAAAGGCCAAGTGCTTTCGGTCCCGACATATACCTGGTCGATACCAGACATCCTTCGCTAAAACGAAGTAGCAGGGCTCCGCGATGCTTGACTGCACCGGAGCCCATTCGTTTTGCATGATCCCCTCGTGCTTCCCGCCGGATTGCGTCACGGCCTTGGATCGGAAACAATGTTCCGAGCCCAGGCGAGGATCGATGATGGAAAGGCCGAAGGTTCGAATCTACACGGACTACAAAAGTCCATATGCCTATGTCGCCAACAAGCGGCTGTTCGATCTCGGGGAGACCTACGGCGCCGAGCTGGAATGGCTGCCCTACACGCTTCGCATTCCCGAATTCATGGGCACGGTCGAGGAACGCACGCCGCATTTCTGGCGCAAGGTGCGCTATCTCTACATGGACGCGCGGCGCTTCGCCAACGCGCAGGGTCTCGTCATGAAGGGCCCGCGCCGGATCTACGACGCATTCCATTCCAGCGCCGGCATGCTGTTCGCGCAGCGTCACGGTCTGTTCCGGCCCTATCACGACACGGTGTTCCGGCGCTTCTGGAATCACGAGTTGGAGATCGACGAGCTCTCGGCGATCAGCGGGGTGATCTCGGAGATCGGCGGCTCGGCCTCCGACTTCGAGGCCTATGTGCGCGGCCCTGCCCGCGCCGAGCACGACCGCATCATCGACGAGGCCGAAACGCTCGGCGTGTTCGGCGTGCCGACCATGGTGTTCAACGGCGAACTGTTCTGGGGCGGCGACCGGATCGACATGCTGATCGAGCGAATCGAGCATCCGGAGACGATCGCAACCGCGCTCGGAAGCCGGCATCGAAGCTAGGTCCCGACGGCCGTTTCTAGTCTGTTTACCATCCTTGGCTAGCCTTCCCGGTGAAGTCATCACCGGAAGCCCAGCATGTTCAGGGAAGGCGTCCCGATTGCCTATGATGCGCCGGCCAATCTGAAGAAGTGGCCGTCGCTCAGGAACGAGCGGGTGACCGGCAAGACGCCGTATATGGTCTATAACGGTACGCTCGCCGACTGCATCCGGCTGCTGCTGGCCAAGCCGATCAAGCAGATTTCGCTTTATGACATCGAGACCGGGCGTCAGCCGGCGTTTGACTCGACCACCCTCTCTCCCGGCGACGCGGCCGAGATCGCAATGCGCAGGGATTTTCCCAAGGCTTGATTGCTCACGCGGCATCTGGCGAAAAATCCGGGCTGCCATAGGGATAGAATTGCGTCAGATCGACGTTCCGGTAAGGCAGCCTGTCCAGGCGCATCGTGCCGAGGAAAGGCTCGTCGGGCTCGACCAGCAGGATCGTCCTGGCGAAGCCGTTGTCGTCGAAGCCGCGGCGGAAGTGCACCCGCGACTTGATCACGAACGCGTCGAAGGCGTCTAGATCGGGTACCAGGGTCTTCAGCGAGAACGGCTCCATGATCTGCACCAGATAGGTGGAGAGGATCAGCAGATTGTTGCGGCCGAAGCGCACGCAGATCCAGAACTGCCCATAGCCCTCGCCCGCTGCCGTGATGGTACCCTGGATCCGCACCGGCTCTCCCGCCGACTCGTCGGCCAGGCCGCCGACCTCCATGTCGAAGGCATCGCCGGCCTTGGCGCCACCGGCCTTCAGGTGCGCAGTCGCCCTCGCGTCAGCGATCGTGGCGATCAGCGTGTTGGCCAGGTCCTGCGCGATAATCACGCGCAGCAGCCAGGTGGCCGATCCCGAGCGGTCGCTGTGATCGGCCAGCACGACCGGCGTGTTGCCATCGGTCATCGCCCGCTTTGCCAGCGCAACGCCCTCGACGATGCTGTGGAGCTTTGTCGATTGCAGCAGCGCCTCGCGGACCCGCCAGATTGTCGCGGCGAGATCGCGCGCAACCTGCTCGGCGAGCTTTGGATTATTGTTGGTGAGGACCTGGACGGTCATGCCGGCGTCGGGCACATCGGCGAACGGGAAGCCGAAGAAGATGTTGACGTAGAGATCGACCTCACGCGCTTCCCACACCAGCGCGCGCTGCACCAGATCCATCCACGGCCGCGCACCGGTCCATTGCAGCACGGTCGGCGAGATCACGGGAACCTTGATGGTCCTGTGCGCCGGCTTGTAATCGCCGCGGATCGCCCGCACCAGCATGCGCGCGGCGCGCTCGCCCTGAAGATGGGCGTCGTAATGCGGGAAATATTTCACCGTGAAGGCCATGTCGGCCTGTTCGAGGAACGCCTCGTCCTCATTGCCATGCAGGTCAAAGGTCGCCGTGATGAACGCGCCGCGCCCGACCACCTCGCGAACCTGCCGCGCCAAATCCGCCTCGGGGCGCGGAACGTCGCGCACCGCCATCGCGCCATGCAGACAGAGATAGACGCCGTCGAACGGCCCTTCTTCCTTCAGGCCTGCGATCATCTTGCCGACAAAGGTCCGGTAGGCCTGCTGCGTGATCCAGCCCGATCCCGTGCCGGTTCGCGGCCACAGCGGGGATTCGATGCCGACCAGTTCGACCTCGGCAAATTCCCGCGCCACCTGCACGAAGCCACCCATGTAGTTTTTGGGATCGAACCGCAGCAGCGTCTCGCCTTTGGCCGGCGAGCCCGGATAAATGAAATCGTCGAGCGTGGTCTCGTTCGGCAGGAAGGAGACGGTTTCGTGGGAGAAATGCAGGACGGCGATACGTATCTTGCGATCGCTCATTTGATGCGCCTCGGCTGTTTTGCCTCATAGTGACAGCGAAGATGCTGCGCGCCAACGGCATATTCGGATTCTGCCCGCCTGACCTGCAAATAAGCCGATGCCCACGCCTCGCCGCCCGCGCCGATTCTGCTATCCTGCTGACCAACGACACATCGAATTTGTCAGGAGAGAACGCCATGAATCCGCCCGTCAGCGCGCCCGCGATCAAGGTCGTCAAATCGGTACGCGACCAGGTCAGCGCCGAGGAATGGCAGGCCCGCGTCGATCTCGCCGCCTGCTATCGGCTCACGGCGATGTACGGCATGACGGAGATGATCGCCAACCACATCTCCTGCCGCGTGCCCGGTACGACGGACCAGTTCCTGATCAATCCCTACGGCATGCTCTACGAGGAGATCGACGCTTCCTCCCTGATCAAGGTCGACGTCCAGGGCAACACGCTGTTCAACGCCTCCGACTACGACGTCAACGTCGCCGGCTTCGTCATTCACAGCGCGATCCACATGGCCAAGCACGACATCGACTGCGTCGCGCATACCCATACGCCGGCCGGCATGGCGGTCTCGGCGATGGAATGCGGCCTGCTGCCGATCGCGCAGACCTCGATGCGTTTCCTGCACATCGCCTATCACGACTTCGAGGGCATCGCCGACAATGTCGACGAGCGCGAACGGCTGGTCCGCGACCTCGGCGACAAGGAGGCGATGATCCTGCGCAACCATGGCCTGCTGGTCGTCGGCCACACCGTGCCCGCCGCCTTCAACGTGCTGTTCCGCCTCGAGCGCGCCTGCCAGACCCAGGTGATGGCGCTGTCCTGCAACACCAAGCTGACCTATCCGCCGCAAAGCGTGCTCGAAGAGACCTATGAGCGCATGCTGCCCAAGCCCGGCCGCGCCGCGCGCAACGGCGCGTTGGCCTGGCCCGCGCTGCTGCGCAAGCTCGACCGCGCCGATCCGTCGTATCGGGATTGAGGTGAGCGGCGGCCGCGGTGATTAAGCCGAGGGCCGCGGCGTACTGGGTCACCCGCTCCGTGTGCGCAATTGCGCACACGCCGGGCGAGCCCCAAACGAGAGCAGCACGCTATCGCCCAAGGGGGACTTCGCATTCTCGCGACATGATGTGCCCGAGCTTTGCTCTTCGTTGCGCCGCTCTGTGAACAGAGGGCGCAGGAAAAGCCGAGCGCCGCTCGATCGGGCGGGACGGGCAGCATTAGACATCTGAGTTGGGTGAAAATCAGAACACGCGCGACCGCGGTTGCGGGCCCTGCCCGCCGGTGCCACACTTGCCGTCAATTCCGACGGCAACGGACCGGGCAAACGGTCATGCCGGACGGTGGGGGGAACGATGAAGCTCGTTGCGAAGCTGTTCGCGGCCCTGGTTGTGCTGCTCGCGGCCGAGACGGCATCGGCGCAATCCAGCTATCCGAGCCGACCGGTGAAAATCCTGGTTGGCTTCACGCCCGGAACGGCTCCCGACCTTGCAGCGCGCATTCTTGCCGACCGGTTTTCGGAGGTCTGGGGCACCCCGTTCGTCGTCGAGAACATTCCCGGCGCCGGCAGCAACATTGCCACCGATCGCGTCGCCAAGGCCGCCGCCGATGGCTACACCTTGCTGATGGGCGGCAACTCGTCGCTGGTGATCAATCCGAGCCTGTATGAGACACTGCCGTTCGCGCCGCTCAGGGACTTCGCACCGATCTCGCAGGTCTTCATCGCAGCGAACGTGCTCGCCGTTCCACCCGACGTGCCGGCCAAGACCGTCGCCGACCTGGTGGCGCTCGCCAAGGCAGAACCGGGCAAGCTTTCCTATGGCCACGCCGGCGTCGGCACCTCGCAGCACCTCGCCGCCGAATTGTTCAAATACATGGCGCATCTCGATATCAGGCCGGTGCCCTATCGCGGCACCACGGCGTTGATGCCGGATCTGCTGGCCAACCGGATCAGCCTGTCCTTTGCCAACATCGTGAACGTGGTGCCGCTCGCGCGCGAAGGAAAGTTGCGCGCGCTGGCCATCACCTCGATCAAGCGCTCGGCGCTGGCGCCCGACCTGCCGACCATGGCGGAGGCCGGCTTCCCCGGTTTCGAGGCCGTGCCGTGGTTCGGCCTGATGGCGCCAACCGGCACGCCGCAGGATGTTCTGGACAAATTGCACGCAGAAACCGTCAAGACCCTGGCGATGCCGGAGGTGCGCAAGAAGTTCGACGAACTCGGCCTCGAGCCGGTCGGCAACACGCCCGCCGAGTTCACCGCCATCATCAAGCGGGAAACCGTCGAGTGGGCGAAGGTGATCAAGGATGCCGACATCAAGCTCGGCAACTAGTGGCCCGCCTCGCCGTTCGCCGCGGGCCGATCAGCTTCCAAGTTGAATGGTGCGCTCGAGGGCCGCGGCGAAGCCGTTGAGCGGGACATTGAAGACCACGGGTTGCCCGTTGCTGATGTTCTGCGCGGCAACGGTGAGCGTCTTGGCCCGGCTCATGGTATCGGTCACCGCCGTGGGGAAGGACACCGGAAGCAAACAGCCTTGCGCCGTGCATGTCGAGAAGCGCGCCCGCTCCATGTCCTTGCCATCAAGCTTGAGGGTGGCACCGGCGTCGAGCTTCAGCCCGAACGGCATCAGCATGTTGCCTTCGGTCTTGCCGTCCCTGACCAGCAGTTCGATCGCGAAGACCTGCTGGTTGGTCTCCTTGGCGAGCTGCGTCTGGCTCAGGGTGCAGAGCCTTGTTCCGTTGTCGACCAGGCATTTGACGATCCAGTCGCCGTAGGTCTCGCTGATCGCGGATGCGCCTCGAGGAAGCTGGACCCCCCTGGCGCCGCCGTCCGCCGTCGAGGTCTGGCTCCGCGCGCCGATCGGAATCGAGACGGTGCTTGCATCGGCCGACATGGCGGAGGTTCGCGCGGCTTGCGCCGAGCCGATGTTGGCAACGAGGACGAGCGCGACAATCGCCCGGCTGTACCTCTGCGCTCTGTTGGCTTTCATCATGCAACCCGCCCGCCTCATCAAGCCTGAAACTGAATTTTCCGCTTTACGTGGGTAATTT
Organism: Bradyrhizobium genosp. L; assembly: GCF_015624485.1. Taxonomy (NCBI): domain Bacteria; kingdom Pseudomonadati; phylum Pseudomonadota; class Alphaproteobacteria; order Hyphomicrobiales; family Nitrobacteraceae; genus Bradyrhizobium; species Bradyrhizobium genosp. L. Next base: position 5,376,445 of record NZ_CP061378.1, read on the forward strand.
TCCCACGTAAACGGGACACGTGTACTTGGAGCGCTTCGAAGATGCAAGAGATTATCGCCGGCGGCGTGGTCGTCGCGATTGTCGCCTTCTGCGGTGGATATTTCTGGGCCGCGATTCGGGAGGCTAAGGCCGGAAACAAGCACGGGAGGAAATTGCCGCGGTGACGCAGCGAACGCTAGGCTGCTAGCGCAGTGTCCCGAAAAACTTGCGCACCTCGCCGACGAACAGCTCCGGCTGCTCGAACGCGCCGAAATGCCCGCCCTTCGGCATCTCGCTCCAGTGCTGGATGTTGCCGAAGCTCGCCTCCATCCATTTGCGCACGGGGGTGACGATCTCCTTGGGGAACACCGCGACGCCGGTCGGCACGCACACCTTGTGCACGGTGCGCTTGCCGGGCCCAAAGCTCTCCCAATAGAGCCGCGCCGACGAGGCCGCCGTCGCGGTGACCCAGTACAGCATGACATTGTCGAGCAGCTCGTCGCGGCTGAGGATGTTTTCGGGATGGCCGTCGCAATCGGTCCAGGCCCAGAATTTTTCCAGGATCCAGGCCGCCTGCCCGCTCGGCGAATCCGTCAGCGCGTAGCCAAGCGTCTGCGGCCGGGTGGATTGCTGCTTGGAGTAACCGGAATCCCAGTCGGCATAATATTTGATGCCGTTGAGCGCCCGCGTCTCCTCCGGAGTCGGCTGCTCCCCGACATTGGGCCGGGTCGACATCGCGAGCGTGATGTGGATGCCGGCGCAGTGCGCGACATCCTGTCCGCCGATCGCGGTCGTCACCGCCGAGCCCCAGTCGCCGCCTTGCGCGAAATATTTTTCATGGCCGAGCCGCTGCATCAGCACGGCCCACGCCTTGGCGATGCGATCGACGCCCCAGCCGGTCGCGGCCGGCTTGGCGGAGAAACCGAAGCCGGGCAGCGACGGGCAGACCACGTGGAAGGCGTCGGCCGCGCGGCCGCCATGCGCGGTCGGATCGGTCAGCGGCTCGATCACCTTGTGGAATTCGACCACCGATCCCGGCCAGCCATGGGTGATGATCAGCGGCCTCGCCTCCGGATGCCTGGAGCGGACGTGGATGAAGTGGATGTCGAGCCCGTCGATCTCGGTGGTGAACTGGCCGAAACGGTTGAGCTTCGCCTCACGCGCGCGCCAGTCGTAACCATCGGCCCAATAGCGGCAGACATCCTGAATCCATGTCAGCGGCGCGCCCTGGCTCCAGTCGTCGACCGGCTCGGCTTCGGGCCAGCGCGTTCGGCGCAGCCGGGTGCGGAGATCGTCGAGCACCTCGTCAGCGATGGCGATGCGAAACGGTTTGATGGCGGCGGTCATTGCAGCTCCCTCGGCAGCTCCCTCGGCGCGGAGCCCGCCTAAGATAGGGACTGGCCGACGATCGTTCAAATCGGCCGTCTGCACGCGCCCTGCACGACAAAACACAAACTCTGCACGACCGTTGCCACGCCGCTGCAAACCGGACTGACACACTCGCGCGACCGAACGCATCGACCGCCTCGGAACCGATGGAGCGCAGGGTGATATTCTACCTGACGACCGACACGCTTGACCTGTTATTGAAGCTGGTGCTGCCGCCGAGCATCACGTTCCTGGCTGGGTGGTGGCTCATCGGCCGATGGGCGAGCCGACCGGGCATCGCGGCCGCGGGGTTCTCGCCGGCATTTGCATCCGCCTTCTTTACCCCCGCCATCTTCGTCACATATCTGTGCTTCCCGCTGCGGCTGTTCATGCCGCACGGGACTGTGGCTATCCTCTACGAGATTTCTTACGCCGTGATTCTTTGCACCGTGGTCTTCGCGCCGACATTTTTTCTGTTGCTGCCAATCGGCATCAAATCCCTCGTCAGGCAACGATGCGCGCAGCCGCTCTCCAACCGGCTTCTCTACGGTATGTTTGCCACCTGGCTGACCTTGCAGGCGGGCGTGCTTCTCTTCATCTTCAAATACCTGCTCGGCGGCTTCTGATAAGCGCACGAGGCTATTTGCCGATCGCCGTCTCGAGCAGCGCCTGCGCCTGCCTGGTGGCCTCGGCGAAGGCCGGCTGCTGTGGCGCGCGCTCGGTGAAGCAGCGCTTGAAGGCGTCCTCGCCCTGCTGACGGAAATCGCCGAGCTTGTCATACGCTTTGCGGGTGATCTGCTTCTTGTCGAGCTTCTCGGCCGCCTCGTCCGCCTTCTTGTTGAAGTCGGCGCGGATCGCGGTGCAGGCGGGCACCTGCACGGTCGGTGCGATTTCGCCATAGGCGATGTAGAGCTTGCCGTTGGCGATTGCGACTGCGAACACTTCGTCGGCGGCGTCGGGGAAGGAATCCTGGGTGCGGCCAGCCAGGAAGCCGTAGGCGTAGGAGGCTTGCGCAGGCTTGGCGAGCGGCAGGTCGTTGAAATTGATCACGGCCGCATCGGTCGAGATCGCCTGGGTGTAGAGACCTTCGAACTTCAGGGCCGCATCGACCTGCTGCGGCACGTTCTTGGTGCCCTTGTCCCACCAGGCCTTGTGTTCCCGTAGCCAGCGCGCGAACAACGGCTCGGTCGTCACCAGGATATGGGCTTTCGGCTCGACGAAGCTGCCATCAGGGCGCTTATCTCCGATCTTGCCGCCGTCCCGGCCGGTCTCGGCATCGAAGCGCAGGCCGTCCAGCATGCCGAACCCCATATCGCCCTTATATAGAGTGTCGAGATTGATCTGCGCCGGCCCGTAACCGGGGCGGGCGGGCTCGGACAGGATCGACGTCAGCTGCGTCTTGAGGTCGGCCCGCGCGGCAGCCTCGGCCTTATCGACGGCCTCGCCGGTCTTCCCGTCCTTCTCCAGCTTGGCGAACTTGGCGATCGCGGCGTCACGCGCGGCGATGTAGCGGTCTTCCGGCGACGCGGCGTGGGCCGTCGAAAGCACCAGGATCGGGGAAAGCACGAGGGCAAGGCGGACAATAAAATGCATGCCCTGTGGTCGTCCACGGGGCATGCAAGGTTCAAGGTCACGGGGGTAATGTCAGCAACATCGTTCGCCGGCAGACCCCTCTGCCGGCGGGGACCTCGTTGAGCTCAGCCGCCTAAACCGCGGCTCAAGCCGCCTTCGACTTCGCCACGTGGGTGGCGATCGCATCCATCAGCGGCGGCGACAGGCAGTCATAGGGCTCGAGCCCGAGCTCCTTCAGCCGCGAGCGGATCCCGGCCATGTCGGCCGGCTTGACGCCGGACTCGATCACCGAGGAGACGAACGCCGCGAAGCCGGGCGCGGCCGAGCCGGATTCCTGGAACAGCTCGGGATGGATGAAGTCGAGGCCGTAGAAAGGATGGCCCTTGTTCTCGATCCGGCCGTACATATGCGTGCCGCAGCCGGTGCAGGCGTGGCGCTGGATCACCGCCGCAGCATCGACGATCTTCAGCTTGTCGCCGTTCTCGAGCACGGTGACGTTCTCGCGCGGCACCACCGCGACGACCGAGAAGGTCGCTCCGTCAGGCTTCCAGCACTTGGTACAGCCGCAGGCGTGGTTATGGGCGACGTCGCCCTTGACGCCGACCTTGACCGGCTTGCTCGCGCATTTGCAGACGAGCGTGCCGCCCGCGAAGCTGCCCGAGCCGTGTTTGACACCGTTGTCAACAGACGGGTGGATATGAACAGTCATGGCCTATCCTCCTTAGTGGTTGGTCTTTGTTTCAGAACACGACGACCGAGCGGATCGATTTGCCCTCGTGCATCAGGTCGAATCCCTTGTTGATCTCCTCGAGCTTCAGCACATGGGTGATCATCGGATCGATCTGGATCTTTCCGTTCATGTACCAATCGACGATCTTCGGCACGTCGGTGCGGCCGCGCGCGCCGCCGAACGCGGTGCCCTTCCAGACGCGTCCCGTGACGAGCTGGAACGGCCGCGTCGCGATCTCCTTGCCGGATTCGGCTACACCGATCACGACCGAGACACCCCAGCCGCGATGACAGGCTTCCAGCGCCTGGCGCATCACATTGGTATTTCCGGTGCAGTCGAAGGTGTAATCGGCGCCGCCATCGGTCAGGCCGACCAGATGCTGCACGATGTCGCCGGAAACCTTGGTCGGGTTGACGAAATGCGTCATGCCGAACTGGCGGCCCCAGGCATCCTTGGAATCATTGATGTCGACGCCGATGATCTTGTCGGCGCCGACCATCTTGGCGCCCTGGATCACGTTCAGCCCGATGCCGCCGAGGCCGAACACCACGACGTTGGAGCCCGGTGTCACCTTGGCAGTGTTGACGACGGCGCCGACGCCTGTCGTCACGCCGCAGCCGATGTAGCAGCTCTTGTCGAACGGCGCGTCCTCGCGGATTTTTGCGACCGCAATCTCGGGAAGCACGGTAAAATTCGAGAAGGTCGAGCAGCCCATGTAGTGGAAGACCGTCTCGCCCTTGTATTTGAAGCGCGAGGTGCCGTCGGGCATCAGGCCCTTGCCCTGGGTGGCGCGGATCGCGGTGCAGAGATTGGTCTTCTGGCTCAGGCAGCTTTTGCACTGCCGGCATTCCGGCGTGTAGAGCGGGATCACGTGGTCGCCCGGCTTCACCGAGATGACGCCGGCGCCGACCTCGCGCACGATGCCGGCGCCTTCGTGGCCAAGGATCGATGGGAAGATGCCTTCGCTGTCGAAACCGTCGAGCGTGTAGGCGTCGGTGTGGCAGATGCCGGTCGCCTTGATCTCGACCAGGACCTCGCCGGCCTTGGGTCCTTCCAGATCAAGCTCGACGATCTCAAGCGGCTTCTTGGCCTCGAATGCGACTGCGGCGCGCGTTTTCATCTTGGTCTCCACAAAACATCACACAGGTTGTCATCCGCGCCGGACATGCTCACTTCTTGTCACCGCTGCCCATGCAGGCATCTTCCGCCTTGGTATAGGCGTCGGACTTGTCTTCGTGCTTGGCCGGCCGTACGCGCCCCACCGCATCGGTGGAACGAGCGCGCAGATAGACATAGAGGTCGTCCATGTAGCAGGCAACGTTCGGATTATCGCCGAAGGCCGGCATCACGTTCTCCTGCGAGGTCGTGACGTTCTTGCGTCCGCTCGCGACCACACCGAGAAAATCGGCGTAGTTCATGGTCTTCAGCGAGTCCTTCAGCGCCGGTGCGTAGGTCGAACCCATGCCATCGGGTCCGTGGCAGACGTGGCACTCCGAATGGTACCGGCGATAACCGGAATAGGTGTACCAGTCGACCGTCCCGTCGGGCGCAACCTTGTAGGTCGGGTTGCCGTCCTTATCGAGATATTTGCCGTCCTCGGATTTGACCGCCGCGGGGTCGCCCGGAGGTTCGGCGGAGGCAACTCTTCCCAGTGCCACGACGAAGATCGCAGCCGTCACAAACCAGATCTTACGCAAAAGCCTGTCCTCGTATGCGATTTGAAGACGGACCGGCGCATGGAGGTCACCCCATGCGCCGGAACGAGGGTTCGTCAGCTCACTGCGGCAGCGCGAACACGGTGAGCGTTCCGCCGAGCGCGGTGTAGTTGCTCAGCGCGGCGTAGCCACCGACCGCACCGAGACCGGCCGTCGGATCAGTCAGGCCGGCCGCAAGGCCGATGCCTGCCCAACCGCCGACACCCGAGAGCACGGCGACGTACTGCTTGCCATTGTGCTCATAGGTATTGACGTTGCCGATGATGCCGGACGGAGTCCTGAACTTGTAGAGCTCCTTGCCGGTCTTGGCGTCGACCGCCTTCAGGTAGCCTTCCAGCGTGCCGTAGAACACCACGCCGCCGGCGGTCGCGAGCGCACCCGACCAGACCGAGAACTGCTCCTTGTTCGACCAGACGATCTTGCCGGTCTTGTTATCCCAGGCGATGAAGTTGCCCATGTTGGTCTCGCCGGGAGGCGGATACATCGACAGCGTCGCGCCGACATAGGGCTGACCTGCGGTGTAGCTCACCTTGAACGGCTCGTAGTCCATGCAGACGTGGTTGGTCGGCACGTAGAACAGCTGGGTCTCGGGCGAGTAGGCCGCCGGCTGCTCGTCCTTCGAGCCGAGCGCGGCCGGGCAGATGCCCTTGACGTTGTGGTCTTCGCCGGCCTTGTCGGTCGACGCGGCATCGAGAACCTTCGGACGACCATAGGTCGGCGAGTTCTTGTCCATGTCGACGCCGGAGGTCCAGTTCACCTTCGGATCGTACTTCTGGGCGACCAATAGTTCGCCGGAGGCGCGATCGAGGGTGTAGCCGAGGCCGTTACGATCGAAATGGGTCAGGAGCTTGCGCGCCTTGCCGTCCACGGTTTGATCGCTGAGGATCATTTCGTTGACGCCGTCATAGTCCCATTCGTCGTGCGGGGTCATCTGATAGACCCACTTGGCCATGCCGGTTTCCGGATTGCGCGCCCAGATGGTCATCGACCATTTGTTGTCGCCGGGACGCTGCTTCGGATTCCAGGTCGAGGGGTTGCCCGAACCGTAATAGACGAGGTTCAGCTCGGGATCGTAGGAGATCCAGCCCCAGGTGGCGCCGCCGCCGATCTTCCACTGATCGCCCTGCCAGGTCTTCAAGCTCGAATCCTTGCCGATCGGCTTGCCGAGCTCGGTGGTCTTGTCGTCGACCAGGATCTGGTCATCCGGGCCTTCCGAGAAGCCGCGCCAGGCCAGCTTGCCAGTCTTGATGTCGTAGGCGGTCATGTGCGCCTGCACGCCGAACTCGCCGCCGGAGATACCGATCAGGACCTTGTCCTTGACCACGAGCGGCGCCGATGTGCCGGTGGCGCCCTTGGCGGGATCGCCGTCCTTCACCGACCAGACCACCTGGCCGGTCTTCGCATCGAGCGCAACCAGCGTGGTGTCTGCCTGATGCAGGAAGATCTTGCCGTCGCCATAGGCGACGCCGCGGTTCACGGTGTCGCAGCACATCACCGGAATGACGTTCGGATCCTGCTTCGGCTCGTACTTCCAGACAATCTGGTTGTCCTTGGAAAGGTCAAGAGCATAGACCTTGTTCGGGAACGGCGTGGAGAAGTACATCATGTTGCCGATCACGAGCGGGCCGCCCTCGTGACCGCGCAGCACGCCGGTCGAGAACGTCCAGGCCACCTGCAACTTTCCGACGTTGGAAGCGTTGATCTGATTCAGCTTGGAGTAACGCTGATTGCCGTAATCTCCGGCCGGCATCACCCAATCCTTCGGGTTCTGCGCCATTTTGTGGATTTCGTCATTGGCACTGACGGCTCCTGCGGCGAATGCCGCCATTGCCCCAAGGCTGGTCGCGTATAGCAACTTGCGCATCGTGGATTCCTCCCAGTTTCAAGAGCCCATGGTTGCCGTCGATAACGGCCCATCTTTTCGATTTTGGTTCCTAATCCCTATCCCGGCTCGCTGCGGGCGACTTGCCCAATAGCGAACAGCCGTTTGCTCGACAGCGAACCTTCGACAAATTTTTGCCACTCGGGCCTCGTCGGGCGCGAGAGTTGGCCATGCTGCAGGGCATCAATCGATTGTCGGCGTCGCGCCGGCTCCGGTTCCCGCGCATCCAAGGTTGCGCTTGACGACGCGAGAAGTAAGTCGGAGGATTGCCCGGAATTGACCGGGAATAATCCCGCCATGCTCCTCCTAACGTCTTCAAATTGGAGGAAAAGGCGTGCCATACCGGCGAAAGAATCGCGGTGATCAGTCACGCGGGGGGATCGAATCGGTGATTGGAAAGATGTCCGATACAGTCCATTCGCTGAACACAACCGGCTTGACGCCGAGGCGACAGATCCAGCGCTGGTCCGATGCGCTGACCGATCTGTGTGGCCAGTTCGACGTCGACGCGCTCGAAGGCTCCTCGCTCGAGGGCCGCATCAACTACACCACGGTGTCACGGCTGAAGCTGTGCCAGATCGAGGCAAGCCAGCATCGCATCGCGCACACCATCTCGCGCATCCGCCTGAGCGAGCATCCCTACATCAAGATTCTGTTCCAGACCCACGGCGTGTCGCATTTCGAGCAGGAAGGCATGCACTTCGACATCCTGCCGGGCGACTGCTTTGCCTACGACGTCTCCTGCCCGCACACCATCATCAGCCCGGCGCTGACCCGCCACGAGGTGGTCATCGTACCGAAGGATCTCTTGAAAGAGCGTGGCTTCCAGCTCTCCAAGATGGCGCCGTGCAAATTGTCGGCGCGCAACGGTACCGGCCGCATCGCCTATGATTTCGTGCACGCCGCGTTCGGCGAGGCAGCGACGCTGTCCGCGGTCAACGCCGCCGGCGTCGCCGATTCGCTGATCGACCTGCTGCTGCTGCCGCTGCGCGAGACCGGCGCGATGCTCGATCGCGGCAGCGCCGAGGCGACCTATGTGCGGGCCCAGGGTTTCATCCGAGAGCATCTGCGCGATCCCGATCTCTGCATCGACCGCATTTCAGCGTCGCTCGGCTGCTCGAAGCGCTATCTGCACATGCTGTTCAGCGATCGCGGCATGACGGTCAGCGACTACATCTGGAAGGCCCGGCTGCAGCACTGCCGGCAGGAGCTGGAAAGCCAGAACGGCAAGACCATCACAGATGTCGCCTTCTCCTGGGGCTTCTCGAGCTCGTCGCATTTCAGCCGCGTGTTCCGGAAGTATTTCGGCATCGCGCCGTCGTCGGTGAACAAGACCCAGCACGGCATCATGGCGGCCGACGTGGTGCTGGAATAGCGCCCGAATCCGGCGCGCTGTCCGGCCTCACGGCGTGGGCGCGCAATCTCAAACGCGACAGCTATGCGCTCTATCTTGCATCACGCGACCCGCGCGTGCCGTGGTACGCCAAGGCGCTCGCTATCGCGGTTGCCGCCTACGCGCTCTCCCCGATCGACCTGATCCCGGATTTCATCCCCGTCATCGGCTATCTCGACGATCTGATCCTGCTGCCGATCGGCATCCGGCTCGCGATCGCGCTCGTTCCGGATGACGTGATGGCCGAATGCCGGGCCAACGCCGCCGCCCTGCAGCGTCCGACCAGCCGCGCCGGCATGATTGCGATTATCGCGCTGTGGATCGCCGGCGCGCTCGCGCTCTCTTGGGCAATCTTCGCGTACTGGCATCGCCCGCGCTAGACCCCGCGCTAGACATGGGCGGCTTTAGACATGGGCGGCTTTCGGCACCAGCGCCTCGATCGTAACGCCGCCATCGCCGGAATTGATGTTGAGCGTGCCGCCGAGCGCAAGGATGCGCTCGCGCATGCCGGTCAGGCCGAGCCCGAGCCGGTGATCCGGCCGCAGGCCGCTGCCATTGTCGCTGATGCGCACCAGCGCGCAGCCGCGGCTGCCATGCATCGCTGTCTGCCGCTCGATCGGCTCGATCGTGATGCTGACCGCCGTTGCGCCTGCGTGTCGGAACACGTTGGTCAGCGCCTCCTGGACGATCCGGTAGATCGTGAGATCCGCCGTCTCGCCGGCCTCGCCGAGCGAATTCGAGATGCGGCTCTCGATCTCCACTTCCGGATGGCTTTCGCGCCACATCCGCACCAGGGCACCGAGCGCTTCGCGCAGCCCGAGCTCGGCCAGACCGACCGGCCGCAGCCGCTCCAGGATCCGGCGGGTGAATTGCTGGAGCGCGTTGACCTGTTCGAGGATGGCGTTGCCGTGCTTGCGGACCGCGGCGGGATCGGCCCTGTCGGCCTCCGACAGCCGGGTCAACGCGCCGGCATGGGCGCGCAGCGCGAACAGATAAGGCCCGAACTCATCGTGCAGCTCGCGCGCGATCTGCTTGCGTTCGGAATCCTGCAGCGACACCGCGCGCTCGGCAAGCTGCCGCTTGCCGTCCACCGCCTCGCCCAGCGTCGCCGCCAGATGGTTCAATTTGGTGCAGATCGCGGCCAGCTCGGGCGATCCGGTGGGCTCGACCCGCACCTCGTAGTCGCCCGCCTCGATGCTGTTCATGGCCTGCGACAGCGCCTGCAACGGCGCCAGCGCACGGCCGACCACCAGCATGGTGACCAGCAGCAGCGCCACCGTGATCGCAGAACCGACCTCGAGCTGGGTGATGATGCCGTCCCAGATCTCCGCCATTTCGTCGTCGGGATGCGAAGTGATGACGAGCGATTGCGGCTTGCCATGCACCGAAATCGGCACCCGCACCGAGGTCTGCTCGGGATGGACCAGCGCCACGAACCACGCGGGGGCCCGCGGCTCGCCGGCGTCGTCGACGCGCTCCGGCGGCTTCGCTGCCGCGTCTTCCTGCCGCGTGATGCTGACATGACGCAGCCGGCTCAGGTCCTTCACAATCTGGTCGAGCCGGGCGTCGGGATCGGACGCCTCGTTGAGATCGGCCACGATGGTCGCGACAAACTCGCGTGCCAGCCGGATCACGCTCTGGTCTTCGGCCTGCACGCGCGGCCCCGCTTCCAGCACCAGCCGCGCGATATTGATGCCCAATCCGACCATCAGGATCAGCGCCAGCAGCGTGTTAATGCGTGCGCGCAACGATAGTTTTCGCCACATTGCGATGCCCCCGACCGCTTAAGCGCGATGAGACGAGGAGGACTCGTCATCGCGCTTTAGCTCCTTGTTTGCGCATGATCTTTCGGAAAACCGCTTTGCACTTTTCCGGATCATGCTCGACGTCCTCCTCCGAGAGGATCGTTGACAGTCAAATTTGCCCGGCTATCTAATCCGACGCTACTGCAATCTCGCACGAGATGTACAACCGGTTCGGGAACCGATATTGCCCATCCTCATGCAAGCCGACACGACGACAACCAAGACGACAAACCGAGACGACGAACCGAGAAAAGCAGATCGACGGAACAACGCCATGCGCATTCTGATCGTTGATGACCATCCCATCGTCGCCTCGGGTTGCCGCACCGTGTTTGCCGACGATCCCGAGATTTCGCTGTCCGAAGCGCCGGACGCCGAGAGTGGCGAGCAGGCTTTCGTGACGGAAAAGCCCGATATCTGCGTCATCGACATCAACCTGCCGACGGTCTCCGGCTTCGAACTGGCACGCCGGATCCTGTCGCGCGACGCCGCCGCACGCATCATCATGTTCAGCATGAACGACGATCCGGTGTTCGCGGCGCGCGCCATCGACATCGGCGCCAAGGGCTATGTCTCCAAGACCGGCGACCCCAACGATCTCGTCGAAGCGGTGCGCGAGGTCGGCAGTGGCGGTGTTTATCTGCCGCCGGAGATTGCCCGCAACGTCGCCTTCGCGCGGCCGAGCTTCGCGCAGAACCCGCTCTCCAAGCTGACTTCGCGCGAGATGGAGATCCTGCGCCTGCTCTCCTCCGGCAAGAGCCTGTCGGAGATCGCCTGGCTGGTGCATTCCTCCTACAAGACTGTCGCCAACACCTCGTCGATCATGCGCCAGAAGCTCGGTGTGCGCACCTCGGCGGAGCTGGTGCGGCTCGCCATCGAAAGCGGCGTCGCCTGACGCCGCGCGGCAACCTTTAAGGACATACGACCATGCAAGCGATTTCGCAGAACAAATCCCATGGCGGCACGCAGGGCGTGTATCGGCATCAAAGCCGTGAAACCAGGACCGACATGACATTCTCGGTGTTCGTGCCGGAGCACGCGGCCGGCGCCAGGTTGCCGGTCGTCACCTATCTCTCGGGTCTGACCTGCACGCACGCCAATGTCACCGAGAAGGGTGAGTTTCGCGCTACCTGCGCCGAGTACGGTCTGATCTTGGTCGCGCCCGACACCAGCCCGCGCGGCGAAGGCGTGCCCGGCGACCCCGCCAACTCATACGACTTCGGCCTCGGCGCGGGCTTCTACGTCGATGCGACGGAAGCACCTTTCAACAACAACTACCGGATGTATAGTTACGTCACGGAGGAATTGCCGAAGCTGATCGCCGAGCAATTTCCCGTCGATATCGCACGGCAGTCGATCCTCGGCCACTCCATGGGCGGTCACGGTGCGCTGACGGTGGCGCTGCGCCATCCTAACCGCTATCGCGCGGCGAGCGCCTTCTCGCCGATCGTCGCGCCCTCGCAGGTGCCGTGGGGCAACAAGGCGCTGGGCGGCTATCTCGGCAGCAACAAGCAGGCGTGGCGCAAGCACGACGCCGTCGCGCTGATCGAGGACGGCGCACGCTTCTCCGAGCTGCTCGTGGACTACGGCGACGCCGACCAATTTCTCACCGAGCAGTTGCGGCCCGAGTTGCTCAAGGCCGCATGCGAGAAAGCCAACATTCCGCTCACCCTGCGGCGCCAGCCGGGCTACGACCACAGCTACTATTTCATCTCGACCTTCATGGCCGACCATCTGCGCTGGCACGCCGCGCGATTGAAGGGCTAGACGACACACCTGCCTTGTCGTCCCGGCGAAGGCCGGGACCCATAACCACGGGGTTGGATTGTTGAAGCAGGCTGTGGCCCCAGCGTCGCGTAACAATAACCTTCAGTGGTTATGGGTCCCGGCCTTCGCCGGGACGACGCTGAATGTTTGGTACCGCCTGTGGGTCGTATGTTGACGACCCTCTCAGGACGATGGACGGCAAAGGTGCCACGCAACCTACCTTGCTTGCGGCGCGCCATAGTTCGGCGCGAGCAGGCGGTTGCGCACGAGGTAATCGGCGGCGCGCGACCATGATTCGTCGGTGTTGCCGCGCATGTCGGCGCTGGCGGCCGCGAGCAGTCGTCCGGTATGCACGTCGCGCAGGTAGAGATTGATGTTGAGGATCAGGTTGGAGACCTTCTGCACGACGCCGGTGATCGCGATATCGGCGCCGACTTCACCCGCCAGCTTGACGTCGCATCCGCCGCAGGACTGAAGGTTGCTGCCATGCGCCGCAGCGCTGATCGGCGCGATGTCGACGATCCGGAACTTACCTGAATCGGCCAGTTCCTTGCGCACGAGATCGCCGACATGGCCGAGCCGCGCCTGCTCGTCGGCCTGCACGCCATACACCTCGCCCGGCAGGCTGGTATCGATCATCTCGAGATCGAACACCGCGACCTTCGGCGGTTCGGCACGCGAGGCCGCCGACATCGCCAGCATTGTCATGACAAAGATGAACGACGATCTCATGATTGTGAACCAATCGGAATCAGTAACGCGGCAACGACAAAAAGCGGGGTTGCAAGCCAGGCCAATTCGGTCATCTTGCAAGCTGGAGCATGATCCGGATCGCAATGGAAATCATGCGCTAGAAATAAGACGTAACGGGAGGACTTATGTTCCGACGGCTGATCGGCATGATCGCGCTCAGCATGCTGGCGAGCCAGGCCCTGGCGGCCGATCCGACCGAGATTCACATCGGCTATCTCGGCCATGCCGGCATCAAACAGACCCTGTCGCTGGTCGAGCAGCCCGCCGAGAACAATGGCATCGCCGGTGCCCGCCTCGCGATCGAGGACAACAACACGACAGGTAAATTCCTCAATCAACATTTCACGCTCGATGAGGTGAGGGTCAAGGATAGCGACGACGTGGTCAAGGTCGCGACCGATCTCGCCGCGCATGACGACTACATCATCGTCGATCTGCCGGCCGATGCCTTGCTCAAGGTCGCCGACGCCTTGCGCGATCGCGGCACCCTGCTGCTGAACGCCGGCGCGATCGACGACCGGCTGCGCGAGCAGGACTGCCGCGCCAACGTCGTCCATGTCGCGCCGACCCGCACCATGCTGGCGGACGCGGTCGCGCAATATCTGGTTTGGAAGCAGTGGAAGCGCTGGCTGCTGGTGGTCGGCTCGCATGACGCCGACAAGGCTTACGCTGATGCGTTGCGCCGCGCCGCCACGCGCTTCGGCGCCAAGATCGTGCAGGAACGCACCTTCGAGGACACCGGCGGCGCGCGCCGCACCGATTCCGGCGTGACCTTGATCCAGCGTCAGATGCCGGTGTTCACCCAGCAGGCGCCGGCCTATGACGTGCTCGTCGCCGCCGACGAGAGCGAGGTATTCGCGAACTATTTGCCCTATCGCACCTGGGATCCGCGGCCCGTGGCAGGCTCGGCCGGCCTGGTGCCGACCAGCTGGGACGCCGCCCATGATCAATGGGGCGCCATCCAGATCCAGAACCGCTTCGTCAAGCTGAACCAGCGGCGCATGACCGCGCTCGACATGCAGGCCTGGACCGCCGCGCGTATGATCGGCGAAGCGACATCACGCACCAATTCAGGCGACCCGAAGAAGGTCATCGCCTTCCTCAAGGGACCGCAGTTTTCGGTCGCCGCCTTCAAGGGCACGCGGCTGACCCTGCGGGACTGGAATCTTCAGCTCCGCCAGCCGATCCTGTTGGCCGATGGGCGGATGGTGGTCTCGGTGTCGCCGCAGGAGGGCTTCCTGCATCAGGTCTCCGAGCTCGATACGCTCGGTGTTGACCGGCCCGAAACGAAGTGCAAGCTGCAGTGAGGGAGATCGAACGGATGTGGCGCCAAAGTCTGCTCGCGGGGATGTTTGCGTGGCTTGCGGCCATGTCTCCGGCGTCCGCCTATGTCGCCTATGTCTCCAACGAGAAGGGCAACACGGTCACGGTGATCGACACCGACAGCTGGGCGGTGACCAAGACCATCAAGGTCGGGCAACGGCCGCGCGGCATCGAGTTCTCGCGCGACGGCAAGTTCGTCTTCGTCGCGGTCGGCGACGACGACACGATCCAGGTGATCGACACCAAGAGCCAGGAGATCGTCGACACCCTGCCCTCCGGCCCCGACCCTGAATTGTTCACCCAGGATGCCGCGGGCAAGACCATGTATGTCGCCAACGAGAACGACAACACGGTCACGGTGATCGATCTCACGACGCGAGCTCGCGTCGGCGACATCCAGGTCGGTGTCGAGCCCGAGGGAATGACGGTCAGCCCGGACGGCAAGATCCTGATCAACACGTCTGAGACCACCAACATGGCGCATTTCATCGACACCGCGACGCGCCAGATCGTGGGCAATGTGCTGGTCGATTCGCGGCCGCGCTTCGCCGCGTTCAAGCGCGACGGCTCGGAACTATGGGTTTCATCGGAGATCGGCGGCACGGTCTCGATCATCGATCCGGTCAAGCGCGAGGTCACTGGCAAGGTCACCTTCGATATCCCAGGCCTGCGCAACGAGGCGATCCAGCCGGTCGGCATCGGCATGACCAAGGACGCCAAGACGGTATTCGTCGCGCTCGGTCCCGCCAACCGCGTCGCGGTGGTCGACGGCACGAGCCACAAGGTGCTGAAATATCTCTTGGTCGGCCAGCGGGTCTGGCACATGGACTTCACGCCGGATGAAAAATATCTGATGGTCACCAACGGCGTCTCTAACGACGTCTCGGTCATCGACGTCGCCGCCCAGAAGGTGATCAAGACCATCCAGGTCGGCGAGTTGCCGTGGGGAATCACGATCGCGCAGCCATGACATCAACCGATGCACACATCGCAAGCTCGCCTGCTCCGGGCACCGTGCCCGGAATTGATGCGGCCGTGCAGCCTGCGCTGTCGATCGGCCATGTCAGCCACGCCTATGGTCCGCGCCGCGCTTTGATCGACGTCGACTTCACCGTCGCGCCGGCGAGCTTCACCGCGCTGCTTGGTCTCAACGGCGCCGGCAAGAGCACGCTGTTCTCGCTGGTGACGCGGCTGTTCGGCATCCAGACCGGCAAGATCGGCATCTTCGGCCATGACATCAGCCGAACACCGGGCGAAGCGCTGCGGCTGCTCGGCGTCGTGTTCCAGCCCCGCACGCTCGACCTCGATTTGTCACTGACGCAAAACCTGCTCTATCACGCGGCGCTGCACGGCATCTCGCGGCGCGAGGCGCGGCTGCGCGCCGCCGAAGTGCTCGATCGCATCAACCTCGCCGATCGCGCCGGCAGCAAGGTGCGCGATCTCTCCGGCGGCCAGATGCGGCGGCTCGAGATCGCCCGCGCGCTGCTGCATCGGCCGCGGCTGTTGCTGCTCGACGAGGCAACCGTCGGGCTCGACGTCAAGGCGCGCGCCGACATCCTCGACCATGTCCGCCAGCTCGTCGCCGAGCAGGGCATCGGTGTGCTCTGGGCTACGCATCTGTTCGACGAGATCATGCCGAGCGACGACCTCGTCGTGCTGCACCAAGGCAAGATGCTGGCGCATGGTCCGGTGTCGCGTGTGATCGCGGAGGCTGGCGCCCAGGACGTCAACACTGCCTTCATGCGCCTGACCGGCGTGGCGACGCTCGCAGGGAGGCCGCCGTCATGAGCAGCACGACAATGGCGCCGGAGCGCCGCGGCTTCTCGTTCTCCGAATACATCGTCTGCCTCAACGGCATCGTGTGGCGCGAGGCGCTGCGCTTCCTGCATCAGCGCGAGCGTTTCGTCTCGGCGCTGGTACGGCCGCTGGTGTGGCTATTCATCTTCGCCGCCGGCTTCCGCCAGGTGCTCGGCATCTCGATCATCCCGCCCTACGAGACCTATATCCTCTACGAGGTCTATATCGCGCCGGGGCTGATGGCGATGATCCAGCTGTTCAACGGCATGCAGTCCTCGCTGTCGATGGTCTACGACCGCGAGATGGGCAACATGCGCACGCTCTTAGTGAGCCCGCTGCCGCGCGGCTACCTGTTGTTCTGCAAGCTGCTCGCCGGCACCGCGGTTTCGCTGCTGCAGGTCTATGCCTTCCTCGCAATCGCCTGGTTCTGGGATATCACGCCGCCGACCATCGGCTATCTCACGGTGCTGCCGGCATTGGTGCTGTCCGGCCTGATGCTCGGCGCGCTGGGCATGCTGATTTCGGCCAGCATCAAGCAGCTGGAAAATTTCGCCGGCGTGATGAACTTCGTCATCTTCCCGATGTTCTTCGCATCGTCTGCGCTCTACCCGCTGTGGCGGGTGCAGGAGGGCAGCCCGATGCTATACTACGTCTGCCAGTGCAATCCGTTCACCCACGCGGTGGAGCTGATCCGGTTCGCGCTGTATGGCAAGATCAATTGGGTGTCGCTCGCGGTGGTAGGCTCCTGCACGGTGGTGTTCATGATCGGCGCGATCCTGGCCTATGATCCGTCGCGTGGCCTGGTGCGCCGCGGGCCCGGTGGAGGCGAGGCATGACCATGCTGAGCACGAATTGGCGGATCGGACTAGGCGCGCTGCTCGCCGTCGCGCTCTCGAACGGAGCGGCGCGCGGCGCCGATCCGCGCTATCCGGACTGGCCATGCGCGCAGGCCAAGGTGCCGGAGATCTCGATCGCCGCGGTCTGGGCCGGACCGCCGCTCGGCGATGCCGAAACCAAATGGAAGGACGACGTCAAGATCAGCGCCCTCGTCTCCAGGCTTGCGGCGCGCCGCGTGCCGGTCGAGGACGCGCAAAAGGAGATCACTGCGTTCCTGTCGACATCCGCGGCCGACAAGGCCAATGCCGGAAAGCTGCTGTTCGCCGGCCTGTTCGATACGCTCAATGCGCAACGCTCCCAGGTGATGAATGGGCTCGAACGCGTGATGCGCAAGCAGCGCGAAGCCGCGGAAAAAGTCCGCTCCGACACACTCGCATTGCAGGCGCTGCAGGATGCCACGCCGCCGGATCAGGCCAAGGTCGACGAGCTCGGCAATCAGCTGGTCTGGGAGACCCGGATCTTCGAGGACCGTCGGCGCGTAGTGAAGTTCGTCTGCGAGGTACCGACCACAATCGACCAGCGCCTGTTCGCGCTCGGCCGTACCATCCAGCAGGAACTGGACTAGCGCGTTTTCGAGCGAAGTGGGTACCGGTTCGCGTGAAGAAAACGCGTCAAAACAAAAAGCTAGAGCTTCGGTTCTGATTCAATCAGAACCGAAAATGCTCTAGCGGCTGCGGCGAATAGCCACTGGCATCACAAACGTATCATCCCTCCTCACACCGGCCCCGGAACCAACCGCACGGTTCGCCCGTTGCCTCCGACTTACCTGTGAAGTGGGAGGCCTCGATGCGAGCAGCCAAGATCGTCCTAACCAGCCTTGCCGCCGCGAGCCTGGTCACATCAGCAGCTCTGGCCCAGCAATCCATGTCGGGATTGGTCACCAAAATTGACCGATTGAGCGGAACCGTCACCATCCAGCAGACGCAGACCGGCACGGTTGGCGCCGCGGGCGGCTCGGCTCAGGATTACAAGGTCGCGAAGGGCGTGTCGCTCGAGGAACTCCACGCCGGTGACAAGGTGAAGTTCAGCACCACCGAGAGCGGCGGCAGCACGACGATCGACAAGCTGGACCGGGACAAGTAGGCGTCACCGCGAAGCGAAAGCGCGAACGTTACTTCTCCACGTCCACGCTTTCGCGCGGCTCCGGCTCGGCATGCGCCAGCGGCAAAAGCGCGCGCGCCCAGCCGTCGGTTCCGTCCGGATACCAGGCAACATTGCGATAGCCGTAGGACAGCACGCGCTTGGCGGCGTTCCACGACATCCAGCAATTCTCCTGGCAATAGATCACGAGCAGCGCGCCATTGTTGCCGCCGGAGGCGCGGGCCAGCCCGTGCTTGAGATAGTCTTCGGTCGGGCCCGCAAGCTTGCCGTAGCCGGTGTCGGGCAGCCACGTGCTGCCGGGGATGTCGTCGTGCGGCCGATCGCGCCACACGGTGCCTTCAGGCAGATTCTTAGGCTTCGGTGCGCGCGGCAGCACATCGATGAAGGCCCCGGATTTCTCGCGCCAGATCGTCTCCGCCTCGTCCGTGGTCAGCACGCGCGCGCCGGCAAGCGTTGCCGGCACCGGCGACCGATAATCCTCGGTGCGAAAGTCCGCGGGCTCTGCCGGCTTGTCCTGCGCACGGACAGGCGAGACGGCGATCGCGATCGCCGCCAGCAGGGCCGCGAGCAGCCTCGTCATCGTGAGTTGGTCATCGCGAATTGGTCATGGCGATTTGGTCGCACTCCCCTCGCCGATCGGCTTGTCGTTCTCGTCGAGCAGCGGCACGCCGAAATCAAGCAGGATCTTGTTGATCTCGGGCTGGTTCTCCTGGATCAGCCGATTGAGCTGGCGTTTCCAGTTCTGGTCGGCGGCACGCACGCCCATGCCGATGCGATAGACCAGCTTCGGCCCGGTGGTCTCCTTGACCAGCAGCGTCACATGCAGCGGCGGATTGGCCTTCTTGGCATAGTAGCCCGCCATCGGGCCCCACAGGATGCCGGCGTCGATCTCGCCCTTGGCGAGATCGTTCATCATCGCCTCGGCCGAGGAATCGTAGCGCGTGTCGATCATCAGCGGATAGGGCTTTGCATTGGTCATCAGCCCGGCGAGCGCCATGTTGGTCGCCGGCGGCGTTCCCGCGACGATGCCGATATGCTTGCTCTTCAGCCGCTCGTCCTCCAGCGTCGCGACGTCGTCGAGCCCGCTGCCGGGCTTGGTCACCAGGGCGTAGGCCGTGCGGTAATAGGGGTTGGTGCCCTGCACGAGGTCGTCGCCCTGCGGAAAGCCCATGATCACGTCGCAGCGATGCGAGCCGAGCGTCACCCGCACGAAGCCGGTCGCTTGCGGGAAGAACATGTAGTCGATCTTCTTCTGCAGCTTCTCGGCGAACAACTCGCCGATCTTGTTCTCGAAACCCTCATGCTTTTCGTTGGAGAACGGCATGTTGCGGGGATCGGCGCAGATGCGCAGCACCTTCGGATCGACCAGCTCGATCGAGAGCTCGCCCTGATCATTGACCTGGGCGCGCGCGATATCGCGGCCGACGAGACAGGCGATGAATCCGACAAGCGCGAACAGCACGCCACGGCATCCGACTATCTTCATCACATGGTCTCCTGTTGATCCGTCGGTGCGCCGCCATCCGTCGATTGCCCGCCGCACCATGACGTGCAACAGGAATAACCCTCGCAACCGCATCGCGTTGCTTGCTGCACTGCAAACCGGAGACGCGCGCAAGCGACTGCGTGTCCCGGAGAAACTGAGGCGGAAACATGACTCATGGCATTGCGATCGTTGCGCTGGTCCTGATGCTCGGGGCACCGAGCATAGCGCGGGCGCAACAACCGGAATTGCCTGTAAGTGAAGTCGCCCCGGGAATCTTCGTGCACACCGGGGTCACTGCGCTGATGACACGCGACAACGAGGGCGCGATCGCCAATGTCGGATTCGTGGTCGGCGATGATGCCGTCGCCGTGATCGACAGCGGCGGCAGCGTCCGCGAGGGGCGGCAATTGCTGGCGGCGGTGCGCAGCCATACCGGCAGGCCGATCCGTTACGTCATCAACACCCACGCCCATCCGGACCACAGCTTCGGCAATGCGGCTTTCGTCCAAGACGGCACAAGTTTCGTCGGCCACAAGAACCTGCCCCGCGCGCTCGCTGCGCGCGGGCAGTTCTATCTCGACGGTTTTCGCCGCACCATGGGCGACGAGCTGATCGACGAGGTGCGAATCATTCCGCCGACCGTGCTGGTCGAAGACACGCTGCAGCTCGACCTCGGCGGCCGCATTCTCACGCTGAAGGCGTGGCCGGCGGCGCACAGCGACAACGACCTCACCGTGCTCGATGAACGCACCAAAACCCTGTTCGCCGGCGATCTGGTGTTCCTGAGCCATATTCCGGTGGTCGACGGCAGCCTGAAGGGCTGGTTGCGCGCCCTGCCCGCGCTTGCCGCGATCCCAGCGGAGCGCGTGGTTCCCGGTCACGGAGCCGTGAGCGATTGGCCTGCGGCGCTCGCCGACGAACGGCGTTATCTCGAGACGCTGGCCAGGGATGTCCGCGCGCTGGTCGCGAGCGGCAAGCCGATCACGGCAGCGGCCGAGCATGCCGCCGCCTCCGAGCGGCCGCACTGGCAGCTGTTCGACGATTACAACGCGCGCAACGCAACTGCAGCATTCTCGGAAATTGAATGGGAGTAACGTTTCGTCCTATAATGATGCGCGCTGCACAGGATTTGCGACCATGCTTCGACACCGCGTTCGCCTGCTTTGCATTGCCGGCCTCGTCATGAGCACGCTGGGCACACATGCCGTGTCGGCCGCGGAGCCCTATGATCCCTGGCCGGGCCTGGTCCAGGACATCTTCAGCAACCGGCCGATGAACGATGGCAGCGACGTCATCGGCATCGAGATGCCGGCGCGTGCCGAAGATGCTGCGATCGTCCCGGTGACGCTGCGCACGAAATTGTCGCCGGGCGACAGCCGCCGCGTCACCGCGATCACGCTCGTGATCGACGAGAACCCGGCGCCGATGGCCGCGAAATTCACGCTCGGGCCGGACGCCAACGTCACGGAGATCTCGACCCGCGTTCGCGTCAACAACTACACCAATGTGCATGCGGTCGCCGAGCTCAGCGACGGCAAGCTCTATGTCAGCAAGATCTACGTCAAGGCATCGGGTGGCTGCTCGGCGCCGGCGGCCAAGAATCTCGAGGAAGCCAAGAACCATCTCGGCCAGATGCGCTACCGGCAATTCGCCAAGCCCGACCAGGGACCGGCGACGAGCACGCGCGAGGCCCAGATCATGATCGGCCATCCCAACAATTCCGGCCTGCAGATGGACCAGGTCACGCAGCTCTATATCCCGGCCTTCTTCGTCAACGATTTGCATCTCTGGCAGGACGACAGCCTGGTGCTGGCGATGGAGGGCGGCATCTCGATCTCGGAGGATCCCAACATCCGCTTCACCTATGTCTCCGATGGCGCCAAGCACATCCGCGCCGTGGCCAAGGACACCAGCGGCCACGTCTTCGAGCACGAGTGGAAGGTCGACGATCCCGGGACGTGACCTCGGGACGAGCGCTCGGCCCTGCCCTTGTGAGAGTGACCTACAGCAGCAACGGAAGTTCACCTCTCCCATGGGAGAGGTCGGCGCGCAGCGCCGGGTGAGGGGTTACGGTCCCTCGTTGAAGCTGCGGCCCCTCACCCGATTTGCTGCGCAAATCGACCTCTCCCCTTCGGGGAGAGGTGAGCCGAAACGTCGGCTGACACGAGAAAGGCCGACATGCGCTAGAAGCACCGCACTTCGGCTTCCGCCTGAGCGCGCCTCAAGTCGTTGAGCGCGTTGGAGGCCTGCTCGGACGAGCGGAACTGGCCGCCGAGATTGCCCTGCACCTGCGCCATGCTCAGCACGGTCTCGGCCGTGACATAACGATCATAGGGGATCAGCGAGGCCACCACGTCGATCGAGCAGGAGCACTGCTCGATCGCCTGCCGGGTCTCGCCATTGGACTTCATGCAGCCGAACACATATTCGGCCCGCGCCGAGGTCGGATAGTCGTTGGCCTCCTGGGCCTGCGCGCCGATGCTGGTCGCGGCTGATACGGCCAGGGTCGCGGCGACAATCGGTCCCAGCATGCCAGCTCGTGCCATGGTCCTGCTTCCTCTTCTCTTGTCGCAGGCTATGCTATGGGTTCGCGACAGAAAAGAAAACATTCGGGAAGTGGCTCAAGAAACAATGATCGATTGTGTCCGCATCACGCTGGCTGCGGCTCTGGCGCTTATGCAGGTCAGCACCTGCTTCGCCGCAGAGACCATCCGCATTGCAGCGCAGAAGACGGGAACGTTGGCCTGGGAACTTGCGGTAATCCGCTCCCATGGCCTGGACCAGAAGGCCAACCTCTCGATCGATACCGTCGAGCTCGCAAGTCCGGAGGCCGGCAAGATCGCGCTGCGCGCCGGCAACGCCGACGTGATGGTGTCCGACTGGCCGTGGGTGTCGCGCGAGCGCTCGCTCGGTGCCAAGCTCGTGTTCTATCCCTATTCAAGCGCGCTCGGCGCCGTGATGGTCGCCGCAGCGTCCCCGATGAAGACGCTTGCCGACCTCAAGGGGCATAAGCTCGCGGTGGCCGGCGGCGCGATCGACAAGAACTGGCTGCTGCTGCAGGCGGCGCTGAAGCAGGACGGCATCGACCTGAAATCGCAGGCCACCATCGTCTACGGCGCGCCGCCGCTGCTCGCGGCCAAGACGCTCGGTGGCGAGATGGACGCCACCCTCAACTACTGGAATTTCTGCGCCGCGCTGGAAGCCAAGGGCTTTCGCCGCCTCGCTGGCATGGAAGACGTGCTGCAAAAGCTCGGCAGCAAGGGCCGCATCGCGATGATCGGCTATGTGTTCGACGAGGCCTGGGCCAACGCCCACAAGGATCTGGTGGGTCGCTTCATCGCCACCACGCGCGAGGCCAAGCAGATCCTCGCGACCTCCGATGCCGAATGGGACACCATCGCGCCGCTGACCGGCGCGGTCGACGCGGCCACCCTGCACGCCTACCGAGACCGCTATCGCGAAGGCATTCCGCGCCGTCCGATCGCCGACGAGGAGCAGGACGCCCGCGTGCTCTACCGCGTGCTGGCCGAGATCGGCGGCCGCGAGCTGGTCGGCTCGGCCAAGGAGCTCGATCCCGGCACCTTCTATCAAGCGATCGCCGGAGATTGATGTGCTGCGTCTGTTGTCCTTTGCGCTGTTCATCGTCACCTGGTGGATTGGTTCGCTCGTGATCGGCGACGCCAAGCTGCCGGCACCGCCCGCGGTGCTGACCGCGATGATTGCGGAAGCGCGATCCGGCGCGCTGTTCGTCAATCTCGGCGCGACGCTCGCGCGTGTCGCGCTCGCCTTCACGCTGGCGATGGCGCTGGGGTCGGCGATCGGCTATTGGATGGGCCGCATGCCGCTTGCCAACCGGCTCGGCGATCCCTGGCTGATCCTGCTGCTCAACCTGCCGGCGCTGGTCGTGATCGTGCTCGCCTATATCTGGGCCGGGCTGACCGAGGTCGCGGCGATCGCGGCGATCGCCATCAACAAGCTGCCGACCGCCGTCGTCACCCTGCGCGAAGGCGCGCGCGCGCTCGACCCGGCACTCGACGAGATGGCGACGGCGTTTGCGTTTCCACCCGGGCGCACCTTCCGGCACGTCGTCCTGCCGCAGCTCGCGCCCTATATCGCGGCCGCGGCGCGGTCGGGGCTGTCGCTGGTCTGGAAGATCGTGCTGGTCGCGGAACTGCTCGGGCGGCCGAACGGCGTCGGCTTCGAGATCGGCATCGCCTTTCAGCTGTTCGACATCCCGCTGCTGCTCGCCTACTCGCTGAGCTTTGCCGCGGTCGTGCTCGTGATCGAGACCCTGCTGGTGCAGCCGTTCGAAGCCAGGCTATCGCGGTGGCGGCTCCGTGCAGCTTGAGGTCTCAATCACCGGCAAGAGCTTCGAGCGCACTGACGGGAAACGTCACGACGTGCTCGCCGACGTCACCTTCATGTTGAATGAAGGCGAGATCGGCGTCGTGTTCGGTCCGTCGGGCTGCGGCAAGAGCACCCTGCTCAAGATCCTCGCCGGGCTCGACAGCAATTATCGGGGCCGCGTCGTGCGCTCCGCCGGCATGCGGCTCGGCATGGTGTTCCAGGAGCCGCGGCTGTTGCCGTGGCGCTCGGTCGAAGAGAACGTGCGGCTCGCCGCGCCTGATATCGACGAGGCCGGGCTCGCGGCGCTGTTCGAGGTGCTGGAATTGACCGCTCACCGCCGTCATTTCCCCGGCGAATTGTCGCTCGGCCTCGCCCGCCGCGTCGCGTTCGCCCGCGCCTTCGCCGTCGCGCCGGATTTCCTGATCCTCGATGAACCGTTGGCGTCGCTCGACAATGCGCTGGCGGGACGGCTGCGCGAGCAGATCGCGACGCTGGTAGCGAGCCGCAAGATGATGACGCTGCTGGTGACGCACGATCTCGATGACGCCGTCCGGCTCGGCGACCGCCTGTTCTTCCTGTCGGCGCGGCCGGGACGCATCCTGCACGTCGAGACCATCGCAACGCCACGGGCCATCCGAAGCGAGCGCGAGATCGGCGAGATCAAGGCGCGGCTTTCGCTATTGGACCTTGCAAATATGTGAGACGCGGTCATCCTTGGGAAAAACACAAGGAATACAACAACGGAGGTTTTCAATGCGGCGTCGGTGGATCGTTGTTGGTGTTTCGTTGCTGGCGCTGCCGGCCGCGCTGGCCCAGACCAAGGGCAAGGGCATCCGCCTGTGGAATCTGACCAGCGCCACCATTTCGAGCTTCGAGCTGTCGCCGGCCGGCAAGAACGAGTGGGGACCGAACCAGACCTTGAACGACAAGGACAAGGAGGTCGATCACGACGAGCGCCTGCGCATCACCGGCATCGAGCCCGGCCGCTACGACGCCAAGGTCGGCTACAGCGGTTCAAAGCAATGCGTCGTCCGCGACATCGAGATCAAGGCCGATGCGGTGTTCTCGGTCGCCGACAAGGACCTCAAGGACTGCAACAAATAGCGCATGATCCGGAAAAGTGTGAAGCGGTTTTCGGGCAAGATCATGCCCAAGAAAAGCTGAAGCGCGAAGCGCCTTAGCCGGCCGGCTTGTCGCCGCCCGTGCTGGCGTGGTCATTGGGGTGCGGATATTCGCAGCGCCATTTCACTGCGGTCCATTTCGGGTGCTGGCCGATCCATTGCGCGATATAGGGCGGCGCAGCCATTGCGCATTGCTGCGGTGAGCCGTTCCAGTCGAACAGCAGATGCTGCTCTTCGCAGATGCTGGGCGACAGCACGGCACACACGGTAATGACCAGGTCCATCGGGTTCATGCGTCAGTCCTCTCGAGCGTTTTCCAGCGAAGTGGATACCGGTTCGCGTGAAGAAAACGCGTCAAAACTAGAATCTGGAGCTCCGTTCCGATCCTTTCGGAACGGGGACTCTGGAGGTACTCGTCAGTAGATAACACTGCGAAATACGTAATCAGGCAACCCAGAGTTTCACAGCCTCGTGAGGGCCTGTTCCGGATTAGAAGTTGCAGCCGAACACCAGCCGCGCCTGGTGGCGCTCGAAATTGACCAGGTCGAGCGCGGCATTGCCACCGGTCCGCTGCCCCCAGGTCTGGATGCCCCAGCTCGCGGTCAGCCGCGCCTTTTCGGATATCTGATAATAGGCGGTCGGGCCTATGAACAGCGCTTGTCCTGACAATGCGTCGAGGCCGATCCCGTCATACTTTCTGAAATAGCGTACCTCGCCGCCGAGCAGGATGTCGGGCCGCAGGCGCGCCATCAGCCCGAACGCGGCGCCGAGCGTGGCATCCTGATCCGCGGCGCCCGTGAGCGGCATCCGCGTCCATTCCGGCTGGTAGCTCAGGTTGAAGGCCGCGATCGCGAAATTGGGAATCACCTCGCGGTCGACGGCAAGAGTGAACTCGGTGCCGTAGCTGCGGACCACGGCCGCGGTCGTCTCGTCGACGCGATCACCATGCAGCTCCATCGCCAGCGTCATGCCGAACGGCGCCGCCTCGCGATCGAGGAAGCGATAGCGGAAGTCGGCCGACACGCTTTGCCAGGACAGCTGGCGGCGATCGTCGAAGCCCGGCACGCCGGCGATATCGTGCGCCATGAACGTCGTGCCCAGCTCGACGCGGAAATCCCGCATCGGAACGAACTCCGCCTCGAACTGCTGACCGACGGCGCGATAGCTGCCGGCGCTCTTGCTGAAACGTCCGGTGGTCTCGCTCTGGAATTCGCGCTCGCCGACATCGCCGACGTCGGAGCCGATCATGAAGCCGAAGATGTGTTCGGTGTCGAACTCGTCGGCGCGCGCGACAAGCGGCAACAGCGCGGCGGCGACCATGGTCGCGGTACACAGCGCGCGTGCCAACCGAATCCTGTTGTCTACGAAAGCCATCGTACGCACCCTAAGCCAAGCCGGTACGGATCGGCAAATCGGGCGCTGCTCGCCGGTCGCGGCGTCGATCTCTGCGTCTTCGGGGTGCAGGAGATCTTTCGGAGGGGAAACCGGGCGGCATGATCGCTGCCGCCGAAAGCGGACGCCTGCCACGGCTCGACGCAGCAAGCTGCGCGAGCCGGGCAGATCGCCTCAAGTCACTTGCGCGCTGCGCAGGCGTACATGTTGATTTCCATGCCCACCGGCACTTCGACGATCTTCGGGGCTTTCCAGGCCATTTCCGTGCTCCCAAGTCAATTTGGTAGTTGAGCTGACGCAAAGTCTGCGCCGCGCCGAAAGCTAGGACCGCTCCCCGCATCGCGCAAGCAAGGGTGCTTGCGACCGACTTCGCTGCTGGACATGCCGGAGCAACCAGCGGCGTGCCGGCACCTGCGGGACTGCCAATCCGGCGGGAAGATCTGACGCTGTTCTGTCAGGCATTTTCCCACTGCCGCGGCACAACGCGCGGAGAGGGTAAGCGGATTGCTCTGCTAACGTCTTGCCCAGGAGCGAAATCGTATCTTTTTTTCTCACGGGCCGGGTTCGCGGGATGACGCCCGAGGAATCGACGCCTCGCCTATTTGAGCAGGCGCAGCAGCGCCCGTCCGGCAGGCGACTTCAATTCCTTCGCGTCCAGCGTGCCGTCATTGTCGGGATCGGCAGCCTTGAAACGCTGTTCGACGACCGAAAGATATTCGTCGAGCGTTAACGTGCCGTCGTGATCGGGATCGGCCGCGGCGAGATCCTTCTTGGTCAGCCGCCCGCGCAATTCGCGCACATCGAGCGTGCCGTCGTGATCGGGATCGAGCTTCGCAAACAGGTCGGCGGCCGCCTTCTTGGCCTCGGCGAGATCGACCGTGCCGTCATTGTCTGGATCGAGCATCTTGAGCGCGCTGCCACCGCCGGATTTCGCAAGCGCGGGACCTGACAGGACTGCCATGGCCAGGGTCAAGGCAAGCGATCGACGCGAAATCATCATTGGGTCTCCCATCAAATGCTGCTCCGACAACGCGGAGCATGCCCTTCAGTCGTGGCCGACCATAGCAGGTCGCCGAGCCTGCGCAATTCGTCGAGGCGGCCGCGTTTCGCGCGGGATGACATCGACGTCCGACCGCGGGGTCGCACGAACTCACGGGCGCGCGTAGCGCGTAAACGCAAACCTTGCTCGGGCAGCAGGCAGTGGCGTTCGGTATGCCAGATTGCGTTAAGCCGTGGCGGCATCTGCGAAAATCGGACGTCCGGCGTTTGCCTATTGTAGCGCCGAAGCGCTGCTCGCGTTTTCGTGTTGACGCGTTTTGGTTTCGGGCCGATGGTTGCATCTGCAACGTCAGGAATAGGCGTGCAGAAAAAGGTCCATTGGGAGGAGCTGATGAAACGCATTGCGCTGGCCGCAAGCCTCGTAATCCTTGCATCTTATGGTGCAAGCGCCCAAACCACCGAGCAGTTGGTCAAGGGTGCGACTGATACTTCGAATGTTCTCAATTATGGCATGGGTTACAATCTTCAGCGTTTCTCGACGCTGAACCAGATCAACAAGGACACCGTCAAGAACCTGGTGCCGGTCTGGAATTACAGCCTGAACGACGACCGCAGCGAGGAATCGCAGCCGCTGGTCTACCAGGGCGTCATCTACGTCACTACGCACAACGCCACGATCGCAATCGACGCCAAGACCGGCAAGCAGATCTGGAAGAGCAAGGTCGAATATCCTGCCGAGACGCCGCGGATCGTCTGCTGCGGCATCATCAACCGCGGTGCGGCGCTGTATGACGGCAAGGTGTTCCGCACCACGCTCGACGCCAACGTGATCGCGCTCGATGCCAAGACCGGCAAGGAGCTGTGGCGCCAGAAGGCCGCGGACATCAAGGAAGGCTACTCGATGACGGTGGCGCCCCTGGTCGCCGACGGCGTCGTGATAACCGGCATCTCCGGCGCCGAGTTCGGCACCCGCGGCTTCATCGACGGCTGGGATCCGGCAACCGGCAAGAAGCTGTGGCGCACCCACTCGATCCCGACCCCGGACGAGCCCGGCGGCGATACCTGGAAGGGCGACACCTGGAAGCTCGGCGGCGGCTCGACCTGGATCACCGGCTCCTACGATCCCGAGCTGAACACGGTGTATTGGGGCATCGGCAATCCCGGTCCGTTCAATGCGGCCGTGCGTCCCGGCGACAATCTGTTCACCTGCTCCGTGCTCGCGCTCGAACCGAAGACCGGCAAGATCAAGTGGCACTACCAGTTCTCGCCGAACAACCCGTTCGACTACGACTCGGTGGCCGAGATGGTGCTTGCCGACATGAACGTCGAGGGCAAGCCGACCAAGGTGCTGATGGACGCCAACCGCAACGGCTTCTTCTACGTGCTCGACCGCACCAACGGAAAGCTGCTGGCGGCCAATCCTTACGTCAAGGTCAACTGGGCCACCGGCGTCGACCTGAAGAGCGGCCGGCCGATCGAGACCGACGTCGCCAAGGATGCGCGCGACGGCAAGAAGGTGGTGGTCTATCCGTCGATCCTCGGCGGCAAGAACTGGGAGCCGATGTCGTTCAATCCGCAGACCGGCCTCGCCTACGCCAACACGCTCGCCTTCGGCGGCCATTACAAGACCGAGCCCGCGACCTACAAGCAGGGCGAATGGTATCTCGGCATGGACCTGACCGATCTCTGGGAATGGGGTGACGGCCCGCGCGGCCATCTCAAGGCGATCGATCCCATGACCGGCAAGGCGAAGTGGGAGGCGGCCAGCGACATTCCGCGCTTCTCCGGCGTGCTGTCGACCGCAGGCGGCGTCGTCTTCACCGGCGCTCTGACCGGCGAGTTCGAGGCCTTCGATGCCGAGAGCGGCAAGAAGCTCTGGCAGTTCCAGACCGGCTCGGGCATCGAGGGACAACCGGTGACCTGGCAGCAGGACGGCGTGCAATATGTCGCCGTCACCTCGGGCTATGGCGGCGTCTACTCGCTTTTCTCCGGCGACGAGCGGCTGGCCAAGGTGCCGCCCGGCGGCTCGCTCTGGGTGTTCGCGGTCAAGAACTGAGCGTAGGACGCCCACGTGACTGAAAGAGCAACTCTGTTGACGGCGGCGATCTTCGCCGCCGTCGCGGCAGTCTTGATCGCGCAGATCCCGGCCGCCGCACAGCAAGCCAACGCGATCGAGCTTCAGGGTCAGGTCGACCAGGGCAAGAGCACCTATGCCAGGAACTGCTCGCATTGCCATGGGCCGAACATGGTGAACTCCGGAACCATCACGCCGGATTTGCGCACGTTTCCCGACGACAAGACGCGGTTCGTGACTACGGTGAAGCAGGGCAAGAACGGCAAGATGCCGCCATGGGGCGACATCCTGAGTGAGCAGGAGATCGCCGACGTCTGGGCCTTCGTGTCGAGCCGGAGGAGCCCATGAGGACCCTGCTGGCAGGCACGACGATGGCGCTGCTGGTGGCGCTCGCGGCCTCGGCCGCGGCCGCCGGCGAACCGCTCAAGGTCTGCCTCGACGAAGACGTGCCGCCACTGTCGGTGCATCATCGCGGCAAGCCGGACACCGGCTTCGACGTGACGCTGGCGCAGGCGATCGCCGCGCGGCTCGGACGACCGCTGCAGATCCAGTGGTTCGAGAGCAAGCTCGACGAAGATTCGAGTCCCGCGCTCGAGGCCAACGCGCTGCTGTCGGACGGCCGCTGCGCGCTGGTCGGCGGCTACGCCCTCACCCAGGACTCCCTCGTCGTGCCCGGCGTCAAGACCGCCAAGCTGCCCGACTTCGACGGCGCCACGCGCGACGACCGCCGCCGGCGAATCCTGCTCGGCGTGCTGGCGCCGAGCCAGCCCTATATCTATTCGCCGCTGACCGTCGTGCTCGGCCCCAAGGCCAACGGCCGCGCGGTCGCGGGCATCGGCGACCTGGCCGGCCTGCGCCTGGCGATCGAAAGCGGCACGCTGGGCGACGCCATCCTGATGACCTTCGACAAGGGCAGGCTGATCGACGACATCACCCATCTGGTGCCGGGCCGCAGCGATCTGCTCGGCGAGCTCGACCGCGGCGCGTTCGACGCGACGCTGCTCGACCTGCGCCGGTTCGATGCCTACCGCGCCGGCCACCCCGACACCAAGATCACGGCATCCGGCTATTATTACCCGATCGGCGCCAACCGCGGCTATGTCGCGCTCGACGGCGACCGCGCGCTGCTCGACGCCGTCAACAAAGCGCTCTCCGAGCTGCAGGCGTCCGGCACCACCGCCCAGCTCGGCGAGGCCGCCGGCCTCACCTACCTCGCCCCGCGCGAGCCGGCGATCCTCGGCGATGTCTGGCTGAAGATCTTGAGCCGGTAGCGCGACCACGCGACGACGGTCCGAGCTGCGTGGGGCGGGCAAAGGCGCGCTTGCGCCGTGCCCACCATCCACGACGTGCTCGCGATGGTGGGCACGCTTCGCCTTGCCCACCCTACGCAGCTGCGCAGTCGCGACTACTTCAGATAGTTCGCGAGGTTGAGGCTCTGGATCTTGGAGATCGCGGAATAGGACGCGGTGAGCTGCGCCTGATAGGTCGAGATCTGCGCCGTCACGGCGGCGACGTCGACGCTCGAGAGATCAGTGCCGAGGCTCTGCGCAAAGCTCTGGTACTCGCTCTGGTTGGCGCTCGCGGTCTCGATCTCGGAGGCCGAGGTCGACAGCTTGGCCTGCACCGTGGAGGTCGCACCCAGCGCATCGCTGGCCAGCGTGAGAGCCTGCGAGATATCGGTCTGCGACAACGAGGTCGAGTTGCCGACGAATTTCAGCACCCGCATGATCTGCTCGAAGGCCGAGTTGTCGGCGTTGACGCCGTAGGGAACGGACTGGTTGTCCGCGACGCGGACCGAGGCGATCTCGCTGTCGCCCTTGTAATAGCTGGTGTCGGCCGTCGTCAGCGAACCGGCGCCGGTCGAAAAGGTTGTCAGGTCGGCCGGGGCGGTGCTGGTGCTCCCGCCGCTGAAGACGTACTCGCCGTCATATTGCGTGTTGAGCAGCGAACCCATCTGGGACATCGCCTGCTGGGCGTAGGTGATCACGGAGGTGGTCGCCGTGCTGCTCGCGGTGGTGGCGGCGCTGAGCTGGGTGCGCAGCTGCGTCAGGATATCGGTCATCGAGCCGACCGCCGAATACATCACCTGCACCTTGCTGTCGGCGAGCTTGGCGGAATCGATATAGGATTGCGAGCGCGTCACCGAGACCTGCAAATTGATCACGCGCTCGGCGCCCGAGCCGTAACCGCCGAAATCCTCCGACTGCAACCCGGAGGATTCCTGAATCTGCTCGTTGGCCATGATCGACTGCACGCGCAGCGCGCTCGCGATCATCTGATCGGACTGTGCAAAGGTGGCAACACGCATCACCATGGCGACGACCTCACCTTCAGCCTGACTGGATCGCGGTCATCAGCGCCGAGAACATCGAATTGATCGCCTGGATCAACTCGGACGCGGCCGCGTATTTGTTCTGCAGCGTGCTCAGATTGGCGGTTTCTTCGTCGATGTTGACGCCGGACTGCGACGACATCGAGTTGGCATAGGTCGATTGCGCGGTCTGCTTGGCGGTATAGGCAGTCGATGCCGTGGCCGCCTTGCTCGCGACGTTGGCGACGAG
Source organism: Bradyrhizobium genosp. L (assembly GCF_015624485.1). Taxonomy (NCBI): domain Bacteria; kingdom Pseudomonadati; phylum Pseudomonadota; class Alphaproteobacteria; order Hyphomicrobiales; family Nitrobacteraceae; genus Bradyrhizobium; species Bradyrhizobium genosp. L. The sequence continues at coordinate 5,408,507 of NZ_CP061378.1, forward strand.
CGTGGCGGCGTAGTCGGTGAACGAGCTGGTAGTGGCGCCGAGCCCGCCGGCCATCGCGAAATTGTTCGATCCCGTCAGCGCGCTCAGCAGCGAGTTGGTCACGGTCGCCGAGCCCGATGACAGCACCTGGTTGCCGGCGGTCAGCGTCGCCGAGGAATCCAGCGTCGCCGTGGGTAACCCCGCCGCTCCGGACAGGATGTCGCTGCGCACGGCGATATCGGACGCGCCGGTGCCGGTGACGAGATCGTTGAGGCCGAAATAGTCCGACATGCCCTCGCCCGAGCTGCTGACCGAGCTCGTCATCTCGTTGATCGAGACGCCGTTGCCCGAAGTGGTCGCGGAGATCGACAGATGCCCGTTGGCATCGATCGACGCCGACACGCCCGAGATGCCGTTGATCGCGGTGACGAGATCGCCCACCGTGGCATAGGACGACAGATTGAGGTCCTGATACGAGACCAGGTTGCCGCTCTTGTCCGCCACCGCGATGCGCACCGTCCCGGTGGCCGACAACGGTGTCGAGCTGCTCGTCGTGGCCGTGCCGGTCAGGCTGGCCGGCGGCGGCACCGACGTGCCCTGGTTCGACACCGCATTGATGCTCGCCTTCAGTTGATCAGCGAGCTGATCGAGCTGTGCCTGCGCGTCGGGCAGCGTCTGATCGCGCAGCGTGATCAGGGCGCCGACCTTGCCCGAGGTAATCTGCGAGGTGATATCGACGCCGTTGACGGTGATGCCGCTGAAGCCGCTCGAGGCCGAGCCGGCGACATAGGTGGTCGACGCCGCGACGTCCGACGCCGTCGTGTAGCTCAAGGGATGCGCCGTGCTGTCGACCAGCGCCTGGCCCGAACCGGTATAGACCTGGATGTCGCCGTTCGATGCGGTGAAATAGCTGACATTCATCATCGACGCGAGGTCCTGCAGCGCGCCGGTGCGTTGGTCCTCGAGATCGGCGGTCGACTGTCCCGCGGCGGTTTGCTGCTTGATCTGGGCGTTGAGATCGGAGATCTGCTGCAGGTCCGAATTGATGTCGCCGACCGACGAGGAGATGTCCTGGTCGGCATTGCTGCGCAGCTTCTGGATGTTGCTCGACGTATCCTGCAGCTGGGTCGTCAGCGCGTTGAGCGCGCTGACGGCGTTCGACTGCAGCGAGGCGCTGCTCGGCGTGTTGGCGAGCGACGTCAGCGCCGATTCGAATGCAGCGATCGTGTTGGCGAGCGAGGTGCCGGTCGTCGACGAGCTCGCGCTCGAGGTGCTGCCATAGAGCTGCTGGAGCTCGCTCAGGTAATTGTTGGTGGTATCGGCGGCACCGAGACCGGAATCGGCTGCGACCAGCGACTTCAACAGTAGCTTGTCGACGGTCGAGGAGATTCCCGAGATCGTGACGCCGGTACCGACGCCGGCGGTGACGTTGCTGCTCTGGTTGGCATTCTTCTGGGTGTAGCCCTTGGTGTCGGCGTTGGAGATGTTCGCCGAGGTCACGCTGATCTGGACCTGCGTGGCCGACAGACCGCTGAACGCGATTTGTTGCGCGATACTGAGCGACGACACGGCTACTCTCCTCCTGCGCCGATCCGATCAGGCCCGCACGTTGGTGCCGTAAGACGCCGCAGACGTGACACGGCGGCCGGCGGCGCCATACGGCGACACGTTGGCGATCTGCTCGCGGATCGCCTGCATGATGGCCTCGATCCGGCGGTTGCTGGCATCGATCGCGGCGCGCAGCCGCAGCACGTTCTCGTCCATCGCGGCACGCAGCCGCAGGATCCGCTCCATCAGCTGCTCGCGCAGCACGCGATCATGGACCTGAAGGTTGGCGGTCTGGCCGACCGCCTCGGCGACGCACTGCTCGAACAGATTGGCGAGCCGGTTCTTCTCGTCGACCTGCTTCAGCCGCGAGGCCGGCAAGCCCTTGGCGAGCTCGACGTTCTCCTCATTGACGACCGCGATCAGGCTGTCGATCAGCGCAATCAGCGACCTGGCGCGCTCGTCGGTCCCTGCGGGATTGATCTTGATGGTGGCTGCCGTTGTCATGGTATCGCTCCCGTCCTTGCTAGTGTCCGCCACGCAGCGCGCGGACCGTTTGCGCGCCGCGTCCATAGGCGGTGATCGCCGTTGCCCGGACCGTCGCCCGGTTGATTTCCGCATCGAGCCGCGCGCATTCGCGCATCAGCTGGTCCCGCAGCGTGGTGATGTCGTCGAGCAGCGCGCGGAGCTGGCTCCGGTCGCCGGCCTCGACGGCGTTGGCCCGCGCGGTCAGGCGTTCGAGCCTGATCAGCAGCCGGTCCTTTTCATTCTTCCTGGCGGTCATCACCGCGACACCGCCGAGATCAGGGTGTCGAACATCTTGTTGACCGTCGTGATCACCTGCGACGCCGCCGAATAGGCCTGCTGCGCCGAGATCATGTTGGAGAACTGACCACTGGTGTCGGTGGTGCTCGATTCCAGCTCGCTGCCGTAGACCGTTCCGGCGCCGTTGGTGCCCGAGGTCTGCAGCGTCGCGGTGCCGGAAGCCGCGGTTGAGGCGTACATGCCGTTGCTGTTCGCGTTCAGGCCGTTCGGATCGCTGAACGTCGCCACCGCGATCTTGTAGATCGCGATGGTCTGGCCGTTCGAGTAGGTGGCGTCGACCACACCGCCCTTGCCGACCGAAATGCTGCTCAGCTTGCCGAACGGCAGGCCGTCCGAATTGATGCCCGTGAGGTCGACCGATGGCGTCGACTCGCCCGAGGAGAGCTGCGTCAGTCCGTCGGTCTTGCCGATGGTGCCGAGATTGAGCGCGATGCTGCTGTTGGCGGCGCCGTCGGTCCATCCGGTGATATCGAGCGTCGGCGAAGCAGGCGTCGTCGATGCCAGCGAACCGTCGCTGTTGAAGGTGATGCCGACCGTGCTGGTGGTCGTGCCGGTCGCGGTGGTGCTCGAGCCGGACGCCAGCGTCGGATCGCCGAAGGTCGCGCTCCACGCATTGGAGCCGGTCTTCTTCCAGGTAATCTGGACCGAATTGGCCGTGCCGAGCGAATCGTAGACCGTCATCGAGGAGGTGAACGTCGCGCCGGTCGCCGCATCGGACGGCAGGTTCGCCGCGATCGTCGACTTGGTGGTCGCGCTGCCGCTGGTTTCGGCGACCTGGGTGTTGATCGGCCCCAGGCTCCCGGCCGACGCGTTGCCGACGACATTGCCGTCGGCGTCGGTGCGCCAGCCCTGGAGATAATAGCCGTTGTTGACCAGGTAGCCCTGGTTGTCGGTCGTGAATGCGCCGTTGCGCGTGTAGTAGGTGGACCCGCCGGCCTGCGCGTTGGTGGCCACGAAGAAGCCGGCGCCCTGGATCGCGACGTCGGTCGCGTTGGTGGTCGCTGCCAGCAGTCCCTGCTGGGTGATGTTGGCGCGGCCGGAGACCGTGACACCGCCGGAGGTGTAGGAGGTGGCGCTGCTCGACGCAGTCACCAGGTCCTCGAACATCGCCGATGTGGTCTTGTAGCCCGTGGTATCGGCATTCGAAATGTTATCGGAAATCATCGCAAGCGACTGGCTCTGCGAATTGAGCGCCGAGATCGCCGAGGAAAGTGCACCAGTCAAACTCATGATAAAACTCCGAAGACGATCAGGACGTAACGCCGATAATGTTGGAAGCGCTGACCGGGACGCCGTTCACGAGCAGCGACGGTGTCGAGCCGGAGGCATCGATGCCGGTCACCGTTCCGGTGATCGAGGTGTAGCTGAGCACCGAATTGCCGGCGGAGTCGGTCGCGGTCACCGAGACGGTGTACTGGCCGCCATCCGCGAGCTGGGTGCCGTCGGAGCTCTTGCCGTCCCAGGTGAAGGAGTTGGAGCCGGCGTTGCCGGTGCCCTTCCCGCTCCACACGACGTTGCCCGAGGAGTCCGCGACCGAGATCGCCACGTTCGACGAGGCCGAGGTCAGCGAGTAGCCGAACGTCGCCGAGCCGTTGGTCAGCTCCGCGGTGTTGGTCTTCGCCTCGACGGTGTGGCCGATATAGTTGACCGAGTTCAGCGTCACGAGGCTCGAGAACGAGCTCGCCAGCGACGTCATGCTGGAGTTGATCGATTGCTGCTCGTTGAAGTTGGCGTAGGAGGTGAGCTGATTGATGAAGTCGGTCGAGCTGGTCGCGTTGAGCGGATCCTGGTTCTGCAGTTCGCTGACCAGCAGATTGAGGAAATCGCTCGAGCTCAACCCCATCGATGCATTCGAGGCGGAGCTCGAGCTCGTGGAGCTTGCAGCAGAGGTTGCCGAGGAGACGGTCATGACAAATCTCTCTTCGCCACGGGATGCGCGGCGGAACGCGTGGGAACATTGGTCGTGAAAGTCGTTCGCAGATGAAACGGACGACGCGCCGAATTCAGGCGCGGATTCATTCGCGCCGAATCACTTGATTAGTCGGCAGAATTTGCCGCGGGCCTCACGGCAAGCGGCGCTGGCCGGCGAGCGGCACAGCGTTTCGGAAAACCAGCGAAGGATGGAGCGGCCGGGCGCTCAGAGCTGCAGGCTGATCGACAGACCCGGCTCGTCCAGCATCAGGGACGCCGGGGCCAGCGCGGGCAACAGGCAGAATGCCAGCAGCAGCGCCGGCAGCACCTTGCCGCCCGGCGCGGGCTCGTCGGAAGGCTGCGCGTCCTGCGCAGTGTCTTCAGGCGGCGCGGCCGGCTGCTTCGGCAGTTTCGCGGCTGCGGTGACGATGCGATCGAGAAGCCCCGCGGGCGCGCGGACCGGCGGCGCTGCGAGCGCGCGGCGCACCGCGCTCGCCTCCTCATACAGCGCGCGCGCCTCGGCCGAGGATGCGAGCAGCTGCACTGCGGCCAGCCGCTGATCGTCGGGCCAGTGGGACAAATCCTCCCCCAGCCGGTCGATCAAGTCCTCAAATGTCGCAAAGTCCATCCCGCGCGCAGATCCAGCCTCGTCGCCAAGGCTGTCATAAAGCATCCGCGGGACAGCGGAAATCAATTTCCGCCGGCGCGACATTAGGCCCGACATGATGTCCACCGGACGGCCATTTCCCCACCCCGACGGCCGCCGCATCGTCGCCCGTCTGCGACGAATTGGCGCTCACAGGCTGATTCGCGCCCCCGCGCGTCTCAGCGCCTGACCACTGATTCGGTGGCCTTGGCCTTGCCGGCGGTCTGCTCGACGAACTTCCAGGCGTCGCGGAGTTCCGTCAGGCTGGCAATGATCCGCCGAAAGCTTTCCTTGGCATGCGGCTGGCCGTAGGAGCGCAGGCACGCCATGATCAGCGAATTGTAGGTCCGGTACAGCCGCTCCGCCATCGCGCCGCCGCGGTTGAAATCGAGGTGATGGCTCAGCCCGCGCAGGATCGCGGTGGCCCGCGTCAGATAGTTGTGGCCTTCCTCGAAGCGCTTGGCTTCGTGCGCTTCCAGCGCCTTCTGCAGCAGCGTGATGGCGCCGTCGCACAGCATCACCACCGCCTTGAGCGGCGGCACCGCCACGGCGGCGGATCGATAGGCATTGTTGGCCTGATAGGCCATCGCATTCTGTGTCATCAGTTACTCGATGCTGCGTTCAGGAGGGCTTTCAAATAACCCAGGGTATTGTTGGCGCTTTCGATGGCGGCCTGATAGTTGGCGTATTGAAGCTGCAGCTGCGCCTTGAAGGTCGCCGCGTTGCTCTGGATGTCGCTGACCTGGGACGACAGATCGGTGTCGCGCGACTGCAGGTTGGTAATCATCGTCTGCAGCTGGCCGCTGGTGCCGGAGGTGGTGTGTGCAATCTGGTAAAGCTGGCTCGCAAGACCGGATGTCGACGTCACCGTGATCGACTGCGAGGTCGAGCCGGTGTAGGTGAACGCCATGCCGGCGTAGGCCGTGCCCGAATTGCCGATGATGGAATCGCCGACGATGGAAAAGCCCGAGCTGTCGCCGCCGATGGAAGCGCCGGTCAGCGTGCCGTCCGAACCCACCGTCAGGTCGAGCGTGAACGACTGCGGCGACGTGCCGGTGTTGACGACGTTGAGCTGACTGGACGAGGTGGTCGTCTGCGCCGCCAGCAGCTTGGTTACGCCGGCGAGATTCTGCGTCAGCACGGTGGACAGCGTACCGGTATCGAGCTGGAGCTCGTTGTTCTCGTTGAAGGACAGGCCGAGGTCGGCCATCGTCATGCTGCCGACCGAGCCACTGAGCACCTGTTGCAGCTGCGTCATGATATCGCGCATCGTGCTGTCGCCGAACAGCACCGCGCTGGACGACGCCGTGCCGTCGGAATTCTGCGCCGACTGCGCGATCACCTGATCGCGGAACGCGTTGTAATTGGTGACGAAGGTCTGCAGCGCGGTGGTGATCGCGCTGGTGTCGGCGCTGATGCTGACATTGATCGATGTTCCGGCCGGCGTCGCCTGCAGCAGGTCGAAGGTGACGCCCGTCAGCACGTCGGAGACATCGTTGGTGTTGCGGGTCAGCGAGATGCCGTCTAGGGTGAATTCGGCCGGTTGCGCCTTCTGCAGCACGTCGGTGAACGCGCCGGTGCTGTCGGTGACACCGAGCTTGTTCAAGATGTCGTCGCCGGAGGTCGACGAATAGCTGATGTTGGCCGCGTCCTGGGTCCCGGTCAGCACCATCTCATAGGACCCGCTCGACACCTGGACGATCGAGGCCTGGACGTTGGTGGTCGAGGTCTGCGCGTTGATGGTGTCGACGATATCCTGCATCGACATGCCGCTGGTGATCGAGATCGCGGAACTGGTGCCGCCGGCGAGCCCGAGCGAGAACGTCCCGGAATAGCCGAGCGCCGTCGAAGAACTCGACTGCGAGGTGCCGATCGCCTTCTGCGCGGTCGCAAGCTGGGTGATCGTAAGCGTGTGGTCGCCGGTCGCCGAGCCGCTGTTGACGCTCATGTTGAGCGCCGAGGACGCACTGACGTCGCCGGTCGCGGAAATCGTCGCCGATCGCGTGGCGAATGCGTTGGTGGTGATCGAATTGATGACCGAGGTGCTGAGCGATGACAGGCCCGTGGCCAGCGTCGAAAGCTCGGTCTGCAGGCTCTGGTAGGCGGAGACCTTGGCCTGGTTGGCGGTGATCGTCGTGGTGATCGAGGTGGCCGCCGCCAGCTTGGCGTCGACTTCGGCCGTGATCAGGGCATCCCAGTCGATGCTGGTCGAATTGGTCGTGCCGGTCGTCGTGACCGTGCTCGCAGAGCTGGACGATGAGCTCGTGCTGCTGGTGCCGGTCGTGCTCGAGGTGGCGCTGCTTACCGTCATGTCAACACGTCCGCCGGGAAAGGAATCGGGCCGGCAACAGGCCGGCCCGATTTACGCATCGAATTAGCCGAGCAGCTTCAGCAGGTACTGCGGCATCTGGTTGGCCGCGGTTTCGGCCGAGACGGCGGCCTGGGTCTTCACTTCGGCCGAGGACAGGGTCGCCTGCTCGGAGGCGATATCGACGTCCTTGATCGCCGAGTTGGCCGACTGCAGGTTCTGGGTCTGGGTCGAGATCGAGTCGGCGCTGAAGTTGAAGCGGGATTCCTGGGCACCGATCTCGGCGCGGGCGGACGACACGCTGTCGATCGCGGTATCGAGCAACGACATCGCACTGGTGGCACCCGACAGGGTCGAAACGTCGAGCGAGGTCACGCCGAGCGAGGACGCAGTCAGGCTCGTCAGCTTGATCGAGATGGTGTCGGCCGAGGTCGAGCCGACCAGCACCGCGACGCCCGAGGAGAACACGCTGGTGCCATCGAGCAGGCTCTGGCTCGAGTAGCGGGTGCCGGAAGCGATGGAGTCGATTTCGCCCTTGAGCTGCGTGAATTCCGAGTTGATGTAGGCGCGGCTGGAGTCGGCGACGGTGCCGGAGGCCGATTCAGAGGCCAGCGACTTCATGCGGGCCAGGATGTCGGAGATGTTCGACGCGCCGCCGTCGGCGGTCTGCAGGATCGAAGTCGCCTGCGCGGCGTTGGTGGCGGCCTGCTGCAGCGTGGTGATGTCTGAAGAAATACGGGTCGAGATCGCGAGACCGGCGGCGTCGTCGGAGGCCGAGGTGATGCGCGAGCCGCTCGACAGCTTCGACAGTGCGCTGGTTTCCTGCATCGAGTTGATGTTCAGGTAGCGGACCGCAGAGTTCGCGGCTGTGTTGGTGGAAATTGCGGGCATGTGTAGCTCCTGTGCTGATGGGCGACATGCCGCATCATGAGAAGATGAGAGTTGACGCGGATCCAGCCCCCGTCCGTCCGATCAAACGGAAGGGCGGCCGGTGATCAGGCGCGAAATCTTTCAGAAGCCGGATTTTATGGTTAGCAATCGGTAAACGCGCCGCGCAGGTCGCGCTCGTGCCGTTTCAGGTTCTCGCGCAATTGCTGGCGCCCGCGCTTCAAGAGCGACTCCACGGCGGCCACGGTGGTGTCCATGACTTCCGCGATCTCGCCGTTGCTCATGTTCTCGTGGTAGGAGAGGATCACCGCGACGCGCTGCTGCTCGGGCAGCTTCTGCATCGCGACTTCCAGCAGATTGCCGATCTCGTTGCGCTCGATCACGGTCGAGGCGTCGAGCTGGGTGTCGGCGACTTCGGGCACGACGTCGACATTCTCGGTGCGCGGCTTGCGGCGCAGGTCGATGCAGCGGTTGCTGACCACGCGATAGAGCCAGGTCGAGAACTTGGCGCGGCCGTGCTGCCAGCGGCCGCGATGCGTCCACACCTTCAGCATGGTGTCCTGCACCACGTCCTCGGCATCGGCGGCGTTGCCGACGATGCGCAGCGCGATCGCGTAGGCGCGATCGACATGACGCTCGACCAAACCGCGAAACGCCGCCTCGTCGCCGGCGGCGAGGCGGTCGAGCAGATCCTTGTCTTCGTCCTGGATCTCGACGGTGTCGAGCGGGCCGGCATCTTCAACCGTCGGGACGTCATTCCAGGGCGGCGTCGCTTCGGCCGGCGCGACCGCGGCCTTGGTGGCCTCGACCTCGGCCGTTGCCCTCATCTCAAGCGCGTAGCTCATGCCCCACTCTCCAACCAACGCCGCTGGCACGTGCTCCATGCGGCTTCTAAGCGTTGAACGGAGGGGTCAAACAAACCAGGCGAACTTTTTTCGTTATTTTTCAAATGCTTAGCTGGATTTTTTTGCCGACCGCCCGGCAAAAGCTGCCGCCTCACCGGGGCACAAGGGAGCAGTCGGCATGGCTCGGAGCAGTCGTTCAGCATCGCCTCGGATTTCCGCAGGAGAGGTCGTCGCGTCGGAAAACGCTGTTGCCACATCAACTAACGCCACGCGAACGACCGCGCGCATACAGCGTGCGAGTGACCGATTGCCGCGTGGACGCCGTCTTGCATTCGACGATTCCGACTAGGCAATTTTTTCCGAATCACCGTTTTGACGTTATCGAATTTTTTGAATCTGTCAGTCGCCAAGCGCGCGTTTTGGAATCCCGCGCCAACTTTTTTGGTTAAGCGCGCCTGAATTGCCGCAACGACGCGTACAACGCACCGAGGATCAGCGGGAATTTGCGCATGACGATGATGACGATCGACGCCTCGCGTCGGGCGCAGAATGTTTCTGCATGCTCATTCGATGTCTTCGATACATTTCTGCTGCGCGCCTGCACTACGCCAGATGGCGTGTTTGAAAGGGTTTTTCAGCTTTCTAATGTTTCTGAAAAGTTTCCAAATATTTCTATCAGTTTCGTTCAGCATCGAATCCAAGCTGAAGCCCGCGCGCGCAAGCTCGCGAAAGAACGTACCGGCTCGACCGAAGTTCATATCTCCGATATCTATAAGTACTTTCCTTTCAAGCTGTTCGGCCTGAAACGCGACGAGCTGGAGGATCTCGCCGAGCTCGAATTCGAAGTCGAGCTCGAGCTGTGCCGCGTTAATCCAGAAATCATTCAGCAATATTTAGACATGAATCGAGGCGGCTTCCGCGTCGGTTTCATTTCCGACACCTACTGGAACGGCGACCAGCTCGCCCGCCTGCTGCGCAACTGCAGCCCGGGGCTGAGCTGGGATTTCCTCTACGCGTCCTGCGACCACGGCAGCAGCAAGAGCGAGGCGCTGTTTGCGACCTATCTCGCCGAGCAAGGCATCGACCCCGCCGGCTCGTTCCATATCGGCGACAACCACAACGCCGACATCAAGGGCGCGCGCCAGCACGGCATTCGCCCGCGCTATTATCCGCAGGCCAGCGCTTCATTGGCGTCGAAGCTGCAGCGGGAGACCGCGCTGTTCGAGCTGTTGTGCCCTGACCAGCCGTCGCGGCTCGATCACGGCGCCCGCACCTTGCGGCGCGTGGTGACCGCCCAGAGCGCGGAGCACTCGGCCGCCTTCCACCTCGGCGTCACCGTGCTCGGCCCGGTGATGACGGCGTTCGACGCCTTCATCGAGACGCGCCGCGCGGCACTTGCAAGCGAAGGCGCGCGCGTCGCAGTCGGCTTCCTCGGCCGCGATGGCTTTCTGCCGCACCGGATCTGGCAGGACGCGCATGGCCGCACCGGTGCCTATCTCGAGATCAACCGTCGCATCAGCCTGGTCGGCTCGGCCGATACGCTCGAGCCCCTCACCGATCTCCTGAGCCGGGTCGCCAAGATCGACGCGCCGACCTTCGTCGACATCGTCAAGGTGCAGCCGCCGGCGGTGATGGCCTATTTCGCGCGATGCCCCGACGGCATCAGTGATGGCAAGGAGTTCGCCGAGGCCCTGCCCGATCTGATGGACGTCAGCGAAATCACCGACATCTCGGCCGGCGTCCGTTCGCGCGTGCTGGCCTATCTGCGCGCCCAGATCCCCGATTTCGACAGCTGCACCGACCTGATCCTGGTCGACCTTGGCTATTCCGCGAGCGTGCAGAAGTCGCTGCGACGCATCTTCGACCGCGAAGGCATCCGCATCCGCCTGCACGGTGCCTATCTGCTGACGCTGGACGATGCCTTCGACGACATCGCCGACGACGACACCGCGGAAGGACTGATCTCCGATCGCGTGGTGACGCCGCATGTCAAACGCATGCTGATCCGCAACGTCGCGCTTCTGGAGCAGCTCTGCTGTTCGGCGGAAGGATCGGCGCGCGACTATCGCGACGGCGAGGTGCTGCGCGAAGGCGACCAGCGCCCAGCGGCGCAACTGGCGATCGCGACCGAAGTGCAGTCCGGAGCCGTCAGTTACGCATCGCGGGCCCGCGACCTCGCGCCACGCTACGCGCTGCTGCCCTATGCCGATCCGCCGGTCGCCGCGCGCTGGGCCGCCGCCGTGCTCGGACGCCTGTTGCTGCTGCCCGATGACGACGAGCTGGTGCTGCTGGGCGGCTTCAAGCACGACGTCAATCTCGGCACCCAGGCGCTGGCGCCGCTGCTCGATGCCGGCTTCGTCAGCGATCGGATCATCGCGCGCGGTCTCGGCGGCGCCTGCACCTCGCCGGCACCGCCGATGTGGCTGGCCGGCAGCCTTGCCGTGCTGTCGCCTTCGCACGCCTATTTCTACGCCCTGTTCGGCGCCAACCGCCTTCCGGCCAACGTGTTCGGCGAGGCGCAATGCGGCACGCTCCAGGTCGGCCTGTTCGGCAGCGACGGCCAGGCCGCGCTGGAGGCCATCAGCGTCTACCACACCGGGCTCGGCGATCTTCGCCTGCACATCCCGCTGTCGCGCGGCATGGCGGTAGAGACGATCGCGCTGCCGCTGGCGAAGCTGATGCGCGAGGGCATGCTCCACGGCATCACCGTCCAGTACGGCAAGACCCCCGCGAAGGCCGCCGACAACTCGGACCTGAAGGCGATCGCCGACGGACGGCTGGTCTATGCCGGCCTCGAGCAGAGCGGCCGCCACTTCCGTGCGGCCAACGACGACGGCATGCTCTTGATCCCGGTCGACGGCTTCGAGGACGATTTCGCGATCTATACGATCGCGCTGACGTCGCTCAGTCACGACCGCATCCTCGCGGTCGGCGAGCACGACACGAACGGAGCTCCGTCGGCCACGCTGACCTGGCGGAACGCCAACCATCCGTCGATAACAAACGGCAACTGAATTCTTCGCCTGATCTCGCCGCCCCGCTCGTAGAAGGTTAACGAGGGGTAATGCGGGCATGATTTCGGCTCACTTGGCGCAAGCGGACGGCTTGCAGACGGATTTCGACCAGTTGTTGGCCGCGAACGGCATCAGGATGAATGCCGCCCAGCGCCGCCGGCTGGCATGGCTGGCGCGGCGGCTCGGACCTGTGAGCCTGCATCAGGGTGGCCCGGTCGCGGCCAGGGATCGCGGCGTCATTCTCGTGGTCGAACCGCCGAGCGGACCCGCCGCCGAGATCTTCTATCGGTCGCTGCGCTCCGATTGCGCGGTTGTCGTCCCCTTCGGCGAAAATCCGGCGTTCGACTTCCTCAAATCCAAGCTGACCGACTTCGGCACGATCGGACCGAGCCTCGATGGCCCGCACGAGATGTGGTGGGGCGGCATCAGCTGGCGTCCGATCGCGCCCGAACAGGGATTTCGAACCGAGGCCGCCCTGCGCGTGGTGTCCTGCTATCCCCGCGCCCACGGCGAGGATCAAGCCCAGCAGCTTCGGGACGCGCTGAGCGAATTCGGGATCGCCCATGACATCGCGCCGATCGACACCGCCGATGGCGAAGAGATCCGCGCCGCCGACAAGGCCGCCTTCATGCTGCGGATGTGGCAGGAGCATCGCGAGCCCCTGCTCTTCATCGCGCCCGATGCCACGCTGAGCGAGCCGCCGGTGTTGCCCTCGCATCTCGACTGCGACGTTGCGGTTCATAAATGGAACCGATGGGAGATGTCGGGGCGCACCCTCTATTTCGGCCGCACGGCCGCGGCAGAGACGCTGCTGAGCAACTGGCACCACATCGCGACAGCCTATCCGGCCGTCTGGGAGGGTTACCTGCTCGATCAGGCCTGGAGCCTGACGTCGTCGCAGCTGCCGCTCGACACCGTGTGGCTGCCGCGCTCCTATCATGCGCCGATCGACGATCTCGGCACGCCGCGGCACACCACGGTCGTGCACGATCTGCCCGCCGACAACGCCGATCTCGGGCCCGACGCCGAGTTCGGCATCGCGGTGCGGGCCGCGCGGCGCGCCGGACGCAGCAGCGGGCGCGACTCCATGATCGTGATCTCGTCACAGGCCGCGTCCGATGATGCGATCACCGTGATCATGCGCGACATCGCCACCAGCGACGCCCGCGAAATGGCCGCCAGCATCGAGGCGGTGGCAAGCGCCTTCGCCGCCGATTGCGGCGGCTTCGGCCGGCTCGAGCTCGCGCTGTGCCCGTGGCAGGACGACATCCGCGCCGCGAAATCGGCGGCGCGAAGCGCCAACAACCGGATCATCGAGATTGCGCCGTGGCAGACGCTGCCTGCCGATCTGTTTCGCACCGTGAGCCAATCGCGGGATGGGGGGAGCGTCGTGGTCATGGCCGGCCAGCGCGGCTGAGCCTGGCCGCGCAATGACAGGGATATCAGCACCGTGAAGACCATCATCCTCCTCACCGGCGCGGCCGGCCAGCAATTCGCGCTCATCGAGCTGTTGAAGGCGCACAATCCGTCGCTCAGCTTCCGCTGCGCGGTGACGGCGGAGGAGCTCGCCGCGATCGAGCCCGAGGTGCTGCACGAGGCACGGCTGTTGGCGTTCACCGCGAGCGTCATCGTACCGGGCGGCATTCTCGCGGCGCTCGGCCACGGCGCCTACAATTTCCATCCCGGCTCGCCGCAATATCCCGGCTGGGCACCGGCGCATTTCGCGCTCTATGACGGCGCGCGCACGTTCGGCGCGACCGCGCATGTGATGGCCGAGCGGGTGGATTCCGGCCCCATTGTCGGGGTCGAGTCCTTCATCATCCCCGACAAGATCAGCGTGCGCGGGCTCGAGCAGATCGCCTACGTGCGGCTCGCCCATCTGTTCTGGCGAATGTCGCGCGACCTCGCCTGCAATCCGGGACCGATCGCAGAACTGGACATCGCCTGGTGCGGCATCAAGAGCACGCGGCAGATGTACCGCGACATGTGCGACTTGCCCGCCGGCATCAACGCGGCCGAGCTGGCCCGCCGGATCCGCGCCTTCCACGACGATTTCCGCGGCATCCCGCTGACCACGAGCGTGCACGGCATCCGCTTCGAGCTGTCGACCGCGGCCGCGCCGGCCCCCGCCGCGCCGCAGGTGGTCTCGCCGCCGCTTGCCGCGGCGTCCTGACGCGAGGGGCAGCGATCGCGGCGCGCATCACCAAAATGTCGAAAACAACCCCATGCAAAGGTGCCGACGGCTGCCGGCACTCGGAAAAGCGCTGTCCGTAGCGGGTGAAGATGTCGTGTTTTTGTAGCTCGTGATCTGTCGCCTTCGTTTCAGATTAGCAGGGGAGCCGGAAGGCGTGGACGGCATTCCCTGATTGATCATGCCACGGCTGTTGCGGCGGTTTTAGCCCTGCGGGTGGGTTTCTTTGTTCGACTTGCAGCCGGTTTCTCCGCCCCGACCCGCGCTGTCTCGACGGCGGCGCGCGCAGGAGCGGTCAAGGACGCGCGCTTGCGCGCCCGCCACACGATGGACGATGCGACCAGCGAGGTCTACTCGATGGTCCTGGTCGAGGAAGAAGGAACGGCCTCGACCTTCCAGGCGCTGCGCGAAGTGATTGGCGAGCATGGCCTGTTCTGCGCGCTCTACACCGACCGCGGCAGCCATTATTTCCTGACCCCAAAAGCTGGCGAGAAGGTCTCGAAGACGCAACAAACCCAGGTGGGACGGGCCTTGTCGCATCTTGGGATCGAGCATATCGCAGCCTATTCGCCGCAGGCGCGCGGGCGCTCCGAGCGGCTGTTCGGCACGTTGCAGGACCGGCTGCCGAAGGAGCTGCGGCTTGCCGGGATCACGACGGTTGAGGCTGCCAATGCGTGGCTGAAGGCGCATTACATCGCCGGGCACAACGCCGCCTTTGCGATCAAGCCCGAACAGGAAGGCAGTGCATTCGTGGCCGACCGGCATGAGGCCTGGCGCGAGGCGCTGTGCGTGATCGAGGAGCGAACCGTCGCCAACGATAACACCGTTGCATGGAACGGTCGGCGGTTGCAGTTGCCGCAGAGCCGGCTCAGGCCGCACTTCGTCAAGGCCGTGGTGCGCCTCCATGAGTATCCCGATGGCACCCTCAGCGTGTTCCTCGGGCCGCATCGGTTGGCGATGTTCAGCGCCGACGGACAGCAGATCAGCCCCGACGCGCCCCAGCCTGGCAGCGTGCTCGCAGCCGTCAAGGACAAGCCCTGACGATCAGGTCGTTCGCGGGCAGACCCTCGATCCAGACGTGGCGCGATCCGTCCTGATGCAGCAGCATGCCCCGAAGCGGCCGGCGAGGGCGCTTCTTGCGGTGCGCCGAATGCTTCGGCGCTTTCCGCACCAACCCGGCTGCGTGCAAGGCCAGCTTGGTCACCGTATAGCCCAGCATGTAGTCATGCCGCTTTTGCAGCTGCTCGTGGAAATGCTTCACCGTGAAGTCCGCGTACTTGTCCCGGAACAGCCCCAACATCCGCTCCAGTTCCTCCTCCGGCGCCCGTCTCGGCGATCGCCGACCCATCCGCCGGTCGACAAGCCCGGCATCGCCCTCCGCCTCAAAGCGCTCCGCCCAGCGTTGAAAGGTCCTTACGCTGATCCCCAGAACCTCCGACGCCGCCTCCTGCGTCAGCTCCTTGGCCTCCGTACGCTCCAGCAAATCTGAAAACCGCATCCGTCGTACTCCCTCGTGAATGGATGCCGTGCCCATCGTGCCCCCTTGGTTCCCGGGCACCAAAAACACGACACTTCACGAGCTACAAACAGGCGACAGATCACGCGCTACTGACACCTTCGACACGGCACTTGACACGTCGGGCAACTCAGCGGTACGCTTCCATTATTCCGAAATCGTGCGACGCTATCGCCAAATCATCGAACTTGCGCGACAGCCTCCGAACCGCCGGCAATTGATCCGCCCCGTTCTGCCCGCTCCAGACCCGAATTGATCCCGAGCCGGTCGAGCAGATCGGCATCGCGGTCGCGCTGCGGATTGCGCGTGGTCAGCAGCACGTCGCCGATGAAGATCGAATTGGCGCCGGCCAGGAAGCACAGCGCCTGCAACTCGTCGGTCATGTATTGCCGCCCCGCAGAGAGCCGCACCACGCTGTGCGGCATCATGATGCGGGCGACCGCGACCAGGCGCGCGACCGCGATCGGGTCCGGCCGCTCCGCTGACGCGTTGACCGGCACGCCCTTGACCTCGTTCCACAGATTGATCGGCACGCTCTCCGGATGAACAGGCATGTTGGCGAGCAGCACCAGCATGCCGAGCCGGTCGGTGACCTGCTCGCCCATGCCGATGATGCCGCCGCAGCAGACCTTGATGCCGGCCTCGCGCACATGGCTCAGCGTGTCGATGCGGTCCTGCAAGGTGCGCGTCGTGATGATCTGGTCGTAATAGTCCGGCGAGGTGTCGACGTTGTGGTTGTAGAAGTCGAGCCCGGCCTCGCGCAGCCGCCCCGCCTGCGCCGGCGTCAGCATGCCGAGCGTGACGCAGGTCTCCATGCCGAGCCCCTTGACGGCGCTGACCATCTCGCAGACCTGGTCGAGATCGCGATCCTTCGGGTTGCGCCACGCCGCCGCCATGCAGAAGCGCTCAGCGCCGGCCTCTTTCGCACGCTCCGCGGTCGCGATCACGTCGGCCTTGTCCATCAGGCGCGTCGCCTTCAGGCCGGTGTCGTAGTGCGCGCTCTGCGAACAATAGCCGCAATCCTCCGGGCAGCCGCCGGTCTTGATGCTGAGCAGGCTCGCGGTCTCGACATGGTTCGGATCGAAATGGGCGCGGTGGACGGTTTGTGCGCGAAACACCAGGTCGGAGAACGGCAGGCCGTACAGGATTTCGGCTTCAGCGCGGGTCCAGTCGCTGCGGATGGTTTCGGTCTCGATCGTCACGCTGCTCTCCGCTGTTCGGCACTTGATGCCCTCGGCGGCGATGTCCGCCGAGCGATGCATCTGATCGGAGAGATATGCGTCCATTCCATGGCGCAAGTCCAGACGCCCTCCGGGACAGCAGGTATCCACGGATGGGCGGCGCCAAGCGAGAGCCGGCTTCAGGAAATAGCCTTTCCCGAAGATTTGTCGAACAGATGCACGCGCTCAAGATCGATCCCGACGTCGAAGGGCTGATCTGGTACCGCGGTGACACCGACCTGCATTTGCGCGGTGAAAGGAAAGTCGCTGACGGTTCCGATCACCAGCGTATGCGGACCCAACGGCTCGACATCCCTTACGGTCATGCGGATCGAGCTGCCTGCCGGCGCACCATGCTGGAGGACATGATCCGGCCGCACGCCGAGCACGACCGGCTTCCCGGTGCTCTGCGCCCACGCAGCTTCACGCGACTTCGGCAATTTCAGCACGATACCCGACGGCACGGTGAAGACCAGGCCGCCATCGCGGGCAACGATCTCGCCGTGAATGAAATTCATGCTGGGAGCGCCGATGAAACCCGCAACGAAGAGGTTGGCGGGCTTCTCGTAGATCGTGATCGGATCCGCGGCCTGCTCGATCCGGCCCTTGTTCATCACCACGACACGGTCGGCCATGGTCATGGCCTCGACCTGGTCGTGCGTGACATAGACGATGGTCTTGGCGAGACGGCGATGCAGCGCCTTGATCTCGGTGCGCATCTCGATCCGGAGCTTGGCATCGAGATTGGACAGCGGCTCGTCGAACAGGAACACGTCCGGACTGCGCACGATGGCCCGGCCGATCGCGACGCGCTGGCGCTGGCCACCCGAGAGCTGCTTGGGACGGCGGTCGAGATACTGCTCGAGATCGAGCACCCGCGCGACGTCCTTGACGGCCTTCTCGATGCCGGCGCGCGGTTCGCCGCGTACCTTCATGCCATAGCCGATGTTCTCGCCGACGGTCATGTGCGGATAGAGTGCGTAATTCTGGAACACCATCGCGCAATTGCGCAGGCCCGGACGCAATTGCGTGACGTCACGATTGCCGATCCGGATCGTACCGCTGCTGACGGTTTCGAGCCCTGCGATCATCCGCAAGGTCGTGGTCTTGCCGCAGCCGGACGGGCCGACCAGCACGACGAATTCCTCGTCGGCCACGTTGAGATCGAGCCCCTCGATGATCGTGTAGGGACCGTAGGCCTTGCTGACGTTCTCGATCTCGACGTGCGCCATGGGGTCGTTTTCTGTCTCTCGCAGGTAACAATTGATTATCCCGGATGACGCTGTCACGTCATCCGGGACGTCATAGGTTCGCAACTTCAGTTCTTCGTCATCAGTTCTTCGGCGGCAGGCCCATCGCCGCGCGATAGGCGGCGAGTTGCTTGGCGCGGCCGAATTCGTCGGTCAGCCTGTTCCATTCCTTGGCCATCGCATCGAGCGCGGCCTGCGGCGTGGTCTGGCCGGCGAGCGCCTTGCCGAGCTCGATCTCGACGACCTCGGTGTAGGAGAAATAGCCGGGCAGACGCATGTCGAGCGCGACGTTCTTGGCATTGATCGAGTCCGACTGGGCGCCGAGATATTCCTTGGCCTCTTCAGGCGTGAAGATCTTGCTCCACAGTTGCAGGTTGGCAGTGTGCGATTTGCGATAGGGATTGACGCCGCTGCCGCCGGTGATCGCCGCCTGCCCCGAGACCTCGGGACTGGTCAGCGTCTTGACGAAATCCCACGCCGCCTGCTGGTTCTTGCCGGCCTTCGGCACCGCGATCTGCCAGCCGCCGAACGCCATGAACGGCCCCGGCAGGACGCTCGGGAATTTGTCCCACTTCTTGGTCTTGGCGTTCCAGATCTCGTCGGAGCCCGGCAGCATTGCCGAGCCGACCTTGCCCGAGATCTTCGACTGCTTGGGGTCGGCCGCGATCACGCCGGTGTCGCCCCAGCCGATCGATTCCGCGACCTGGCCACCGGCCACCGCCGCGTTGACCTCGCCGAACGAGAAGTTCAACGCATTGGGCGGGCCGAGCTTGGAGGCGCGGATGTATTCTTCCAGGCCCTTCACCCAGCCCGGATTGTTGATCTGGGCGTCCATCGTCTCGGGGTCGAAGAACATCGCGCCCGGATAGTTCGGGTTGTTGGTGTAGGCCGCAGCGTGGCTGAAGAAGAACCAGAACTGCTGGCCGCCGCGACGGAAGGCTTCGGCCGTGCCCCACAGCCCCTTGTCCGGCCGCTGGAAGAACTCGGCGATGTCGAGATACTGCTTCCAGGTCTTCGGCGGCGCGAGGTCGTAGCCGTATTTGGCCTTGAAGCCATCCTTTTCCTTGGGATCGCTGAACAGGTCGGTGCGATAGGTGTAGGTGTGGACGTCACCGTCCATCGACTGCGAATAGATCTTGCCTTCCCACACCATCAGGCGTTCGCGATAGGCCGGCTCGATGTCGTCCCAATCCTTGCCGGACTGCATCTCCTTCGGCATCTCGCTGAGATAGGGCACGAAGTCCGGCAGCCAGGCCGGCGCGAAGCTGACCAGGTCGAATGCCGCATCCGACTGCGTGAGCGATGTCACGATCTTCGGGTAAAGCTCCGACCACGGAAACTCGACGACGTTGACCTTGCCGCAGGTTTTCTTCGACCATTCGTCGGCGCCCAGCTTGAGCGCGGAGGCGATATAAGGCCCGGTCTGCGTCGCCACCGTGAGCGTGACGCCGGAGTAGTCCGGGCTGCAGGCAGCGTTCGCCCCGCTTGCGGCGCAGGCGGTCGCGAGTGAGGTGGCAAGCATCAGGAACGTTCGTCGCAACATGGTCTAGTCCCTCCCTATCTTCAGTTTGTTACTTGATGGCTCCGAGTAGCAGGCCCGACCGCATCATGCGGCTGAGCAGGCCCGCCATGATCATCATCGGAATGATGGCAACCAGCGCCGCGGCCGAGATCGCCCACCATTCGTCGCCGCGCTGGCTGTTTTGTCCCGCCACCAGGATCGGCAGGGTCTGCCATTTGGAATTGGTCAGGAACAGCGCGAACAGGAACTCGTTCCAGACGAAGGCGAGCGTGATCATGAAGGTCGCCAACAGCCCGTTCATCGACATCGGCACCACGATGCCGAGGAAGATGCGCCAGCTCGGCACGTTATCGACCATCGCGGCTTCCTCGACCTCGATCGGCACGGCTTCGAAGAAGTCGCGCATCAGCCACACCACGATCGGCAGCGAGAACGCGACGTAGCACAAGGTCAGGCCGACATAGCTGTCGATCAGCTGGAAGCCGAGGCGGCCAATCTCGCTGTAGAGCAGATAGAGCGCAAAGGCGGTGACGATCGGCGGAAACATGCGCTGGCTGACGAACCAGAACAGGATGTCCTCATTGCCGAGGACCGGCCCCGGCAGCGGCAGGCGGTTGGCGAGGATGGCAATGACGAGCGCGATCGGGAATGCGAGCAGCAGCGCCTGCGCGCGGGTGAAGCCAAGCGTCGTATTGAACAGCAGATAACCGCCGAGCGCGAGCAGGAAGAAGATCAGGCCGGCGCCGAACCGGACCTTGAACTCGAACCGCACCAGCGCATAGGCCGCCATCGCGCCGACGGCGGTTGCAATCGCCGCGGCAGAAAGCCCGACGATGGTCGAGTTCAGGAAGGTCCGGAAGAACTCGCCTCGGATGCCCTCGACGAGATCGATGAAGGGCTGCAAGGTCGGCGTGAAGTCGATGAACGGCAAATAGGTCGGGCCGCCGACGACGCCCGGCGGCGTCTTGAACGCCGTCACCACCACCCAATAGAGCGGAAACACCGTGATCAGGCACCAGGCAAGCACGCCGAGTGCGACCAGGCGGCGGCCCCATGGCGACAGTCCGGTCAGGCTCTGTCCGCTCATCGGCGCTTCTCCAGATGAGGCTTGAGCAGCGCCAGGTAGGTCACGCCGATGATCGTGATCGCGATCAGGAACAGGAAGCTCAGCGCCGACGTGTAGCCGAGATTGAACTTCTTGAAGCCCTCCTGATAGGCGAACAAGGTCAGCGTCTCGGTGTCGACGCCCGGCCCGCCGCCCGTCATCACGAACACGGTGTCCATGATCTTGTAGCTCTCGATCAGGCGAATGAAGACGACCGCGGCCGAGATCGGCAGCAGCATCGGAAACGTGATGCCCCAGAACTGCTGCCAGGCGCTGGCATTCTCGAGCTCGGCGGCCTCATAGACATCCTCGGGAAGCGTCTGCAGGCCGGCCAGCATCATCAGGATGACGAACGGCGTCCATTGCCAGATCTCGACCGCGATGATGCAGGCGAGCGCCCAATGCCCGTTGGTCAGGAACGGCAGGTTGGCAAGGCCGAACTTGGACAGCAACTGGTTGAGCGGCCCCATGGTCGGGTTGAAGATCATCCGCGCCACCAGCGCGACCGCGACCGGCGCGAGCAGCATCGGCAGCAGCAAGGCGACGCGAAACAGCCGTTCGCCGGGCACGCGCGCGTTCAGCGCCAGCGCGACGCCGAACCCGATCGCGTATTGGATGCCGACCGCGATGAACGCGATCAAGGTCGTGGTGAAGATCGCATTCCAGAACCGCGGCTCCTGCAGCAGGGTCGCGTAGTTGCCGAGCCAGACCACGCGCGGCGGAATCGGCGGGATCAGGCGATAGCTCAGAAAGCTTGTCGTGAAGGAATAGATCAGCGGAAAGATCGAGATCGCCAGCACGACGAGCACCGCCGGCCAGATGAAGACATGCTTGATCGGATCGTTCCGCATCATTGCGCGGATTGCTCCTTCAGCAGCGCCTCGATCTCCGCGCGCCGCGGCATCGCGGGTGCAGTCCCGGGACGCGTCACCGAAATTCCCGCCGTCGCGGAGCCGAACCGCGCGGCTTCGAGCGGATCGGCGCCGCCTGCCAACGCGGCTGCGAAGCCGCCGACGAAGGCATCGCCCGCGCCGGTGGTTTCGACCACCTTGCCGGCCGCGAACGGCGGCACGTGCAACGAGCGATCGCGCGCATGAAACAGCGCACCGCGCTCGCCGAGCGTGATCAATGCCGTGCCGGCGCCCTTGGCCAACAGGGCGTCACCGGCGCGGCGGGCGCCCGCGAGATCGCCCACCGCGATGCCGGTCAGCGCTTCCGCCTCGGTCTCATTGGGCACGACGTAGTCGCAGAGCGCAAACAGGCTGTTGTCGAACTTGATCGCCGGTGCCGGATTGAACACCGTGACGCTGCCCGCCGCGCGCGCGATCTCCAGCCCCCTGACGGCGGCGTCGACGGGCTGCTCGAGTTGGGTGACGAACACGCGGCTGCCGCGGATGGCATCCGCCGCCGCGTCGATATCGGCCGGACTGAGGCCACCGGCGGCACCCGGCACCACGATGATCGCATTGTCACCGCGCGTCTCGTGGACGTAGATGAACGCGGCACCGGTCGGCGCTTCCGTGGTCCTGGCCACGCGCGGCAGAATTCCTTCGGCCTCCCAGGTCTTGATCGCGAGCTCGCCGAAAGCGTCGCTGCCGATCCGCGAGATGAAGGTCACGGCAGCGCCGGCCCGCGCCGCAGCGACGGCCTGGTTCGATCCCTTGCCGCCGGGGCCCATGGCGAATCCGGATCCGGCGATGGTCTCGCCGATCGCAGGCATGTTACCGGCGCGGAACGCGAGATCGACGACGAAGACGCCGAGGACGGCGACGCCATTGCTGCTCATCTCGTCACTCTCCGTCCGGCGCGATGACGCCCTTGCTGAAGATGAAGCAGCCATAGAAACGCCGCTCACCGGTGGCGATCACGCAATAGGCCGACTTGGCCTTTTCATAGAAGGCATGGCGCTCGACGCCGACCAATGGCCAGGATCGTCCCTCGGCGCGATCGATCGCGGCCTGCACCTCACGCTGCACCGGCGGCACTTCCTGGGGCTGGCCGACGATCTCCATGCGGACCGCGGCATCGTCGACGAACGTATCCAGCGGCAGCACCGAGAGAATGGCTTCGATCGCCTTCGCGGTGCTGACGTTATCGATGCGAAGCAGCTCGCCGAACACGGTCTGGCGCGCGATCGAGTCGGCCGGAAAATTGGTGTCGCACACCACCAGGCGATCCCCGTGCCCCATCGCCCGCAGGGCATAGAGCACGTCGGCATTGAGCAATGGATTGATGCCCTTGAGCATGTTGCGTCCTCCCTTGTCTTTCACATCGCCCGAACTCTGACGGTCCGGATCCCCCAACACTATCACCGCAAGGTGACGTCTCTAGTCTCCGTACGGAATCCAGATATTCTTCACCTGCACCGCATGGCGGAGCAAGATCGGACCTTCGCTCGCAACCTTGTCGTACCAGTCGAGCGCGAGGCCATGATCGACGAGGGTGCGCTTGAGATTGCCGACCGACAGCCGCTCGGCAGTCGCCGACGCCTCCTTCGAGCCGAACGCCCAGAGCGCATCGACGTCGTCATGCTCGGCAAGCACCTCGACCAGCGCATCGCGCTCGCCGGTGACGATATTGACGACGCCTGCCGGCACGTCCGACGTCTCCAGCACCTGATAGAAATCCGTCGCGGCCAGCGGATGACGCTCGCTCGGTACCGCCAGCACCCGATTGCCCATCGCGATCAACGGCGCCACCAGGCTGATGAAGCCGAGCAGCGGCGCCTCGTCCGGGCAGGCCACGCCGACAACGCCGATCGGCTCGTGCATCGCCAGCGCAACGCCGCGCAACGGCGGCGCATGGATCGTTCCCTCGTATTTGTCGGCCCAGGCCCCATAGCTGAACAGCCGTTCGATGCTGGCCTCGACCTCGCTACGCGCCTTGGCGGCCGAGACGCCGGTCATGTCGCCGATCCGCCGCGCAAACTCATCCCCGCGCGCCGAAAGGTTCTCGGCAAGGTAGTAGAGGATTTGGGCGCGATTATGCGCCGTTGCGCGCGCCCACGCCTCGGCCGAACGTGCCGCGGCGACCGCGTTGCGGATGTCCTTGCGGTTGCCCTCGCCGACCTCGCCGAGGTGCCGGCCCTTCGGCGACAGCACCGCGCGCGAATAATTGCCGTCGGGACGGACCTGCTTGCCGCCGACGAACAGTTTTGCCGTCCGGTCGATCGAGGGCGCCGCAAATCCGGCGCTGTCGGCCGCGCCGGTCGGCTGCGGCGATGCCTTGGCCCGCGCCTTCCGCCCGCCCCATGCCTTCGGCTTGAGATATTCGTAGAGGCCTTCACGACCCCCCTCGCGGCCGAAGCCGGACTCGCGATAGCCGCCGAAGCCGACGCTGGCATCGAACAGATTGGTCGCATTGACCCAGACCACACCGGCCTGGAGCTTCGGCGCGATGTCGAGCGCTAGCCCGATCGTTTCGCTCCACACGCTGGCGGCGAGGCCGTAGCGCGTGTTGTTGGCGAGCATCACGGCCTCATCGGGCGTGCGGAATGTCATCGCCACCAGCACCGGGCCGAAGATCTCCTCGATCGCCACCGTCGACGACGGATGCACGTTCCAAAGCAGCGTTGGCGGATAGAAGCATCCCTCCGTCGGGAGCGCCCCCGGCGCCTGATATTTCTCGGCGCCCTCCTTCACCCCGGTTTCGACCAGCGCCTTGATCCGCTCGAGCTGCACGGGTGCCACCACTGCGCCCATGTCGATCGCCTTGTCGAGCGGCGGCCCGACGCGCAGCGTCTCCATGCGGCGGATCAGCCGCCTGCGGAAGGTCTCCGCGATGCCCTCCTGCAATAGCAGCCGCGATCCGGCGCAGCAGACCTGGCCCTGGTTGAACCAGATCGCATCGACCACGCCCTCCACGGCGCCGTCGAGATCGGCATCGTCGAACACGATGAACGGCGACTTGCCGCCGAGTTCGAGCGTCAAAGACTTGCCGCTGCCCGCGGTCGACTGGCGGATCAGCCGCCCGACCTCGGTCGATCCGGTGAAGGCGATCTTGTCGACGCCAGGATTCTCGACCAGCAGCGCGCCGGTTGCGCCGTCGCCCGTCACCACATTCAGCACGCCGGGCGGCAGGCCGGCCTCAGCCGCGAGCTCGGCGAACAGCAGCGCGGTGAGCGAAGTGAATTCAGCAGGCTTCAGCACCACCGTGTTGCCGACGGCCAGTGCCGGCGCGATCTTCCAGGCCAGCATCAGCAGCGGGAAATTCCAGGGAATGATCTGGCCGATCACGCCGACCGGCACCTGATCGGCGAATTCGCGCTCCTGCAACTGCGCCCAGCCGGCGTGATACAGGAAGTGGCGGGCGGCGAGCGGCACGTCGAGGTCGCGGGTTTCCCGGATCGGCTTGCCGTTGTCGATCGCCTCAAGCACGGCAAACAGCCGCGCGTGTCGTTGCAGCATCCGCGCCAGCGCGTAGAGATGGCGGGCACGGCCGTGACCGCCGAGCCTGGCCCAGAGCGGCTGCGCGGTTCGTGCGGCGCCGACGGCCGCCTCGACATCCGCGGCAGTGCCTTGCGCAATCTTCGCCAAGGCCTTGCCGGTCGCCGGCTCGATCGTCGTCAGATGCTTGCCGGACTGGGGTGCTGCGAATTTGCCAGCGATGAAATGCCCGAACGTCGCATCGTGCCGCTTCAGCCAGGCGCGCGCCTCGCCATCAGCCTCGGGGGCGGGACCATACTCCATGGTCTCGAAGTAATGTGCGACGCTCATGTTCAGCCCACGGGATGACGGTTGAAGGCCGAGTAGCGGCCGGTGACGTGATGCTCGAGCTGACGCTCGATGTCGGCGAGCAGGCTCGAGGCGCCGATGCGGAACAGCTCCGGTTCGAGCCAGTCGCGCCCCAGCTCCTCCTTCATCAGGAACTGGTAGTTGAGCACATCCTTCGCCGTCGAGATTCCGCCGGCCGGCTTGAAGCCGATCTTGAAGCCGGTGCGCTCCTCGTAGATCCTGATCATCCGCAGCATCGCCAGCGTCACCGGCAGCGTAGCATTGACGCCCTCCTTGCCGGTGGAGGTCTTGATGAAATCGGCGCCGGCCATCATGCAGACCATCGAGGCCTTGGCGACGTTGCGCAGCGTCTTGAGGTCGCCGGTGGCCAGGATCGTCTTCAGATGCGCCTCGCCGCACGCCGCGCGAAAGTCCCTGACCTCCGCATACAGCGCGCGCCAGTCGCCGGTCAGCACATGCTCGCGGGTGATGACGATGTCGATCTCCTGCGCACCGTCCCTGACCGATGCCTCGATCTCCTTGAGCTTGAGGTCATGCGGCACGAGGCCGGCGGGAAATCCGGTCGAGACCGCCGCGACCGGGATGCCATATCCATCGAGCGCTTCGACCGCGGTCGCAACGAAGCGGTGATAGACGCAGATCGCGCCGGTGTGCAGATCGCGTCCGGCAAAGCCGAGCGCTTCGAGGATGTCGCTACGCACCGGCGCCCTCGCCTTGGCGCAGAGGCGCTTCACCCGTTCAGCGGTGTCATCGCCATTGAGCGTCGTCAGGTCGATGCAGGTGATGGCCTTGAGCAGCCACGCCGCCTGCGCATCCTTCTTCACGGTGCGCCGGCCCGGCAGGCTCGCGACGCGACGTTCGGCGGCGGACAGATTGATCCTGATCTCGTCGACCCAATCCATCTCGAGCGGACGGCCGGTATTGCGCGCGATCGGATGCGCCTGGTTGTGGTCCCGCGCATGCGGCTGCGCCGGCACGGCGGATGGATTCGGCTTCAAGACGCTCTGCGCCATAGGTCCAACCGTGCGGTGCTAGCGAATCGACGAAAACGCCGGATAGACTGAATGTGCCGATTGCAACATGCGATCCTCCCACACCTCGCCCGCTGGAGCCCTTAGCCTGCCGCCGCGCACCGCCGACATACACCGGATCGCTCTTCGGGCTTCATGTTATTATTGTAACATATTGTCGTTGCTAAACTCACATCATTGTAAGATCATTGTCAACCGGATAAGCAGGCTCGGTGACGAAAATGGCTGAAACACCGAACGCACGACCGAGCGAGACCCGCGTCCAGCGGCTGCAGCGGCTGCGCCGCGCCGTCGAGAGCAGCGGTGCACTGCATCTGAAGGACGCCGCCGAACTGCTGAAGGTTTCCGAGATGACGGTCCGGCGCGACCTCGCCGGCCCGGAAGCCGCGCTCGCTTTGCTCGGCGGCTACGTCGTCAACGCGGCCTCGCCGACCGGCATCAAATACGCATTCGAGCAGGAGATCGACCAGCACACGCAGGACAAGCGTCTCGCCTGCCGGTCCGCGGCCGCCTCGATCAAGGAAGGCGACACCATCTTCATCGACTGCGGCACCACCATGCAGTCGCTGGCGGATTGCCTGCCCGAGGACATGCCGCTCTCGGTGATCTGCTACTCGCTCAACGTCGCATCGATCGTCACGCATCGGCCGGCGACGCAAGTGATGCTGATGGGCGGGCTCTACCATCCGTCATCGCAATCGTTCTCGTCGGATGACGGCCTGTCCTATCTGCGGCGGCTCGGGGTCAACAAGGCCTTCATCTCGGCCGGCGGCCTGCATTGGGCCCGCGGCGCGAGCTGCTCGAATTTCCACGAGGTCGCGATCAAGCAGGCCGTCATCGCCACCGCGATGGAGAGCATTCTGGTGGTCGATGCCAGCAAGCTCGGCAGCCTCAAGCCGGCATTCTTCTCCGACGTCGGCTCGTTCGCGCGGATCATCGTCGGCGGCTCCGCGCCGGCAGACATGCGCAAGCACTTCCGCAGCCTTCCCGTCGAATACGTCACCAGCGCAGCCTGATCCGGACGGGGGCTGGTTCGCCCGGATCAGGTCTGCTTGGCGAGGCGCGGCCTTACACGACCGCGCATCGTACGCAAACGCCTAGTTGCAGGCGGGCTTCGCCTTGGCGCAGGCATCCGCGAGTTCGGCCGGCGGATCCTTCTTGAACACGGTCGTGTAGGATTCCAGCACGTTCGACTGTGTCACCGGCAGCGACTGCACGCCGATCCAGCCGGGCGTTTCCTTGCCGAGCAGCGCATTCATCATCGCCATCGCCTCCGCGACGCCCTGGTCATATGGACGCTGCGAACCGGTCGCCTTCAGCGGACCGCCCTTGGCGATCTCGATCGCCGATTGCAGGCCGAGGTCGACTGTCGTCACGGGAATATCGATGCCCTGGGCGCGCATCGAGCTCAGCGTGTCCAGCGCCGGTTGATCCCACACCGCGAACAGTCCCTTGATGTCGGGATTGCCGGTGAGGAAGTCGCCCGCGATCTGCGAGACTTTCGGCGGGTCGGTGAAGTCGACCTGCTTCATCTTGATGTCGGGCCGGTTCTTCGCCATCCACTCTCGCACGCCCTTGGTGCGCTCGTTGGTGCTGAAATAGTCGACACCGAAATTGACCAGCCCGATGGTCGCGCCTTTCGCGACGCAGGACGCCAGGATCTGCGCCGCGATCTGGCCGTTGCCCTGGCTGTCCGCCGAGATCATCGAGGCATACTCCTCGGGATGCTTGAGCCCGGTCGGAATGCTGTCCATCAGCACCAGCTTGATGCCGGCCTTGGCGATCTTCTTGTAGGTCGGCGCGGTCGCGGTGAAATCGACCGGGATCGAGATGATGCCGTCGGGATGCTGCTGGATGGTGTTCTCGATATCGGCGATCTGCTTGTCGACTTGATACTCGGCGGAGGCGACGCCGGTGACGGTGACGCCGTATTTCTTCAGCGTATCGGTGATGCCGGCGATCTGGAGCTGCGCCCAGTCCAGATTCACGGTCTGCATGGAGATGCCGACCTTGAAATGCTTCTCCTTGACCTTGGCGGCATCGGCGTCAGACAGCGCAAGCACCTCGGGCGAGGCGGCCTTCTCGCCATGCGGGCCCTGACCGACGATCGATTTCGGACCGAGGGTTGCGAGATCGACGCCCTTGACGCAGGTCGCCGGCACTTCGGCGCGGGCCGAGGGAGCAAACGAGATCGCCGCGGCCGCCATCAACGCGGTCAGCGGCAGGGTGTGTCGCAGGATTGGCTTCATTGTTGGTCTCCTCCCGTTTTGGCCGCCGATTCCGAAGGGCCGGCGACCTTGCCCCTATCTGCTTGACTAGCGTTTGGTGAAGGCAACCGCGGCCACGATGATCGCGCCCTTGATCACGAGCTGCATCGGCGAGCTGACGCCGAGCAGCACGAGGCCGTTGTTGAGCGTGCCGATGATCAGGCTGCCGAACAGCGTTCCCAGGATGTAGCCGCGTCCGCCGAACAGGCTGCAGCCGCCGAGGATGACGGCCGCGATGACATCGAGCTCCATGCCCTGCACGACGTCCGGCCGCGCCGCATGCGAGCGGGCCGACAGCACCAGCGCCGCGAGCCCGGCCAGCATGCCGGTAAGCATGAAGGCCGCCGTCGTCACCCATTTGGTGTTGATGCCGGAATAGAGCGCGGCGGTCGGATTGCCGCCGACGGCATAGATCCGCCGCCCGAATACATTGTAGTGCAAGAGAAGAATGCCGACGATCATCGCAGCCAGCGTCCAGGCGATCGGCACGGGCATGCCGAGAAACGAACCTTCGCCGAAGATCGCGAAATAGGTCTCGTTGGTGATGATGACCGGCTTGGTGTTGGTGACCATCATCGCCAATCCGCGCGCCATGCTGAGCGTGCCGAGCGTCACCAGGAAGGACGGGATCGAGAGCTGCGTGGTCAGGATGCCGTTGAGCAATCCGACCAGCGCACCGGTGCCGAGTCCGGCCGCCGCGCCGACGATCCAATTGTTGTCGATCTGGCTCATCGCCATCGCCGCCGCCATGCCCGACAGCGCCAAGGTCGAAGCGACCGACAGGTCGATCTGCCGCGAGATGATGATGAAGGTCATGCCGACAGCGATGATCGATACCAGCGTGGTCTGCCGTCCGATGTTCAGGAAATTGTCGACCGAAAGGAACCAGGGCGAAGACAGGCTGAACACGACGAGCAGGATGACGAAGGCGATGTAGAGCATGTAGGGCCGCTCGCCGCGCAACAGGTTCTGCAGCAGCTTGCGGCGACGGTCGGACCGCGTCGGCGCGGTGACGGCGTTGGGCGCGATCAGGTCAGTCATGCCGGCAGCTCTTGCATTGCGCCTTCCGGAGGGTTCAGGCCGGAGGCCTGGTACATCTGAAGCAAATGATGGAGTTCTTCGGCGTCGTCGATCTCGCCGCGCACCAGGACGCGCGCGACGCGGCCGTTCACGATCACCGAGATGCGGTCGCTCAGCTCGATCAGCTCGACGAGATCGGACGAGACGACGAGAACGCCGGAGCCGTCACGTGCCGCCTGTCGGACGACGCCGTAAATCTCCTCGCGCGCGCCGACATCGACGCCGACGGTGGGCTCATCCAGCAACAGCACGCGCGGGCGCGGATCATTCCATTTTCCGAACACGACCTTCTGCTGGTTGCCGCCCGAAAGTGTCCTGACCAGGCTCGAGGCCCCCTGCGCCTTGACCGCCAGCCTGCGGACCGCGGTCTCGGCGCGCTTCGTCGCGGCGCGTTGCTGCATCCAGCCCCAGCGCGAGAAATACGGCAACCGCGAGAGCGTGACGTTGCGCTCGATCGAGTGATCGAGCACCAGGCCCTGCACGTGGCGATCCTCCGGCACCAGCGCGATGCCCTGGTCGATCGCATCGGCCGGGCTCTTGGGTAGCCACCGCCGGCCGTCGATCTCGAACGTGCCGCGCTCGACCGAACGCAGGCCGAAGATGGTCTCGAGGATCTCGGTGCGTCCGCTGCCGATCAGTCCGGCGAGGCCGTGGATCTCACCCTTCAGGATGGAGAGGTCGACCGCGCGCAGCCGGTCGTTGGAGACATCGGACAGCGACAGCACCGGCGATGGTTCGACGGCGCGCGTGGCTTGAGGCTCGGCGCGAGATGCAGCCGGCGCCGACCGCTCGCTTCCGACGATTGCATTCACCAGCCGCTTCATGTCGGTGTCTGATGTGACGAAGGTCCCGGCATTGGCCCCGTCGCGCAGCACGGTGACGCGTTGGGATATCTCGAACACCTCGTTCAGCCGGTGCGTCACGTAGATCACGCCGACACCGCGGCGCGTCACCTTGCCGATCGCATCGAACAGGATGCGGACCTCGTCCGACGTCAGCGAGGATGTCGGCTCATCCAGGATCAGCAGCCGCACCTCGCCCATCAGTGCTTTCGCGATCTCGGTCATCTGGCGGTAGGCGAAAGGCAGCGAGCCGACGGTCGCCTTGAGGTCGAGGGGAATGCCGAGCTGCGTCAACATCGCGCCGGCTTGCGCCATCAACGCGCGCTTCCTGACGAAGCCGAAGCGGGCCAGCGGCTCGCGGCCGAGCATCAGATTGTCGCCGACGCTGAGCGATTCAACGAGACTCAAATCCTGGTAGACGACGGCGATCCCCGCCTCGCGCGACTTCGCCGGGCTGTCGAATGCCGCCGGTTGGCCTGCAATCTCGATCGCGCCGCTGTCGAAGGCGTGCACGCCGCTGAGGATCTTGATCAGCGTGGATTTGCCGGCGCCGTTCTCGCCCAGCAGCGCATGCACTTCGCCGGCCCGAACTTCGAGATTGACGTCCCGCAAGGCGCGCACGCCGCCAAAGCTCTTGTTGATGGCGCTGACCATCACAAGCGGCGTCATCGGCTGTGACTGTGCTGCAACCGAAACCGACGACGGCTCCAACCTTCCCTCCCACGCCGCCCATCGCTGCTACGATGGTGACATTATGTTATTATTCAAACGAATGATGTTATAATTCTACCATACCGGACGATTGTCAACGGATGGCTTCGCGCATTCGGAGGTGACTTTGAACTCTCAAAGCGCACGGCCACGCCGAACTGCGTTCGTCACCGCTATTGCGGGTGTGGGCGCAACCGGACGAGCCTTCATGGTCGTGATGAGGGGCCGGAAATACGGCGTTTTCTCTCGAGAGGCTCGATACCCAAGTTTCTGAGGACTGGGTGGTGGGCGCACCAGGGCTCGAACCTGGGACCCGCTGATTAAGAGTCAGCTGCTCTACCAACTGAGCTATGCGCCCGGAACTTGTCCGGAAGTGACCCTCGCGAGAGGGCCGTCGTTTAGCAAAGCGATTCCGGTATGTCCAGCAAGGCGGGGCAAGTTTTCCCGACTTTTCCGGATCGCCCGGGCAACGCAAAGGCCGCCGGATTCCGGCGGCCTTTCATGGGCTTGGCGAAGGGGCGCGCGCCCGCTCAGAGCCGGCCGGAACGCTCCTGATCCGGACCGCCGTCGCGATCGCGGTCGAACCGGTCATGATCGCGGCCGCCATGCTCCCAGCGGTCCATGCCGCGCTCGTGGCCGCGCCGTTCCTCGTCGCCGCCGAAGCGGCCCCCGGCCATGTGGGTCAGCATGGTGAGCCGCCGCTTCTGGTTGTCGTCGAGCGTCTTGTAGAGCGGATCGGCGGCATCGGCGATCTTCTTCAGCGACGCCGCGGTCGCCGCCATGTTGTCGGCGCGCTCGCGCAGACGGGCGACCGGGTTATCCGGCTGCTGCGCCTTGTCGGCATCGGGCTTGTCGGCATCGGCCTTCTCGGCCGCCATCCGCGCGTTGGCGCGATCGAGCCGCTGCTTGGCGAAGTCGCGCACCGCGGCCTCGACCGGCGGCCACAGCTTCTCCTGATCCGCCGTCAGCTTCAGCCCGGCGTGGACGGCTGCGATACGCGCGTCGAGGAACGCGGCGCGATCCTCGGGGTTCATCCGCATCTGGCCATGAAACCACGGACGATGTTGGGCATACACCGCGGTCGAACCGGCGATGGCGAGCGCCGCGACGCCGGCGAGCAGAACTTTCTTCATTCGAACCTCCTTTGAAGGTTGCTCGAAGATGATGCCGCTCGCCCTCGCCTTCAACTTACGGATTGGCAAGAGAGAGCTCTCTTACCAAGATGTAATCCGCTTCGTTGCCCGACGGAAATATTGAGACTTCCGTTTACTGAACCATTCCCAACAACCGCGGCAGCCACAGCGAGATTTCCGGCACGTAGGTGATCAGGCCGAGGAACACCAGCATCGCGCACAGCCAGGGCAGCACCGCGATCGTGATCTCGCTGATGCCCATCTTGGCGATACTGCTCGCGATATAGAGATTGAGCCCGACCGGGGGGTGGCACAGCCCGACCTCGGTGTTGACGATCATCAGGATGCCCAAGTGCACCGGATTGACGCCGAGCTTAGTCGCCAGCGGATACAGGATCGGCGCCATGATCAGGAGGATCGATGACGGATCCATGACGTTGCCGGCCAAGAGCAGGATGACGTTGACCACCAGCAGGAACATCCAGACCGAGAAGTTCTTGTCGATGATCCAGGCCGCCATCTCCTGCGGGATCTGCTCATGCGTCATCAGGAACGAGAACAGCACCGCGTTGGTGATGATGTAGAGCAGCATCGAGCTCATGCTCGCCGCCTGCAATAGCACCTTCGGCACTTCGGTGAGCTTCAATTCCTTGTAGACGAACACGGTGATGAAGAAGGCGTAGGTCGCGGCGACCGCGGCCGCTTCGGTCGGCGTGAAGATGCCGCCATAGATGCCGCCGAGCACGATCGCGATCAAGAGCAAGCCCCAGATGCTCTCGCGGAACGCCTTGAACTGCTCACCGAACGTCGCCTTCGGCATCTTCGGATAGCCGTTGCGCTTGGCGACGAAGAAGGTCACGGCGGCCAGCATCAGCGCCAGCAGCACGCCGGGCACGATGCCGGCCATGAACAGCGCGCCGATCGAGGTGTTGGTGGAGACGCCGTACAGCACCAGGATGATCGACGGCGGCACCAGGATGCCGAGCGCGCCCGAGGTCGAGATCACGCCGACGCCGAACCGCTTCGGATAGCCGTGATCGACCATCGCCGGCATCATGATCGAGCCGATCGCGACCACGGTGGCGACGCTGGAGCCCGAGATCGCCGCGAACATCGCGCAGGCCGCGACGCCGGCGAGGCCGAGGCCGCCCGGCAGATGCCCGACCAATGACGTCGTGAACGCGATCATCCGCCGCGCCACGCCTCCCCGCGTCAGGAAGGTGCCGGCGAGGATGAAGAACGGGATCGCCATGATGCCGAAATTGTCGAGGCCCGAAAACAATTTCAGGCCGACGCTCTCGATCGGCACCTCGGTCATCGTGAACAGGAAGGTGAGCACGGTCAGGCCGAGCGAAATCGAGATCGGCATGCCCGTCAGCATCAGGGCGAACAGCAGTCCAAAAATGAGGGCGGCGCTCATCACGCTTCTCCGAGCGCAACGGGCGCAGTCTTGCTGGTCTCGACGCCATCG
The DNA here is from genome assembly GCF_015624485.1 of Bradyrhizobium genosp. L. Classification (NCBI taxonomy): domain Bacteria; kingdom Pseudomonadati; phylum Pseudomonadota; class Alphaproteobacteria; order Hyphomicrobiales; family Nitrobacteraceae; genus Bradyrhizobium; species Bradyrhizobium genosp. L. The sequence continues at coordinate 5,442,540 of NZ_CP061378.1, forward strand.
ACGTGGGAGGCGTCATGGTGCGGCAGCTGGTCGGTCCACCAGTAGTTCCAGCACACCTGCAGGAAGCGGAAGCACATCAGGTAGGAACCGAGCGGGATACAGGCGTAGACGATCCAGCTCGGGATCTCCATGTCGGGCGAGACCTGGTCGGTGTGCATCAGTTCGAACACGAACTTGGCGCCCATGGTGCCGACGATCGCGGTGAACAGCGCGCCGCCGAGCAGGCCGAACAGGATGGTGCCCTTGCGCCAGACGTCATTGAGGCGATTGATCAGCACGTCGACGCCGACATGGATACCGGTGCGCACGCCATAGGCGGCACCGAACTTCGCCATCCAGATGAACATGTAGATGCAGAGTTCCTGCGACCAGGTGAGGTTGATGCCGAACAGGTACGGATAGAGGATCGGCACGTCGACCAGGAAGCGGTGCAGCACGGTGACGAAGGTCAAGAGCGTCGCGGCGCCCATCAGGCTTGCGATGATGATCTCTTCAAGCCTGTCGAGAATTTTCAGCAGCATTGATCTCCCCAGTGGTGGCCTGATCTTGCGCCCCGGCCACACGCCCTATCCACAAACTCATGCAGCCGCGGTGTTCTCTTCACCTCGCCCCGCTTGCGGGGAGAGGTCGAAATTCAAGCTGCGCTTGAATTCGGGTGAAGGGGAGCCTCCGCGAGCGCAGCTATCATCGTTTGCGCGGGGAAAGCCCCTCACCCCAACCCTCTCCCCGCAAGAACGGGGAGAGGGAGCCGTTCCCGCACCGCCCTAGTTGACCGGGCTGCGGCCCGTCTCCTTCAGGAATTCGTCGATCAAGGGCTGGCCGACCCGCGAGGCGACGTCCTTGTAGACCGGCATCATCGCCTTGCGCATCGCCTCGTCCTGCTCCGGCGTGAGCGAGATGATCTCGGTCTTGCCGGACTTCTTGATCGCTTCGAGCGCGTCCTCGTTCTCCTTGGCGGACTGGCTGTTGCCGAACTCGGTCGCTTCCTTCATCGCCTTCGACAGCTGGTCGCGGATGTCGGCCGGCAGGCCGTCCCAGAACTTCTTGTTCACGATCACGACGTAGCCGATATAGCCGTGGTTGGTGACGGTGGCGTATTTCTGCACCTCATGCATCTTCTGGGTGTAGATGTTCGACCAGGTGTTCTCCTGGCCATCGACCACGCCGGTCTGCAGCGCCTGGTAGACGTCGGAGAACGCCATCACCTGCGGGATCGCGCCGAGTGCGCGGAATTGGGCTTCCAGCACCTTGGATGACTGGATGCGGAATTTCAGCCCCTTGTAGTCGGCCGGCGCGACCAGCTTCTTGTTGGCGCTCATCTGCTTGAAGCCGTTGTCCCAGTAGGCGAGACCGGTCATCCCCTTGGAGTCCAGCAGCTTGAGCAGCTTGGCGCCGAGCGGGCCGTCGGTGACCTTGCGCAGCGTCTTCAGGTCGGGGAGGATATAGGGCAGATCGAAGACTTCGAATTCCTTGATGCCGATCGGGCCGAACTTGGAGTTCGACGGCGCCAGCATCTGAACCGCGCCGAGCTGCAGCGCCTCGAGCTCTTCCTTGTCCTTGTACAGCGTCGAGTTCGGGTAGACCTCGACCTTGACCTTGCCGCCGGTGTACTTCTCGGCCAGTTCCTTGAACTTGTCGGCGGCCTTACCCTTCGGCGTGTCCGAGGCCACGACGTGGCTGAACTTGATCACGATCGGCGACTGCGCCTGGGCCGGTCCGACAAAAGCCGATCCAGCAAAAGTCAGTGCTGCGATCGATACCGCAGCTAAAATCGATTTACGCATTTTTCCTCCCGCGTAATTGCGGAGCACGAACCACCGGCCCCGGGACATCCGGTCGCACCATTACAGAGAAGCGGCTGCGAATGCCATTGCCCCTTTAGCAGGGTCTGATCGCTCCATTGCTGCATCGCAAAATGCAGCGGTATCCACCTCGGCCCTTCGACCGTTCGATGACACCGCCATCGGCTGTGCCCGTTGCGGGCGGTGAGGTCAATGCGAGGTTCGCAAATGGCGAATTCGCGGGACGCGAACGCTGCCGTGTCACCGTCGTCCTGGCGAAAGCCAGGACCCATAACCACCGAACTTGCTTTGAACAGGATCGTGGCCGCAGCGTCGCGCAATGGCCGGCAGTTGGGGTAACGGGTCTTGGCTTTCGCCAGGACGACGTTGTCGGTGGTTCTCGGTTCACCAACCAACACCGCGGCGTCATCACCCGCGCATTCCCATGCGGGTGATCCAGCATTCCAGAGGGGGTCGTGCTTGAGCCCCGGCGTCATCTCATCCGTGTCATGGATACGCCGCAAATGCAATCTAAGATAGCATTATTTTCGGACATTTCCCTTTGGGAGGACCACGCATGACAGCGCCAGCCGATCTCAAGTCGCAAGCCATTGCGGCCTTCAATCGTTACATGGACGTCTGGAATTTCGACGACTACTGGACGAGGTCCAACACCTTCGAGGCGGCCATCGAGTTCGTCACGGCGGCGCGCCGCCGCTGGCCGACGGATGCGGCCGTCCTGACCTCGGTGCGGCGGATCGACGAGGTGATTTTCGGCAACATCACCTATTTCGAGCGCGTGCTGCAGAACATCGACAAAATCTGGGCCGATGATTTCGGCTGGTGCGGCAATGCGTGCCTGTCGGCCCGGCGCTACATTCTCGATTTCCCCGACACCCAGCAGATCGTCAAGGGCGCCGGCAGCTATCTCGCGATCGCCGACCGATGCTGGCATAACATGGTGAACATCGGCTACGACGCGACCCACGACGCAAAGCCGGTGCCGCATGGATGCAGCAATAATTCAAAGGTCTCGAGCCACGACCCGATGAAGAACACGGTGACCAACGCCACCTTGTTCCTGCTGTCCTCGCGTCTGTTCGAGACGACGATCAAGCTGGAGGGCTTCAAGCCCGCCGACTATCTCGGGATGAGCCGGGCGCAGTACGAATGGTTCCACGCCTGGTTCGCGCCGCAATACGCCTATCTGCGTGCACATACTGCGCCCAACCTGAACGCCAAGCTGATCGGAGAACGTCCGATCGCCGAGCCTGACTACGAGAACAAGTTCATGTGGCAGCCGGGGCTGGTCTGGACCGGCGACCAGGGCCTCATGCTGGCGGCACTGACGGAATACGCGGCGATCCATCCGAAGTCCGCCCCCGAGGTCTTCGACGTCGTCGGCGCGGTCTCCAAAGGCCTTGCCAGCCTGCTGTTCGATGCCGACGGCGTTCTCCAGGAAGCGCCGTTCACGGCGTTCTTCACCGGCGACGGCAAGGACTATGTCTGCGGCCGCGGCGTGCTGCTGCGCCATCTGTCCTCCCCCGCGGTGGAACGGCACGTCGGTCCCGGCTTCAGGGGCCGCATCCAGGCCACGAATGCCCACGCGGTGGCGACCTGGGATGCGAACAATCAATACGGCGCAGCCTGGAATTCTGTTCAGCTCGACGCCTTCAGCGCAGCGTTCAAGCGTGGCTGGCTGTTCGGCGACGGCGCGCTGCAATGGCAGTTCGACTACGGTCCCGAGGTGATGAACGGCATCCTACAGGCCGCGGGGCTGGATGCGCTCACCGCTGCGATGAGGGTGACGCCGGCCTGAGGCATCCCATCCACCTCATCGGAGAGCTGCCCTTCAGCCGGCAACCTGGCGGACGCTCACGCGGTCGGCGATGGCCGCTCGGCAAAGCCCTTGGCGAGCGCGTGGTAGATGCCCTCCTCGCAGATCAGGCGCGAACTGGCATGCGCAATGAGCGCTGCCGCCATCAGCGGCACCACCATGCCGTGGTTTTCGGTCATCTCGGTGACGATAACGAAAGCGGTGATCGGCGCCTGCACGACGCCGGCGAAATAGGACACCATGCCGAGCAGCATGATGGCACCGAGCGGCGCGCCGTGAAACAGCGCGGCGATGTTGCTGCCGAGCCCCGCGCCGACCGCCAGCGACGGCGAGAAGATGCCGCCCGGGATGCCGCTGATCGCGGCGAACATCGTGGCCAACAGCTTGAGGACACCGAAATCCGCAGGCAGCGGCGTGCCGTGCTCGAGCGCCGTCTTCACCTGCTGATAGCCGGTGCCGTAGATCGTATCGCCAGAGACGATGCCGCAGATCGCGACCGCCAATCCGCACGCCAGCGCGAACCACAGCGGATGCCGCTTGATCGCGCGCCCCGCAGGATTGGCGATCCCGCGCGCCATGGTGATGACGACACGGCTGAACAGGCCGCCGGCCAATCCGCCGACGACGCCGCACAAGGGAACGGCAAGCCAATCGACACCCGGCGCGAGCGTGGTCGCGCTGGTGCCGAAATAGGTGTAGTTGCCCATCAGCGCGAGCGAGGTCAGGCCCGCGGCGATGACTGCTGCGATGATCAGGCTGCTGGTGCGCGTCTCGAACGCGCGGCTCATCTCCTCGATGCCGAACACGATGCCGGCAAGCGGCGTGTTGAAGGCGGCCGCGACGCCCGCGGCAGCGCCCGCAAGGATCAATCCCGGCTGGCGGCGCGGCGAGAAACGCCCGATCGCGAACATCAGCGACGCGCCGATCTGGACCGTCGGCCCCTCGCGACCGACCGAGCCGCCGCAGAGCAGGCCGAACAGAGTGAGGATCATCTTGCCGGCGGCAATCCGCAACGAGACCAGCCGTTCGCGGGCCGACTGGTCCTCCAGATTCCGCGCGGCGATCGCCTGCGGAATGCCGCTGCCCTGGGCATTCGGAAACACCCGTATGGTCAGATAGGCCGACAGCATGAAGCCGAGCGGCGTCACCAAGAGCACCGCATAGCGAGATTGCGCGAGCAGAAGCGCAAAGGCCTCCTGGGCCCAATCTGCGAGCTGTGCCAAGGCCACTGCTGCGGCGCCAACCGCAATGCCGCCCAGCAGGAATATCGCCCGCCGCTGCCAGCGTGCAGACACGATTCGGACCAGCCGTTTACGGCGATTGGAGAGAACTATCATTCAAGCAGCATTTCTGGCTCGTCGCGCGGCCGGCACTAGGCGGTCTTGCCCAACATGAAGACGTACATGTCCCAGAACGTCTCGGGTTGCTCGACTTCGTAGCGGTGCCACTGATCCAGATTAGCCTCGTCGGTCGCGCTGGCAAACTGCTTGTGGAATTTTTGGATCACCGCCGGATCGTCGAACGGTTCGAAACCCAGGAACGAGAGCCCCTGCTCGTTCAGGAATGCCGCAATCTTAGGCAGCGTGAAGCGATGCTCCATGACGTTGAACAAGAGGTCGCGGCAGCCGCTCATGCTGTAGAAGTCCTTCGACGCGATTAGCGTCTTCCATTGCTCCGGCTCGCGGGTGATGTCCTGACGACACCGTCGGATATCGTCTGCCGTGGCGCGGTAGCCGCGCGCCGCGATCCGCCCGCGGGCCTCGACGATGACGCGCCGCGCCAGCTCGCTGTAGAGCCCGATCCGCATCCGGCCGCCGGGCCGCAGCAGCGAGGCCAGCACGCGCCAGCCGGCCAGGGGCTCCGCAAGGTGATGCAGCACGCCGACCGACTCGATGTGATCGAAGCTGCGGCCGATCGTGCCGAGCTCCAGGATATCGGCCTGCGCATAGTCGACGTTGCGCAAGCCGAGCTCCCGGGTCTTGCGGCGCGCATAGGCGAGGCTGGGCAGGCTGATGTCGACCGCGAGCAGGCGAGCGTTCGGATAGACCTGCGCGATCTGGATCGCGTGCGAGCCGGTGCCGCAGCCTGCGATCAGGATATCGAGCTCGGCCTGGCGTTCCGCGCTTTGTGCGATGCGGCCGCGCGCCTGATCGGCGGCGAACGCCGTCAGCGGATTGATGGTCCAGCGCGGATAGGGATTTTCCTCGTATTGGCGCATCACCTCGACGGAGACGCTGTTCTCGACCGGGGTGAGCACGGCGATGGCGGCGCGGTCGCGCGCTTCCTCGAGCGGCTCGCCGAGCTGCACCCGCAACAGGCCGGCGACAGCGGCGGGCCACTCCCGCCGCAGCAGCGTTTCCGCCGCAGGCAGGGCATGAAGCGGGACATAGGCCGCCACGACCGCGAGCGCCAGCGGCGTGATCGCGGCCCCGGCTGCCAGGTCGCGCAGCAAGCGATCGCGCAGCGCGCCCGCAGCGCCGCTTTCTGCCTCAGTCGTCTCGTAGACATATTCGTTGATGAAGCACTGCCGGGCGAGCGCGCAGGCAAAGCCAACGACGGCGTCGTCGACCTTGCCGCGATCGCCGCCCTCGCCGGCAAGCCGCAACAGCTCGGCGCGCGCACGTCCGAGCAGCATTTCGAGCTGCGGGTTGGACAGCGTCGTTGCTTCCATCGCGCAGCAAAGGAAGAGATCGTCGGCAAGCGGGCGGACGCCTTCGGCGCCGAACAATTCGGCGGTCGCGATTTGTCGCGGCCACTGGCCGGCGAGCCGCCCGACATAGCCGGCGATGATGGGGCTCTGGAGGATGAAGCCGACGGCCTTCCCTTCCATGCCGAGCGCCAGCGCCCTGCTGAAATGCGCCATCGCCTTACTGCGATTGCCCGATGCCTGGTACGAATTGCCGGCGTTGTAATGGCAGGCGGCGTTGGCCTCGTCGGCCGCAAGCGCTTTGGCGAACAGCTTCACGGCGCCGCGGTGATCGCCCGCGGCCTGCGCCATCAGGCCGAGCAGATTGAGGCTCTGCACATGCGCAGGTTCGCGCGCGAGGATCTGACGACAGATGTCCTGCGCTTCGTTCATGCGGCCCATTCCGCGCAGGCGGCCGGCGTGCGCGGCGAGATCGGCGATGCTGACGCCCGCGAGCGCGTCAGGCCTCGCAGGCGCGTCACCTCGCTTGCCGGCCGCACGTCGCTCTTTTCGGTTCATGCGGCATGACATAGGGCCGATCGCGCTGACAGCCAAGGATAATCTACCTGGCGTCCTATGCGCGAGCGCCGGGCTTTCGGGTCATCGGCCTGACGATTGAAAAAAGGGCCCCGCCGGAGCGAGGCCCTTGTTTTGCAGTCGCCGTCCACGATCGCTAATCGTCCCAATCATGGCCGCGGATCACGACGCCGCGGTCACGATAGTAGCCGCGATCGTGATGGTACCAGCCGTGGTGCCAGCCCCGATCGTGCTCCCGGTACACGCCGACGCGCGGACCGTCGTAGCGATCGCCGTAGTAGCCGTGGCCGTTGCCGATATAAACGCCCACGCCCTGCGCGCTCGCGATGGTCGGCGCCGCGATCGTGAGAGCCGCAGCCGTAGCAAGTGTATAAGTCAGCTTTGTCATGACGTCCTCCTTCCTCGTTCCCCAGGTCAACGACCGGCGCCGACGCATGTTGCAGGAACCTGCGAGGAACTTTTCTGAAGGGCTGTTCAGACTCGTGGCGGGCATGTGCCGTTTGGCCGCGCTGTTCCTTCAGCGGGTTTCTCCGCCGCGCGCAGATGCTCCAGCATCAGGCGGCCGGTGGCGGAGAGATGCGCGGCGTCGCGGACCACGATCTTCAGTTCGCGCCTGCCCCAATCGTCGCGCAGCGGAACCGCCGCCAGACCCATGCCGGCGCCGACCACCTCGAAGGCGCGATCGGGAATCAGGCCGAGGCCCATATTGGCCTGCACCATGCGGCAGACCGCATCGAAGCCGGGCACGTTGATGCGCAGCCGCATCGTCTTGCCGGCCTGGGTCGCCGCATATTGCGAGCGCAGGTAGATCGAGCTCGCGGTGTGCAGGCCGATATGGTCGAAGTCGAGCGTTTCGGTGAAGAAGATGCGTTCGCGGCCGGCCAGCGGATGGTCGGATCGCATCACGACGACGAGGTTGTCGTGGCGGTAGTGAAAGGCCTGGAGCGCACGGCTGTCGGCCTCGGCCGAGCAGATGCCGAGCTCGGCGGTGCCCTCCTCGATGCCGCGCACCACCTGCCCGCTCGGCTGCTCCTGCAGATCGACGCGCAGCAGCTCGTGCGCGGTGAAGAAGGCGGAGAGATCCTCCGGCAGATACTGTACGATCGCCGAGAGGTTGGCGAGCATGCGGACATGGCCGCGCACGCCTTGCGAATATTCCGACAGCTCGACCGCGATCTTCTCGACATTGAGCAGCGTGACGCGGGCGTGATGCAGCAGCGCCTCGCCGGCCGGCGTCAGCGCCATGCCTTTTGCCAGGCGCTTGAACAGCGTGACGCCGAAGGCGAGCTCGAAATCGTTCATCCGCTTCGACACCGCGGAGGCCGCGATCCCCTCGCGTTGCGCGGCGCGCGTCAGGTTCTGCTCGTCGCAGACCGCGATGAAGAGCCGGAGCGTGGTAAGGTCGACGCGGCGGGTCAGCGCGGTTTCCGCCGACGTCGCGGCGCGCGGGAGGTCTGGGACGATGGAGGCGAGCGGCATGGGCGCGTCCTTGCGGGAAGCACGCAGGGTAGCGCCGCGGATGCGGCGAAGGATTCCAAAGCTGGGTGGTGATAAGCGCTACTGTTGGGAAAGGATTCCAACAATCGGCCCGGAATACAGGTTTCATCCCACGCAAAAACGCGGCGCCGAAGCGCCGCGTTTCGCATTGCATCGGTGCGCCGTCAGCTCGCCGCTTGCGCCGGGACGTCGCGCTGGCGCTTCATCACGATCTTGTTCAGGGCGCCGAGATAAGCCTTGGCCGAGGCCACCAGCGTGTCCGGATCGGCCGCGCGCGCCGTCATCGAGCGGCCCTCATGGGCGAGCCGCACCGAGACTTCGGCCTGGGCATCGGTACCTTCGGTCACCGCATGGACCTGGTACAGTTCGAGCTTGGCCTCGTGCGGCACCAAACGCTTGATGCAGTTGAAGACCGCGTCGACCGGGCCGTTGCCCTCGGCTTCCTCGATCCTGATCTGGCCGTCGACGTCGAGCTTCATGGTGGCGCGCTGCGGGCCATGGGTGCCGGCGATCACGGTCAGCGAGGTCAGCTTGATGCGGTCGTGGGCTGCGGCCATCTCCTGGTCGACCAGCGCCTCGATGTCCTCGTCGTAGATGTCCTTCTTGCGGTCGGCCAGCGCCTTCATCCGCGTGAACGCATCCTCCAGCTGGTTGGCGCCGAGCTTGTAGCCCATCTCCTCCAGCTTGTGCACGAAGGCATGACGGCCGGAATGCTTGCCGAGCACCAGCGAGGACTGCTTCAGCCCGACCATCTCCGGCTTCATGATCTCGTAGGTCGAGGCGTCCTTCAGCACGCCGTCCTGATGGATGCCGCTCTCGTGGGCGAACGCGTTGCGGCCGACGATCGCCTTGTTGTACTGCACCGGGAACGAGGTCGCGGCCGACACCACCTTCGAGGCGCGGGTCAGCTGGGTGGTGTCGATCTTGTTCCAGTACGGAAACTTGTCGTTGCGCACGTTGATCGCCATCACGATCTCTTCCAGCGCGGCGTTGCCGGCGCGCTCGCCGATGCCGTTGACGGTGCATTCGACCTGTCGCGCGCCACCCATGATGCCGGCCAGCGAATTCGCCACCGCCATGCCGAGATCGTTATGGCAATGCACGGAGAATACCGCCTTGTCTGAGTTCGGCACCCGCTCGATCAGCGTCCGCATGAAGTGGGTGTATTCCTCCGGCACGGTGTAGCCGACGGTATCGGGAATGTTCACCGTGGTGGCGCCGGCCTTGATGACGGCTTCGACGATCCGGCACAGATAATCCATCTCGCTGCGGGTGCCGTCCTCGGCCGACCATTCGACATCGTCGATCTGGTTGCGGGCGCGGGCGACCATCGCAACCGAGGTCTCCAGCACCTCCTCGGGGGTCTTGTTCAACTTTACCCGCATGTGCAGCGGCGAGGTCGCGATCACGGTGTGGACGCGGCCGCGCTTGGCGAACTTCACCGCCTCGGCGCAGCGGTCGATGTCGGCGGGATGCGCGCGGGACAGACCCGCAATCACCGCATTCTTGGAGCGGCGGGCGATCTCGCTGACCGCCTGGAAGTCGCCTTCCGAGGTGATCGGGAAGCCGGCCTCGATGACGTCGACGCCCATGTCGTCCAGCAGCTCGGCGACCTCGAGCTTTTCCTCGAAGGTCATGGTGGCGCCGGGGCATTGCTCGCCGTCGCGCAAGGTGGTGTCGAAAATGATGACGCGGTCCTTATCGGACTTGTTTGTGGTGGCCATGTCGAAATTTCCTTTGAAGCTTTGCGCCCGACGGTTGCTTATCGATTCCTTGGGCGATGTCAGGGTCTGGTGATCTCGTCAAACCCCTGAGTGCCCAGGCGCAAATGCCCAGCCGGCCCTCAGGGGCAGGTAAGAAGCAGGCCGCCAATAAGCAGGGTGGGCGTCGCAGCCGGGATCGCGGCGGCGGCACGAGCCACCTCCCCGGAAATCCCATCAATTTGGCCGCGAATCAGCATTGCCAGACCCTGTTGAGCGCCGAATCCTCCGGCAAAGCCGTTGACGGTTGGTTGCCGGGGCGGCGCTTGGTGGGGTCGTTCTAGACGATTATGGCAGAGTGGGGCAATGGGGAAAGAGGGGCAGCAAGGTTGACCTAACGAAAATCGTCTTTGTTCTCGGCGTAATGACCGCGCTTGGGTACTGGCCCGTTTCCAGTCGCAATGGCCTGCTTTGGCTTTAACCGAGCGGTAGCTGAGGCTTAGCCGATACTCTCGTTAGAATTACCTTGATGGCGGAGGGGACCTTCCGAGCCCTCATTCTTCCCGCAAAGTTGAGTATTTGGCGGAACTATGCTTTATCAGTGCGTCGGATTGGCCGTCCGAAATCCAAACAAGTCGCCGTGCACGGCGGCGGAAAGCGAGGAACAATGGCTATGTTCTGGATTACTGTGAACATAACCGTCACCATAAGTCGGTGACGACTTGGGGCCGAAAGGCCCCATTTAGGCGATACGTGACATTAAAATTTGAGATTGTATTTGGAAAGGCCGCCATTTTGGCGGCCTCTTTCATTTATCCTCACAAGACTTGCGCCTTTCTCCGCGCTCCCCTTTCATCAGCCCCAAGAACGCGGCCCTTCGCTTCGCCTTGCGCGAACGGTTGGCGTTAGACAAGTAGTGGAGCTTCGTCGGCACGAAGTAGAAGAACGTCTATTGCCCTGAGGTCGCGGCCAAGGGCTACACCGTCGCGCGATATGTCTGCCATTACAATCTGTAACGCACCCACGACGCCCTGTGCACAACGCCTGCGAAGGCGCTGGGCCTGACTGAGAAGGCTTGGACCGTTGCACATCAGTGGACGTCCCGCTCTCTATGGCCCCCACGCTGCCGACTGAGACGCAGCCGGATCGGCGCCGGAAGTTCGTGCTGATTAAGGAAAGAATAGATATTGCAGGAACCTGCAACACGCCCATCATGAAGCGCTGTACAGTTGGTTATCGTTAACGCCGCAAAACACGGCTTAGCATTGAATCCGATACACAACCCTATTGTCTGCAACGCGCAAAACGAACATGATTTCTAGGCGTGGGACGGATAGACCAAATCCTGCTAGGGCTGAAAGAAATTTCGGTGCGTCTACCATTCTAACGCCCACGGGCGGGTGCTAGCTTTCCATGCTAGCCCCGCCCGCCTCGTTTCTAGGAGCGAGTGTACCCCGGCTCCCTAGGGACCTTTACCGCCCAAAATTAGCTGAGGCTGAGGGCGGACAAACTCGGGCAACCGGTAGACTTTCCCATCGTGAACGAGCGAACCGCTGTTCTTTAGCCGGCTGAGGTTGCTCGCAGCGCTTCCCCGTAGCAATTTAATGCCGCGCTTCTGAGCAAGTTCGACTGCGGTGTTTGAATTGATACCTGTCGCCCCGGCATCGCGGGCCAATTCAAGTAGCAACAACTTCAGGTTCGTCGCTGATCGGTCATGCGAAACGCCGGCTTGATCTCCCTTTTCCATAATGGAGATTGCAAGTTCGATGCCTTCGACTTTATTCCGAAGCGCTTCGCTCTGATCAAATAATCTGATCATTTGTTGTTCGAGGCGTTCCTTCTCTTGAAGGAGTGCCTGCATACCCGGCGCTAGTTTAGCCATGACTGATTTCCTTGAAACGGGTGTCGTACCGACTACGGGGATCGAACCCGTACACCTGCTAGGGTCGCGGTTTTAAAGACCGCTGCGTCTACCAATTCCGCCAAGTCGGCACCCTTGCCGTATGCGCCAGATTCGTCACCCTTGCAAGCCGATTGATTGTCGTTGCGATGCCTGCAATTTCCTGCAAAGGACAGCAATGCTGACAAAATCTGAAATTTAGCCATTACCCAGCCATGACGTATTATTTGGAAATATTCGAGCCACGACCCTTCCCCTCGGCCTCCAGCGTCTCGCGGATGCGCTTGAACTCGCCGAGTTCGGCCTTGTCGACCTCGGGAAATTTGAGATCCAGTCTGTCCAGCGCGTTGACGATGGTCGAGCCGATCACGACACGGGCAAACCATTTGTGGTCGGCGGGGACGATGTGCCACGGCGCTTCCCTGGTCGCGGTGTGGTGAATCATGTCCTGATAGGCGGCCTGGTACTTCGCCCAGAGCGCGCGCTCGGAGACGTCGGCCATCGAGAACTTCCAGTTCTTGGCGGGCTCCTCGAGGCGGTCGAGGAAGCGCTGGCGCTGTTCCTCCTTGGAGACGTGCAGGAAGAATTTCAGGATCGTGGTGCCGTTGCGCGCGAGGTAGCGCTCGATCGCGGCGATGTCCTCGAAGCGCTCGCGCCAGATGTTCTTCGTCACCAGGCGCTTCGGCAGCTTCTGCTTGGCGAGTACCTCGGGGTGCACGCGCACCACCAGGCACTCCTCGTAATAGGAGCGGTTGAAGATGCCGATGCGGCCGCGCTCCGGCAGCGCGATCATCGCGCGCCACATGAAATCGTGGTCGAGCTCCTTGCTCGACGGCTGCTTGAAGGAGGAGACCTCACAGCCTTGCGGGTTGACGCCCTCGAACACGCTCTTGATCGCACTGTCCTTGCCGGCGGCGTCCATGCCCTGGAAGATCAGCAGCAGCGACCAGCGGTCCTGGGCGTACAGCTTCTCCTGGAAATCATTGAGCCGCTTGCGGTTGGCCTCGATGATCTTGCTGCCCGCATCCTTGTCGATGCCGCCTTTCTCCGCGGTGGCATAGGACTTCAGGTGGAATTCGCCCGCGCCGTCGAAACGAAACGGGGCGACGAAGGGCTTTAGTTCATCGGCGAGCGATGGGGACGGTTTGCTGCTCATGACCTCTCGGCGGCTTGCGTGGCGATGTGACCAGGTCGATCAGGCTACCAAGAATGCCCTTGGGCAGGAAGATGATGAACAGCACCAGCAGCACGCCGTAGACCAGATTGTCCCAGCCGACCGCCTTGGTGCCGAAGGAGATCCGCAGCACCTCAGCGAGCACGATGGTGATGACGGCGCCGACCGTCGGCCCCAGCGCCACATAGACGCCGCCGACGATGGCGGCGAACACCATCTGCAAGGACACCGCGATGCCGCTGACCGTGTCGGGCGAGATGAACATCTGGTACTGGCAATACAGCGCGCCTGCTAGCGCCGTCATCAGCGCGCTGATCAGGGTGATCTTGAGTTTTTCGGCGGTGACGTTGACGCCGGCCGCCGCCGCCGCATCCTCATCCTCCGAGATCGCCTCCATGGCGTGACGGATCATGCTGCGGTCGATCGCGCGCCAGATCACCAGACCCATGACCCAGACCGCGAGCGTGACCAGATACCAGGTGATCTTGTCGTCGAATTGCAGCGCGAGCAGCCCCTTGCCGCTCGGCGCGCGCTGCGGGGTCAGGCCGAGCGAGCCGCCGGTATAGTCGCGCGTCGCGGTGATCACCTGCAACACGATGCCTGATAGCGCGAGCGTCACCAGCACGAAATAATGGCCAGTGATGCGAAAGCGGAAGCAGGGATAGGCGACGATCAGCGCGAGCACGCCCGCAGTCGCCATGCTCACGGGAATGCCGATCCAGGGCGTGACGCCCAAGTGATTCCACAGCAGCGCCGTGACATAGGCACCGACGCCCATGAAGCCGCCATGGCCGAGCGAGACCAGCCCGAAGCGGCCCATGATCGACCACGAGGTGTAGGCGAACGACCAGATCAGGATCAGCACCAGCAGATGCAGATGATAGGGATCGCGGTGCACGAAGGGCAGCGCGACCAGCGCGACCACCGCGATGATCCATCCCGCAAGCCTGCTCACGAGCGCCTCGCCAGCAGGCCCGCGGGCCGGATGAACATCATCACGATGAAGAAGGCGAACGCCAGCACGTAGCCCCATTCGAGATCGGAGAACAGGCCGCCGAGCGAGATGATCTCGGCGAACAGGAAGGCGGCGATGAAGCCGCCGATGAAATTGCCGAGCCCGCCGAGCACGCAGATCAGGAAGGTGATCGGCCCGAACGACAGGCCGACGAACGGATGCACGTCATATTGCAGCACCAGCAGGCATGCGGCGAGGCCTGCCAGCCCGCCGCCGATCGCCGAGGTGACGAGATAGATCCGCTTCGCGTCGACGCCCATCAGCGGCATGATCTGGCGGTCCTGCGCGATGGCGCGGATCGCGGTGCCGGTGAAGGTGCGGGTCAGGAACAGATAGACGCCGATCATGCCGAGCAGCGCCGCCGCGAACGACAGCAATCGCGCGTAGCTGAAATTCATCTCGCCGAGCGCCAGCACCGGCAGGCGGATGCCGAGATTCTTGAAGTCGATGCCGAAGGCGACGGTGGCGAAGCTCTGCAGGATGAACAGCACGCCGCCGGTCGCCAGCAGCTGGTTGATCGGCGGCGCGGTCAACAGCGGCGCGATGACGAGGTAATGCAGCGCGGCGCCGAGCAGCGCGACCAGCAGGATCACCAGCGGCGCCGCGGCCCAGTACGGCAGGCCGAACACCTGCACGAGATAGTACATGCCGTACATCCCGATCATCACGAGCTCGGCGTAGCAGATCCAGGTGACGTCGATGACGCCGAAAATCAGATTGAGCCCGAGCGCCAACAGCGCCAGCACGCCACCGAGCAGGATGCCGTTGATGACGGCTTCCAGAAGATAGATGTCGAAGATATCGAGGATTGCGTGCATGGTCACTCTGCCCTAGATCATGAGGCCCAGCTGAACTTGCGCAGGCGTCATCCTGAGAGAATGTGAATGCATGACTCTCGATGACGCAACATACGCGATGTCGTCCCGGCGAAAGCCGGGACGACGAGGGGAGAGATTCGCCGCATCCCTGTCATCATCCCTCACACCCCCAGATACGCCTGCTTGATGGTGTCGCTCGCCGCGAGCTCTGCCGCGGTGCCGGCAGCGCGGATGGAGCCTGCTTCCAGCAGATAGGCGCGGTCCACGACGCGCAGCACCTGCTGCACGTTCTGCTCGACGATCAGGACCGTCAGCCCGCTGGCACGGATGCGCTTCACCAGCTCGAACACCTGCTGCACCACGACCGGGGCGAGCCCGGCCGACGGCTCGTCGAGCAGCAGCAGTTTCGGGTTCGACATCAGCGCGCGGCCGATCGCGCACATCTGTTGCTCACCGCCCGACATGGTGCCGGCCATCTGGTGGCCGCGCTCCTTCAGGCGCGGGAACAGCTCGAACACGAACGCCAGCCGCTCGGCGTAATGCGCGCGGGCGCCCGGCATGTAGGCGCCCATCTTCAGATTGTCGTCGACCGTGAGCCGGGGAAACAGCCGGCGATTTTCCGGCACATGCGCGATGCCGAGGCTGACGATGCGATGCGGCGGCGTCGCGACGACGTTGGTGCCCTGCATCGTCAGTGTGCCCTTGATGGGGCGGATCAGGCCGGAGATCACGCGCATCAGCGTGGTTTTGCCGGCGCCGTTGGGACCGATCACGCCGACAGCCTCGCCGGCCTTGACGTCGAGGCTGACGTCGAACAGCGCCTGAAAACTGCCATAGCCCGCATCGATCGATCGGAGCTCCAGCATGCCGCTCACGCCCCGATCCGGCGGCGTGCCTGCGCCGCGGCGGCGGCAGCAAGCGACGCATCGGCATCGGTGCCGAGATAGACCTCGATCACCCTGGCGTCGCCGGCGATATCGGCCGGCAAGCCCTCTGCGATCTTCTCGCCGTGATCGAGCACCATCACGCGATCGACCACCCGCATCAGCACGCCCATGATGTGCTCGACCCAGATGATGGTGATGCCGAGCTCGTCGCGGATCTTGCGCAGCATGTCGGCGGCTTGGTCCATCTCGGACTCATCGAGACCACCGAGGCTCTCATCGGCGAGCAACAGCTTTGGTCCGGTGGCGAGCGCCTTGGCCAGTTCGAGCTTCTTCAGGCCGGCGGCACCGAGGCCCTCGACGCTGGCGTGGCGATCGGTCGGCAGGCCGACCATCGCAAGCGCGCGCTCGGCCGCCGCCTCGGCCTTGCTGCGACTGTGGCGGCCCTGGCCGTAGAAGGCGGCGAGCAGCGCATTGTCGAAAATGCCGAGGCGATGGAACGGCCGCGGGATCTGGAAGGTGCGGCCGACGCCACGGTTGATGATGCGGTGCGGGGCAAGCCCCGCGATCTCCTTGCCGTCGAACAGGATCGAGCCGGACGTGGGAGGCAGCGTGCCCGACAGCAGGTTGAAGATCGTGCTCTTGCCCGAGCCGTTCGGGCCGATCAGGCCGAGGATCTCGCCCTGCTCGACGCGGAACGACACGTTGTTGACGGCGCGAAAGCCGCCAAACCGCTTGACCAGGCCTTCGACGGCGAGCACGGCGGCCCCTCTCGAAATGCGATCTGCTGTTAGGCTATCGGTGATGCCGGTCGGCAACGCCAAGCCGGCGTGCGGCCTTCGTGACCTGCATGACTCCCTCCCCGGAGATTGTGCATTGCATTTTGTTTTTTTTCTGCCGCCTATCACAGGGGGAGTGGCCGATGATGTCAAGCGCGTTCACTGCGTCGGCGCGGCGCAGGCCCGCGCAAAGAGTCAGCACATAGTTGCAGACGTGAGCGGCTACACCGCAAGCTGCGTCTCGATGAACGCGGTGACGAAGCGCGGCATCGATGCGTTGAGGTCGGCGCGGCTGCGCACCAGATGGATCGCGGCGAGCTCCGGCTGTTCTTCCCGCGCCAGATTGGCCTCGATCCGCGCCCGCAACGCATCGCCCGGGATGTCGATGCGCAGGATCCGCATCATCGCAAGCGCGGGGCCGGTGTAGATGCAGTGCCAGTCCGCATCCGCGCGGCAATCGGCCGGCGACAGGCCGGTTTCCTCCGAAAGCTCGCGCAGCACGCTGCCGGCGATGTCGACGGTGTCGCCGGAGATGTCGTCGAGATCGGGCGTTCCGGAAGGAAAATAGATGCGGCCGGGATTGGCGGTGTGCTGGCCCATCTCGCCGAGCACGAAGGCACCGTCGCTTGCCAGCAGCGCGCCCATGCCGAAGCCGTTGAACACATCCTTGTCGGGAAAACCCCAGTCGCGCCAGGCGAGGAAGCTCGCGAAATCGGTCTCGAAATAATTGGCGCCGAGCCGGTCGTCGGCAAACAGCGGATCGCGGCCGAGCAGCACGCGACCGTTCCACAGGCTCGGCTTGGCGCGCTGCTGGGCCGCGAAATGCGCGTCGATTTCCGCGCGCTTCTGGTCCGCGAACGGCCACGGCCGCCGCTGCAATGTCAAATCGAGCGTGGTGACGCGATGAATAACCGGAGCCTGCATATTCATTCACCGCGCGCTCGTCTTGGGGATGATCTGTTCGGAAAACCGCTTCACATTTTGCGCGATCGCGGCCCCGCGAGGGCGCATCATGCCCTACTTCGCGTTCGTCCCGGTCGTCTTCTTGGCCTGGTCGACATACTGGTTGGTGTAGGTCTTGGTGACGTCGATACCCGCCTTCGCCACCTCCGGCGAGCCCTCGCTGAACACCGCGAGCACGGCCTCGGCGCCCTTCGGATCCATCTTGCCGGTCTCTGAATACATCGGGATCGTGTTTTTGAGCGCGGCGAGATAGAGATCCTTGTTCTTGCCGACCATCTCGTCCGGCATCTTGGCCATGATCTCCTCGGGCGAATGCGAATGGATCCAGGCGAGCGTCGCCATCATCGCATTGGTCAGCGCCTGCACTTCCTTCTCGTGGCCCTTGACCCAGGCCGCGGTGGAATAGAGCGCGCCGCCGGGATATTCGCCGCCGAACACCGCGAGCGTGTCGTGCTGGGTGCGGGTGTCGCTCAGGATCTTGAGGTCGGAATGGCTGCCCTGCAGCACCGTGACGGACGGATCGAGCATGACGGCAGCATCGATCTGGCCCTGCTCCATCGCGGCGACCGCGGTGGCGCCCAGGCCGACGCCGATCACGGCGGTCGCCATCGGATCGAGGCCGTTCTTCTTCAAGAGATACTTCAGGAAGAAATCGGTCGAGGAACCCGGCGCGCTGACGCCGACCTTCTTGCCGGCGAGATCCTTGATCGAATTGATCTCGCCGGTGTGCTTCGGCGAGACCACCAGCACCAGGCCGGGGTAGCGGTCATAGACCACGAAAGCCACGAGCTCCTGCTTCCTGGCGGCGAGATTGACGCAGTGATCGAAATAGCCGGAGACGACATCGGCGCTGCCGCCGAGCACGGCCTTCAGCGCATCCGAGCCGCCCTTGAGATCGACCAGGTCGACCGCAAGCCCGGCCTTGTCGTATTCGCCGAGCTGCTTGGCCAGCACCGTCGGCAGATAGCACAGGCAGGCACCGCCGCCGACCGCGACGGTGAGTTTGGTTTGCGCCGCGGCAACACCCGCGCTGAGCATCAGCGCCAGCAGCGCGCCCGCAACCTTGCCAAACATCGTCTTCATGCCGTCCTCCGTCGCCGAATGCGCCGGCAACATAATGCAGCGCCGCAGGCTTGAGAAGGCGACTTTCCGCCGACTGGTCAAGGTTGCGATGGCCGCATAGCATCCGACTCACAAAAAACATCAGGGGAGGCCTTTCATGAACCGCATTGCAACCACGCTGTCGATCGCTGCGGCGTTTGCCGCCGGCAGCGGCGTCACCCATCTGCTGCGCCCGGCGCTCGCGGCCGAGACCATCACCGCGCAGGTGATCCACACCGGCGAGATGGAGGGCGACAAGCTCGGCGACGCCAACAAGATCGGCTTCCGCTCGAAGATGTTCGTCTCCGCCGACGGCGCCACCGTCTCGATCCAGGACGGCAATGTGCCGAAGCACATGCACCCCAACACCAACGAGATGCAGTATATCCTGGAAGGCACCGGCACGGTCTGGCTCGGCGACAAGGAGATCTCGGTGAAGCCCGGCGATTTGATCGTGATCCCGAAGGGCACGTCGCATGGCGGCACCAAGCCGAACGGACGCCCGATCAAGGCGATCGCGATCAAGACGCCGCCGCAGGCGCCCGACGATACCAAGCTGCTGGATTAGGATAGTCAGGACTCTCCCTACGTCATTGCGAACCGTGAAGGTGGGCAAAGGCGCTCTTGCGCCGTGCCCACCTTCACAAGGCGGTGCAAAAATGGTGGGCACGCTTCGCTTTGCCCACCCTACAATTCGCGGCGCTCTCGCAACCGGTTCCATCATTACATGATACCAGACCTATAATTGACTTGCCCCGGGGCACGATCGCGGTCAATAATATGATGATCGTAATGTAATTGAAGGTGCGCCATGAGCTTGGACGATCACCCCACGGTAAGGGCCGTACGCGCCCGCAGCAGCCGAGCCGCTCACGATGCCCCGATCTCCGCGGAATTCATCAAGCAGATCGCGCGCGACTGCGGCGCCGACGACGTCGGCATCATCGAGTTCGACCGTGCGGCGATCGCGCCGCAGCGCGACTATATCCGCAAGGTCTACGGCAAGACCCGCGCCCTGCTCGCGATTGCCTGCCACATGAACCGGGAGCCGGTGCGGTCTCCGACCCGATCGGTCGCGAACGAGGAATTCCACGGCACCTACGATCACGTCAACGAAACCGCGCGCGCCATCGTCCGCGCGCTGGACACGCACGGTATCCCGTCCTGCAATTCAGTCGCCGCCTTCCCGATGGAGATGGACCTGCCCAGGATCATGATGGTCCAGCACAAGCCGATCGCGGTGGAAGCGGGCCTGGGGCGGATGGGAATCCACCGCAGCATCATCCATCCGAAATTCGGCAGCTTCGTCCTGCTCGGCACCATCCTGCTCGGACGCGAGGTCGACGCCTACGACCATCCGATCGAGTACAATCCCTGCCTGGAGTGCAAGCTGTGCGTCGCGGCCTGCCCGGTCGGCGCGATCAAGCCGGACGGCGGCTTCGATTTCCTGTCCTGCCACACGCACAATTACCACGACTTCCTCGGCAACTTCGCGCAATGGGTCGAGAAGGTCGCGGATTCCAGGGACGCCAGGGATTATCGCGCTCGCGTGCCCCGCACCGAAACGCTCAATGTCTGGCAATCGCTTTCGTTTAAGCCGGGCTACAAGGCGGCCTATTGCATCTCGGCCTGTCCGGCCGGCGAGGACGTGATCGGGCCGTTCCTGCACGATCGCGACGCGCACTTTTCCGACGTGGTGCAGCCACTGATCGACAAGGACGAGTTCGTCTATGTGATCCCGGATACCGATGCCGAAGACACGGTGACGCGGCGCTTTCCGCACAAGAAGGTGCAACACGTCGCCTCCGGCCGCCACACCGGCAGCATCCAGGCCTATCTGTTTTCGCTCTCGCTCGGCTTCCAGCGCGGCAGGGCGCGCGGATTGGATCTCGTCACGCATCTGAGCTTCAGCGGGGCGAGCACGCTCGATGCGACGGTCGTGATCAAGGGGAAGGAGCTCCAGGTGGTGCCGGGGCGTCACGTGGGTGAGGCAGTCTTGCGTATCGCGGCCGATACCCAGGCGTGGTTGAGCGTGCTCAACCGCGACCTCGCGCTTGCCGACGCGATCGACGCGGGGCTGGTGAGCCACAGCGACGACAAGCTGTTTGCCGCCTTTATGCGGTGCTTCCCGCTCTGAGCAAATGCGTAGAGGGTTAGCCGCAGACGTAACCCACCTTCTTCGTGCGAAAATCGGTGGGTTACGCTTCGCTCACCCACCCTACAATTCCGGGCCTGCACGCTACCCAAGCAAGATCCTGCGCGCCGTCGCGCGCCCGTTGTCCAGCGCGGCCTCGACCGTCCCCATGTCCGGCCCGCTATAGAGCGCCTCGCCGGCGACGTAGATCGCAGCGTCCGCAGGCGTTGCAAGCCGCGATTGCGCGGCGCGGGTTTGCGGCGTGGCGTAGGAATAGGCGCCGCGCGCAAACGGGTCGCGCGACCAATCGATCGCCCGTGCCGCGATCATCTCATCCGCCAGGCGTCGCGCATCGAAATCGAAGATCGATGCCAGCGAGCCGAGCCCCAGTTCGATCAACTCCCGCTCGTCGAGGCCTGCCATCCCCGATGTCTTTGGACCGCCGAACCAGCCGGTCAGCACCGGCTGCGGGTCGGGCAGTTGCGTCCACCAGACCGGGATCGGCGCATCCGATATCAGGAAGGTCGGATCGGAGGGAGCGAGCGGCTGCCGCAGCCACCAACCGGTCCGGAAGCGCAGCAGCAGCTTGATGACATTGCCGAAGCCGATGTCGGCGGTGGCGGCCATGCGCGCCTGCTCTGCCGCGGGAAGCGCGATCTGCGTCAGCAGCGGGATCGGCACGGCCAGCACGACGCCATCGCAGGGATGCGCGCTGCCGTCGGCGCAGCGGATCAGGATCGTCCCGTCGGCGGTCTCGACGGCGGTGACGGCTGCGTTGCAGTGGATGGCGACGCCGTGATCGCCGCAGCTCTTTGCGAGGAAATCGATCAGCCCTCCGTAACCGCCGGCCAGGCGGGTCTGCTCGCTGCGTCCGCCATCGAGCCACTCGTCGCGCAGCGCCAGCACGCTGATCCTGTTCGGATCGGCGGCATCGTAGCCTTCGACCATGCGTTCGATCGAACGGCGCAGCTCGTCATACCGCGGCTCGGAAAAATAGCGCGCCAGAAAGTCAGCAAGAGTGAGATCGTTCTCAAGCTCGCTCAGGGCCCGGTGCAGCGCGGCCTCATCGGGAACCCCGACCTCGCGTCTGGCGAATTTTCCGTGCGCGACGGTCCATGCCGTGCCTTCGATCGGACGCGAGCGAAGTCCGGCCTCGCGCAGCAGGCCACGGGTGACGGGCGCCGCGCCGTGCACGAACTCGGCGCCAGCCTCCGCCGGATAGCCGAATTCGGACGCCGGCAGCGGATGAATGCGCCCGCCGCATCTCGCGCGCGCCTCCAGGATGGTCACCTGCCTGCCGGCTTGCGCCAACTCGCGGGCGGTCATCAGTCCTGCCGCGCCGGCGCCGACGACGACAATGCGGTGGAGACGTGATGGCGTCATTGCAGCGACAGTTGATTCCCGGCCGAGTTTGCGTACCGCTTGGTGTTATCCGCTTGTAGGCGATTTGGGTCCGCATCGCCAGCGATCACACCAGCAGGCCACCGCCGTCGACGGGAAGGACCTGCCCGGTGACGTAGCTGTTCAGCATCAGATAGACATAGGCGGTGGCGGCTTCGCCCGGCAATGCGGCGCGCGGCAACGGCAAACCCGCCACATAGCCGCGCACCATCTCCTCCGGCATCCGCTTGACCGGCTCGGTGAGAATGAGTCCCGGACACACCGCATTGACACGCAGCGGCGCGAGATCGACGGCGAGGCCGCGCGCCAGGCCCTCCATCGCTGCACCGGCTGCGGTCACGAACGGCATGTTCTTTCTCGGCCGATGCGTGAGCAAGCCGCCGGTCAGCGTGATCGAACCATCAGGCGCGATGGTGCGGCTGCCGTGCTTGACCGCCGCGAGCGCACCCCAGAAGCGCAGCGCAAGGCCCTCGCGCGCGGCGGCGAGATCGATATCGCGCGTCGCGGCGAGCCTCGGGGCGTCCCAGTCACCAGCCGTGATCGCGAGGTGATCGAAGCCGCCGACCCGATCGAAGAAGCGCGACACATGGGCTTCGTCGCGCAGGTCGACGGTGAGGCCGGAAGATCCCGGCAGCCGCGCGACCGCGGCATCGACATTGGCCGCCTTGCTGGAGGCGATCACCACCTCCGCGCCCTGCGCCTGCGCGAGCGTAGCGACGGCGAAGCCGATCCCCGACGATCCCCCGATCACGACGACACGCTTGCTGTCGAGCGACATGGTTGCATCTCGCATGGCCTGTGCTCCCTACTGCGCGAAATAAGCGGGGTGATCGATGTCGGCGATCAGACCGGGCTGCTCGGGCTGCCAGCCGAGCTGCGCGCGGGTTTGCGCGCTCGAGGTCGGCACGTCGAAGCTCACGAACCTGCCGAACCAGCCGAAATGCTCGGCGGCTTCTTCCGGGGTCTTCGAGACCAGCGGCACGTCGAGCCGGCGCGCGATCACCTCCGCGATGTCCTTGAACGCCACGCCTTCGTCGGCGACGGCATGGAACGGGCCGCCCTCGACGCCGCGCTCGAGCGCGAGACGATAGACGCGTGCGGCATCGAGCCGGTGCACGCCCGGCCAGCGGTTGAGCCCTTCGCCGATATAGGCGGAGGCGCCCTTCTCGCGCGCGATGGCGACGAGGCGCGGCACGAAGCCGTGGTCGCCATGGCCATGCACCGAGGGCGGCAGCCGCACCACGGCCGCGCGCACCCCGCGCGCCACCAGCGCCGTGGTCGTCGCCTCGGACGCACGCGGATAGGCGTCCGATACCGGAATCGGCGGATCCGCTTCGGTCGCGACGCGGCCCTGTGCGACCCGCGCGACGCCCGACGTCGTGATCAGCGGGCGCGTCGAGCCTTCGAGCACGGCACCGAACGTCTCGATGGCGCGCCGATCGTCCGCGCAGTTCGCGGCGAATTTCGAGAAGTCGTGGTTGAAGGCGCAGTGGATCACCGCGTCCGCGCGTTCCGCGCCGCTCTTCAGGCTATCGAGGTCCTCGAGCGTTCCGTAATGGACCTCGGCGCCGGCGGCGGCCAACGCCTGCGCGCCGGCGTCCGATCGCGTCATGCCGAGCACCTGATGGCCGGCGGCGATCAATTCCTTCGTGACGGCCGAACCGACCCAGCCGGTGGCTCCAGTGACGAACACACGCATCAGCAAGTCTCCAGTTTCGCTGGAGACAAATCTGGGCTACCGAGCTATCCTGTTAAAGTAGTGATCTTATCATGGTATAATGACTAACAGCATGAACGAGCATCCTGCGCATGAGAACCGGCTCGGCGCCTATCTGAAGGACCGTCGCAGCAAGCTCGATCCAGCCGTGTTCGGCTTCGCTGCGGAGCGGCGACGCACGCCGGGATTGCGGCGCGAGGAGGTGGCGCAGCGCGCCAATATCAGCCCGACCTGGTACACCTGGCTCGAGCAGGGCCGCGGCGGCGCGCCGTCGGCCGACGTGCTCGACCGCATCGCGCGGGCGCTGATGCTGACCGATGTCGAGCGCGAGCATCTGTTCCTGCTCGGCCTCGGCCGCACGCCGGAAGTGCGCTATCGGCGAAGCGAAGGCGTGACGCCGCGACTGCAACGCGTACTTGATGCGCTGGAGCCGCTGCCCGCCGTCGTCAGGACCGCAACATGGGACGTCGTGGCCTGGAACCGGGCGGCGACCGTGATGCTGACGGATTACGGATCGCTGCCGCCGCGCGAGCGCAACGTGCTGCGCTTCATGTTCCTCGACCCGCGCGTTCGCGCCGCGCAGCACAATTGGGAAAGCGTGGCCCGCTTCGTGGTCGGCGCGTTCAGGGTGGATGCGGCGCGCGCCGGCGCCGCCGCGGCGGTGCAGCCGTTTGTCGACGAGCTGTGCCGGCTCAGCCCCGAATTCGCAGCGCTGTGGCGCGACAATGACGTGCGCGGCCATGGCGAGGGCGTCAAGCAGCTGCGGCATCCGCTGCTCGGCCCGATCGCGTTCGAGTATTCGGCGTTCGCAGTCGACGGCCGGCCCGATCTCGGCATGGTGGTCTACAATCCCATCGAGCCGGCGGTCGTGGACAGGATCCGCGAGCTGATCGCGGCGAAGGCGGAACGCGAGCGTGCGTGACCGGCGCGCGCCGGGCGACAGGCGCTGTGTCGCTTGAAACGAAATGACTGGCTCGTCACGACGAAGCCGCCGCATCGGTGAGTGGTGCAAACGGCGATGGCTCGCGTTGCCGGGGGCGTGGCAGACCACCGCACGCGGCAGACGAACGAACATGACCGTCAGCGGCTTTCACAAAGCGAAACGCGAATCGAATCGCCCCGTTGACACGACCTATGGTAAAATGACCCACCACCAACCGAACGGTGGATGGGAGAAGATAGCCATGAGAGCCTCGTCACTCCTCGCGGGCCTAGCTGTCGCGATCTTGTCGATTGCCCCCGCAACTGCCGAGAACAAACCCGCACCCGCCAAGCAGGCATCCTCGCGAACACCCTGCTCCGTCTCCAGTAGCTGGCCCAATCCAACGCCGGTGGTCTGCTGGCCAGACGGCGTCAAGCTTTTCCACAACTTCAACGAATGCAGGGAATCGCTGCTCAAGCTTGGCCACGATACCAACGGCATTTCGTGGTGGTGCCACAGCCAGGGATACAAGACCTGACGGTTTCGCGTTCGGAATGCGTAGAGGCCGCCTCCGTTGGTGGCCTCTTTGATTGCAAAGCGGTTAGTCGCGCTGCGCCACGGTCGGGCGCCACACCAGCAGCCGCTTCTCCACCATGGTCACCGCCATGTCGATCAGGATGACGAAGGCCGACAGCACGAACATGCCGGCGAACACGCCGGCGACGTCGAACACGCCTTCGGCCTGCTGGATCAGATAGCCGAGGCCGGCCGCCGAGCCGAGATATTCGCCGACCACGGCGCCGACCACCGCGAAGCCGACCGAGGTGTGCAGCGAGGAGAACATCCAGGACAGTGCCGACGGCCAATAGACGTGCCGCATCAATTGCCGCTCGCTCATGCCGAGCATGCGGCCATTGTCGAGCACCGTGGTCGGCACTTCCTTGACGCCCTGATACACGTTGAAGAACACGATGAAGAACACCAGCGTCACGCCGAGCGCGACCTTGGACCAGATGCCGAGCCCGAACCACAGCGCGAAGATCGGCGCCAGCACGACGCGCGGCAGCGCGTTGGCCATCTTGACATAGGGATCGAATATCGCGGCGACCCGCGGCTGCCGCGCGAACCAGAAGCCGACGACGATGCCGCCGGCCGATCCGATCGCGAACGCCAGGATCGATTCCCACAGCGTGATCGCAAGGTGGCGCCAGATCACGCCCGTCGAGAACCATTTGACGATCTGGCTGAACACGTCGACGGGATTGGAGAAGAAGAACGGCGGCAACACGATCTTGCCGAACACCGGCACGCTGGCGAAGAACTGCCAGAGCGCCAGCGTGACCGCGGCGACCAGCACCTGCAGAGCGAGCAACGTGGCGCGCGACATCAGGCCGCCCCCGCCTGCGCCGACTGCGCATAGCCCTTCATCACCTCGTCCTTCAGCACGCTCCAGATCGCGCGGTGCAGGGCATGGAAATCCTTCTCCATGCGCACCTCGGAAATATCGCGCGGCCGCGGCAGCGTGATGCGCCAGTCGCCGATGATGCGCGCCGATGGTCCGGCCGACATGATCACGACGCGGTCGGCGAGCGCGATCGCCTCCTCGAGGTCGTGGGTGACGAACAGCACCGCCTTGCGATCGGCGCTCCACAACTCCAGCAGCAAATTGCCCATGATCTGCCGGGTCTGCGCGTCGAGCGGGCCGAACGGCTCGTCCATCAGCAGGATCTTCGGATCGCGGATCAGGACCTGCGCCAGCGCGACGCGCTTGCGCTGGCCGCCGGAGAGCATGTGCGGATAACGCCCCGCAAAGGCGCCGAGCCCGACCGAGCCCAGCCATGTTTGCGCGCGTTGCAGCGCCTCGGCCCGCGGCGTGCCGCGAATCTCGAGCCCGAGGGCAACATTGTCGATCGCGGTCTTCCACGGGAACAGCGCATCGGCCTGAAACAGATAGCCGGCGTCGCGGTTCAGGCCGGCGAGCGGCTTGTCGAAGATCCGCGCCGTGCCCGCCGCCGGCCGCAGCAGGCCGGCCGCGACGTTCAGCAGCGTCGACTTTCCGCAGCCGGTCGGTCCGACGATGGCGACGAACTCGCCGTGGGCGACCGCAAGATTTGCCTGCTCGACCGCGGTATAGACCCGTCCACCCGCCAGCCGAAACGCCACCGTCGCGTTATCAAGCGCGACCGCCGTCGGCTCTGTCATCTCCACCCCGCCTGCCTCCGAACCTTGCGGGATGGCTTAGCGGTTCGGGCGGGCAAGTTCAACGCAGCAAGATGGCGCAAGGCGCCGCCACCGAAGCGCGCTCACGCGGTTTTCAGCGGAGCCGGGTTGAGAATTGATCCGATATCGTCGAGGGTACGCACGGCGGACAAGGAGACGGATCATGCGGATTGCAGTGGTAGGCGCCGGCGGCGTCGGCGGTGGATTTGGCGCGGCGCTGGCGCATGCCGGAGCCGACGTCACCTTCATCGCGCGCGGCAAGCATCTCGCGGCGATGCAGAGTGAGGGACTGAAAGTCCAGGGCGGCCGCGGCGAGACCCATCTGGTGCCGACCCGGGCGACGGACGATCCGGCCAGCGTCGGCCCGGTCGATGTCGTGCTGTTCTGCGTCAAGCTGTGGGATGTCGAGAGCGCGGGCGAGCACATCAAGCCGATGGTCGGCCCCGGCACCGCCGTGATCCCGCTACAGAACGGCATCGACGCCCCGGAGCGGCTGCTCCCGATCCTCGGACGCAACGCCGTGATGGGCGGCGTGGCGCAAATCTCCGCCTCGATCATCAAGCCCGGCGTGATCAACCAGGTCGGCACCTTCATGCGCATGATCTTCGGCGAGCTCGACGGCAGCATCACGCCGCGCGGCAAGGCGTTGCTGGAGCTCTGCCTGAAGGCCGGCTTCGATGCGACCTTGAGCGAGCAGATCAACACCGAGCTCTGGATGAAGTTCGTGCTGCTCGCCACCAATGCCGGCATGACCGCCGTCACGAGGCAGCCGATCGGCAAACTGCGCGACGATCCCGACCTGCGCCCGTTCTTCGTCGCGGCCTGCCAGGAGACCATCGCGGTCGCCCAGGCCGGCGGCGTCAAGCTGCCGCCGGACGCGCTGACCAAGGTGCTCGATCTCATCGGCCACGCGCCGCCGGCGATGAAAGCCTCGATGGCGCTCGACCTCGAACGCGGCAACCGGCTCGAACTGCCCTGGCTGAACGGCAAGGTGGTCGAGCTCGGCCGCAAGCTCGGCGTTCCGACGCCGACGCACGACATGCTCTACGCCGTGCTGAAGCCCTATGCGATGGGCGCGCCGGCGTAGAGTTGCCTCAGCGCTGCGGCATGCCTTCGGGGATGACCGTCTCGACGATCGAGGCGTCCAGCGCCTCGTAGTCGTGCAGCCCGATGGTCGCGTAGAGCTCGGCGCGGGTCTGCATCTGCCCGACCATCTTGTGGGTGCCGCCGTCGCGCTTGATCGCGGCGTAGAGCTGCTCCTGCGCCTTGTTGGCGACCCGCAGCGCCGACACCGGCCAGATCACCATCGCATAGCCCATCGCCTCGAATTCCGCGGCCGTGAAGAACGGCGTTTTGCCGAACTCGGTCATGTTGGCGAGCAGCGGCACATCAGGCATCCGATCGGCGAAGGCGCGAAACATCTCGGCGGTGTTGAGCGCCTCGGGGAAGATCGCATCTGCGCCGGCCTCCATGTAGAGCTTCGCGCGGGCCACCGCACCGTCGAGGCCTTCGCTGGCGGCCGCATCGGTGCGCGCGATCACGACGAGGTCGCGGCGCGCTTTCGCCGCGGCGTGGACCTTGGCCGCCATGTCGTTGGCATCGGCGAGCTTCTTGTCGTTGAGGTGGCCACACTTCTTCGGCAGCAATTGGTCCTCCAGATGCACCGCGCCCGCGCCGGCCTCCTCGAACACGCGCACCATGTGCATCACGTTCAGCGCCTCGCCATAGCCGGTGTCACCGTCGACCAGTAGCGGCAACCCCGACGCGCGCACGATCTGGCGCACGAAGAACGCGACCTCGTCGACCGTGATGACGCCGAGGTCGGGCAGGCCCATCGAGGCGGTCATCGCCGCGCCCGACAGATAAAGTCCCTTGAAGCCGGCGGCCCTGGCCTGCAGCGCGGCCATGCCGTTATGGGTGCCCGGCAGCTGCAAGATGCCCGGCTCGCGCAGCAGCGCGCGAAACCTGCGGCCGGCGCTCTCGGTCGGATGATCGGCGGCGACGAGATACGGCATGGCGGCCTCCTGTTCCTTCGCTGTTCTTTCACGACGTGGCGACAGCGTCACGGGACGGTTGTAGCGCAGATCGCGTCAATCCGGACGTCCGCGTTTCGCCGCGGCGTGCTCGCTTTCGTGAAATCCCAGCAGCACCGAAATCTGCCGGCCAGCCTCCCGCACCAGCTTCGAATAGTCGTGCAGCTTGCGCTCGTCGATGCGCGCGCTTGGCCCGTAAACGCCGACCGAGCCGGCGACGCTGCCGCGATGATCGAAGCAGGGCGCGGAGACCGCGACCGTACCCGCGAATATCTCGCTTTGGCTCGTCGCATAGCCGTGGCGCCGGGCAAATGCCAGCGCTTCCTCCAGCCGCGCACGATCGGCGCTCTTCGGAATGGTGGCAAGCAGCGCGCCCTGCCGCACCGGGTCCGCGAAGGCCAGCATCGCCTTGCCGGTCGAGCCCCTGGTCAGGCTCGAACTGTCGCCGACGCCGCGGCTGATCGAAAGCACGTGACGGCTCTCGCATTCGAGGATGCAGATGCCGCGATCCTCCTGCATGCGAAACAGCGCGGCGGTCTCGCCGGTCGCCTCGCGCAGGCCTTCGACGATCGGGCGCGCCGTCGTGACGATGTCGAGCCCCCTCAGCCAGACATGCGACAGCTTCATCACGCCGTGGGCAAGGCGGAAGCGTTGCGGCTCGCCTTCGGCCTCGATGAGGTCGCGCTGCGCCAACGTCTGCAGCAGACGGTAGAGCGTCGGCCGGCTCAGCCCGACGCGCTTCTGGATCTCGATCACGCTCATCGCCGGCTGCTCCGGCGTGAAGCATTGCAGGATCGCGATCGCGCGGTCGACCGCGCGCACGCCTGATGCGCCCTGCTCGCCATCCTGCGTTCCGATCTCCGGTTTGGGTTCGGCTTTAGGTTGGAGCTTGGGTTTCTTGGCCATCGATCACCTCGGCGATTTCGGCAGGGCGCACTGCGTCGAGCGCGCTTGACCGGCCGATCCGCATGGGTACTATATCTAAATATGAGAATGATGTCCATCAGATGGACACACGGAAGAAGCAGGGAGGATTGGAATTGCTTCAGACAGCTGATCCGCACAGACGGCACATGGCCTGCACGCTTGCCGCGTTCGCCGCGTTGATGCTCTCGACCTCGCTGGCCGATGCCGCGCCCGACGGCTCCGGCATCTCGGACGGCGCGGTGCGGATCGCGGTGTTGGGCGATTATGGCAGCGGCCGCGATCTCGGCGGGCCGGGCTCGGTGACGGCGGCAAAGCTTGCGGCCGAGGATTTTCATAATCAGGTGCTGGGCAAGCCGATCGAGATCCTGTCGGCGGATCATCAGAACAAGCCGGACATCGCCGTCGGAATCGCGCGGCAATGGTTCGATATCGATCACGTCGACGCGGTGACCGATCTTGCGGTCAGCTCGGTCGGGCTTGCGGTCGCCGGGCTCGCGACCCAAAGCAACCGGACCGCACTGGTCTCGGGCGCGGCAACATCGGATCTGACCGGCGACAAATGCTCGCCCGTGATCACGCATTGGGCCGACGACACCTATGCGCTGTCGGCCGGCCTGGTCGGCGAGCTGAGCCAGCGCGTCGGCAAGCAATGGTTCTTTGTCGCGGTCGACTATTCGTTCGGCACGGCGATGGTGAAGGATGCCTCGCGCGCCGTCACCGATGCCGGCGGCAAGGTGCTCGGCGTGGTGCGCTATCCCTTCAACACGACGGACTTCTCGTCCTTCCTGCTCGCCGCGCAAAGCTCCGGCGCCAAGGTGGTGGCGCTGGCCGGCACCGGCGCCGACACCGTCAACGCGGTGAAGCAGACCCACGAATTCGGCCTGCAACAGGGCGGCCAGACCATCGTCGGCATGCTGACCTTCATCTCCGACGTGCATTCGATCGGGCTCAGGGACGCGCAGGGCATGTACATCGCCGCGCAATACTATTGGGACGACGACGAGGCCAGCCGCGCTTTTGCAAAGCGCTTCTTCGCGGTCGAGAAGCGCGAGCCGACCAAATTGCAGGCGGCGACCTACGCGGCCGTGCGCCATTACCTGAAGGCGGTCGAAGCGGGTGGCAGCGACGAGGCCAAGGCGGTCAACGCCGAGATGCGCAAGCTGCCGGTCGATTTCTTCGGCCGTCCCGCGCACATCCGCAACGACGGCCGCGTCGTCTACGACCTCTCGCTGTACCGCGTGAAGAAGCCGGACGAGAGCAAATATCCCTGGGACTACTACCAGAAGATATCGGTCATTCCCGGCGACAAGGCGTTCCGTCCCGAAGGCACGGGCGGCTGCAAGCTCACCAATTAGGAATCAACGCCATTCGCCGCGACGCATGTTCGCGCCAAGCAGACGAGGAGCAAACCATGCCGCTTCGCAACGATTTCGACCAGCTCATTGACGTCAAGAGTGGCTTCATCAGCCGCGAGATTTTCGTCGATGCCGACATCTACCGGCAGGAGCTGGACAGGGTGTTTACCCGCGCCTGGCTGCTGGTCGGCCATGAGAGCCTAGTGCCCAATCCCGGCGATTTCTATACGTCGCGGATGGGCGAGGAATCCGTCATCCTCTGCCGCGACAAGAAAAGCGAGATCCACGTCTTCCTCAATTCGTGCCGGCACCGCGGAATGAAAGTATGCCGCTACGAGCAGGGCAACACCTCGCTGTTCACCTGCCCCTATCACAGCTGGACCTACACGACTGACGGCAAGCTGCAGGGCGTGCCGCTGCACCGGACGCTCTACGACGGCGTGCTCGATCGCGACGCCAATTCGCTGGTCGCAGTGGCCAAGCTCTGCAACTACAAGGGCTCGATCTGGGCGACCTGGGACAAGGATGCGCCCGACTTCATCACCTATCTCGGCGACGCCAAGATCCATCTCGACCAGGCGCTCGATTGCCGCGACGGCCGCGAGGGCGGCTCCGAGGTGATCGGCGTGCACAAATGGGTGTTCCCCGCCAACTGGAAATTCGCCGCCGAGAATTTCCTCGGCGACACCTATCACAATCCGAGCCACCGCTCGGTCGACCTGATCGGCATCGGGCCGAGCGCGGCCGCCGGCAAGAAGGGCCGCCGCGACGACGAGCTGGAGAAGGCGCAGCACGTCTGGATCAGCTTTCCGGAAGGCCACGGCGTGCACAGCGCGATCCAGCCCGAGGCCAACGACTACATCGAGTCCTTCCTCGACAATCCGATCCTGGAACAATACTTCCGGCACTGCTTCGAGGAGCGCAAGCGGCGGCTCGGCGAACAGGCGCGGCTGTTGCCCTTCGTCGGAACGATCTTCCCCAACACCTCCTATCACGGGCGCCAACCACGCGGATTGTGCGCCTGGCATCCGCACAGCCCGACCTCGACCGAGGGCTGGCGCTTCTTCCTGGTCGACAAGGACGCGCCGAAGGAGGCCAAGGAATATCTGCGCCGCTACTACATGCGCTATTCCGGCCCGGCCGGTATGACCGAGCAGGACGACATGGAGAACTGGCTCTATGCGACCGCGGCCAGCACCGGCACGATCGCGCGGCGCTACCCCTTCAACTATCAGCAGTCGATGGGCGCCTACGTCACCGATCATCCGCTCGGCGGCGAGGTGTCCACCCAAGTCACCGAGCAGATCGCCCGCGGCTTCTACCGCCGCTGGACCAGCTACATGCAGGGCGGCGACTGGCACGAGCTGCTTGGCGCATCCGCGCGCAACCGGCAGGCCGCAGAATGACCGCCGCGGGGAAAACCGTCCTCGTCTCCGGGGGCACCTTCGGCATCGGCCGCGCGATCACGCTCGGTCTGGCGCGGCGCGGCCACGCCGTGGTGGCGTTCGGCCTCGAGGCACCGCAGGTGTCCAGCACGGCGCAGAATGCCATTCCCGCCCTCCGCGACGAGCTCGATCGCGAGGCGCTGTCCGCCGAGCTGATGGAAGCTGACGTCTCGCAGGCGGCCGACGTCGCCCGCGTGGTCGAGCGGGCGCTGGCGCGCTTCGGCCGCATCGACGGCGTCGTCAACAACGCCGCGATCGGCCCGCTCGGCACCGTGCTCGACACCGACGAGGCGTTGTTCGATCGCATCGTCGCGGTCAATCTGAAGGGACCGTACCTGACCAGCCGCGCCGCGATCCCGCACATGATCGCGCAGGGCGGCGGCTCGATCGTCAACATCGGCTCCGGCGCCGGCTGGGGCAAGCCGAACATGGCGGTCTACAGCGCCAGCAAGGGCGGCGTGATCGCGCTCGGCGCGGCGATGGCCTACGACTTCTTCCACCAGCGCATCCGCGTCAACACCGTGATCCCCGGCGGCGGCGGCATCGTCAGCGGCATGAGCCTCGGCCGCGTCGGCGGCGACGCCGCACGTTTCGGTAAGGGCGCGCCGGGCACCGCGGCCGGCCGTGCCGCCGGCGGCGACGACATCGCCAATGTCGTGGCGTTCCTGCTGTCGCCGGAGGCGGAAACGCTGTCCGGCACCGTGATCGACGTCGGCTGCTTTGCCCAGCAGGGCGGGCCGATTCCGCCGAAACCTGCGGCTTGATGATGCGCTGATGAGGAGACGCCCATGACTGCGACAGTTCCTGCGACCGTTCAGGATCAGCCGGCGACAGCGAACGCGGCAATCGAACGATCCGCCGCCTACTACCGGCTCAAGGCCGACGTCGAGGACTTCTACTATCACGAGGCGGACCTGCTCGATGAGCGGCGCTATCGCGACTGGCTCGAGCTGCTGGCCGAGGATATCAGCTATTTCATGCCGATCCGGCGCAACGTGAAGTTCGGCCAGCAGGCGGCGCGTGAAAACACCAAGCGCGGCGAAGGCATCAGCTGGTTCGATGAGGACAAGTGGACATTGACCAAACGCGTCGAGCAGATCCTGACCGGCGTGCATTACGCCGAAGAGCCGCTGTCGCGCATCACCCACATGGTCAGCAATGTGCAGATCAAGGCCGTGCGGCCGGAGCTCGACGGGCTGCGCGAACTCGACGTCACCAGCCGCTTCCTGGTCTATCAGAACCGCGTCGAGTACGAGACCTACACATTCGTCGGCCGCCGCAACGACACGCTTCGCCTGACGGACAGCGGCTGGCGGATTGCGAAACGCGAGATACTGCTTGAACAGAACATCCTGCTGGCCAAGAATCTCACCACGTTTTTCTGAACGAGGCTGAGGCTGGCAATGATTGACGTGACGGCGATCAAGGTGGGGACGCGCCTGAAACTGCAGGAAGGCGTCGTCGCCGAGGTGGTGGAAAACATGGACGACGGGCAGTGGCTGCAGGTGCGCTATCTGGAGGTCCCTGCCCGGCCCGGCGACGTCGGCCTGGTCGAGCTGTGCCATGCCCAGGACGTCGTCAAGGTGTTGAGCGAATAGATCCGGAATCGATCATGCTGCGATTTGAATACATGCCGAGCGATTTCCATCCGCTGTTTTTGTTTC
The DNA here is from genome assembly GCF_015624485.1 of Bradyrhizobium genosp. L. Classification (NCBI taxonomy): domain Bacteria; kingdom Pseudomonadati; phylum Pseudomonadota; class Alphaproteobacteria; order Hyphomicrobiales; family Nitrobacteraceae; genus Bradyrhizobium; species Bradyrhizobium genosp. L. The sequence continues at coordinate 5,477,030 of NZ_CP061378.1, forward strand.
TCGGCGAAGCCGCGGATCTCGCCGATCTGGCAAGGCTGCTGCGGCGCTTTGCCGAGAACCCGCAGGCGATCGCGGTGGCGGAGCGGATTCCTGGCGCGATCTCGCGCAACGAGCTGGTTCTGGCGCCGGCGGACGGCGAATTCGGCATGCGCGATCTCGGCGGCCGCTTTGCCTGGAAGCTGACCGCCTGGCAGGCGCAACGGATCGCCGAACGCATCGAGCTGCTGACGCCGGACCATAACAAGTCCGGCTCGGAGATCGTCGAGATCGGCAGCGAGGGCGAAATCCCCGTCAAGGTGTCGCGCGGCGAATTCACCGACGACTTCCTGATCACACGCCGGTAGCGGAGCGTCGCGTGAGTGGACAACGGAAACCGAAGGTCCTGATTGCCGGCGCCGGCATCGGCGGGCTGGTCGCGGGATTGGCGCTGCACCAGCGCGGGATCGAGGTCGAGATTTTCGAGCAGGCGTCCGAGCTGCGCGAGCTCGGCGCCGGCGTGCAGCTCAGCGCCAACGGCACCCGCGTGCTGATCGCACTCGGTCTGGAAGCGCAGATGCAGGCCATTGCCTGCGAGCCCTCGGGCAAGGAGATCCGGCTGTTCAGCACCGGGCGGACCTGGAAGCTGTTCGACCTCGGCGCCTCCTCACGCACGCTTTATGGCGCGCCATACTGGATGGTGCATCGTGGCGACTTCCACCGTGTGCTGGTCGATGCCTTCAACGCGCGGGCGCCGGGCCACCTGCATCTCGGCAGCCGCTGCACCGGCTTCGACGAGGACGGTGACGGCATCTGGCTGCGGCTTGCCGACGGTGCGCGGCATCGCGGCGACGTCGTGGTCGGCGCCGACGGCGTGCATTCCGAAATCCGCCGGCAGGTCGGCGGCGACACCAAACCCTTCTTTGCCGGTGTGGCGGCCTGGCGCGGCCTCGTGCCGATGGCGCGGCTGCCCGCGAGCCAGCAGCGCGACGTCGGCACCAATTGGGTTGGCCCCGGCGGCCATGTCATCACCTATCCGGTCCGCGGCGGCGAGTTATTGAACTTCGTCGGCATTTTCGAGGGCGAGAACTGGCCCGTGGAATCCTGGACCGAACGCGGCACGCGCGAGGCCTGTGGCCGCTCGTTCGCGGGGTGGAATCCCGAAATCCACGGCATCATCGACAGCCTCGATGTGCCCTACAAATGGGCCCTGTTGGGACGCGATCCGCTCGATCGCTTCGTGGCGGGACGCGCCTGCCTTCTCGGCGACGCCGCGCACCCGACCCTGCCGTTCCTGGCGCAGGGTGCCAACATGGCGATCGAGGACGGCATGGTGCTGGCGCGCTGCCTGGACCGCTTTGCGCCGGGTGAGGCCTTGCCACGCTATCAGGCGGCGCGGCTCGAACGAACCAATGCGATCGTGGTGAAGTCGGCGGAGAATGCCAAGCGCTTCCACAATCCGGCGCTCGCCGATGCCGAGGGCGCCGATGCCTATGTCTCGCGCGAATGGCAGCCCGAGCGGGTGCGCGAGCGGTACGACTGGCTATTCAGCTACGATGCGTTGCGCACGCCGGTCTGACCGCCGTCGTTCGTCTCCACGTCACTGAACGGGATGGCGGCCTTTGCGCAGGCGACGTTTGGGCGCGGCTGCCGGCGCGTAGAATGGATTTTCCGAGCACATCGCCGATCGTCCCGAAGCCGTCGCCTGGCACTGCGGCAGCGACGTGAAACTGCAATCGATGTAGTCGGCCGTCAGCCGGCCGCCATAGACGTGCATGCACACCGGATAGTTCGGATCGTAGGCCTGCGCCGCGGCGGGCCCGGCGACACAGACGCCAAAAACAGTACCAAGAGCGGCACCAAGGGCGGCAATCGCATAGAGTCTCAGGCGCATCGGATTCTCCCTGGTGGTCTCGACCGCGGTGGCGCGCGGCTATTTCTGGTCGTCCGCCGGCTTGTCGTCGTCCTCACCAAGGCAGCGAATGATGAAGGCGGCGGTGTCGCGCGGCAGGACCTGCGCGGCGCGGGCCTTGAGGCGGCACTCGACCTGCGCGACCAGGCGCGCGCGCTGCCGCTCGCTCGGCAGCGAGGTCTGCCGCAGCCGGCGCAGCGTCATCGGCGAGCCATCCGACTCGAATGCGAGCTCGTACTTCTTGCCGTTGCGGTCGGTGGCGGCGCAGGTGACGCTGGAGACCTGCCGCGTCACGAAGCTGCCGACTTGCCGGCACGAGCCCGTCGACATCTCGACCAGCGGCGCCGGCAGGCCGTCGACCCGCGGGCGGTCCTTGGACTTGAGCAGCATGCGGTCGACCGACAGCTCGAACAGATTGTCCTCTTTCCGCTCGCTGCTCTCGCCGGAGAACGAGACGATGTGGCTCGTGTCGGCGGGATCGTCGAGCACGACCGTGAATTCGGAACGGCCGCGCTGGGTGTGGAAATAGGCGACCGCCTTGCAGGTGTAGCTTTGGCCGGCGATGGTGACGTTGCGGCAGGTGCCGGACATCAGGGCGTACAGGTCGACGTCATAGACCGGGCCTGCCGCCATTGCCGACACGGGCGCATAGCCGAGTGCGATCGCGATCAGCCGCGCGAAGCAGGATGTCATGCTGGATCGATCGAGACGACGGTCGCGAGGAAAGGCCATGGCTCAAGGTCGCCGATTTGCAAGAACTCTGCAACCTGCGAAGCGGCCTTAAACAGGGGTGCTGCGCGAATCGAGCAGGAAACGAGGCTGAAATCCGCGCCAAATGGCCGCGGAGCTCGGCAGTCGCGTCAGATTTGCGGGCCGGACAGCGTGACCTCGCGCTCGGCGCGGAAGACGTTGCTGTAGAGGTTTGCGATCCACTGCCGGCCGCTGGCCGTCATGTTGAGGCAGGTGATCGCGCCCTGGATGTGCGGCGACACCATGTTCCAGTAGAACTGGGGATAGCGATCGACGATGTCGGCCGGCGATTCATAGCCGAGCTGGCGGTTGATGCCGACCTCCTCGAACTCGTGATAGAGCGCGTTGGCCTTGCGGATGTAGTTGGGATCGCCGAGCTGCCCGATGAAATCGGCAGCGCGCACGATCGCGGCCTCGTCGTCATATTGCTGGCCTTCCAGCGCCGGAAACCGCGTGCCCTCGATGTTGCGCGCGACGCGCTCGCGGTCGAGCGGCAGCACGGCTTCGAGCCGGTCGAGCACATAGAGCTTGGAGCGGTCGACATGATAGGGCATCAGGCCCGCATCCGACGAGCCGCGCGGCAACACCACCTTCTTGCCGTTGGCATCGATGACGTAGCCGTCCGGGCCGTCGCCTTTCAGCAGGCCGCGGACATAGCCGATGTCGTGGCAGAGGCAGGCGATGATCGTATGCGTGTAGTCCTCGGCGGTGACGTGGCTGTGCAGTGCGCGGCCGCGGATGATGTCGTGGCCGGCAAGCGTCACCAGCATCGTGTGCTCGACATTGTGGTAGAGCGCATCGCTGTTGCCGATGCATTCCAGCGCGATGCGGGCCGCGGCAGGCAGCAGCTCGCCGAAGCGGGCCTGCGATGCTCCGAACGTGCGGCTGACCCAGGTGGCGAGAAACTTCTCCAAAGCTCCTGCCGCCAATTCAGGTAACGTCATCATCGATGCAGCCCCCGACCGCGCAACGTTTCTATCTCGCTCCGATCTCGCGTCGTAGTTGGGCATGCACTATAGCGTATCTGCGGGCGTGCGGCTACGCACCGCGCGGTGTGGCGATCGGGTCACCGGCCGTAGTCTCCCGGTGTTGCGCACCGCGGTGCCGCTGGACCCTGATAGTGGCATGAACCCTGCATGAGTCGGTTCAGACATCGCGTTCAACCGCGTTTATCACACCGATCAAAGGCTAACATGCTCGTCACGCTCGTCGCTATCCTCTGCAATGCTCAACTCTGCATGGAAAAGGTCGTCACCAACAGTGATCAATCCGGCATCACCATGAACGCCTGCGCAGTGAATGCGCAGATCGGCATCGCCGACTGGCTCGCCAAGGGGCCGTATCACGATTGGCGCTTGCAAGGCTACAAATGCGTCGCGGGCAAGTACGTCCCGAAAAACGAAGTGTGATGTGTGCCGTGCAACGCCACACAAGGCCGGCCTGACTAAATTCGCGTCGCGGCCAGCATCCGGTCCAGCAGCGCTTCGGCCCTGGCGCGCAATGGCTTGGCCTCGCACTCGGTCGCGATCGCGATGCAGGCCTGCAAGCTGCGCACGACCGCTGACCGCTCGTCCTCATGTGTCGCGGGCGTGATCACGGCTTCGTAATACAGCGCCTCGGCCTCCAATCCGCGAAACCCCTGCTGCCGGGCCGTGTTGCGTGCGTCGCGGACCATTTGCAGGGCATCGGGGGAATGTCCCGCCTGCGCCAGAGCAGCCGCCAAATGAGTCGAGGTCCGGACAACGGACGACGTGTAGCCCACTGCCCGCGCGGCCTCGCGCGCTTCCGTCAGAATTGCCGACGCCGCATCGATACGGCCCTGGTCGAGATAGGCCATGCCGCGCTGACACCCGATCACCGGAATGAAGATACGCATGTCGTGCTCCCGCGCGAGTGCGAATGCATCATCGAGCAGGATGGCTGCGGCGGCGGGATCGCCGCGCGCCAGGATCAGCCCGCCGCCGCTATAGGCCGCGGCGGCGCGATCGAACGGCCGGCCGCTCTCGTCGGCAATCTCGTCGGCCCGTCGCTGAAATTCACCGGCGATCTCGAATTCGCCCAGCGTCGTATGCGCGATCGCCTTCATCATGCAGCACATCAGCAGCATGTATCTGGTGGTGGTGCCGATCGGCGCTCGGGGCGCCGGTCCCATCAACTGCGTACACGCGCGCGCCAGCATCGTTTCGGAGTCGCGATAGCGGCCACCGAGATAATAGGCCTGCCCCAGCCCATACTCGGCATGGTTCAGCCAGCCGGGATTGCCCCACTCTTCCGCCAGATGGACGACCTGCTCGCCGGCCGCGATCGCCTCGATCGGCGTGCCGTAGAAATTCTGCGCCGCCGCGCGGATCGTCATGGCCGCCACCTTGCGCCCGATGTCGTCGATCGAATCGGCGCGCTTGACCGCCTGCCTGCCCAGATCGAGCCATTCGGATACCCGCCCGGTTCCCATGAAAGCCATACGCGCTTCGATGCGCAGGTCGATGGCCTCGGTCTCGCGCTCGCGCGAAACCGGCGTTCGATCCAGCGCGTCCATCGAAATCTCGTAATGACTGGCCGCATCGGCGAATGCGGAGCGCCCGACACATTTGCGTGCGACGGTTCGGCCGTAGGCGAACGCCTTCGGCCAGTTCCTCGCGCGCGTCGCATGGTAGCAGAGCTTGTCGGGCTCATCCCGCAGGCCCTCGTCGCCTTCCAACACCGCAAGAATGCGTGTGTGGATTCGCTCGCGCGTCCTCTGCACCATCGAATCGTAGGTGACCTGACGCACCATGTCATGGGGAAACTCGCAGGATTCCGCCGACAAGTCGGCCGCCCTCACCAGCAACTCGGCGCGGTCGAGCCCTTCCAGAGAGTCCTGCAACACGGTTTCCGAAAGTTCGGCGACCTCGCGAAGCGTGGCCAGGGTCGAGCGAGGACCAAGCGCCGCAGCCGCCTGCATCACGATGCGCTCTTCCCTGGACAGACGATCGAGGCGCGCTGCGATGACGCCCTGGATGCTGTTGGGAATCCCGAGTTCTTCGATGGATTTCGCGAGAATGAGCGCGCCCCATTGCCCCTGCAGAATATTGATCTCCTTGAGCCGGCGGCAGACCTCCTCGATGAACAACGGCACGCTCGCCGTATGGCGAATAATCCGGCCCTTCAGGTCCAGCGTCGTCGCCGATAGCCCGACGATGGAGTCGAGCATCGCCAAACCGGAGCTCTCGTCGAGAGGTCGCAAGGAGAGGTTCTTCACGCCCCTTTGGCTGATCCAGTCCGGAAGTCCGCTCGGCCGGCTGGTGACGACGATCAGGAGGTTGGCCGCGCGCAGCGATGTCAGCGCCGCCACGACGGAGTCGCTGGCGCGATCGAGCCAGTGCAGGTCTTCGATCAGAAGCACCGTGCGCCGATGGCTTGCGGCTTTCTCGACCAGCGCGCAGGTGGCGTCCGAGATGACGCGGCCGCGCGATTGTGGCTCCAGCCGATCCCAATGCGCGTCTGAAATTGGCAGGTCGAGCACGGCATCGATCGCCGTGCGCATGATCTGCGGCAAGCCCGATCGCGGATCCTCCGCCTGTCCGGAGCCTTCGCTTCCGGTCCTCGGGCCGAGAATTGAGAGCAGCACGACTTTCAGTGCGGCAAACGGCGAACCCTGCAGGTTCGGGCTGCATTCGGCCTCGATGAGCTTCCAGCCCTCGCCCTCCAGCTCCTGCACGAACTCGTGAATCAGGCGCGACTTGCCGATGCCCGGATCGCCGCTCAGACAGATGGTTTGTCCGCCCCTCCCCACGCTATCGGCGACGCCGCGCAGCAGAGCCGTCTCGTCGGATCGACCGACGAATCGCGAGACGCTGCGCGCCTTGCGTACGCGCCAGCTCGACAGATCGCTGGCGCCAACGACGCGATAAATCGAGATCGGCTCGGCAAAGCCACGCAGCGTCTTGGGTCCGAGAGACTCAAAACGAACGTGCCCCTCGGAAAGCTTCTGGCAGGCGTCCGAAGCGTAGATCTGGCCGGGCTCGGCAATCGACTCCAGACGCGCCGCCAGATGCTGCGCCGCACCACCGATCTCGTAGACCTTGGAAAACTCACTGGCGACCACGTAAGTGACGACGAGGCCGGAATGAAGCCCGACGCGCACCTGAAGTCCGGGATCGCGCAGGGCCTGCACCCGCCGGACCAGTTCGATTGCGGCGTGACAGGCCAGGGGCGCGTGATTGTCGTCGGCGATCGGCGCGCCAAAGACGGCCGACAGCCCGTCGCCGAGTTCCTTGCTGACGATCCCGCCGAACTGGCGCACGGCAGCGCGCATGGCCTCGAGCGCCGGCTCGAGGCGCGAGACGGCCTGCTCGGGCTCAAGCTCAGCAATAAGGTCGGTCGAGTGGACAACGTCGGCGCGGAGGATAGTGACGAACTTGCGCTCGCTGTCAGGATCGGCAGTTGACGGTGTTTCTAAGCTCACATCGGCAGACGCATCTCGAACCGGGCGCCCGGCGGCCTGCCCAGCATGGGGAACCGTTCAATTGTGACGCAGCAGAAATAACGGGACAAGTCGTATATTGGGAGGGAGGCCCGCCCCCTTGCCGAGGCCGGAAGTCTCAGCTGCCTTCTCACCATCCCCTCCATGCGATCGCCGATTCCGGAGCAAAAGGCATGCGTGACGCTTGCCAACAACGCAACCTGTCGTAGACTTCGCTTCACTGATCCCGTCGCCACCGATTTTCAGATAGCAGGGAATACTGACCATGCCGCGGCTTTTTGGTGCCAAAATATACAATAATCAGGCTTACAAAGACGCTATGAACAAGAACTACTTTCCATTGAGCGCCATGAAGACGAGCGTGGCCACGCTCCAGGCGTCCAGTCTGATCCACATGGATACGATGGAGTACGGCCAATACCAGCCGATCCTGACGCCGCTGAACACTTGGCCAAATGGGGCCGGCGCCTTCTGGATGAAGGAGATGGGACTGGCCCGTCTCGATCTCACCAATCAGCCGAACAGCACGCCGCTCTCGCAAGACGAGCCGACTGTCATTCCACTGACACGTTGCGCGCTGTTGGATGCCTGCATCCGCAAATGCTTCAACTCGACGCCCGATCCGATCCCGATGATCATCGATATCGTCGACCTGCCTGCCGGCGAAACCGTACACCAGATAAAGCTGGTATGGGAATACCAGGATGGGAGCGACCGGCCAACACTGCTTCGATTTACGATGTGCTGCCCGCCCAAATTCCCCTGACACGGTTCAATCGATCGGCAAGACTTTGGCTTGGCTCAGGTCTCGCGCAGTCGCGTAGCGCGCTGCTCGAATGCCGCACGGTCGAGCCGCATGAGGGCCTTGGTCTCGGCGGCTGACAGGTCGAGTTCCCGCGCAATTGAGCCGGGATCGGTCAGCAGGCGCTCGCGCAATTCCTCGTCCAGCAGGGCTCGGCCGAGCAGCTCCTTCAGCTGCAGGCTCGGCGGAGGGAATGCGTCGGGTGGCAATTGCTCGTCCATGCTGCGCACCCGCTAACCCTGATCCCTGGCCCGCGCTGACCGTGACGCGCCGAACCGAACCGCTTCGACCGCGTCGCGTGATTTCACGTCTGGAACAACGCCATCCGAGAATGCGAGCAGCGTCTTGAGCATGCTGGCGCCGACGGCGCGATGCAAAGCCTCCATCAGCCGGTCCGGCGTTCGATCGGCAAAGAAGATGCTGCGCCCCGCCTTGAGCAGGCGGGCCCTGTCCGGGCGCGAGATCAGGCCGGCGCGACTGGCGCCTTCCATCCAGTATTCGAGATCGACCATTGGCACGGTGATCGGCTTCATGTCGAATGGCGAGTAGACCAGCGCCACATCGGCGTCCCGGCGGACGACGCTGCGTCGGAAATAGTCGTAGACCCAGCCGATGCCGAGCATGCCGGAACGGTCGAGCTCGGAGGCCCGCAACGCGCCCATGCTCGACGCGCCGATGACGGTTTTTCCCCGCGCGAGCAGCCCAAGGATTTCCTTCGGCGATACCGACAGGCTCTGGCCGAACTCGCCATCGACGATGACGACGGTGTCGTAGTCATCGAGATCAGCGAGATCACCGCGCCGGACCGGGGCCGCATAGGTGGCAACGGCGTGCTTGCGCATCTCGCTCTCGGTGATCGACGGGCCGGCAAACACGATCATCCTCGGCGACGCCACCGGATCGGCGATCGGCGCAGCGGCGTCAGGCCGGTTCATGTGATCCGTCGCAATGCCCGAGGCCCCAGGGCAGCGCGGCCGCTCTGCTCGATGAATATCGTCCACGATTCGGCGCGCGGGACCACCACACGCACCACCGGAATTCCGACCTCGGCCCTGGTCAGATCGAACGCGACGGCTTGATCGAACCCGGCGGCGCGCATCCGGTCAATGATGAACGCGAGGTCCTCATTGACCGAGGCATGCTCGTGGGACGGAATGTCGCCGAAGCTGATGGTCGGCTGACCGGGCGCCGACAATTGGCGCGCGGTGGGCGGCGCGAAATCCGTTAGATCCTCCCGACCGCCGTGGATTCCGGTCAGCCGCGATTGCGCAGCCTCGGTCAGGGCGCGCGTCAGCGCAATGCGCGCATCGGGATGGGTCCCTGCTCCGCGATAGGCAACCGCGACACCCGAGGGCCCCTCCTGCTCGGTGACGACGCAGTCGATGGTCGGGATACCGAGCTCGGACGTCAAGTTTCGGAGTTCGATGCCGAGACCGGCGCGCTGCATCTTACGGACCAGTGCTGCGGCATGACGCGGCAGGCCTCGCAGCGAGATCAAGGGCTTTCCCGGAGAGGCCGATGTCGGGCATTGATCGAATCCGATCTCCGAGAGAGTTTCGATCACCGCCGGCCTGACCAGCGTCTCGGCCATCGCAAGCGCGACGGTGTCGCGCTCGATCACCTCGCAGAGCGCGTGGCAGAGCGCATCGACCCGGGTGTTGCCGGAGGCAAGACCGTTGGTGCTCGAATAGAACAGCAGCTCCCCGACATAGGGACGATAAGGCGCCAGCAAACAGTTCAACGGCACATAGATGGGGCGGCGCGCGATCAGGTCGAACCCCTGCGCCCACTCCAGGCGGATGTTCTCGCCATAGTCGCGTACCATCGGAACATGAATGTCCAGCGGATCGACGCAGGCACCTTGACGGCGCAAATTGGCATGGGATGCGGCGATGATCGGACCGTCGTACCGTTCGGCCGCATGACGTTCGATGGCTTCCATCATCGCGCCGGCATGGGCCTGGTCCCGCGTCGTCCCCTTGCCGTTGTAATAGGAGATGCCGCCTTCGGCATCGTGCGGCCGCACCGCCACGAAGTTCGGGATGCCGATCCGGTCGAGATCGGTCACGTCGGCGACCTTGGTGACGCCGATGATGTCGAGCACAGCGCGCGCCCGGCGGATCGTGGCGGCCGGCTTGACCGAGCGCTCGACGCCTGTGGCGCTGTATTTGAGTTCCCTGGCGGCGAGCCAGTCCTCATAGTTGCACTGATCGACGCCCATTGCCGCCCTTCCGTCGACTGCCGCCCTTCCGTCGACGCTGCGGTCAGCATAATAGATCAGATGCCGAAGTCACGAGCGGTGGCAAGCCGGCGCCCTGGGAGACGTCGACCCGATGCCCGCAACGCCGCTGATCGCTTACGCCGGTGTCGGCAAGAGTTTTGACGGCGGCCGCGTGGTGGCGGTCGACGATGTCTCGCTCGCGGTAGCCGAGGGCGAATTCCTGGCCATCGTCGGCGGCTCGGGCTCGGGCAAGACCACCCTGCTCCGGCTCGCCAACCGCCTGATCGAGGCCGACCGCGGCACGGTCACGGTCGAGGGCGAGGATGTCGGCCGTATCGACCCGATCCTGCTGCGTCGCCGCATCGGCTACGTGTTTCAGAGCGGCGGTTTGTTTCCGCATCTCGCGGTCGCAGCCAATATCGGCATCACGCCAAAACTGCTGGGCTGGCCGCCGGCCGAGATATCGGCGCGGGTCGACGAGTTGCTCGACCTGGTGCGGCTCGACCGCGCGCTCTATCGCGACCGCCTGCCGCACGAGCTCTCCGGCGGCCAGCGCCAGCGCGTCGGCGTGGCGCGTGCGCTGGCCGCGAAGCCGCGCATCGTGCTGATGGACGAGCCGTTCGGCGCGCTCGATCCCCTCACCCGCGACGCGCTCGGCGAGGATTATCGCGCCCTGCATCGCGAGCTCGGGCTGACCACCATCATGATCACGCATGATATGACCGAAGCGCTGCTGCTGGCCGACCGCGTCGCGGTGATGCGGACCGGCAGACTGCTTGCGCTCGGCACGCCGGCGGAGCTCTCGACCAGCACCGATGCTTACGTCGGCGAGCTGCTGCGCACGCCGCGGCGGCAGGCCGAACGGCTTGGGGCACTGCTGCCGCGGGACGGCGCCGCATGAATCTCGTCGCCGACCCGCGCTGGCACGAGGCGCTGTCCCATCTGCCGGATTATCTCGGCAACCATGTGCGGGTCAGCGTCGCCGCGCTGGCGCTCGGGCTTCTGATCAGCCTGCCGCTCGCGATCGTCGCCCGCAACCGGCCGGTGCTGCGCGGCGCGCTGCTCGGGCTTGCCAGCATCGTGCAGACGGTGCCGGGCCTTGCGCTGCTCGCGCTGTTCTATCCGCTGCTGCTGGCGCTCGCGGCGCTGACGGCGACATGGTTCGGCTTCAGCTTCTCGGCGTTCGGCTTCCTGCCGGCGGTGCTGGCGCTCGCGCTCTATTCGATGCTGCCGGTGCTGCGCAACACCATCACCGGCCTGTCGGGCGTCGATCCGGCGGTGCTGGAAGCAGCGCAAGGCGTCGGCATGACGCCGCGGCAGTCGCTCACCATGGTCGAGATGCCGCTGGCGCTGCCGGTGATGATGGCGGGCATCCGCACCGCGGCGGTGTGGGTGATCGGCACCGCCACGCTGTCGACGCCGATCGGCCAGACCAGCCTCGGCAACTACATCTTCGCGGGGCTGCAAACCCAGAACTGGGTGTTCGTGCTGTTCGGCTGCCTCGCCGCAGCGGTGCTCGCACTGGTCGTCGACCAGCTGCTGGCGCTGATCGAGACCGGGCTGCGCAAGCGCAGCCGGATCCGCACTGCGCTCGGCGGGCTCGGCATCGCCGCCCTGATCGCGGCGACGCTGTTTCAGGCGTTCGCGCAGCCGCAGGCGCGCTATGTCGTCGGCGCCAAAACCTTCGCCGAACAATATGTGCTCTCGGCGCTGCTGGCGCAGCGGCTGCAGGCCGCCGGGCTGCCGGCAACGACGCGCGCCGGGCTCGGCTCCAACGTGATTTTCGATGCGCTCGCGAGCGGCGACATCGACGTCTATGTCGACTATTCCGGCACGCTGTGGGCGAACCAGTTCCACCACACCGATATCAAGCCGCGCGCCGAGCTGCTGGATGATCTGAAGGCTACGCTGGCCAGGCAGAACATCACCCTGCTCGGCGAGCTCGGCTTCGAGAACGCCTATGCGCTGGTGATGCCGAGGAAGCGCGCCGACGCACTCGGCATCCATTCGATCGCGGACCTTGCGTCGCGGGCGCCGGCGATGTCGATCGCCGGCGACTATGAATTCTTCTCGCGGCCGGAATGGGCCGGCATCCAGAAAACCTACGGCTTGTCGTTCCGCGCCCAGCGCCAGATGCAGCCGGACTTCATGTATGCGGCGGTCGCGTCCGGCGAGGTCGACGTCATCGCCGGCTACACCAGCGACGGGCTGATCGCGAAATACGATCTCGTCGTGCTCGACGACGACCGACACGCCATTCCGCCCTATGACGCGATCGTGCTGCTGTCGCCGAAGCGCAAGGACGATCAGGCGATGCGAACCGCGCTGCAACCGCTGCTCGGCAAGATCGACATCGCCACCATGCGCGAGGCGAATTTGCGTGCGTCGGGCAACGACTCATCGTCGTCGCCCGACGCGGTCGCGCGCTGGCTCTGGGGAAAGACCAGCACACGCTAAAGCGCAACGGAAGACCGGATCCAACCATTCTCACGCTTCAGCTTCTCGTCGAGCATGATCACCTTTCGGAATCATACCCGCTATCAGGCCCTGACCTCCTGCCGCTGGAACAGGATGTAGCCGGCGACGAACAGCACGATGGTGCAGGCGATCAGCCCCACCGTCTGCGGCCAGGCGATCATCATGCTTTGGCCGAACGGCAGCGGGGCGCCCATCACGGCGCCGCGGATCTGATCGAGGAACACCGGACCGAGCGTGCGGGTGGTCGGCGACAGCACCGCCAGCATCGCTTCGCCGAACAGCTCGTTCGGCGAGAACCGCTGCAACAGCTGGGTCCATATCGCCGTGTCGGGCGTGTCGAGGCCGAGCGCGGCGAAGCGGGGATCAGGCGGCGCGATCGCTTGCGCGATCGCCGGCGCCAGCATCGGCCACAGCACCGTCAGGAACAGCCAGATGCCGAGCGCGACCAATGCCGCCGTCGCCGGCGAGCGGAACACGATCGACAGCAGCATCGCAAGCGACAGCCAGACCCCGGCATAGAAGATCGCGATCACCAGAAACGCCAGCGAACGCGCGATCTCCTCGCCGCCCGGCGGGACGCCGAGAAAGATCAGGCCGAGCCCGATCACCATCAGCCACAGCGCGGTCAGGCTGATCGCGATAGTCGCAAGCCCTGCGAGATATTTGCCGAGCAGCAGCGCGTCGCGATAGATCGGCTGCGCCAGGATTCGCGACAACGTGCGGCGGTTATGCTCGCTGTTGATCAGGTCGAAGCCGAGCCCGATCGCCATCAGCGGAATCAGGAAGCCGAGGATGGCGACAAAGGACGGCAGCGGCGCGCGGTCGACTGTGAACAGACGCAGCAGCAGGAACGGATCCTCCGCCGTGCTCTGGCGTAGCGTGTCGATCGCCTCATAGAGCGCCGCCATCGCGGTCAACACGATCAGGAGTTCGAGCATCAGCATGCGGACACTCGAGATGTTGTCGGACAGCTCCTTGATGAAGACGGCGCCCGCGCCCTGGAAAGCCGAACCTTCACGCCGCATCGCGCACTCCTTTCGATTCCCTGGCCTGGAAGGTATGAGCGTAGATCGCCTCCAGGCTCGGCTCGTCGACCGAGAGCCGCCGCAACGCGCCATTGGCCGCGACCACCGCGCGCGCCGCATCGGCGCGCACGTCGCGGTCCGCGGTCATGCGGAAGCGGTCCTCGGCGAGCTCCTCGACCTTGTCGACGCCGGGGATCGCCGAGAGCCGTCGCGCGATGCCGGCGCCGTCGGCCTCGACCTCGACGACGAAGCCCGCGCCCAGCACCTGGACGGCGAGTTCGGCGACCGATCCCATCATCACGATCTTGCCGGTGCGAAACAGCGCGACCCGATCGCAGACGCGCTGCACCTGGTCGAGCATGTGCGAGGACAGCAGCACGGTGACACCCTCGGCCTTCAGTTCGCGGATCAGGTCGAGGAATTCGAGCGTCGCCTGCGGGTCGAGACCCGAGGTCGGCTCGTCGAGGATGGCGATCTCGGCCCGCTTGACGATGATCTCGGCAAGTCCGAGCCGCTGCCGCATGCCGCGCGAGAAGGTCGCGACCCGCTTGTTGGCGACCTCGAGCAGGCGCACCCGCGACAGCGCGGCCACGATCCGCTGCGACCGCTCGGCCATCGACAGGCCCATCAGCTTGGCGACGTAGGCGAGATTCTCCACCGCGGTCAGATGGTCGTAGAAGCCGACGGCGTCGGGCAAGTAGCCGACCCGCCGCTTCACCTTGAGCGGCGCCCGCGCCGGATCGAAGCCGAGCACCGAGACCCGGCCGGACGAGATCTCGGTGAGACCGAGCATCATCAAAATGGTCGTGGTCTTGCCGGCACCATTCGGGCCGAGCAGCCCGAACACCTCACCCTTGTTGATGTTGAAGTTGATGGCGTCAACGACGCTGGTTTTACCGTAGCGCTTGGTGAGATCGCGGGCCGCGATCACGACGTCAGATGGCACCGCGGCGGTTTCGCTCTGCTGCTCGCTCATCGCCGTCCGAACCTCGCGACCGCACCCAGCATCAAGAGCAGCGCGACGCCGATCACGCCGGCTCCGGCCATGCCCCAAACCGTCGAGGTGTTGACCGTGACGCGGAACTGGCTCGACGCCGTCTCGCCGCGCGAGGTGGCGCGCATCGCGAGCTGGTAGTCGCCGGCGAGCGATTTGTCGCTCGGCGTCACCAGCGCCTGCACCTCGGTGTCCTTGCCGGGCACCAGCCGATCGATCGTGGCTGGCTGAAACGTGACCTTCCAGCCGCTCGGCGCGGTCGCGGCGAGCGCGATGTTCTCGGCCGGCGCGGTGCCGGTGTTGGTGACGACGACCGGAATCGTGCTCTGCTCGGCCGCGACCGCACGCGCGCTCAACAGCCCGTCACGGCCGGAGAGCTGCAACTGCGGCTGGCCGGCGATATCGAGCGCCAGCTCGATCTGCGCCGTTGCATCCTCGGCGTTGACCGTGACCTTGACCGGGAAATGACCGGCGTCGACGGCGCTCGGCGGGCGCACCTTCAGCTTGATGTCCTTGGACTGGCCGGCATCGATCGGGATCGAGGACAGTTCCTGCGTGCCGTAGGCTTCGGTGAACGAGGTCTCGAAATTCGCGGGCGCTGCCGCCGCGAAGCTTGCGACCAGGTTGCGGCCGCTGTCGTTCTTGATGGTCAGCGTGTACTCGAAATTCGATTTCGGGCTGCCGCGCAGTTCGGGCAGCTTCGACGAGACCGTGAGCTTGGCCGGCAATTCCTTGGCGAGCGCGACCGCGATCGGCAGCGTCGCGTCGCTGCCCTGCCCTTCGGCCTTCACGGTCAAGGTCTGCTCGGCGAGCGAAGCGTTGGCGGGCACGTCGAGCCGCAGCTGCAACGGCACGCTGGAATCGGGCGCCGGCATCGCGGCTGCGACCGGCTGGCCGCCGCCGAGCAGCGTCGCGGTCCAGCCATCAGGCACACCGTCGACCGAGAGCTTGTAGCGCTGCGGACCGAGGCCGTAATTCTGCAGACGCAGCGAGATGTTCGAGGTGGTGCCGGGCCTGATGGTGACGGCCGGATAGTCCGTCATCAGATAGAGCCCCTTGATGTCGCGGGGCGGCTCCGCGGCACGGGCTGCGGGGACGATGAAGCCGAGGGCAACGACAAGACGCGCAAGATCGAGCGCTCGCATGGGCAAACACTCCTGCAAGAGAGGCAAGATTGGCGGGGTTGCGCTGCGCGCCGGTGAACACCGTGGCAGCGGCGCGACAGATCATCGAAACAATCGTGACGAAATCTCGGCGACCCAATTACAAATGAGTAATGCTGGGCGTCTGCGCGAATGACCTTCGTCTAACGACGTTGGTCTAGGTCATGCGGCGATCACGGCACTGTCATTCCGGCAATGGCGCAGGATGGGTAGAGCGAAGCGAAACCAGTCACTTTTCCGCCGCGTATCAAGATGATGGGTTTCGCTTCGCTCCACCCATCCCACGCTTCGTCAAAGCCCCTTGATGATCCCCGCATCGATCAACATGCGATTGAAGCGGCGCGCCTCGGCGCCGTTGTTGCAGGAATAGAACTTGCCGTTGCAGCGGAGCATGATCTCTTTCTGCTCCTCGAACGACGGATCGAGCGGAATGCCGGCGGCCTCCTGGATCACCAGCGGCAGATAGGCGGCATCGATCGTGTCCATCACCGCCGGGCTTTTCACCGGCTCGAAATTGACCGCATCGATCGCGTAATAGGTCGCGAAGTAGCGCGGATCGTAGGCCGACAGTTTCTTGCCGATGCCGGCCTCGTCGAGCCCGGGGTCGAGCAGCTGCGGCGAGAATTCCGGCTGATGATCGCCGTAACGCACGATCAGGAACGGCTGCGCCGGAAACTTGCGCTTCAGCGCCGCGACGAAGCCGGCATAGTCGCTGGCGCTCATGGCCTGCCGGCGCAGATATTCGTCCACCGCCGGCGTATTGCCCGGTCGCTGCCATGACGGCAGCAGGTCGGGACGGAATGTCGTCTCCCACGGGAAATGATTGGCCGCGAGATAGACGAAGGTGAACAGCGGCATGCCCGACGCCTTCTGCTCCGCCATCAAGCCCAACGCCTTGTCGTAGAAGAAGCTGTCGGGCTCGACGTCCTTGGCGTGCAGGTCGCGCGCGTCATAGAAGTGCTGGATGCCGGTGGTGGCCTGGAAGCTGCGCGCGCTCATGAAGCCGCCGAACGCCGGATAGAGCGACAGCGTGTCGTAACCGCAGCGGCGCAGCGCGAGCGGCAAGCCGCGGTCGACGCGCCCCGAGGCGATCCGGGTGACGAAATAGGCGAAGCGGCCGAACGAGCGAGACGACAGTCCGGCGAGCACGTTGTATTCGGTGAACCAGCTCGGTCCGCCGTTGCTTTCGGCGAGGAATTTGCGCGCGACACCGTCGTAGGATTTGAACTGGCTGCCGTAGCCCGGCGGCACCTTGACGCCGGCGGCGGCGCGGATGTCGAAGCTCGATTCATCATGGATCATGATGATGTTCGGCCGCCGGCCGGCGGGATGGCAGGCATCGACCGGCGGCACCTTGAGCTGCTCGTTCGCGACCGGATCCTTCTCCATGAAGCCGTAGGCGACGAAATCGGACACCGCGGTGACGCCGGAGCGCGCAAATTTCGAGACGTAGCCGTCGTCGTAATAGCCGCGCCAGTCCTCATCCGGCCAGGCGAAGGCGTAGCCCGACAGCGCCGCGGCGCAGGCAAGGCAGAGGGCCGCGGCCGGCAAGCGGCGGATGCGGAACGGATCGAGCCACCACAGCGCATACATCAGCGGCAACGTGACGAGCCCGGCGCCGATGACCGACCAGCGCAGGTTCGGGAAGATCGTGAGCAGGAACGCTGCGGTGTCGCGATCGATCACCATCAGGTCGACGAAGTTCGCGGTCATCTGCACCACGTCGTGCTTGAACCGCGACAGCAGCACCACCAGCACCACGATGGTCAGCGACAGCGCGCTCGACAGTGCCGGCCGGCGCAGCAGCGCAATGAACAGGAAGTTCAGGATGCCCCAGGTCAAGAGGAAGCAGAGCCGCGAGCCGAAGTCGGCCTCGGTCCGCAGCATCAGGACCAGTGCGGAGAGATGCGGCGCAGCCAGCGCCATCAGTCGCCAGACGCCAATCGCGGCAAGGCCGCCGGCCAGCGCGGCGACCGAGGAATTTTGCTGAGGCGCGGGCGCCATGGCGAAACGCGATACAATCCCGGCGCAATGCGAAGGCCCTCGGCCGCCAAGGCCATAAGGCACACCGCACAGCCGGTATCTGCACCGTGTCACAAAACTGTAATTTATCCGTCATGAATACGCAATGAACTGCCCGGCCGCCGGCGACCTCGCGCGGTTTAAACTTTGGCAGCAGGCGCAGCGCGCGTGGCGATGCTTGCAATGAAGAGATCGACGATCCTTGCGGCCATCCCTTCGGCCTCCGCGTCAGGGACGCCCCAGCGTGGCAGGTGGCCGTCGATGAACATCCGCGCAAAACCATAGACCAGCGCGCGGCCGGCAATCTGGACCTGCTTCAGGTCACGCACCCGAAGCTGGCCGGCAGCAAATGCATCGGCCAGTGTCCGTTCGGTCGAGGCGATCAGCTCGGCATTGTCGCTTGCGACTGTGGCCGAGCGGTCATGGTCGAAGAAGCGGCGGCTGGAGATGATCTCGAAATAGGTCGGGTTCGTCATCGCCCAGCGCAGATAGGCGATGCCGGTGGCACGGAAGCGGGCCAAGGGGTCAGTGGGCGGCGCATCGGCCAGCGCCGCCTCAATCTCGGCGCGGAAGCGGCGCTGCGCCTCCTCCGCGACCGCATTCATCAGCGCATCCCGGCTTGGAAAATGCCGGAACGGCGCGCCCGGCGAGACCCCGGCGCGGCGGGCGGCCTCGCGGACGCTGACTGCGTCCGGACCGCCCTCGCCGGCCAGCTGCATCGCCGCCTCGATCAGGACGCGTCGGAGATCGCCGTGATGATAGGGCTTTGCCGCCGCCGGGCGCGGCGCAGCCGGACGCGGCGCGGCGGGGCGTCGAGACGGCGGGCTCTTGGCGGGACGGCGCATCCGGGACGTCTAGCATCACCCGCTTGTGAATGTAAGCGCCGATTACACTGATTGACCGCTCGCGACTTCGGCATGTAACTGATGATTACATTAGCGAGGGGGCAAGCGATGACGACGCGTCAAAACTGGTTCGAAGGCTGGCGGCTGTTCGCCCTGCTCACCGTCACCCTGCTCGGCCTCTCCATCTGGATCGCCGCGATGCGGCAGTTCGAGGTCGAGGGCGTGCGGATGGTGATCCGGTTCACGGCACGGACCTCGCTGCTGTTGTTCTGCCTCGCCTTCTCCGCAGCGGCGCTGGCACGGCTATGGCCGAGCGCCTGGACGCACTGGCAGCGCCGCAACCGCCGCTACCTCGGCGTCACCTTTGCGGCCTCGCACGCCATCCATGCGGTCGCAATCATCGCCTTCGCGGTGATGGATCCGGCCGGCTTTGCGGCTGCAACCTCGGTCGTATCCTACATCTTCGGCGGCATCGGCTATGCCGTCGTCATCGCATTGACCGCGACCTCGTTCGACCGCACCGCGGCGATGCTCGGAACGCGCGCCTGGCGCGGGCTGCACCTTGTCGGCGGCTATTATCTGCTGCTGCAGTTCATGGTGTCATTCGGCAAGCGGATTCCGGAGACGCCGCTCTATGCGCTGTTCCTGATCCCGCTCGTAGCAGTTTTCGCGCTGAGGATGATCAGCATGGCGGCTCGCTCCGCGCCGAGTCCGGCGAAGGCAGCCGGAGAAACGAGTTAGACCAGGTGAAACTTGCGGCCGAGCCGGCGATGCACCGACATCACGGCGCGATCGACGTCGCTGATCAGGCTGTCGCCGAGCACGACGCGCGGTATCTCCCAGTTGCGGCCGATCCGTGCATCGGGCAGCGCCGCGACCGCCGGCACGCGCGCCGTCTCGCAGCCGGGCTGCGCGCGCAGCGCGTCCTCGGCAAGACGGGTCAGCTCGTCCTGGCTCTTTGCATCGGTCATGGCGGCGGGCGTGACACCGGAAGATGGCTCACTGATGGCCGATATTTTCCAGCTCCCTGGCCCGCGTCTCGGTCAGGCTGCGCATGCACTCGCCGGCATCGATGCGGGCGATGGTGCCTTCGCCCAGGTCGTAATAGAGGCAGTTGGCATCGCGGAACTGGATCCATAGCCGCTGCGCGATGCGTAGCTGGTCGCGCTGCTTGTCGCCCGCGGCATCCTTCAGCGCCTGCTGATAGGCGGCATTCATCCGCTTGTCCCACTCAGCGGTCTTGCCCTTGAGGCACTCGACCATCTGGTACGTGTTGCCGTCGCAGGACTGTGCGGGGTCGCCCAGGTCGCCGGCCCGGGCCGCCGGCGCGAGGACGGTCACGAAGGCCGCCGTGATCAGCAGGGAGGCGCGCACCGATGTCATTTCGTCTTCCTTGTTCGATCCGTGCAGCGGACAATACATGAGTGCCGCGGACAGCGCTTCCCGTTCACCCCCCGACGATGTCGGGTTGCCGCTGGCCTTCCCGATCCGCGCAGGATATTTGAGGGATCATGCGGCGCAACCTGACACCTGCGATCGTCCTGGCTGTGATCGGCCTGCTGGTCGGCGGGTTGTTTCGCTATGCGTTCGACGAATCCGACGAGGCCTCGTTCGCGAACTATCTGCGTAGCGCGACCGAAGGCGCTGCCATCAGCCTGATTGTCTGGGCGACGCATCTCTATCTGACCGCCCGTGCCGGCTGGCTGCGGCGCCTGCCGCTTGTCATCGAGCTCATCGCGCGCTCCGTGATCGTGGTTGTCGTCGTTGCGGTCGCCGCGGTCGTACTGGAGATCGTTCTGTATGGGCATGGCCTCGAGGCGAAGTGGATTCGCGATACCTTCCTGAAGATCATCGGTGTCGGCCTGCTGCTGTCGATCCCGATCACCACGATCTACGAGTTGGTCCGGATGATCGGTGGCCGCACGCTGCTCAGCGTCGTGCTCGGACGCTACCGCCAGCCGGTCCGTGAGGAGCGCGTGTTGCTGTTTCTCGATCTCGTCGGCTCGACCACGCTCGCCGAGGCGATGGGCGAAGTCCGGGTGCAGGAATTATTGACGCGCTTCTTCTTCGACATCGACGACGCCATCGTGACCCATGGCGGCGAGGTCCATGCCTATGTCGGCGACGAGGTGATCGTGACGTGGCCGGTCGACGCGGATCGGCCGTCGCGGCGCTATCTCGACTGTGTGTTCGCAATCGAGGACCGCCTGGCCAAGCGGGCCGACCATTACCGCAAGGCGTTCGGCCTGGTGCCGGCGTTTCGCGCCGGGATGCATGCCGGCGCCGTCGTGATCGCCGAATGCGGCGACTCGCGGCGTCAGATCGCCTATTTCGGCGACACCGTGAATGTCACGGCGCGACTGCAGGAGCAATGCAAGCAAGTAGGCCGCCCGCTGCTGGTGTCGGGGGAGCTGCTTCGCCTGCTGCCGATCGACGACTTCATCGTTGAGCCACTCGGCGCGACGGCGTTGCGCGGCCGCGCCGCACCGGTCGAGGTGTTCGCCGTCGCGCGGCAGCGTTCGTCCGGCGTCGCTCACGGGGTGATGTGCTAAAAAATCCATTAAGACGCATCCGCATCTGCCGCTCCGTCGGCGCGCAGCCGCAAGCCACACAACCGAGAGATGCGACCGCGCGAATTGAATCGGGTTCGGTCGTGCCGCATTAAGGATGCGAGGCACCCATATTTGCACCAGGTTCCGGGTTAACGCAGGTGTAAGCCCGGCTGCTGCATCATGCATCGCAGGTGTCATCCAACAAACAACAGGCCGCCGACCAATGGCGCAACAGCCGTCAAAATCGATTATTGGCGAACTTGAAGATGCGGTGCGGGACGGGACGTCCGCCAAGCGCGTGCAGACGCTGCGGCGGGTCACCGACCTGTTCCTGAACGACGGCGACCGTCTCAACGACGAACAGGTCAAGGTGTTCGACGACGTGCTCTGCCTCCTGATCGCGCGGGTCGAGACGCGGGCGCGGGCCGAGCTCTCCAAGCGGCTGGCGCCGCTCGACTACGCACCGTTCGAGACGATCCAGCATCTGGCCTGGGACGACGATATCGGCGTTGCCGGCGAAGTCCTAACGCATTCCAGCCGCATCAGCCCCGAGGCGCTGCGCGAGATCGCCAGCAGCAAGGGACAGGACCATTTGTTCGCGATCTCGGCGCGCGAGAACCTGCCTGAGACGGTCACCGACGTGATCATCGATCGCGGCGAGGACAAGGTGATCCGGCGCCTTGCCAGGAACGCCAGCGCGCAATTCTCCGACGACGGCTATTCCAACATCGTCGCCCGCGCCGAGCGCGACGACGAACTGGTCGAGATCCTCGGACTGCGCATCGATCTGCCGGCACGGCTGCTGCGCGAACTGCTGCTCCGCGCCAAGAACGCGGTGCGCAGCCGCCTGCTCGCGATCGCGCCTTACGGGGCGCGAGACCACATCCGTCAGGTGCTGGACGACATCGCCGAGCAGGAGGCCACCACGCCGCGCCGCAATTACGGCATCGCCGAGGAATTCGTGAAGCTGATGAAGCAGCTGAACGAGCTCGACGACGCCGCGGTGTACAAATTCGCCGAGACCGGCAAGTTCGACGAGGTTACGGTGGCGCTCGCCGTGCTCAACGACGTGCCGATCGTGCTGATCGAGAAGCTGATGCTCGGCCTGCGCTCCGACCTGCTGCTGATCCCGTGCCGCTCGGCGCGGCTGAACTGGCCGACGGTGGAGACCATCTTGCGCAAGCGGCCGCTGCCGCGTCCGCTCGACGAGGCGACGCTCGAGATCGCGCAGCGCGACTATCGGCGGCTGTCGCTGGAGACCGCGCAGCGCACGGTGCGGTTCTGGCAGCTGCACAACAGGATCGAGAAGCAGCCGGCGGCGGTGGGATGAAGCGGCGCTACAGATTTCGGAATACTGGAAAATACGACTGATTTGCCCGACGCGTCAAGTGGTTTTTCCGCTGACTGGCGACCGCCCTACTTTGCATGGGGTTGTTTTCGATATTTTGGCAGTAGCCGTAGGGTGGGTAAGTTCACGCTTTGCCCACCCTACGCATTCAGTCTCAATTCTTCGACTTGTCGACCAGCGCACCCTTCTTGATCCAGGGCATCATGTCGCGCAGCTTCTCGCCGACCTGCTCGATCGGATGCGAGGCGAGCTTGGCGCGGGTCGCCTTGAACGAGGTCTGGTTGACCTTGTTCTCCAGCATCCAGTCGCGGGCGAACTTGCCGGACTGGATGTCGTTGAGCACGCGCTTCATCTCCTTCTTGGTCTCGTCGGTGACGATGCGCGGACCGGTGACGTACTCGCCGTATTCCGCGGTGTTGGAGATCGAGTAGTTCATGTTGGCGATGCCGCCTTCGTAGATCAGGTCGACGATCAGCTTCACCTCGTGCAGGCACTCGAAATACGCCATCTCCGGCGCGTAGCCGGCCTCGACCAGCGTCTCGTAGCCGCCCTTGATCAGCTCGACCAGGCCACCGCAGAGCACGACCTGCTCGCCGAACAGGTCGGTCTCGCACTCCTCCTTGAAGGTGGTCTCGATGATGCCGGCGCGGCCGCCGCCGATCGCCGAGGCGTAGGACAGGCCGAGGTCATGGGCGTTGCCCGAGGAATCCTTGGCGATCGCGATCAGGCAGGGCACGCCGCCGCCGCGCTGATATTCCGAGCGCACGGTGTGGCCGGGGCCCTTCGGCGCGATCATCAGCACGTCGAGGTCGGCGCGCGGGTCGAGCAGGTTGAAGTGCACGTTGAGGCCGTGTGCGAACACCAGCGCGGCACCCTTCTTCATGTTGTCGTGCAGGTGCTCGCGATAGATGTCGCCCTGCAGTTCGTCCGGGGTCAGCATCATGACGAGGTCGCCCCATTTGGCCGCCTCGGCGACTTCCATCACCTTGAAGCCGGCGTTCTCGGCCTTCTTGGCCGAGGCCGAGCCCTTGCGCAGCGCAATGGCGACGTCCTTGACGCCGGAGTCCTTCAGGTTCAGCGCGTGGGCGTGGCCCTGGCTGCCATAGCCGACGATGACGACCTTCTTGCCCTTGATCAGGTTCAGGTCGGCATCGCGATCGTAGTAAACTCGCATCGTCTTTTCCTCGTTTTTAAGGGGGCCGATATCGGCCGATGGATCAGGCTTTCGGAAGGTCAGAACCGCCGGACGCCCGCGAATTTCCGGGGTTGTCTAGAGCATTTTGCCCGTCAGGGGAAACCCCCATCTCGCATGGCGCGGTGCGGCATCATGCGTCCATGAACACGGGGTAGAGCGAGGCCAGCAGCAGGACGGCCATCACCACATTGAAGACGCGGATCGCCCTGGGCGAGGTCAGGACCGGCCGCAGCGCGGTGCCGAACAGCGCCCAGGCGATGCAGGAAACAGTTCCCAGCAGCAGGCTCAATCCGACCTGGATCGCAATATTCCAGGGGAAGGCGGCGATCGCCGCATAGGCCGTAATCGTGCCGATCACCATCACCCAGCCCTTGGCATTGATCCACTGGAACATGGCCGCGCCCCAGAACGTCATCGGCCCGCGGCCGGGCCTGTCGTCCCTGTCCGCCGAGGGCGGCTCGGCCATGGCGATGACGGCGGCGAGATAGATCAGATAGAGCACGCCGCCATATTTCAGGACGGTCTGCAGCACCGGATAGGTGATGAAGATCGCCCCGAGCCCGACGCCGACGGCGCCGACCATGAAGGCGAAACCGATCGTGATGCCGGCGATGTGCGGCAAGGTGCGGCGAAAGCCGTAGGTGAGCCCCGAGGACAGCAGCATGATGTTGTTCGGGCCCGGCGTGAAGAACATCACGACCGAGAACACGACAAAGGCGAACATCAGCGAATTCGACATGGCGCCCTCACGCGACCTTCGGCAGAGGCTCTTTGGGTAAGGTCTTGGGTCGCCTCGCCAGCAGCATCACGGCGATGCCGGCGATCACCGTGACCATGCCGGCGAGCCGCAGCGGCCCGAACTTTTCCCCGAATACGATGCTGGACGCCGCCGAGCCGACGAACGGCACCAGCAGCGCGAACGGCACCACCTGTGCTGCCGGATAATCCCGCAGCAGCCGGCCCCACAGCCAATAGGCGATGCTGGTCGAGATGCCGCCGAGGCAAACCATGCAAACCAGCCCGGTCAGCGACATGTGGATCAGCGCCTGCCAGGTCGGCTGCGGCCCATTGCTGATCAGCGTAATGGCTGCGAGCGGCACCGCGGCCGACAGGCACAGCCAGGCGAACAGGTCAAACATCGGCACGCCATGCGCCCGCCGCAGCAGGAGATTGCCGACCGCAAAGCTGATCGGGCAGATCATGATGATCGCAAACGCCGCGACGCTGAAATCGTAACCGACGGTGCCGCAGATCATCAACAGGCCGAGGGTTGCGATCGCGATCCCGATCGCCTGCGTCCGCGTCGGCGTCTCGCCGAAGATCACTGCGGCGAAGGCGATGGTGAACAGCGCCTGGCTCTGCACGATCACGCTGGAAAGTCCGACCGGGACGCCGTGCGCGATCGCAAAGGCCTGCGCCAGGAACTGGCCGAGGAACAGCGTCGAGCTGATCGCGATCAGAAGCCCCCAGGAGACGCCGGGCTTGCGCAGGAACAGGCACGGCAGCGCCGCGATGGCGAAGCGCAGCGTCGTCATCAGCTCCGGCGAGAACTCGTTGAGCGCGATCCGGCTCGCGACGAACGCAAGTCCCCAGATCACCGCGACCATGACGGCGATGCCCACATCGGCCGGCTTCATTGTTGTTCTTCTTTTGCTTCGTTTGGCTCGGTGTCTAGATCTGCTCGTCCGGCTTGGGTTTGCGCACCAGATACGTTCCGTGCAGCGGCGCGTGATAATCGGCCGAGACCAGCGCAAAGCCGGTCTCGGTCAGCATCCGCTCCATCACCCAGCCGAAGGTCGAATATTCGTCGCGCATATGGGTCATCACGCTTTCGGGTTCGAAATCGTGGTTCTTGATCGAGAACTCGGCCCAGCCCTCGACGTCGCGGTCGACGCCGTCGGGCATGCTGACGAACACCATGTCGCGCAGATAGAAGTTGGCGCCCGGCTTCAGCGCGTTGAAGATCCGCGACAGCGCCACCGCCTTCCAGAAGTCGGGCAGATGATGCAGCGTGAATTCGCTGACGATCAGGTCGTAGGAGTTCGGCTGGTAGGCGAACGACAACAGCCCGGCCGGCTGGGTGCGGATACGCGCCTTGCGATCGCGGGCGTAGATCTCGGCGAGGCCGAGCATCGCCGGCGAGATATCGATGGCATCGACCTCGGCGCCGAGCAGTGCGGCCTCGGTCGCCAGCACGCCGTTGCCGCAGCCGATGTCGGCGATCCGCCAGCCCGGCTTGACGCCGAGCATGGTCAGCGCCTGGCGGGCGCGGGCGTCGCTGTCTTCGCTGACGTCATAGATCGAAGCGACCGCGGTATCGAGACCGACCCGCCGCCGTTGCGTGTAGTACCAGTCGCGCGCCAACATGACTCACATCCCTTCCGGCCCACGCGTGATCGCGGCCACCCCGGTTCGTGACACCTCGACCAGGCCGAGCGGCCGCATCAGGTCGATGAACTGATTGATCTTCGACGAATTGCCGGTGATCTCGAACACGAAGCTCTCGGTCGTGGCGTCGATCACGCGTGCGCGGAAGGCATCCGCGAGCCGCAGCGCCTCGACGCGGTGCTCGCCGGTGCCGCGCACCTTGACCATCGCAAGCTCGCGCTCCAGCGCATTGCCGGCCAGCGTCATGTCGACGACGCGGTAGACCGGGATCATGCGGTCGAGCTGATGCTTGATCTGCTGGATCACCATCGGCGTGCCCGTGGTGACGATGGTGATGCGGGAGAGATGCTTCTTGCTCTCGGTCTCCGAGACCGTGAGGCTGTCGATGTTGTAGCCGCGTCCGGAAAACAGTCCGATCACGCGCGCGAGCACGCCGGGCTCGTTCTGCACGAGCACGGACAGCGTGTGCGTCTCGTTGGGATCGTGACGCTCTTCCAGGAAATAGGCCGATGCGGGCTGGTTCATTGTCGTCCCCTTACATTCCTCTGGTCACGCCACGGCGCGCTTAGCGGCCGGCGCGGCATCCGTTCCGACCCAGGTGCGGAACAGATCGAAATCGATATTGCCGCCGCTCAGGATCAGGCCGACCCGCTTGCCGGTGAGCTTGCCTCTTTCCTGCAGCGCGGCCGCGAGCGGCGCTGCGCCCGCGCCTTCGGCGAGGTTGTGCGTATCGGTCCAGTAGGCGCGGATCGCGTGGGCGATCTCGTCGTCGGTGACCTGCAAGATGCGGGATGCGCCCTTGCGGATCAGCGCGAACGCGTCCGGATCAGGAATCCGCGTCGCCATGCCGTCGGCGTGGGTGTTGCTGGTCTCGGTGGTGACGATCTTGCCGGCCGCGAACGACAGCGCATAGGACGGCGCCTCGGTCGACTGCACGCCGACGATCTCGGTCTTCAGCCCCAAAAGATCGCGCGCCATGATGCAGCCGGAGATGCCGGAGCCCTGCCCGATCGGCACGTAGAGGATGTCGAGATCCGGCGCAGCACGAAACAGTTCGAGCGCGTAGGTCGCAACGCCGAGCACCAGGTCGGGATGGAACGACGGCACCATGTGCAGCCCGGCGAACTGGGCACGGCGCTCGGCCTCTTCGCGTGCCGCTTGAAAATCTGCGCCGTGTTCGACCAACTCAGCGCCGAACGCGCGCATCGCGCGGTTCTTCTCCGCCGAATTGCCATGCGGCACGTAGATCGTCGCCGGCACGCCGTGTCGGCGCGCCGCAAAAGCCAGGCTCTGGCCGTGATTGCCGCGCGTCGCCGAGATGATGCCGGGCACGTTCGGCCGCTCACGCTTCAGTCGTTCGAGATAGACTAGGCCACCGCGCACCTTGAAGGCGCCGGTCGGCGTGTGGTTCTCGTGCTTGACCACGACTGATGTGCCGAGCCGCTCGGCGAGCAGCGGCCACGCATGCGCCGGTGTCGGCGACACGGCAGTGCCGACGATGGCGTGGGCGCGTTCGAGCTCGTTGAGGTCAAACATGGGGGCTTCCAATCGCTCTACTCTCTCCGTTGTCATCCCCGCGAAAGCGGGGATCCAGTACGCCGGGACTCCTCGGATCGAACCGAGACGCCGCGGCGTACTGGGTCGCCCGGTCAAGCCGGGCGATGACAGTGGAATGGGTGTCAGCCATCATCACACCAGCGCCTTGCCGCCGGCGAAGGCAGTTGCGGTGGCCTCATCGGTCGCTTCTTCCGGCAGCAGCATCTCGTTATGCGCCTTGCCCGACGGGATCATCGGGAAGCAGTTTTCCAGCGCGGCGACGCGGCAGTCGAACAACACCGGGCGCTTGACCGCGATCATCTCCTTGATCGCGCCGTCGAGATCAGCCGGCTTCACCGCCCGCAGGCCGACGCAGCCAAAGGCGTCGGCGAGCCTGACGAAATCGGGCATCGCTTCGGTGTAGGAATGCGACAGCCGGTTGCCGTGCAAGAGCTGCTGCCACTGTCGCACCATGCCCATGTACTGGTTGTTGAGGATGAAGATCTTGATCGGCAGCTCGTGCTGAACGGCCGTCGACATCTCCTGGATCGTCATCTGCACCGAGGCGTCACCGGCGATGTCGATCACCAGGCTGTCGCGATGCGCGACCTGGACGCCGAGCGCGGCCGGCAGGCCGTAGCCCATGGTGCCGAGACCGCCGGAGGTCATCCAGCGGTGCGGCTCCTCGAAGCCGTAGAACTGCGCGGCCCACATCTGGTGCTGGCCGACCTCGGTCGTGATGTAGGTGTCCTTGCCGCGGGTCAGCTCGAACAGCCGCTGGATCGCGAATTGCGGCAGGATGATATCGTTGTTCTTGCGGTAGGACAGCGAGTTGCGCGCGCGCCATTGCGCGATCTGCTGCCACCACGGCTTGATGTCGGGCTTCTTCGCCTCCGCCTTGAACACCTGCAAGAGGTCGCCGAGCACATTCGCTGCGTCGCCGATGATCGGGACGTCGACGCGGATGTTCTTGTTGATCGAGGACGGGTCGATGTCGATGTGGATCTTCTTCGAACCCGGCGAGAACGCGTCGGTGCGGCCGGTGATGCGGTCGTCGAAGCGCGCGCCGACGCACAGCATGACGTCGCAATCATGCATCGTCATGTTGGCTTCGTAGGTGCCGTGCATGCCCAGCATGCCGAGCCAGTTCGGCCCCGACGCCGGGTAGGCGCCCAGGCCCATCAGGGTCGAGGTGATCGGAAAGCCGGTGGTCTCGACCAGCTCGCGCAGCAGCTTCGAGGCTTCCGGACCGGCGTTGATCACGCCGCCGCCGGAATAAATCACCGGACGCTTGGCATTGGCGAGCAGCGCCACGGCCTTGCGGATCTGCATCGCATCGCCCTTCACGCGCGGCGTGTAGGAGATGTGCACGTCCGATTTGATCGGCGGATGATAGGTGCCGGTCGCGAACTGCACGTCCTTCGGCACGTCGACCACCACCGGGCCGGGCCGGCCGGTGGTCGCGACGTAGAAGGCCTCGTGCAGCACCTTGGCGAGGTCGTTGACGTCGCGCACCAGCCAGTTGTGCTTGGTGCAGGGGCGCGTGATGCCGACGGTGTCGCATTCCTGGAACGCGTCGTTGCCGATCAGATGGGTCGGCACCTGGCCGGTGATGCAAACCAGCGGGATCGAATCCATCAGCGCGTCGGTCAGCGGCGTCACCATGTTGGTGGCGCCGGGGCCCGAGGTCACCAGCACCACGCCGGGCTTGCCGGTCGAGCGGGCATAGCCCTCGGCGGCGTGGCCGGCGCCCTGCTCGTGGCGGACCAGGATGTGCTCGACCTCGCTCTGCTGGAAGATCTCGTCATAGATTGGAAGCACCGCGCCGCCGGGGTAGCCAAAGAGGTGCTGCACGCCGTGATCGATGAGCGCGCGCACGATCATCGCGGCGCCGGTCATCTGATTGGGGTCGTGGCTCTTGTCGGTCATGGCTCACTCCGGATGCGCTTGGTTTTGCGCGGCTTTTTCGGTTTTGGTCTGATCTGCTTCGGGAAATAAAAAAGGGCCCCAGAGGCCCCATGCACACCGCCCGAATTTGGATGGCCGCTAGCCATCCCCGGCGGTGTGCCTGGGTACGACGGCGATAAGCAGTTTGGTAATAATGTTGCGCATGGCGCGGCTCGGGCTTCCCAAAGGTTGCGCGAAACATAGCGGCCAAAGCCCGAATGTCAAGGCAAGGCCGACGTTTTCGCGATTTTCGTACCCTAACGGGGTTCCGCCCGTTCGGCGAGTGTTTTTGCGCGATGAAACGCGCATGGCAGACGGGCGTCGTCATGGTCCGTAGCCCCGGAGCGCAGCGCAATCCGGGACCGCTGCGTCGGGGCTACGAAATCCTCAGCTTCTCCCGCGCCGCCTCCGGCGCCACCCATTCGAACTCCGGGAGCTGATGCCGGAACCAGGTGAACTGGCGCTTTGCGTAATGGCGCGTGTCGGCCCGGCCGATCTCAGCGGCCTCCTCCCGGCTGATCTCGCCGCGCAAGTGCCGGATCAACGCCGGCACGCCGTGGGCCTTCATGGCGGGCAACAGCGGATCGAGCTTGCGGGCAGCGAGTGCCGCGACCTCCTCGAGCGCGCCGCCGGCGAGCATGATGCCAAAGCGTGCATCGATCCGCGCGTAGAGCTGCTCGCGCTCGGGCGCCAAGAAGATCGCAGAAAATTCACCTGCCGGCAGCAAGGGCGGCAGGCCTTCGCGATGCCAGTCGGGCAGCGGCCGCCCGGTGGCCTCGACGACTTCGAGCGCGCGCGCGATGCGGGTGCGGTCGCGCGGCTTCAGCCGCTCGGCCGAGACGGGATCACGCTGCGCAAGCTCGGCATGCAGCGCCTCGACGCCATGCTGCTCAAGTCTCGCGCGCACGCTCTCGCGCACCGCGGCCGGGATCGGCGGCACCGCCGAGAGCCCGCGCGTCAGTGCCTTGAAGTACAGGCCGGAGCCGCCGACGAAGATCGGCGGCCGGCCTTCCGCGCGCGCCTCGCCGAGCACTTTTGCGGCATCGCCGACCCAGGCGCCGGCGGAGAAATTCATGCTCGCATCGACATGGCCGTAGAGCCGGTGCGGAACCAGCGCCTCCTCGTCGGCGGTCGGCCGCGCCGTGATGATCCGCAAGTCGCGATAGACCTGCATCGAGTCGGTGTTGATCACGACCCCGCCGGTCCGTTGCGCCAGCGCCAGCGCCAGGGCCGACTTGCCGCTGGCGGTCGGCCCTGCGATCAGGATAGCGGCATTTTGGCTCATCGGAACCGGATTGCATTTCAGGTCGTCCGGCGCAACAATTACTGGTTGTTGTCTTGATATAATTCACGTTCAGCCTCGCATCGATTTTCAACAAAGCCAGTTGGAGCACGTCATGAATGCTGAAAACCTGTCGGGTCGCAGGCGGGTCGCGGCCGTCGTTTCCCTGGAGGTCATGATCGCGACGTTGGCGCTGTCGCCGCACGGCGCCACCGCACAGACCGTGCTGCCGCCCGACGTCAAGCCGACCTGCATCGTCGCGCCGACCGAATTCAGCAGCTGGTTCAAGACCGGCAAACCTGAAAAGGACGGAGTCGTGGTTCCGGCCAACGGACTGGCGTTCAAAGCCGACAGCCTGTGCCCATTCTACAAATGGTCTGCACAGATGTTCCTGTGGTTGACCTCTCCGGTCGGCCCGCGCGCGCATGTGTTCGCCTCGTCGGACTTCTTCGGCATCGCGCCGCCCGACGGCAGCGGCAAGCGCAAATTCGTGCCGCAGGACGGCAACAAGCTCTTGAACTTCGCACCGTCCATTTCGCTCGTCGGCAGCAACGGGCGGCCATTCGTGGTCGACAGCACCGGGAAAACGCGTGAGGTCATCAACGTAACGGGCGGCCCGACCAATACCGGGCTGTTCCGCGACAAGGCCGACAGGCCGGTCAGCGTCGCGGCGGTTGCGGCCACGACGAACGGAAAGCCGCTGCTGCTCGACAAGAGCAACAAGGTGCTCGATGTTCAAACCGCTACAAACGGCGCCCCGCTGTTGCGCGATTCCGCAGGCAAGCCAATCGAGCTCGCCGATCAGACCGTCGAGGTCGAGGGCGTTCAGCGGCTCATCACCACGTCCGGCGAAGTCGTCGAATTCGGCCAGGCCGGCGGCAATGCGGTCCTGATGACGCGCAACAACGGCATCGTCTACTACCTGCTGCAGGCCAACGACGTGTTCGCCTATTTCAACACCGGTCTGCAGGGCAACAAATTCCCGGCCCCGCCGCCGGCCGCGTTTCCGGTCGATGCCGCGACGATGGACCTGATCACCACCATTGCCAAGAATGCACCGCCGCCCAACACCCGCAACGACTTCCAGGACCGCGTCGCACTGGCGATGGAGCTGAAGTCGTCTTGGGTTGAAGCCTCGACGCTGAGCAATCCCGGCGACTACCTGACCATCACCGCAACGATCCCGAACTTCGTTCCCCAGGGCAACACCATGCTCGTACCGCAGGGCCCTCCAAAGACCGTGGACCTGGCGCTGGTCGGCTTCCACGTCGTCGGCAGCGTTGCCGGTCATCCTGAGATGCTCTGGGCGACATTCGAGCACGTCAACAACGCACCGACCCTGCAGTATGACTACATCACGACGGCGGGCACCCCGAAGACGAACCTCGCCGACGGCAGCGGAACGTGGCTGTTCTCCGGCTCCGCCGCTTCGGCCGCACCGCTGAAGGCACGGATGCGGGCGTCCGGCGCCAATATCGTCGCCGTTCCCAACCAGACCATCGGCCCTGTCGACGTCACCCGGCAAAATCCCTGGGGCACATTCGCGCAAGACACCGACAACAACACGGACATCGTTTCGCTCAATAGCAATGTGCGCAGCCAGCTCGCCGGCGGAGACGTCCGGGCCAATTATATCCTGACCGGCGTCGAATGGACCGACGGCAACGCCCCTGACGACGCCACCAACACCCGCGGTACGCCGTTGATGGCCAACTCGACGATGGAGACGTTCAACCAGACGCGCGACTGCTTCTTCTGTCATCGCGGCGGGATGCTCGGTGGGCTCAGCCACATCTGGGACAATATGGATCCTCTGTTCCGCTAGGTCCGGTCGCGAGGGCCGGCGCGGACAGGAGGGGTTGACAGGCCGCCAGCGCGACTTGCCGCTGGCGGCCGGCCCTGCGATAAGCACGGCCTTGTCCAACCGTTTCGAATGTGTCCGCATGTCTCTTGTTGCCACGCTGATCTGCAATCCCGCGAGCCCCGCGCTCGATTCCACCATCGTCGACGGCGCGCGGGCCGTGCTGCCCTCGCCAGGCCCGGCGCAATGGCTGTTCAACGAAGTCGCCGTCGACATCCCCTTCGAGCAGCCGAACGCCAGCCGGGACGATATCAAGGCGATCGAGACGCGTCTGCGCGAAGCGCGCGCCGACCTGCCGATCGACATCGTCGTGCAGCCTCGCATCAGCAGGCGCAAGAAGCTTTTTCTGGCCGACATGGATTCCACCATGATCGGCCAGGAGTGCATCGACGAGCTCGCCGATTTCGCCGGGCTGAAGGCCCATGTCGCCGGCATCACGGAACGCGCGATGCGCGGCGAGATCGCGTTCGAGCCGGCGCTGCGCGAGCGCGTCGCGCTGCTCAAGGGACTTTCGGTCGGCGTGGTCGACGAAGTGCTGGAGAAGCGCATCACGCCGACGCCGGGCGGCCGCGCGCTGGTGATGACGATGCGCGCGCATGGCGCCTATACCTGCCTGATCTCGGGCGGCTTCACCCTGTTCACCAACGTGGTCGCACAACGGATCGGTTTTCAGGAGAACCGCGCCAATCAGCTGACGGTCGAGAACGGCAAATTGACCGGCGAGGTGATCGAGCCGATCCTCGGCCGCGCCACCAAGCTCGCCACTCTGGTCGAGCTGATGGAATCCTTCGACCTCGACGACATCGACACGCTGGTGGTCGGCGACGGCGCCAACGATCTCGGCATGATCGAGGCCGCGGGCCTCGGCGTCGCCTATCGCGCCAAGCCCGCGGTCGCAGCGGCTGCCGCAGGCCGCATCGATCACGGCGACCTCACAGCGCTGCTTTATGCGCAGGGCTATCGCCGTGACGAGTTTGTTGAGGGATAACGTCGTGTCGTCCTGGCGAAGGCCGGGACCCATAACCACAGGGTTGAGTGGTTGAAGACGCTGTGGCCCTAGCGCAGCAAACCAACTCGCTTCGCGCCTATGGGTCCCTGCTTTCGCAGGAACGACAGTGAATTTGTGGCGCGAATTGTGAGTCATACCTTCGCATTCCCGCGACATCATTTGCCCGAGTTCTGCATTTCGTTCCGCCCCTCATCGAAGAGAGGGCGCAGGGAAAGCCGGGTGCGCGCTGCACCCGCGATCTCGTGTGCAATGGAGTGAAGGAGATGCGCACACGAGCATACAGGTCCAGCGGAGGCATCCCGGCTTTCCCTGCGCGATGGTCTTACGGCTTACTTCGTGCTCTTCCCGGCGAGACTAGGCTTGGTTGTCACCGTCATCGCGCTAGGCGCAGAGCCTTGCGCAAATCGACACCTGCCACTTGGGCGTCAGAACCACACGACTTCGCCGTCCGCCTCATGCGCTTTCGTCAGTCGCGCTTTCGGCGTCCACCGCATCCCACCGCGCGTTCGTGACGTGCGCACGCCCCTCGATCGGGTAGGACGGGCAGGATTATAGGCGTGAGTTGCGAACGAAGTCAAGGTATCTTTTGAAAATCAGAACTTACGCGACCATCAGACAAGTTTCTGAGATCGCGCTGAACAACCACTAGGCGAGCCTCGAAAAGGCTCACATGCGAAGTGCATAAATTCGAGATCATGGCCTTGTTAAGATTTTTGTTGGCAGCAATGGTTCTTATGAATTCGATAGCAGCGAGCGCCACCGAGGACGCGCACGAAGATGCCGACTGAGTTTGCCAAGATCAGAATGCTTTCAATTGGTCTACCGAGGAACTCGTGGCGACGCTTGCGGACAGCCGAAAGATCGTGACTCCGCTCGCCTGGTATCCACGCCTGCACAACGCGAGCCCCACGACTCGCGCGCATTTTGAACTGATGGCCATGGGCATTCACTGGCCAGACATCGACGAGGATCTCGGTGTCGCCCGGATGCTCCAAGGCCGCCCGGCGAATTAGACCAGGCGCCGCGAGGATGGATGATGGGTATCGATGCGCTCCACCATCCTACGCGCTCGATGCTTGTCGTCCCCGCGAAAGCGAGACCCAGTATTCCAGAGATGCGCATAGGCAATCGAGAGGCCGCGGCGTACTGGATCCCCCGCCTTCGCGGGGGATGACAGTCAGGGGTGGGACGACTGCTTCGCCCCGTCCCTTACTGCACGCCGAGCGCCACAAACCGCAACTCGCCGTCGCCGTTGGAGACCAGCAGCAGCACCGACTTCTTGCCGTCCTTCTTCAGCTTCTCGACACGGGTCTTGATGTCGGCGGCGCTGGACACCGCCTCCTGCGCCACCTCGACGATGACGTCGCCGGCCGACAGGCGCTTCTCGGCGGCATCCGAGTTGCCGTCGACACCGGTGACGATGACGCCCTTCACGCTGTCCTTGATCTTGTACTTGGTGCGCAGATCCTTGCTCAGCGCCGCGAGATCGAGGCCGAGCGCCTTCTGCGTCACCGGTTTGTCGGCCTGGTCGTCCTTCGGCTTGGCGTTGGCCTGCTGGACCTTGTCGTTGTCCTCGAGGCGGCCGAGCGTGACCTTGTGGGTCTCCTCATTGCCCTTGCGGATCACGACGACGTCGACCTCCTTGCCGACCGCGGTGTCGGCGACGATGCGCGACAGATCCTTGGGATCCTTGACGTCCTTGCCGTCGAACTTGACGACGACGTCGCCGGGCTCGATGCCGGCCGGCTTGGCCGGACCCTTGTCGTCGATGCCGGCGACCAGCGCGCCGCGCGCCGGCTTGATGTTGAGGCTCTCGGCGATCTCGTCGGTGACCTGCTGGATACGCACGCCGAGCCAGCCGCGGCGCAATTCGCCGAACTTCTGCAACTGGTCGACGACGCCGGCGACCGTCTTCGACGGCACCGCGAAGCCGAGGCCGATCGAGCCGCCGGTCGGCGAGATGATCAGCGTGTTGACGCCGATCACTTCGCCGTCGAGGTTGAACAGCGGGCCGCCGGAATTGCCGCGGTTGATGGCGGCGTCGGTCTGGATGTAGCTGTCATACGGCCCCTGGCTGATGTCGCGGTTCTTCGCCGAAACGATGCCCGCGGTCACGGTGCCGCCGAGGCTGAACGGGTTGCCGATCGCGACCACCCAGTCGCCGAGTCTCAGCTTGTCGCTGTCGCCGAACTTGACCGCAACGAGCGGCTTCGGCGGCTTGAACTTCAGCACCGCGAGGTCGGTCTTCTTGTCGATGCCGACCACCTCGGCCTTGATCTTGGTGCCGTCGTTGAGGATGACGTTGATCTCGTCGGCGTCGGCGATGACGTGGTTGTTGGTGACGACGATGCCCGAGGTATCGATGATGAAGCCGGAGCCGAGCGAATTGGTCTTGCGCGGCGCGAATTCGCCGCTCTTGCCGCCACCCTTGCCGTCGGGCCCGCGGCGGTTCTTGAAGAAGTCGTCGAAGAATTCCTCGAACGGCGAGCCCGGCGGCAATTGCGGCATCGCGCCGCCACCGCCGCCCTTGGCTTCGATGGTCTGCGAGGTCGAGATGTTGACGACGGCATCGATCACCTTCTCGGCGATGTCGGCGATGCCTTCGGGGCCGCGCGCGAACGCCGGCACGGAGCTCAGCATGCTCGCAGCACCGATCGAGATCGCGGCCCCCATCAAGCGAAGGCGACGGCTCAGGGCTGGTCTGGCAGCGGTCATGTCAGAATCTTCTCCGGCGAAAGGACCAAAAATCGTTGGTGAGAGAGTGCGCCCGAACGGGCGGGCGGCGCAAGCATCTGAGCCCGTCATTTCGGCAAAAAACCGGCCGCGACAGGCTCACGATTGCGTTCTTCCGACACGTTTTCCGCGCCGGAACAAATTGATCAGCGCCGCACCAGCCAGATCAGGATCAGCCCGCCGACCGCCGAGCCGATGCCGACGACGCGCAGGATGTTGTCGGGTGTCGTCAGCGCACTCTGCATCGCCCGGCGCATCCAGGCCGGGCTTGCGGCGAACAGAATGCCTTCGAGCACGAACAGGATTCCCAAGCCGATGAGGAAGTCGCCGAACGCTATGGACCTCATCGGATCGCAGCCTCCCGCTTCAGGTTTCTTTTATTGCCGCTTGTGTGGAAGGCGGCGATGCCGTCAGCATCGCCGCCCTGGGTGACGTTATTGCTTCGGAGCCGCGGCCGCCTCAGGCGGCTTGCCGCTGGCGCTGCCGAAATATCTGAAGAAGTCCGAGTCCGGACGCAACAGGAAACGCGTGTCGCTGGACTTCAGACCGTTCTCGTAGGCCGCCATCGAACGATAGAACGTGAAGAAGTCCTTGTCCTGGCTGTAGGCCTCGGCGAACAGGCGGTTGCGCTCGGCATCGCCGGCGCCGCGCGTCTGCTCGGCGGTGGAGTTGGCCTCGGCGACGATCACGGTTGCCTCGCGATCGGCCTTCGACCTGATCTCCTGCCCCTTCTGGGCGCCCTGGGAACGGAATTCCTGGGCCTCGCGCTCACGCTCGGTCTGCATGCGCTTGTAGACCGCCACGCTGTTCTGCTCCGGCAGATCGGCACGGCGGATCCGCACGTCGACGACCTGGATGCCGTAACCGTCGGCCTCCTTGTCGAGCTGATCGCGGATCCGCGCCATCAGCTTCTCGCGCTCGTCGCGCACCACCGCGATGAAGTTGACCTCGCCGAGCACGCGGCGCAGCGACGCGTTCAACAGCGTGGTGAGCTGGAGGTTGGCGGCCTGGATCGAGCCGACGCTGGTGTAGAAGCGCAGCGCGTCCTTGATGCGATAGCGGGCGAACGCGTCGACCACCAGTCGCTTCTGGTCGGATGCGATGATTTCCTGCGACGGATTCTCGAGGTCGAGAATGCGCTTGTCGATCGAGATGACGCTGTCGGTGAACGGGACCTTGAAGTTCAGGCCCGGCTCGGTGACGACGTCGACCGGCTTGCCGAACCGCACCACGAGCGCCTGCTCGGTCTGTTGCACGGTGAACACCGAGCTGTAGGCGATGATCGCCAGCACGAACAGGACGATCAGGGCCGCGATGCCCGTGACGGGGGACCTCATCGCGTGCCTCCCTGCTGCTGGCCGGTGGTGGCCTGAGCTGCCGGACGTCGCGGCGTCAATTCGCCGAGCGGAAGATAAGGCACGATATTCTGGCCGGCGCCGCCGTCATAGACCAGCTTCTCGGAACTGCCGAGCACCTTCTCCATGGTTTCAAGATAGATGCGCTCGCGCGTCACGTCGGGGGCCTTCTTGTACTCTTCATAGACCTTGAGAAAGCGTGCGCTCTGGCCCCTGGCCTCGGCAACCGCCTGCTCCTTGTAGCCTTCGGCGGCCTGGATGATCTGCGCGGCCTTGCCGCGCGCCTCCGGCACCACGCGGTTGGCATAGGTCTGCGCCTCGTTCTGTGCACGCTCGAGGTCGGCACGCGCGGCCTGCACGTCGCGGAAGGAATCGATGACCTGCGCGGGCGGGTCGACCTTCTGCATCTGCACCTGCGTGATCTGGATGCCCGCACCGTAAGTGTCGAGCGTCTTCTGCATCAGTTCCTGCACGGTCGCTTCGGTCTGGGTTCGCGCGCCGGTGAGGATCGGCTGGATCTCGGAGCGGCCGATCACCTCGCGCATCGCGCTTTCGGCCACCGCCTTCACGGTGCCTTCCGGATTCTGGATGTTGAACAGGTACGCGCCGGCCCCGCCCGGCTTGATGCGCCACAGCACGGTGAAGTCGACGTCGACGATGTTCTCGTCGCCGGTCAGCATCAGGCTCTCCTCCGGCACGTCGCGCATGGTGCGACCGCGCCGGCCGGGATCGTCGATCACGGTCATGCCGATCGAGATCGTGTTGACGCGCAGCGCCTTCGGCAGCAGCACGGTCTCGATCGGATACGGCAGGTGATAGCGCAGGCCCGGCTGCGCGTCGCGGTCGTACTTGCCGAAGCGCAGCACCACGCCGAGCTCTTCGGACTGCACGCGGAAGATGCCGGTCGCGAACCAGATCGCCAGCGCGGCGACCAGCACCAGCGCGATGCCGATGCCGCTGAAATGCCCGCCGGGCAGCCATTGCTGCAGCCGGTCCTGGCCGCGGCGCAGCAGATCCTCAAGATCCGGCGGCCTCGGTCCGACCGATTGCGGACCGGTGCCCCATGGTCCTTTCGGACCCGAGCCCCATGGCCCACCGCCTTGATTTTTCCACGGCATCAAATCTCTCCTGGCAAGCCCATGGCCGGAACGGCCAAGCGCTCGAATGTCCGGCCCGGTTATAGGGGACCGTCGGGGCCCTTACAACGCAAGCTTCATGGCGTGACGAGCTATGCGCCGGGGCAAAATTGTCAATGCAAACATTGGTTAACCCCGGCCGCGCCGACGATATGTCACATAGGAGAAATCGACGCTGTCGCCCTCGCCGGCTGGATTGCGCACGCGTGCGACCTCGTCCCATTGCGTCGCGTCGACGATGTCGAACCGCGTGTCGCCGTCAGGCCGGGCATGGACTTCGGTGATTTCAAGGCGGTCGGCGTGGTCCATCCACTGTGCGTAGATTTCCGCGCCACCGATCACGGCAATCTCAGTGGCGAAACGACGCAGCGCGTCGCCTGTCGCGACCGCGCGGGCGCTTTCGAACGATGTGGTCACGACGGCACCCTGCGCGCGGTAATTCGCATCGCGCGTCACCACGATGTTGGTGCGTCCGGGCAGCGGCCGGCGCAGCGACTCGAACGTCTTGCGGCCCATCACCACGGGCTTGTTCATGGTGATCGCCTTCAAACGCTGCTGATCGGTTCTCAGCCGCCATGGAATGGCGTTGTCGCGCCCGATCACGCCGTTCTCGGCGACGGCGACGATGAGTACGATCTCCATCAGCGTGCTCCCTGCGCCAGCGCCGCAAGCGCCGGACCGGAGACGCGGCAGATCGTCCATTCGTCCATCAGCTCGGCACCCAGCGATTTGTAGAATGCGATCGACGGCGCGTTCCAGTCGAGCACCGCCCATTGCAGGCGCGACCAGCCCTGCGCGCGGCATTCCTTCGCCAGATGCACCAGCAGCGCCTTGCCGATGCCCTTGCCGCGCAGCGCCGGACGCACGAACAGGTCTTCCAGATAGATGCCGTGGCGGCCGGCGAAGGTGGAGAAATTGACGAACCACACCGCGAAGCCGGCCGGCTCGCCATTCCACTCCGCGATATCGCAGAACAGCCGCGGGTTGGTCCCGAACAGCGCCTCGGCGATGTCGGCCTCGCTGGCGTGAACCTCGTGCGAGAGCTTCTCGTAGTCGGCGAGCTCGCGGACCAGCGAGAACACCAGTCCGGCCTCGTCGGGCCGCGCGCGGCGGATCGTAACAGACATCGATCCCTCACACCGCGACTGCTGCCTTGATGTGCGGGTGCGGGTCGTAGCCTTCGAGTTTGAAATCCTCGTAGCGGAACGCGAAGATGTCCTTCACCTCGGGATTGATCGCCATCGTCGGCAGTGGCCGCGTCGGCCGCGTCAATTGTAGGCGCGCCTGATCGAGGTGGTTGGAATAGAGATGCGCGTCGCCGAGCGAGTGCACGAAGTCGCCGGGCTTCAGCCCGGTGACCTGCGCGACCATCATGGTGAGCAGCGCGTAGGAGGCGATGTTGAAGGGCACGCCGAGGAAGACGTCGCCGGAGCGCTGGTAGAGCTGGCACGACAATTTCCCGTTCGCGACATAGAACTGGAACAGGCAATGGCACGGCGGCAGCGCCATCTTGTCGACCTCGGCCGGATTCCAGGCGCTGACGATCAGCCGCCGCGAATCCGGGTTCTTCCTGATCATCTCGATCAGGCCTGCGATCTGGTCGATGCTGCGTCCGTCCGGCGCGGGCCAGGAGCGCCATTGCGAACCGTAGACCGGGCCGAGATCGCCATTGGCGTCGGCCCATTCGTCCCAGATCGTGACGCCATTGTCGTTGAGATATTTGATGTTGGTGTCGCCGGCGAGGAACCAGAGCAGTTCGTGCACGATCGCCTTCAGCGGCAGCCGCTTGGTGGTCAGCATCGGGAACCCGGCCGACAGATTGAAGCGCATCTGATGGCCGAAGATCGACAGCGTGCCGGTGCCGGTGCGGTCGTGCTTCTCGGCGCCGTCGGCGAGGATGCGTTCGAGCAGGTCGTGATACTGGTTCATGGCGTCTGTTTCGGGCCTTTGAGAGGACGGCGAATGTAGCGGCCAGGGCCGCGGGTCGACACGCCGATTCGGCTGGGTGCACCGATTATACCCTGAAAAATGAACACTCCTCCGCCAAACGACAAGGGGCGGAACTGGGTTCCGCCCCTGCCCTATCCGCCTGATTGCGTTGGTTTAACTTGCCGGCTTGAGCACCGGTGTCCACTTCGCGATCTCGCTTTTGACGAGGGTTGCGAGCGCCTCCGGCGTGCGCTGGGCCGGCGTCGGGATGACGCTGCCGAGTTCGAGCAGGCGCTTGCGGACCGTCTCGTCGTCGAGCGCCTTGATGGCCGCCGCGTTCAATGCGGCGACGATGGCGGGCGATGTGCCCTTCGGCGCGAAGATCGCGTTCCAGGCCTGGGCCTGGAACGCCGGCAGGCCGGCCTCCGCCGTGGTCGGCACTTCAGACAATGACGGATTGCGCTCGGCGGTGGCGACCGCATAGGCCTTGATGGTGCCGGCATTGATCTGCGGCACCGCGTTGACGATCTGGTCGCACATGTAATCGACCTGGCCGGCGACCAGCGCATTCATCGCGGGTCCCGTGCCGTTGAAGGGTACGCCGACCGGCTTGACCTCGAGGATCGCGTTGAGCAGCTCGCAGGAGGCGTGCGACACCGAGCCGATGCCGGCATGCGCGGCATTCACCTTCTCGGCGTTGGCCTTCACATAGGCGACGAATTCCCTGAGATCCTTCGGCGGGAAATCCTTGCGCGCCAGGATCAGGATCGGCGTGCCCGCGAGCAGCGCGACCGGCTCGAAATCCTTCTCCGGATGGTAGGCGAGTTTTGGATAGAGCGGCACGGAGGCCGCGTGCGTGCCCATGTGGCCGGTGACCAGGGTATAGCCGTCATTGCTGGCGCGCGCGGCCCGCGTCGTCGCGGTGGTGCCGCCGGCGCCGACCACGTTCTCGATGACGATGCTCTGGCCCAGCGTCTGCGCCATGTTGGCGGTGACGATGCGCGAGATGACGTCGGTCGGACCGCCGGCCGCGAACGGCACGATCATCGTGATGCCGCGCGTCGGATAGTTTTGCGCGGACGCCGGCGTGGCGGCGGCGCACAGCGCAGCAAGGCACGCGCCCGCAAGCGAGCGAATGGACATCATCTCGATCCTCCCCGTAAACGTCCGCGCAAAATGAAAATGCCGGCGCGACCGGCCGGCATTTTCATTTCACGGGACGACACGAAAAGTCGATTCGACTTCCGCCTGCGGCGCGCCGACGCAGGATGCGCGCTAGCCTTCCGATTCGACGAACACCTCGTCACGCTTGGCACGCAGCGTCGGCAACACCGCGAGCACCAAGAGCGCAGCCGCGATCGCCAGCAGCACCGCCGACAGCGGACGGCTGACGAACACGCTCCAGTCGCCGCGCGAGATCAGCAGCGCGCGACGCAGGTTCTCCTCCATCAGCGGGCCCAGCACCATGCCGAGCAGCAGCGGCGCCGGCTCGAAATCATGCTTGATCAGCCAATAGCCGACCAGGCCGAACGCACCGGCCAGGACGACATCGACCGGCGCGTTGTTCACCGAATAGATGCCGATCGCGCAGAAGATCACGATCGAAGGGAACATCAGCCGATAGGGCACGCGCAGCAGCCGCACCCAGATGCCGACCAGCGGCAGGTTGATGATGATCAGCATCAAATTGCCGATCCACATCGAGGCGATCATGCCCCATACCAGGTCGGGCTGCTTCTGCATCACCTGCGGGCCCGGCACGATGCCATGGATGGTCATCGCGCCGACCATCAGCGCCATCACCGCATTCGGCGGGATGCCGAGCGTGAGCAGCGGGATGAACGAGGTCTGCGCCGCGGCGTTGTTGGCGCTTTCCGGTGACGCCACGCCTTCGATCGCACCGCGGCCGAACCGCGATGGATCCTTTGCGATCTTCTTCTCCAGCGTGTAGGCCGCAAACGAGGCGATCACGGCGCCACCGCCCGGCAGGATGCCGAGGATCGATCCGAGGATCGTGCCGCGAATGATCGCGGGCGTGGAATCCACCAGATCCTTCCTGGTCGGCATCAGGCCGGTGATCTTCTGCTGCACGAGGTCGCGGCTCATCTCGGCGCCGGCATCGAGGTTGCGGATGATCTCGGCAAAGCCGAACACGCCCATCGCGACCGTCGCAAAACCGAGTCCGTCGGCAAGTTCGGGGATGTTGAAGGCCATGCGGGAGGCACCGGTCTCGATGTCGGAGCCGACCATCGACAGCAGCAGGCCGAACACGATCATCGCGATCGCCTTCAACACGCTGCCCTTGGCGAGCACCACCGCGAAGATCAGGCCGAGCACCATCAGCGAGAAATATTCAGCCGGACCGAATGCCAGCGCGAGCTTTGTCAGCGGCGCGCCGAGCACGGCGATCAGGACGGTGGCGACGCAGCCGGCGAAGAACGAGCCGATCGCGGCGATCGCGAGCGCCGGACCGGCGCGGCCCTGCCGGGCCATCTGGTGGCCGTCGAGCGCGGTGACGACCGAGGTCGCCTCGCCGGGAATATTGACCAGGATCGAGGTGGTCGAGCCACCATATTGGGCGCCGTAGTAGATGCCGGCGAGCATGATCAGGGCGCCGACCGGCGGCAGGCCGAAGGTGATCGGCAGCAGCATCGCAACGGTTGCGATGGTGCCGATGCCCGGCAGCACGCCGACCAATGTGCCGACCAGCGCACCGATCAGGCACATCAACAGGTTGATCGGCGAGAACGCGACAGCGAAACCATGGGCGAGATTGGCAAACAGTTCCATCACGCCCTCACTGGATCAGGAAGCGCGGGAACATCGGCATCGGCAGTCCCAGCACGTAAGGAAACAGCAACGCGCAGCCGAGGGTCAGGCAGGCGCCGACGATGATGGCCTCGAGCCATTTCGTCTCTTCCGAGCCAAGGGCTGCGATCAGGAAGCTCGCGAAGGCGGAGACGACGAGCCCGAGCGGACGGATCGCGAACGCGAAGAAGACGATCGCCGCCGACACGAACAGCGGCCCGCGCCAGGAATAGGCCGCGATGTGCGGACCGTCGTTCA
This sequence comes from Bradyrhizobium genosp. L, assembly GCF_015624485.1. Taxonomy (NCBI): domain Bacteria; kingdom Pseudomonadati; phylum Pseudomonadota; class Alphaproteobacteria; order Hyphomicrobiales; family Nitrobacteraceae; genus Bradyrhizobium; species Bradyrhizobium genosp. L. The sequence goes on from NZ_CP061378.1 coordinate 5,521,017, forward strand.
AGACCCCCATCACGGCGACAGCGGCGCCGAGCAGCAACAGCAGCACGGCGAACATCCGCGGCGCGGTGCCTGCGCCGAACGAAAATCCGTGCATGCCCTGAAGGTCGCTGGACGCCCATAATGCAAACAGCGCGATCCCGATCAGGGCGATGCCGCCGACAAAATCCTGCGGACCGCGGACCCATTTCGGCAGGATGGATCTGACCGGCGCCTGGCTCGGCGTGTCACTCATGATTTCACTCCCCCTGGGCCGGATTTTTCCGCCCATCTTTATCGGATGGCTTGTGATGCCGGCCCGACGCCTTGCTAGCGATTTTCGTCAGACAACGCCAGCAAAACCCAAGATGCCGCCGCCGAGCAACAGCCAGAACGGATTGATCCGCGTCGCGAAGGCGAGCGCGGCTGCGACAATCGTGATCAGGGCCGCGATCCAACTTTGGTCTGACGTCCGCGCCAGGATCAGGCCGCTCGCGGCCATCAGGCCGATCGACAGCGGAACCAGCGCCGCCTGAACGAGCGCGGGCCACTGCGCATCGCGCGAACGTTCGAGGAAGCGGCTCACATAATAGGCAAGCAGCGCGGTCGGGCCGCACATCGCAATCGTCGCCGCAAATGCGCCGGCGATCCCTGCGACGGAATAGCCGATCAGCGTGACGATCAGCACGTTCGGTCCCGGCGACAGCTGCGAGATCGCAAACACGTCGGCGAACTGCTTGTCGCTCATCCAGTGATGCACCTCGACCGCGGCGCGATGCATTTCCGGGATCGCCGAATTGGCACCGCCGACCGCGAACAGCGACATCAGGCCGAAGGTCCAGACCAGCTCGGCAACCGGGTTGGAATTCTGGCTCATGCCTTCACCTTCCGCCGTGTGGCAACGGTGACCGCGAGGCTGAGCGGGATCGCGACCAGCAGCACGATCTGGAGCGGCCAGCGGATCAAGCCGATCGCGGTGAACACCAGGACCAGGATGACGAGGCCCGTGACGTCGCGCCGCTTGATCAGCGGCATCATCATCTTGAAGACGACCGCGATCAGGAGCCCGACCGCCGCGCAGGCCACGCCGGCGAGCGCGCGGCGCAACGCGGGGATCTCGCCGTAATGCGCGTAGAGCGCGGCAAGCGCGGTCGCGATCAGCATCGGCGGACCGACCAGGCCGGCGAACGCGGCACACCCGCCGGCGATGCCACGAAAACGTGACCCGAACACAACCGACAGATTGACGATGTTCGGACCTGGCAGGAAATGGCACAGCGCAAAGGTCTCGTTGAACTCCTCCGCCGTCATCCAGCGGTGCTGTTCGACGATGGCCCGCCGGGCCCAGACCAAAACCCCGCCAAAGCCCGCCAGCGACATCTTGGCAAAGGCGATGAACAGCTCGAACAGGCCGGGCTGCATGGGTGGCGATGGCGTGGAGAGATCCGGCGCCGGAGCGGCGACCGGCGGGGATTCCGGGGGCATGGGGAAAATCTAGAACGTCGCCCGGACCCAGGCCAACCCAAATCGGCGTGTTTTCACACCTGAGACAGGCCTGAATCGGCTCTATTCTTCTTCAGGCCAGCCGCCTATATTGGGGGTGCCGGTTCGCCGGCTATGGAAATAAATGGCCGTCGCAATAAACCATTCGGACCCGGGGGCGGTACCCGGCGCCTCCACCAAAGGCCACCATCTCGTTCCAGAGTGGCTTTTGGCGGGGGCGAAATAGGATCGACGAGGGCGTAAAGGGCGTGTTTTTTCTCGGTATGGTTCCGCCGTTATCGGGCTAATGCAATAGTTGCCAACGACAACTTTGCTCCGGTTGCTCAGGCTGCGTAACGCAGTTTGAAAGACCATCTTAAAGTCCTAACGGGTTAAGCTCCGTTAGGCGGGGTTCGGAGGCACCTGGCAACAGAAGCCTCCACTTTAATTTCCCCGACCGGTCAGCCTGCTATTTCCGCTGCTGGTCCCTGCTGATTTCCGGCTCCCGGCGGGGTAGCATGGCCCCAAAAGGGCGAGTCGGACGGATCCGGCGGCGCCCGCCAGAGCTACTTTTTTGCAAGCGACAGGATCACCATGGCGACCGATCACATCCGATATGACGTGCTGGCGCGGGACGCGCTGCGCGGGGTGCTGCGGCGGGTCCTGACGGATGCCGCCGAACATGGCCTGCCGGGCGAGCATCATTTCTACATCACCTTCCTGTCGACCGCCGAAGGCGTGAAGCTGTCGCCGCGGCTGCTCGCGCAATATCCCGAAGAGATGACCATCATCCTGCAGCACCAGTTCTGGGACCTGGTGGTGACGGAGGAGCGGTTCGAGGTCGGGCTGTCGTTCGGCGGCATCCCCGAGCGGCTGACCGTGCCGTTCGCCGCGGTGACCCGTTTCCTCGATCCGTCCGCGCCGTTCGACCTACAGTTCGACGCCTCGGATGCGGTGGCGGAGACCCCGCCCGTCCCGTTGCAGGCCACGCCGCCGACCCCGCTGCCCGCACCGTCGCCCCAGACCGCGGCGGAGACCAAGGCGGCCGAGGACGAGAACGCCAAGCCCAGCGAGGGCGCCGAGGTGGTGCGGCTGGACCGCTTCCGCAAGAAATAATCTAAACACGGACCTGCCCCCGACCCTGTAGGATGCCGCCCGGCACGGGATGACGGATCGTCATCCGGCACTATCTTGTGCATGCGTGATCGCTGCGCAGACGCTTCGCGCTGTCGCCCCGGATCACCATCGAGCACGCAACGGGAAGGCAACCATGGCTCAACCGACGACCCGCAAGGAATCCGACAGCTTCGGCCCGATCGACGTGCCCGCCGACCGCTACTGGGGCGCGCAGACCGAACGCTCGCGGCAGAATTTCAAAATTGGTCACGACCGGATGCCGATCGCGATCATCCATGCGCTCGCCATCGTCAAGCTCGCCGCCGCGGAGACCAACCGCGAGCTCGGCCAGCTCGATGAACGTCGCGCCTCAGCCATCACCAGCGCCGCGAAGGAAGTGATCGACGGCAAGCTCGACGATCATTTTCCGCTGGTGGTCTATCAGACCGGCTCCGGCACCCAGACCAACATGAACGTCAACGAGGTGATCGCCAACCGCGCCAACCAGATGCTCGGCGGCGAGCTCGGCGCCAAGCAGCCGATTCACCCGAACGACCAGGTCAACATGAGCCAGTCGTCGAACGACTCGTTTCCCACCGCGATGCATATCGCGGCGGCGAGCCGGATCATCGCCGACCTGATCCCGGCGCTCACCGAGCTGCATCAAGAGCTGCGCAAGAAGGAGGAGGCGTTCGCCAGGATCGTGAAGATCGGACGCACGCATACACAGGACGCGACGCCGCTGACGCTCGGCCAGGAATTCTCCGGCTACGCCGCGCAGGTCGAGAGCGGCATCGCCCGGCTGCACACGGCGGTGAAGGAGCTGTTTCCGCTGGCGCAAGGTGGCACCGCGGTCGGCACCGGCCTCAACTCGAAGCCGGAATTCGCCACGGCCTTCGCCAGGCACGTCGCCGAGATCACCAGGCTGCCGTTCACCAGCGCCGCGAACAAGTTCGAGGCGCTGGCCTCGAACGACGCCTATGTGCTGGTGCACGGCGCGATCAATTCGGTGGCGACCGGGCTGTTCAAGATCGCCAACGACATCCGCTTCCTCGGCTCGGGCCCGCGCTCGGGCCTCGGCGAACTGATCCTGCCCGAGAACGAGCCGGGCTCGTCGATCATGCCGGGCAAAGTCAACCCGACCCAGTGCGAGGCGATGACCATGGTCTGCTGCCAGGTGTTCGGCAATCAGACCACGATCACGGTCGCCGGCAGCCAGGGCCATTTCGAGCTCAACGTGTACAAGCCCGTCATGGCATACTGTATGATAAATTCTATCCAGCTGATGTCCGACGTTGTCCGCTCATTTACCGAGCATTGCGTTATCGGCATACGCGCCGACGAAAAGCGCATCGGCGAGTTGATGCAGCGCTCGCTGATGCTGGTGACGGCGCTCGCGCCGAAGATCGGCTACGACAACGCGGCCAAGGTCGCCAAATCGGCGCATGCGCATGGAACGACGTTGAAGGAAGAGGCGCTGCGGCTCGGATTTGTCACCGCGGATGAATTCGATCGTCTGGTGCAGCCGGACAAAATGACACACCCGGGCTGAAACAAGCGCAGCAATGTCCGGATAATTACGGTCAGTGCGCGTGATATAATTATGAATCATAACGCCTAAAGACTAAGGCGGCTTATCTATCAGCTCTGCGTTGACGCATGGTACAGCAAACAGGCGTCTGGTTTTCGCAGAGCGAAACTGATTCTTTGGTGCTATCACGAAGCACCAAGCGAGGATTTTGATGGACATCGAAGCAAGCGCCGAGCGCGACCACTCTTGCTTTCGTCACGATGCATCACCAAGTCCGATTTGGGGACGATGAGGACGAGCATGGGCGACGTGGTCAACTTGAAGCGATACAAGAAGCGCGACGAGCGCGAGCAACAAGCGAAACAGGCTGAAGCCAACCGTGCGCTATTCGGTCGCACCAAATCCGAACGCGCGCGCGATGAATTCCTTGCCGAGCAGAATACGCGTCTGCTCGACCAGCATCACATCGAGGGAGACGCATCATGAAGTCTCCCGTGGTGAAACGTTCGATCGTCGTTGCCGGGCACAAGACCAGCGTCAGCCTCGAAGAGGCGTTCTGGAACGGCATGAAGGAGATCTCCGGCCTGCGCAACATGACGCTGTCGGAGCTGGTCGGCGAGATCGACAACAACCGCCAGCAGGGCAATCTGTCCTCCGCGATCCGCCTCTTCGTGCTGGACTATTTCCGCTCGCGCGCCACGCCGGCGGTGCCGACGGATGTCAGGCCGCAGCAGATCGATACGCGCCAGCAGGCCTGATCACAGACCCGATCGCCGTGACGGGATCGCCGTGCTATCAAGCAGGCGATCCCGTTCTCGCGCGAGTGTCGGCATGAAGGTCAAACGCATCGTCGCCGACATCGCAGCCACCGACGTGGCGGCGGCGAAGGCATTTTATGGCGATATCCTCGGCCTTGAGCCGCTGATGGATTTCGGTTGGGTTGCGATCTACGGCTCATCCGAAATGATGCAGGCTCAGATCACCTTCGCGTCCGAAGGCGGCTCTGGCGCACCGGCGCCGGATCTCTCGATCGAGGTCGACGATCTCGACGAGGCGCTTCGCCGCGTCGACGCAGCCGGCATTGCCATCGCATACGGACCTGCGAACGAGCCGTGGGGCGTGCGCCGCTTCTTCGTCCGCGATCCCTTCGGCAAGCTGGTCAACATTCTGCAGCACCAGCCGTAGTCGCGACGCTAATTCTGCATCGCCGGGCGCGGCGGCGGGTTGGCGACCTGGGGCGTCAGCGACAATGGCGGCCGCGGCTTCGGCCTGACTGCCGCTCCGGGCGCCGGCTTGACCTCGATCGGCGGCGGCAATGGCGCGACCTGCGGCTGTCCCACCAGCGGCGCGGACGGAGCGGCGGCGGGTGCGGTGGCAACCGGCGGGACGATCGGCGGACGCGGTGCCACGACCTTCGGCTTGGGCGGTGGACGGCGCGGCAGCGGCACATCCGACGGCAACGCCGCCGAATTCGGCGGCTCGGGCACCGGCGCCGCGGGAGCGGATGGCGGTATGGCTGCCGGCGTTGGCTCTGGCGGCGGCGCCGGCTCGCCGCGCTCGATGGCATCGAGCCGCTTGGTCTCGCGATCGATCGCACGCACGGCAAGCCACGACGACAACGCCGCGATATCGATGCTGCGTGTCAAGCCGTCAGGCGTGCCCACCGCGAGCAACTGGATTTCCGGGCGGCTGCTGGCGGTGCCGACCGAGGTCGACGCCAGCGCAGCGCGAATGTCGGCCTGATCGTCGGGAATGTCGTAACCGCCGGAAACGACGGCGTTGGCGCCATTGGCGGCGAGCGTGGTGGCGCCGACGCGGATGCGGCCGTCGCGGATGTTGAAGGGAATTTGCGCCGAAGGGATCGACAGTGCGCCGGCCGCGAGCACCGGCTCGACAATCTGCTTCAACCGCACGTCGTCCGTCGCCTGGCCGGAATCGCTGGCACGGATCGCGACCTCGAACGCGCGCGGATCGAGGCCCGGAAGATTGATCGCCTCCAGCGTCACGGTGCCGCTGCCGGACAAGGCTCCCATCAGTGCCGAGGCGCTGCGGCCCTGCGTCAGCAACGTCATCTGCATCGCGGCGCGGCTCTTCGGCATCGCGAGGCCGCGATAGCGCAACGCCGCGCCGTCGACGCCCGACAGTTGCACATTGGCGTTGAGCGCAAGCCCGTTGACGCCCTGCCGCGCGTCGATACTGGCGCTCGCCTCGCCGCCGCCGATCTTGCCCTTGATGCCGTCGAAGGTCAGCGACTGCCCGTCGGATTTGACGGCGCCGCTGACCGGCTGCAACTCGGCGCCGCCCGGCAAGGTGCCGCGCAGCGCCTCGAACGTGACCTTGCCGCGCCAGCCGCCGCCGGTCAGCCCCGCCCCCAACGGCTCCGTCACGGCGTGACCCACAGCGCCGATCGCGGTCGCAAAGATCGGCGCCAGCGTGATCTGGTCGAGGCCGATCTCGCCCTCGATCGTCTTTTGATCGGCAAGCGTCAGCGCCAAATGACCGCGCAGCCGCGAGCCGGCGACGACGCTGTCGAGATCGTCGAACGCAAGCCTGCCTCCCGCGAGCGTCAGCCGCGATGACAGGCGGATGCTTGCGGCCGGATCGGATGCTTTCAGGTTCATCAGCGGACTGATGTCTGCGCTGCGGACGCGCAGGCTGATGCTCGATTTGGCGTCCTTCGCCCACGGCTCCGCGGTCCCTTCGGCATCGGCATCGAGCCCGGCGCCCCAGAGCTTTGCCTTCACCCGCAACGGTGCGCGCCAGGCGCCACTCACCGTGCCGTCGAGTTGCACCGGGCCGCTACCTGCCGCGACCATGCGGTCGAGCCCAAGCAGCGCCAGCAGGGCGTTACCGTCGCCGGCAGAAAACTTTGCGTCGGCCGTCATGTCGCTGCGGCCAAGCGCGTCGAGATCCAATGCGCGGATCGCGGCGAGTTGCGGCGCCGCCGAGATTACGGTGTTGCCCTTGACCTGCGGCATGTCGAGATCGACGGTCGCGCGCGCACTGGCGCGATCAGCCGCCTTGCCCTTGCCGAGATCGAGCGCAAGCTTGCTGCGGATAGGCCCGGAGTCCGCGCGCAACGCACCGAGACGTGCGGCGAGCGACGGCGCGAACGGCTGAATGATCGCAGTCAGCCGGCCAAGCGACGCGGCCGTGGCGTCGATCGCCAGTTTGCCGGTCGAATTGGCGCGATCGAAATTGCCGCTGCCTTCCAGCGTGACATTGTCGGGCCGGCCGATCTTGACGCGCTCGAGCACGATCGCCTTCGGGCTGTAGGCGAGCTTCGCCTGCAGCGGCCGCAACTCCTGGCCGTTGGAGATCGCGCGCCCGACATCGAGCGACAGCTGCGCCTCGTCGGGCCATTCGGCCTGCGGCCCGGCCAGCGAACGGACGAACGCCGTGGTCGCGTCGAGGTCGAGCTGCTCTGCCTTCAATTGCGCCTCGACCCTGGACCCGTTGCTGGCCTCTCGATGCGAAACCGCGACACGGCCCTCGACCGTGCCGCCCTCGACCTCCGCCTTCATGGCTTCGATGGCGAAGCCGGCCGGCGACACGGTGACGTCACCGCGCAGCCGCAGCGGCTTCTGGCTGCGATAAGCGGCATCGCTCCGGCCCTGCAGCCAGCTCATCAGCGCATCCGGCTCGGTCGATTCGATATTGAGCGCGGTCTTGAAGCTGTTCGCCGCCGTGCCGAATGCACTGGCGCCGCTCATCGACACCCGGGTCGATCCCGGTGCGCGGAACTCCAGCTGTCGCACCGTCCAGGATTTCGTGTCGGAATGCAGCTGGGCCGAGATGTCCTGCAAAGGACGGCCACCGAGCATGATCTGCTCCGAGGCCAGCTCGATGTCGGCGGGAAGCGGGATCTGCGGCAGGCCCGCCAGTAAACCGCGCAACGCCGGCACCACGCGGGCCGGCTCGACCGCGCCGTCACTGCCATCCTTGTTGCCGTCTTTGGCGGCAAATTTGTCGGCATCGAGCTGCCGTGCCGAGAGTGAGGCGCGCAACAGCGGCGACGCGCCGAACCGGAGATCGCCATTGCCGGCGAGCTTCAGCGCGCGATCCTCGGCTCCATAGCTCATTTCGACCTGGTCGAGCCGCGCCGCGGCATTGTCGCTCTTCACCTTGGCCGCGATCCGCCACGGCGGCGCATCGCTGCCGCCGCGCTGGCCCGGCGTGCCGGCCAGCACCACGGCGCCCTCGAATCGCGGCGTGCGCGCCTCGAAGGAGAGGACGCCGTCGAGATCGACCGATAGCGGCCGCTGGCCGGGATCGATGCTCAGATGCACGCGGGTGCCGTTGCCGTCGGCGCCCTGCCCCGACGAGATTCGAAACGGATAGCGGTTGCCACCAAACATGAAATTGCCGTCACCGCGGACCGCCCCGGCGAGCGAGCGGACGTCGCCGCTGAAAGCAATGTCGTTCAGCTCGAGCGTGCCGCGGCTCGCGGCATCATGCAGCGCGACGCGGCCGGTGAGATTGAGGCGGTCAATCGCCAGCGACGCCAGATTGAAGCTGCCGCTCGACGCCGGCCAGTCGATCCGACCCTTCGGATCGAGCCCGAGGTCGAGCGACGCGCCGTTGATCGTGAGCTCGGTTGCGCGCCACTCCCCGCGCATCAGCGAGCTCAGGCTGAACTCGACGTCGAGATTGGCGGCGCGGACCTTGCCGAGGTCGTTGGCGCCGCCGACGGTGACGGTTTTCAGCCTGAGTGACGGCGCCGGCAGCAGGCGTGCGTCCATGTCGCCGGCGACGCGGACCTGCGCGCCGAGGATCTTGGTCGCCTCCGCCTCGAACTGCGGCCTGAACTGGTTCCAGTCGACGAAATACGGGCCAACCAGCGCGGCGACCAGTGCAAGGATGAAAGCGATTGCCAGGCCGAGCAGCGTCGTCTGCACGGTGTCTCCTTTGAGCCCGCTCCGCGGCAGCCTGGCCATGCTAAATGCATGGCCGAACTCTTGGCAAACCCTTGGCCGGAGCAGCTCAATATATAGAGACAAGTATGGCGAAGTCACAGCGACTTTGCCGCTGCGACCTCAGGGATGGACCGAAGTTTCCCGCCTCGGGCTGCGCGCGCCGGCGATCTGCCGGCCGATCACCAGCTCGCCGGCAGCCGCTTCAGTCCGCGCAATACGAAGGTCGGCCGCCACTCCGGATTTTCCGCGTCATCGAGCCGCAGATCCGGGATCCGGCGCAGCAGGGTCGCGATGGCGATTTCGGCCTCGATCCGCGCCAGCTGGGCGCCGAGGCAGAAATGGATGCCGCCGCCGAACGACAGCGGCTTGACGTTGGGCCGCCGGATGTCGAGCCTTTCGGGGTGGTCGGGATAGACCGCGGAATCGTGATTGGCGGAGCCGAGCAGGCACAGCACGCCCTCGCCCTTCGGGATGCGCTTGCCGCCGAGGTCCTCGATATCTTCGAGCGCGACGCGGCCGGTGAGCTGCACCGAGGAATCGTAGCGCAGGAATTCCTCGATCGCGTTGGTGATCAGGCTGGGATCGGCCTTGAGCAGCGCGAGCTGGTCCGGATTGCGGAACAGCGCGAGCAGGCCGTTGCCGATCAGGTTGACCGTCGTCTCGTGGCCGGCGCCGAACAGCAGGATGATGTTGGCGGTGAGCTCCTCATTGGTGAGCTTCTGGCCGTCCTCCTCGGCCTGCACCAGCTGCGTGGTGAGGTCGTCGCCGGGCTGCTTGCGGCGGAGCTCGAACAGCTGGTGGAAATACATCGCCGCCATCACGTTGCCGGCGTTGGCCTGCTTGATCTCGTCGGGCGACATCGGCACCGGATCGAGCAGCCGCCCGCCGTCGCGGGAGCCATTGTAAAAAGCCTCGCGATGCTCCTCGGGGATTCCGAGCATGTCGCAGATGATCGTGACCGGCAGGCGGAAGGCAAAATCCTCGATCAGGTCCATCTTGCCCTGCGGGATGATGCGGTCGAGCGTCTGGTCGACGATGGCCTGGATGCGCGGGCGCATGTCCTCGACCCGGCGCGCCGTGAAGGCCTTGACCACGAGGCCGCGCAGACGGGTGTGGTCGGGCGGATCCTGTTGCAGCATCCAGTGGCTCATGCTGCGGAATGCCGGCTCCTCCATGATGTTGGGTCCGTAGCGGCGGACGGTGCGCTCGACAAAGTCCTTGCCGAAGCGCTTGTCGCGCAGCACGAGGCTGACCTCGGCGTGACGGCTGGCGACATAGGCACCGTGCGCATTGAGGTGCATCGGGTCCATCGTGCGCAACCGCTCATAATAGGGATAGGGGTTGCGAATGAATTCCGGAGCCAGCGGATTGAAAAGCGGCTCACTGCTCGTCGACTGAACGTGCTCGTTCATGGTGACCTCGTTCGCTCGCGGCGCCGGTGCTCTGCACTCTGGCGCGCCTTGGTGTCATCCTCGGGGCCGGACGGCGAAGGTCCGGAGATTCTTGGTTTCGTGCAATGCAACTCGATACACTCTTGTATCGAGTTGCATTCTGCCCTAAACTGCGCCGATGTCAAGGGTGAGAACCAGACCGACACGGGACGACACCCGTGAGAAGCTGTTCGAGGCGGCGGCGCTGGTGTTCGAGGAACAGGGCATCAACGGCGCCAGCATCGAGGCGATCGCCGCTGCGGCCGGCTTTACGCGCGGCGCCTTCTATTCGAACTTCAAGAGCAAGGACGAGCTGATCTTCGCGATGCTCGAGGATCACGTCGAGCAATCGATCCGCCGCAATCTCGATCTGCTCGCCAGGCACAGCAACCTGCCCGATTTCCTCGAGGCGCTGCGGACCATGGATCGTTCCAGGCAGGATCCACTCGGCCGCTCGCCGCTGCTGCACATGGAGATGATCCTGTTCGTGGCGCGCGCCGAAAAGCGCCGACCCGAATTGGCAAAGCGCCTGCGCGCGCGGCGCAAGCTGATCGCGGATATCGTCACGACGACGCAGAAGAACGCCGGGCGCAACGGCAAGCTCAACCCGGACTGGACCGGCGCGATCGTGCTGGCGCTGGAAGACGGTTTCCGCCTGCACCGCCTGATCGATCCGGAGACCACACCGGCGGACAGCTGCCTGCGTGCGATCACCGATTTGCAGCGCGCGATCGGCGTTTCCGCCGGCTGATCAGGCGCGCGCCGCGATCTTGTGCATCTGGCCTGCGACGGCGCGGACCTTGCCCGGCGAGGCCTGCCAGATCGCGAACGCCGACAGCAGGCTGACCGCGATGCCGACCAGGAACGCGCTGGTGTAGCTGCCCGACAGATCGTAAAGCTGCCCCGTCACCCACGGCCCGGCGGCGCCGCCGGCGAGCGCGGCCAGCATCACGGTGCCGAAGATGCTGCCGTAATGCTTGCCCTGGAATATCTCCAGCACGACGGGCCCCATCACAGAGGTGAGACCGTAGCCGAGCGCGCCTTGCGTGAACACCATCAGATAGACCAGCGGCATCACCGGCCAGTATTTCAGCGCGGCCAGCGCCGCAAAGCAGATCACGAAGCCGAAGCAGGCGATCGCCCACACCCATTCGCGGCCGATCCGGTCGGACAGATGCCCGAGCGAGATCTGGCCGGGAATGCCGAGCAGGCTGACGACGCCGAGCGCCCAGACGCCGACATTGGAGCTGAAGCCGATGTCGAGCAGGAATTTGGTCTGGTGCACCTGCACCGCGTACCAGATGTACAGCCCGCAGAAATAGCCGACCGCGATCCACCAGAACCGCGCCGTGCGCAGCGCGCGCGGCAGCGTCCAGTCGGTGCCGGCCCACCCGGGATCGACGATGTTCGATGCCGGCCTTGCCGATGTCGCCGTCGGCGCGGCATCGCCGTCCGGCTGCAGCCCGATGTCCTCCGGCCGCTTGTGCAGCAGCAGGTTGATCGGCGCGAGCACGACCAGCACCATGAGCCCCATCGCGGTGCAGGCGGTGCGCCAGCCGGTCTGCTCGATCATGTGCTGCACCCAGGGCAGCAGCGTCACCGAACCGATCCCGACGCCGGCAAAGGCAAGCCCGATCGCAAGCCCGCGGCTGCGGATGAACCAGTTCGGCACGAACAGCGATTGCCCGGAATAGCCGAGGCAGACGCTGCCCGAGCCGACCAGCACACCGATGGTCAGATAGAGGTGCCATGGCTGCGTCGTCAGCGGCGCCAGCAACAGCCCCGATCCCATCAAGAGGACGCCGAGCTCCATCACCGCGCGCGGACCGCGGCGGTCCATCAACCGCCCGATCAGCGGGCTCGCGATCGCCGACGCCACGAAGCCGAACGAGAACGCGCCGGCCGTGACGCCGCGCTCCCAGCCGAACTCGGTGATGATGGGCGGATAGAACAGCGAGAACGCGGTGCGCGCGTTGACGCCGATCGCCATGGTGACGAAGGTCACCGCGACGATGACCCAGCCGTAGAAGAAGGGAAGCCGCATCCTCACCTTGTGTCAGACCTCGCGCGCGCTGTCGATACGGCGTCCCACGGCTTCACCCTCCGAGCGCATGGCTCTCGTGACCGAAATAGGCGCGCTCGAGCCGGTGCGGCAAATCGCTTTCGCCGGTCGGCGCTTCCAGCGCGATCGTGCCCTGCACCAGGGCATAGACACGGTCCGCGCACGCCAGCGCCTTCTCCAGCAATTGCTCGACCAGCAGCACCGAGGTGCCCTGCTCGCGCAGCCGGCGGACGACGGTGAGGACACGGTCGACCAGCACCGGCGACAACCCCGCGGACGGCTCGTCCAGCATCAACAGCCGCGGCCGGCGCACCAGACCCTGCGCCACCGTCAGCATCTGCTGCTGCCCGCCCGACAGCGCGCCACCGCGCTCGCTGCGCTTCTCGGCGATCTCCGGGAAGAATGACAGCGCCTCCTCGACGCGCGACGCGCGCTCTGCCTTCGGCAGGTCGTAGCCGGCGAGCAGCAGATTGTCGGTGACGGAAATCTGCGTGAACACGCGGTGACCCTCGATCACATGCACGAGGCCGGCGCGCGCCGCATCGCGCGGCGTCGCATTGGTCATCTCGCGGCCTCCGAACCGCACCTCGCCGGTGCTGACCGGCAGCAATCCCGACATCGCGCGGAGCAATGTGCTCTTGCCGGCGCCGTTGGGGCCGAGCAGCGCCACCACCTCGCCGGCCGCGATCGTCATGTCGATGCCATGCAGCACACGAATCTTGCCGTAGCCGGATTCGAGCCGGCTCACCGCGAGCAGAGGTTCAGCCGCCGAGATAGGCACTGACCACCTCCTTATGGACGCGGATCTCCGCGGGCGTTCCCGCCGCCAGAATGCGGCCGAGATTGAGCACCGTGACCTGATGGCAGATGTCGAAGATCAAATCGGCGTGGTGCTCGACCAGCAGCACGCCGGTGCCGCGGCCGCACACCGCCTTGATCAGGGTCGCTAGCCGCGCGATCTCGTCATTGGAAAGCCCGGCCGCGGGCTCGTCGAGCAGCAGGAAATCTGGATCGAGCATCAGCGCGCGGGCGATCTCGATGAAGCGCAGTTCGCTGTGCTGGAGGCGGTCGGCGCGGACATCGGCAAGCCCTTCGAGGCCGACGACGCCGAGCAGCGCCCGCGCCTTGTCGGCCAGCATGCGCTCGTCGGCGCCGTTGCGCGGCAGCGCCAGCATCGCTTCGACAAAGCTCGCTTTGCCCTCGATCGCGCCGCCGATCATGACGTTCTGCAGCACCGACGCCTCGCCGATCACGCGCGGGGTCTGGAAGGTGCGCGCGATGCCGCTGGCGGCGCGCTTGACCGGCTGGCCCGCAGGCAGTGCCGCGTCGCCGAGCGTCATGGTGCCGGCCTTGGCGGCGTAGTAGCCGGAGATCACGTTGAGCGTCGTGGTCTTGCCGCTGCCGTTCGGGCCGATCAGGCCGTGGATCTGGCCCGGCGCGACGTCGAGATCGAGGCCGTCAATCGCCTTCACGTTGCCGAAGGAGAGCGCGATGCCGCGCAATTGTAGTGTCTTGCCGCCGTCGCGCCGGCGCACGATCTCGGCGAGCGCGGCCGGGCGCGGCACGATGGCGCGGTTGCTGGCGAGCGGACGGCGGTTGCGAAAATCGAGCAACGCCGCAATGCCGCCGGGCATCACCAGCACGATCAAGAGCAGCAGCACCGCGTAGAGGAAGGTCGACCATGACGCCAGCGGCGCGGCGATCTCCGGCAGGATCGTAAGGATGATGGTGCCGAGCATCGGCCCCAGGATCGAGCCGCGGCCGCCGATCAGGATCGCGATGAAGAACAGCACCGAGAGATCGAAGGTGAAGGCATCGGGCGTGATGTAGGTCTGCAACGTCGCGAACAATCCGCCGGCGATCGCCGCCAACGCGCCGGCGAACAGGAAGATCGCGATCAGCATCTTGGGCTTGGAGATGCCGCTGGCTTCGGCCGCGACCTCGGCGTCGCGCACCGCGATCAGCGCGCGGCCGAACCGGCTCCGCGCGATGTTGGCGCTCATCCAGGTGGTGACGACCGCGAAGCCGACGCAGAGTCCATAGAAGCCCCATGGCGTGTTGAACGGCGCGGGGAATTCCGGACCTGATATGCCGATGCCGCCGCCGGTGACGCTCTGCCAGGCCAGCGCGATCTGGGTCACGATGGTCGCGAAACCGAGTGTCGACATCGCGAAATAGAAGGTGCGCAGCCGCAGCGCCGGCAGCCCGACGACGACCCCGAAGACCGCGCCGATCAGGCCCGCGACCGGCAGCGCGGCGAACACCGGGATCGCCGGCATCACATTGCCTGCGACCAGCACGCTGGTGGTGTAGGCGCCGAGCGTCAGCAGCGCGACATAGCCGATCGCAAGATGGCCGGCGAAACCGACCACCAGATTAAGGCCGGAGACCAGCACCCAGTAGATCGCCGCACGGGTGCCGATCAGCACCCAATAGTCGTTGCTGACGAACGGCAGCAGGGTAGCCAGCACCAGGATGCCGGCAAACGGCGCGATGTGCGGCAGCGCCGCGCGCCAGGCGCCGCTCTCGGTCCGGGGCGGGGTGGCGGTGACCGCGCTCATCATACCCTCCGCGCGGTCGACATGCCGAACAGCCCCTGCGGTGCGGCGAGCAGCACCACGATGAACAGCGTGAACACCGCGACCGAGGAGAAGATGCCGCCGACCAGGAAGTTCGCCGCCTGCTGGAACAGGCCTAGCGCCAGCCCGCCGATGATGGCGCCGCGATTGTTGCCGAGGCCGCCGAGCGCGACCGGCACGAAGCCGTAGAAGTTCAGCAGCGCGCCATTGGCGAAGAAGGCGAGCAGCAGTTGCCCGCCGGAATAGCCGGCGATGCCGCCGACCACGCCGGCCAGCGCGTAGCTCGCGACGCGCAGATTGCGCTCGGGCAGGCCGAGCGCCCGCGCGGCGAAATTGTCCTCCGCGATGGCGAGAAAGGCGCGGCCGACCAGGGTGCGGCGATAGAGATTTTCGAGACCGAGGATGGTGATTGCGCAGGCTGCGACCGGCAGCCAGAATTTCTCGTCCAAGACGCCCTCACCTAGTCCGACGATCTGCGGGAATGCCTGCGGCTCGGTGCCCCATTTGATCGCAGTGACCTGCTGGATCATCAGCGCCACCGACAAGGTCGAGAGCACGTAGAGATGCTGGTCGAGGCTCTTGAGCACCGGCCGCACCGCGACGAATTCGGTGATGATCCCGATCATCGCGCAGCAGGCGAGCGTCAGCACGAAGCCGACAATGAGCGGCAGGCCGAGCTTCAGCGTGAACAGCGAACCGAACACGCCGCCCAGCATCGCGAGCTGGCCGGCGGTGAAGCTCATCACCCGCGAGGTCGAGAACATCGTGTTGTAGGTGACGCCGACCAGCGCGTAGATCGCGCCCGCCGCGAGACCGGATGCAAGAATCGACGTGAGCATCGAGGCGAGCATCGGCAGCGCCCTCGCCCGCGCCTTAACTATATCCCGGCGCCAGCGCGAAGGTGCCGTTCTTGGCGGTGCTCGATTCCGACATCACGATCTCTTCGGTGAGGTAGCCGTTATGCTCGGTCGGCGAGAAACGGTAGTTGCCGAAATAGCCGGGATAGGCCGCCAGCGTGTTCCAGTATTTGATGATGCCGGCGCTGTCGGTCGAGCCGCTTTCCGAAACCGCCTTGGCGATCAGCTCGATGCAATCGATGCCGCCGGCGACCCACCACAGCAGCGTGTCGTTCAGCGCGACATTGGCCTTGGCGAGCCGTGCCACCAGATCCTCGCTCTTGGGCGGCAGCTTGCCGGCGCTGTCATAGCTGCAGCTCTTGTAGCCGATCGCATAGACCTTCTTCCAGTTTTCCGGCTTGGCCACCAGCGTGGCAAGCTCGCCCGAGGCCATCGAGGGATGGCCGACAAAGGGCACGTCCCAGTTCATCGCGGCGCGGGTGTTGAACATGCGCGCCTCCATGCCGGTCGAGACGCTCCATACCACGATCGCCTCGGCGCCGGCGTTCTTGGCGCGCAGCATGTCCGGCGTCATGTCGGGCTGGGTGGCATCGACATTGGCCTGATAGGCCACCTCCGCGCCGTCCTTCTTGAACGCCGCAACCGAGGCACCGACGGCGGTGACGCCATAGCCCGTGGTGTCGCCGATCACCGCGACCTTCTTCACCTTGAGGATCTTCAGGCAATAATTGCGCACCGCGTCGTCCCACTGGCTGTTCGACGGCGCGATGCGAAACGCGTTGGGAAACTTGACCGGATCGATCAGGCTTTCGACGACGCAGGGATGAACGTTCGGCATCTTGGCGCGCCCCATGATCGGCGTCGTCGCCAGCGCCTCGCCCGAGTTTAGCGGGCCCCAGATCGCGTGCACCTTGGCCTGGCTGATCAGCTCCTGGGTGGCGTTCACCGCCTTGGTCGGATCGCCCTGGGTGTCGCGCATCACGAGCTCGATCTTGCGGCCTTTCACGCCACCGACGCCATTGATGGCATCGACCGCGAAATTGACGCCGCGGTTGAAGCCGACCGTCGGCGCCGAACTCGGCCCGGTGATCGCCGCGAGACAGCCGATCTTGATCGGCTCTGACTGCGCGATGGCCGGCGCCGGGAAGGAGAACGATGCGGCGCCAAGCGCGCCGGCGCTGCCCAACAACATGTCACGGCGTGAAATGGCCATGTGATGCACTCCCTCTGTCCTTTGCGGCGCCCGTCGTTGATTGCGGGACGTCCGGTGATTGATTTGTCCGCGCGCTCGCGGGCCGCGGTTTGGCAACGCCAAGTTTGAGCTGGATGCGCAGGGGTTGTCCACCCCCCGAAGCGACATTGGTGCTTCGACCTCTCCTCATGATCCCGGCCGTCGCGTCCAGCGATCCGCATTCACCGCGCCGACCGGGATCTCACCGGCGACGATCTTTGCGACCTGGCGCACGGTCTCCGCCGATTGATGCTCGATCGCCTGCGGCGTGAGGCCGCCGACATGCGGCGTCGCGATCACATTGGGGAGTTGTGCAAGCTCCGGCGACGGCATCTGGTCGGGCGCGCGGCCGACATCCATCGCCGCACCCGCGATGCGGTTGTCGCGCAGCGCCGCCGCGAGCGCGGCTTCGTCGACGAGATTGCCGCGTGACAGATTAATGAAGAACGCGTGCTTCTGCATCCGCGCCAGCGCGGCCTGCCCGATCAGGTTTTCGGTCTGCTCGTTGGCGATCGCCAGGCATACGACATAGTCGGCGCGCGCAAGCAGATCGTCGAGCGGCAGGTGCCGGATCGCAGCGTCATCGATTGTTGCGAAGGGATCGGCGACAAGCACCTGCATCCCGAGCACTTTCGCGATGCCGGCGAGATAACGTCCGATGGCGCCGTAGCCGATGATACCGATCGTGCTGCCGGCCAACTGCCGGCCCATCACGACGTCGGGCATCCGGCCACCATGATAGTCAGCCGTCGCGCGCGAGACACCACGCGACAAATCAACCATGAAGCCGAGCCCGAGCTCGGCGACCGACTGCACGAAGCCCGCACTCGCCTGCGTCACCAGCACGCCGGCACTGGATGCCGCCGCCACATCGATGTTGCGGATGTCGACCGCGCAACGCACGACCGCGCGCAGCCGCGCAAGCAGCGGGAAGATCTCGCCGGCGGCCGGCGTCATGCGGTCGGCGACGATGATGTCGACATCGCCGGCGGCCTGCACCAACGCCGCCGCATCGAGCGCCGACTCGCCCTCATGCAGCTTGACGTCGGCGACGGCGCGCAGGCCGGCCAGGCTGCGCTCGCCGTAATAGTCGCGACGCATCTGCGGGGTGTGGGCGAGCAGCACTTTCATGAACGCATCCCCTAATATCCCAGCGCGCGCGGCAAGGCCGTGCTGATGACCGGCACGAAGGCGATCACCAGCAGGCACAGCAGCAGCAGGCCGAGATAGCCGATGATCGGCTTGATGGTCTGCTCGATCGGCACGTTGCCGATCAGGCAGGCGCCGTAAAGTCCAAGACCAAGCGGTGGCGCGAACAGCCCGAGCCCCATCGCGATGACCAGCACGACGCCGAAATGCAGGGGGTCGACGCCGAGCTTGACCGCGACCGGCAGCAGCAGCGGCCCGAAGATGATCAGCGCCGCGGCGCCTTCCAGCACCGAGCCCATCACCACCAGCACCGCGATCGACAGCAGCATGAACAGCCAGACGCCATGGCTGCCCGAGATCGTCAACATGAACTCACCGACCGCATGCGGCACTTGTTGTAGCGTCAGGATGAAGGCCAGCGACTGCGCCGCGGCAACGATGAACAGCACCAGGCCGGAGCGCGTCGCCGATTGCACGAAACAATGCGCGAGGCTCCTGATGCCGAGTTCGCGGAACAGCAGGCTGCCAACCGCGACGGCATAGACGGCGGCGAAGGCGGAGATCTCGGTCGCAGTGGCGAAGCCGCTTTTGAAGCCGAAGAAGATCATGAAGATCAGGCCGAACGAGGCGATGGCGCCCGTCCACAGGTCGGATACCGCGGCGCGCGGCTCGGCGGTCTCGGCCGCGGCCGGCCGCTTGCCGAAGATGATCGAGACCGTGACCAGCGCCACCGCCATCAGCGCGGCCGGCAGCATGCCGGCGACGAACAGGCCGCCGATCGAGAGATTGGCGACGAAGCCGAGGATGATCAGATTGATGCAGGGCGGAATGGTCTCGGCCATCACCGCGGACGCCGCGAGCAGCGCCACCGCGCCACCCGGATTCTGCCGCGAACGCCGCGCCGCCGGGACCAGCACCGAACCGACCGCGGCGACGTCGGCCATCTTCGAGCCCGAGATGCCCGAGAACAGCACCATCGACAGCACCATCACGACGTTGAGCCCACCGCGCATCCGCCCGACCGCGCGCTGCAACAGCTCGATCAGCCGCACCGACATGCCGTTGGCTTCCATGAGGTAGCCGACCAGGATGAAGAACGGAATCGCCAGCAGCACGAAATTGTCGATGCCGCGCGCCATCTGCTGGGCGAAGATCACGCCGGGCAGCGTGCCCTCGACCCAGAGGAAGATCAGCGCCGCCAGCGCCAGTGCAAACCCGATCGGCAATCCCCCGACCAGCGTAAAGAAAAAGCCGAGCAGCATCAGCGTCTGCGACGACGGCAACGATGATGGCGCAAGCGCATCCCACGCCATGTAGAGGCCGACGATGACGGCGATGGCGACGACGCCCGCGATCATGTCGCGCAACGGCCGGCTGCAGAACTGCTCGAACGCGAACACCGTCATGAAGGTCGCGCCGACGCCCATCGGATAGAACGTCCATTCCAGCGGCAGGCCGGAGCCGGAGGTCTGTCCCGTGGTCAGCCAGCCCATCTTGAGGGCGTTGAACGCGACATAGCCCGCCACGATGGTGACGAGCAGCGCACCGACAGCGTCGACGATCCGCCGCACGCCTGTGGGCAGCATGTCGACGAAGAAGGCGACGCCGAGATTCTCGCTGCGGGCCAGCGCGCTTGCCGCGCCGAAGAAGCTCGAACCGACCATCAGGCCGCGGGCAACGTCGTCGGACCATTCGACCGGCGCATTGAACAAATAGCGGGCCAGCACCGAGACGCAGACCACAATCAGATCCGCCGCGAGCAGGATCGCGGCGATGGCGTCGCTGACGGCAAGCAGCGGTGCAGTGATCCGCCTTTCGCTCCGGCTCGGTGCGACGGCGGCGACGGACACGGCCACGATCTCAGGCCTGGGTGGCGCGGATCATGTCGACCACGGCCTTGGCCTCGGGCCGCGCCTTGATGAAATTGTCGGTCTGCGGCAGCACGCGCTTGCGGAACGCCTCCTTGTCGCATTCGACGACGGTGACGCCCTTCTCCGCCAACGCGGTCTGCGCCTCCTTCTCGACCGCAAGGCCATGGGCGCGGGTATCGATCGCGGCCTTTTTCGCCGCGTCGAGAAAGCCTTCGCGCAGCTTCGGGTCCATCCGGTTGTAGGTTGTGTCGCTGAAATAGACCGCGAGCGGCGAGAAGATGTGCTGGGTCAGCGCGTAGTTCTTCGCGGTTTCGTAGAATTTGCTGGCGAGGATGGTCGGCGGATCATGCTCGAGCCCGTCGAGCACGCCGGCCTGCAACGCCGTGTAGATCTCGCCGAACGCCAAAGGCGTCGCCGCCGCCCCCATCAGGCGCAGGCATTCGGTGATGATCGGATTGGGCAGCGTGCGGATCTTCAATCCGGCGAGGTCTTCCGGCGTCTTCACCGGCTTCTTCGCCAACACGCTGCGCGCGCCGAAATTATAGGCCCAGGCGATGATGCGGATATTGCCGCCCTTGAGCAGCGCATCCTCGATCGGCTTCGCCGCGCCGGCGTCGAACGCCTTGGTCTGCTGCTGAAAGCTGGTGAAGAGATAGCCGAGGTCGAAAGTGCCGACCAGCGGCACCAGGTTGGCCGAAATCGACGAGCCCGACACCATCAGGTCGATCACGCCGAGCTTCACCGAATTGATGACGTCGATCTCCTGGCCGAGCTGGTTGTCGGGGAAGAAGGCGATATCGATCTGCTCGCCGAGCCCGTTGGCTTTCAGGCTCTTGACCAAGTTGTCGTAGTAGACGCGGCCGTTGGCGAATTTGGGATCGTTGGGCAGCGACGACGAGCAGCGCATCTTCATGGTCGCGGCCTGCGCGCGGCCGATCAGCGTGGGCGCGGCGGCGAGCCACGCGGACGCTGCGACCGACGAGTGCAAGACAATCCGGCGGCTCACGCGCTTCGACGTCATGATGTCCTCCCCAGGAACAGTCCACGGATGTTTGCGCCCACCATGTTTGTTGCGGCGAGCTTGGCAGATTATTTGTCTTAATGTATGACAAAACGCATCAGGTTGCGCAAGAGAGCAACCGGGTCGCGCAAGTAGACCACCGGCTTGCGCAAGAACGCGGCGCCATCGCGTCGCATGTTTCAACCGCAGTGAGGTCTTGATGTTCCAGACATCCAGCGCGTTGCGCCGGAGCGTGCACAGCCAGGTCGCCGACCGCGTCGGCGGCAGCATCGTGCGCGGCGAGATCGGCGTCGGCGAGACGCTGCCGCCGGAGATGCAGATCTGCGCGATGATGGATGTCAGCCGCACCGTGGTGCGCGAGGCGATGCGCACCCTCACCGGCAAGGGCCTGATCGAGTCGCGGCCGAAGAGCGGCACGCGGGTGCGGCCGCCCGAGCAGTGGAATCAGCTCGATCCCGATGTGCTGCGCTGGCATCTCGAAACCGCCGACGTCGACCGCTATCTGGCAAAGCTGTTTCAACTGCGTTCCGCGGTCGAGCCGGCCGCCTCCGCGCTTGCCGCGGTCCACGCCAGCGACGACGACATCGCCCGCATCCGCGCCGGCTGCGACGGGATGGACGCCGCCAAGGCCAATGAAGACTTCGTGGTTGCCGACATCGCGTTTCACCAGTCGATCTACCTTGCGACCCGCAACGAGTTCTTCTGGCCGATCGCCCAGATGTTCGAGATCGCGCTGCGCCAGAGCTTTACGATCGCAGCCCCCGGCTCGCACCGCCCGCGTGCGCTGGTCGAGCACCGCGCCGTGCTGGATGCGATCGCCGCGGGTGATGGCGAGGCTGCACGCGAAGCAACGGTCGTGCTGCTGAAGCATTCGGCCGACGATTTGGTGCGGATCCGGGGGCGGGAGTTCGAGGCGACCGCGCCTGCCCGCAAGCGATGATGATGGTGCGCGCACCGCTCCCTCCCCATCGTCGTCCTGGCGAAGGCCAGGACCCATAACCACCGAATTCGCTTGTAAACGGGATCGTGGCCGCAGCGTCGTACAGCGGTTGGCACTCGGGGTAATGGGTCCTGGCTTTCGCCAGGACGACGATTGGGGGAGTTCGCGCTGACGCGTCGCCTCGGGATGACGGGAGCTACTTCGTCCGTGCCACCGTCGTGCCGTCCCATTCCGCATCCGTCGGATTGGCGAGCTGGTGCTGGCACCTCGCGATCATCTGCGTCGAGGCGGGGTCGCCGCCGCGGAGCGCTGCGGTCTTCTCGAACGCCACGATCGCCGCAGTGAAATCGCCGGCGCGCCAGGCGGCGAGGCCGGCCTCGTAGGAAGTCACCCAATCGGACGGCACGATCCCCTCCTCGGCCATCCCGAGCAGCTCGTAGATCTGCAATCCGCCGGCGCGGCCGTAGACGGCGAGCCGGTCGAGCTCGCGCACCACGATGCGCTCGCCGGCGAGCCGCCGCGTCTCGGGACCGATGATGATGGTCGAGCCGTAGACCTTGTTGGTGCTCTCGAGCCGGCTCGCGATGTTCACGGCGTCGCCGATCACGGTGTAGTTCAGCCGCACTTCCGAACCGATATTGCCGACCAGCATGTCGCCGGAGTTGATGCCGATGCGGATCCGGACCGCCTCGCCCTTGTCGTCGGCAAGGCCGGCTGCCGCGACCACGCGCCGGCAGGCGAGCGCCGCGCGACAGCAGTCCAGCGCATGATCGGGGTTTTGCGCGGGCGCACCCCAGAACGCCATCACGGCGTCGCCGATGAACTTGTCGATGGTGCCGCCGGTGTTCTGGATCTCCGTCGAGACGACGTCGAAATAGCGCGACAGCAGCGGGATGATGCGGTCGCCAAGCCGTTCCGACATCCCGGTGAAGCCGGCGAGATCGATGAACATCACGCTCATCGGCTTGACCGCGCCGCCGAGCCGCGCGCCGTTGCCGTCGCTCACCAGCCTGCGCACCAGATCGGCGGGAATGTATTTGCGGAACGCGGCGAGTCCTTGCGCCATGTCGCCGATCGCGCCCGAGAGGTTCTCGATCTCGGCAAGATGCGAGGGGTGCCGTTCGACCTTCTCGAGGTCGAAGCGCTCGACATGCCTGATCTCGCCGACCACCTTGATCAATGGCGCCGCGATCAGGCGCTGCGCCAGCCAGGCCGACAACAGCCCGGCGGCCAGGATCAGCACCGCAAGCCCGATCAGGAGCTTGCGGATCGTCATCTGCACCGGCCCCAGGAATTCGGATTCCGGAACCACCGTGACCAGCGACCAACCGGGAAACGAGATCGGCGTCAGCACGGCCTGATAGGCCTCGCCGCCGCGCGTCACCTGGGAGCGGAACGCCTCGCCGTCTGCGGGATCGTAGGCGCGGCCAGCCTGCCTGATCGCGTCGATCGCGACCGGCAGCAGCGGATGGTCCGTCTTCAGCGCGGTGAGCTCGTCGGCGTCCGGATCGGGCGAGGCGATCACGCCGCCGTCGCGATCGAGCAGGAACGCACCGGCAGATTTTCCGACCGTCAGCTGCGACAGGAAATTGGACACCCGCGTCAGCTCGATGATGATCGCGAGCACGCCGGTGCGCTTGCCGTCGACATCGATCGGCACCGCCAGCATCGCGGCCCGCCGTTCGCCGCGCGGCAGGGTCGTCAGCGTCGACCAGTGCTCGTCGGTGGCCGCAATCGCATCGCGGAACCAGGGCTGATCCGTGATCAGGTATTTGCTGTCCTCGACCGTGCTGCGCGTGAGCTTGATGTCGTTACCCGCGTTGTCGTACTGATCGATCCGCAGCTTGTGGTCGGGCGTGATCGTGAGCATCTCGACGGCGGAATCGCCGAGCTTGTGGCCGGCGAAGAACGAGCCGTCCGGCCAGCCCAACGCGACCCACGAAATGGTCGGCTGCGACTGCAGCTGGGACAGGAACACGAACTGCCGTTTGCGCGTGTCGTTGGCGTCCAGCACCTTTTCCATGAGCAGCGTCCGCACCGCGATCATCGACGAGCGCGCCTCGGTGGTGATCGACTGCAACTCGTCGCCGACCGCGGAGACGATCTGGTCGTTGATGGTGTTGGCCAGGGTCTGGCTCACCCGTTGTGCGGTGCGCCACCACAGCAAATGCACGCCGACGGCGCTGACCATGATCGAGGTCAGCACCAGGGCGGTGATGGCGCTACGGATGCCGATGCGCATCGGGAGGTCCGGGTTGGCGGTTGCTATCACCGCATTACGGAACACATCTCGGTTCGTTTCGCCAGCGGGGCCGTGGCCTGGCGCCCGCACACGGGCCTGTGACCATAGTTGAATGCGCCGACGGCGAAACTTCTGGATTGTTTGAGGCGTACACGCCAAGACAAGGACTGAAGACTGGGACAGCTACCCGCGAAGGCTCATTGATGCACGACGTTTCGATCCCGGCGGCCCTGATTGCCGGCCTAGTCAGCTTCCTGTCGCCCTGCGTGCTGCCGCTGGTGCCGCCCTATCTGATTTACCTCACCGGTGCGACCATCGAGCAGGTCAATCAGGACGGCGCGACGCCGGCCTCCAAGCGCGCGGTAATGACGGCGGCGCTGATGTTCGTGCTCGGCTTCTCCACCGTGTTCGTCGCGCTCGGCGCCAGCGCATCGTTCGTCGGCGGCCTGATCCGGGCCTGGTCGGCGGAGCTGTCGATCCTGGCCGGCATCGTCATCATCATCATGGGCCTGCACTTCCTCGGCATCACCCGGATCGGGCTGTTGATGCGGGAGGGCCGGATGACCGCGCCGAAACCGGTCGGGCTGTGGGGCGCCTATGTCATGGGGCTGGCCTTCGCGTTCGGCTGGACGCCGTGCATCGGACCGATCCTGGCCGCGATCCTCTCGATCGCCGCGGCCGAATCCACCGTGACACGGGGCGCCGGCCTGCTGGCCGTCTACTCCGCCGGGCTCGGGATCCCGTTCCTGCTGGCGGCACTGATGATCAAGCAGTTCTCCTCGATGTTCGCGCGGATGAAGCGCCAGCTCCACAATGTCGAGCGCGCCATGGGCGTGCTGATGGTGATCACCGGCATCGCCTTCCTCACCGGCAGCGTGTCGAGCGTCAGCGTCTGGCTGCTGGAGACCTTTCCGGCGCTGCAGAATATCGGCTAGCCCCTGTAACAACCCGCCCTTCCCAGCGAAACTTCTGCCATGACGCGGCCGTAGCTTTCAGCTTGCGCGCTCGCTCGAGCGCAGGCGGCTCGGCGGGATATTCGGGAGGGGTTTCGCATGAATTTCATCGTCAACCTGCTGATTTTGTTGCCGGCACGGATCGCTTCGCATTTCTCCTGGGCCGGCCCGCTGCTGATGCGGATCGTCGTCGGCTACACCTTCATGCTGGCCGGCTGGGGCAAGCTCACCAACCTTCCGCAGGTCACGCAGAACTTCGTCGAATGGGGGATTCCCTTCCCCAACATCCTCACCCCGTTCGTGTCGGGCGTCGAATGCTTTGGCGGCATCATGCTGATCCTCGGGCTGTTCACCCGGATCCCGGCCGCGATGCTGGCGGTGGTGATGGTCGTGGCGATCAAGTCGGCGAAATGGGGCGACGTCGATTCGCTGGAGACGCTGCTGGGTTTCGAGGAGGTCACCTACTTTGCCGCCTTCATGTGGCTCGCGATCGTGGGTCCCGGCGCGGCCTCGCTCGACCGGCTGCTGGTCAATGTGACCGCGGGCCAGAAGGAGCCGACCTGAGCGAGCTCCTCACAAACCCGTGACAGCGCGAGCCCGGATGGCGGCGGGCGCGTAGTTCGGACAGCCGGCCAGCATCGGAAACCGCCATGAGATTTGTTCGCACCGCCGCAATTCTCGTGGCTCTGGCCACCTCGCCCGCGCTCGCAACCGACGGCCCGGCATGGCGCGGCTGGAGCGACGACCTGTTCGCGCATGCCGCGGCCGAGAAGCGCTTCGTCATCCTCGATCTCGAAGCGGTGTGGTGCCACTGGTGCCACGTCATGGAAAAGACCACCTACGCCGATCCCAAGGTGCAGGAATTGCTCGCGGCGAAATACCTGCCGGTCCGGGTCGACCAGGACGCCAATCCCGATCTGTCGAGCCGCTACGGCGACTGGGGCTGGCCGGCCACCATCGTATTCGCATCCGACGGCACCGAGATCGCCAAGATCAGGGGCTATATCGAGCCGGAGCGGATGCAGGCGCTGCTGAAGGCCGTAATCGACGACCCTTCGCCCGGCCCGTCGGTCGGCGAAGCCTTCGAGGTCAAGCCGGCGACGTCGGCCTTCCTCAGCAAGGCGCAGCGCAGCGAATTGACCAAGGCGGTCGACGAGTCCTACGACAACGCACTGGGCGGCTGGGGTGAGAACCAGAAATACATCGACGCCGACAGCCTCGACCTCGCGATCAGCCGCGCTGAAGCCGGCGACGCCATCGCCGCAAAGCAGGCGCGGCAGACGCTGGACGCCGCGATCGCGCTGATCGATCCGGTATGGGGCGGCGTGTTCCAATATTCCGAGGCCGGCTCGTGGACCCACCCGCATTTCGAGAAGATCATGTCGTTCCAGTCGCAATATCTGCGGCAGTACAGTCAGGCTTATGCGCTGTGGAAAGACCCGAAATATCTCGCCGCGGCGCGCGACGTCGAACGCTATCTGACGACGTTCCTGCTCAGCCCGGACGGCGCCTTCTATGTCAGCCAGGATGCCGATCTCAATCACGAGGTCGACGGCCACAAATACTATGCGCTATCGGATGCCGAACGCCGCAAGCTCGGCCTGCCCCGCATCGACACCAATTTGTACGCGCGGGAAAACGGCTGGGCGATCTCCGGCCTTACGGCCTATTACGACGTCACCAACGATCCGAAGGCCCTGGCGATTGCCGAGCGGTCGACCAAATGGGTGCTCGCCAATCGTGTGCTGCCGGATGGCGGTTTCCGCCATGGCGAGGCGGACCGCGGCGGTCCGTATCTCGGCGACAGCGTCGCGATGGGCCAGGCTTTGCTCGATCTTTATGCCGCCACCGGCAATCGCGACTGGCTGACGGCGGCGGCCAAGGCGGGCGATTTCGTCGCGACCTTCAGCGATCAAGCCGGCGGCTTCTTCACCTCGAAGACGTCGGAAGGGAAAGCCGGCGTGTTCGCCAAGCCGGCCAAGCTGATCGACGACCAGATCCAGGTCGCGCGCTTCATGAACATGCTCAATCGTTATAATGGCAGCGAGGTCTATCGCGAGCAGGCCGCTCACGCGATGCGCTATCTCGCTGCCGCGTCGGCCGACGTACCACGGCCGCTACCCGGCGTCCTGCTCGCCGACGAGGAGCTCGCGCTCGAGCCGACCCACATGACGATCGTCGGACACAAGGACGACGGTCGCGCACAAGCGCTGCATGCCGTCGCCCGGGCCCTGCCGGCCCGCTACAAGCGGCTCGACTGGTTCGATCCGCGCGAAGGCAAATTGCCGAATCCTGATGTCGAATATCCCGATCTCGGCGAGCCCGCGGCGTTTGCCTGCAGCAACCGCATCTGCTCGTTTCCGGCCTTCAGCGCCGAGGAGTTGCAGGCGAATGTGGCGCAGATGGCCAAGCTGAAGCCGGCGCGCGCGGCGCAGAACTGAGCGGGAATTGTGCAACGCAACGAGCTCGGTCGCCTTTGGGCCGGACATTGCACCCCGCGATGAAATACTCCTAGGATGGCGGTGTTGGATATCGAACGGGATATCCAAACCCGGCAGAAGAAAATTTTCTTCCCAAACTCTGTAACCAAATCGCCTGATACCCCGTAGCTCGATCTGGACGAGCAATCAGACCGCGGCAGCTCTTCGGCGCTCCCGGCGATCCGATTGCTTTTCCGAAGATTTGTCGTGCGTCCTTGATCGGACGATCAACGGATGGTCACGGCGTGTTCTTTATTGTCACACAATCACCGAGGAGATCGTCATGAAGTTGAATTCCAAGTCGGGCGCCACGCTTGCCGCCGCTGCCGCCACTCTGTTCATCGCCGGTTCGGTCGTCTCGGCCACCTCGACACCCGCGCACGCCGCGATGGGCAAGTGCATGGCCGGCAATGCCTGCAAGGGCCAGAGCGCCTGCAAGGGCGGCGCCAATGCCTGCAAGGGCCTCAATGCCTGCAAGGGCACCGGCTTCTCGATGACGACCGAGAAGAAGTGCGTCGCGAGCGGCGGTTCCTTCGTCAAGGGCTGATCGCACCGGTCACATCAGGACAAGGCCCGGCCCCGGCGCCGGGCCTTGCTCGTTTACGGGGCCGCCAGGGCCGAGAAAAAATCTGTCCGCGCTGTAACCAAGGCGCGATTGGCACGTAGCTATGCGAGGTGCTTCCTTCGGGCCGGACTGTCGCGGCTGGGGGGTGACGCGCACCTTCAACCATCGTCCACAAGGAGACGCCTCATGAAGGTTACGACCAAGTCCGGAGCCGCAATCGCCGCCGCTGCAGCCACCCTGTTCCTGGCTAACGCCGTCGTGTCGACCACGTCCTACGCCGCCGGCGAAGGCAAGTGCATCGGCGCCAACGCCTGCAAGGGCCAGAGCGCCTGCAAGGGTGGCAATCACGCCTGCAAGGGCCAGAATGCCTGCAAGGGCCAGGGCTTCGCCGAAATGACGAAGAGCGACTGCACCGCGGCCAAGGGCAAGTTCAAGGCCGGCTAGGCCTGCGATGACCTTCGTTCGGGCGAGAGTGTCCGCTGACGGCGACGCTCTCGCCCGCTATAGTGAGCGGTGGCGATCGCGCCGGTCGCCATCGGCGTGAGAGCACGATATGAACGTTGCAAGTCATCCGCACACGCTGGCACCGGGCGACATGGTCGCGAACCGGGCACGGCCGCCGTTCCTCGGTTTCGGCCTCGGCCTGCGCGCGCAACACTACGACGAGATTCTCAGCGGCACTCCGCCGATCGACTGGTTCGAGGTGATCAGCGAGAATTACATGCTGCCGGGCGGCCAGCCGCTGCGCATCCTCGATAAGATCTGCGAACGCTATCCCGTGGTGATGCACGGCGTTTCGCTGTCAATCGCTTCGACCGCGCCGCCGAATTTCGACTATCTGCAGGGCCTAAAGGATCTGGCGAAGCGCGTGCACCCGAAATGGATCTCGGACCATCTGTGCTGGACCGGTGTGCACGGCAAGAACCTGCACGACCTCCTGCCGATCCCCTACACCGAGGAAGCGCTCGACCATGTCGTCAGCCGGGTGCAGCTGGTGCAGGATTTCCTCGGCCGCGCCATCGTGCTCGAGAACGTCTCGACCTATGTGCAGTTCAACAATTCAGAGATGACGGAGTGGGAATTCCTCTCCGAGCTGTCGCGCCGCTCCGGCTGCTGGCTGCTGTTCGACATCAACAATGTCTATGTCAGCGCCTTCAACCATGGCTATGATCCGCTGGTTTTCCTCAACGGCATTCCCGCCGATCGGGTGATGCAGTTTCACATGGCCGGACACAGCCATATGGGGACGCACATCATTGACACCCACGACCATCCGGTGTGCGAGGATGTCTGGGACCTCTACATCGCGGCGCTGAAGCGGTTCGGCCGGGTCTCGACCATGATCGAGCGCGACGACAACATCCCGCCACTCGAGGAATTGCTGGTGGAGGTGAACCGGACCCGCGAGATCGCCGCCCAGGTCTTGCCCGAGGGCGCAGCGGCGACATGAGCGACTTCGCGCGGCAGCAGAGCGAATTCCAGCGCGGCATCCTGACCGGCGACGACGGCATTTTGGCCGAGATCCTCGACAGCCCGCGGGAGAACCGCACCACGTTGTTCGGTGTCTACCGCCACGCCTACGGCTCGCGGCTGGTCGAGGCGATGCGCAACGACCACGAGCTGCTGCACGCCTATCTCGGCGACGAGATGTTCGACGAGATGAGTTATGCCTATGTCAAGGCGCGGCCGTCGGAGCATCCGAACCTGCGCTGGTTCTCGCAGGGACTGCCGGATTTCCTGCGCGGCAATGAGCCGTATAGCCATCATCCCGTGCTGGGCGACCTCGCGGCGCTGGAGAAGGCGCTGAACGACGCTTTCGACGCGACCGAGGGCGAGGTGTTGCCGCTGGAAGCGATGGCCGGCTTCGCGCCCGAGCGGTGGAACGACCTCGTGTTCACGCCGCATCCGAGCGCTACGAGGGTCGATCTGTCGACCAATGCCGCCGCAATCTGGATGGCGTTGAAGAACGACGAGACGCCGCCCGACGCGGAAGCGCTCGGCGAGCCGTCGCGTCTCCTGATCTGGCGCCAGGACACCACGCCGATGTTCCGCGAACTGCCGGCCGAGGAAGCCATGATGTGGGATGAAGCCGCCAACGGCATTCCGTTCGGCGTGCTCTGCGAGATGCTCGCGACCTATGACGATCCCGACGGCGCCGCCGCACGCGGCGCGACCTATCTGCACGGCTGGATCACGGCCGGGCTGCTGACGACGGCATCCGTCGGCGACTAGGGAATGCGCGCCATGAGCGCCGACATCGATCGTCTTTCCTCGAATGCCGCGTGTCGGCGGTGACACGCATCCCGACATATCGCGTGATCGCCGCGGCGATGCTCGTCGCGGTCATCATCGTCGGCATCGCGTCATGCCATGTCGCGGCGCAGTCCGAGTTCATGCGCGGCGACCGCATGCCCTATGACGCCTTCGACAGGCTGCCCAAGACCGACATCGAGGTCTCCGGCGCGACCATCCATGTCGGGTTTGCGCCCGGCGAGATGGCGCTGCCGAAACAGATGATCCTCGACTGGGTCAAGGCGTCCGCGCGCGCCGTCGTCAGCTATTACGGACGCTTCCCGGTGGATTCGTTGCGCCTGCTGCTGGTGCCGGTCGATGGTGCGCGGGTCAGAGGCGGCACCACCTGGGGCTATCGCGGGGCGGCGATCCGGCTGCCGATCGGCCGCGACGTCGACGCCGATGCGCTGAAGCGCGACTGGGTGATCGTGCACGAGATGGTGCACACGGCGCTGCCCGATCTCGACGACCGCTACGCCTGGCTGTCGGAAGGCCTTGCGGTCTATGTCGAGCCGATCGCCCGCGTGCAGGCCGGCGACCTCACCGCGGCCGAGATCTGGCAGGCGATGATGCGCGATATGCCGAAGGGCCTGCCGCAAGCCGGCGACGAGGGCCTCGACAACACCGACACCTGGGGCCGGAAATACTGGGGCGGCGCGATGTTCTGCCTGTTCGCCGATGTCGAAATCCGCAGGCGCACCGGCAACAAACTCGGCTTGCAGGATGCGATGCGCGGCGTGCTGGCGGCCGGTGGCAATCACGAGAAGGACTGGCCGATCGCGCGCGTGCTGTCGACCGCCGACAAGGCGGTCGGCGTCGACGTGCTGGAGCGCCTGCATGACGCGTGGGGATCGAAGCCGGTGGCGCCCGATCTCGCCGCGTTGTGGCGCGATCTCGGCGTCAAGATGAACGGCGACACCGTCGCCTTCGACGACAGCGCACCGCTCGCCGCGATCCGCAAGGCAATCACCGAACCACGGCCGCGGTAACCCTTCGCGGCTGCACACTCACGCAAGTCCACTAGCTTTTGGCCGCGCGATGCCGGACTATTTCCTGCCGCAAATCAACCGCAGGAGAATAGCGACCGATGGGCGCCAACTGGCCGGTCTTCCGTTCGCTCAAATCCTTCCAGCCCGGCAACCTGCCGGGCGACCTGATCGCCGGGCTGACGCTCGCCGCGATCGCGATCCCCGAGCAGATGGCGACCGCGAAGCTCGGCGGCTTCTCGCCGCAGATCGGCTTCTTCGCCTTCATGGCGGGAACGCTCGGCTTTGCGATGTTCGGCGCCAACCGCTTCCTGTCCTGCGGCGCCGACTCCACCATCACGCCGATCTTTGCCGGCGGGCTGGCGCTGATGGCCACTGCCGGCTCGCCCGGGTATCAGTCGCTCGCGATGGCGCTGGCGCTTCTGGTCGGCGCGATCATGATCGCCGGCAGCCTGTTCAAGCTCGGCTGGATCGCGAACCTGCTGTCGACGCCGGTCACGGTCGGCTTCCTCGCCGGCATCTCCGTCCACATCCTGGTGTCGCAACTGCCCGGCGTGCTCGGCCTGGCCGCGCCGGACGGGCCGACGCTCTACAAGCTCGGCGTGCTTGCTGGCGAAGTCGAGAACACCAATCCCTACACGCTGGCGATCGGTCTCGGTGTGCTGGCGCTGGTCGCCGGCTGCGAGACGATCAGCGCGCGGATTCCGGGCGCGTTGATCGGGCTGGTCGGAGCCACCATCGCCGTCATTGCCTGGAATCTGGAGACAAAAGGCGTGAGAGTGGTCGGCGTCGTCCCCGGCACGCTGCCGAAGCCGTCGTTTCCGGTGGTCGCTCCGGAACAATGGGTCAAGCTGTCGTCGCTGGCGATCCTGATCGCCGTGGTCGTGATGGTGCAGACCGCGGCGACGACGCGCTCGTTCCTCTCCGATCCGGACAAGCCGGCCGATGTCGACCGCGACTTCCTCGGCGCGGGGGCGGGCAGCGTGCTTGCGGGTTTGTTCGGCGCCTTCCCGGTCAATGCCTCGCCGCCGCGGACGGGAATCGTGTCGGAGACCGGCGGACGGACGCAGCTCGCCTGTCTGTTCGCAGCCGCGATCGTGCTCGCGCTGCTGGCGTTCGGCGCGACGCTGTTGCAGCACGTGCCGGAGGCAGCGCTCGGCGGCGTCCTGCTGTTCGTGGCGCTGCGCATCATCCGCGCCAGGCAGATCTCGACGATCTTCAAGCAGTCTTTCTACGAATTCCTGCTGGTGGTGGCGACGGCGGCCGCGATCATCGTGCTGCCGATCGAGCAGGGCGTCGCGGTCGGCATCGCGCTGTCGCTGCTGCACGGCATCTGGACCACGACGCGCGGGCACCTGGTCGAATTCGTCCACGTGCCTGGTACGACGATCTGGTGGCCGGCGGGGTCGCACGTCACCGGCGAGCGCCAGCCGGGCATCGCGGTGGTGGGCCTGCAGGCACCGCTGTCATTCCTCAACGCCGAGAGCTTTCACGGCAGCGTGCTCAAGGTGATATCGGCGGTGACGCCGAAGCTGCTGGTGATCGAGGCCAGCGGCATGGTCGAGATCGATTTCACCGCGGCGCAGGCGCTGCACGATCTGTTTCGCGAATGCCAAGAGCAAGGCGTGACGGTCGCCCTCGCCCGGCTCGAATCCGCCCGCGCACACGCCGCATTCGAGCGCTTCGATCTCTACGAGGTGCTGCCGCGCGATCACGTCTTCCACAGCGTCGACGAGGCGGTGCGCGCGCTGGCCGCAAAGGCAGGGATCAGCGTACGGTAGTCGCACCGATTTGCCGAGCCGTCATCAAGTTGCGATAAGTTCTGCGCGCAGTTGCTATGGAGAACAGAACGCGCCCATGACCGAGCATCATCACGAAACGATCAACCTCGCGCTCAGCCGCCGCAAGCTGCTCGCCGCAGCGGGACTGGCCGGCGCGGCCGCCATGACGAGCTCCCTGGTCCAGGCTGCTGATAGTCCTGCCGTCACCGCCGAAAGCCGATCGTCCGATCCGCTGACGACGCCCCCGGTCGCCGGCCTGCACCTGCAATTCGGGGCGGATGCGTCATCGGAGATGGTGGTGTCCTGGCACACGCTGCAATCGGTGCAAAATCCGAAAGTCGTGCTTGGTCATCTCGATGGACGGCTCGAGCAGACGGTCGAGGCTGCGCCTTCGAGCTACACCGATGCGAAGTCCGGTCAGCGCGTCTACGCCTATCACGCCAGGCTGCGCGGGCTGCAGGCCGACACCGCCTATCTTTACGGCGCCATGCATGACGGCGCCGAGCCCGAGTTCGCGACGTTCCGCACCGCCCCGCGCGGCCGCGCGCCGTTGACGTTCACGAGCTTCGGCGATCAGGGCACGCCGACGCTGGGCAAGAAGCTGGTGCCGCCCGCCGGCGTGACGCTGCCGAATGCTCCCTTCGTGAACGACAATCTCGGCTCGCCGGCCGCCGGCGACACCACGCTCGGCGTCGAGCGGCTGAAGCCGTTGTTTCATTTGTTCAACGGCGACCTCTGCTACGCCAATCTCGCCGAGGATCGGGTCCGCACCTGGTGGGATTTCTGGGAGAACAACACCCGCAGCGCCCGCAAGCGACCCTGGATGCCGTCGCCCGGCAACCACGAGAACGAGCTCGGCAATGGGCCGATCGGCTATCAGGCCTATCAGACCTTCTTCGCGGTGCCGGAGGCCGCCGGCCAGACCGACGTCACGCGTGGGCTCTGGTACGCCTTCACCGCCGGCTCGATGCGCGTCGTCAGCATCGCCAATGACGACGTCTGCTATCAGGACGGCGGCAATTCCTACGTCCGCGGCTATTCGCACGGCGCCCAGAAGGCGTGGCTGGAAAAGGAATTGGCCGCAGCGCGCGACGACCACGGCATCGACTGGCTCGTCGTGTGCATGCACCAGGTCGCGATCTCGACCGCCGACATGTTCAATGGCGCGGACCTCGGTATCCGCGAGGAGTGGGTGCCGCTGTTCGACACATACGGCGTCGACCTCGTGGTGTGCGGTCATGAGCACCATTACGAGCGCTCGCACCCGATCCGTGGCCGTGAATCGAACGCGACGCTGACGCCGGTGCCGGCCGCGACCGCAACCAATGTGATCGACACGACCAAGGGAACGGTGCACATGGTGATCGGCGGCGGCGGCACATCGGCGCCGTCGAACCAGCTGTTCTTCAACCCACCGGCATGCCGGGTGATCACCGCCGTCGGCGACCCCGACCCGAAGACCGGCAAGCGTCCGCCGGTTTATGTCAAGGAGCTGGCGCCGTGGTCGGCGGTGCGCAATGCCGCGCATTCCTACGGCTTTGCCGCATTCACGCTGGACCCGGGCTCGACGCCTGGCGGGACCACCTCGATCAAGGTGGTTTATTACGACGTGGTGGGAGCGGATGGTCAGATCGCGCCGTTCGAAAGCTTCACGCTGACCCGTCCTCGCCGCGATTAGAGCGCCTTGCAACGAAGTTCACTCCGTTCCGATTCCGTCGGAACGGAGGGGCGCTAGGCAATTGATGCACGCGCCCGCCACAGCGTCACCGCAAGCAGGATGAAGGCGGCGCAGGTCCACAACGACTGCCAGTTGGCTGGCCCTTCGTTGAGCCCGACATAGACCGCCGCGAAAACAAAAATCCCCGTGAACAGCGATTCCGCCATCGGGCGGCTGCCCTTTCTGGCAGGATTGAGCAGCGTTGCGGCCGCAAATGGCACTGCCGCGATGGTCAGCGACGCGAAGGGAAAATCGATGAAGCGCGGGTCGAACACCAGGCCGAGCGCGATCGCCGTGCCGATCACGACGACGACCATCCAGACCACCCCATGCAGGCTCGCGAGGATCGACTCGGTCTGGATGCCCCGCGGACCCAACACGTCCAGAAAGCTCGGCGATGTCCGGCCCGCCATGATTGCATTGGCGCCAAAGAGCGGCGACACCGTTGCCGCCGCCAGCAGCGAGCCCCACAGCAGCCAGCCACCCGTGCCATAACTTTCGTAGACCATTTTCTGCGCGGCCACGCCGAACAGGATACCTGCTGTCGTCGCCGACAGTCCGACCGCAAGCCACGCGACGAGCCCGCTCTGCCTGGGCTTGCGGCCCAAGGTCAGCCATGCCGCAGCGAAGACCAGGATCGCCAGCGCCATTCCGGCGTACATTTGCAGCCGCCAGCGCGGAAAATTGCTGATGGGAACGTCGGGCGGATATTTCAGGGCGCGCTGCTCGGAATCGAACAGGCCCCAATAGCCGCCGATCGTGCCCTCGATCTCGCGCTTCCAGGATTCATCATAGGCTTCGAACAAATTGACCCGGAAATGCTCGCGCCGGGCAAGGTCGAGCACCTCCGAGACCACGCGGGCCTGATTGACCGGCGACGCCAGCGACTTTTCGCGCATCCGCCCTTCGCTCGGCCAGCCGACTTCTCCGATGAAGATTTCCTTGCCCGGAAAAGCCGACGCGACCTGCCGGCGAATCTCGTCGGCATGCGCGGCCGCCTGCTCTGCCGGGATCGGGATGTTCTCCCAATAGGGCAGGATATGAACCGTGACGAAATCGACGGCGTCACCGAGCTCGCGATTGGCCAGCCAGAACTCCCAGACATCGGCATAGGTGACGGGCACGCTGACCTGCGCCTTGATCGCGCGGATCGTGGCGGCGAGGTCGGAGGCCGACATCTCCTTGCGCAGCAGAACCTCGTTGCCGACCACCAGCGCGATGATCGTGTCAGGATATTGCCGGGCGAGCCGTATCGCCGTTGCGATCTGCGTTGCGTTCTTCGGCCGGTCGCGATCGAGGAAAATGCCCTGGATGACCTTCAGCCCCGCCTTGGCCGCAAGCTCGGGAATCTGATCGAGACCGAGATCGGTCGCATAGGTGCGGATACAGTTGGAGATCCTCGCAAGTTGCGCGAGATCTTCGGCGATCTGTTCGCGCGACACCTGCGTCGCCGGTGAGAGTGACGTCTGATTATCGCGGAAGGGTGCGTAGGAGATGCATTGAACCTTGTTGTCCGGATCAATGGGCGCGTGGGCCAGGCGGATGGGAATGCCCAGCCACCACCACACCGCGCCGATCGCGCCCAGGGAGATCAGAAGAAGCGTCAGTGGGGTGCGAAGGGACACCAATTCCGTCTTCCTTGCGGGACCGATCTGCCTGATGTCGTCAATATGCGAGGCGGACACGTTGGACCGCATCCAAGCGAGCCTGCAACAGCGATCGCAAGGAAAGCAAGAGGATCAAGAAATTGTGCTTTTTCGTCGCGCATACCGCCGCCGGACCAGCTCAGCCCTGCTCGCCCTCCAGCGTCGGATGCTCCTTCAGCAGCTCGGCCTTGATCTCGCCGGCGTGGATGGCGCGGTACAGCGCCCGGGCGGTCTTGATGTTGTTGGCCTTCATGCAGAGGCCGACGATCTCGCGTACCGCCGCATCGCGCATCAATTGATCGGAGATCTTCATCGCGATCTCCATCGCGACCTTGGCGGCGCGCTCGTAGCGGTCGCGCTCGGCCTGCTGCTTCTTCGCTGGGCGGCCCGCCGGCTTGCCGAGCTTCTCGGCGCTGTCGGCTGCACCGCGGCAGATCGCGCGGATTTTGTGCGCGGCCTCGATGTCGCCGAGCGGCTGCTCGACGGGATCGTCCCAGATATCCCTGGGCCTGGTCTTGCTGAACCACAACATCGCCACGTCCTGTGGCTGGAAGATCAGGTGATTAGAGCATGATCGGGAAGCGTGTGAAGCGATTATCGACGCGATCATGCTCAAATAAAGGACTGCAGCGTGACGGCGATTGCCGTGCCGTCACACCGAACGTCATGCG
This sequence comes from Bradyrhizobium genosp. L, assembly GCF_015624485.1. Taxonomy (NCBI): domain Bacteria; kingdom Pseudomonadati; phylum Pseudomonadota; class Alphaproteobacteria; order Hyphomicrobiales; family Nitrobacteraceae; genus Bradyrhizobium; species Bradyrhizobium genosp. L. The sequence goes on from NZ_CP061378.1 coordinate 5,558,511, forward strand.
GTCGGCACGATCTTTCCGGGATTGAAAATATTCTGCGGGTCGAGCGCCTGCTTCAGCGCCCGCATCGCGTCGAGCGCCTCGGGGCCGAGCTCGGCCTTGAGATATTTCTGCTTGCCCTGCCCGATGCCGTGCTCGCCGGTGCAGGTGCCGCCCATCGCCTGCGCGCGCTCGACCAGGCGATGCATGAACTCCTCGCCGCGCGCCATCTCGTCCGCATTGTCGACGTCGCAAACCAGCGAGCAGTGGAAGTTGCCGTCGCCGACATGGCCGACGATCGGCGACAGCAGGTTGAGGCGCTTGAGATCGTCCTCGGTCTCGGTGACGCAATCGGCGAGTCGCGAGATCGGCACGCAGACGTCGGTGGCGACCACGCCGACACCGGCGCCGGTCCGCAGCGCCTTCACCGACCAGTAGGCGTCGTGCCGGGCCTGCCACAGCTTGGTGCGGTCCTCCGGCTTGGTGGTCCAGGTGAAGTCGCCGCCACCGCATTCGGCGGCGATGTCGCGAAAATTCTTCGACTGCTCGGCGACCTCGACCTCGCTGCCGTGGAATTCGAGCAGCAGCAGCGGCGTCTCCGGCAGCGACAGTTTCGAATAGTTGTTGCACGCCTTGACCTGCGCTGCGTTGAGCAGTTCGATCCGCGCCACGGGAATGCCGGTCTGGATCGCCAGGATCGTGGCCTGGCAAGCGCCGCGCACGGTCTCGAACGAACATGCTGCCGCCGCGATGGTGTCGGGGATGCCGCGCAGGCGGATGGTGAGCTCGGAGATGATGCCGAGCGTGCCCTCGGCGCCGATGAACAGATGCGTGAGATCGTAGCCGGCCGACGACTTCTTCGCCCGCGTGCCGGTGGTGATGATCTCGCCATCGCCGCGCACGACTTTGAGCGCCAGCACATTCTCGCGCATGGTGCCGTAGCGCACCGCGTTGGTGCCGGAGGCGCGGGTCGAGGTCATGCCGCCGAGCGAGGCATCGGCGCCGGGATCGATCGGGAAGAACAGGCCCTGGTCGCGCAGGTGCTCGTTCAACGCCTTGCGGGTGACGCCGGGCTGGATCACGCAGTCGAGGTCCTCGGCATGGACCTCGAGCACCTTGTTCATGTCGCGCAAATCGATGCAGACGCCGCCGGCCGGCGCGTTGACCTGGCCCTCCAGCGAGGTGCCGGTGCCGAAGGCGATGACCGGCACGCGATGCGGCGCACAGATCCGCACCACGTCCTGGATATCGGCGGTTTCCAGCGCCATCACCACCGCATCCGGCGGCTGGTTCGGCAGCCAGGTCGTGGTATGGGCATGCTGTTCCCGCACTGCCTGTGACGTGATGAGCCGGTTGCCGAACCGCGCCGCCAGCGCTTCAACAGCGCTTTTCAGAGCCTGCGGCTCGGGTCGCGTCAGATTGCCCGAAATCGTTGTCGCCACGTCGAAATTCCTCCCGGATTTAGCCGACCGTGGCAAAGCTTGTATAAGGGGTCAAGTGCGCATGACTTGAAAAAGACGGCGAGCGTCTTTCACATCGTTCATGCCTGAAACCGGGATGGATCATAACCGTGCCTGCCGACCACGAGATGCCGCTGCCGCCGGCCCCGTTCAAATCGTCGCTGATGCAGATCGAGCCGCAATGGATCGACTATAACGGCCATCTCAACATGGCCTATTACAATGTGATGTTCGATCGCGCCATCGACGAGATGTGGCTGCAGATCGGGATCGGGCCGGCCTACATGCGGGAACGGCACTGCTCGACCTTCACCGCCGAATGCCATGTGCGCTATTTGCGCGAGATCCATCTCGGCGATCCCGTGCAGGTCTCGGTCTATCTGCTCGGCGCCGACGAGAAGCGGCTGCATACATTCGAGGAGCTGCGCCACGCCACCGAGGGCTGGCTGTCGGCGACGTCGGAGAACCTGACGCTGCATATCGACATGGCAGCGCGCAAGGTAGCGCCGTTTCCATCGGACATCCGTGCCCGCGCAAATGCGATCGTGGACGGCTGCGCCGGTGTGGCGCGGCCCCAGGGCATCGGCCGCAACATCGCGATGCCCTCGAAGTAGCTTCTCATTGGCCGCACTACACCCGTGTGCGACCGCGCGCCAATCCGACCACCGCCGACACCAGGAACAGGATGATGGCGATGAAGAAGATCGCCTTGGCGATTTCGATCGAGGCGCCGGCGATGCCGCCGAAGCCCAAAATGCCCGCGATCAGGGCGATGACCAGAAACGTGACGACCCAGCTCAACATGATCCAACCTCTGCTTCGTTTCCTCGGCGCGCCCGGTAACGCCGGCGCGTGATCTGAGGAAACAATCCGGTGAGGGAACGCAGGTTCCTGATCGTGAAACCGCGAAATTTTCGCCGATTTCCGGAACCAGGCGGGTTCTGGGCTGCTGCCGAAACGTTCCAGGCGGTCCCCTATAAAACCTGTCAAAACCGCCGGTCAGGCCCTATATGGCCTTCAATCCCTGCTAAGAAGGCTCCCCTTCACCGTCCCGCGGTGCCATCGTGGGGCCGAGACGATTCGCGCATGACCGAAGCCAATAAGCTGCCGCATCACGGCGTTCCCGAGCACCAGCCGCTGGCTGGCGGCATCGCCGCGCGCGCGCGGGCGGCGGCGGGCGGTCCGAACTATCTCAACGGCCTCAATCCGGAGCAGCGCGACGCGGTCGAGACGCTGGACGGCCCGGTGCTGGTGCTGGCCGGCGCCGGCACCGGCAAGACGCGGGTCTTGACCACGCGCATCGCGCACATCCTGAGCCAGGGCCGTGCCCGGCCGCAGGAAATCCTGTCGGTGACCTTCACCAACAAGGCGGCGCGCGAGATGAAGCTGCGGCTCGGCCAGATGCTGGGCCAGGCCGTGGAGGGCATGCCGTGGCTCGGCACCTTCCACTCGATCGGCGGCCGCATCCTGCGCGTTCATGCCGAGCTGGTGCAGCTCAAGTCCAATTTCACGGTGCTCGACGTCGACGACCAGGTGCGGCTGCTCAAGCAATTGCTGCAGGCCGAGAACATCGATGACAAGCGCTGGCCGGCGCGGATGCTGGCCGGCCTGATCGACAGCTGGAAGAACCGCGGCCTGCTGCCCTCCCAGGTGCCGGCGGCGGAGGCGGCCTCGTTCGGCAACGGCAAGGGCGGCAAGATCTACGCGACCTATCAGGAGCGGCTGAAGATCCTGAACGCCGCCGATTTCGGCGATCTGCTCTTGGAGAACATCCGGCTGTTCCGCGAGCACCCGGACGTGCTGCGCGGTTACCAGAACCGCTTCAAGTTCATCCTGGTCGACGAATATCAGGACACCAACGTTGCGCAGTATCTGTGGCTGCGGCTGCTGTCGCAGGCGCCGACGCGGCCGGGGCGTGCGCTGTCCGATGTCATTCCGGGAGCGATCAACACACCCGTCATTCCAGGGCGTGCCGAAGGCGCGAACCCGGAATCCAGAGGTGATGAAGACTCAGCTCGAGGTTCCGGGTCTGCGCCTGCGGCGCATCCCGGAACGACGGAGAGTGCGCCTCCCCTCAAGAACATCTGCTGCGTCGGCGACGACGACCAGTCGATCTATGGCTGGCGCGGCGCCGAGGTCGACAACATCCTGCGCTTCGAGCATGATTTTCCCGGCGCCAAGGTGATCCGCCTCGAGCGCAACTACCGCTCCACTGGCCACATCCTCGCCGCAGCTTCGCATCTGATCGCGCACAACGAAGGCCGGCTCGGCAAGACGCTGCGCACCGAGGATGTCGACGGCGAGAAGGTCACCGTCACAGGCTCCTGGGACTCGGAGGAAGAAGCCCGCGCCATCGGCGAGGAGCTCGAGGAGCTGCAGCGCGCCGGCGAGAACCTCAACGACGTCGCCATTCTGGTCCGCGCCTCGTTCCAGATGCGCGAGTTCGAGGATCGTTTCGTCACGCTCGGCCTGCCCTATCGCGTGATCGGCGGTCCCAGATTCTACGAGCGCGCCGAGATCCGCGACGCACTTGCCTATTTGCGCACCATCAATTCGCCGGCCGACGACCTCGCCTTCGAGCGCATCGTCAACGTGCCGAAGCGCGGCCTCGGCGATGCCACCGTGCAGATGCTGCACGACCACGCCCGCAAGCGCCGCATTCCGCTGTTCGAGGCGGCACGCGCCGTGGTCGAGACCGACGAGCTGAAGCCGAAGGCGCGCGGCTCCTTGCGCGATCTCGTGATGCAGTTCGACCGCTGGCGGGCGCAATCCGAGGTGACCTCGCATACCGAGCTCGCCGAAATCGTGCTCGACGAGAGCGGCTACACCGAGATGTGGCAGAAGGACCGCTCGGCGGACGCCGCCGGCCGGCTCGACAACCTGAAAGAACTGGTCCGCTCGATGGAGGAGTTCGAGAACCTGCAAGGGTTTCTCGAGCACATCTCGCTGGTGATGGACCGCGACGGCGAAGCCGGCGAGGAAGCGGTGTCGCTGATGACGCTGCACTCGGCCAAGGGCCTCGAATTCGACAACGTGTTCCTGCCGGGCTGGGAGGAAGGCCTGTTCCCGAGCCAGCGCACGCTGGATGAGCAGGGGCGCGCCGGGCTCGAAGAGGAGCGCCGCCTCGCCCATGTCGGGCTCACCCGGGCGCGCCGCCGCGCAAAAATCTATTTCGCCACCAACCGCCGTATCCACGGCACCTGGTCGACCACGATCCCGTCGCGCTTCCTCGACGAACTGCCGGCGCACAATGTCGAGATCACCGAATCCAAGGGCGGCTCCGGCTGGGGCGGCTCAGGCGGCTACGGCGCCTCGCGCTTCGACAACCTCGAATCATTCGGCTCCAGCTACACGACCCCGGGCTGGCAGCGCGCCCAGGCCAACCGCACCCGCGGCGGCGGAGGAAGCCGCGGCGGCTTCGAGGAGCGGCAATCGTCGTTTTCGGGGTCGCGCAGCGGTACCTCCTCCGGCGGCGGCTCCAGCCGGCGCGGGCCTGTCGTGATCGAGGGCGAGCTGGTGGCGAAGTCCACCGGCACGGTGTCGGAATTTTCGCTGGACGATCGGGTGTTTCACCAGAAATTCGGCTACGGCCATGTGGTGAAGGTCGACGGCAACAAGCTCACCATCGCCTTCGAAAAGGCCGGCGAGAAGAAGGTCGTCGACAGCTTCGTGGAGCGGGCATGACGAAAGTCACTCCGCTGTTGGTAGCCCTTGACCCCGGTTGAATTCACGGGTTGAGATGGCCCCATGATCCGGGGACGCCTTTTCCTGCTTTTCGTCATCGCGCTGACGGCGCCGTCGCTGGCGGCCGCGGAGACGATGAGCTTTGGTGATGCGTCGGCCGCGATCGCCAAGGCCTGCGGCGCAGACATCACCGCGAATTGCCGCGGCGTCAACCTCGACTCCAGCCGCCTCAAGGAATGCCTGTCGCGCAACCGCGACGTGATCTCGGCCGACTGCAAGGCGAACTATCTGCCGCTGCTCGATGCGATCCAGAAGCGGATCGCGGCGCGGATCACCGTCGCCAACGCCTGCAGGCTCGAGATCGTCAAGGTGTGCGGCGGCTCGACCAAGGAGACCAGCAAGTCGGTGCCCTGCCTCGTCACCGCCAAGGGCGCGAGCCGCAACTGCACCCAGGCGATCATGGACGCGGGGTATCAGTGATGCGCGCGCTGACGAGAAGCCTGTGCGGCATCGGCCTGCTCGGCGCCTTGGCGCTGTCGGCACCGGCGCAAGCGCAGACGACCGCCGTCACGCGCGACGACGTCATCGCCAAGCTCAATCACTTCGAGAGCGACGCCGCGCTCGACCTTCCCGCGCTGAAGCAGCAGACGCTCGAACGCTCCCGCTCGCGGGCGCGCAACGAGCCGCCGCCGCAACAGCGGCCGCCGATCGCGCCCGACCTGAACAAGCTGCCGGCCATCAACGCCGACATCCAGTTCGACGTCGACACCCCGATCGTGCTGCCGGCCTCCTACGAAACCGTGGGACGGATCGCCGACGCGCTGAATCATTCCGCGCTGCTGCCGTACAATTTCCTGATCGTCGGCCATGTCGAATCCGGCGGCCGACGCGACAACAACGTGCTGCTGAGCCAGCGGCGCGCCGATGCGATCCGCGACATCCTGGTCAACACCTTCAAGATCGCCCCCAAGCGCCTGCAGTCGCTGGGCCTCGGCGAAGAGCAACTGCTCGATCGCGCCCGCCCCAACGCGCCGGTCAACGCCCAGGTGCAAATCCTGCTGGTCTCGAAAGTCGCCGACACCGAGCCGGCGGCGCACCCCGCGCCCGCCGCTGCCGCCAAGAAGCCGCCGGCGAAGAAGAGGCACTGAGAGTCACGCACCGCACGGCCTCGGCCATAGCCTTCGGATATTTGGTTCTCGGAAGGCCTGGTGCGTGCCATTTATAAGGGAGCGGGCTGGAAGCCCGATTGAGGCAGACCTTGGCCCATTACGTCGCCATCATCGAGGATGCTGGACCGGACCACGCCATCGGCGTCTGGTTTCCGGACTTGCCCGGCTGCACATCCGCCGGAGATGATATCGACGAAGCGCTACGCAACGCCCCGGAAGCCCTTGAGCTTTACGCCGAGGCCCTGCAGACGGACGGCAAGGCATTGCCGCGCCCGAGAACGCTGACCGAACTGAAGACTGATCCAGAGGTCGCCGACGACCTGAGGACGTACATTGTCGCGTTGGTGGGATTACCGGCCAGGGCCCACGCCGCAGAATAGATTTTCTGCCCCGCCGGGTGATTGCAGAACGGATTTCGCGTCCCTATCTGCCGGTAACCCCGCCCCGCTGCCGGCCCATGGCCCGCGCCCTCCCCTCACGCTTCCCGACCTTTCATGCCGCCGATCATCTCCGTCTCCCATCTTTCGAAAACCTACGGCTCCGGCTTCAAGGCGCTGAACGACATCAACCTCGAGATCGCCAAGGGCGAGATCTTTGCGCTGCTCGGGCCGAACGGCGCCGGCAAGACCACGTTGATCAGCATCATCTGCGGCATCGCCAATCCGAGCCAGGGCACCATCCTGATCGACGGCCACAACATCATCACGGATTATCGCGCGGCGCGGTCGATGATCGGGCTGGTGCCGCAGGAGCTGCACACCGACGCGTTCGAGTCGGTGTGGGGCACGGTGAGCTTCAGCCGCGGCCTGTTCGGCAAGCCGAAGAATCCCGCCTACATCGAGAAGGTCCTGAAGGACCTCTCGCTGTGGGACAAGAAGGACAACAAGATCATCACCCTGTCCGGCGGCATGAAGCGCCGCGTGATGATCGCGAAGGCGCTGTCGCACGAGCCGCAGATCCTGTTCCTCGACGAGCCCACGGCCGGCGTCGACGTCGAATTGCGCAAGGGCATGTGGGAGGTGGTGCGCACGCTGCAGGCCTCCGGCGTCACCATCATCCTGACCACCCACTACATCGAGGAAGCCGAGGAGATGGCCGACCGGATCGGCGTCATCAACAAGGGCGAGATCATCCTGATCGAGAACAAGGCGACCTTGATGGAGAAGCTCGGCAAGAAGCATCTGACGCTGCAACTGCAAAACAAGCTCGATGCCGTTCCGCCTGCACTGGCCGCCTACCATCTCGAACTGTCCGCCGACGGCCGCGCGGTGACCTACGACTACGACACCAAGGGCGACCGCACCGGCATCACCAGCCTGCTCAACGACCTCCGCAATGCCGGGATCCGGATCTCCGATCTCGACACCAAGCAGTCTTCGCTGGAAGACATCTTCGTCAGCCTGGTGCGGCAAGTTTGAAGTTCCTATCAGTTTTGCCGCACCCGCTTCATAGGAACTTCAAACTCCATGCCGCACCGGGATCATAAATCTTCCAGCGCTCTGATTGCGAAGTTCGCATCAGGGGCGCCGCAAATTCATGCGAACTTCGCAATCAGATCGCTGGTGAGGGCGCCATGAATTTCCGCGCGATCCGGGCCATCTATCTGTTCGAAATGGCGCGCACCTGGCGCACGCTGCTGCAGAGCATCGTCTCGCCCGTGGTCTCGACCTCGCTGTATTTCGTGGTGTTCGGCGCCGCGATCGGCTCGCGCATCACCGAGGTCGAAGGCGTCAGCTACGGCACGTTCATCGTGCCCGGGCTCGTGATGCTGTCGGTCTTGACCCAGAGCATCTCGAATGCCTCGTTCGGCATCTACTTCCCGAAATTCGCCGGCACCATCTACGAGATCCTGTCGGCCCCGATCTCCTATTTCGAGATCGTGCTCGGCTATGTCGGCGCCGCCGCCACCAAGTCGATCATCCTCGGGCTGATCATCCTGGCGACCGCCGGGCTATTCGTTCCGCTGCATATCAATCATCCGATCTGGATGCTGACCTTCCTGGTGCTGACCGCCGTCACCTTCAGCCTGTTCGGCTTCATCATCGGCATCTGGGCCGACGGCTTCGAGAAGCTGCAGATGATCCCGATGCTGGTGGTGACGCCGCTGACCTTCCTCGGCGGCAGCTTCTATTCGGTGAACATGCTGCCGTCAGGCTGGCGCACCATCACCCTGTTCAATCCGGTGGTCTACCTGATCTCGGGCTTCCGCTGGAGCTTCTTCGAGATCGCCGACGTCAGCGTCGCGGTCAGCCTCGGCATGACCGTGGCCTTCCTGGTGCTCTGCATGGTCATCGTGGCCTGGATTTTCCGGACCGGTTATCGGCTGAAGAATTGACTTGCGAAGCAAGTCATTCCGGGGCGCGCCTTAGCGCGAACCCGGAATCTCGAAGATGGTGGCACGAGATTCCGGGTTCATGCTTCGCATGCCCCGGAATGACTCTGGCTCAGTAGCAGTGGAAGTGGCCGTGACGGTAATAGCCGCGGCAGCGATGGCCCCGGCGGTAGCCGCGATCGGGAATTCCAAGAATGCCGTCGACCGCGCCGACCGCGCCACCGACGCCGGCGCCGATGGCTCCGCCGACCACGCCGCCAACCGGCCCTGCCGCCCGGTTACCTTGATAGGCACCTTCCTGCGCGCCGCGCACGATGCCCTGGGAATGGCCGGCATGAGGGATCGCCAGCAGGCCGAGCGCGAGGGCTCCGGCTGCGAGCAGGAGCCGCGCGGAGAGGCCAGCGGGAGCGATGGCCGCGGTCTTAACCTTGATGTTGTTCATCTTGAATCCTTGGAATGCGGCGCGATGGCGCCGCCGGGTGGGACGATGAAACGTCTGAGCGGCCAAATGGTTGCGCGACCGCCCCCGTACCAAGGTCTAGCCCGGCAGCTCTCGCGGCGCTGATGACTTTCCCTGTTCCGCTCCGCCGCGATGGTCTATGAAGCTCCGCCCGGCTATCCTTCGGTTTTTCAAAGCAATCGGTTTTCAAGGAAGCAGTGTCTTGATGTTCATCCGCTCGATATTCCTCGGCGCGCTCGCAGCCGCATGTCTCGGCATCGGCGCGGTGTCCGCGCAGCAGAAGGAGACGCTGCTGGAATCCCGGGAGTCGCTCTACAACAACATCTATGTGTATCAGCGCGCGCCCTACATGATCATGACGTTCGGGCACAACAAGCAACTCTACACCGAGAGCGTGTTCGACACCGGCGACGACCGCATCCTGCCGATCCCCTATACGAGGTTCATGACCACGGCGCTGATGTACGCCAAGGACGTGCATTCGATCCTCGAGATCGGTTTCGGCGGCGGCCGCGTCGCCTGGTACCTGCACCGCTGTCTGCCCGATGTCCGCGTGACCTCGGTCGAACTCGACCCTGCCGTGCTGGAGCTCGCGCGGAAATATTTCGGGATCAAGGACGAGCCGAACTTCGACCTCGAGGCGAAAGACGGCCGCCTGTTCCTGTCGCAGTCAAAGGACAGATACGACGTCATCCTGATCGATGCCTATCGCGGCCCGTTCGTGCCGTTCCATCTCATGACCAGGGAATTCTACCAGATCGTCAAGGACCACCTCGCCGAGGGCGGCGTCGTGGTGCAGAACGTCGACCCTGATACCATGCTGTTCGATTCCGCCGTCAGGACGATCGGCGCGGTGTTTCCGCAGATCGAGCTCTACAAGACCAACGACAGTTCGGACGACAATCTCGTGACCGTCGCCTATGACGGCGCAGAGCGGAAGGCGGACGACCTCGCCGCCGTCGCAGGCATGCGCGACAAGATGCTCGGCCTGCGCTACCCGCTCGCCGCCATGCTCGCCGGTCGCAAGCGCATCGACCTCAACGATACCCAGACGATCGACGCCAAGGCCAAGGTGCTGACCGACGATTTCGCTCCCGTCGAAACGCTGAAAGCCATCGAACGGCACAACAGGAAGCTACCTTGAGGGCGTCCCGCGCGCTCGCGCCGACCATCTACCTGATCGCCTTCGTCGCCGGCGGCGTCCTGATGGGTTTCGAGATGCTCGGCAGCCGCTATCTGTTCCCGTATTTCGGCGGCGGTATCGGCACCTGGGCCAGCCTGATCTCGACGGTGCTATGCGCGCTTGCCGTCGGCTATTTTGTCGGGAGCGCCATCGTCGACCGGTTTTCGTCGCAGCGCGCCATCGGCACCGCGATCCTGGTCGCGGCCTGCTGGCTCGCGCTGGTGCCGGCCTCCGCCGACGCCGTCATGCAGACGATCCTGGCCCGCATCGGCGACGGTCCCGCCGCGACGCTGTCGGCCTCGGCCGCGCTGCTGCTGGTGCCGCTGTCGCTGCTCGGCACCTTCTCGCCGATCGCCGTCAGCCTGCTGACCCGGTCGGCGCATGAGGCCGGCCGTGTGGCGGGGCGTGTCTACGGCGTCTCCACCATCGGCAATGTCGCCGGCACCCTGCTGACGACGTTCATCCTGATTCCGTCGATCGGCTCGCGCAACATCACCTATATCTTCGCGGTCACGCTTGCGGCCTGTGCCGCGTTGCTGTTCATGGCGCCGGCACGGCAGCCAAACGAGGTCTGAACGATGCTGAAGAACCTCCGCCTCCGGCTCGCCTTCGTCGCCGCGTTGCTGCTGCTCGCGCCCGGGCCGCTATGCGCCGAGAGCAGCGCCGACCAGATCAAGCTGGAGTCCTGGGACGGCAAGCGTGCGCTCGCCACCATCGTCGACCTCTTGCGCTTCACGCCGCGCGCGATGGAGACGCCCGGCCACCAGCAGGCCATCGACTACATCACGACCGAGCTGAAGAAGACCAAGTTCGACACCATCAAGCCGCAGTCCTGGATCGCGCACGAGGCCGGCCGCACCATGGCGATGACCAACATCGTCGCCCGCTTCAATCCGGCCAATCCGCGCCGCGTCATCGTCGCCACGCATTACGACAGCATCATCAAGGCCTATCGCGATGCCAAGCATCCGGATGCGCCGATGCCGGGCGCCAACAATTCCGCCTCCGGCGTTGCCGTGCTGCTGGAGACCGCGCGCGTGCTGTCGGAGATGCCTGAGGCGCCGCCGGTCGGGATCGACATGATCCTCTTCGACGGCGAGGAAGGCCCGATCTCGATGGGCGCCGGCGATCCGAACTTCTACTCGGTCGGCTCGCCGTATTTCACCGGGCACCTCTCCGACTTCTATCCGAACGCCAAACCGGAGAAGATGCTCGACTTCGACATGGTCTGCGACCGCGACCTGCACCTGCACGCCGAGCAATCCGGGCTGCACGCGGCGCCGGCCGAGGTGAAGAAGTTCTGGGACATCGGGATGCAGATCGCGCCCGACGCCTTCGAGAAAGAGCCGGTGCCCTATTCGATCGAGGACGACCACACCGCGTTTCAGGTCGCGGGCATTCCGAGCTTCGTCGTGATCGATTTCGAATACGAGCCGTTCTACAACACCACCGAGGACACGCCCGACAAATGCTCGGTGCATAGCCTGGAGGCGGTGGGGCGCACCTTGTTGAGATATCTCTATTTGCCCTGAGCGGGCGCCGGCCGGCCAGCCGGTGGAGAGCTCACTTTCGGTGAATTGTGGCCAAAACCGCGGCTGCGCTCGCGAAAAAGTCAGCGCGGCGTGATCCGGCCGCGCCCGCTTCCGCCTTGTTTGCGCCGCGCGCCGGATTAACGATGGCTTGTTGGGGCTCTGGAACCAAAGCCGGTTTCCGTGCATATTCAATGCCGGGGGACGGAGAGCCGCGGTACAGCGATCAGGCCTGGAGGCCTAAGGTAAGATGCGTTCCTTCCTCATTGCATTCACATCCGTGATGCTGTTCACCGCCGGCGCGGCCCAGGCCAAGGTCGATATCACCGTCGACAAGGACAATCAGCAGATGACCGTCGCAGTCGACGGCGTCGAGCGCTATCACTGGCCGGTCTCGACCGGCATCCCCTCTCGCGAGACGCCGAACGGCAGCTTCCGCGCCTTCCGGATGGAGGAGGATCACTACTCCAAGGAATTCGACGACGCGCCGATGCCGCACTCGATCTTCTTCACCAAGATCGGACACGCGATTCACGGCACCGACTCGGTCGGCCGCCTCGGCACGCCGGCGTCGCATGGCTGCGTGCGGCTGTCGCGCGACAATGCCACCACGCTCTATGCGCTGGTCGAGAAGGAAGGCGTGCTCAACACCACGGTGACGCTGACCGGTTCGGCCCAGGTCGCGCTGGCGCGCAATCCGCGTGGCCGCAACACTACCGCCGTGGCCCGCCGCGCGCCGCAGCAAGTTGACGAGCAGCAGGCCGCCGCGGGCGATCCCGTGGTGCTGACGCCGCAACCGCGGGTCTATCCGGCACAGCCGCGCGCCGACGACGGCTATATCTATCCCGCCGACGGCAGCTCGACCGAGCAGCGCTACCCGGCGCCGCCGTCCAGCCGCCGTGTCTACGATGCGCAAGGTTACGGGCAGCAAGGCTACGGCCAGCAGCAGTATTACGGCAACCAGGGCTACGCGCCGGCGCCGCAGCCGGGCTACTACCAGCAGCAGCCGCGGCAGTACTACCAGCCGCGCGGCTTCTACACCTATCAGGACTGAGACGACCTGACCTCGTGACGGCGTAGCTCGCATGGGCCAGCGATCCGGATAAACGCTGCGCTCATGCGGCCTGCATTGGCGCGCCGACCGGTGCTCGCCATGCCCGAACTCGGCCCACTTTTCCCACCGGTGACCCACCTCACCTGCTTGTGACCCTCGCCCGCGCTGCGGATAGCGGGCCGCCGTGGCCTGTCGTGAGACCGTCATGCGACTGTAAAAATAGGCCGATATCCCGCGACGAGAAACGCCCGCCTGGCCCCTGAGGGCCGCTCGATGCGGAGTGCGTGATGGTTTTCCGGGCCACGTCGCGGCGCGCGCCGCAACCAGATCAGGGGTTACAATGAAACGGGGCATTGTCGTGCTTTGCCTGTGCGCGGTGGCGATCGCGGCCTATTTCACCGCGGACCGCTGGGCCATCCGCCACACCACGCTGACCTTCCACGACATGCTGCGCGACGACCGCGACGTCACGGTCCAGGTCTCGGTGCGCCGCGACCGCGAGATGCAGGCCACCGCCGAGATGATCGAGCTGCCGGTCGCGATCCTGAGCCACGGCAACACCGTCAAGAACACCGAGTACTCGTTCCTGACCAACACCTTCGCCTCGCGCGGCTATCTCGTGGTTTCAATCCAGCACGATCTCGACACCGACGCGCCGATGGTGACCCAGGTCGGCGAGGAATATGTCGGCCGCCGCATGCAGTATAATCGCGGCGTGTTCAACATCATGTGCGCGATCGACGAGCTGAAGAAGGTCTATCCGAACGCCGACTATCGCCATCTGACCCTGATCGGCCATTCCAACGGCGGCGACATCTCGATGTACTTCGCCAAGCAGCATCCGGACCTGGTCAAGAAGGTCGTCACGCTGGACAATCTGCGCGTTCCCTTCGTCACCAGCGGCAAGATCAAGATCCTGTCGTTCCGCTCCAAGGATCCGAACTTCAAGACCGATCCGGGCGTCATTCCCGACGACGAGACCCTCGCCAAGGCCGGCATCAAGGTGGTCAAGACCGGGGCGCAGCACAACGATCTCAGCGATCGCGGTCCCGACAGCGTCAAATCGTCGATCCAGGCCGGCGTCGAGCAATTCCTCGACGAGGATGACGGCGGATCGACCTTGCCGCTGCTCTCCGCGGCAGCGCCAGGCGCGGCCAACGCCGCGCCGGCGGAGAAGAAATAGCCGGCGCGCTCCGATGCGAGCCGGCAGCGGCTAGGCATGCGCGTTGCGATAACCCAGCGCGACGAGCCAGATTGCGGACAGCAGGAAGTAGAACGCGCCGAAACCGGCATAGGGGGCGATATCGAGAATCGTCGGCGCAACGGTGCCGAGGGATCGGCTGATCATGTAGCCACCGGCGAGGGCCGACTGCGCGCCACTCAGGATCATCGCCCATTGCGCGCCGGTGTGACGCCAGCGTCTTGCTCCCGTGGACAGTTGCAGCACGCCCGCGAGAACGGCCCAAACCCCGAACACGCCCAGAACGGCATACGCGCTGTGGCTGACTGCGGCGATCACGGCAAGCGCCGCGAGCGCGCTGACCCCGACGTTCAACGTCTGGGACGGGTTGGCGATCAGGCCGCCATTGACCCGGGCGTCAGCCAGATTGGCGACGGCGTCCCATACCGGGTAGATCACGAGCAGAAACGCGACCAGGCTGGGCTGCCCCTTGAAGAGAACGGCGGCCGCAATCCAGGCGATCGAGAATACGGCACGTCCGAGATAGTAGGATCGCAGCCAGCTGGCTTGCGTCGAAGGGTGGCTTTGCATCGATTGGCTCCTTGTTTGCCTTCCTACTAGTAGGAAGGCAACGTTGCGAGTCAATCCGGCATTCGGACATCTCCTAGTGAAGAACTTGTGAGGAATGCGACGCCGTAATCGCCTTGACAATTTACCTACTAGAAGGTAGGCGACGATATGGAATCGATAGCTTCGACTTCAGAGCGGATTCTCGACGTCGCGCAGTCCCTTATCGTCGCGGGCGGCTATAACGCATTCAGCTATGCCGACATCTCGGATGCGATCGGGATCAGGAAGGCGAGCATCCACCATCACTTCCCGACCAAGGCCGAGCTGGTCGCGGTGTTGGTGGATCGCTACCGGCAGCAGACGGAAGCAGGTTTGAAGGCCGTTCAGGAGCAGTTCTCCAGCCCCGCCGACCAATTGCAGTCCTACCTGAACTTCTGGCGGACGTGCATTCGCGATGCTTCGCTGCCGTTTTGCGTCTGTGCCATGCTTGCCGGCGAGATGCAGATGCTGCCGGACGAGGTCGCATCGCGCGTCCGTGCCTATTTCCATCATCTCGCGAGATGGCTTGCGTCGGTGCTGCAAGCCGGATCGGAGCAGCAGCTGTTCCGGTTGGACAAGCGGCCGGACGAGGAAGCCCATGTGCTGATGGCATCGGTTCATGGCGCGATGCTCTCTGCGCGGGCTCTCAGTGATCCCGGACTGTTCAGCGCAATCGTCGACGCCCAGATCGGCAGGCTGCTGAAAGCGGATCGCTAGAGCATGATCCGGAAAAGTGTGAAGCGGTTTTCCGGAAAGATCATGCTCAAACAAGGAACTAAAGCGCGATGACGATTCATCCGAATCTCATCGCGCTTTAAAGCCGATCGGCCTACTGCTCGCCGTCGCGCAGGCGGCGGTAGACCGCGCCCAGCACGTTGGAATAATCGTCGGTCCACACCCGCTGGTTCTCGGTCGGCTCGGTCTCGGCCCAGACCTCGGAGGAGGCGAGCTTGCCGACGTCGGCCTCGTCGCGCGCGGAGACCACGACCGAGGTCGAGAAGATGTACTCGTTGTCGCGGCCGGAATCCTCGCTGTAGACCCAGCTCTTCATCTCGTTGGCGTCGGCGATGCCGACCACGACGCTGGCGAGCTCGAGGTGCCGGTTGGAGACGTGCATCACGACGGCGCCCTGCGGGGCTAACTTTTGTTTGTAGATCGCCATCGCCTCCTCGGTCGCGAGGTGGATCGGGATCGCGTCCGACGAATAGGCGTCGACGATGATGAGATCGTAGATGCCGTCGGGCTCCTTGGCGAAGGTCAGCCGCGCGTCGCCGATCACCGGCTTCAGGTTCGGCTCGCAGTTCTGGATGTAGGTGAAATATTTCGGGTCGCGCGCGGTATCGACCATGGATTGGTCGATCTCGAAGAACTTCCAGTCCTCGCCGGGCTGTGACGCGCAGGTCAGCGTGCCCGAGCCGAGCCCGATCACCGCCACCTTCAGCGGGGCGCCCTTGCGCTCGCGCATCGCCGTGATCGCCTGCCCGATGCCACCGTCCTTGTGGTAGTAGCTGATCGGCTCCGGCCGCCCGGTAACCGGCGAGCCGTCGTCGTTCCTGAATTTTTGCGCGCCGTGGATCGTGGTGCCGTGCATCAGCACATGATACTGCCCGCTCGGCGTCACCACGATCTTGTGCACGCCGAAGAAGCTGCGCACGGTCTCGACCCGGCCGTCATCGGAGGGATAGGCGCGCAGCAGCACCAGCGCGACCACGACGGTGGCGAAGATCTTCCAGCGACCCGCGTTGAGCGCGAGCGCCAGCAGCGCCGAGAGCACGCCGACGCCGCCGATCACCCAGACCCGCCAGTCGTCGATCCAGTTGAACGGTTTTCCGGTCAGATAGGACGGCCCGATCAGCACCGCCGCCAGCACCGCGAGGAACGGCCAGTACCATGCGCTCCAGCGCGGCAGCCGCTCGTTGCCGGCAGGACGGCACAGCGCGGCGAGCGCCAGCAGGATCGGATATTCGGCGACCCAGGAGAAGGTGAACGGCGCGATCAGGCCCGCAAACAGCCCGCCGATCATGCCGCCGAACGACAGCGCGACATAGAAGCCGGTGAGATATTTCGCCGCGGGGCGCGTGCGCGCCAGCTCGCCGTGGCAGGCCATCGCAATGATGAAGAAGCAGAGCTGGTGGCCGCCGAGCGTCAGCAGCAGGTTCTGCTCGCCACCGACGGCGAGCAGCACGACGACACCGGCGATCGCCAGCGGCTGTAACAGCAGCATCCACCGATGCGGCAGCAGCGGGCGCGACTGGAACACCAGCACCCAGGTCAACAGATAGAGCGACAGCGGCAGCACCCAGAGCAGCGGCGCAGCCGCGACGTCCGTCGAGATATGCGCGGTCACCGCGATCAGGAGACCCGACGGCACCGCGGCGAGGAAAATCCAGCGCAAGCGCAGCAGCCACGACGGCGCCGGACGCTCCGCATCGTCACCGTCCAGGTTGAGCGCGGCCGTGCCGGCAGGCGCCCGCAGCAGCAAGATGCCGCAGCCCGCGATCAGCACGATCAGGAGGCCATAGCCGCAGGTCCAGATCAGGTTCTGGGTGCGCAGCGTGAACATCGGCTCCAGCAGCACCGGATAGGACAGCAGCGCCAGGAAGCTGCCGATGTTCGAGGAGGCGTAGAGGAAATACGGATCGGGACCATCGGGATGGCCGGTGCGCACGAACCAGGCCTGCAGCAGCGGATTGTTGGCGGCGAGCGCGAAGAACGGCAGCCCGATCGAGACCGCGAACAGGCCGAGCAGCCAGAGCGCGTAGCCCGAGGTCGGCGGCTCGCCCCAGCCGCTCTTGATCGCCAGCGGCAGCGTCAGCAGCGCGACCACGAGCAGCACCAGATGCACCGCGACCGGAACGGCGCGGCGCTTCAGCTTCATCAGCAGATGCGCATAGGCATAGCCGGCGAGCAGCAGCGACTGGAAGAACACCATCGCCACCGACCACACCGCCGGCGAGCCGCCGAGCCGCGGCAACACCATCCTGGTGAACAGCGGCTGCACCGAGAACAGCAGCAGCGCGCTGACGAAGATCGCAGCCGTGTAGACAACCAGCACCAGCCGGTTTCGCGAGGCGGACGGCTCAGACGTCATGAAGGCTCCCGGTCTCAATCCGGCAGATCAACACCGGGCGATCGCATTGGACCATAGCGCCATACGACGGGCAACTCGGCCGCCGATGCCAATCGCTTGAGCTGTTCAGGTCACACGAACGTCATCGGCCGCGCCGGCTTCGTCCGTCTGCGGCCGAAACGGCGTCCGTCCCATCCAGGGCTGCATTTCCAGATGTTGCAGCCAATCCTTGACCGACGGGATCCAGCCAAGATCGTCTTTGACGTGCTGTTCGCCGACCGTGCGCACCGGCACCTGCTTGCCGACACTGTTGGTCAGCGTCGCGCCGAAAATCGTCTCGCAGAGGAAGATGCCTTCGCTGTGATGACGGAGCGCGCGGTGCCGCACATCGGCAAGATGTGCCTTGCTCTCGTCGAACCAGTCGTGGATCGGGAGATAATCCTCAGGTACGCCGCCGAACAGACGGGCCGAGCGAACTGCGTGATGATAGGGATGCGCCATCGCCGGCTACCTCGCGATCTTTCGATTTTGCGTCACGGGATCGGCGCCAGGGTCGTCGGTCACGGTACAGTTGTCGAGATCAACCGTGAAGGCTCCATACATGGTGTACTCACCCGTGCCGAAGCCGCCGCTGAGCAGCATCGATGCAAATTCCTGCGACAACCACTGGTGAACAAAGATAGCAACTCTGTCGCGCTCGCTGCGGCCCTCATTCCTCGTCATCACGCCGTGGGTCACCAGCCGATCAAGAAGACCGCGATCCGTCAGTTGCTGCACCAACGCATTCGCGTCGAGCGTGCCACCTGCGGCAAGCTTCGCGTGATCGAGCCACGCGAAGCCCTCATCACCGCCCCCATCATATCGACAGTAAAGCTGCCGGACACCGAGATCGCGCAGTTCCGGCACGCTGACGGCAAGGAGCCGCTGACGGCGGAATGTCCCCTGAGCCGTCCGCGCCGCAGTCTCGGCCGCAGCAGATTGTGCGACCTGTGCGGCCGGCAGCTTCCGACCAAGCAAGCGATTCCAGAAGCTCAGGCGCGGAAGCGAGATGTTCTTGGGAGTTGACGGCTCGGGCGGGACGTCCAGCGAAAAATGAACTGGATCATGCTCCTGATCATAGCCGCGATAGATCGGCGCCGGCAGATAGACAAACTCGTCGGCGCGCGGCGCCGGCAGCTCGGAACCATCTTCGGGCCAAACGATCTCACTTTCATCAAAGATGAACGGCATTGGCGCTCCCTGCCCCGCAGCTCGAATGAACGAATCCTGCCTGCAGAAAGGCTAGCCGCCCGCGCAAATGTTGTCGAACGATCGTATTCGGAGTGGTACGGCTTGTGACCATTCTGCTGCTCAGACATCGCGGGCGGTGGTCGGATCACACTGTTCAGCCATTAGAAGCGCAATGCCCAATCGCGAATATGACGTCGTCATCATCGGAGCCGGCCACAACGGCCTCACCTGCGCGGCCTATCTCGCGATGGCGGGCTTGCGCGTGAAGGTCGTGGAGCGGCGCAAGGTGGTCGGCGGCGCCGCGGTCACGGAAGAATTCTGTCCGGGGTTTCGCAATTCGGTTGCCGCCTACACGGTGAGTTTGCTCAACCCGCAGATTATGTCTGACCTGAAACTCGCCGAGCACGGGTTGAGGATCGTCGAGCGCCGCGCCCAGAATTTCCTGCCCGCGCCCGACGGCAGCTATCTCCTGACCGGCGAAGGCCGCACCCGGGACTCGGTCGCGAAACTCAGCGCGCACGACGCCGACGCGATCGGCGCGTTCTCGGCCGAACTCGAAGCCATCGCGGACGTGCTGCGGCAATTCGTGCTGCGCGCGCCGCCCAACATCGTCGAGGGCTTTGGCCTCGGCGCAATGGGCGAGGCCTTCAACGCGCTCGGCACCGCCAACATCCTGCGGCACCTGTCGCTGGAGCAGCAGCGCGACCTGCTCGACCTGTTCACCCGCTCGGCCGGCGAGATGCTCGACGAGCGCTTCGAAAGCGACCTGGTCAAGGCGCTGTTCGGCTTCGATGCCATCGTCGGCAATTATGCCAGCCCGTATGCGGCGGGCTCGGCCTATGTGATGCTGCACCACGCCTTCGGCGAGGTGAACGGCAAGAAGGGCGTCTGGGGCCACGCCATCGGCGGCATGGGCGCGATCACGCAGGCGATGGCGCACGCGGCAGGCAGCCATGGCGTCGAGATCACCACCGACGCCGGCGTGCGCGAGGTGATCGTCGAGAAGGATCGCGCGGTGGGCGTCATCCTGGACAATGGCGAGACCATCCGCGCCAGATATGTCGTGTCGAACGTCAATCCGAAGCTGCTCTATACCCGGCTGGTGCCGGCGGGCGCGCTGACCGCGGAATTTTCCGCACGCATCGCGCGCTGGCGCAACGGCTCGGGCACGTTCCGAATGAATGTTGCGCTTCAGAGCCTGCCTTCGTTCAGCGCGCTCCCCGGGGCGGGCGATCACCTCACCGCCGGCATCATCATCGCGCCTGATCTCGGCTACATGGACCGCGCCTGGCAGGACGCGCGCGCATTCGGCTGGAGCCGCGCGCCGGTCGTCGAGGTCCTGATCCCCTCGACGCTCGACGACAGCCTGACGCCGCCGGGCCAGCATGTCGCGAGCCTGTTCTGCCAGCACGTCGCGCCGGAGCTGCCCGACGGCAAATCCTGGGACGACCATCGCGAGGCGGTCGCCGACCTCATGATCGCAACCGTCGACCAGTACGCGCCGGGCTTTGCCGCAAGCGTGGTCGGCCGCCAGATCCTGTCGCCGCTCGACCTCGAGCGGCAGTTCGGGCTGCTTGGCGGCGACATCTTCCACGGCGCATTGTCGCTCAACCAGCTGTTCTCGGCGCGGCCGATGCTCGGCCACGCCGACTACCGCGGCCCCCTGAAGGGCCTCTACCATTGCGGCTCCGGCGCCCACCCCGGCGGCGGCGTCACCGGCGCCCCCGGCCACAATGCCGCAAAGGCGATCTTGGCCGACCACCGCGCGCTGTTCGGATAGGCCGCGGGTCGCGCGGCAACCCGGTGGATAGGTCTGTGGAGAGCCGGTGGATCGGCGGTGGACTGACGCCCGTGTCACGGCGGGATGTCCGGTGGAGATCGCTGTGGGCAGGCGGTAGTGTCTCCGCTTAGCGGCAAGCTTAGCAAGGGAGGGTGACGATGGATGATCTTAGGGATAGTTCTGGCCAGCGCGAGCCCAGCGATTTGCAGGGAATTTGCATCCATTGCCAACATCCGATCGGGTATCATCATCATGAGGGCGACAGATGCAGTTGCAAGGATTGCATGTGCCCCGGGTATCAAGGCTATCCGCGTGCGGAAAATTCAAACTGAGACACTACCGGGCAGGCAGTGGAGCACCGGCTGACAACCTCGCCGCACAGGACTGGATAGCCTGTTGGCAAATCTGCGGACAACCTGTGGACATCCATGGGACGACGAACCGCGCCCTTGCCCCCAAAAAGAAAACACCGGGCGCGTGATGCCGCCCGGTGTCCTGAGAACGCCGTCAGGAGTTCGTTACTTGAGCGAACCGCTAATCGAATTGAAGGTTCCACTCAGCGCCGAGCCGACGCCGTTCACCGCCGCGATGATGGCAATTGCGATGCCGGTTGCGATCAGGCCGTATTCGATCGCGGTCGCGCCGGATTCATCGCGCAAAAACTCAACAACAAAAGCCTTCATGACAAAGTCCTGCCCATGGTTTCGATGTTTGATTTCGTAGGGAACTCGGGGTTCCGGTTCCGGAACCAGTAATAATACGGTAAAATCTAAAGTTGTTTAAACGGGTTCCCGTTCCATTTCCGAGAAAATCGAATGAAATCTGAGTTGAATTTGGAGCAAAGACTGCGCTACCGGCAGCCATGACCCCTGCCACCCACCGCGCCAGCCTCACCCTGCCGGATGAATCGACCGCAAAGCGCGCGGTAGAAGCGCTTTCCGAGGCGTTTTACGAGGATCAGGCCGCCTTCGCGGCGTTCGAGCGGCCCGATGGGCGCTGGGACGTCACCGTCCACTTTGCCGAGGCGCCGGACCAAGCGCTGCTGCGCGACCTGATCGGACAAGCTGTGCGACAGGATGTCGCAGCCAGCATGATCTTCGACACCGTGGAGGCGAAGGATTGGGTGAAGGCCAGTCTGCAGGACCTGGTCCCGGTCCCGGCCGGGCGTTTCGTGGTCCATGGCCAGCATGACCGTCCCAAAATCCCGCCGAACAAGCTCGGCATCGAGATCGAGGCGGCACTCGCCTTCGGCACCGGCCATCACGGCACCACCCGCGGCTGCCTGCTGCTGCTCGACCACGTCCTGAAGGCCTATCAGCCGCGCCGCGTGCTCGACCTCGGCACCGGCACTGGCGTGCTGGCGATCGCCGCCGCCAAGGCGCTGCACGGCAAGGTGCTGGCGAGCGACATCGACCCGCCGTCGGTGCGGGTGGCCGCGGAAAATGCCCGATTGAACGAAACGAGCCCGCTGGTGGACGTGATCCGGGCCACCGGCTTTGCCGCGCCGCGCTTCGCCGCCGACGGGCCGTTCGACCTCGTGCTCGCCAACATCCTTGCCAACCCGTTAAGGCAGCTGGCCGGACCGATGGCGCGCCACCTGGCGTCGTCGGCGCAGGTCATCCTCTCCGGCCTGCTGACGCACCAGGCGCCGGCGGTGATCGCCGCCTACCGTGCCCGCGGGCTGGTGCCGCTCAGGCATCTCAAAATTGAAGGCTGGAGCAGCCTGCTGCTGCGCAAGGTGAAATGACTGCCCCCGGCAGACAGTGCGGCGACTGCACGCTCTGCTGCAAGGTGATGGCGATCGAGCAACTGGCAAAGCCCGCCAGCGCGTGGTGCCCGCATTGCAAGCCTGGCCGCGGCTGCCGGATCTACGCCGACCGGCCGGGCGAATGCCGGAGCTTCGCCTGCGTCTGGCTCGTCAACGAGCACCTCGACGAGCACTGGAAGCCGAGCCGATCGAAGCTGGTCCTGACCACATCCGAGGACGGGCTCGAGGTCCGCTGCGATCCCGGCTTTCCCGACGCCTGGCGCAAGGAACCGTTCCGCAGCGAGCTCGGAGAGTGGGCAATGTCCGGAGAGACGCTCGACATGACGCTGGTCGTGATCGTCGGCCAGCGCATGACGTTGGTGACGGCGGAGCGCGAATTCGATCTCGGCATTGTCGGCCCCGACGAGCGGATCGTGCGGGAGCTCGAAGGCGCCAGGGTGATCAATGCGACGGTGGTGAAGGCATCCGAGGTAGAGCGGTAGTTTGAAGCCGCAATTTGCGCGTCGCGCTGCTATTCGGAGGCTGCGGGATCGCGGCTGACGATCGCGACCTTGTCTTCGCCTGCCTTGTCTTCAACGATCTTGCGCCTGATGCGTGCTTCGACGAAGCGGTCCAGCATCTGGACCATGAGGCCGCGCGGCTTTGATTCCGATTGCTCGTGTACGGCGGGCGCGACCGGGCTGCGGCGGCCCGGCGGTAAAATCTTCTCAAACGTGAATGCAGGCATCGTGCATCTCCTCACCGTTGAGTTGAGACACTCCTGGACACTCCCCGTACTTTCGGCCGAACGGTGCGCAGGTGACGCCGTCAGGCCATTCCCAATATGCCACGATTCAAGCATAGATGATGCAGAATTGTGGACATGCCGGCCGCTTTGCGGATTTTGTCCACCGAGCTTAGGCATGATCGGGGCGCGTGGAAAGCGGTTTTCCCTCGCGGCAAGTCTGCGCAAGGATCATGCTGCCATCCGAAGAAAGTGCGAAGGCGATGTTCGAAGCCCATTTCCAGACATTCGAGGAGCCCGAAGGCGGTGTGGCGCTGGCCGCACGCCTGAGCGCCGTCCGCGAGGAGCTGACCCGCCGCAAGCTGACCGGGTTCGTGGTTCCCCGCGCCGACCAGCAGCAGAACGAATATGTCGCGCCCTCCGAGGAGCGGCTGGCCTGGCTGACCGGGTTCACCGGATCGGCCGGGCTCGCGATCGTGCTCGCCAAGGAGGCCGCGGTTTTCGTCGACGGCCGTTACACGCTGCAGGCCGGCAAGCAGGTCGACCGCAAGGCCTGGCAGATCGAGCCGCTGGTCGATCCGCCGCCGGAACACTGGCTGACGCGGCATCTCGAAGCCGGCGACCGGCTCGGCTTCGACCCGTGGCTGCACACGACAGCCGCAGCGGAGCGGCTCGCCGCCGCGTGCGCCAAGGCCGGCGCCGAACTGGTCGCAGTCGAGAGCAACCCGGTGGATGCGATCTGGCACGAACGGCCGGCGCCGCCGCTCGGCCCTGTCAGCGTCCACGGCGCGCAGTTCTCCGGCGAGATCGAGGCGGAGAAGCTGAAGCGCATCCGGCTCGAGATCAACAAGCTCGGCGTCGAGGCGCTGGTGCTCTCCGACAGCCATGCGGTGGCCTGGACCTTCAACATCCGCGGCGCCGACGTCTCGCATACGCCGTTGCCGTTGTCCTATGCGCTGGTGCCGAAGGACGGCCGGCCGGTGGTGTTCATCGATCATCGCAAGCTCTCCAACGCGACGCACGACCATCTCGAGCAATCCGCCGATGTCGAGGAGCCGGCGGCGCTGGCGCAGAGGCTCACCGAACTTGCGAAGCGCGGCGCGTCGATCGCGCTCGACGGCGCCACCGCGGCCGACGCGCTGAGCCGGCTGATCCAGCACGCCGGCGGCAAGCCGGTGCGCGGCAGCGATCCGATCGCACTCTTGAAGGCGGTGAAGAACATCACCGAGATCGAGGGCACCCGGACGGCGCACCAGCGCGACGCGGTGGCGCTGACGCGCTTCCTTGCCTGGGTCGACCGCGAAGCGCCTGCGGGCAAGCTCACCGAGATCGACGCCGTCGAGGCGCTGGAGACCTTCCGCCGCCAGACCGGCGCGCTGAAGGACGTCTCGTTCCCGACCATCTCCGGCACCGGGCCGAACGGCGCCATCGTGCACTACCGCGTCACCCGCAAGAGCAACCGACGGATCGAGCCCGGCGATCTCTTGCTGATCGATTCCGGCGCGCAATATGAGGACGGCACCACCGACGTCACCCGCACCATCGCGATCGGCACGCCCACCGACGAGATGCGCGACCGCTTCACCCGCGTGCTGCGCGGCCATATCGCGATCGCGCGCGCGATCTTCCCCGACGGCACCACCGGTGCGCAGCTCGACACCCTGGCGCGGCAATATCTCTGGCAGGCCGGCGTCGATTTCGAGCACGGCACCGGCCACGGCGTCGGCAGCTATCTCTCGGTCCATGAAGGGCCGGCGCGAATCTCGAAGCTCGGCACCACGCCGCTGAAGCGCGGCATGATCCTGTCCAACGAGCCCGGCTACTACAAGACCGATGCTTTCGGCATCAGGATCGAGAACCTCGAGCTCGTTGTCGGCACCGACATCACCGGTGCCGAGAAGCCGGTCAACGCGTTCGAGACGCTGACATTGGCCCCGATCGACCGCAGGCTGATCGACGTCACCATGCTGAGCCCGGACGAATTGAAGTGGCTCAACGACTACCACGCCCGCGTCGTCAACACGGTGCGCCCGCATCTCGACGACAACGCAACGCGGCTGTGGCTGGATGAGGCGACGGCGGAGTTGAAGTAGTCGGTCGTCGGGCTGCAAGCGACCACACACTCGGTGTCGTCCCTCGCGCATGCGGGGGATCCAGTACGCCGCGGCCCATCGGCTCAACGACATCTGCCTCTGGAATACTGGGTCCCCCGCTTTCGCGGAGGACGACAGCGGGGATTGTTGCGCGAGACGAAATATCCATCGGTGCGCTTCCCGAATTCGCATGGGCGCATGCCGAAACGCACGTATTCCGCCCGACCGGGATCGCTACAGTCGGATTCACACAACGGAAACGGACCTGAATGCACGGCGTGATGGGCAAGCCGCCCGGCATGGCACAAGACAACATCGCGGCATCGAAGGTCATGCTGCTGATGCTCGTCGTGATGACGGGCGTGGCGCCGATCTCGCTCTACATGCTGGTTCCGGCGCTGCCGGTGCTCGCGACCACGTTCGGGCGCGACATCTCGGTCGCGCAGATGACGGTGTCGCTCTATATGGTCGGCATCGCGCTGTCGCAGCTGATCATGGGGCCGCTGTCCGACAAGTTCGGCCGGCGCCCCGTCTTGCTGTCGGGTCTCGGCCTGATGGTGGTGGCGGGGATCGGCTCGGTGTTCGCCGACACCCTGCCGCAGCTGATCGCGGCGCGCTTCTTCCAGGCGCTCGGCGGCGCCAGCGGCATGGTGATCAGCCGCGCCATCATCCGCGATCTCTATCCGCGCGAGCGGGTCGGCGCCATGATCTCACTGGTGGTCGCTGCGCTGATGATCGCGCAGATGGTGAGCCCGCTGACCGGCGGCCTGTTGGATATCGCGTTCGGCTGGCGCGCCATCCTCATCCTGATCACCGCAGCGTCGCTGACGGTCACCGTCTTCATCGCGCTGGCACTGCCCGAAACGCGGCGCGAACGCGCCGACACGCCGAGCTTTCGCGGCGATCTCGGCAGGCTGCTGTCGAACCGCGCCTTCGTCGGCTACATGCTGTGCCAGGTGCTGTCCTCGCAGATCATTTTCGCCTTCGCCGGCGGCGGCCCCTACATCGTCGTCACGCAGATGGGCCGCAGCAGCGCCGAATATGGCGCGTGGTTCGCGACGACGGGATTTGCGTATCTGGTCGGCAATCTGCTCTGCGTCCGCTTCGCGCCGCGGCACTCGCTGGAACGGCTGATCTGGTTCGGCCTCGCTTTGCAGCTCGGCGGCAGCCTGCTGAACCTGGTCTGGAGCCTGACCGGGGTGAACCAGGCGCCGCTCTGGCTGTTCGGTACCCAGATGATCGTGATGGTCGCCAACGCCTTCACGATGGCCAACTCCGCCGCCGGCGCCATCTCGATCCGCCCCGAAGCCGCCGGCACCGCCTCCGGCGCCATGGGTTTCCTGCAGCAGGGCATCGGCGCGCTGATCTCGCAATTCGGCGCCTATCTCGGCGGCCACTCGTCAACGACATTGCCGCTGACCGCGGCAATCTTCGCGATCTCGATCGCCTGCGCCTGCACGATGATCTTCATCGTGCCGCGGCGGAACGTGATCGTGAGCGAGCAGCTGATCGAGCAGGCGGAAGAGGAAGAGACCGGGATCATGTGAGGGGCAGCTCGCGCCTCACTCTCCACTGTCGTCCTCCGCGAAAGCGGGGGACCCAGTACACCGCGGCCTATCCGTATCCTACCGCTGTCTCTGGAATACTGGGTCACCCGCATACGCGGGTGACGACAGTGGAGCACGCGGTAACGGCGCGCTTCACTCCCCGATCAGCTTCAGCCACTCGTCCTCGGTCAGCACGGTGACACCGTGCTTCTGTGCCTCGGCAAGCTTCGAGCCTGCCCCCGGCCCCGCCACCACATAATCGGTCTTCTTCGACACCGAACCGGCCGCCTTGGCGCCCAGCCGCTCGGCCGTGGCCTTGGCCTCGTCGCGGGTCATCTTTTCCAGCGATCCTGTGAACACCACGGTCTTGCCGGCGACCGCCGAATTGCTCTTCGGCTTCTCGGCATCGATGATCTCGTCGAGCTCCTTCGTCAGCCGCTCGACGATGCCGCGATTGTGGCTCTCGCCGAAATAATCCGCGATGCTCTTGATCACGGTGTCGCCGATCTGGTCGAGCGCATCCATCTCGGCGATCGCCTCCTCGTCGCCCTTGGCGACCTTGAGGCAGGCGTCGTGGAAGGCGTCCCAGGAGCCGTAGCCGCGCGCCAGCGCCAGCGCGGTGGTCTCGCCGACATGGCGCATGCCGAGCGCGTAGACGAAGCGCTCCAGCGCGATCCGGCGGCGGCTGTCGATCGAAGCGAACAGGTTGCGCACCGAGGTCTCGCCGTAGCCCTCGATCTCTTCCAGTTTGAGCTTCGCGTTGCGCTTCTTCAGCGTGAAGATATCGGCGGGCTCCTTCACCCAGCCCTCGTCGAAGAAATACTGCAGCTGCTTCACGCCGAGGCCGTCGATGTCGAAGGCGCGGCGGGAGACGAACAGGATCAGGTGCTCGACCTTCTGGAACGGACAGGCGAACTCGCCGCTACAGCGCAGCCGCGAGCCCTCCTCGCCGGTCGCGGTCTCCTCGCGCACGACGTCGGTGTGCAGCGGGCATGGGCACTTCTTCGGGAAGTGGAATTCCTTGGCGCTCTTCGGCCGCTTGTCGATGATGACGTCGACCACCTGCGGGATCACGTCGCCCGCGCGCTGGATCACCACCGTATCGCCGATCCTGATGTCGCGGCCCTCGCGCAACACCTCGCCCTTGTTGCCGATGCCCTTGATGTAGTCCTCATTGTGCAGCGTGACGTTCTGCACGATGACGCCGCCGACGCCGACCGGCTCGAGTTTGCCGACCGGCGTGAACGAGCCGGTGCGCCCGACCTGGATCTCGATGTCGCGCAGCACGGTCATGGCGCGCTCGGCCGGGAATTTGTGCGCGATCGCCCAGCGCGGCGTGCGCGAGACGAAGCCGAGCCGCTCCTGCCAGTCGATGCGGTCGACCTTGTAGACCACGCCGTCGATGTCGTAGTCGAGCTCGGCGCGCTGCTCCTCGATCTCGTGATGGAACGCGATCAGCTCCTCGACCGAGTGGCGCAGTTTGGTCAGCGGATTGGTCTTGAAGCCGCAGCGCTCGAACCAGTGGATCATGCCGCTCTGGGTACCTTCCGGCATCGCGCTCATCTCGCCCCAGGCATAGGCGAAGAAGCCGAGCGGGCGCGAGGCGGTGATGGTCGGGTCCTTCTGCCTGAGCGAGCCGGCGGCCGAATTGCGCGGATTGGCGAAGACGGTGTCGCCGGCCGCCTTCTGCCGCTCGTTCAGCGCCAGGAACGCCTGCTTGGTCATATAGACCTCGCCGCGCACCTCGCAGACCTCTGGGACGTTGCGGCCCTTGAGCTTTTGCGGCACGTCCTCGAGCGTGCGGATGTTGGCGGTGACGTCCTCGCCCTCGGCGCCGTCGCCGCGCGTTGCTGCGGTGACCAGTTCGCCGCCCTCATAGCGCAGCGACATCGAGAGCCCGTCGATCTTCGGCTCGACGGAGAAATCGATCTTGTCGTCCGGCAGCTTCAGGAAGCGCGTGATGCGGCCGACGAAATCGACCACGTCGGCTTCTGCAAACGCATTGTCGAGCGACAGCATCGGCAGTGAATGCCGAACCTTCCTGAAACGCCCCGACGGCGCCGCGCCGACCTTCTGCGACGGCGACTCCGCGGTGACGAATTCCGGAAACCGCTTCTCGATCGCGTTATGGCGCTGCCGCAGCGCGTCGTATTCGGCATCGGTGACATCAGGCGCGTCGTCCTGGTAGTAGCGCTTGTCGTGGCCTTCCAGCTCGAGCGCAAGCCGCGTCAGCTCGACCTTGGCCTGGGCCTTGGTGAGCTTGTCGACGTCGGGGGGAGCAGCTCGTTTTGCTTTAGCCATGGCGCAAATTATAGTTGGTCATTCCGGGACGTCCGAAGGACCGGACCCGGAATCTAGAGGTTTTGGGCACCACTATCATGTCCTACTACGTCTGTATCCTTGCAAGCCGAAAGGACGGGGCGATCTACATTGGCGTAACCAATGATCTCGTGCGCAGAGTCTACGAACACCGAACCAAGGCAGTCCCCAGATTTACGTCCAAGTACAATATCACACGGCTCGTGTGGTTCGAAATCTACGATGATCCGATCTCCGCGATCTCGCGCGAGAAGGTGCTCAAGAAGTGGAAGCGGAGCTGGAAGACTCAGTTGATCGAAGCGACCAATCCGCAGTGGAATGATTTGTACGAGTCGATCTGTGTTTAGGGTCGTCATTCCGGGATGGTCCGAAGGACCAGACCCGGAATCTCGAGATTCCGGGTTCGATGCTGCGCATCGCCCCGGAATGACGGAGAAAAGCTAGCTCGCCGCCCGGAGCAGCCGATCGGCTGCGGCACGCGCCTCCGCGGTGATCTCGGCGCCGGCCAGCATGCGCGCGATCTCCTCGCGGCGGTGGTCGGCGGCGAGTGCGTTGACGCGGGTGGCGACGCGCTTGCCCTTGTCGAGGGCGTCCTTGGAGATCAGGAGATGCTGGCTGGCGCGGGCTGCGACCTGCGGCGCGTGCGTCACCGCCATCACCTGCACCTTGGCGGCAAGACGCGCGAGCCGGGTGCCGATCGCATCCGCCACCGCGCCGCCGACGCCGGTGTCGATCTCGTCGAACACCAGGGTCGGCGCCGAGCCGCGGTCGGCCAGCACGACCTTGAGCGCCAGCAGGAAGCGCGACAGCTCGCCACCGGAGGCGACCTTCATCATCGGCCCCGGCTTGGTACCCGGATTGGTCTGGACCCAGAACTCGACGCGGTCGATGCCCTGCGGGCCCGGCGCGGCCGGGTTGCTCTCGACCTGGGTCATGAACTTGGCGCGCTCGAGCTTGAGCGGCGCGAGTTCGGCATTGACGGCCTTGTTGAGTTTCTCGGCCGCCTTGGTCCGCGCCGCCGACAGTTTTGCGGCAGCCGCGGCGTAGCGCTTGTCGGCTTCATCGGCGGCGGCTTCGAGCTTCTTGAGCTGGTCGGCGCCGGCGTCGATCAGCGCGACGTCTCCGGCATATTGCGCGGCCAATGCGGCCAGCAGATCGACCGGCGTCGAATATTTGCGCGAGGCGGCGCGCAGCGCGAACAGCCGCTCCTCGATGCGCTCGAGCTCGGCCGGATCGAAATCGGTCGCGGCCAGGGCCGCGTGGAGATGCTGGTCGGCCTCTTCAAGCGCGTTGATCGCGATGTCGATCGCTTTCACCGCGGGCTCGATCAGCCCGGGCGCGTTGGCGGCGCGCCGCTCCAGCCGCCGCACCGCGGCCGATAGCGATGCGACCGGTGAATGCGAGCCGCCGATCGCCTCCTGCGCCTCGCGCAGATCGGTCGCGATCTTCTCGCCCTGCATCATGGTGGTGCGGCGGTTGGCGAGTTCGGTCTCCTCGCCCTCCTTCGGGCCCAGCGACTGCAATTCCTGGGAGGCGTGGCGCAGATAGTCGGCCTCGCGCGCGGCGCGTTCCATGCCGGCACGGTGCTCCTCCAGCGCGGTGCCGGCGGTGCGCCTGATATCCCACAGCGCCTGCAGCGCGGCGACCTCCTTGTCGAGCCCGGCGAAGGCATCGAGCAGCTCGCGATGGGTGGCGGCGTCGACCAGCGCACGCTCGTCGTGCTGGCCGTGGATCTCGACCAGCACGGCGCCGACCGCCTTCAGGGTCTGCACGCTGATCGCCTGGTCGTTGATGAAGGCACGGGTGCGGCCGTCGGCGAGCTGGACCCGGCGCAGGATCATTTCGGAAGTCTCTTCAGGACCCGTATCGTCGAGGCCGTTCTCGGCCAGGATCTTCGCCGCCGGATGCCCCTTCGGCACGTCGAAGGTGGCGGTGACCTGCCCCTGCTCCGCGCCGTGACGCACCAGCGTGGCATCGCCACGGCCGCCGAGCGCCAGCGCAAAGGCATCGAGCAGGATCGATTTGCCGGCGCCGGTTTCGCCGGTCAGCACGGCGAGGCCGCGGGAGAATTCGATATCGAGCCGTTCGATCAGGACGATGTCACGGATCGACAGACGCGCCAGCATGCGAGGACAATTCCTAGCCGAGACCCACCTTCTTGAAGGTCCTGCTGATCCAGGAACCCTGATTCTCGCTCGGCTCGAGACCGCCGGACTTTACTAGATTATAGGCGTCCTTGTACCAGCGGCTGTCAGGAAAATTGTGGCCCAGCACGGCGGCGGCGGTCTGCGCCTCGCCCGCGATGCCGATCGCCATATAGGCCTCGGTGAGCCGGTACAGCGCCTCCTCGACATGGCGCGTGGTCTGGTATTGCGTGACCACCGTCTTGAAGCGGTTGATCGCAGCGGTGAAGTCGCGCTTCTCCATGTAGTAGCGGCCGACCGCCATTTCCTTGCCGGCGAGCTGGTCGCGCGCGGCCTGGATCTTGGACTTGGCGGTGGTGGCGTATTCCGAGGTCGGATATTTGCGCACCACCTCTTCCAGCGCCGCGATCGCCTTCTCGGTACGGCCCTGGTCGCGGGAGATGTCCGGGATCTGGTCGAAATGCGAGGCTGCGATCAAATACTGGGCGTAGGACGCGTCGGGGCTGCCGGGATGCAGCGTGACGTAGCGGGTCGCCGATCCGATGCAGCTGTCATAGTCGCCGGCCTGGTAGGAGGCATAGGCCGACATCAAGAGCGACTTGCGCGCCCAATCCGAATAGGGGTGCTGACGGTCGACTTCCTCGAACTTCTTGGTGGCGGACTTCAGGTCCTTCTTCTCGTTCATCATGTACAAGCCCTCATTGTAGAGCTTGTCCGCGGGCTCATCGACGAACGTGTCGTCCTTGGCCATGAACTTGTCCCACAGCGCGCCGGTGCCGCAGCCGGCGAGTGGCATTGCAAGCACGATCATGCCCGCCGCCAAACGCAGCGTGCGCACGGCCTGCTTCAGGCCATGAAAGCCAGACGGTTGGACATCAGAAGATTTGCGTGGTTCGAGCGCCATACGCGTTGCCGACATGAAAATATAAAACCTGACGCCTTTGATGCGGTTAACGGCGGACCCCACTCCATCCATGAACCGCGATCATGGACCTCGATAATTGCCAAGCCATTGGCGCCGTGCAACCGCAGGCCTGTTTAGCCGAAAAACAGACGTTGACCAACCGAATACGCAGCCATTCCGCCCGGAATAAGGCGGCCAGATGTCTGCCACCTTGCTGGGGATATTACGTAAATCGCGACGGATAGCACCGGCTGTGCCGGTCAGGACACGTCCGGGCCATAGGCCGGGGCGATCAGCCCGCCCGCCATACCGACACCAGCCTCGACATGGCCACGGGCCGGGCGCCGCACGGTCTCGGCCTCGACCACCCGCCAGGCGCTACGGTCGGCGAGCAGAGCCTTGAGCACGGCATGGTTGACCTTGTGACCGCCGCGGAGCGAACGATAGACGCCGAGCAGCGGCAGGCCGGCCAGCGCAAGGTCGCCGATCACGTCCAGGACCTTGTGGCGGGCGCACTCGTTGCCGTAGCGCAGGCCCTCGCTGTTGAGCAGGCGGGTCTCGTCGAACACCACCGTGTTGTCGAAATTGGCGCCGAGCGCGAAGCCTGCGCCCCAGAGCCGCGCCACGTCGTTCATGCAGCCGAAGGTACGGGCGCGCGCGACGTCGCGGCGGAAGCCTTCCGGTGAAAGATCGAAGGAGAAGGTCTGGTGGCCGATCACCGGGTTGGTGAAATCGATTTCGACCTCGGCGCGGAACCCGTTGGCAAACGGACGCAGCTCGCCGGTCGAATCGCCGATCTTGACCTGCACCGGCTTCAGCACCTGGATGAAACGGCGCAGCCCCGGCTGCGTGACGATGCCGGCCTGATCAATCGCGGCGACGAACGCCGCGGCGCTGCCGTCCATGATCGGAACTTCGGGTCCGTCGACCTCGATCGTGGCATTATCCACGCCCATGCCGCGCAGCGCAGCCAGCACATGCTCGGCGGTGGAAACCAGCGGTCCTTCGCGGTCGCCCAGCACCGTTGCAAATTCGGTGGCGATCACGGCGTCGGCGGTGGCGGGAATTTCGCGGTCGGCACCGTCGAGACCGGTGCGGACAAAAATAAAACCTGCGTCGACAGGCGCAGGCCCGAGCGTGAGATGAACAGGAAGACCAGAATGTACGCCGACGCCCGTCACGGTGGCTTGCGACCGAAGCGTTGTTTGGCGGCTGAACTTCATTCGATAATGCCCACTACCCGACTTCGCTCAATTCGAGAGGCCAATTTCCCCAAGGCCGACTCGCTTGAGCTCCCCAAGTCACGGCAGACCATAGTCACTGCCCGAGAGCGTACAACTCACGCTTCTTTACCGATTGTTACCCCATCTCCGCCGCATTCACGCCCAAGGTTAACCAAATTACGGCAGCGCTTCGGGGTCTTTCCGAAAGCCGCACTTGACCATGGAAAGTATAATTAATGATTTAATATCAGGCGGTTGCTCACTCGACCGTGACCGCTTCTCCGCCTAAAGACGAAGGCCCCGGCGGTTCTCGCCAGGGCCCTCTTTTTCCGCCAAGGTTGTAACAAACTTCAGTTTGCCTGCCGGCGCAGGAAGGCCGGGATATCAAGATGGTCGTCGCCCTGTGGCGCCGTGGCCACAGGTGCGGGGCGGCCATGAGCGTCCAGACCCTGCGGCGCGGGCCGCTTTGCGTATTCCGACACCGGTGATTCGTTCGCTGCGATCTGCTGCTGAACGCTGCGGGCCGCCTTGCGCTCGGGCAGCGGCGGCATCGCCGGCGCGGCCGGGCTGAAGCCACGGGCCGCGATCGGCGGCTCGGTCTCTTCGTCGCGGCGGCCGAGGCCGACATTGGCGAGGCGCTGCAGCAGCGACAGCCGGGTTTTCTGCGGATGTTCCGCCTCGCCGTCGCCGTGGGCCTGACGAATCTCGGCCTGCGCCGGCATCGGAAGGTCCTCGAACTTCGGCATCCGCGGGGCACGGACCGGCGAACGCTCGGCCGCCTGCGGAATGAAGGTTTCGGGCGGCATCGGCTCATGCTGCTCGACCTTGGCGACGTCGTGATCCGGGAACAGCGACGGCTTCTGGGCGATCGGGCGCACCGTGACGTCGCCATACTGCATCGGCGCCTGGGGCGTTTCCGGAGCAACCGCGGCCGCGATCGCCGCCAGCGCAGCGCGCTCGACAGTATTGGCGGCCGGACGCGGCTGGGGCACTGCCGCGGCGGCGGCCGGCCCGGCAATCGGAGAGACCGTCACGCCGGTCGGCGGTTCCAGCTTCTGGGTGCGTTCGGCCAGACGCTGATTGTCGGCGCGGAGGCGCGCGGTCAGGTCGGCCAGCCGGCTCTCCGGCGAGCCGCCGGTCTGCGGCGCGGCGGGGGTCTGGGAACGGGCGATCAACGCTTGCTCGATGCCGGTCGCGACCACCGAGACGCGGATGACGCCGTCGAGCGATTCGTCGAAGGTGGCGCCGACGATGATGTTGGCGTCGGGATCGACCTCCTCGCGGATGCGGGTCGCGGCCTCGTCGACCTCGAACAAAGTGAGGTCCTTGCCGCCGGTGATCGAGATCAAGAGCCCGCGGGCGCCCTTCATCGAGCTGTCGTCGATCAGCGGGTTGGCGATCGCGGCTTCGGCTGCGGTCAGCGCCCGCTTCTCGCCGGTGGCCTCGCCGGTGCCCATCATCGCCTTGCCCATCTCCCGCATCACGGCGCGGACGTCGGCGAAGTCGAGGTTGATCAGGCCTTCCTTGACCATCAGGTCGGTGATGCAGGCGACGCCCGAATAGAGCACCTGGTCGGCCATCGCGAAGGCGTCGGCGAAGGTGGTCTTCTCGTTGGCGACCCGGAACAGGTTCTGGTTCGGGATGATCAAGAGCGTGTCGACCACCTTGTGGAGCTCGGAAATACCGTGCTCGGCGGTGCGCATGCGGCGGCCGCCCTCGAAGTGGAACGGCTTGGTGACGACGCCGACGGTGAGGATGCCCATGTCGCGGGCGGCCTTGGCGATCACGGGCGCAGCCCCCGTGCCGGTGCCGCCGCCCATGCCGGCGGTGACGAACACCATGTTGGCGCCCGAGAGGTGATCGCGGAGTTCGTCGATGACTTCCTGCGCGGCGGCAGCGCCGACATCGGGCTGCGAACCGGCGCCGAGGCCCTGGGTCACGGCGGTGCCCATCTGGATGATGCGCTGCGCCTTCGACATCGTCAGCGCCTGCGCGTCGGTGTTGGCGACGACGAAGTCGACGCCCTGCAACCCGGCGGTGATCATGTTGTTGACGGCGTTACCACCCGCGCCACCGACGCCGAAGACGGTGATCCGCGGTTTCAGCTCGCTGATGTCAGGGGGGGTCAGATTGAGTGCCATGGTTGCCTCTCTCGATTACGCGCGCGTTGGTTCGCCCCGGCCAACGGCCGCGGGAGCTGGTGAAAATGCTGTAAGCCGGGGTGCGGTCATCAGAAGCCCTCGCGAAGCCATCGTCCGACCTTTCCGAAGTAACCGTCAGTCCCTGTCCTGAGCTGCCGCGTGCGCCGCGGTTCGACATGTTCAAGATGAGCGTATTGCGGATAGACGAGCAGTCCGGTCGGCACCGAGAACGAGGCGCCCTTTGCCTCGTTGGGCAGCCGGCCGAAGCCGAGCGGGCGGCCGATGCGGACCTGGCGGTTGAGGATGCGGGTGGCGAGCTCGACGGTGCCGGTCAGTTGCGAGGCGCCGCCGCTCAGCACGACGCGTGCCCGCGGCTCGGCTGCGAAGGGTGAATCCGCGAGTCGGTCACGGACCATCTCAAAAATCTCCTCGGCGCGATGCCGGACAATATTCGCGATGGTGGCGCGGGACACGATTTGCGGAGTCTCCCGATCGTCGCCTGCGGTCGGAACGGACATCAGCTCGCGCGAGTCCGAGCCGCCGGTCAGCACCGTGCCGTATAAAGTCTTGATTCGCTCGGCATCCGCAATGCATGCGCCGATGCCGCGCGCAAGATCCATCGTGATGTGTTGCCCGCCGAGCGCAAATCCGGATGCGTGCACGAAGCGGCCGCCGGAATAGGTCGCGATCGTGGTCGATCCCGCGCCCATCTCGACGACGGCGGCGCCGAGATCGGCTTCATCGTCGGTGAGCACGGAGAGGCCGGCGACATAGGGGCTCGATGCCATGGCTTCGACGTTGAGATGACAACGTTCGACCACAAGCATCAGATTCTTGGCGACCGTCGCGTCCGACGTCACCACGTTCATGTCGACGCCGAACTGTCGCGCCACCATGCCCTTGGGATCGCGGATGCCCTTGACGCCGTCGAGCGCATAGCCGACGGGGAGCGCATGCAGCACGGTGCGGCCGGCGCCGGCGGCGTGGCGCATGCCGGCCGAGGTGACGCGGCTGATATCGTCTGAGGTGACCGAGCCGCCGTGGATATCGGCAGCCGCTTCAACGAGTTGGCCATGCAGCCGGCCGCCCGACACCGACAGCAGAACGGACTCGACGCGCACCTTGGCCATGCGCTCGGCCAGCGCCACCGCGTGACGCACCGCCTTCTCGCATTCGGCGAGATCGACCACGGAGCCGGCCTTGACGCCGCGCGACTGGATCTGGCTGTAGCCGATCAGCTCGACCGCATGGGTGCGGCCGCGCAGCGCCTCGTTCGGCGGCGACGGCCTCAAGCGCGCGATCATGCAGGCGATCTTGCTGGAGCCGACGTCGAGCGAGGCCACCAGCGCCGTGCGCTTGTGCATCGGTCGGGTCTTGGGGGTCAGGTTGCGATCGAGGCCGGTCATGCGGAATCACCCGGCTTCTTCTTGGACTTCTTGTCCTTGAACAACTCGTCGCGGGCCTTGCCGGCCTCCTCGGACAATTGCACGACCAGGCGATCGGGCAACCGCATGTCGACGGCGACGATGTCACGCGAGAACAGCTTCTCCTCCTTGTCGAGCTTGGAGAGCGCGGCAAGCGCGTTGCCGACGTCGTTCTCCGGCAGGCGGACGTCGAGGCCGTCCTTCAGGCGCAGATTCCAGCGCCGCTCGCCGACATAGATCGCGGCCTTGGTCACCGAACGCACCTGCGGGTAGCGGTCGAGCAGCGCGAGGAAGTCCTGGGCATGGGTCTCGGCCCCCTTCCCCACCACCAGCGGCAGACTGAGGAAGCGGCGCGAGACATAGGGCTCGAGCACCGCGCCATCGGCGGCGATGACGGCGAGACGGCCGTCCTGCTGCCACAATGCGAAGGCGGTGCGCTCGACGATGTCGATCTGCAGCCGGCCCGGATAGAGCTTCAGGATGGTGGCGTCGGCGATCCAGGGATTGGCCTTCAGCCGGTTGCGAACGGTGTCTGCGTCGAGGAACAGCAGCGAGGAGCGGCCGTTGACGCCGCCGATCGCCAGCACTTCGTCCTGGCTCAATTGCTTGCGACCGTTGATGCCGACGGCGGTGATGCGGAAGCCCGCGGCATTGGCGAGCGCGTTACGGGTGTCGCTCAGCGCGGACGTGAATTCGTCGACATGGCCGCCCTTGACGATGCCGAAGCCGGCGCTGCCGAACAGGATCGCGAGCGTCGCGACGACACCGATCCGGCGCGGCAAATATCGCTCGACCATCAGGATGAGGCGGTTCGGCGGCTCGCGGTCGATCACCGGCCGCCTGGCGGGGCGTTGGCGGCGGCGCGCGAAATGGGCGCCGGCATATTCGCGCAACAGCACCACCGCTCCAATAGCGGCTGCTTTCAGGTCAGCTTGGGGCCCCAGCGATCGTACCGATCGAGCGAGGCGTCCTGCACCATCCATTGCACGAGCTCGTCACATGTTGTGCCCGCACAACCCCGCGGGTCCCGACGCAGGAACGTCTCGGCAAATCCGGTGGGATAGAGTGGCCCCCTGTTCCCTGGTTGCGTTCCTCGAAGCGGAAATCCGCGACAGCTCACGCCCCGGCAGCCAAGCGCTACATGCGCCGCCAGCGTTAACCTTCGGCCTTCCTGGTAAACAAACGGTAAACGATACCTACCCGGAGCGTGTTTTGATCAACGCTGTGAGTACTTTGCCGCGAACCCGTTAGCATTTTAGCAACAGCGGCGGGTTCCATGCCCGGGAGGCGCGGGTTCCCGCCGCTACCTCGCCACACGGCGCCGGGCGAGCACGATCTGGTCGTGGAGGAAGTCGGCAAAGCCGATGCCGTGGGCCTTCAGCGCCTTGGGGTAGAGCGATGCCGCCGTCAGCCCGGGCAGCGTGTTGGTCTCGAGGTAGACTGGACCTTTCGCCGACACGATGAAATCGCTGCGCGAATAGCCGGCGCAGGACAATGCGCGGTGCGCCTTCAGTGCGTGATCCATGATCGCGGCCGAGACCTCGGGCGCGAAGCGACCGGGGCAGATCTCCTGGGTCGACTTCAGCAGGTATTTGGCCGTGTAGTCGAAGCCGCCATCCGCCGGCACGATCTCGATCGGCGGCAGCGCGAATACCGCGCCGTCGGATTGCTCGAGCACGCCGCAGGTTGCCTCCACGCCGGAGACGAACGGCTCGACCAGATACTCTTCCTGCTCGGCCGCATTGCGAACCGCGACCAGATCCTGCTTCGCATTGACAAAGATCAGGCCGTAGCTCGAACCGTCCTTCGCGGGCTTTGCGATCAGCCTGCCGTATTCGGCAAACGCCTGCTCGATCTGTTCGACGGCGATGCCCTGCGGCGCGTTCACGCCGGCGATCGCCGCAAAGCGCTTCGCCGCCGGCTTGTCGAAGGCGAGATGCGACGACGCCGAGCCGGAGCCGGTGAACGCGACGCCGCGCAGTTCGCACATCGCCTGCAACTCGCCATTCTCGGCACAGCCACCATGCAGGCCGAGGACCAGCACGCGCTGCTCGGCGCCTGCCTTGTCCAGCGCGGCACCGAGCGCGACGCCGCGATCGCCGGGCTTGAAATCGACCTCGAAGGGACGCGCGTGATTGAGCAGCTGCGCGGAGGTCACGGCGTGCACAGTATCGTCGACGTCCCAGAACCAGAGATCGGCCCCGGGTAGCGCGCGGTGCAGCGCCTGCGCGCTTGCCACCGAGACCAGGCGCTCCTTGCTGGCGCCGCCGAACAGAATCGTGGTCTGCATCAGTTCTATCCTGTCATTCCGGGATGGTCCGAAGGACCAGACCCGGAATCTCGTTTCATCACCTCTGGATTCCGGGTTCGCGCTGCGCGCGCCCCGGAATGACGACTAGCCCGGAATCCCGATCCGCTTGATTTCCCAGTGTAGCTCGATTCCGGAATTGTGCTTCACGCGTTCGCGGACCGTCTCGCCCAACGCCTCGATGTCATGCCCGGTGGCGTTGCCGGTATTGATCAGGAAATTGCAGTGCAGCTCCGAGACCTGCGCGCCGCCGAGCTTGAGGCCGCGGCAACCGGCAGCGTCGATCAGCTTCCAGGCACTGTGGCCCGGCGGGTTCTTGAAGGTCGAGCCGCCGGTCTTCTCGCGGATCGGCTGTGCGGTCTCGCGATGGGCTTGCACCTCGTTCATGCGGATGCGGATTGCTTCCGCATCGGTGATGCTGCCGCGGAAGCGCGCCGAGGTGAAGATGATGGAGGGATCGACGCCGCTGCTGCGGTAGACGAACTTCATGTCGGCATTGGTGAAGTTGTGCTTGGCGCCGTCGCGGCCGATGCCGGTCGCCTCCACCAGCACATCCTTGGTCTCGCCGCCGTTGGCGCCAGCATTCATCCGCAGCGCACCGCCGACCGTGCCGGGAATGCCGAACAGGAATTCCATGCCGCCGATATTGGCGCCCGCTGCCGTCTCCGCCACGCGCTTGTCGAGCGCTGCGGCGCCGGCGGTGACGATATCATCGGCCGCGCTGGTCTCGCCGAACGCCCGCGGCGCCAGCCGGATCACCACCCCCGGCAGGCCGCCATCGCGCACGATCAGGTTGGAGCCGACACCGACGACATAGACCGGCCACTCCTGCGGCAGGTGCTTGAGGAAGTATGCGAGATCATCCTCATCCGCCGGCGTGAACAAAACCTGCGCCGGCCCGCCGACCCGAAACCAGGTCAGCTCCGAAAGCCGCTGATTGGCCAGCAACCGCCCGCGCAGCTCCGGCATCGCGGCTTTCAGATCAGGCGTGATGTCGGGGAAGGTCATGCCAACTCACCCAGTCCGTCATGGCCGGGCTTGTCCCGGCCATCCACGTCTTGCAATATCTCCGCATGGCAGGTGGGTACGTCTATTTTCTGACCAACCGTCCGAACGGCATCCTGTATGTCGGAGTGACGAGCGATCTTGTCCGCCGAATATTCGAGCATCGGTCCGGATTCGTTGATGGCTTCACCAAGCGGTATGGTTTGAAGCGGCTGGTCTACTTTGAGCAGTTTGACGACATTCGCGATGCCATTCAGCGCGAACACAACATCAAGCATTGGCCGCGCGCATGGAAGGTCCGCAAGATTGTCGTGGCGAACCCGAATTGGGACGATCTCTTCGACACCATCACACAGTAAAGACGTGGATGGCCGGGACAAGCCCGGCCATGACGAGGAGAGAGACCGCACGGCCATCACCCCAGCGCCTTCAATTCGTCCGGCAGCGCGTAGGCCCATTGCGTGATGTTGCCGGCGCCGAGGCAGACGACGAGGTCGCCGGGCTTTGCAATGCCGTGCACGATGTTCGCGAGCTTGCTCGTGTCAGGCAGCGGGATGACGTTGCGATGGCCGTGGGCGCGCAGGCCGGCGGCGAAATGGTCGCGGTCGATGCCCGGGATCGGCGGCTCGCCGGCGGCATACACCTCCGCGACCACGACGGCATCGGCGTCGTTGAAGCAGGTGCAGAATTCCTCGAACAGCGATTGCAGGCGGGTGAAGCGATGCGGCTGCACCACGGCGATGATCTTGCCGTTGACGGATTCCCGCGCCGCCTTCAGCACGGCTGCGATCTCCACCGGGTGATGGCCGTAATCGTCGATCACGGTGACGCCGTTCCACTCGCCCGTCTTGGTGAAGCGCCGCTTGACGCCACCGAAGCCCGCCATCGCCTGGCGGATCACGTCGTCGGACACGCCGAGCTGATGCGCAACCGCGATCGCCGCCGTTGCGTTGGACGCGTTGTGACGGCCCGGCATCGGCAGCGTGATGTCGGCAATCTCGTGCACTGCGCCGCTGTTGCGATCGCGAATTGCGACGGTGAATTTGGAGCCGCCGCCCATCGGCGTCAGCTCCTTGAGCTGCGCGTCGGCCTGCGGGTTCTGGCCGTAGGTGATGATGCGGCGATCCTCGACCTTGCCGACCAGGCTCTGCACCACCGGATGATCGATGCACATCACGGCAAAACCGTAGAACGGCACGTTCTCGACAAAGCTGCGGAAGGCGTCCTGGATCGCCTCGAACGTCTTGAAGTGATCGAGATGCTCGGGATCGATATTGGTGACGATGACGACGTCGGACGGCAGTTTCAGGAAAGTGCCGTCGCTCTCGTCGGCCTCGACCACCATCCAGTCGCCCGCCCCGAGCCGCGCATTGGAGCCATAGGCATTGATGATGCCGCCATTGATCACGGTCGGATCGAGCCCGCCGGCGTCGAGCAAGGTCGCCACCATCGTCGTCGTGGTGGTCTTGCCGTGGGTGCCGGCGATCGCGACGCAGCTCTTCAGCCGCATCAATTCCGCCAGCATCTCGGCGCGCCGCACCACCGGAAGGCGCCGCGCGCGCGCCGCCATCAGTTCGGGATTGTCGCGCTTGATCGCGGTCGAGACCACGACGACATCGGCGCCGTCGACATTCTCGGCCTTGTGG
This sequence comes from Bradyrhizobium genosp. L, assembly GCF_015624485.1. Lineage (NCBI taxonomy): Bacteria > Pseudomonadati > Pseudomonadota > Alphaproteobacteria > Hyphomicrobiales > Nitrobacteraceae > Bradyrhizobium > Bradyrhizobium genosp. L. The sequence continues at coordinate 5,600,473 of NZ_CP061378.1, forward strand.
CCGACCGAGACCTTGGCGCCCTTCTTGCGCAGCCGATCGAGGTTGTAATTGTCCGAGGCGTCCGAGCCCTGCACGGTGTAGCCGAGATTGAGCAGCACCTCGGCAATGCCGCTCATGCCGATGCCGCCGATCCCGACGAAATGAATGGGCCCGATCTCGCGCGGCAGTCTCATGCTCGTCGTTCCTTTTGGAGCGCTTCAATCACTGTTTGGCGCAATGACAGCAAGAATCGCATAGTGCTCGATGCTTCCGTATGGTCGTGGACTTCCCAGAAGACTTTCCAACGAAAAGGGCTGAAGGCATACCTGATCTATAACCGATTGGGATAAGTCAATCGGATAAAAACCCTCCATAAGGTGTTTGAAAGTTCCAGAGCTATTGCAATCAAGCCCGATCTCTTGCAGCTGCGATCTATATTTCATCAAGTCGGAAAGACGCGGCAGATCCCATCCAAGCTGGGTGTTGTAATGAGAAATCGCGATTTCAATGCACTTGAACTCCACCTCAGGCCTGAGCAAGACGCGTCGGCCAACAAATCGCTGCTGCCTGCATGCATGCCCCGCGGCTTGGTGATTGAGGAGACACCATGGATGGTCCGCGGCCAACACGGGGATCATATCCGTGAAAGCAACGAACGCGGCTACGCGCATTCGCTGAATGATCTCCGCGTGCGACGAAATTCCTTCGACATTGCCTAGCCAATCTGACACAGGCGCGGCTCCTGTATCTGTCCATTGGATTGCGGCTCCGGCTTTTCGATGCTCTGACAGTACGAACGGATTGTCCGGAAGCCCCATCGACCTCAATGAAATCATCCGGTTGTCATAGGAATGGAAGCCGCGAAGCGGTCCAAGGATGGTTTCAATCTCGGTAGCGTTGACCGTCATGCACCTCTTTTACAACCCCGCCACTTTCGCCACCAGATCGGCGAGCCGTTCCGCGGCGTCGAGCCGGCCGACGCCGCGCGCGGCCTCCGCCATCGTGGTCAGCTTCGAAGGTTCTGCCGCAAAGGCGGTGATGTCGGCCGCCAGACGCTCGGGCGTAAAATCGTTCTGCTTGATGCGCAGCGCGCCGCCGGCGTCCGACAGCACGCCGGCATTGGCGAACTGGTCCTGATCGATCGCGCCCGGCAACGGCACCAGGATCGAGGGCCGGCCGATCGCGCCGAGCTCGGCGACGGTGCCGGCGCCGGAGCGCGAGATCACGAGCTGGCTCGATGCCAGCCGGGCCGGCAGATCGGCGAAGAACGGCGCGAGCTCGGCATTGATCTTGAGCCTGTCGTACACGGCGCGGACCCGTGTCATGTCCTCTTCGCGCACCTGCTGGGTGACGATCAGGCGGCTCCATAGCGCAGGCGCAAGCTTCTCGATCGCCGGCGGCACGATGTCGCTCATCACCCGCGCGCCCTGGCTGCCGCCGACGACGAGCAGGCGCAGCGGGCCGTCCGGTTCGGGCGAGGTATATTTCACCGCCGCCGCCGCAAGGATCGCCGGACGCATCGGCGTGCCGACGGTGGTGGCCTTGCCGGCGAGTGCGGGATCGCGATCCAGCACGCCCGGCAGCGAGGTCGCGATCGCGTCGACGCGGCCGGAGAGGAAGCGGTTGGCGCGGCCGAGCACCGCATTGGCATCATGGATGATGCCGGGGACGCCGAGCAGGCGGGCCGCCACCAGCGGCGGCAGGGTCGGATAGCCGCCGAAGCCGACCACGGCCGATGGCTTCAGCCGGCGCACCGCATTGGCGGCAACCAGCGTGCCGTAGCCGAGCATCAACACGGTCCGTGCCAGCGAGAACGGATTGCGGCTGCGCACGGTCGCGCTCGGCACCAGGTCGATGTCGTCCCGGCCGAACAGGCCGGAGTAGCGCAACGCGCGACCGTCGGTCGCAAGCCGCACGCGCAGGCCGCGCCGGAGCAATTCCACGGCGAGCGCTTCCGCCGGGAACAGATGGCCGCCGGTGCCGCCGGCGGCCAGCAGAATCAAGGGCGCTTTGTCCATCGCTTCCAAGTACATGGCATCCAGATAGCCGACGCCGCCGTCACAGTCACCTACGCATAAGCGCGCTGCGAGCTGGCGCCTTCCATCGATTCGATCTCGGTGCGCGGCCGCTGTCGGGTCAGCGCCAGCATCATGCCGACGCCGTAGGCGAGCGACACGAACGAGGAGCCGCCATAGGAGATGAAGGGCAGCGTCATGCCCTTGGCCGGGATCAGTTGCAGATTGACCGCCATGTTGATCGCGGCCTGCACGCCGAACAGGATCGCGAGCCCGGATGCTGCGAAGCGCGCGAACATGTCGTCGGTGGAATAGGCCCGCGTCAGCGTCCGGATCACGACGAAGGCGAACAGCGCGACCAGCATCAGGCAGAGGATGATGCCGAATTCCTCCGCGGCGACCGCGAACACGAAGTCGGTGTGGCTGTCCGGCAGGCTGCGCTTGGCGATGCCCTCGCCCGGCCCGAGTCCGAACCAGCCGCCGTTCCAGAACGCTTCCATCGCGGTGTCGACCTGGAAGGTGTCACCCGAGGCCGGGTTCATGAAGCGCTTGATGCGGCCGGCGACGTGCGGCACCAGGAGATAGGCGAAGAACAGGCCGGCGCTGGCGGCGCCCGCCAATCCGAACACCCAGATCATCCGCATGCCCGCGATGAAGAACAGCGCGCCCCACACGGTGAGGATCAGCATGGTCTGTCCGAAATCGGGCTCCATCACCAGCAGCGCGACCAGCATCAGCAGCAGCACCAGCGCCATCGAGGTCGCCGGCATCTCCGGCTTCTTGGTCGATTCCGCGAACAGCCAGGCTGCGACGATCACGAAGGACGGCTTGGCGCATTCGGAGGCCTGGATGTTGACGCCGAGCAGCGTGATCCAGCGCCGCGAACCCTTGACCTCCGGCCCGATCAGCAGCGTGAGCACGATCAGGAAGATGCTGAGCGCGAACACGATCAGCGCGGTGCGCCGGATCTGCCGCGGCGTCATGAACGAGACGCCGATCAGGACGATCAGCGACGGCACCAGGAACATCACGTGCCGGTTGAAGAAATGGAAGGGATCGAGCCCGATCCGGGTCGCGACCGGCGGGCTCGCCGCCAGCGACAGGATGACGCCGGCCAGCATCAACGCGATGATCGCCGCAAGCAGCAGCTTGTCGACGGTCCACCACCAGTCCGAGAACGGGGTGCGTTGGTCACGGGCGAGCATGGGCGTCCCCAAATGGCAGAGGTAACGTCCATTCGTGGCCCAGGATGGTTTCCAGGGAGTTAACGGGATGGGTCACTTTTGAGGGAGACGATTTGCTGTGGCCGCAAACACAACTGTCGTCCCGGCGAAGGCCGGGACCCATAACCACAGGACTACGTCGTTGAAGCGAGCTGGAGCTCCAGCGTCGCCCAATAATTTCCATTCGGGGTTATGGGTCCCGGCCTTCGCCGGGACGACACCGAATATGCGGCGCGCAGTCACACCACCGGCTTCACGCCGGGCAACGCCTGCACCAGGTCGCGGAACGCGGCGCCGCGGATCTCGAAATTGCGGTACTGGTCGAACGAGGCGCAGGCCGGCGACAGCAACACGACGGCTTCGCTGAGCCCCGCCGCCTCTGCATCCCGCGCGGCGCCGGCGACCGCGACATCGAGCGTGCCGGACATCTCGTGCGGCACGCGGTCGCCGAGCGTGCCGGCGAACTCGGCGGCCGCCTCGCCGATCAGATAGGCCTTGCGGATGTGCGGGAAATAGCCGGTCAGGCTGGTGATGCCGCCGGCCTTCGGCTTGCCGCCGGCGATCCAGAAGATGTCGGCAAAGGACGACAGCGCATGCGCCGCCGCATCCGCATTGGTGCCCTTGGAGTCGTTGACGAACAGCACGTTGCCGCGGCGGCCGACCTGTTCCATGCGATGGGCGAGGCCGGGGAAGCTGCGCAGGCCGTTCTGCAGCGTGTCGTTTGAGATTCCCATCGCCAGCGCGCAGGCCGCGGCGCACGCCGCGTTCTGCGCGTTGTGCAGGCCGCGCAGCGAACCGATGCCGCCGAGCCGCGCCACTTCGCTGCGTGCCGCACCGGATGCGCGCACAATGGTCTCGTGCTCGACATAGACGCCATCGGGCAGTGGGTTCTTCACGGAGATACGGACCACGCGCTTGCCGGCGCGATCAAGCCGGTCGGCGATGTCGCGGCACCAGCCGTCGTCGACGCCGACGATCGCGGTGCCACCCGGCTGCACGCCCGCGACCAGCCGCTCCTTCACGGCGGCGTAATGCGCCAGCGTGCCGTGGCGGTCGATATGGTCCTCGGTGACGTTGAGCAGGATACCGACCGAGGGATCGAGCGACGGACAGAGATCGATCTGGTAGGACGACATCTCGATCACATGGACGCGGCCCATGCGCGGCGGCTCCAGCGACAGGATCGCGGTGCCGATATTGCCGCCCATCTGGGTGTCGTAGCCGGCGACCTTCATGAGGTGCGCGATCAGCGCGGTCGTGGTCGACTTGCCGTTGGTGCCGGTGATGGCGACGAACGGCGCGTTCGGCGCGTGGCGGCGCCGCTCGCGGCAGAACAGCTCGATATCGCCGATCACCTCGATACCGGCCTCGCGCGCCTTCAGCACGCTCCAATGCGGCGCCGGATGGGTGAGCGGCGCGCCGGGGGTGAGGATCAGCGCGCCGAAGTTCGCCCAAGACGTGGTCTGCACGGTGCGCAGATCGGCGGTGGTGAAGCCGGCCTGCGCCGCCTTGGCAACATTGTCGGCGCTGTCGTCAGCCGCGATCACCTCGGCGCCGCCGGCCCTCAGCGCGTGGCAGCTGGCAAGGCCGGAGCCGCCGAGGCCGAACACCGCGACCGTCTTGCCTGCGAAGGAGGTGACTGGGATCATGACGGCACCGCCGTCATGATCCCAGTCATTCCGGGGCTCGCGAAGCGAGAACCCGGAATCTCGAGGTTCCGGGTTCTCGCTTCGCGAGCCCCGGAACGACACCTATTGGGATACAAAATCATCACCGCAGCTTCAGCGAGGAGAGGCCGGCGAGCGCCAGCATCACCGAGATGATCCAGAAGCGGATCACGATCTGCGGCTCGGTCCAGCCCTTCTGCTCGAAATGATGGTGCAGCGGCGCCATCCGGAACACGCGCTTGCCCGTCAGCTTGAACGAGGTGACCTGCACGATCACCGAGACCGCCTCGAGCACGAACAGGCCGCCGATCACCGCCAGCACGATCTCGTGCTTCACCGCGACCGCCACTGCGCCCAGCATGCCGCCGAGCGCGAGCGAGCCGGTATCGCCCATGAAGATCGAGGCCGGCGGCGCATTGAACCAGAGGAAACCGAGTCCGGCACCGAGCACCGCGCCGCACAGCACTGCGAGCTCGCCGGTGCCGGCGACATAGTTGATCTGCAGGTATTCCGAGAACACCGCGTTGCCGGTCAGATACGCGATCATGCCGAAGCTCGCCGCGGCGATCATGACCGGGACGATGGCGAGGCCGTCGAGGCCGTCGGTCAGGTTCACCGCATTGCCGGAGCCGACCATGACGAAGGCGCCGAAGATCACGAAGAACCAGCCGAGATTGATCACGAGATCCTTGAAGAAGGGAATCACGAGCGAAGTCGAGGAGACGTCGCGCCCGAGCCGGATCAGCGCATAGGTCGCGGCGACCGCGATCACCCCCTCGATCAAAAGCCGCAGCCGGCTCGCGAAGCCGCTGGTGGTCTGCTTCGTGACCTTCAAATAATCGTCATAAAAGCCGACGAAGCCGAAGCCGAGCGTCACCGCCAGCACGATCCAGACATAGGGGTTGAGCGGGTTGGCCCACAGCAGCGTCGACACCACGAGCCCCGACAGGATCATCAGCCCGCCCATCGTGGGCGTGCCCTTCTTGGAGATCAGATGCGATTGCGGGCCATCGCTGCGGATCGGCTGGCCCTTGCCCTGCCGCAGCCGCAGATGATCGATGATCCAGGGCCCGAACAGGAAGACGAACAGCGCCCCGGTCACGATCGCGCCGCCGGTACGGAAGGTGATGTAACGGAATACGTTCAGGGCGCTGCGGAACGGCCCGAAGCCCGGAACGGTGTTGGACAGTTCGATCAACCAGTAGAACATTCAAAAAGCCCTATACCGTTTCTTCGTGCACGGCTTTGTCGGGAAAGCGCTTTTCCAGCGCGCTGACAATCACCTTCATCTTCGAACCCAGCGACCCCTTCACCATGATCGCATCACCGGCGCGGACCGCGGCGACCGCCTGCGCTTCCAGCGCCGCCGAGCTCTCCGCATAGCCTCCCCGCTTGCCGGTGGAAAGGGCATCCCACAAATTCCGCATCAGCGGACCACAACAATATACGAGGTCGATGCGGTTGGCCGCGATCGCCTCGGCGAGGCCGCGGTGCAGGTCGGGCCCGGTCGGCCCGAGCTCCAGCATGTCGCCGAGCACCGCGATGCGGCGGCCATGCGCGCTGACCGCAGCCTGGCCGAGCACGTTGAGCGCGGCGCCCATCGAGGCCGGATTGGCGTTGTAGCTCTCGTCGATCAGCGTCGCCTCGCCATGGCCGACCTCGAGCCTGCGGCGGACACCGCGCCCCGAGGGCGCCTCGAGCTGCGACAGCGACAGTGCCGCGCGTGCGATGTCGGCGCCGAGCAGCGTGGCGCCCGCCAGCACCGCGAGCGAGTTCATCGCCATGTGCCGGCCGGGCATGCCGATCTTGTAGGTGATGTCGTGGTCGAGGATGTCGGCATGCACCGCCGAGCAGGTCGGGTGCAGCGACACATCGATCAGCCGCGCTTCCGCGCGCTTGTTGGTGCCGAACGAGACGATGCGCGAGATGCCGGCCTTCTTGGCCGCGCGCTGCAGTCGCGCGAACTGCGCATTGTCGCGGTTAAGCACGACGGCGCCATCGGGCTCGACGCCGAGAAAGATCTCCGCCTTGGCATCGGCGATCGCCTCGATCCCTGCGAAGAATTCCAGATGCACCGGCTCGACCGTGGTGATGACGGCGACATGCGGCCGCACCATTTTCACCAGCGGCGTGATCTCGCCGGCATGGTTCATGCCGATCTCGAACACAGCAAAGCGCGTGTCCGCGGGGCAGCGCGCCAGCGACAGCGGCACGCCCCAATGATTGTTGAACGACGCCACCGACGCATGGGTCTCGCCCTGCGCCGAGAGCACCTTTCGCAGCGCCTCCTTGGTCGAGGTCTTGCCGACCGACCCGGTCACCGCGATGATCCGCGCCCCGAGCCGCGCGCGCGAGGCGTGCGCGAGCTCGACGAGGCCGGCCAGCACGTCGGCGACCACGAGCAGCGGCGCATCCGCCGGGAATTTGTCGCGTTGCGCCGTCTCGACGACGGCGAGCGCGGCGCCATTCTTCAGCGCGGCCCCGACGAAGCCGTGGCCGTCATGCAGGTCGCCCTTGATCGCGAAATAGGCTTCGCCCGGCTTGATGGTGCGGCTGTCGATCGAGAGACCGGTGACACCGTCCGGCAACGCGCCTTGCGTTGCTGCGCGCATCGCCTGCGCCATCGCATCCGACGTCCACAACAAAGTGCTCATGCGCCCTCCGCGGCCAATGCGTCGGCGACCGCCTCGTGATCGCTGAACGGCAACGTCTTGCCACCGATGATTTGCCCCACCTCATGGCCCTTGCCGGCCACGACCAATGCATCGCCCGGCGCCAGGCCGGCAATCCCGGCACGGATCGCCTCGGCCCGGTCGCCGATCTCGCGCGCGCCTTTGGCGGTCGCCATGATGGCGGCGCGGATCGCCTCCGGTTTCTCGCTGCGCGGATTGTCGTCGGTGACGATGACGCTGTCGGCATTCTCCGCCGCGATCGCCCCCATGATCGGGCGTTTGCCCGCATCGCGATCGCCGCCGGCGCCGAAGATCACGACGAGCTTGCGCCTGGCATAGGGCCGCAGCGCCTGCAGCGCCTTCGCGAGCGCATCGGGCTTGTGGGCGTAGTCGACGAAGATCGGCGCGCCGTTGTGCTCGCCGACGAATTCCAGCCGGCCCTTGGCGCCTTCGAGATGTTCGAGTGAGCCGAACACGTCATCGGCGGCGCTGCCGGTGCCGATTGCGAGGCCGGCCGCCACCAGCGCATTCTCGATCTGGAATTCGCCGACCAGCGGCAGCCGGATCGTGCGGGTGCGGCTGCGATGCTCGATCACTAGCTTTTGCGCAAAGCCGTCGATCGCAGTGTCCAGGACGCGGATGCCATCGCCGGCGTCGCCGTCACGCCCGACTGCGATGATCCGCAATCCGCGCTCGCGCGCCGCACCGATCACCTGCGCCGAGCAATCATGATCGGCCGAGATCACCGCAGCGCCGCCGTCGACAACGAGATCGCGGAACAGCCGGAGCTTGGCGTTCAGGTAATGCGCGACGTCGGGATGGTAATCCATGTGATCGCGCGACAGATTGGTGAAGCCGCCGGCGGCGATGCGGACGCCGTCGAGGCGATACTGGTCGAGGCCGTGCGAGGAGGCCTCGAAGGCCAGATGTGTGACGCCGTCACTTGCGATCTCGTCAAGCTGGCGATGCAACGCGATCGGGTCGGGCGTGGTCAGCGAGCCGTAGACGGTGCGCTTGTCCGACACCAGGCCGATGGTGCCGATGCTCGCCGAGGAATGGCCGAGCCGCTGCCAGATCTGGCGCGTGAAGGCGGCGACCGAGGTCTTGCCGCTGGTGCCGGTCACCGCCGCGATCGTCTGCGGCTGGCGGGAAAAGAACTTCGCGGCGGCGAGCGCCAGCGCGCGGCGCGGATTTGCCGTGACGACGAACGGCACGCGAAACGCGCCCTGCGGCGGATGGTCGCCGGCGATCGCGACCGCGCCCGCCGCAATCGCCGCGTCGATGAAACGCGCACCGTCGGTCTTAGCTCCGGCCAGCGCGAAGAACAGGTCGCCCGGCTTCACCGCGCGGCTGTCGACCGCAAGACCACCGACCACGACGGTGTCGGCACTCGGATCGATCGTCGTGTCATCGCTGAAGAGGTCGCGAAGTCTCATGATCTTCCAGTCTGGCCGGCGCCGTTCTGGCGCCGCATCTCTTGAGCATGGTCTGATCGGAAAACCGCTACACGTCTTGCGCTGGCGCGGCCCTCCGGGTCCGGATCATGCTGTCATGTACGCCTTACTGGGTTGCTCTGGATGTCGCAAGAATAAGGCGGTCGGACGGCGGCAGATCGAACCGCGGTTCGATGCCCAAAATCGGCGCAATTCGGGCGATCACATTGCCACCGGTCGGCACCGCGTTCCAGCCGGAAGTGATGAACCCGTAGGTTTCCTTCAGCGCCTGGGGCTCGTCGAGCATGATGAGGACCTGATATTTCGGATTGTCGGCCGGCAGGATCGCGGTGAAGGCGGTGAGCACCTTCTTCTTGGCATAGCGGCCGTTGACGACCTTCTCTGCCGTGCCGGTCTTGCCGCCGATATAGTAGCCTTTCGCCCTTATGTCGGCGTTCTTCGCGGTGCCGATCTCGGCATTGAGCCGCATCAAATAGCGCATCTTCTCGCTGGTCTCGGGCTTGATCACCCGCTTGGCGACCGCCATCGCTTCCTGCTCGGTGCGCTTCAGGAAGGTCGGCGGGATCAGATAGCCGCCATTGGCCAGCGCGTCGATGCCCATCACCGCCTGCAGCGGCGCCACCGCAATGCCGTGTCCGAACGAGATCGTGATCGTGTTCAAATCGCCCCAGCGCTTCGGCACGATCGGCGACGCGCTCTCCGGCAATTCGGTACGCAGCCGCTCGAGCTGTCCCATCTTGCGCAGGAACGCCTTGTGCGCCTCGACGCCCTGCGCCAGCGCGATGCGTGCCGCGCCGACGTTGGAGGAGAACGTGAAGACCTCCTTCATGCTGAGGAAGCGGCCCTTCGGCTCGTCGTCGTGGATCGCGAACTTGCCGTAGTGCAGCGGGCCGCGCGCGTCCCACATCGAATTGAGATCGTACTTGCCGGTGTCGAGCGCCATCGCCAGCGTGAACGCCTTGAAGGTCGAGCCCATCTCGTAGACGCCGGTGGTCAGGCGGTTGATGCGATCGGGATCGTGCGCTTCCTTCGGGTTGTTCGGGTCGAAGTCGGGCAACGACACCATCGCGACGATCTCGCCGGTCCTGACGTTGGAGACGAGACCGGAGGCCGCCTTGGTGTGGTATTTCTCCTTGGCCTTGAGCAACTCGTCGCGCAGCGCGTGCTCGACGCGCAGGTCGACCGACAGCTCGATCGGCTTCTGCAGCCGGTCGGTCGCGAAGCCCGCGCGGTGCAGATCGGCCAGACCCTGGTTGTCCAGCCACTTCTCCATGCCGGCGATGCCCTGGTTGTCGATATTGACCAGGCCGATCAGGTGGGCGACCTCGTTGCCGGTCGGATAGACACGCTTGTTCTCGCGCACGAAGCCGATGCCGGGAAGGCCGAGGCGATGGATGTCGAGCTGCTGCTTCGGCGTGATCTCGCGCTTCAGCCAGACGAAGCCCTTGCGGGACATCAACCGCTCGCGCGTCTCGCCGTTGTCGAGGTCGGGCAAGGTCGCCGTGAGAAGTTCGATCGCCTCGTCCCTGTCGATCAGGCGGCGCGGTTCCGCGAACAGGCTCGGCGCCTTGACGTCGGTGGCGAGGACCTCGCCGTTGCGATCGACGATGTCGGGCCGCGCGGTGGCGATAGCGTCCTGCGAGGCGGTGCGCCGGCCCCCGTGGCTGTCCGCGCCGACCGCGAACAGCACGAGGCGCCCGGCCAGCACGGCATAGACGGCCGCGAAAGCGAGCACCGCAAAGCCGACGCGGGCACGCGCCTTCGCGGCACGGTCGACGTTGCTCCCGTACAGCAGCGAGCGGATCAGGCGCTGGCGCCAGGGTTCGACGGGCTTCGCGACGGGCCTCTCGGTGCGTGCCGGATCGGTCATCTCGGATCCAGTCATTGCTGATCTCCCGGATCCTGCTCGGACTCCTGCGCAGGCGCGGGCTGATCGGCGGCAGGCTGGTCTTGCGCCGGCTTGTCGATCGAGCCGGTCGTGCTGTCAGGCGCGGCGGCAGCCTCGATGGTGTCGATCATCGAGCCGATCGGATCCTTGGCGCCCGGCCGCGCGAAATTCGGCGGCCGCTCCGGCAGGTTCTTCAGCTGGTCGTACTGGTTGGCGTTGATCGGCTTCAGCGGCAAATGCCGCTCGGCAAGCCCCTGCAGCCGCAACGGCGCGTCGAGCCTGGCCCATTGTGCGCGCAGCGACGCGATCGCGTTGCGCTGCTCGCGGATCTCGGCGTTCAACTGCAGCACGCGCTCGACGCGCGCGGTCGATTCCATCTTGATGCGGTAGACATAGGATGCCGCGAAGATCAGCATGCCGATGACCAGGAAGTGGAGGATGCGCATCCGTCACCCTCCCCGCATCACGTCTGCGAGCCGCGGCCAGGACGGCAGGTCGTCGGCCGCGTGCGGGGCCGCCGCAGTGCGTTCGGCCGCGCGCAGCTTGGCCGAGCGGGCGCGCGGATTGGCCGACACTTCGGCGTCGCCGGCGACCACCGGCCGCTTGGTCAGGATCTGAAAGCTCGGCGCGGCCTGCGCGACCTCGGGCAGATGGCGCGAGCCGGCACTGACCTTGCCACGCTCGGTGAAGAAATTCTTGACGATACGGTCTTCCAGCGAATGGAAGGAGACGACGACGAGCCGGCCGCCCGGCTTCAGCACGCGTTCGGCCGCGCTGAGCGCCTGATGCAGTTCGTCGAGCTCCTCGTTGACGAAGATGCGCAGCGCCTGGAAGGTCCGCGTAGCCGGATGAATCTCGTTCGGCTTGGCGCGCACCACCTTGGCGACGATCTCGGCGAGCGCCCCGGTCGTCGTGATCGGCGCATCCTTGCGCGCGGCGACGATCGCGCGCGCGACGCCGCGCGAATGCCGCTCCTCGCCGAAGATGTAGATGATGTCGGCGAGCTCCTTCTCGGAGGCCTTGGCGACCACATCGGCCGCGGTCACCCCGCTCTGCGCCATCCGCATGTCGAGCGGGCCATGGCCGCGGAACGAAAAGCCGCGCTCGGCCTGGTCGAGCTGCATCGAGGAGACGCCGACATCCATCACGACGCCGTCGACCGCATCGATGCCCTGCGCGGCGCAGATCTCGGCCAGATTGGAGAAGCGGTCCTCGACCAGCGTCAGCCTTCCGCCCGCGCCATCGACCAGATCGAAGCCGCCGGTGATCGCGCTGCGATCGCGGTCGATGCCGATCACGCGGCTATCAGCGACATCGAGAATCGCACGGCTGTAGCCGCCGGCGCCGAAGGTGGCATCGACATAGATGCCGCCGCTGCGCGGGCTGAGATAGTCGACCGCTTCCTGGCCAAGCACCGGGACATGACGCGAGGCATGGGCGCTCATGCGCGGCCCCCGGGCGGGGCTGCGCATGCCACATGGAATATCGATGCGCGCCGGCTCATTGCGCCAACAATCCTCGCGCCTTGCCACGCCGTTCCGGTCCCAAAGCCGCCGCGCGCGGCGCGCAGCAACTCCCGGCCTCGGCTGCAAATCCTGATTTCCGACCGGAATTGGCTGGGTTTCCATGCGATTTCGCGCAACAGAGCGGACCTCGGCCGTCCCCCAAGACCGGTTCGGCACTTCACCTCTCAGTAACGGCACTTAACGTTAAGAAAACGTTGATGATCCGTTAGCGCAACCGGGCGTCTTTTATGCGCTTTCGACTGATGCCTTCGGCCCACACAAGGGGCAGAATGCGCCCTCGGGAACCGGCGGGCCGATTGCGCAGGCCCGCACGGTAAAGGAATAGTAAACGCTGTTTATTTATCCATATGTCATATGCCGGCTCTGCCGCCGGGTTTTTGAGAGAGCTGATGGCTTCTGGTTCGTCCTCGTCTTCCAATGCTGATTCGAAGCGTCAACGCGCCCTTCCCGTTCCCAAGGGCGCGACGGATGCGAAGACGTTCACGCCGGATTCCTCGATCGCCTCCGACGTGATCGCGTCGGCCAATTACGGCGAGCGCGCCAACGGCCGGCTGCCCGACATGATCCTGCTGCACTACACCGGCATGCCCGACGTCGAGGGTGCGATCGCGCAGCTCTGCACACCCGGCACCGAGGTCTCGGCGCATTACATCGTGCTCGAGGACGGCCGCATCGTGCAATGCGTGCCCGAGAGCAAGCGCGCCTGGCATGCCGGCGTGTCGTGCTGGGCCGGCGAGGAGGACATCAACTCCTGCTCGATCGGCGTCGAGATCATCAATCGCGGCCATGACTGGGGCTATCCGGATTTTCCGCTGCGCCAGATCGCGGCCGTGATCGCGCTGTGCCGCGGCATCATGCTCCGTCTCAAGGTGCCGTCGCACCGCGTGCTCGGCCATTCCGACGTGGCCCCTGGCCGCAAGAAGGACCCCGGCGAGAAATTCCCGTGGCACTCGCTGGCCAATTCCGGCGTCGGCCACTGGGTGCAGCCGGCGCCGATCGTGCGCGGCGACGCGTTGAAGCTCGGCGCCATCAGCGACAACGTCGCCAACATGCAGGCCGCGTTCCGCCGCTACGGCTACAACATCCCGACCAACGGCAAGTTCGACGGTCCGACCATGGAGGTCGTCACCGCCTTCCAGCGCCACTTCCGTCCCGAGCGCGTCGACGGGATCGCCGACCAGTCGACGATGGCGACCCTGCACGCGCTGCTGACGAGCCTGCCGCCGGACGCGCTGGCGCCGGTGGTGGCGCAGGCGAAGTAGTTTCCGCCCTCCCGGCGCACGCCGACACCCGGCCCAGCGACCGGTTGTCGCACGTGCGGACTCCTCACTTCTGCCCCTAAACTGCCGTCCAGTGCACTGTCAGCAATGACCTGCGTCTTCTTTGGAGATGGCAGTAGGTTTCGACTGCGCCTTATTCCAAGCCCATTCAATCGAAAGACGTCACCATGACAGCATTTTCGCGATCGATCGGCATCGCTTTCCTTTGTTTCTTTTCGAGCGAGATGGCCCTTGCACAGACCGCTGGCGCCAAATGCCAGCCGGTCAGCTTTGCGGGGACGGCGCAAACACTGCGTTGCGACGGCGGGCTCACAATCATCGCCGAAAACGGCGCACAGTACACCTTGAACGACACCAATCACGATGGTCGCGTCGACTCTGTCGACCTGAGCAGCCAGGCCGTACTCCTCGAAGTGCCGAAAGTCCCGGCCGGAAAGCGGTTCACGGTCACGACGCCGCAAGCCATTGCGGCGGTGCGTGGCACCCGATGGGCGGTCGATACGACGGCACAGAAGACGTCGGTGTTCGTCGTCAACGGACGCGTTGCGGTGCGTCGCCGATTGCCTGCCGGCAGAGACAATGTCGTTCTCGGACCGGGTGAAGGCGTGGATGTCGAGAGCAATGCTCCTCTCGTCGTCAAACGCTGGCCAACCGCGCGGGTCGACGCCCTGATGGCGAGATTGGGACAATAACAGCGCTGATGAGAAGGTACCTCAAAGTCCTTCTGGCGTTGGCCCTCGCAGCGTTATGGGGAGGCGGCGTCTATTTCCTGCACGCGCAAGGCCACCTGCGCACGCTCGACCGCGCGGAATCTGCGATAACGGACTTTCGGACGGTTTTACGTGGTGTCAGGGTGGCACCCGACCTCGTTACGATCGTCGAGATCGACGATGCAGTCGTGCGGCGGCTAGGCAAATACCCGCTCGCCAGGGATGACCTTGCGAGGATTATCGATGCGATCGACAAGCTGAAGCCGAAAGTCATCGGGCTTGACATTCTGTTGTTGGACAAGGGGCCTGTTGCCGGCGATGCGTCCCTGGCAGCGTCGCTCGGCACCGCGCCCACGGTGATCGCAGCTGCCGCGGTGTTCCCCGACGACAGCCAATCAATTCCGGATCAGAAAGGCCCTTTCGCGGGACTGCCGACGGCCGCGCAATTCCTTTGGCCGCTCGCGGAATTTACCGAACGAGCCGCCGTCGGCGTGGTCAATGTGACGACCGATCAGAATGGCGTTCCTCGCTCGATGCCGATGCTGTTTCGCACGAGCGACGGGATCGCGACGTCGTTCCCGCTTCGGGTTGCCAGTTTGGCGGCTGGGGTCGAGCCTGCCATTGAACCGGACCGTGTCGTCTTGGGTCAGATCTCGATTCCGACCGACGCCGATCACGCGCTTCCGATTAGTTTCTACGGCCCTCGTCGGACAATACGAACCGTGAGCGCGAATTCGCTGCTGACGGGCGAACTGCCTTCCTCGGCGATCGAAGGCCGTGTCGTGTTGGTGGGTGCCTCCGTCACCGGCGGAGGAGACCTGTTTCCAACTCCTTTCGACCGCCTGATGCCGGGCGTGGAAGTCATTGCGACGGCCATTACGCAACTCATGGCCGGAGATGTCATACGACACGGTCGATCGATCGAGATCGTAGAGGGAGTGATTTGTGTGCTCTTGCCCGTGATGATCGTGGGTCTGTTGGCCTGGCATCGCAGCACACCGGGTATTATCGCAGCCGCAGGCCTGGTCCTTGTCTGGATGGCCATGACGTTTTTCGCCGCCTCCTCCGGCGTGTGGCTGAGCGCCGCATTGCCGCTCGCCGCCACGGTGCCTCCCGTGCTTCTGTTCGGCATCGTCGAACTCTGGTGGGGCAGGCAACGCGCGCATTATTTTGCCATGAAGAGCCAGGTTCTCGGCGAGTTCCAGGCCCCGAGCATTCAACAATGGCTCGCCGCCGACCCCAATTTTCTTGCCGAGCCGGTTCGTCAGAATGCAGCCGTGCTCTTCATCGATTTGTCCGGGTTCACTTCGCTCAGCGAGGCGATCGGCGCCGGCCGCGTTCAAGAGCTGCTGCGGGAATTTCACGCAGTCATCGACAAGGATGCCGTGAAATATCGCGGAACGATCACCGGCTTTCTCGGCGATGGTGCCATGATCCTGTTCGGCCTGCCGGCTCCTGCACCGGATGACGCGGTTCGCGCAATTGGTTGCGCCGTGAGCCTCGCGGCCAGTACGTCGGGCTGGTTGAAGACGCTGCCTGCGCCGATTGCAGCAAAGCTGGGCTACAAACTCGGAGCGCATTTCGGGGTAATCATCGCATCTCGCCTGGGAGGCAGCAGTCATCGCCACATCACGGCGACCGGCGACACCGTCAACGTGGCAAGTCGCCTGATGGAGGTCGCAGCCAGACATCGGGCTGAACTCAGCGTCAGCGACGAATTGCTGCGGGCCGGGGGACGCGATCCTGAGCTGTTCAATTCGGGATATCTCACCGGCCCGATCGAAACGCGCATCCGCGGTCGTTCGGGCTCGCTTCCGATCTGGCTTTGGCGCGCAACTGCTCGAAGCGACGATACGACCGCTATCGAATATCCCAGCGGTCCGCGCCCTCCTCTCGCACCGGGGGCAACGTAGCCATCACCCCAGCTCCGCGACCCGCCGCGCGTAGAGCCGACGCAGCGGCTCGAGCTGCGTGGCGGCAGTCGCGGCTTGATACGCCTCGCGGGCCTCGTCCTTGCGGCCGAGCCGGCGCAACAGGTCGGCGCGCACCGCGGGCAGTTGGTCGTAGCCGTTGAGGCCGCCACGCGCGGCCAGTGCATCGACGAGGTCGAGCGCACGCGCCGGGCCGTCGACCATCGAGATCGCCGCGGCGTGGTTGAGCTCGATCACCGGCGACGGGCTGATCCGCAGCAGCACCTCGTAGAGGCCGGCGATCTGCGGCCAGTCGGTGTCCTGAAAACTCGGCGCTCGCGCATGAAGCGCGGCAATCGCCGCCTGCACGGCGTAGGATTGCGGCCGGCCCGGCATCCGCAGAGCCTGCTCGACCAGCCGCACGCCTTCGGCGATCTGGCCAATATCCCACAGCGCACGATCCTGCTCTTCCAGCAGCACGATGTCGCCGCCTGCGGTCTGCCGGCCGGCACGGCGCGCGTCGTGCAGCAGCATCAGCGCCAGCAGCCCCTTGATCTCGCCGCGCGCCGGCATCAGCGCGTCGAGCAGCCGCGCCAGCCGGATCGCCTCGCGCGCCAGATCGGGCCGCATCAGGTCGTCGCCTGCGGTCGCGGCATAGCCTTCGGTGAAGACAAGATAGATCACCGCGAGCACGCCGCTGATCCGCGGTTCCAGCGCGGCGCGCTCCGGCACCTCGTAGGGGATGCCGGCGAGCCTGATCTTCTGCTTGGCGCGCAACAGCCGCTGCGCCATCGCGTCTTCGCCGACGAGGAAGGCACGCGCGACCTGCGCCGTGGTCAGCCCGCACACCGTACGCAAGGTCAACGCGACCTGAACCTCGGCAGCAAAGGACGGATGGCAGCAAGTGAAGATCAGCCTGAGCATGTCGTCATCGAGCGTCGCGTCCGCCGGCTCCGATGTCACCTCCGCGTCGAGCAACAGGTGGTGGGTCAGTTCCTGCTGCTTGCCGCGAAAACTGATCGCGCGCCGCACGCGGTCGATCGCCTTGTTGCGCCCGACATTGACCAGCCAGGCGCGCGGATTTGACGGCAGCCCATCGGTCGACCATTTTTGCAACGCGACGGCGAAAGCATCCTGCAGGCAATCCTCGGCCAGATCGAAATCGCCGACGAGGCGGATCAGCGTGGCCAGCGCGCGGCCCGCCTCGTCGCGGAAGATTCTTTCGATCTGGCTCGGGGTCATGTGCTTCCACACCACTGTCATTCCGGGGCGATGTGAAGCATCGAACCCGGAATCTCGAGGTTCCGGGTCTGGTCCTTCGGACCATCCCGGAACGACAACGTAGTCGTCACCGGTTGTCGTAGATCATCACCGGCCTGACCTCGATCGAGCCATGCTTGGCGCCGGGAATCCGCGCGGCGAGACCGAGCGCGGTGTCGAGATCCTTGGCGTCGACCAGATAGTAGCCGCCGAGTTGCTCGCGGGTTTCCGCGAACGGACCATCGGTGGTCAGGGTCTTGCCGTCGCGAACCCGCACGGTGGTCGCCGTGGTCACGGGCTGCAATCCGTCGCCGGCCTTGAAGTGGCCACTCTGGATGATCGCCTGGGTGTAAGCGCCATACTCCGCGGTCAACGTCTTGCGGTCGTCCGCAGACATACGGCCATATTCCGCGTCGCTCCGGTAGATCAGCAACAAATACTGCATCTCATCTCTCCTCTTGATCGGCTGGATCGCCGACACCCAGTCGAACGGACGACAGGCCAGACGACATCTTCAGGATAATTTATTTTGGCCGGTTGCGCGGCGCCTATCCGCTTGACGGGGCCGGATAAAACCCCCATTGCCTAGAGCGTCAGTCGGCCGGACGGCCGCTCCCGCTGGTGCCGAAAGGCCGCGGGGGAGGAAAGTCCGGGCTCCATCGACATACGGTGCCGGATAACGTCCGGCGGGGGCGACCCCAGGGAAAGTGCCACAGAGAACGAACCGCTCCCTCCTCGGACGGAGTAAGGGTGAAAAGGTGCGGTAAGAGCGCACCGCGTTTCCGGCAACGGAGACGGCATGGCAAACCACACCGGGAGCAAAACCGAATAGGGACGGCAACGCGGTTAGTTCGCGCACGCGCGATAACACCGCAGGGCGATGTCAGGCCCGCTGTCCGGGTAGGTTGCTCGAGGCAAGATGCAAATCTTGTCCCAGAGGAATGGCCGTCGCGTGCCGTTCGCAAGAATGGCGCCCTACAGAACCCGGCTTACAGGCCGGCTGATATCTTGGTCTATGAGGGGCTCGGCGAGAACACGCCGGGCCCCTCGCCATTTCGGAGTGCCTTCGCGCATGCTGTGATGCTGCGCGTCCTTTTGCTAGACTGGAGTGCCGGACCGGCGCTGCTCATGAGGACAAGAGGCATGACCTATTTTGATCTCGGGCCGTACAGCCGCAAAGTCACGACATCGTCACCCGACGCCCAGCTCTGGTTCGACCGCGGCCTCAACTGGCTGTTCGGCTTCAACCATGCCGAGGCGATCAAGTGCTTCCAGAAGGCGCTGTTGCAGGACGCGGAATGCGCGATGGCGCATTGGGGCATCAGCTACGCAGCGGGACCCAACTATAACCTGCCCTGGGTTCGCTATGACGCGAACGGCCGGCAGATGGCACTGGCGGCGGCCTACGACGCCATGCAGCAAGCGCTCGTACATGCGGAAAAGGCAAGCGCGGTCGAGCGCGCGATGATCCAGGCGCTGCCCGCGCGCTATCCGCAAGCCGCGGCAGCCGAGGACATGGCGCCATGGGACAAGGCCTACACCAACGAAATGCGCAAGGTGTTCGCGAGCTTTGCTGATGATCTCGACGTTCGATGCGTGCTCGCGGAATCGATCATGAACGAGACGCCATGGCAGATGTGGGACCTGCCCTCCGGCAAACCCGTCGCGGGCGCAGGCACCGAGGAATGCACCACGCTGCTTGAACAGGCCTTCGATCGTTTTCCGGCCGCGTGGGATCACCCGGGCCTGCTGCACCTGTATGTCCATCTGATGGAGATGTCGCCATTCCCGCAGCGCGCGCTGCGGGCGGGTGATCGCTTGCGCGAGATCGTCCCCGATGGCGGCCATTTGATCCACATGCCGACCCATCTCGACGTGCTGTGCGGGCACTACAACGACGTGCTGCTCTACAACCAAAAAGCACTGAAGACCGATCGCAGATTCCTCACCTATTCGGACGATCCGGGCGTCTATCTCGTCTACGTCATCCATAACTTCCACTTCGCGATCTACGGCGCGATGTTCCTCGGCCGGTACGCGCCTGCGATCGCGGCGGCCGAGGAGCTGATCGCGACCGTCCCCGAGCCGGTACTGCGGATTCCGTCGCCGCCGATGGCCGACTTCCTCGAAGGATACCTGACGATGAAGCAGCACGTTCTGGTGCGCTTCGGAAAATGGCACGAGATCATCGAACAGAAGCTGCCCGACGACCGCGATCTCTATTGCTCCGTGACCGCGATGATCCACTACGCCAAGGCGGTGGCGCATTCGGCGCTCGGCAATGTGGCCGAGGCAGAAGCCGAGAAGGCATCGTTCGTCGCCGCCAAGGCCCGCGTGCCGGAGAGCCGGCTCGTCCACAACAACAAGATGGTGAACCTGCTCAACGTCGCCGAGGCGATGCTGAACGGCGAGCTGGACTACCGCAAGGGCAATCATGACACCGCATTTGCGTACTTGCGCAAATCGGTCGAGCTCTCCGACGCGTTGCCCTATGACGAACCCTGGGGCTGGATGCAGCCGCCGCGCCATGCGCTCGGCGCGCTGCTGCTCGAGCAGGGACGCATCGAGGAAGCCGAGGCGGTCTACCGTTCCGATCTCGGTCTCGACGGCAAACTGAGCCGCGCCTGCCAGCATCCCGATAATCTGTGGTCGCTGCACGGGGTGCACGAATGCCTGGTTCGCCGCGGCGAAAAGGTCGAGAGCGTCCTGATCAAGCAGCGGCTCGACCTCGCGCAAGCGCGGGCCGAGGTCCCGATCAAGGCCTCCTGCTTCTGCCGCCGCACGGCAATGGTTGCTTAGCACAGTGTGGCGTCGAGTTGGGGCGATCGCGCAGCGGGTTCGCTGCGGGACGAGATGCGCTTGCACGATTTCGGAATAATGGAACAGTACCGCTGATTTGCCCGACGTGTCAAGTGAGGTGTCGAACGCCGGCAGGCCGCCGGCACCTTTGCATGGGGTTGTTTTCGACATTTTGGCAGTGCGCCCCGCCTCTGCCCGCAAGGAGCTACGGGAGCCCCGAAAGTGATTCCCCGGAGTTTGTGAATGTGATTCAAGGCCTTTCGACCTGTTTGGACGAGAGGCCTGCGATGTCTTTTGGCGATGTTCGGGTTGCGGAGCGGGCTGATTGGCTGATCGAGCGGGTGGCGACGGCGGGGACGCTGGTGCTACGCAAATTGGGGGAGACGCGCGCGGGCGAGAAGGCCGTGCATCGGTTTCTGTCTTCGCCCCATGTTTCGGTCGATCGGATTGTGGAAACGTTGGCCGGGCGGACTGCGGTTCAATGCGCCGGTCGCCGCATTCTGGCTGTCCAGGACACGACCGAGATCAATTTTGGCGGTCGTGACAAGAAGCGGCGGGGCTTCGGACCTGCCGGCGATGGCCAAACCCCTGGCTTCTTCATCCATCCAGTGATTGCCGTCGATATCGAAAGCGAAGCCGTGGTCGGTCTTGTCGATGCGGCGATCTGGACGCGGTCTGCGGATCGCGTCACGTCGCGCCGCAATCGCGCGATCGAGGATAAGGAATCGGCGCGTTGGCTGTTGGGCTGTCAGGCCACGGCAAGCGTGCTGTCCGATGCCGCCGAGGTGACAATGGTGGCCGATCGCGAAAGCGACATTTACCTGCTGTTTGCCCGCAAACCGGAGCGGCTCGATCTGATCGTGCGCGCCGGTCAGGATCGATCTTTGCTCGGTGGGGGAACGCTCTTTGGGGCGCTTGCCAGTGCTGAAGTGCTGAGCAGAAGCGAGGTCCGCGTGGCGCCGCGCGGGCCTGGTGACAAAGGGCGCGTCGCGACCGTCGAACTCCGCGCGGGCTCGGTGCACATCGCCCGCTCACAAAGTCTGGGGCAATCCGAGGCGGCCGGCAGCGTCGAACTCACCTTGGTGGAAGCACGAGAGGTCGATGCGCCGTCAGGCAAGACGCCGTTGTTGTGGCGCCTACTCACGACCCGCACCGTCACTTGTGCGACCGAGGCTGAACACGTCGTCCGCCTCTATCGCTTGCGCTGGCGCATCGAACAAGTCTTCCGCGCCCTCAAGAGCGACGGCTTGGCCCTCGACGACAGCCAAGTCGTCGACGCCGAGCGGATGTTTAATCTGACCGCCATCGCGCTCGCTGGCGCGATTCGGACGATCCAGCTTGTCGATGCCAGAGACGGCAGCCTCCGCCCGGCAACCGATGTCATTGACGAAAGCTTCGCCGTCGCGCTCGAGCACCTGTCAAAAAAGCTCGAGGGCAAAACGCTACGGCAGAAAAACCCGCATCCTATCGGCTCGCTTGCCTTCGTCTCATGGATCGCGGCCCGTCTCGGCGGATGGAATTGCTACTACAAGCCTCCAGGACCAAAGACCATGCGCGACGGCTGGAACCGCCTTGCCGCAACACTCGACGGCTATGCCCTTGCTACACAGTCACAAAATCCGGGAATCCCCTAGCCGCAAGGAGAGGGAGCGCGCGGCCTTCGATGGCGATTAGTCCCAATGTCATCGCGCACGGTCGTTCGTCGCCGATCAGGCCACGATCGTCTGCAGCAGCTCCATCAGTGTCTCTGGCGCTGTGACGTTCGGCGAATGGCTGGCGTCGATGTCGAAATGGCCCCAGCCGGCCTCGCTCCTGGTGCGCTGCGCAAATTGCCCGAATGTGTCCGCCGGCGTGATGCGGGTGGCGTAGATGTAGCTGCGCGGCAACTTCGTCTCGCCGTGCTGCAGCTTCAGCTTCTGCTCGAAACATTTGATCGGCATGTCGACACGTCGCGCAGTCAGCCATTCGACGTCGGCAGCCGATGTGTCCGGCGGGGTCGGCATCGGCGGAATGCGCCAGCCATCGCCGCTTCGCGCCGCCTCCCGCATCTTCGAGATCGCGACCTCGTTGAGGTCGAACAGCGATTGCCCGTCGCGTGGCACGAAGGCGTCGATATAGATCAGCTGCGCGATCCGTTCGCGCATCCGATCGGCGACGCCGGTCGCGACCATGCCGCCATAGGAATGGCCGACCAGCACGATGTCGCTGAGGTCCTCATAGGTGATGACGTTGAGCACGTCCTGGATATGCGCCTCGAGGTCGAGCGCCTGATGCGCGAGATGCGCCCGCTCGCCGAGCCCGGTGTAGCTCGGCGTGATCAGCCGGTGCCCGGCGGCCCGTATCAGGGGATGCATCTTCTTCCACGCCCATCCCGCCGACCAGGCGCCGTGACAGACCAGAAAGGTTTTGGACGAACTCGCAGTCGACGAACTCGCAGTCATGGGACACTTCCATTTCGATTGTCGTTGATGAGCCGCGATTTCGGAGTGTACCTGCCGGCCGCCTCGTGTAAACGTCGCGGCAATGATCAAAAGAACGAGACGACGATGAATCTGGCGGGCTACGCGATCCTGTTCTTCGGCGCGCTGGCCGGCGGCTTCGTCTCCGGCCTTGCCGGCTTCGGCACGGCACTGATGGCGCTCGGGATCTGGCTCTATGTGCTGCCGCCGACGCTCGCGGTGCCGCTGGTGCTGGTCTGCTCGGTGATCGCGCAACTCTCGACGCTGCCGTCGATCTGGAAGACGATCGATTTCCGCCTGATCTGGCCGTTCATCGTCGGCGGCCTCGCCGGCGTGCCGATCGGCATCCTGCTGATCGCGAAGGCCGACCCTGCCGTGTTCAAGCTGACGATCGGGATCTTCCTGCTGGTGTTTCCGGTTGCACTGTTCCTGCAGAAGAAGCCGATGTCGATCGCCTTCGGCGGCAAATGGGCCGACAGCGCAATCGGATTTGCCGGCGGCATTCTGGGCGGCCTCGCCGGGCTGTCCGGCCCGCTGCCGATCCTGTGGGCCAGCGTGCGCGGCTGGGGCAAGGAGCAGCGCCGCGGCGTGTTCCAGACCTTCAATTTCACGATCCTGGCGGTCGCGCTCTGCGTCCAGATCGGGAGCGGACTGGTGAAGCCGGAGCTCGCCTGGCTCGTGATCTGCGCCTTCCCGGGAACGCTGCTCGGCGCCTGGCTCGGTTCGCGGGTCTATCACGCGCTGAACGATCGCAATTTCTCCGACGTCGTGCTGGTGCTGCTGTTCCTGTCCGGCGTCGCGCTGGTGTGGAGCGGAATTGCTCCGAGATAGCGCGCGCATGGCCGCCATGTGCACCGAACGCGTCGCTTGTCGACCGCGCGGCAAAGCAGCTAACCACGTCCATCATGTCCATGTCCTCCTCGCGCGAACGTCTCGGCCTGCTGCTCGGCTTTGTCGGCATGGCGATCTTCGGCGGCACGCTGCCCGGAACGCGCCTTGCGGTCTCGGCGATTGATCCGGGTGCACTGACCGCGATCCGGGCCGCGATCGCCGGCGTCTGTTCGCTGGCGGTGCTGGTCGCGCTGCGACGTCCGCCGCCGCCGCGCGCACTCTGGCCGCAACTGCTGCTGACGATGGCCTGCGTCGTCGTGCTGTTTCCGCTGCTGATGGCCATGGGCATGCAGCGCGTCGATGCCTCGCATGGCGGCGTGGTGTTCGGCGGCATGCCGATCGGAACGGCGCTGGTCGCCGTCGCAGTGACCCACGAACGTCCGCGACCGCTGTTCTGGATCGCATCGCTGGTCGGCGCCGCGCTGGTCGTTGCCTTTGCGCTGCGGCAAGGCGGCGGCACGCTGTCGATCGGCGACCTCTTCCTGTTCGCGGCCGTCGCGGTCGCAGCGGTCGGCTACGCGTTCTCCGGTAAGCTCACGGCCTCGATGCCGGGCTGGGAGGTGATCAGCTGGGTGCTGGTGATCGCGCTGCCTTTCTCGGTGCCGGCCGCGCTGCTGACCATGCCGGCCGATCTCCTCGACGTCCCGCTCAAGCCGCTGCTCGGCCTGCTCTATGTCGCGCTGTTCTCGCAATGGATCGGGTTCTTCGCCTGGAATGCCGGCATGGCGATGGGCGGCATCGCGCGGGTGTCGCAGGTGCAGTTGCTGCAGCCCTTCGTCACCTTCGCGCTCGCCGCTTTGTTCAATGGCGAGACCATCACCTGGCAGATCGTGCTGTTCGCGACCGCCGTGGTGGCGACGGTCGCGATCTCTACACGGACGCGGGCGCAGAAGGCGCCGCCTCCGGTTCAGCTTGTTGCGGAGTGATCTCGCTCGCCCGTGGCACCAGGCGCTTGCCGAACTCGCGGCGCAGCAGCCACAGGCTCAAGGCGGCCTGCAACGTCGTCGTCGCGATCGACATGTACCAGACGTACTCGATCCGGAAGCCCGGCCGCGTGGAGAGCCAGATCACCGGCACGGCGTAGGTGAGCAGGCGGGTGGCCGAGCTCAACAGCACCGGCTTGGTATTGCCGAGGCCCTGGAACATGCTGTTGCAGGTGAACACCAGCCCCTGCGCCACGAGATTGAGCGAGACGAACTGCAGGAACATCCCTGCGACGCCCATGGTCTCCCGATCGTTCGAGAAGTTGCCGAGTAGCCATTCGGGCTTGCATTGTGCCAGGACCGTGAAAGCGCCCATCACGACGCTGGCGATCGCCACCGCCTTGACGAAGGTCTCCCGCACCCGGCCCGCATTGCCGGCACCGAAATTCTGGCCGGCGATCGGGCCCGCGGCGAGCGCGACCGCAAGCGCCGGCATCTGGATCAGGCCGAGCACGCGCGTGCCGATACCGAAGCCGGCCTGCGCGCCCGGGCCGAAATCGCGCAGCACGTAATAGATCACGCCCATCCACGCGAAGATGATCGCGAATTCGCCGCCGGCCGGCAGGCCGACGTTGAGGATGCGCTTCCACTGATCCAGCCGCGGCCGCCATTGCGCGGGATCGAACGCGACATAGCGCTCGAGCCTGTGGAAATACGCAAACAGCATCGCGACGCCGATCAGGACCGCGATCGAGCTTGCAAGTCCCGCACCGGCGACGCCGAGCGCGTGGCCGGTGCCCCAGCCCGCGATCAGCACCGGCGCCAGCGCGATGTTGATGATGACGGCTGCCGCCTGCACCAGCATGCTCGGCCGCACGATGCCGGTGGCGCGCAGCGCCGAACCCATCACCAGCGTGATGAATTGCAGCGCCAGCGCCGGCATGAACCACAACAGATAAAGCGTGCCCGCCTCGACGGTCGCCTCGTCGGCGGCAACCGCGCGCATATAGGGACGCGACAGCAAGGCGCCGGCGACCAGTGTCACCAGCCCGAACAGAACCGACAGCACCACCGCCTGGTTGAACACCGAATTGGCGTCGTTGCGGTCCTTGCGTCCGACCGCCTGCGCGATCAGCGAGACCGCGCCGACGCCGAGCACCTGCATCAGCGCGTTGATCAGGAATCCGGCATTGCCGGCCGCGGCCACGCCCGCGACGGCGGCCTCGCCGAGCCCGGTGACGAAATACAGATCGACCAATTGGCAGATCATGATCGTGATCATGCCGACGACGATCGGTGGCGCCATGGTCAGGATGTGGCTCACGATGGAGCCGCGTGTCAGGTCTTTCATTGTCGATTCCCCGGCGTGTAGCTGTCGGACTTTCGTCTCTCAGCTACACGCCACCATTTACTCTGCTGCCGCGATCTGGCCGAACTCGGTCGCCTGCCGCTCGAACAGCGAGCGGTAGATGCCGCCCGGCCGCGCGGCGAGCACCTCGTGCGTGCCCTGCTCGACGATCTCGCCGCGGTCGAACACCAGGATGCGATCCATGCTGCGCACGGTCGACAGGCGGTGTGCGATCACGATCGAGGTGCGGCCCTTCATCAGCCGCTCCATCGCCTGCTGGATCAGCGCCTCCGACTCCGAGTCGAGGCTCGAGGTCGCCTCGTCCAGGATCAGAACCGGCGCATCCGCCAGGAAGGCGCGCGCCAGCGCCACGCGCTGCCGCTCGCCGCCCGACAGCTTGACACCGCGCTCGCCGACCAGCGTGCCGTAACCCTTCGGCAGCCGCATGATGAAGTCATGCGCATTGGCCAGCCGCGCCGCCTGCTCGATCGCCTGCATCGAGGCGCCGGGCCGGCCGTAGGCGATGTTCTCCGACAGCGTGCGGTGGAACAGGATCGGCTCCTGCTGCACGATCGCGATCTGGCTGCGCAGCGACTGCTGCGTCGCCTTGGCAACGTCCTGACCGTCGATCAGGATCCGGCCAGCCGAGACGTCGTAGAGCCGCTGCACCAGCTTGACGAAAGTCGTCTTGCCGGAGCCGGAGCGTCCGACCAGGCCGACGCGCTCGCCCGCACGGATGTCGACCGACAACGCGTCATAGAGCGGCCGGCGATGGCCGCCATAGTGGAACGTGACGTCGTCGAACACGATGCGGCCGCCCGCGATGTCGATCGGCTTGGCATCGACGGCGTCGATGATGCCGAGCGGCTCGCCATGGATCTGGACCAGCTCCTCCATGTCGTTCACCGAACGCTGCAAATTGTTGATGTGCATGCCGACATCGCGCAGGTAAGCATGGATGATGTAGTAGCTGGTCAGGACATAGGTGACGTCGCCCGGCGTGGCATGGCCCGCCGCCCACAACAGGATCGCACCGCCGATCACCGACGCGCGGAAGCACAGCAGCACCAGGAGTTGCGCCGCACCGGTGTGGTTGTAGCGCAACCAGGTGCGCCGCACCCGCTTGCGCCAGCGGCCGATGACGCCGTCGAGCCTGATGTCCTCGCGCGTCTCGGCACCGAACGACTTCACCACTGCGTTGCAGGTCAACGCATCCGCCAGCGTGCCGCCGACCTTGGTGTCCCACGCGTTGGAGACGCGCGCGGCCGGCGCGACATAACGAACCGTGAACGCCATCGTCATCGCGACATAGATCACCGAGCCCACCGCGATCACCGCGCCGAGCTGCGGCCAGTGCAGGCCGAGCAGGATCATCGAGCCGACCAGCACCACCAGCGACGGCAACAGCGCCATCAGGATGGTGTCGTTCAGCAGGTCGAGCGCCCACATCGCGCGCGTGATCTTGCGCACGGTGGAGCCGGCGAATGAGTTGGCGTGCCAGTCGGTCGAGAACCGCTGCACCCGCATGAATGCCTGCTCGCCGACGTCGGACATCATCTTCAGCGTGAACGGCACGATGATCTGGAGGCCGACCAGCCGCAGCGTCACCGACAGCAGGCCGAGCGCGACGATCGCACCGAATGCGAGCATCGCCGCATGGCGTGCGGCAGCATCATTGGCGCCCGCGGTCAGCGCGTCGACCAGATGGCCGGAATAGACCGGCATGAACAGGTCGGCGGCGGTCGCGCCGAGGAATCCGCCGACCATGGCGAGGCCGCGCAACGGCTGCTCCAGCCAGTGGCGGAAGACGAATGGCAGGACGATCCGGATCGCAGCCGGTCGTTTGGTGGTGAGAGTGGTCATGGCGCATTCCGGCTACGCACATGTTGCGCAAGCCGGCTCCATCTGAAGCGACGAGCGGACGGAATCCGGCCGCAAGCGAAGCTGAAAATGATCGTTAAGGTATTGGGAAGCTTGGGTGATCGGGCATCAGGCCCGATCAGGGCTGCTGTGAGCTAACGCGTAAGCGCGTCCAGCATCACCGAACGCGGGCGCGCGATCTGCAAATTCGACGAAATCATGCGCATCTCCCCGGTTCGAGCAACGATGCGCCGCTTATAAATGCATCACGCGCGATTGGCAAGATGACATCCGCGTGAGCGCGTCAAACCGCGCGAGTGTGGCCGTTCGGACTCAGTGCGCGTCGCCGCCGGGTGCGCCCATTCGCGGCGGCTTGTTGACGAAGAGGATCAGGACGCTGAGGGCGACATAGAACAGCGACAGCATGAAGAAGGCGTCGCCATAACCCATCACCTGCGCCTGGCGGTGCACGATCTGCGACAGCTGCTTCATCGCCATGATCGCGGCGTCGCCCATGCCCTGCATGCGCTGGGTGAGCATGTTGAGCGTCTCGACCGCAGTGGTGTTGCCCCAGGTGACGCGGTCCTGCAGCCGCGAGATGTGCAAATCGGTGCGGTCGTTCAGCACCTCGTTGATGACGGCGAGCCCAAGCGCTCCGCCGAGATTGCGCATCAGGTTGAACAGGCCGGAGGCATTCTTGACGCGGTCCGGCGCCAGCGTGGCGAGCGCGATGTTGTTGGTCGGCACCATCGCGCACATCATGCCGATGCCGCGCAGGATCTGCGGCACCAACAACTCATAGAAATCGTAGTCGCGCGTGATCCAGGTCATCTGCCAGGAGCCGAGCGCGAAGGTGACGAGGCCGAACGCGATGATGTAGCGCAGATCGACCTTGAGCATCAGCCGCCCGATCACCGGCGCCATCAGGAACATGGTGATGCCGGAGACGAACATGGTCTCGCCGATCATCAGCGCGCTGTAGCCGCGTATCTCGGCCAGATAGCGCGGATAAATATAGGTGAGGCCGTAGAGCCCGATGCCGATGCAGAACTGCAGCACGCAGCCGACCGCGAAGTTGCGATTGGTGAAGGCGTAGAGGTCGACGATCGGCTCCTCGGCGGTCAACACCCGCCAGAAGAAGGCGATCGCGGAGACGAAGCCGATCGCGGCGCAGACCGCGACCGAGGTGTCCTGCAGCCACTCGTATTGCGGACCTTCCTCGAGCACGTATTCCAGCGAGCCGAGAAAGCCGGCCATGAAGATCAGGCCCCACCAGTCGAAACGATCGAGCAGCGCGAGGTTGGGCTGGTCGAAATCGATCAGCGCCAGCACGCCGATCGTAATGATGATGCCGGGCACGATGTTGATGAAGAACAGCCAGTGCCACGACATCAGGTCGGTGATGTAGCCGCCGACCGTGGGACCGATGGTCGGCGCCAATGTCGCGACCAGGCCGATGATCGGCGCCACGATGTAAAACTTGGTACGCGGAAAGATCAAATAGGCCGAGGCGAACACCGTCGGAATCATGCCGGCGCCGAGAAAACCCTGCAGCGCGCGCCACAGAATCATCTGGTCGATCGAGGAGGCGAAGCCGCACAACAGGCTCGACGCGGTGAAGCCGATTGCCGAGATCGCGAACAAGATCCGGGTGCCGAGCGCACGTGACAGGAAGCCGGACAGCGGGATCGCGATCACCTCGGCGATCAGATAGGCGGTCTGCACCCACGACACTTCGGTCGAAGACGCCGACAGACCGGCCTGGATCTCGGTGAGCGAGGCCGAAACGATCTGGATGTCCAGGATCGACATGAACATCCCGAACACCATGATGATGAACGCAAACAGCCGCTTCGGCTGGATGCGCTCGGACGCCGGCGTGGCATTCATCATCGAAGGAGAGGCCGTGGTCGCGTTGGCCATGGGCTATGGCTCGCTGTTTGCCGACACCTCTCCCCAACTGGGAGAGGTCGGCGCGCAGCACCGGGTGAGGGGCCGCCGATCCCACGAGAGGCCGTAACCCCTCACCCGGATTGCATCTGACGATGCAATCCGACCTCTCCCACAAGGGGAGAGGTAGACCGTTGATGCGGCAACCCTCTGTTCAGACGTCATAGTGCCTTCAAGGCATCACTGCGGATGGATCATCATCGGCGCATCGAGATCGGCATCGCTGTCGGCGTCGGGTGCGCCCTCGCTGGTGTCGACGGTGGTGTAGACCGACATGCCGGCGCGCAGCAGGTTCTGCCTGGCGACGCTTGCGGGCACCCGGATGCGCACCGGCAGGCGCTGCACGATCTTGGTGAAGTTGCCGGTGGCGTTGTCGGGCGGCAGCAGCGTGAACACCGCACCCGCCGCCGGCGAGATGCTGTCGACGACGCCGGTGAACTTGCGCGCGCCGTAGGCGTCGACCTTGATGGTCACGCGCTGGCCCGGACGAATACGCTTGAGCTGGGTTTCCTTGTAGTTGGCGTCGATGAAGACGCCCTCGAGCGGCACCACATTGCCGAGCCGCTGGCCGACCGTGATGTAGTCGCCGGTATTGACCATGCGGTTGGAGAAGGTGCCGTCGACCGGCGCGCGGACCTTGGTGAAGTCGAGATCGCGCTCGGCCCTGGCGAGCTGTGTCTGCAACTCGGCGAGTTGCGCGCGGGCCTCGGCCTGCTGCGCCTTGGTCACCTCAACATTGTCCTTGGCGGCATCATAGGCGGCCTGCGCCGAGCGCACTGCGGCCTGGCCCTGGTCGCGGCCGGCTTCGGAGACTTCGAAAGTGGCGCGCGAGGCAAAGCCCTTGTTGCTCAGCGCCTGCTGGCGGTCGAAATCGAGCCCGGCGCGCTTCAGCCCGGCTTCGGCGGAGACCAGCTGCGCCTGCGCCTGCTCGACCGCGCTCACCGCCGCGCCGACTTGACGGCCGATGCGCTCGATGGTCGCCTCCTGGGTCGCGATCCTGGTGCGCGCGGCGTCGACCGCGATTCGATAGTCGCCGTCATCGATGCGGTAGATCACGTCGCCGGCCCGCACGGTGGCGTTGTCGCCCGGCAGGATCGCAGCAATGTGGCCGGCGACGCGGGCGCCGAGCATGGTGTTGTTGGCGCGGACATAGGCGTCGTCGGTCGAGATGTAGAAGCGCCCGACCAGGACGTAGTAGCTGGCGTAGCTCGCGGCTGCGAGCGCGAGCAGCCCGAGCACGCCGATCATCACGAATTTGCGCTTGCCGGATTTCGGCGCGGCCGCGGTCGGCTGCTGTTTCGGCGCGGGCGCAACCGGCGCCTCCGCGGGACGGGTCTTGGCTTCTTCCGCAGCGGGAGGCGCGCCGTGGTCAGCGGCGCCGTCGCGCGCAACATCGTCCACGGCCGTCTCTAACTCGGGCTCGGAACGAACGATGCGGGCAGCCAGGTCTCTCGCTGCGGCCATAGACGGCTCCCCCAAAAAATCTCGAAGCAAAAAATCGCGAATGCCGGAAGCCGGCCTCGCGGATCGTGCGAGACATAGCATTGACCGAACCGTTCGGTCAATCTATATTCCCTTCGCGCGGATTATAATGCGTCGATTCTTACCTTCCCCCATTTTGCGTTGAGTTCTTGCCGAGAAGCTAAATCAATGGTTGCAGCCGCCCCCCACCCGCTTCCGCTCGCCGGCGAGGAGGAATCCTCGAAGCGCCGCCAGATCCTGGACGGTGCCCGCAAGGTGTTCATGGACCTCGGCTTTGACGGCGCCAGCATGGGCGAGATCGCCCGCGCCGCCGGCGTCTCCAAGGGCACGCTCTATGTCTACTTTCCCGACAAGGCCGGTTTGTTCGCGGCGATCGTCGAGGAGGAGAAGCTCGAGCAGGGCCAGATCGCCTTCAATTTCGATCCCGCACGCGACGTCGACACCACCCTCCCGGAATTCGGCCGCGCCTATATCGCGATCCTGTGCCGGCCCGGCGGCGGCTCGGCACTGCGCACCGTGATGGCGATCGCCGAACGGATGCCCGAACTCGGCAGCCGGTTCTACACCCATGTGCTCGCCCACACCGTCGAACGCTTCGCCAATTATCTCGAGGCGCGCGCCACGCGCGACGCGCTCGTGATCGACGACTACGAACTGGCCGCCTGGCAGTTCATGCAGATGTGCCAGGCGACGCTGTTCCAGGCATTCCTGTTCCAGGCCAAGCCATCGCCCTCGCCGGAGCGGATCGCCATCGTCGTCGACAGCGCCACGCGCGTGTTCTTCGCGGCGTACCGGGCGAAGTAGACACCCTCCCCTCGTCATTCCGGGGCTCGCCTCTTGGCGAGAGCCCGGAATCCATTTCACGACAGCGCTTGGGGCCCGATGGATTCCGGGCTCGCGCCAAGAGGCGCGCCCCGGAATGACGGACAGCTAGTTCGCGGCCGCGTTGATCTTCGGCAAGGCGCTGCCGTTGTCCTGCTCCATCTCCTCCGGCAGTCCCGCAAATCGCCGCAGCACCTTTGCCATCTTCACGCGGCCGCTGACGCCGGTGATGATGACGTCGACCATCACGAAGGACGAATGGAAGTGGCCGTGCGCCTTGAGCTGCTCGACCTTGACGCCGGCCTTCGCCAGCGCATCGCCATAGGCGATGCCTTCGTCGCGCAGCGGATCGAATTCGCTGGTCGCGATGAACGCCGGCGGCAGCCCGTCGAGCTTGCCGCGCAGCGGCGCGACGCGCGGATCGGTGCGGTCGGCGGGCGAACAGTAGAGATCCCAGAACCAGTACATCAGCCCGCGGGTCAGGAAATAACCGGTCGCGTTGTCGACATAGGACGGCCGATCGAAGGTCGAATCCGTCACCGGGCAGATCAAGAGCTGTCCCGCGATCTCCGGCCCGCCGCGGTCACGCGCGAGCTGACAAGTCACGGCGGCGATGTTGCCGCCGGCGCTCCAGCCGGCGACCAGCACCGGCCCCGGCCTGCCGCCAAGCTCGGCGGTGTGGGCGGCGATCCAGCGCGTCGCCGCAAAACCGTCCTCGGCCGCCGCGGGGAAGCGATGCTCCGGCGCGTGGCGATAGCCGACGCTGACGATGATCATGCCGGTGCGGCGGCACAGATCGCGGCAGAACGGATCGTCCGACAGCTCGTCGCCGAGCACCCAGCCGCCGCCATGGAAATACACCACGATCGGATGCGGCCCCGGCGTCGCCGGCCGATAGAGCTTGTAGGGCAGCGGACCTTCCGCGCCTTGCAGCATGCCGGTGCCGACCTCGCCGACCGGACGACCTGCGGGGCGGCCCTTGTTGAACTCGGTGAGGAAGTCGCGTGCGCCCTGCGCGCCCATGGTCTCGAGCGGCGGCAGGTTCATCTCGCCGAGCAAATTCAGCACCAGCCGTACGTCCGGCTGCAGCCGCACGATCTCGCCATCGTTACACTGCGCAGCAACGCCAGGACCCGACAGCCTGAAGCCGAGCATGCCGCGGCCGACCACCTCGTTGCAGATGCTGCGATAGGGACCGACGCCGCCGGTATAGGGCATCACCACCTGCGGCTTGCCGGGCACGTTGGCGCCCGTGTACCAGGTGTTGGCAAGCCGGTGCAGCGTTAGCGTCGCGCAATCCGCCATGTGGCGCTGCCAGCCGGCCTGCGCCGTCTCGGTCGCTTCCATCGTCGTGAAGCCTGCCTCGCGCAGCGCCGCGATGCGCTCGACCACCCAGTCGACATGCTGCTCGATCGACACCGCCATGTTCGACAGCACCGACGGGCTGCCGGGACCTGTGATCATGAACAGATTGGGGAAGCCCGCGACGGTGACACCGAGATAGCTCTCGGGCCCCCGCGCCCAGACATCGGACAGCGACTTGCCGCCGCGGCCGGAGATCGGATGCACCGCCATGATCGCGCCGGTCATGGCATCGAAGCCGGTCGCGAACACGATGACGTCGACATCGAAGCTGCGCCGGTCGGTGGTGATGCCGCCGGCAGTGATCGCCTTGATCGGCTCCTGCCGCAGATTGACCAGCGTCACGTTCGGACGGTTATAGGTCGCATAGTAATTGGTATCGAGGCAGGGCCGCTTTGCACCGAAAGGATGATCGCGCGGCGTGAGCGCCTCGGCGATCTCCGGATCCTTGACGACCGCGCGGACTTTTTCGCGGATCAGATCGGCGACGTGTCTGTTGCCGTCGACATCGACGCCCTGGTCGGCCCAGAGCTGGGTCAGGATATGGACCAGATCGCCCGCCGCCCACGCCTTCTCGAACCGTTCGCGCCGCTCGGCGTCGCTGAGCTGCCAGCTCACCACGGTCTGCTGCGGATACGGCACGCCCGCCATCGACCAGCGCGCGTGGTCGCGATAGGCGGCACGATCGGTCTCGAAGTAGGTCTTGCGATCCTCCGGCGCCGGCCCGTTGCCCGCAGGCAGCGCGAAATTCGGCGTGCGCTGGAACACGGTGAGCTCCGCGGCCTGCTCGGCGATCAGCGGGATCGACTGGATGCCCGACGATCCCGTGCCGATCACGGCAACGCGCTTGCCCTTGAGGTCGACGCCGTCATGCGGCCAACGTCCGGTGAAATAGATCTCGCCCTTGAAATCCTCGACGCCGTCGATCTCCGGCGGCTTCGGCGCCGAAAGGCAGCCGGTCGCCATGATGTAGTGGCGGCAGGAGACATCGCCGTTGTTGGTCGCGATATTCCAACGCTCGCTGTTATCGTCCCAAGTCGCCTTCGTCACCTTGGTGCCGAAACGGATGTCGCGGCGCAGATCGTAGCGATCGGCGACGAAGCCGAGATAGCGCAGGATTTCCGGCTGGGTGGCGTATTTCTCCGACCACGTCCAGGCGGTGTCGAGCTCGGGATCGAAGGTGTAGCTGTAGTCGATGGTCTGGATGTCGCAGCGCGCGCCGGGATATCGGTTCCAGTACCAGGTGCCGCCGACGTCGCCGCCCTCTTCCAGCGCGACCGCCGACAAGCCGGCCTTGCGCAGCCGATGCAGCAGATAGAGACCGGCAAAACCGGCGCCGACCACGGCGACGTCGACCTGCTGCGTGGTTCCGCGCTGCGTGGAGTCCGAAGCGCGTGCTGCAACCGCTGCGTCTGGCATACCATTCCTCCCGAATGTTTGATTTGGAGGAAGGCTAGTCCCGCGATTTCAGTTTGTCATCACGCGAGATGCAATCTGCCGTCGTCACAATTGTGACGGGCGTGGCTTGGACTTGGATATGCAGCGTGTGGACGCAATTGTTGGCACAGCGGTCACGACAGCGACGATATAAGCGAGCACGCGAAGCCAGACACACCTCCGCTGTCGTCCCGGCGAAAGCCGGGACCCATAACCACCGAAGCCGATTGTTGCGCAACGCTGGGGCCACAGCTGTCTCTAACAACACAACCCTGTGGTTATGGGTCCCGGCCTTCGCCGGGACGACGCCGAATGTTTGGAGACGCTAGTGACTGCGCTGATCGCATCAAACCGACCGCATCAATCCGCCGTCGACGCGGATGTTCTGGCCGGTGATGTAGCCGGCGCCTTTGGAGACGAGGAAGGAAATCGTCGCCGCGATCTCGTCCATCTTGCCGTAGCGCTTCATCGGCACGCTGTCGCGCCGCGCGTCGGTTTGCGGCAGGCTGTCGATCCAGCCCGGCAGCAAATTGTTCATGCGCACATTGTCGGCGGCGGTGCTGTCGGTGAACAACTTTGTGAATGCGGCGAGGCCGGCGCGGAACACCGCCGAGGTCGGGAACATCGCGCTCGGCTCGAACGCCCAGGCGGTGGAGATGTTGACGATCGCGCCGGACTTCTGCGCCTGCATGATCGGCGCGACCAGGCGCGTCGGGCGGATCACGTTCATCAGATAGATGTCGAGGCCGGTGTGCCACTGCTCGTCGGTCAATTCGAGCACTGCCGCGCGCGGGCCGTGGCCGGCGCTGTTGACCAGCGCATCGATGCGGCCCCACCGCGCCATCACGCCGTCAACGGCGCGCTTGAGGTCGTCATTCGATCGGTTCGAGCCGGTGAAGCCGAGGCCACCGAGCGCGTTGGCCAGCGCCTCGCCTTTGCCCGACGAGGACAGGATCGCGACGCGGAATCCGTCGGCCGCCAGCCGCCGCGCCGCGGCCGCTCCCATGCCACTGCCGCCCGCGGTGACGAGCGCGACCTTTTCCAAAGCCATGGTGGATCCCCGTGCTGACGAAAACTGACGCAACGTCTAGCACCGGAGATCGCAGCCCGGGAAGATGAGCGCGCGGATGTATGAATGCGAGACGGACGGCCCGGGGATCGCATAGAGACAGAATAAGCGCCGGGCCCGGACCCGTCGTCAGACCGGCGCCGCGCCCTTGAGCAGCTTGCCCACGGCTGCGACCAGTTCATCGGGCGAGAACGGCTTTTGCAGCAGCACGCTGTCCGGCACGCCCCTGGTCGGCCACTCGTCGCCGCCGCCGCCGGTGATGTAGAGCACCGGGAACGACGGATCGATCTCGCGGGCGCCGCGCGCCACGCGCCAGCCGTCGAGCCGGCCGAGCAAACGGATATCGGTGACGAGCGCGCTGTACTTGGTCTGGAACGCCTTCAGCAGCGTCAGCGCTTCCTCGCCGGAGGGCGCGATCGCAGGCTCGAAGCCGCCGTCCCGCAGGGCGTCCTCGACCATCATCTGCAGGTCACGGTCGTCTTCGATGACGAGAATGATCGGCGCGTCTTGCAAAGCTGTCCCCCAGAACCGGCCGAGGATGCCCCGGCTCGGCGAGCATAAGCAGCAAATAATGGCCACCGTTGGCACGGTGCCACCCAGTAGAAATACGGACGTGCGCCCTATTCGTCGGCGAATTCGTCTTCTTCGTTGACCCCGGGCTTGCCCCGGGGCGCAGCCGGCTTTCTGCCGCCAAGCGATCCTGTGGCATAAGGATCGCGCGCTGCATAGGGGTTGCGGCCAGCGGCGCGGGCGGCGACCTCCTCGCCGGAGCGGGCCGCCGGCTCGCAGATGATGCGGCGGCTGGCGCGGCGCATCAGGTCCACATGGATGTGGTCGTAGTGATAGACGTTGGAGCCCGGCGCCAGCACCGTATTGAAATGCTGGCAGGCGCCGCCCTGCACGTCACGCAGAAAGCCCTGCTCCTCCGGCAGCCCCTTCCAGCCATCCTTCACCACGATGCGGCGGCCGTCGGCCAGCGTGAAGGCGGCGATATCGAGCGCATTGCCGAACGCGTGTTCGGAGATGTGCGCATGCGGATTGCCATTCATGCCGCGGCACGAATAGGCCGAAATCTGCTTGATCTCGACGACGCGCGCGCCGAACCAGCGCTGCGCTGCCGGCTGCACGGAATCGGCGAGCCAGCGCTCCAGCACCGAGACGATCGGGCATGCCAGGGTCGCGGCCGGCTTCACGGCCACCGGACCGACCGCGGCAATCGCGCTGCCGTTCGATGGGCCGAGCCGCGGCGGCGGCGCTTCGGCCGGCGGCTGCTGCGAATAGGGCGCCGGCGAATACGATCCGGCGGCGCTGTCGCGCTGTGAACGGGACGGCAGGCCGGGGTAATAGGGTTGGCCGCCGCGCGCGTCGGGCGTGCCCTCGGGCGGCAGATCGATCTCGTCCTGTTGCGGCGCGACGCCGGGAGCGGAGAGCGAGATCGGTCCGCCCGACTGGCCGCCATAGCCCGGCTGGTTGCCATAGCCCGGCTGGCTCACAGCCTGGCTGGAATACGGCGCCTGCTGCTGCGGCGGGTTGATCGGCCAGCGCGGCTGGTTGCCGACCGGCGCCGGCGGCCGCAGATCGTCGGCAAATCCGTAAGCCGAATTGCTTTCGCCGAGTGCAGCGACCTTGAGCGGGAACTCGGCGCCGCAGGCGCCGGGACCCGAGATCGGATCGATACGGACGAGGTCGGCGCTTTCCTTGACCGCGCCGGATTTCAGGCATGCGGCCTCTGCCTCGGCCCGCCACGGCTCGCGCTCGGCAGTCTGAAACAGACCGCGACTGCAACCAGCCAGCGAAACAAGGACAAGGGAGCCGACGAGATACAAACGAACTCCACGCGTCATGCCGCGCAGGTTCTGCGAATTTAATTAAAGACTCTTCAACGCATTGATTTCATGTGTTTTTAACCATGCGATGGAACCCGGCAGCGCGATCGCGCGTCGCCGAGCTTGGTTTCTCGTGATGACCAGGTGGAGCGAACGACGACCCTGCTGCCATACGATGACGTGACGTTGGAGAATTCACCCTCGAAGGTCACGCCACATCACGCCAACGCGCGCCGCAATAGAATCAGCGCAACCAATCGGAGCCTGGCCGCCCCTGGGTTCGGCGAGCGCGTTTCACGGATTTATTTGAGGGCCGATCAACATATTGATCCGCCATTGCTTTGACCGCACCGCGGAACGCGGCATGGCTGCCGAAGGTCGACCTGGACAGGACCACTGACTTTTTCGGCCGGGAACCACTTGCTAGCGTCGGCGTTAATGCGGGCAGCGTTGTGAACCAAGGGAGCTTCCCAATGGATTTCGCGAGTCCTGTGCTGAGCAAGCTGAGCATTGTGGCCGCGTACATCGCGTTAGCCTTCGTCGGCGCCATCATCCTCGGCGTCTTCTAGACATTCGATCAGCCCTGAAGTCTCCGCGCCCGGCGGCCGCCCCGCCGGGCGCTTTGCGTCGATGGTTCGCGTCCAGATTTGAGCCGTCAGAAATTCGAGCAGCTCGAGCCGGTGACGCTGCCGATCGTAAAATCGTGGCAGACGAGGCCGGGATTGTCGGGATCGGGATAACCGTCATCCGTCCTCTGCCGCTCGCGGATCGTGTGCGAGAAGCGCCAGCCGCGGGCGCGCATCCAGTTCTTGTAGGGCCGTGACGTCGGCGAGCCGTTCTGCGGTGCGCCAAACTGCGCATCGCAATACGCATGGTCGACATGCAGCGCGTCGTCGCCGCGCCTCTGCTTCAGCATGTTGGTCCAGATGTCCTGATCGGCATGGGCGGCGGCAACGCCGCCGACCAGCAAGAGCGCCATCAGACTCACGCGTTTCATGCTTGCCTCCATCGCTTGCACTGACACCTGTCGGTCGCGCGCGATGAGGCTGCGGGTTCGAAGCCGGCCGGTTACAAATTGGACATTTGCGCGCTCATGACCGCGGTTCGGATTGGTCCCGCCGCTCGGTGAACACGCGGCGCGGCGAGCGCGAGACGCGGAGCCAGTCGGCGCCGGTGCAATAGAAGCGGCCGAGCGCGCACGCCTCGACCCGCAGCGTGTCGATCCCCTTCAGCCGCATCGTGCCGTAATAGGTGCTGCCGCTGCCGGCGCTGTAGACGGTGCCGCTCCACTGCGTGTCCTTTTTCGGCTTCATGTTGATCAGCACGGCTTCGCCGAGATCGCGTGATGACTTGTCCAGCACATAGCCGCACAGCGCCGTGCCGCAGCTGCGGATCCGCACCAGGCCGTCGGCCTCGGTCTGCCAATCGCCGACCGGCGCCTCGGCCGGCTCGTCGTCGCGTTGGCGCGGCGGCGCCGCAGGCGCGGGCTCGCGCGCCGCGACCGGAAGTGGCGCAAGCAGTGGCACCGGAGCCGCGACAACGGGCCGTGGCGGGGGTGCCGGCGGCGCTGCGACCGGGGCGGCTGCGACCGGGGCGGGCTTCTCCACGATCGCCGGCGCGGCAGACGGAGCAAGCGGTGGAAGCACGGCGCTTGCGACCGGCGCGGCGGCAATCACCGCCGTCGTCGCCGGCGCCTTGACCGGCTTTGGCGCATCATAATTCTCATCGCGGCCGTCGCGCCTGGAGACGCCGGAGACCGAGACGCAGGACAGCGAGCGGCACCGCGTGGATTCGATATGGATCCGATGGCCGCCGACCGAGAACGAGATGCCGCTGCCGGCATGGGCCGACGAAGCGAGCAGCATCAGCACGGCGAGCAGCGAAAAGCGCGTCATGGGAGTCTCCCGGATGTCAGGCCGACGCTAGCCGGGAGCCGCTCGCGGCGCCGTGATCTGAGTCACCGTGGCAGCCGTCCCGCGACCGCCCGGAGCGTGATGCACATCACGGAAGCCGGCGCTGGCGGCGCGTAGCTTCCGGGCATCATCCGATGCAACCCGGCACACGCCGCTCAACATTCAGGGGAGACTGTCATGAAGAAGCTCGTTGCGATCGCCGCCCTGCTGATGGCGACCACCTCAGCCCATGCCGGCGGGGCCGGCATCACCTTCCAGATCGACGGCCAGCGCATCCATGTCGAAGCGCCGCGCAACTGCAACGCGCTGTCCTGCATCCGCATCGTCGCGCCGGGCTACAACGGCAATATCGGCGACATCAACATGAAGGGTCTCGGTTCGAAGAAGGACGACGACGATGACTATGCCGCGTCCGACACGCCGCCGCCCCCGCCGCCGTCTTCGCCTCGCCATACGCGCTATCGCGTGCCGGCCACCGCGCAGCAGGACCAGCAATCGGCAGCCCCCGCGACGGCCGATGTGTCGCCGCCTCCTCCGCCGCCCGCCCCGACCACAACGGTCGCGACCGCCGCTCCTGCACCGGTCGAGGCCACACCCGTTGCGCCGGCGCCGGCTCCGGTCGCCGCCACCCAGCCCGCGCCGCAGCCTGCGCCGATCACCGCAGCCCCAGAGCCCGCGCCGACCGGACCGATCGGCATCTGGGCCACCGAGGAGAACAAGGGCAATGTCCGCGTCGAGCAATGCGGCGCCAACCTCTGCGGCTACTCGGAGAAAAGCGGCGAGCAGATCCTGATCAACATGAAGCCCGCCGGCAGCAAATGGAGCGGCCGCATCCACGACCCCGACTCCGGCCGCAATTACGACTCGACCATCGCGATGAAGGGCCCGAATGCGATGCGGGTGCAGGGTTGCGCCTTTGGCGGCATGTTCTGCGGCGGCCAGACCTGGAAGCGCGCCGGCTAGCTCAACGCGCGTTCTCGATGCCCGATGTCCGCTGCCTCACCCCCGGCCCAGCGGACATCGGCCGTTGATGCCCGCTTCATCCGGAGCATCCGAGACGGTATAATCTCCCGACGCAATGAATCTCACGGGAGCGGCACCAGATGGCGTTGACGGCTCTTGATCTCGGCCTCCGCGGTGCGGTGGTCGGGCTGTTCCTGGTGGTCTGCGCCGTCCTGCTGCTGCGCTACACCGCCGTGCACCGCGCGGCGAGCCTTGGTGCCGCGCTAGGCGTGGCAGGTGCGGCCTACGCGATCTCGACGGCGCCGTTCTTTCCCACCTGGTCGTTCGGCTGGAGCTCGCCCTTTGTCGCACTCGGCATGAGCTCTCCCGTCATCCTGTGGCTGTGGGCGCGCATGATCTTCGACGCGCATTTTGTGCTGCGGCCCTGGCATGGCGTGATGTGGGCGGTCGTCGCCGGCATCGGCGTCGTCACTTTCAGCGGCTCGACCGGCTGGCCGGGCCTCGCGGCGACCTGCGGCCGCCTGCTGGCGCTGACGACGATCGCCTGCGCCCTGCTCGCCATGGCGCAGATTCCGAAGGGCTGGCGCAAGGCCATCGCCACCGCGCGCGGCCGGCTGCTGGTCGCGCTGATCATCGGCATCAGCCTGCAGATGATGCTGGGCGCGGGCGCCGGGCTTGCCGCGATCCCGATCCGGGCCAACAGCCTCGCGCACGCGCTCGGCCTCGGCGCCTTCGCGCTGATCTCGGTCTGGATGATGCTGTTCGATCCGCCCGAGAGCGAGCCGGCCGTGGCCGGCGCTGGCGGAAGCGATCAGGCCACCCAAATGGCGCGCTCGCTTGGCAATGTTGACCTGACGGCGGCGGACCACGCCGCGCTCAACCGCCTTAAATATCTGATGACGACCGAACGGGCCTACCGGCAGGAGGGGTTGAGCATCGGCGTCCTCGCGGTCAAGCTTGGCCTGCCGGAGTACCGCTTGCGCAGCCTGATCAATGACGGGCTCGGCCACCGCAACTTCAACGCCTTCGTCAACCGGTATCGCCTCGACGAGGCCAAGGCGGCGCTCGCCGATCCAGGCCAGACCGAAGTGCCGGTGCTGACGATCGCGCTCGATGCCGGGTTCCAGTCGCTGGCGCCGTTCAACCGCGCCTTCAAGGCTGAGACCGGATTGACGCCGACCGAATTCCGCCGGCGGATCGCGGGCGCGACGGAAATCGCCCCGTCAGACTGACAAATCGTTCCTCGATTTCGAAATTCGATAGGCGCGAAGCCGCGCGATCTGCCTGACTGGGCCCGAACGACAGGGATTCGAGGCATCCAGGTGAGTGAGGCTGTACGAGACGGCTCGGTCCAACCCGCCGGGCTCTGGACCCCCGCGGGCCGCGGCGGCTGGCGCGAAGGCGCGGTTGTCCTTGCAATCGTGCTGGCACCGGTCGGACTGGCGGTGATCCTGACCACCGCGGCCATGCTGGCGCTGGTGATCTGGCAACTCCAGGATCAGGGCTACGTCGATCTGCCGACACCGGCCAATATTCGGCTGCTCGGGATGTTGTGCTACGTCGCCGGCAGCTGGATTGCGGTGGTCGCGGCCTGGTTCTGGTCGCAGCGACGGGGCATGCGCCGCGACGTCTTCATCTTTCGCCGGCTGACATGGCCGGCCGCGGCGGCGAGCCTCGTCGGGCTGGTGATCGCGGTCTATGGCGCCCCGGCCGCCACACACTGGCTGTCGCATGCCCTCGGCGGCGGCGGGCCGGGCGTCCGGATCAATCTGCACAGCCCGTACACGACCGCAGTCTATCTGCTGGTTTTCGTGATTACGTCGCCGTTATGCGAGGAGGTCCTCTATCGCGGGCTCCTGGTGGCCTGGCTACGTCGGGTCGGCTGGCATGATGTCGCGATCTGGCTGGTCGGCAGCCTGATCTTCGGGGCCAACCATGTCATCGCGCTCGGCGTGGCCTGGAGCATCGTCATGGTAGCCTTCGGCGCGATATTGTTCGCGCTCCGGATGCGCCATGGCTCGCTCACGCCGGCCTGGCTCACCCATCTGCTGTTCAATGCGCAG
Source organism: Bradyrhizobium genosp. L (assembly GCF_015624485.1). Classification (NCBI taxonomy): domain Bacteria; kingdom Pseudomonadati; phylum Pseudomonadota; class Alphaproteobacteria; order Hyphomicrobiales; family Nitrobacteraceae; genus Bradyrhizobium; species Bradyrhizobium genosp. L. Next base: position 5,643,224 of record NZ_CP061378.1, read on the forward strand.
CCATTTCTGATCCTGCCGCTGATCAACAAGTTCGCCCCCGCCTTGCATCCCGGTGTCATCTCTTAAGCGACGTGGAGTTCAACGACCGATGAAGAATTTCCTCCATGCCGCCCGGCTGCTGCTGCTCGACCTGGCGTCGACCCTGGTGTTTCTCATCCTGTTCCTGACGACGCACAGCACTGCGCTCTCGGTCGGCCTCGGCGTCGCGTTCGGCGTCGCGCAGATCGGCATCCAGCTCGTCCGCGGCAAGCGAATCGACGTGATGGAATGGCTGAGCCTGTTCCTGGTCGTCGCCGCGGGCGGCGCAACGCTGCTCACCCACGACCCGCGCTTCGTGCTGATCAAGCCGAGCGTGATCTACGCGGTCGTAGGCTGTGTGATGCTCAAGCCAGGATGGCTCAATCGCTATCTGCCCGAGATTGCGAGGACCGTCGTGCCCGATGTCGCGATCAAGGTCGGCTATGCCTGGGCAGGCCTGATGTTCGTCTCCGCGGCGGTGAACGCGTTCGTCGCGCTGACCTGCGATGTGGCGACATGGGCCGTGGTGATGCCGATCTACGGCATGGTGAGCAAGATCGTCGTTTTCCTCGGCGGGTTCGCGGCGATGCGCATCATCGGCCGGCGCCGCGTCCGCGCCATGCCGGAAGCCGAACGCAACGCCGTGCTTGCGCTCGAGGGAGGGACGGCGACGGCCCAGGCTGGTTAACCAAACCGACGCGCCGCACGACGAAACCATTTCGCCCGCGCGACGAAGCCGTACTGAAACCAAGCGTCCCTACTGATCGCCCCGTCAACGCGCTGCTTCGGCGCGATCTCAAGGGGGACATCATGGCTTTCACTGCATCCGCACTTCGCCACGGCAAGCTCGTCGCCGCCGCCGCGATCGCGTTCGGCCTCATGACCTCGGCGTCCCATGCCTACACCGACGAGCAGCAGCAGATGTGCACCGGCGATGCGATGCGGCTGTGCAGCTCGGAAATTCCCGACGTCGATCGGGTGACGGCCTGCATGGTTCGCCAGCGCGCGCTGCTCAGCGACGGCTGCAAGGCGGTGTTCCACTACGTGCCACCGGCGACCACCGCTCAGCCGGCGAGCTATGCGCCCGCGACCAAGCCGGGCAAGCCGCTCAGCATCACCCCGCACAAGCGCGGCTGAACAAAAATCCCGTCGATACCAGCGAGCACCGTGCCTGGCTGAGAGGCGCGGTGCTTGATTGCGCCGACCCGCCATCACATGATGGCCGAATCGTTCATTCGGCATTCAGCCGGACGCGGCTCAATTGACGATCCGTTCGAAGGGTCCGCCCAAAAGTCCGTTCAAGTCTTTCCCGGGAATTGGTGGTGATGCGGCGCAGGCTTGCTTTCGCGCTTCTGCTTGGTGTCGGCGTCGTGACCGGCTGGCGCGCGCAGGCCGTCGCGGCACCCGAGCTGACGCAGCTGGCGCAGGCCCAGCCCGCGCAATCCCCCGCGCCCGCTCCAGCTCCTGCCACAACGCCGGCTGCACCTGCTCCGGTGGCGCCCGCAACGGCAGCGCCGACGGCCACGCCGCAGGCCGCGGCACCCGAGCCGATCGGTAACGTCGCGACCTTGACCGGCAGCGCGACCGTCACGCGCAACAACACCACGACGCCGCTGCAAATCCGCGACGACATCTTCGCAAATGACGACGTCTCGACCGCGGCGACGTCATCGCTCGGCATCACCTTCAACGACGGCACCACGTTCAACCTGCGTGCCAACACCAGGATCACGATCGACAATTACGTCTATGAAGACGGCGGTGCGCAGAACAACGCGCTGTTCGATGTCGCCAAGGGATCGGCGGCGTTCGTCGCCGCCGCGGTCGCCAAGACCGGCGACATGCGGATCTCGACGCCGACCGCGACGCTGGGCATCCGCGGCACCACTGGTCTCGTCGAGATACCTGAAGGTGCCACCGCGACCAGCGACAATGTCGGCATCAAGCTTTATCCCGACGCCGACGGCCATGTCGGACGCATCGAGGTGCACGACCGCAGCGGCGCCTCGCTCGGCGTGCTGACGCGCGGCGCGAGCGGCTTTGCGATCCGTGCCGGCACCGGCGGTGCGCGCTTCGCCGCGGTGCCGCTGACGATCTCGCCGCAGCAGGTCGCGCGCGACCAGGGTTTTGTGCGCCAGGTGCATTCGGCACAGACGCTGGGCCGCCAGGTCGTGACCGAACAACGCGACTTCCGCCGCGCCAATCCTGACTTCCGTCGCAACAACCCGCGCGCGCCCTATCCGAACCGCGGCCAGCCGGTGCAGCCGAACCCGCAGCGCCAGAACGGCCTGCCCGGCCAGAACCGCAATGCGCCGCAGCAGCCGGGTCAACAGAACCGTCCGGGCCAATTGCAGCAACAGCCCGGCCAGCAAAACCGTCCCGGCCAGCGGCAGCAACCCGGCGCACCGGGCCGGCAAGGTTCGCAGCAGCCGGGCACGCAGCAGCACGCTTTGCCCGGCCAGCCCGGCGGCACGGCGCTGCCGCATACTCCGGGTGGGCCGACGCCAGCCGGGCAACAACAGCCAGCAGGTCAGCAACCTGGACGCCAAGAACCTGCTCGCCAAGGCGCCGCGCCGCAGCCCGGCGGACAACCTGCTGCGCGGCAAGGCGGCCTGCAGCCGGGACGGCCGCAACAGCCGCCCGGCGTTCGCCCGCCGGGTCAGCCCGTCATTCCGCGCCAGGGCGCGATGCCGCCTGTGCAGGGTCAAATGCGGCCAGGCGTTCAGCAGGCCGCACCGGGCGGCCGGCTGCCCGGCTTCCTGCGGCCCGGTGTGCAGGCACGTCCCGGTCTCCTGCAACGACGGCCGCCGCCGGCAAGGCCTGCAAAGCCGCCGCCCAAGGAAAAACGCCGGAATTGATCGTGGTATCTGCCGCGTGGCGTCAGGCCGCGCGGCGCAGCCAGTCGCGCACGCGCGCAAGCAGGTTCTTGCGCACGATCGTCTGAGGCAGCGCACCGCCGGGCTCGATCTCGTGTTCAAATGTCGGCGCCTCCGCCAACACAGCCGCCTCGACCGTCTGCTCCGCTGCGACCGCTTGGTCGGTCTCCGAGGCTGTGTCGTCCGACGCGACGTCTTGTGGCGCGGTGGCCTGGACATCCGCTTCGTCTGCAATCTCGGCCGGCGTCTCTGCGACGGGCGTGACCTCGACCACCGGCATCTCTATGACGAGCGGAGCCTGTGAGGCTTCCAACGCCGTCGGCTGCGCGACGGCGGGCGGCGTCTCCGCGACCATCGGTACGTCCGCCGTGTCCGGAGGATCAACGACCGGCGTCTCCACCGTCGGCGCCTCCGCGGCCTGCCGGAGCTTCCGCCGTTCGGCGGCTGCGGCACGCAGGCGGGCTCGCCGCTCGCTCTCCGCGGCCGCCGCAGCCTGTAGCGCGATCGGCCCGACATTTTCCAGGAACGCACGCTCATAGCCGCGCGACAGCCGTTCGAGCGCGGCCTCCAGCGGCAACCAGTCGACCTCGCGGATGTCGTTCATCAACTCGCGCACGGGTTTGCCGCCGGCATCCATGCGCCAGTAGTGCACGGCCTTGAAGCGGCCGCCGGATTCGTAGACCAGCGTGCCCAGGAATTCGTGCACCTCGACGGCGTGGCCGGTTTCTTCCAGCACTTCGCGCTCGGCGGCAGCGCGCGGCGTCTCGCCGTCGTCGAGCTTGCCCTTGGGCAGCACCCACTCATTGCGCTTGCGCAGGCGCACGACGGCAAAGCGCGGCGGTGTCTCCCGCCGCAGCACAATGCCTCCCGCCGCCAGAACAGGCGTCCGCGCCATCATAAGTCCCGAAGGTTTGCGATTTTGAATTTCGTCGCGTGACGATCACACCAGTATAAAGTTATGCGGCGAAAAAAGCGAGATCAGATGGCAGGCTTTCGCAGCAGCGGCTCGCCGCATTTGATCCGCATTCCTTCCGCGACATTGTCGCAGAATTCGAAATTGTCGGGTGCGAGCACGATGATGGTCGAACCATGCTCGAACCAGCCGAGCTCGTCGCCCTTTTTCACATGCGCGTCGCAGGAGAAATCGACCGGACCTCGGGTCTGCGCATTCAGCGTGCGATTGAGGAAATGCAGACGGAGGCTCGCCACCAGGATCGCGGCGACTGGAACCAGCGTCAGCGGCTCGCCGGTCGACAGCTTTGCGCGCAGCACCGCACGCTCGTTCTTGCAGAACAGACGCTCGACCCGCTTCAGCGCGATCGGATTGACGTTCCAGACGTCGCCATGAATGAACGTCACCTTGTCGATGCTGAGATCATAGGGCGCATGGAAGCGGTGATACATGCTCGAGGTCAGCCGCAGCGTCACGAAGCGGCCGTTGCGGTGCTGCTCGACGAGCGCGGCATCGCCCAGCAGATCGAGCAGCGAATAGGGCGCGCCCTTGACCTGGAACAACTGCCCGTCCTCGATCCGGCCATGCGCGCCGATGATCGCGTCCGACGGACTCGCGATGATGGCGGGGTCGGCCGCGGCCGGGCGCAGGCCGGGCCTGAGCTCGCGGGTGAAGCAGTCGTGCAGGCTCCTGAACTCGGTCTTCTTCGCCTCCGACAGATCGAGGTCGGAAAACAGCTTCCAGAGCGCGATCGAAACGTCGCGCACCAAGGGGTTCTCGACCTTGGAGAACCAGCCCATGAAGCGGGTGATCGCGGCGCGCGGAATCCGGTTGGTGAGCAGGAAATTGAGGTCTTCCTGCTGGGTGAATGCCGAGATCAGGCCCTTGACTGTCATGAATCTGTTAGGTGCCGAGGCTAGCGCTTCTGTCATGGAAACATCCCTTCCGATTCTCTCGCTGTCCGCCGCCGCGCTCGCCGGCGCCGCCGCAGCTTTCCCCAAAATTCAGGCCCGCATCGCGCTGTCGCGGGCCAAGCACCGCTCGCTGGCCGGACATTCCAAGATGTCCAAGATGGTGGCGCGCATGTTGCCGAAATACGAATTCGACATCGACGATTTCTTCCGCTCCGACGGCGCACCGCCGGAGGTCGCGATGCAGCGCCAGGACGGCTTCTTCCGCCTCGCCGGCCTCTACCAGGATCGCTACCCCAAGGGCCGCGCACTGACCGCCGAGGTCTCGGACCGCATCTCCGACCTGCAGTTCACCGAGACCTACCGCGTGCCGTTCCAATACAGCCGCCTGGTCCGCGAGCATCTCAGCACCTCGGCCTTCATGCAGGCCTCCAGCGGCGTCACCGTCACCGACGTCGACGGCAATGTGTCCTACGACCTCACCGGGTCCTACGGTGTCAACATCTTCGGCAACGACTTCTACAAGGAGTGCATCGCCGAGGGTGAGAAGCGCGCGCAGGCACTCGGGCCTGTGCTCGGCCCCTACCACCCTGTCATCGCCGACAACGTCAAGCGGCTCTGCGATATCTCCGGCCTCGACGAGGTCTCGTTCCACATGTCCGGCACCGAGGCCGTGATGCAGGCGGTGCGGCTGGCGCGCTACCACACCAAGCGCAAGCGCCTGGTCCGTTTCGCCGGCAGCTATCACGGCTGGTGGGGCGACGTGCAGCCCGGCGTCGGCAATCCGGTATCGCCGCACGAGACCTTCACCCTCGCCGAGATGTCGGAGAAGACGCTGCACGTGCTGCGCACGCGCAAGGACGTCGCCTGCGTGCTGGTCAACCCGCTGCAGGCCTTGCATCCGAATTCCAACGCGCCCGGCGATTCGGCGCTGGTGGACTCGTCGCGCTCCTCGAAATACGACCGCGCCGCCTATACCGAATGGCTGAAGCAGCTGCGCGAGGTCTGCACCGAGCGCGGCATCGTCCTGATCTTCGACGAGGTGTTCGTCGGCTTCCGTCTCGCCGCCGGCGGCGCCCAGGAATATTTCGGCGTCAAGGCCGACATGGTGACGTACGGCAAGAGCCTCGCCGGCGGCCTGCCGGTCGGCGTGGTCTGCGGCCGCAAGGATCTGATGCGGCGCTTCCGCGACGACCGTCCGGCCGACGTCTGCTTCGCCCGCGGCACCTTCAACTCGCATCCCTACGTCATGACGTCGATGGACGAGTTCTTGAGCCGGCTCGCCAGCCCGAACTTCCGCTCGATCTACAACGGGCTGGAGGAGACCTGGAACGGCCGCGCCAAGGCGCTCAACGACCGCCTCACCGCGCAGGGCCTGCCGGTTCGCGTCGGCAACATCTCGTCGATCTGGACGGTCTATTACACCGAGCCGTCCCGCTACAACTGGATGCTGCAATACTATCTGCGGGCCGAGGGCCTGGCCCTGAGCTGGGTCGGCACCGGCCGCCTGATCTTCACGCTGAACTACACCGACGCCGACTTCGCCGAAGTCACCGAGCGCTTCGTCGCCGCAGCCGAGAAGATGAAGCGCGACAGCTGGTGGTGGCATCAGGACGGCCTCACCAACAAGAACATCAAGCGGCAGATCCTGAAAGAGATGGCCGCCGCGAAGTTCGGGCGCTGAGGCCTCAGCTACCCCGACACATCTATGCCCTTCCTTCGCCTCTCCCGCTTGCGGGAGAGGCCGGAGCGCATCGCCAGATGCGATCCGGGTGAGGGCTCTCTCCACACCAGGACTCCGACTCGCGGTGACACCCCCACCCCAGCCCTCCCCCGCAGGCGGGAGAGGGAGCGCAGTCCCATTGTGGCGAGCAGCTCGGCCGGGTCTCTTCACAGCAGTCCCAAGACGTAGATGCCCGGGACGAGCCCGGGCATGACGCAATTCAAGAAGACGTTGAGGGATCAAACGATCAGGCAGCGTGCTTGACGTGCTTCTCGAGGCCCGGATCGATCAGCTCGCCCTTCATCAGGAACAGCGGCGCCTTGTGATAGAGCTTCAGGTCGTGGAAGGGATCGGTGATGATCTTGGTCATCCAGACCAGGCCGGTCTCGATGTCGCGGATGAAGAACAGGTGCACGGTGCGGAACAGCAAGCCTCCGACGCCGACCGCGAGCCAGATCTTGGCCACCTGCCGGGTGAAGTCGCCCATCGTGACCCACGGCTTGAACAGGCCGAACAGGGTCGGATCGAAGTACAGCACCATCGGCGACAACGCCCAGATCGCCATCAGCACGACCTTGCGCTGAAGATTGTAGCCGACCTTGATGTCTTCCTTGTGCTCGTGGGTCGCGTGGTTGACGTGGTCGTAGCCCTTCGGCTCGAAGAAGAAGTGACCGGCCTGGCGCGAGGTCATCGAGACCAGCCAGCCGACCAGCGCCGACACCATCGGATCGAAGTACAGCATCACATAGGCGAATACGAAACTCAGGGCGCTGACGAAGTGCAGGCTCTGGTTGATCCGGCTGTGATGATAGTAGCGGTGGTCATCCCAGCGCTGGGTACGCAGCTCTTGCAGGAAATTCTTGATCATTGGTTCCCCCAACATCTTTCGGAACAGGGTTTACAGGGATTCGATGTAGCGCGTGTGACATCATCATAATGACATATAACGATGCGGAGCGACGCCTTGACGCAACCGGAGATCTCGCCCCATCCCCAAGAGAAGCCGCGAAACCGGGCTCGGGGTCGAGGATTGGCAGCCTGGCCGCCCGGTCTGAAGGGCGCTGTGCGCCACCTCACCCCGGCGGCCGGCTGCGGCGGCCTCCTCAGGCCGCCTTCGCCACGTCCACTTTGCGGAAACGCACCAGCGAGAAATGGCCGAGCGGCGGGATCAGGCGGCGCTCGGCGAGCTCCATGCCCTTCGTGCCGGCCAGCCATTTGGTGTAGCGCGACCAGGCAAATTCGGCAGTGCGGAAGCCGAGCGGACGCACCACCGGCTGCAGCGTCTGCTCGATGAAGCGGCGCACGCCGGCATCGGCGCTGACGCGGGTCAGGATGATCAGCTCGCCGCCGGGGCGCACCACGCGGGCGAACTCGTCCATCGCGGCTTCCGGGTTCGGCACGGCGGACAGCACGTATTGCGCCATCACCACGTCGAACGAATTGTCCGGGAATTCGAGCTTCTCGGCATCCATCACCGCGAGGCCTTCGACATTCTTCAGGCCCTGCTCGGTGACGCGCTTCTTGGCCTTCTCCAGCATCGCTTCCGAGATGTCGGTGCCGAAGATGCGGACGTTCTGGCCGTACAGCGGCAGCGAAATGCCGGTGCCGACACCGACCTCGAGCACCCGGCCGCCGATCTTGTTGGTGGCCTGGATCGCGGCCTGCCGGCCCTTGCTGAACACGCCGCCGAACACGAGGTCGTAGATTGGCGCCCAGCGGTCGTAGGCCTGCTCGACCGTCTCGCGGTCGAAGTCCATGGAACGGTCGGCGCCCAGCTTGATGATGTCAGCCATAGATCGTTTCTCGTCTGCTTTCGTTCGATTGAGATGTTAATTCGGAACCGCACTGCGGCCGGCGACGCGGCGGGCGGGCCGCGGCGCGCGGCTCGGCTGCAACGTGGCCAGATTGCCGATGAACTGACGCGCACTGTTTTCCCAGGAACGCTCCAACGCGAAATTGCGGCAGGTCTCGCGCGACATCGTCAGCGCGCGCAGGCAGGCCGCGCGCAAATCATTGTCGATGGCGCCGATCGGGTGATCCGCGATGACGTCCTTCGGCCCGGTGACCGGGAATGCGGCGACCGGCGTGCCGCAGGCCAGCGCCTCGAGCTGCACGACGCCGAAAGTGTCGGTCAGGCTCGGGAACACGAAGACGTCGGCAGCGGCGAGATGCGAGGTCAAATCCTGGCCCTTCTTCTCGCCAAGGAAAATCGCGTCCGTGTACTTCTGTTCCAGCGCCGCCTTCTGTGGACCGTCGCCGACCACGACCTTGGAACCGGGCAGATCGAGCGACAGGAAGGCGTCGAGGTTCTTCTCCACCGCGACCCGGCCCATGGTCATGAAGATCGGCCGCGGAAGATCGAGCACTGCCGGCTGGTCCGGATTGAACAGCTTGGTGTCGACGCCGCGGGTCCAGAAGCCGAGCCGGCGGAAGCCGCGCTCGGCGAGTTCGGTGCGAAGCGAGTCGGTCGCGACCATCGTCATCGACCCCGCGGCATGGAAATGGCGCAGCACGGCGTAACCGACGCTGTCGGGAATCCCGGTCCGCACCGAGACATATTCCGGGAAGCGCGTGGTGTAGGAGGTCGTGAAGGCGAGCTTGTTGCGCTGGCAATAGGCCCGCGCCATCCAGCCGATCGGCCCTTCGGTCGCGATGTGGATCGCGTCTGGCGAGGCCTCCTCGATGCGGCGCGCGATCTCGCGGCGGTTCGGCAGCGCCATGCGCAGGCCCGGATAGGTCGGCACGCCGACCGAGCGAAACCCGTCGGGCGTCAGAAACGTTATCTCGGCGCCCAGCGTCTCGGCACTGCGCGCGAGCGAGGTCAGCGTCCGGACGACGCCGTTGACTTGCGGATGCCAAGCATCGGTCGCGACGAGGATGCGCATTGCAGGAGATCCAAATCGTTAATTCTGATTCTGCTCGCACGACGTTCTGACATGGATGTTTCAAACGTATGACGTCATCGAAATGTTAGGTTGTTTTTCAGGGCAGACCTTCGCTTTTTCGGGTAACGTGACAGTATGATGTCAGAGCAAGTGGAAAACTCCGGCGCGGTGCGCCGCAGACTGAGGCGGCGAAACTCGTCGCTGCTGATTCTCGCGGCCGGCCTGCTCATGTTCGGCATCGCCGCGGGCGTGCTGTACTATGCGCTGCGTCCGGTGACGCTGCAGATCGCGGTCGGACCGACCGGCAGCGATGACGTCAAGCTGGTGCAGGCGTTCGCGCAGGCCTTTGCCCATGACGGCAGTTCGGTGCGGCTGAAGCCGGTCACCACGCAAGGCACCGCCGAAAGCATCGCGCTGTTCGCCGCCAACAAGGTCGACCTCGCGGTCGCGCGCGGCGATCTCAATCTGCCGACCAGTGCGGAGTCGGCGGCGATCCTGCGCAAGAATGTCGTCGTGCTGTGGGCGCCGTCGGGCGCGAAAGGCGCGCGGCGCTCCGCACCGAAGATCAAGAGCATCGACGATCTCGCGGGCCGCAAGGTCGGGGTGATCGGCCGCACCCAGGCCAACGTCACGCTGCTGCGCGTGATCCTGACCGAGTCCGGCGTCAATCCCGACAAGGTCGCAATCGCTCAATTCGCCGTCAACCAGATCGCCGATCTCGCGCGCGATCCGTCGCTCGACGCCTACATGGCCGTCGGCCCGCTCGACAGCAAGATAACGGTGGACGCAATCGCGGCGACCGCCGCGGCGCGCGGCGAGCCGCGCTTCCTGCCGATCGACGTATCGGAGGCGATCGCGCAGAAGCATCCGCTCTACGAGTCGGAGGAGATCGCCGGCAGCATCTTCTCCTCGTCGCCGGCACGGCCCGAGGACAAGGTGGAGACCGTCAGCGTCAACCATCTCCTGATCGCGCAGCACACGCTGGACGAGGCGACCGTCGGCGCGCTGGTGCGGCAATTGTTCACGCAGCGGCTCCAGGTCGCGCGCGATGCGCCGGCGGCCGCCAAGATCGAGAAGCCCGACACCGACAAGGACGCCGCGTTGCCGGCGCATCAGGGCGCGGCCGCCTATATCGACGGCACCGAGCGCACCTTCCTGGAGAAATATTCCGACTACATCTGGGCCAGCATCCTGCTGCTCTCCGGCCTCGGCTCGGCCGGCGCCTGGCTGCGCCACTACTTCAAGCGCGACGAGCGCGAGCGCTACATCACCCATCGCGACAATCTGCTCACGCTGATCTCGCGGGTGCGTGGCGCCGAGACGCCGGACGAGTTGGCAAAGATGATGAGCGACGCCGACGATCTGTTGCGCGAGGCGCTCGATTGCTACGACGACGGCGCGATCGAGGAAGGCGACCTTGCGGTGATCGGACTGACGCTCGAGCAATTCCACCACGCCGTCGCCGATCGCCGCACCGTGATCTCAGGCGACAGGCCGGGTCTGCCGCGGATGCGGGCGTAAGCTCGCGGGCGCGACATCAGGAAGCCGCCGGCTGTTCGGCCGCGACGCCGTTGGCCGCAGCAGCAAGTGGCGCGATGCTTTGCGGGCTCGTGGCCGCGTCAGCTTCCGCAAGCCGCCGCGGCGCCACGAACGAGAAGCCGCTGCGCAGCTTCATCACCGGCTTCTCGATCCAGTGCCAGGAGAATGCCGCGAACATCGTCACCATGACGAAGGAGATGCTGAACTGCACGATCATCGAGCCGTGCGGCAGCAACACCTTCACCACCTGCTGCAACGGAAACCCGTACAGATAGATCCCGTAGGAATAGTCGCCGCGCGAGAAGATCGGCAGCTTGGGCACCTTCGACACGCCGATGTAGGCGGTGATGTAGACCAGCGCCGGACAAATGGTCGCGTTGAGCAGCGGTTGGGTCATCCAGTCGACCGGCCCGATGAAGGCGACGGCGAGGCAGAGCGCACAACAGGCGGCGAGGATCCGTCCGTCATAGGGGATGCGATAGCGGTAAAGGTAGATCGCCATGCCGAGGATGAAGGCGACCAGCAATTTCGAGCCGCGCCCCAGGAAGATCCCCGCGCCGAAGATCTTGTCGTGCAGCGTGGCGGTGACGCCGGGCGGAAGCTGCGGCGGCATTGCGCCGTGGCCGGTGAGGTCGAGCGCAAGACCGATGCCCACAAGCAAGACGGCGCCGAGCAGGATCAGCACCGGCCTGCGCAACAGCCCGCAGGAGATCACCACCATCATCATCACGTAGCAGATATATTCGAACGGGATGGTCCAGAGCGAAGAGTTGACCTCCGGCGCGGGATTGCCGGTGAACACACCGGGCAGCAGATAGGTCACCAGGCCGGCGATGTTGCCGAAGTAGCGGTAGGTCGCGAAGCTGGTGAAATAGTCCGACAGCGGCAGGGTCGTGAAAATCGGCCCGAGGATCAGCGCCGAAAGCACGATCTCGACCGCGAGCGCGGGAACGATCCGCAGGCCGCGGTTGATGAGAAACTCCTTCAGGCTCAGCCGCAGCCCGCTGGCCGCGACCAGGAAGCCGCCGAGCGCAAAGAAGATCACGAGCGCCGCATAGTGCGGAAGAAAGACGTACCACGGCTCCGGACCGTTGATGCGTCCCATCGCGATATACGGCGTATGGGCTGCGACGACGGAGACCGCGAGCGCAATGCGGAGAAAGTCGAAGCCCGGACCGAAACCTTTTTGTCGATCCAGCAGATTGCCGATCGATTGCCCCTGCACCATTTCTTCACCATTCAGAAACAATGCCTTGGGTCAGCAAGGGGCGTGCCAGGGAATTCTGTCCCGAGCTGGGACAATTGAGGGTTAACTGTCCCACGAAACACGCACGAAACAATTCCCTAACGCCACGAAACCATTTTGGCGATTTCGTGCAAACGTCCTGAAACGCCTCGCCTGTACTGCTTTGCCTCAACGACGCGCCGAAATGAGCGCGCAAGGCGCAAACAACAGGGGTCGACAATGTTCAAATCCATCAAGCTGAACTCGCGTTTCGTCGCCGCCGCCTTCGGTGCGCTGGCGATCGGGACCGCCGCTTTCTCCACATCCGTTTCGGCCGCTCCGCTGCCGCTGTTCCCGTTCCTGCTGCCGCCGCAGACCGAAGCGGCCCCGCCGGTGCAGTCGATGCCGCAGGTCGAGGAAGAGGACCGCTCCGCCGGGCTCCCGGCCCGCCTGCGCCGCCAGGTCGTCGCCTATCAGAGCCGCGAAGCCCCCGGCACCATCATCATCGATACCCCGCACACCTACCTCTATTATGTTCTCGGCAACGGCCAGGCGATCCGCTACGGCATCGGCGTCGGCCGCGAGGGTTTCACCTGGTCGGGTACCCAGACCATCACGAAGAAGGCGGAGTGGCCGGATTGGACCCCGCCCGCGGAGATGATCGCTCGCCAGCCCAATTTGCCGCGCCATATGACCGGCGGCCCCGGCAATCCGCTCGGCGCCCGCGCCATGTATCTCGGCGGCACCGTTTACCGTATCCACGGCACCAACGCGCCGGAGACCATCGGCACCCACGTCTCCTCCGGCTGCCTCCGCCTCACCAATGAAGACGTCTCGGACCTCTATTCGCGGGTCAGCGTCGGCACCAAGGTGATCGTGCTGCCGATGAGCGACCGCCGCGCCGATCTCGGCACGACGATCCGCTAACCGGCCACATCAGGACATCGACAACGGCTCCGGCACCCAGCCGGGGCCGTTGTCGCGTTTACGATCGTTAACCTGTTCGCCACCATCGCGGCCGCGCGCCTAGTTCCGCCCGTAAACCAGCTTGATCCGGCCACACTGGCGCCCTCCTCGGCGGGCCTGTACAAGTTGTGTCAAGTTCATTTCATCCGGGAAAATGATGCAATTGCCGACGCGCCCGAGGACGATCGTGCTCGCCATCGCGGTGGTGGCGATCTCGTTCCTCGTCAGTCTGAAGGCCATGGACTGGCTTGCGCCGCGCGCCGCAGTACAGGCGCCCAAGCTTGCCGATTTGCCGCCGCTGCCGCCGGCGCCGCGCTCTTCGACCATCGTGGCGCAGGTCTCGGTCGCGCTGTCGGCGATCCGCGACGCCGCCGAGCGCGGCGCGCCGAAGACCTTTGCCGGCAAGGCCGACAATCCGGCGCAGCAGATCCTGCAGAATGCCGATATCGGCTGGACCGCCTCGCGCGGACCGATCGCGCTCGCCGGCGCGCAGGACGTGATGACGCTGACGACCCCGATCAACGGAACGCTGAAAGTCACCGGCGCGCTGTCGGCGAAAGCGACCGGCGCGGTTACCGATGCGCTCGGCAGCCTGCTCGGCGGCAATGTCGCCAAGCAGATCGGCGCGGTGAACATCAAGAACGTCAACGTCAATGGTGAGATCAAGGGCAACGTCACCCTGACCTCGCGGCCGAAGCTCGGCGCCTCCTGGCGGATCGAGCCGAACCTGCAGGCCCAGGTCAATCTGAACGACTCCAGCCTGTCGGCCGCCGGCGTCAAGCTCAGCGTACCGGCCCAGGTCAAGCCGGTGATCGACAAGACCGTCGCCGATCAGATCGCCGCGGTGGAGACCAAGCTGCGCAACGATCCGTCGTTCCAGAACAACATGCGCGCGCAATGGACCAAGGCCTGCCGCTCGATGCCGCTGCAGGGCACCGGTGGCACCTCGACGATGCCGCCGATGTGGCTCGAGCTGCGGCCGATCCGCGCCATCGCGGCGCAGCCGAAGGTCGATGCGTCTTCGCTGATCCTCAACATCGGGGTCGAGGCCGAGACCAGGATCACCGAGACCCAGACCACCCCGAATTGTCCGTTCCCGGACAAGCTCTCGATCGTGCCGCCGATGCCGGGCGGGCTCTCGATCGGAATGCCGGTCGACATGTCCTTCACGACGCTGACCCAGTTGATCGAGGCCCAGCTCAAGGGCAAGACCTTTCCCGAGGACGGCTCGGGCTCGGTCGACGTGACCGTCAAGCAGGCAAGCGTCGCGGCCTCCGGCGATCGGCTGCTGATCTCGCTGCTGGTGCGCGCCAAGGAGAAGACCAGCTGGTTCGGCCTCGGCGCCGAGGCGACCGTGCACATCTGGGGGCGTCCGCGGCTCGACCAGGAGGCGCAGACCCTGCGGCTGACCGACGTCGAGCTGGCGGTGGAATCCGAGGCCGCGTTCGGCCTGCTCGGCGCCGCGGCGCGCGCCGCGATCCCGCATGTGCAGCAGGCGCTCGCCGACCGCATGATCGTCGACCTGAAGCCGTTCGCCAACAATGCGCAGCGCAAGATCGCCGCCGCCTTCGCCGACCTGCAGAAGAACGAGGAAGGCTTGCGCATCGACGCCGACATCAACAGCATCCGGCTCGCCGGCATCGACTTCGATTCGAAGACCTTGCGCGTGATCGTCGAAACCGACGGAACCATCAAAGCGGCCGTGACCGCGCTGCCGGCGCTCTAACCACGGACCCGTTCCACAACCGGCATGCTCAAAAAGTCGCCTTTGCGGCGGCTTGCCGCACCGGATAGAAGAAGCCCGTGGAAGACCCCTTCAGGGAAAAATTTCAGGGAGTGAAATAAGATGAAATTGCTTTTGGCCGCAGCGGCGGCCGGTCTCGCGCTCGCCGCCTCCGGCACCGCGGCCAACGCCCAGATTTCCGACAATGTCGTCAAGCTCGGCGTGCTGACCGATATGTCGAGCCTCTACGCCGACGCCACCGGCAAGGGCTCGGTCGCAGCCGTCGAGATGGCGGTCGCCGACTACGGCGGCAAGGTGAAGGGTGTCCCGATCCAGGTGGTGGTGGCCGATCACCAGAACAAGCCCGACGTCGGCGTCAACATCGCGCGCAACTGGTATGACAACGAGAAGGTCGATGCGATCCTCGACGTCCCGACCTCGTCGGTCGCGCTGCCGATCTCGGCGCTGACGCGCGAGAAGAACAAGATCAACATCAATTCCGGCGGCGGCTCTTCCGACCTCACGGGACCTGCCTGCTCGCCCAACACGGTGCATTGGACCTACGACACCTACGCGCTGTCGAACGTCGCCGGCAAGGCGATGGTCAAGCGCGGCGACGACACCTGGTTCTTCGTCACCGCGGACTACGCCTTCGGCCAGGCGCTGGAGCGCGACGCCGCCAACGTCGTCAAGGAGAGCGGCGGCAAGGTGCTCGGCGATGTGCGAGCTCCGCTGAACTCGTCGGACTTCTCGTCCTATCTGCTGCAGGCGCAGGCCTCCAAGGCCAAGGTCGTGGCACTGGCCAATGCCGGCGGCGACACCACCAACGCGCTGAAGCAGGCCGCCGAATTCGGTCTGACCCAGGGCGGCCAGAAGATGATCGCGCTGCTGATGGAGATCACCGACACCCACTCGCTCGGGCTCAAGGCAACCCAGGGCCTGATCGTGACCGACGCGTTCTACTGGGACATGAACGACGAGACCCGCGCCTTCTCCAAGCGCTTCAACGAGAAGGTCGGCCACATGCCGACCATGATCCAGGCCGGTCTCTATTCGGCGACCATGCATTACCTGAAGGCGATCGAGGCCGTCGGCACCGACGAGGCGCCGAAGGTAATGGAGCAGATGCGCAAGACGCCGATCAACGACTTCTTCGCCAAGAACGGCCACATCCGGATCGACGGCCGCATGGTGCACGACATGTACCTGTTCGAAACCAAGAAGCCCGAGGAATCCAAGGGCGAGTGGGATCTCTACAAGCTGATCGCCACAGTGCCCGGCGACGAGGCGTTCCGCCCGCTCGACAAAGGCGGCTGCCCGCTGGTGAAGGCGGCGAACTGAGTACAGTCCTGTAAGTGGGCAAAGGCGTTTGCGCCGTGCCCACCTTCAAGTGACGGGCTCGAGAGGGTGGGCACGCTGCGCTCTGCCCGCCCTCCGAATCTACAATCACGATCAGCGGCTTGAACGATGCGCGTGGCGCCGCTGCACGTTCACGATGCCCACACCGCTCTCCCGAGCCTGCAAGGCCTGCAGCACCTCGGGCGGCTGCTGCACCAGCGCGGCCGCGGGTGTCGGCGCGCCGCCGTTGAGCACGTCGCGATACTGATAGATCGACTGGAACGCAGCCGGCTCGGAAATCGCGGCCTGGGCGGAGGCTGCCGTCGCCGTGATGGCCGACAGCGCCGCTGCCAGCGCGATGGCTTTGAATGTCGTTCCGGCGTTGGAATTCCTGGTGGTCATGGTAACGCTCCCGCGATTTTCATCGCATACGATTAATTCGCTTGCGCCTGATAAAGGCCCTGAAATCGCGAACTTCAAATATTACGATTTAATCGGATGCGATTTATTCGCGACTACGGCTTCAACTGTTCGTGTGTCGCATCGGCCGGCGACGACGCCAGGCCCGAGCGATCTGCTTTTGAGATGGCGCCATCCGAACAATCTATTTTTCGCAGCGCGCCGCGGCGGCTAAGCCTCTCAGCTGTGATGGAGCGAGGATCGTGAAGGGAGCAAAATCCATGACCATCAGCATCGCGCGCATCGAGGCGTTCCTGTTCCGCGCCGAGGTCAGCGAACCCGTCAAGACATCATTCGGCAGCATTCCGAGGCGCAGCGTTCTCTTGCTCCGCGTCGAGGACACCGATGGCGCGCACGGTTGGGGCGAGATCCGGTGCAACTTCCCGCCCTACAGCGCCGACAACAAGATGCGCTTGCTCGAGACGGTCATCTGTCCGGCGGCGCTGGCCGGCACCTATCTCGATCCCGCCGACGCCTGGCACACGCTCACCGCACGGACCCATCGCTGGGCGCTCCAGGGCGCCGAGCCCGGCCCCTTTGCCGCATGCCTCGGCGGCCTCGATCTGGCACTGTGGGATCTCGCCGCGCGACGTGCCGGTCAATCGCTGCGCGCGATGCTGGCCGGCACGGCCGCCCGCGATGCGGTGCCAGCCTATGCCAGCGGCCTCAACCCCGATACCGCGGCCGAAACGGTGGCACGTTGTCGCGACCAGGGATTCCGCGCCTTCAAGGTCAAGGTCGCCTTCGGGACCGAAACCGATACGGCAGTGGTCTCGACCATCTCGCGCGACCTGCGCGCCGGTGAACGCCTGATGGTCGACGCGAACCAGGGCTGGGATCTGGCCGAGGCCCGCCGCGCTGTGCCGCGGCTCGGCGCATTCGGCCTCGGCTGGATCGAGGAGCCGCTCGCGGCGGACCGGCCTGCGGCCGAATGGGCCGAGCTTGCACTGCTGTCGCCGGTGCCGCTGGCAGGCGGCGAGAACGTGATGGGATACGAGGCGTTCGCGACGCTGATCGCCAACGGCCATCACGGCGTAGTGCAGCCCGACATGCTGAAATGGGGCGGCGTCACGGCGGCGCATGCGATCGGCCGCCGCGTGGTCCACGCCGGGCGCTCCTACTGCCCGCATTGGCTCGGCAGCGGCGTCGGGCTGATGGCCGCGGCTCAGGTCCTCGCCGCGGTCGGAGGTCCCGGTCTGCTCGAGCATGATGTGATGGAGAACCCACTGCGCGAGGCCCTGGCGCAGCCCTTCCCGCGCGTGCAGCAGGGACTGTTCCCGCTGCCTGACGCGCCCGGGTTAGGCGCGGAGCCGGACCTCAAGGCCGCCGCGGACTGGCTGGTGACACGCGCCGAGTACCGCGCGACGCGTGCCTAGAGCATGATCCGGAAAAGTGTGAAGCGGTTTTCCGAAAGGATCATGCTCAAACAGAGAGCCAAAGCGCGATGACGGTTCAACTCAATCTCATCGCGCCTTAAAGACGCTGGAAGATCCGCAGCGTCGCGATCTGGAATGGACGCAGCGGCAGACGACAGCTCCGCCCTTCCGTCGGCAGGGCCTCGATGCGGTCTTCCAGCGTGTTGCTCATCCACGCCGACGCAATGTCGATACCGAAGTCGAGCACCGCGGTGGCGCGAATTCCGGCGCTCTCATAGAGCCGCAGCACAAAGCCCTCGCCGTCCTCCGCCGGCTTAATCGTATCGACGATCACATGGGCTGGCGACGCCATGAGGAACGACTGCTTCAGCGGCGCGCGCGGGCGTCCCCTGGTCCAGAGCAGCGGACGCTCGAAGCACAGAGCGCGGCCGACCGTGTCGGCGGCGCGCCAATCCCGCGCGTGCGGATAGATCGCGTAGCGCATCCGGTGACGCCCGAGATCGGCTTGCGCATCGGGGATCTCGGGGCCACGCAGCAGCGTCAGCGCGAGCTGGTTGCCGAAGGTCGAATAACCGTGACGGCAGTCGCTGAACAGCGACACGCCGAAATCCGGCTCGGCGACGTCGGCCCAGCGATGGCCGGGCACTTCGTATTTGGCCGCGTCGGCATCGGTGTTGGCGTGCGTCGGCCGCTCGGTCGCGCCGAACATCGTCTCATAGGTCGCGTTGGCCGCGCGGCAGGCCAGCGGGAACATGACCTTCAGCGCCGTCTTGCGCTCCTGCCAATCGACCGTCGTCTCGAACGTGAGGTGGTCGGCACCGGCATCGAGCCGGATCACTTGCGACAGCCGGCTGGCCTTGCCCAGCACGCGCTCGAAGCGGATCTCGCCGCGCAGCCCACCGTCCGACAGCACCGCGCAGCTCACCTCGCCCGTCACATCGCGCGGGGTCTCCAGCGCGAACGGGTCGATGTCCCAGGCTTCGAAGTCGAGCGGCCGATCGTCGAGCAGCAGGAAGCGCGCCGCCGGTGCGGCAAAGGCTTCGCGGCCGCTCGGCTGATGCAGCAGCGACCTGACAAGGCCGCTTCTGTCGATCCGCGCCTTGAGTTGCGCATTCGACAGCACGAAGCCGTCCGGTTCGGACGACACGGTGACGCAGGCATCCGTCGCGGAAACGTCTCCCGCTGCGAACGGCCCGGCAGTGACGTAGCGCAGCACGCCGTCGGGATCGGAAGCGATCTCGGCGCGGGCGCGGCCCAGCGTGTTGACCGGCGTCCAGCCGGCGCCATCGGCATCGCACAGCGAAGCCAGCACCGCCTGCGTGCGTCGCCGCGCCGCTTCGTCCACGCCGGCAAGCTCGACCTCCGCCCGCTCATAGACCTCGCGAATGCTGCTGCCGGGAATGATGTCGTGAAACTGATTGACCAGGAGCGTGCGCCACAGCGCTTCGATCTCCTGCGCCGACGGCGCCGGCTGCTGCCATGCCGTTGCAACCGTCGCCACGAATTCCAACGCCTGCAGGCTCGCCTCGCAGGCGCGGTTGAGGCGCTTGGTCTCGGCCTGCGTGGTGTAGGTGCCGCGATGATATTCGAGATAGAGCTCGCCTTCGATCGTCGCCAGATTCTCTGCGGACCCCGCGAGACGGTCGAAGAATTCGTCGACGGTGCGAATCCCAATTCGCGGCAGCCCCTGCAGGTCCTTCGCCCGCTTCAGCGTCTCCAGCATCGTCTCGTCGGCACCGCCGCCGCCGTCGCCATAGCCGAACAGATAGAGCGCGTCCGCCGTGCGGTCGGCATCCTTGTAGTTGGCGGCGTGGTAGCGCAACTCGGCAAGCTGCGCCGATCCGTTGTAGGTGTCCGCCGGCGGGAAATGCGCCAGCACCGTGCTGCCGTCCAGCCCGCGCCAGTGGAAGCTGTGATGCGGTGGCGAGGTGAACTTGTTCCAGGACAGCTTTTGCGTCAGGAAGCGCGACATCCCCGCCGACCGCATCAGCTGCGGCAGCTGCGCGTCGTAGCCGAACACATCGGGGTTCCAGAACACGGTGGAGCGTGCGCCGAACGTCCGCTCGAAATAGCGCTGGCCGTAGAGGAACTGGCGGCAGATCGACTCGCCCCACGGCAGGTTGCAATCCGGCTCGATCCAGCTGCCGCCGACCGGAATCCATTGGCCGGCAGCGGCCTTGGCGCGAATGCGCGCGAACAAATCCGGGTCGTTCTGCTCGATGATCTCGTACTGATAGGCCTGCGAGCAGGCGAACTTGAAATCGGGGTAGCGCTCCATCAGCGCGACCGCCGTGGAAAAGCTGCGCTGCGCCTTGCGCCTGGTTTCCGCCAGCGGCCACAGCCACGCGGTGTCGAGATGGGCGTGGCCGATCGCCGACATCTCGTGCGCGATGCTGCCGTTGCGCGCCGCGAGCAAGGGGGCGAGGATCGCCCGCGCTGCGGGCCACGTCGCGCGCTCCTCGGGATCGCAGACGTTGCAGACGCGGTTGAGATCGTGCAGCAGGCGGCCGGCCCAGGTGCGGTCCAGCGCCGGCTGACTTGTCTCGCCGACGGCGCCATATGACCGCGATTTGGTCGTGGGATCCCGATCGGCCTCGAGCTGGCGCAGCACGTCGTAATCGAAATAGAACGCGTGCGCTTCAGGATCGAAACGGCGCAGCTCGCACGCCACCAGCGCATAGGCCTGCGGGTCATTCCAATAGGCGCCGAACAGGCCGTCGCAGGCCACTTCGACATGAAAGCTCACGGTCTCGCCGCCGCGCGCCGGCTCAACAAGCGGCGCGGTGTGGCGGCCCGGGTTCAGCCCCTGCATCGAGCGTCCGTCGCGCCAAAGCAAGGCTTCCGAACGGCTGTCCCAATAGAGATCGACGCGCGAGCCGGCCCAGGCCGCCGGCACCTCGGCGGTCACCCGCACCCAATAAGTCGCCCACAACGGACCCAGCGTCTCGCCCAACGCGACTGGCCGATAGTCCAGCGCGAGCGCCTCGCCGAGGCTGATCCGTTCGGTGGGGCCGGCGATCTCGATCGAGGTAACCGGCGCGCGATCCGGATAGATCCTGCCCTGCAGCCGCTCCGCAAAGCGCTCCAGCCGGCGCCGCGTGTATTGCGGATAGCGCCCGCGAATCCGGGCCACCGCGGAATTGCTGCCGTCTCGATCCGTGTCGTCCGTCATGGTTCACCCGTGTCAGGGGATGAAGACCTAAGCCCGATTCGTTGAGGCTTGATTATAACGACGCGTAAAGTCCGGATCAGGGATTCACAACACGCGGCAACGGACGAAAAAGCGCGCCCGGCGACACCGGGCGCGCTTCTCCTTGCATCCGACGCGATGCACGTTACTCGGTCGCGTACTTGAACTCTGGCATCGCCTTCAGCTCGTCCTTGGTGGCGTTGAACGTCGCGTGGTCGGGATACCAGGGATTCGGCTTCGAGGCCGTCGCTGCGGGCGCCGCGCCCGTGGTGGTGTTGGTCGACATCTTGCTGCTGCCGGCGCCGGTGTTCGACGCGCTGGCGCCGGTGTAGGCGACCGGCTCGCTCGAGAACTTCACCTTGTCGAGCGGCACGGCGACCAGATGCTCGCCGACGCCAAGGAAGCCGCCGACGCCGATCACGACGGCCTTGATGCCGCCGCTCTTGTCCATCAGCAGATCGTTGATCGAGCCGACCTTCTCGTTGCTGTCGTTGTAGACGTTGAGACCGACGACCTTGGACGCGCGCCAGTCGCCCTGATACGAGGCCGACGACGTGCTCGTCGTGCTCGCCGGCGGCGACATGTTGGTCTTGTCACTCTTGGTGTCGGTCGGGGTCTGCGCAAACGCAACGGTCGCAAGCAGAGCGCTGCCGGCAACGCCGGCCATGATGGTTTTGATGAACATCGATGGGTTCTCCTCAGTTCGCCAAATCGATGCGTGAAGAACCCGTCATGTCGGCAAGCGTTCCTATCGGAACATGCGCTCAAACGCCGCCGTCGTCAGGAGGAACGCATCGCAGCAATTAGCAGTCGTGAAGGCTTCACGCCGGCTATTGCCAGGCGCAAGAGGCGTGTGGCACGCAAAATGCTTGGTTTGGGTGATGATGGCAGTATTGGTCATTTCGGCCATTTTCAGCGCCGGAATCGCGGTTGGCTACGGCATCCGCGACTTTATTTCGCGGCGGCGGCGCCGACGATTTAAGCAAGCGCAATGGCCGCAGACCTAGGCTCGCGACTGCGCGCGTTCCGCGGTCGCAGGCGCGACGACGCTTGAATAGAAGCCGTCGAGGCCAACCGCCATCCCCGGTTTTCCCTGCCCAGGCGATGCGGCAGTCATCGATCTGTCAGAGAATTGCGACAAGACAGGAGTACCGGCTAGGTTCGGCCGCGGAGGCGCGAAGCCGTGCCGCATCATCGAGAGATCGCAGGGGGGGTAGAGGCTTGGCCATGACGCACAATCGTTCACGTCTGAAAGCATGTGTCGGAGCGATGCTGTTGAGTACTGCGGCCTTGGCGTTTCTCCCGATGTCAGCGGCATCGGCGCAAACCGCCGCGGCGCCATCGGGCGCAAAACCCTTCCTGACCCTCGATGGCAAGGCACCGCTGGTGATCGGGCATCGCGGCGTGCCCGGCCTGATGCCGGAAGAGACCGAGGCATCCTACGAGCTGGCCGCGGCGCTCGGCACCGACTCGCTCGAAGAGGATCTGCACCTCACCAAGGATTGCATCCTGGTCGCGCGCCACAATCCCTGGCTCAGCGACAACACCAACGTGGCCGACGTCGCAAAGACCAATGCGGAGGTTGCCGGGCGCAAGCGCACCGTGCCGGGCGTGCTCGTCAAGGCACCGAAATCCGCGGCCGGCGGACCGGCCGAATACCCCACCGATCTGACCAATCCGGCCGACCCGAAATCGGTGTTGAAATCGCTGATCGTCGACGGCGAAGACCATACCAATGATTGGTCGATCACCGACTTCACCATGGCCGAGCTGAAGCAGTGGATCGCCGGCACCACCTATGATGCGGCCAATGAACGGCCGAAGGTGTTCAACGGCAAATTCCCGATCCTGAGCTTCCAGGAGATCGTCGATATCGCCAAGGCCAAGAGCAAGCAGACCGGACGCATCATCTCCGTCTATCCGGAAACCAAGAATCCGACATGGAATAACGCCCAGGCCATTGCAAACGGCTGCGGCGCGCCGGGCGGCCACCCGCTCGAGGACGCCCTGATCAAGATCATCAAGGACAACGGCCTCAACACCAAGGACGCTCCGATCATCGTCCAGAGCTTCGAGCCCGGCAGCCTGAAATACATGCGCGGCCATGGCCTCGAGACGCGGCAGGTCCAGCTGATCGACGGCAACGGCATCGACTTCAAGGCCGGCAAGGTGCTGCTCAACAACATCACCAATTCCCGTCCGTTCGACTGGACGGCTGCGGGCGACGCGCGGCTATACGATGCGATGGTGACGCCCGAGGGCCTCGCGGAGATCAAGACCTATGCCGACGGCATCGGTCCGTGGAAGATGTACATCGTGCCGGCCAAGATCTCGCCGTGGAAGGACAGCAACGCCGACGGCACGCCCTACAAGGGAACGATGCCGGAGGCATCGACGCAGGAAGCCACCAGCCTGGTTGCCGACGCGCACAAGCTCGGCCTGTTCGTGCACCCGTTCACCTTCCGCAACGAGAAGAAATATCTGGCCGGCGACTATCACGCCGATCCGACCCAGGAATTCCTGAAGTTCTTCCGTCTCGGCGTCGACGGCGTGTTCACCGACTTCACCAACACCGGTGTCGCGGCACGTGCTGCCTATCTTCGCGAACTGGGCTGGTAAGGCCTGGAACGTCGTGATTGCCAATCAGAGGCAGGCCGACGCACGGCCTGCCTCTTTTCTTTGGCCTCGACCGCGGACGGCGCGGTGTGACAAACTGCACCTCTGCACGATCGGGGCGAACCGATTGCGTTGGAGGACTTGATGCTTCCGAAGGCTGAATCGGCGTATTTCGCGATTGCCGACATCTCCGGCTATACCAACTTCCTCGCCGCGGTCGAGCTCGACCATGCGCAGGACATCATCGCCGATTTCATGGACACGGTGGTGAAGGCGCTGCGGCCGCCGTTTCGCCTCGCCAAGTTCGAGGGCGATGCCGCGTTCGTCTACGCGACCGGCGACAAGATCGACGGCTCGCTGCTGCAGGACGCGATCGAGGGCGCCTATTTCAAGTTCCGCCGGCGCATGCGCAGCGTTCGCCAGGCCTCGACCTGCGAATGCCAGGCCTGCGTCGCGATGGGCGATCTCGATTTCAAGTTTGTCGTCCATCACGGCGAGATGGTGAAGCAGAAGATGGGCGGACGCGAAGAGCTCGCCGGGCGCGACGTCATCCTCGTCCACCGGCTGCTCAAGAACACGCTCAGTGAGAAGATCGGCGGACGCGCCTACGCGCTCTACAGCGACGCGGCGATCCGCGCCATGGGCATCGATCCCCTGGCGCAAGGCCTCATCGCGCATCACGAAACCATCGACGTGATCGGCGACGTGGCCCTGTGGGCGCGCGATCTCGACGCCGCGTGGCGGCAGCACGACGCGCAAATCCGCAACGAAGTGACCCGCGAGAACGCATGCGCCACCTTCGCGTTCGATATCGCAGCACCGCGGCAGGCGGTGTGGGAATATCTCACCGTGCCCGGGCAATGGCGGCAATGGTGGGACGCCGACGACATCACCGAGGATTCGGGCAAGGGGCGGCGCGGCGTCGGCACCAGGAATCACTGCGCGCACGGCAAGACCACCAATATCGAGGAGACGCTCGATTGGCGCCCGGTGGATTACCTGACGGTCAGCATCGCGCTTCCCGTCCCCGGCGCGCCGCGGATCGTGGTGACCCGCGCCCTGCTCGACGGTCCGGACGGAACGACCCGCCTGGAAGTGCGGATCGCCAAGCCGAAGCCGAAAGACAAGGCGTTCGTCGAGGGCGCCGCGGCAAAGTACGGCGAACGCATGACCCAGGCGATCGCCGGCCTGCGCTCGATGGTCGAAGGCAGGCAGGCGGCGCCAGGCGCAGCGGAAGAGCCGATGCCAAAGCTATCGGCCGGACGCTTCCTGAGCGAGCCGGTGCAATCGGGCGCACGACGCTGAATCAGCGCAAGCCTGCCTTCTGCAACTGAGCGCGGAGATGGGCATTCTCCTGCTCGAGCGCTTGATTCCACGCCAGCAGTCCGAAGCGCTTGGTGTTGACGCGGGACCAGAACGCACCCGGCGCGCGACGCCATAGCGGCAGCGTTGCGATCGCAACCGCGCACTGGCCGCCCATCTCCATGACTTCGCCGAGTTCGATCAGGCCGAACGGAATCGGCGATTCGATCGCGCCGGCGATATCTTTCGGATCGCTGCGCGCGGCTTCCAGCGCCGTGTTGACGCCGATCTGGAAGAAAGCGCGCGCCCCCGCCTCGTCGCCGAATGTCAGCGCAATGCGGGCCGCATGGAAGGCCGCGGCAATGGTCTTGGTGGTCAGGATCGGGGTGAAAGAGCGCCAGTCCAGCTCGGCCGCCAGCGAGAACCATTTCAGCGCGTGATCCAGCGCGCCTGCGAGCTCGGACAGGCACCCCGCGAGAAACGCCAGCGAAATACGCCAACGCTGCACGTGCGGGTTGGTCGTGTGCCGGTTGTCCCGGCAGTAGCTATCGATCCGCTGGATCAGTTCGCCGGCCGCCTCGGCCTGGCGACGTTCGAGAATGCGATAGCCGGTGACGCAAAGCGCCGCGCCCCGGTCAGCGGATTCCGGCGCGGCGTTGTCGGCAACCCAGTTCGCGAGCCGGCCGAGCACCGCGGGATCGCTGATGCGCTCGCCGGCCTGGACCAAGGTCCGGTACAGCCAGGGATTGTCGTAACATCCGCCGAAATCGAGCACCACGGCGCCACTCGCGGACAGCGCGTCGGCAAACGCTGGGTGGCGGAACGAGGCACGCAACTCTTCGGCTCTGGCGAACGGATTGGCCGATGCCGCAACCAGGATCCATTCTCCCTCGACCTCGCTGTCGAGCGGAACGCGCTTAAGCTGGCGCGCGGTGTGCGGCCATTTGAAACCACCCGGTGCTGCCTGCGTGTAACGGGCTTCGAGCACGAAATCGTCGACCAGCCCCTCACGCAGCTTGTTCCAGTCGAAGACATGGTGATGGTACGGATTGGGATCGTTTCCGGTGTCGTCAGCCCATCGGTCCGGAACGCTGGCCACCAGGCGCCCGTCGGGCTTCAACACCCGTGCGAACTCCTTCGCCACCGCCGTCCAGTTCTCGACATGCTCGATCGTCTCCATCGAGACGATGAAATCGACGGACGCATCGGCGAGATTGTGAAGGTTGGATGCATCTCCGACCTCGAAGCGGACATTCCGCTCGCCGTAATTCGCATTGGCATAAGCCACGACCGAGGCATCGACGTCGACGCCGATGACGTTCGACGCCTGGCTCATCGCGGCGATCACGGCGGAACCGTAGCCAAGCCCGCATGCGCAATCGAGCACGACGTCGCCGGGTCGAACCAGCGAAGCGGCAAGCGCGTAGCGGACGACGTGCGCATCGGCGCGCGATCCGGTTTCGCGCAGCATGTCCATATGGAGCGCGCGTTCCTGCAGCAAAGCCTCCACCGGCCATCGGGCGGCGACCTGCGCCGGGATGCGCTGATAGACGGCAAGAGGCGGCAGCAGATCGTCCTGCATGCGCTCATAGTCGGACAGACGCAGCGAGGCCGGATGGCGCCGCCATCCCCGCGCGAACAATTGGTTCTCGAGCGGCCTGCGCAGGCCGGCAAAGCCGGGGCCGATCAGGAACAGGTTTTGCAGATGATCCTGCGTGGCGAGCGTATCGATCAGCTCGAGCGTCGCCTTGTCGGCGGCGATCTCGACGACAGCGATCGGCTTGCGCGGAACGGGCTCGCCGGTTCCAGGTGAAATCCAGCGCGAATGCGCGAATGACCCCTGGCCGACCGCATAGGCATCGCACCCCAAGAGCAGCAGTTCCTGCAGCAGATTTGGGTCGCGCGCATTCCATTGCACGATCTGGCACGGGCCAAAAATGCCGGTGATTGCAGCAGCCGTTTCGATCGACATCTGACCTGACCAGGAAGAGAACGTGGGCAGATCGCCCCTCGAATAGAACGTCCGCGATGTCGGAATCAGGCGAAATCAATCAGGCCGCTCAGCCCGGCTGGGACGGCGCAGCCGTCGGCTTTACGTTTTGAGGAGGCTGGCTGTGCGGCTAGTCCGCACAGCCAGGTTTCAACCCATCAACCTCACTTGGCCTCACTTGGCCTTCAGCTCGAGCGCGCTGGTCAGGTCGCCGAGCGGCTTCTCGCCGTGGGCGGCGATCGCGGCGTCGCGCACCGTGATGCCATGCAGGGTCGGCAGCTCGAAGCGGCGGGTGATGAAGCGCAGGATCGAGGTGGTGTCCATCGGCGTGTGATCGACAGTGCCGCGGCGCGCATAGGGCGAGACGACGATCGCCGGGATGCGCGAGCCCGGGCCCCAGCGGTCCCCCTTCGGCGGCGCAACGTGATCCCACAGCCCGCCATTCTCGTCATAGGTGACGACCACGAGCATATGCGGCCATTGCGGGCTCTTCTCGAGATGCGCGATCACGTCGGCGATATGGGCATCGCCGGCCTGGATGTCGGCATAACCCGAATGCTCGTTGAGATCGCCTTGCGGCTTGTAGAACGAGACCTGCGGCAGCTTGCCATCGTCGATCGCCTTGATGAACTCGCTGCCCGCGAGACCACCGTCGCGCAGATGCTCGGCACGGGCCGCGGTGCCCGGCGCGAAACTCGCATAGTAGTTCAGCGGCTGGTGGTGAAACTGGAAGTTCGGCACCGGCGACTTGTAGCCGTGGTCGAGCACGTCCTGCCAGGCGCCGCCGTACCAGGCCCAGGTGACGCGCTTGAGGCTCAGCATATCGCCGATGGTCGGCTCGATCTGCGGCGGCAGCGTCGTCGGCTTGCCCGGATCGGCATAGGCCTTGTCGCCGTCCTTTGCGGGATCGTTGCCGCTCGGCTGATAGGGCGGCTGCATGGTGTTGACGGCATAGAAATCGGGCGTCAGATTGCCGTCGCTGACATATTTCGGAATGCCGTCCATCGCCGATTTCGGCGAGTTGGAAGCCTCCTTCAGCGTCACGCCGTCGGCCTCGACCGCCGAGATCGACGGCTTGGCGGGGTTGCTGTCGGCTTTGGGGTAGTAAGGCGCGCAGGCGCAGACCAGCCATTGATGGTTGAGGAAGGAGCCGCCGAATGCGCCCATGAAGAAATTGTCGGCCAGCGCATATTTCCGGGCGACCTTCCACATCGCGGTCTTCGATCCGTCCCACAGGCTCATCACCAGCGCGCCGGAATCGGCCTGGGCGACGAACCGGTCGTTACGCCCGCCATTGATCTGCATCTGGTTCTGGTAGAAGCGGTGCCAGAGGTCGTGCGTGATGGTGCCGTAGCCGATGTTGAAGCCCTTCGGATCGTCCAGGTAGAACGGGCGGTTGGGCAGATGCTCGGTCTGCGCCTGGGTCACCGGCGGCGTCACACCCTTGGCGGTCAGGCCGTCCCACACCGGGGGCAGTTCACGGAACGGCTTGCCGTCGCGGTCGCGCTGGATCCGCGTCGAGGCCATCGCCTTCGACACGCCATTGGCGCCGGGGAAGCTGCCATAGAGATTGTCGAACGAGCGGTTCTCCGCATAGATCACCACGACGGTGTCGATCAGCGACAGATCGGGGGCAGCCGCCTTGCCGGAATGAGCCTTCTCGGCCGCGAGCGTCGGACCGAACATTCCGATCGAGACGCAAGACGCCAAAAGCACAGCCGCCGATTTCGTTCGCATACGAGCCCCCTGCACGCACCTGATTGTTGCTATCGTTCTACCGAGCTTCGTCATAGCCCGGACGCGCAACAAAGGCACGTTCGGAACCCGACGGCATCAAGCCATAGGCCCGGTTTGCAACATGCGGATTAAGCGTTGGACAATCGCATCGGTGATTGTCGCAGTAATTGTCGGGCCGGCCTTGATTATTGTCCCCGGCGAGGCCCGGCAGGAGATGTCGCGCGCCGACGTGCGCCGGCAGGCCGAGCAGCTTGCGGCGCTCGGCAAGGCCCTGTTCTTCGATCCATCGCTGTCGCCATCGGGCAAGCTCGCCTGCGCGACCTGCCACGATCCCGCCCACGGTTTCGGCCCGGCCAATGCCCGCGCGGTGCAATTGGGCGGCGGTGACATGCGCCAGGCGGGGACGCGGGCCGTTCCCTCCCTGAAATATTTGCAGGCGGTGCCGCCCTTCACCGAACATTTCCATGATTCCGAGGACGAGGCCGACGAAAGCATCGACAACGGCCCGACTGGCGGCCTGACCTGGGATGGCCGGGTCGACCGCGGCGCCGACCAGGCCAGGATTCCATTGCTGTCGGACT
This sequence comes from Bradyrhizobium genosp. L, assembly GCF_015624485.1. Lineage (NCBI taxonomy): Bacteria > Pseudomonadati > Pseudomonadota > Alphaproteobacteria > Hyphomicrobiales > Nitrobacteraceae > Bradyrhizobium > Bradyrhizobium genosp. L. The sequence goes on from NZ_CP061378.1 coordinate 5,672,631, forward strand.
TCGAGATGGGCAACAGGAGCGAGGCCGAGCTGGCGCGCCGCCTGCTCGCCGCCGGCCACGGCAAGGCGATCGCGGCGATTGCCGGACCCAAGGCGGCCGCCAATCCTGCCACCGTCTACAAGACGGCCATCAAGGCGCTCGAAGTGTACCAACAGGACTATCGGACCTTCTATCCCTATTCGAGCAAGTATGACGCGGTGCTGGCCGGCAAGGCCGAGTTCGCGCCAGCGGAGGCGCGCGGGCTCGATCTGTTCAATGCCCCCGACAAAGGCAATTGCGCCTCCTGCCACATCAGCAAGCGCGGCAATGACGGCACCCCGCCGCAGTTCACCGATTACGGGCTGATCGCGCTCGGCGTGCCGCGCAACCGCGAGATTCCCGCCAGCCAGGACCCGGCCTATTTCGACCTCGGCCTGTGCGGGCCGCTGCGCGCCGATTTCCTCAAGCGCGATGACTATTGCGGCCTGTTCCGGACGCCGACGCTGCGCAATATCGCGCTGCGCCAGACCTTCTTCCACAACGGCGCCGCGCATTCCCTGCGCGATGCCGTGCGGTTCTATGTGGAGCGGGAAACCCGGCCCGAGCGCTGGTATCCGCGCAAGGCCGACGGCAGCATCGACAAATATGACGATCTGCCCGCAAGGGCGAAGCCCAATGTCTGCATGGACCCGCCGTTCGACCGCAAGGCCGGCGACGCGCCGGCCTTGACGGACGCCGAGATCGACGACGTCGTCGCCTTTCTCGGCACGCTGACCGATGGATATCAGGCGGCGAAGTAACGGCGCCAGCTAAAGCATGAAAATTGGATTTGAGCGGCAACAGCATCAGGACCACGTCCCCTCTCCCTGCGGGTAGGGCTATCGCATATGGGGATCACGCAGCGAACTCGGCGCAGTTGGTGTGGTCCTGGCCCTCGCCACAAACTCGTCATGCCCGGGCTTGTCCCGGGCATCCACGTCTTCGTTTCTAGGGCGGGGAAGACGTGGATGGCCGGGACGAGCCCGGCCATGACAATGTGGGAACGTCAGTGCCAGATTTCGCGCATGGCATATGCGATTGCCCTGCGCGTGCGGGGGAGGTGCAGCAAGCCGGCGGCCGGGGCGGGCTTAGTAACCGGGCAGGTCGAGCAGCTTTCCGACCGTCTCGGCGCCCTTGCCGGTGGCGGAGATTTTTCCGTTGTCGCCTATTTCCACGACCGCGCCGTTGGCGAAGCTGAGGCACCAGCCATCATCCGCTTCGTTGCGGCGCCGATCGGTCACGCCAAAACCGGCTGCGGAAACCACTGCAGCGACCTTGTCGACATCCATGGTGTCACCTCTTGCAAGACGTCGGAATGGGCATTCCTCGACCCAAAAAATCGTAGCGTGGGATCTCCAAGTCGAGACCATCCTAGGGAAAGCGGTTGTCGGCAATATGAACCAAGCGGAGCTTTGCACAATCTCCAATCCCGCCCGCGATATCCCGAGTGCGGGGTCTCCATGCAAGCCAGATGCGCTGCAGCTTCCGGACAGGTGGACAGTCATGGAGCACTCAACTAGCGTTCCGACCGGAAACCTGCGACCGGAAGCGAGCATGAACGATTTTCGCCGCGCAATCCAAGATACCCCGAAGCTCCCCCTGAGCGAAGAGAGGAGCTATTCCGACGTCGAGCGCGATTGGAACACGCTGATCGTGCCGGCAATTCTTCAGGAGCTTCGAGAGGCAGTTGAAGAAGCCGGCGGCATGGTCAAATCCAGCAAGCAATATGGACAAGACTCGATCGCGATAAAGTTCGGCGACCATCATACCCGGGCCAACATCTCGGTGCACGAGGGCTTGGCAAGGCTCTACAATCCCGCCAACTCCTCTGCCGGCAACCACCTTGGACACATCTCGGCACCCGAGACACAAGCTGCATTGAGGAATGCATTGATCGATATCGTCAAAGATCTCGCCCGGTATCGGTAAACGAGAGCGCCCGCGCGCTCAAAACCCACCCCAATACGGCGGCACGCCGTAGAACCGATGCAGCTCGACTTCCTGCGAGCGGTCGCCCCAATCGAAATCCTTGTCGGCGCGGAACGACGGAGCGCGCTTCAATTCGTCATCCTCGATGTCGAGCTCATACGCCTCGAATTTCGGATTGTAATGCAGCCGGCCCCAGGGCAGTGGAATGAGGTTGGTGCCGATGCCGAGGAAGCCGCCGAAGCTCAGCACTGCGTAGGACACCTTGCCGGAGATCTTGTCGATCATCAGCCGCTCGATATGGCCGATCATGTCGCCGTTGGCCCGCCGCACCGCGGTGCCCTCGACGCGATCGCTGGCAATGAGCTGATGCGGCCTTGCCTTGACGTCGACAGCCATCTCACCCTCCCGGGCTGAAAAACAGTCAACGCCGCGGCTGGCGACCGGGTTCCGCACGGCTACGACAGCCGCCCTTCCCTTGTCGCCGACGCGCTGCGGGCTGCGATCTGCTTTGCCTCACCAGCGCGTGGTGGTGCTGCCCGGCAGCCAGCCCCGGACTATTGCGGGGCGCCCGAAACGGCCAACTTCCGCCGGGATTTCAACAAATTACCTTGATGACAGAACGCTAACTTTCCACTGCGGCGGCGAAGCTGTTAACTGCTCACGCCGGGCAAGACATCGGAAACAAACTGAAACAAAATTCCTGAGCCGCTTTCCCCGAATCACGGACACAAGATCGGTATGACCCAGGGCACGCCCAATATCCTTGTCGTTGAGGACGACCGCGAAACGCGGACCCTCATCGCAAAATACCTCCGTACCAATTCCTGCCATGTCACCACCGCCTCCGACGGGCGCGAGATGGCTCGCGCGATGACCGACCACCGGGTCGACCTCCTGGTGCTCGACGTCATGCTGCCCGGCGAGGACGGCCTCAGCCTGTGCCGCAAGGTACGTGCGGAATCGCAGACCCCGATCATCATGCTGACCGCCCGCGGCGAGGACGTCGACCGCATCCTCGGCCTCGAGATGGGCGCCGACGACTATCTGGCCAAGCCGTTCAACCCGCGCGAGCTCCTGGCGCGGATCAACGCGGTGCTGCGCCGCCAGGCCGCCGCCCGCAACGCCAGCGCGATCGAGGGCGCCACCGTGCTGAGCTTCCTCGGCTGGCGCATCGACATCCGCCTGCGCGAGCTGCGCAACCCCGAGGGCGCCCGGGTTGCCATGACCAGCGCCGAATTCGACCTGCTCAGGACCTTCTGCGAGCGGCCCGGCCGCGTGCTGTCGCGCGACAGCCTGCTCGACCTGACCCAAGGCCGCAGCGCCGGCTCGTTCGAGCGCTCGATCGACGTGCTGGTCAGCCGCATCCGCCGCAAGATCGAGCCCGATCCGCAGGAAGCCACCATGATCAAGACGGTGCGCTCCGGCGGCTATGTGTTTACCCCCAGGGTGGAGGCGGTTGCCGCCACGAGCAACTGACCCTAAAACCCCGATCATGAAACTTTTGCGCGTGCTGAGTCTGCGGGGAATCGGCGCACAGATGGCGGCGCTGGTGGTGGTGTCGATCGTCGCGCTGCACCTGATCATCACCACGATCTTCCTGATCCACCGCCCGGACACGCCCGATCCCTCGGATCGCTGGCACACCCAGCTCGCTGCCGCCGCGCAGATCCTCGGACATGCCGACGCGTCGGAGCGGCCGCGGCTGCAGGCCGACATCGCGCGCGCCTTCCCGCAGCTTGCGATCGGCAATCCGCCGGCTGAGCCGGCCGTGCTGGCCGAGGCCGAGCCCGAGAGCCTGCACGCGCTGCGCCGGCTTGGGCCGAGCTATCACGTCTTCCTGCTGCCGCGCGCGGCCGGCACCGCGCCACGTGACGGCGAGGTGCGCCGCGTCGCGATCCGCCTGCCCGACGGCACGATGATGGCGGCGAACCTGATGCCGGATCAGCGCATGCGGTCGTTCTGGGGGGGGCCGTGGATGATGACCGTGCTGTTCGCGGTGATCAGCGTGACCCTGCTCGGCCTTTGGGCGGCCTGGGCGCTGACCGCGCCGCTGTCGTCCTTCGTCAAGGCGGCGGAAACGTTCAGCCTGAACGGCGCCGAAGCCCCGCTGCCCGAGCGCGGCCCGGAGGAGATCCGCTCGCTGGCAAAGGCGCTCAACCGGATGCGCGAGCGCATCACCGGCCTGATCGACGACCGCACCAAGATGCTGGCTGCGATCAGCCACGACCTGCGCACCCCGATCACGCGGATGCGACTGCGCGCCGAATTCATCGAGGACGAGACCCATCGCCACCGTATGCTGCGCGATCTCGACCAGATGCGCTCGATGCTGGAATCGGTGCTGTCGTTCCTGCGCAACGACCGCAAGCTCGAGGCGATGACGCTGGTCGACATCGCAAGCACGCTGCATCTCGTCACCGACCAGTTTGCCGACATGGGCCACAAGGTCGCCTACGAAGGCCCGCAGCACGCGATGGCGACCGCGCGGCCCGCCGACCTGCATCGCAGCATCACCAATCTGGTGGAAAACGCGGTGCGCTTCGGCGGCCAGGTCACCGTGCGTCTCGACGTCGAGCCCGACCGGCTCGTGATCGATATCGAGGACGACGGCCCGGGCATTTCCGACGCCCACAAGGCGAGCGTGCTGGAGCCGTTCGTGCGCGGTGACCAGGCGCGCAACATGGACGAGGCCGAAGGCTTCGGCCTTGGCCTGTCGATCGCCAACGCCATCGTGCTCGCACATGGCGGCACGCTGTCGCTGCACGACCGCAAGCCGCACGGGCTGATGGTGCGGATCGCGCTGCCGGCGCGCCCGCAGCCGCAAACGATCAGGCCGCGGCAGAAGTCCGCGGCTTGATCATCAGGCGGCGAGCGGTGTGAGCTGCTCTTCGTGGTAGATCGCGATCGCCTCGAAGCGGTAGTCGCAGGCGCGGCAATTCCACAGGTAGGACGTGCGGCCTTCGCTGTGCTCCACCCAGTCCGGGCGGGGGATCGGCTTGCCGCATTGCGCGCAGGGATTTTCACGCGGCATGGTGCCTGTGTCCTGGCGGGCCATAAAATCCTGACGGGTCATGGCGCATCTCCCGAATGGCGTTTCTTGGCTTTTGGAAGGACAGTCGTGCTGACTGAACACGCGCACGCCGTCGTCGCGCACTTTAGACCTTGACTGCGTCGTTTGCACGACACACCGCCGTGTACGGCGTGCGGCAAATTCGTCCGAGAGAATCGGACATAGAGAAACGGGAATCTGTCGAGACAATTTGAAGCATATCTCGCGTGAGGCGTCGTTCGGTTCGGCGGTCCCCGGAAAGCCACGGACGCGTAACACGCCGCCGCGCGCAGCTTTTGCCACATTCCTGCCCGCTCGCCGTACCAATGAAACCGCAGAACCCGACGCGCAGTGAACGGCCCGATCGAACCAGCATGAAGAATATCCAGAACCTTGGCGCAATGGCCGCCATCGCGCTGCTCGCGTCCTGCGCGGGCGCGCAGGCGCAATCGCGCGCGCAATATGAGGCGATGGTCGCAGCCGAGGCCCAGGCCAATCTGGTGCCGGAAGAGCTGGTGCATCGCGTCATCGTGCGCGAGAGCAAGTACCAGCCGCGGCTGATCGGGCGCGGCGGCGCGATCGGGATGATGCAGATCAAGCTGCCGACCGCCCGCGGCCTCGGCTACACCGGGACCGCCGAAGGCCTGCGCGACGCCGCCACCAACCTGAAATACGGCATCAAATACCTCGCCGGCGCCTACCGTGCCGCCAACGGCGATTTCGATCGAGCCGTGCGTTATTTCGCGGGCGGCTATTACTATGTCGCAAAGCGGCAGCGCGTCGAGCACCAGAAAGAAGCGAAACATACCGGCGAGAGTGCACCGCCGAAGGAGCTCGCAAAGCAGAAGCAAATGACGGCCGCGACCGCCGACGCCAAGCCGGAACAGCCTGCAAAATAGCGGCTCCAGTATCCCGGACGAGGCGCAGCCTGGCGCTGCTCCGCAGAGCCGGGACCTCTGCCATCGACCAAATGGCCCCCGGCTCGGCAGCGCATCGCTGCGCGTTGCCTTGCGTCCGGGGAACAAGCACGGTCCTGGCAGGCACGTTGACACGCCCACCCATCCGCTTACATTAGAGCCGTTCCGAGGGGTGCTCCGAGGAGGAGCTGAGATACCGCAAAGCTTGGGCCCGCTAGAGATAGCGATCAGTCCGGGACCGCGGTGACCCTTTGAACCTGATCCGGGTCATGCCGGCGAAGGGACAGGGATGTACCAGACGACACGACCGCGGGGGGATTCCCCCGTCTCCATCATCGGCGCAGGCATCGCAGGCGCCTGGCATGCGCTGCTGCTCGCAGAGGCCGGACGTGCCGTCACCCTGCATGAGCGCAGTGACGCCGCGATGACGGAATCCACAAGCCACTGGGCCGGCGGGATGCTGGCGCCCTGGTGCGAGGCGGAGGCCGCCGAGCCCGTGATCTCCCGCCTCGGCATCCGCTCGCTCGATCTGTGGCGGCAGCATTTTCCGCAGACGCCGTTCAACGGCTCGCTGGTGGTGGCGCATCCGCGCGACCGCGCCGATTTCGAGCGCTTCGCCCGCCTCACCTCTGGCCACCAGCGCCTCGACGCGCAGGGCGTCAGCGCGCTCGAGCCCTCGCTCGAGGGCCGTTTCCGCGAAGGCCTGTTCTATCCCGACGAAGGCCATGTCGAGCCGCGCCGCGTGCTGCCGCAGCTGCACGCCGCCATCGCCGAGGCCGGCGGCACCATCGCCTTCAACAGCAATGCGGAGGCCTCCGATCTCGACGGCCTGGTGATCGACTGCCGCGGCCTCTCCGCGCGCGACCGCGAGCGCACCTTGCGCGGCGTCAAGGGCGAGATGATCATCATCGAGACGTCGGAGGTCGAGCTGGCGCGCCCGGTGCGGCTGATCCATCCGCGCTGGCCGCTCTACGTGATCCCGCGCGGCGACGGCCGCTTCATGCTGGGCGCGACCTCGATCGAGGCCGAAGATACCGGCGTCAGCGTGCGCTCGGCGCTGGAGCTGTTGGGCGCGGCTTACGTCGTGCATCCGGCGTTCGGCGAAGCGCGCATCGTCGAATTCGGCGCCGGGCTGCGCCCGGCCTTCCCGGACAATCTGCCGAAAATCAGGATCGAACAGGAACGCATCACGGTGAACGGACTCTACCGTCACGGCTTCCTGCTGGCGCCGGCGCTGGCGGAGCTGACGGCTGCCTTCCTCGCGCGCGGCGAAATCGACAATGAGGTGATGCAATGCGCGTGATGGTCAACGGCGAGCAGCGCGAGATCGCGGCAGCCAGCGTCGATGCGCTGCTCGCCGAGCTCGCCTACGAGGGCACGCATTTCGCGATCGCGATCAATTACGACGTGGTGCCGAAGAGCCGCTGGGCCGAGACCGCGTTGAAAGCCGGCGACGAGATCGAGATCATCACGCCGCGGCAGGGAGGGTGATGTGAGCTTTTATGCGAATTCCCTCCACGTGTCGTCCCGGCGCAGGCCGGGACCCATAACCACGACCTGCAATTGTCGGAAAGAACGTCGCCCCGCGTACCCGATTGAGGGGCCGCGGCGTATGGGTCCCGGCCTTCGCCGGGACGACGAGGCATAGACACATGGTCACCTTCTACGGCAAATCCTTCGCCTCGCGCCTCTTGATCGGCACGGCGCTGTACCCCTCGCCTGCGATCATGCAGGCGGCGATCCGCGCCTCCGGCGCCGGCATCGTCACGGTGTCGCTGCGGCGCGAGGCCGCCGGCGGCAAGACCGGCGATGCGTTCTGGTCGCTGATCCGCGAGCTCGGCGTCACCGTGCTGCCGAACACCGCCGGCTGCCGCAGCGTGCGCGAGGCGGTGACCACCGCAAAGCTGGCGCGCGAATTGTTCGGCACGCCCTGGATCAAGCTCGAAGTCATCGCCGACAACGACACCTTGCAGCCCGACGTGGTCGGCCTGGTCGAGGCGGCCGCGATCCTGATCAAGGACGGCTTTGAGGTGTTCCCCTATTGCACCGAGGATCTCTCGGTCGCCTCGCGCCTGGTCGAGGCCGGCTGCAAGGTGGTGATGCCGTGGGCCGCGCCGATCGGCAGCGCCAGGGGCATCATCAACCGCGACGCGCTAAAACTGCTGCGCGACCGGCTGCCGGACATCACGCTCGTCGTCGACGCCGGTCTCGGCGCACCGTCGCATGCGGCCGAAGCACTCGAGCTCGGCTACGACGCCGTGCTGCTCAACACCGCGATCGCCAAGGCCGCCGATCCGGTCGCGATGGCCAATGCCTTCCGCCTCGGCGTCGAGGCCGGCCGCACCGCCTATGAAGCCGGGCTGATGGACGCCCGCGACTTCGCCTCCCCCTCCACCCCTGTCGTTGGGACCCCGTTCTGGCATGCCGTATCCTGACAAATTCTATCCTGTCGTCGACAGCGTCAAATGGGTCGAGCGCCTGACCAAGCTCGGCGTCGGCACCATCCAGCTCCGCGCCAAGGAGCTCGACGACGGCCAGGCGCTGCAAATCGTCAGCGACGCGCTCGCGGTGGCCAAGGGCACGGGCACCAAGCTCGTCGTCAATGACTACTGGCGCGCCGCGATCGTCGCCGGCGCCGAACATCTGCATCTCGGCCAGGAAGACCTCGCGGACGCCGACCTCGCCGAGATCCGCAAGGCAAAGCTGACGCTCGGCATCTCCACCCATGACGACGCCGAACTCGCCACCGCGCTCGCGGCAAAGCCCGACTACATCGCGCTCGGCCCGATCTTTCCGACCACGCTGAAGTCGATGCGGTTCGCGCCGCAGGGCATTGCGAAGATCACGGAATGGAAGCAGCGGGTCGGCAACATCCCCCTTGTCGCGATCGGCGGCATCAAGTTCGAGCAATCAGCCGAAATCTTCGCCGCCGGCGCCGACTCGATCGCCGTCGTCAGCGACGTCACCCAGAACGCCGACCCCGAGGCGCGGGTGCGGCAATGGCTCGGCCTCAACGCGGAGGCTGCGTGATGAGGCCTCGGCCCGCACACTATTCGACCCGTCACCCTGAGGTGGCCGCTTCTTCAGCGGCCCTCGAAGGGTCGACGGCCCGGCTCCATCCTTCGAGGCTCGCAAGCGCTCGCACCTCAGGATGACGAACACTACGCGATGACGCGATAATCAGATTCAACGGAGGACTCGTTATGAACATCCGCTCCAACCCCGACACCACGCTTCCCGCCGTCACCACCGGTCCCCTCCCCTCCTCGCGAAAGATCTTCGCGACGCCGGCCTCCGCGCCCGATCTCCGCGTGCCCTTGCGCGAGATCATCCTCTCCGAAGGCGCCGGCGAGCCGAACCTGCCGGTGTACGATACCTCGGGTCCCTATACCGATCCCAACGTCACCATCGACGTCAACGCCGGCCTGGCGCGCAATCGCCTCGCCTGGGTCAAGGAGCGCGGCGGCGTCGAGGAATATCAGGGTCGCGACATCAAGCCCGAGGATAACGGCAATGTCGGCGCCTCGCATGCCGCAAAGGCCTTCACTGCGCATCACACGCCGCTGCGCGGGCTCGACGGCCACAAGATCACGCAGCTCGAATTTGCCCGCGCCGGCATCATCACCAAGGAGATGATCTACGTCACCGAGCGCGAGAACCTCGGCCGCAAGCAGCAGCTCGAACGCGCCGAGACCGCGCTCGCCGACGGCGAAAGCTTCGGCGCTGATGTCCCTGCCTTCATCACGCCGGAATTTGTCCGCGACGAGATCGCGCGCGGCCGCGCCATCATCCCCTGCAACATCAACCATGCCGAGCTCGAGCCGATGATCATCGGCCGCAACTTCCTGACCAAGATCAACGCCAATATCGGCAATTCGGCGGTGACCTCGTCAGTGGAGGAAGAAGTCGACAAGATGGTGTGGGCGATCCGCTGGGGCGCCGACACCGTGATGGACCTCTCCACCGGGCGCAACATCCACACCACCCGCGAATGGATCTTGCGCAACTCGCCGGTGCCGATCGGCACCGTGCCGATCTACCAGGCGCTGGAGAAGTGCGAAGGCGATCCCGTCAAGCTGACCTGGGAGCTCTACAAGGACACCTTGATCGAGCAGTGCGAACAGGGCGTCGACTACTTCACGATCCACGCCGGCGTCCGCCTGCCCTACATCCACCTCACCGCCAACCGGGTCACCGGCATCGTGTCGCGCGGCGGCTCGATCATGGCGAAGTGGTGCCTGGCGCATCACAAGGAGAGCTTCCTCTACACCCATTTCGACGAGATCTGCGACCTCATGCGCAAGTATGACGTGTCGTTCTCATTGGGCGACGGCCTCCGCCCCGGCTCGATCGCCGACGCCAACGATCGCGCGCAATTCGCCGAGCTCGAAACGCTCGGCGAATTGACCAAGATCGCGTGGGACAAGGGCTGCCAGGTCATGATCGAGGGCCCCGGCCATGTGCCGATGCACAAGATCAAGATCAACATGGACAAGCAGCTCAAGGAGTGCGGCGAAGCGCCGTTCTACACCCTCGGGCCGCTGACCACCGACATCGCGCCGGGCTATGACCACATCACCTCGGGCATCGGCGCCGCAATGATCGGCTGGTTCGGCTGCGCCATGCTCTGCTACGTCACGCCGAAGGAGCATCTGGGTCTCCCGGATCGCAACGACGTCAAGACCGGCGTCATCACCTACAAGATCGCAGCCCACGCCAGCGATCTCGCCAAGGGCCACCCCGCCGCGCAACTGCGCGACGACGCGCTGTCCCGCGCGCGGTTCGACTTCCGCTGGCAGGACCAGTTCAACCTCGGCCTCGACCCCGACACGGCGAAGAACTTCCACGACGAGACCCTGCCGAAGGAAGCCCACAAGGTCGCGCATTTCTGCTCGATGTGCGGTCCGAAGTTCTGCTCGATGAAGATCACGCAGGACGTAAGGGATTACGCGGCGACGCTGAATGATCCCGAGAAGCGCACGATCGCCGGCGTCGGCCTGTCGATGTCGGGCGTGATCGAGGACGGCATGGCGACGATGTCGCAGAAGTTCAAGGAGATGGGCGAGAGTTTGTATCTCGATGCGGAGAAGGTTAAGGAGAGCAATCGGGTGTTGTGAGGGCTCTCCGCTCGTCATGCCCGGGCTTGACTCGAGTATCTGTCGGAAAGCAGGAAGCCGGGCAAACGCCCGGCTTCTTCTCTTCAAGTGTACAATTGATTCTATGCTACTTCAGATTTATTATCACTTCTTTGCGATGGGGAAACTAATTATGACCGACAGATATACCAAGACTGTTCTCACAATAATTGCAGCGGCTATCGCGGTTCGTCAATCTTCGCATGCAGCCAACGCGCAGACCGAACCGTGCGGTAGCAGCAAGAATCCTTGCGCAGTCTATAATGTCTATTGGGATGACACATCGTTTGGGTGGAGGCCATGCTATCAAGTTGGCCGCAGCTGTTACGTTGTCGGTACATTGAAATAGACGATTGCGAATAACCCCGATGAGCGAAGCGACATCCGGGATTAACGTCAGTCCCTCTGCCCCATGCGCGCTACCCACTGCAACTAATCCGCATTTCTACGGGCAATATGCCCCCCTTTCAAGTTGTTGTACGAGCGTATACAATTATTGCGGGAACGAATTCTTCCTTGCCCACGGTATGCCGTTTGGAGCGCAGCAATGACAGGAGAAGCTGAACCTTCCTTGCCTGAACAATGGCTAGGCAAACTGAAGAACCGACCAGCCGTGGCCGTGCTTATCGTGCTAGCGACTATCGTCACCGGCGTCGCGTCGTTTTGGGATACGATTGGCAAACTCGTCTCCTCTTTTGGTGATGCTCCTAAGCCTCCAAGCGTCGTAGTAACCCTACCAACACCAACTCCGCCGCCTCCACCTCCCGCCAAAAGAGTCTCGTTCGCCGAGGACTTTTCCTTGGGAGAGAACGATGCATATACCTCTAGTCATGGGATCTCGATCCGCACGCACTACATCATGATGGAAAACGGAATCGTTGCGGAAATTGGCGCCTCCGCGACGGGCGACGTCGAATTGCTCCAGAAGATGCGAAGGGGACAACAAATTGCGCTTCATCGCAATGATTGCGATTGGCTAACCGTGACGATCAAGGATATTGACCTTTCGCCGCAAGGCGGCATGACATTCGATCAGCTTAGCAAAATGGGCCCGGCGGCCGAAATGTTTATCACCCGAAAGGTAGTCGGAAATATTACTGGACGCTGCGAGGAATGACTCGCATGAGCGACAAACGACAATTAGCCAAGATAAGCAATCGGCATCTGGGGCTAATGGACGTCCCGCATATCGCCGCGCTCATGCGGGCCACATCCTACGCTGACGCGCCGACGCTCGCACGTCTCCCCTCGTCCCCGCGCCGAACCAAATCTCTTCATACCCCCTCGCCGCAACGCCATTGATGATCCCCAAAAACTTCGGCGTGCCCCCGTTGTAGACGAAGTACCGCACCGTCCCCTCCTCATGCCCCGCCACGTTGGAGTTGTAGCCGGTGAACCAGGACTTCGCCTTCCGCATCAGCATGATCTCGTACATTTTGGCGACATGCGCGGTCCAGCGCTGCTGCGCCTCCAGCGTGGGATCGGCGCGGGTCAGGCCGCGATCCCACATGTGTTGCAGCAAGCCCGTGCACCAGTTCACGCCGTTCTCGATGCCGCGTGGAAAGTTGGTGGAAGCGGAGGCGCTTTGCGGGCCGGTCGGCATCAAGAGGTTCGGGAAGCCGTGGACGAGCATGCCGAGGAAGGTGGACGGCGCGTGCCTCCATTTGTCTGATAGCTTCGCGCCGCTGACGCCGGTAATGTCGATCAGGTCGTAGGCGCCGGTGATGGCGTCGAAGCCGGTGGCGTAGACGATGATGTCGAAGGCGTAGTCGCGCGCCGAGGTGCGCAGGCCGGTCTCTGTAATACGCTCCAACGGCGTCTCGCTGAGATCGACGAGATGCACGTTGTCGCGGTTGTAGGCCTCGAAATACTTCGTCTCCAGCGGCAGGCGCTGCACGCCGAAGCCGTGATCCCGCGGGATCAGCTTTTCGGCGACCTTGGGATCGTTGACGCGACCGCGGATGCGGTCGGCGATGTACGCCGACAGTTCGGCGTTGGCGGCTTCGTCCATGAAGATCTCGCGGAAGTTGGCGAGCCAGATGCCGAAGCCGGGTTCGTCGTAGAGCCTGTCCCACAGCGCAACGCGCTCCTCGCGCGTCACCTCGTAGAAGCCGCGGCTCTGGGGTCCGTGCACGAAGCTGCCGGGCGTCAGCGTGCAGGCGGCGAAGATCTCGTCGTAACGGGCGCGGATATCGGCCATCTCGGCTTCGGAGATCGGGCTGTTGTTGAGCGGCGCGCTCCAGTTCGGGCGGCGCTGGAACACGGTGAGTTCGCCCGCCTTGTCCGCGATCTCGCCGATCAATTGGATGCCGGTGGCGCCGGTGCCGATCACGGCGACCTTCTTAGCCGTTAGATCGACCGGCTCGTGCGGCCAATAGTAGGTGTGGAACGAGCGGCCCTTGAAGTCGTCGATCCCGGGCACCCGCGGCATGGTCGGCGCCGAGAGCAGTCCGATGCCGAGCACCACGAAACGGCAGGTCAGCGTGCGGCCGTCGCTGAGCTTCAGCTCCCAGAGATCGCACGCCTCGTCGAAGCGCATCGCCTCGGCCTTGCAATTGAACTGCATGTACTTGCGCAGATCGAATTTGTCGGCGACGTAGTTGAGGTAGCGCAGATTCTCCGGCTGGCCGGAGAAACGCTCCTTCCAGTGCCATTCGTCGAGCAGCTCGCGCGAGAACGAAAAGCCATAGGTATAGCTCTCCGAGTCGAAGCGGCAGCCGGGATAGCGGTTCCAGTACCAGGTGCCGCCGAGATCGGGCGCGGCTTCGAGCACGGTGGCATCACAGCCGAGATCGGCGAGCCGCTTGATCTGGTAGATGCCCGCGACGCCGGCGCCGACGACGATCACCTCGTAATGGGTCTTGGCCTCGCCCGACATGTTTCGCTCCGCAATCTCGTTGTTCGGGCGATTACAAACCGTTTCGCTGGCGCGAGCAACCGCTTGCAATCGAGCCCGCGACCGCACAATTTGCGTTGAGGCGCTGCAACGTGCGCAGCGCACGTGAACGCCGCGCAGATTCATTGGGGCCAGCATGACCGATACTCTCACCGGCGTCTGGGACGGCAGCTATGTTCAGCCGGCGCGCGGCATGGTCACGTTCCTGGCGACACTGATCGAGGCCGGCGGCGCGCTCGGCGGCAGCGTGACCGAGCCCTGCATGATGCCGGCCTGTCCGATCAGCACCCACAACGCCTCGATCGCGGGTTCCCGCGCCGGCAGCGCGGTGTCGTTCGTGAAACGCTACGAGCCGCCCGGCTACGGCTATGACACGGTGCATTACGAAGGCAAGGTCAACGCCGAGGCGACCGAGATCGACGGGCGCTGGAAGATCATGGGCACGGGATTTTCGGGCACCTTCCTGATGGTCCGCGCAACGCGCGCGGCGGAAAAGGTCGCAACCGACGAGACGGCCAAGGAGCCGGTGCGATAGACCGCCTGCCCGACCAGTTCCACGCCAACCTGCGCCTCGTCTTCGTCGGCACCGCGGCGAGCACGCGCTCGGCAGCCGTCCGGCATTATTACGCCCATCCCGGCAACCGCTTCTGGCGCGCGCTGCACGAGGCGGGTATCACGCCGCGGCGCTACCGGCCGGATGAATTTGCCGCACTGCTCGCGCTGGGCATCGGCTTCACCGATCTCTCCAAGACCGGCGCCGGGATGGATCACGAGATCGCACGGCACACATTCGATGTGATCGGCTTCAGGGCGAAGATCGAGAGCTGGCGGCCGCACACCATCGCCTTCACCAGCAAGAAGGCGGCGAGCCTGTTCTATCGGCGGCCGACCAGCGCGATCGCGCTCGGCCGGCAGCCGCCGATGCGCGGCTTTCCCGAGGTGTTCGTGCTGCCGTCGCCGTCGGGCGCAGCGTCCGGGCATTGGACGTTGCAGCCGTGGCGCGAGCTCGCGGAATGGATCAAGATCGGATCGTAGGAAACGTACTCTCCCCGTCATTCCGGGGCGCGCCGCTTGGCGCGAGCCCGGAATCCATCAAGCCGCAGAGTTAGTGGATGAATGGATTCCGGGCTCTCGCCAAGTGGCGAGCCCCGGAATGACGGGATGGCACGAGGCACCGCGCTACTGCTTCAACGTGATCGCAAGCCCGCTGAGGTCGACATTGGCCATCAGTCCGACCTGCTTGCCGCCCAGTTCCAGCACTGCGCCGTTCGGGTTGGTCAGCAGGATGCCGCGCACGCCGGCGCCGAGCGCAACGCCCATGCCGGCCGCGGCGTAGACGCCCTCGATGTCCTGCGCCCGGCGGATGTTGCGGACCCGGCCCTGCAACGTGGTCTGCGAGCCGCCGAACACCAGGCCATAATCGAGGCCGCCGGCCGTCAGCCCATAGGTCTTGTCATGGAAGGTCAGGACCCCCTTGCCGATCGAGCCGCCGAAGATCCAGCCGCCCTTGAAGATGACGAGCGTCACCACTCCGTCCTCGGCCCGGGCGGCGGACGGTCCGGCGAGCAACGCCAGCGCGAGCAGCACGGCGCGGGCGGCGGTTGGCAATCTCATGGGGTGTTCTCCGAACGAAGTGAGAGGCGGGTCGATTCGCGCCAATCTAGCCGGGGCGCGGCAGCATTGAAATGACCGCAGGGTCACACGTCCTTCACGATAATGATCGCAGCACCGGCTGATACGCCGTCAGGTTGGCGTCATAATCACTTTCCCACGGGAAACGCCCCGCGCCGTCGGGCCAGATCATTTGCAGGATCGGAAACGGCCGCCTCGTGGTGCCGTAGAACCATAGCGCCGTTCCGAAATAGGGTCGGTAAGCGCTTCCGGGTATCCGGGCGAAGCTGAGCCGGCGGTCGATCAACAGATCATCGCAGACGTCGCCGTCTGCATAGAGTCGGCCGGCGGCTGCGCGAGCCCGGACCTCGTTGATGACATTGGCCGCATCGCGCCGATCGAGCCCAAAGATCGCGAGCTCGGCCTGGCCGTAATTGAGATAGAGCCCGACCGAGAACGCGTATTCCGGCGCGCTCCCGTCGGAGAGGACCTGCACGATGTGACATCCGTGGGTGCGAACGTCGTGGAGAATTCTTTCATCGGCCGGGTCTTCGGCTGGCGGCCATTGAAACTGGTCCTGCATCGGCGTGCCCTCACGGAAGACGCATCAGCGTAGTCGGTAACTTTGGCCTTTTGCAATGGATGCGCTAGCCTTCCCCCGTACACGGGCCATGGAGACATCCCCATGTCGATCAAGCACATCCCGCCTCCACCCGGCGTCAAGGCGCCGCCGCTCTCGTTCGGCGCCCGCGTCGGCGATCTGTTGTTCATCTCCGGCATTCCCGGCTTCGATGCCCATGGCGGACTGCCCGACGGCTTCGAGGTGCAGTTCGCCAATGTCGTCACCAATTTCAGGCGCGTGCTCGACGAAGGCGGCGCCACGATGCGCGACCTCGTCAAGGTCAACGTGCTGCTGACCCGCGCAGCCGATGTCGCCTCGATGAACAGGCTCTATGCGGAAGCGTTCGGCCCGGCGCCCTATCCCGCGCGCACCACCTGCGTGGTGGTGGCGCTGCCCGATCCGAAGATGCTGATCGAGATCGAAGGCGTGGCAGCGGTGAAGGGGTGATGCCTCTCGCCCGCATTCCGGCGTCGGGTTTCCCCCTCGTCTTTCCGGGGCATGCGAAGCATGAGCCCGGAATCCATGGCGCCGCAGATTTTGCGGACGAATGGATTCCGGGCTCTCGCTACGCGAGTCCCGGAATGACGAAAGAAAGAGCTGCGCGAGCGACTTCGTTTTTTCGTAATTATCTCTTGACTCGTACCCCAACTCAGCGGTTTAATGTCGGCGTCTCACCCGATCGAGGGGCGCTGCGCATCGTCTGGAGTGTTGCGGTGAGATGCGGTGGACGCCAAACGTGTCAGTGACGACAGCACGTGAGGCGGACGGCGAAGTCGTGCAGGCCTGACGTCCTAGTGGCAGATGTCCCTCGCAAGACGCGCAAGCGTCTTGTCGAGCGCGGTGACACAAAAGCCCAGTCTCGCCGGGGCGAGCACGTATAAGCCGTAACCCATCGCGCAGGGAAAGCCGGGTTGTTCCCGGTTACACCTGTGGTCCTACTCCCGTGCTTTTTGTTGCACGGGACCCATGGGTGCAATCGGCACCCGGCTTTCCCTGCGCCCTCTGATCGAAGAGTGGCGAAACGAACAGCAAGACTCGGACAAATCATGTCGCGAGAGCGCGAAACTATATCCTCAGCCCCGCTGTCATCGCCCGGTTTAACCGGGCGACCCAGTACGCCGCGGCCCATCGGCTCAAGCACGACTGCCTCTGGAATACTGGGTCACCCGCATGCGCGGGTGACGACACCGCGGCGGTGGTTGGTGAATCGAGAACGACCCCCAGCGTCGTCCTGGCGAAAGCCAGGACCCATTACCCCAACTATCAATTGTTGCGTGACGCCGGGGCCACGATCCCGGTCACAACGAAGTCCAGTGGTTATGGGTCATGGCTTTCGCCAGGACGACGAGGCGGAGAGCGGCGTGCGCGACTATTCCGATGCACTAAAACAACGACCCTTGCCCATCATCCTCCGGCGCAGGCGTCTTGCGCGGTGCCGGCTTCTTGGCCGGCGCGGCTTCTTCCGCCGCGATCTCTTCGGCCGTCATCGGCAGCGTGAGTTGCGCATCGTCATTGGCAAAGGCATTCACCCGCGTCGTCACCTGGTGCCAGGCGAACTCGCCGACATCGGGGCCCTTCAGCAGCGGCATCACCTCGTCGGCATCGTCATTGCGGCAATCGAGCCAGCGCGCGAAGTCGTCGGGGCTGACAGTCACCGGCACGCGATGATGCAATTGCGCAAGATCGCGGCTTGCCGGCGCGGTGACGATGGCGACCGTGTCCTGCTCCTCGCCGTTCGGGCCCATCCAGGTCTCGGCCAGCGCGGCGAAGGCGATCGGATGGCCATCGCGGCGGTGGATGAAGAACGGGCGCTTGCGGCCTCCGGCATCCTGCCATTCGTAATAGCCATCGGCCGGGATCAGCGCGCGGCGGCGCCGGATCGCGTTCTTGAAGGCGTGCTTCTCCCGCACCGTCTCGGCGCGGGCGTTGATCAGGAGCGAGAAGGTGCGGGGCTCCTTGACCCAGGACGGGATCAGGCCCCAGCGCATCAGCTGGAAATGCCGGCCGCCATTCTGCAACAGCACTACCGGGATCGGCTGGGTCGGCGCAACATTATACCGCGGCGGGAAATTCGGCTGCTCGATATAGCCGAACATTTCCCGCAAGGCCGCCGGCGGCGACGTGATCACAAAACGTCCGCACATATCCCGTCCAGAATGGTATCCGTTTATTCCGCTTTAACTCCAGCCGTTAAAGAGTGCATCAGATGACCTCAACGGCCGCCATAGCGGGCTCCTCCCCGCGACCGACGTATCCCGACGAGGCGCGGGCTGCGCAGTTGCGCGCCGCCAACATCAATCCCCGCACCGGGCTTGCGACCGACTACCTCAATCACTTCAACGAAGCCATCATGCTGCTGGAGATGATCCCGGACATCCCGGAATGCGCCAGCGATTTCCTCGAATGGCGCCCGCTGACCTATGCCGAGCACTTCATCGCTTCCAATTTCCGCGCCCGCGACCTCGCCATCGAGGCCTACCAGACCGCGGACGCCGGGATCCGGACCGAATTCGATGCGCTCACCGACAACATGACGCGAATCCTGTCCGAGGTCGGCGTCGCGATGCGCCAGTTGCAGCAGGACCGGAGCCGGGTCCAACTCGCCGAGCAGGCCATCGTCTGGGTCAAGCCGCTGGTGATGCAGACCGCCGGCGTCATCAATGGCGCCGCCGAGGCCGATGTCGACAGCATCATGGCGAGCGCCTGATTTGTCGGGCATGATGACGCCGTGATTTCTCCCGACCCCGCAATCCGTCCCCAGCTCGCCGTCTCCGGCGTGATCTTTCGTGACGGCAAGGCGCTCTTGGTCCGCCGCGCCCGCTCCCCCGGCAAGGGCTTCTATTCACTGCCCGGAGGCCGGGTCGAATTCGGCGAATCCCTGCACACCGCCCTGCATCGCGAGGTCGACGAGGAGACCGGCTTGCGGATCGAGATCGTGGCCCTGGCCGGCTGGCGCGAGGTGCTGCCGAGCGGTCCGGGCAGCGGGCATTACCTGATCATGTCGTTCGCGGCGCGCTGGACGTCCCGAGAACCGGTGCTCAACGATGAGCACGACGATTTCAAATGGCTGGCGCCGGAGGCGATCGGCGACCTCAAGGTCACCGGCGGCCTCCATGAGGTCATTGCCGCGGCCCGGAGGCTGGTTTGAGGGGGATTTGGGCGCTCCCCCGCCTTGCCTCGGGCGCATTGCGGGGGCATACCACGGCCATTCCGGAACCCCTGATGCGTCAAGCTTTTCTCGCCATTTTGATCCTTGCGTCGGCAGCCCTCGCCGCGCCCGCCCGCGCCCAGGACGCGCCGGCGCCGTTCGATGGCGACCTGCAGCGGCTGGCCGAGATCCTCGGCACCCTGCACTATCTGCGCGGCATCTGCGGCTCCAATGAGGGCGCCAAATGGCGCAACGAGATGCAGGCGCTGATCGACGCCGAGACCCCCTCCGGCGACCGCCGCGCCCGCATGATCGCCGGCTTCAACCGCGGCTATAACGGCTTCCAGCAGACCTACCGGACCTGCACCCCGGCCGCCGTGGTCGCGATCCGCCGCTACATCGAGGAGGGCTCGAAGATCTCCCGCGACCTGACGGCCCGCTATGCCAACTGAGCCGGTGCTCTTCTTCGACCTCGACGGCACGCTGACCGATCCGAAGCCCGGCATCACCGGCTCGATCCAGTATGCGCTGGCAAAGCTCGGCCGGACCGTTCCGTCGCAGGACGAGCTCACCTGGTGCATCGGGCCCCCCTTGAGGGCGAGCTTCGTGGCGCTGCTCGGCGGCGAGGACTATGCCGACCGCGCGATCGAGCTCTACCGCGAGCGGTTCGGCGATGTCGGGCTGTTCGAGAACGCGGTCTATCCAGACATCGCCGAGGTGCTGGCCACGTTGCGGCAGGGACCACGCCGGATGTTCGTCGCGACCTCGAAGCCGCATGTGTTCGCGACACGGATCGTCGCGCATTTCGGATTGAGCGGTTATTTCGACCATGTGTTCGGCTCCGAGCTCGACGGCACCCGCGTCAACAAGGTCGACCTGCTCGCCTATGCGCTGCGACAGACCGGGGTCGATCCGGCGCGGGCCGTGATGATCGGCGACCGCAGCCATGACGTGCTCGGCGCGACGAAGAACGGCATCCGCGCGGTCGGCGTCACCTATGGCTACGGCACGGCCGAGGAATTGCGCGAGGCCGGCGCCAGCCATCTCTGCGGCTCGCCGCGCGCGGTGCTGGAGCATATCCACAACTCAAGCGATTGATGCGCGCAAGATATCCGGATTTCCCGTTTAAATGCCCAAGGGCCCGTTAACCTTTCTTAAAGATATGGCTAGGCGGACCCGGCATGCGTGGTAAATCTCAGATGCGTCCCGCCGTGGTTCGCTTCCGAACCGCGTGTCCCATTTTGATGAAGTTTCATGCGCCATCCAGCGATCTTTCCGATTCACCACGACGATCCGCGGCCCGATCACGAGCAAAAGCAGGCAGCGTTAGGCTACCTCAATCAGGCCTGGGCCGAGGCGCGGCTCGATGGCGTCGACGGCGACTGCCTGGCGCAGGCGAGCCTGTTTGCGGCGCTGGCCGAACTGGTCTCGACCTATGGCGAGGACGCAGTGGCGAAGTTCACCGAAGGTTTTGCCGCGCGCGTGCGCAACGGCGAGTTCTCGCTGGCGCTGGCGCGGCAATAAAATCCACTACGGCTTCAGCGTCTCGAGGAAGCGGACCGGCTCGCCGGTCGACGGCGTCGCGAGTTCGCCCTGCCACATCACCCGCTTGCCGCGCACGAAGGTGCCGACCGGCCAGCCCTGCACCTTTACGCCGTCATAAGGCGTCCACCCCGCGCGCGAGGCGACCCACCGGTTGGTGATGGTCTCGCTGCGCTTGAGATCGACCACGGTGAAGTCGGCGTCGTAGCCCGCCGCGATGCGGCCCTTGCGGGCGATGTTGAACAGACGCGCAGGACCCGCGCTGGTGAGATCGACGAATCGCGCCAGCGACAGCCGGCCGGCGTTGACGTGGTCGAGCATCAGCGGCACCAGCGTCTGCACCCCGGTCATGCCCGAGGGCGAGGCCGGATAGGTCTTGGCCTTCTCCTCCAGCGTATGCGGGGCGTGGTCGGAGCCGAGCACGTCGATGATGCCCTGCTCGATGCCGTACCAGATGCCGGCACGATGATCGGCCGAACGCACCGGCGGGTTCATCTGCGCCAGCGTGCCGAGCCGCTCATAGCATTCCGGCGCGGCCATCGTCAGGTGATGCGGCGTCGCCTCGCAGGAGGCGACATCCTTGTGGTCGCGCAGATAGAGAATCTCTTCCTTGGTCGAGATGTGCAATACGTGAATGCGCTTGCCGGTCTCGCGCGCGAGATTGACCAGCCGTTCGGTCGCCATCAGCGCGGCGGCCTCGTCGCGCCACACCGGATGCGAGCGTGGATCGCCCTCGATGCGCAGCGGCTTGCGCTCGTTGAGGCGGTATTCGTCCTCGGCGTGGAACGCGGCGCGGCGCCGGATCACCTGAAAGATCCGCCGCAGGCTCTCGTCATCCTCGACCAAAAGCGCGCCGGTGGAGGAGCCGATGAACACCTTGACGCCGGCGCAGCCCGGCGCGCGCTCGAGCTCCGGCAGGTCCTGCACATTCTCGCGGGTGCCGCCGATGAAGAAGGCGAAATCGCAGTGCATGCGGTGGTGGCCGCGCCTGATCTTGTCGGTGAACGCCTCTTCGGTGACGGTCAGCGGATTGGTATTCGGCATCTCGAACACCGCGGTGACGCCGCCCATCACGGCGCTGCGCGAGCCGGTCTCGAGGTCTTCCTTCTGCGTCAACCCGGGCTCGCGGAAATGCACCTGGGTGTCCATCACGCCGGGCAGGATATGCAGCCCCTTGCAGTCGATCACCTCGCCGGCCGCGGCCTGGCCGAGCGAGCCGATCGCGGCGATGCGGCCGTTGACCACGCCGATATCGCGGATGCCCTCGCCGTCCTGATTGACCACGGTGCTGGATTTGAGAATGGTGTCAAAATGCTGATTCATCGGTCCTCGGCGCCCGCTTTGTGCTGTCGCGCGGGCCTTGTTCGGCGCACTCTAGCGCCTTAGCTTGGCAGGGGATATCCGCGGCCGTCGCGTTTCCCAAGGAACTTGAAAAAAGAGCCAATTTTGCGAATGAAAGCAGCGTTTCTTCCGGATCGGGGCGTGGTCAAAGTCTCTGGCGAGGACGCCCGCAACTTCCTCAATGGCCTGATCACGACCGACGTCGATGAGCTGCGCCCGGGGCTGGCCCGGTTCGGCGCGCTGCTGACGCCGCAGGGCAAGATCATCGTCGACTTCCTGATCACCGAAATCCCGGCGGGCCATGGCGGCGGCTTCCTGATCGATGCGCCGCGTGCGCTCGCCAAGGGACTCGCCGACAAGCTCGGCTTCTACAAGCTGCGCGCCAAGGTCATGGTGGAAAATCTTTCCGAGAGCCTCGGCGTGCTGGCAGCCTGGGACGGCGAGCCTGCAGCGACGCCCGATCTCGCCTTCGCCGATCCGCGCAACGCCGCGCTCGGCTGGCGCATCCTGATCCCGGAAGACCTCAAGCAAAAGCTCGCCGAACTGATCGGCGCCGATCTCGTCGACAGCGCGGCCTACGAGGCGCGTCGCATCGCGAGCGGCGTGCCGCGCGGCGGGCTCGATTTCATGTATGGCGACGCCTTCCCGCACGAGACCAACATGGACCGCCTGCACGGCGTCGATTTCGACAAGGGCTGCTATGTCGGCCAGGAGGTGGTGTCGCGCATGCAGCACCGCGGCACGGCGCGCACCCGCACCGTGAAGGTCGTCCTCGACGGCCCCTCGCCCGAAGCAGGCGCTGCGATCCTGGCCGGCGACAAGCAGGTCGGGACCATGGGCTCGGCCGCGGGTGAGAGAGGCCTCGCGCTGGTCCGTATCGACCGCGTCGCCGACGCGCTGGATGCCGGCCTGGCGCTGACCGCCGGCGGGCTGTCGCTTCGCCTCGCCGACCCCGATGACATCGGCAATCCACCCAAGAAGACCGTCGCATGAGCCGCACCGCGAAACAGCATCCCGACGGCAAGACGCGCTGCCCGTGGCCGGGCGAGGATCCCTTCTACGTCGCCTATCACGACAATGAATGGGGCGTGCCGGAGTATGACGACCGCGCGCTCTACGAAAAGCTGATCCTCGACGGTTTCCAGGCCGGCCTCTCCTGGATCACGATCCTGCGCAAGCGCGAGAATTTCCGCAAAGCCTTCGACGATTTCCGGCCCGAAAAGATCGCACGCTACACCGACAAGAAGGTGCATGCGCTGATGAACGATGCCGGCATCGTGCGCAACCGCGCCAAGATCGAGGGCGCTGTGGCGAGCGCGAAGGGCTATCTGGAGATCATGGAGAAAGGCCCGGGCTTCTCGAAGTTCCTCTGGGACTTCGTCGACGGCAAGCCGAAGGTCAACCAGTTCAAGACCACCGCGAGCGTTCCGGCCTCGACGCCGGTGTCGATCAAGGTCTCCAAGGAGCTCGGCGCGCGCGGCTTCAAGTTCGTCGGCCCGACCATCGTCTACGCCTTCATGCAGGCGACCGGCATGGTCAACGATCATCTCGTCACCTGCTTTTGCCACGCGGCCTGCAGCGGCAAGCAACGCACGCCGCGGCTCAAGACGAAATGACCGCGCACAGATCGGCCGAGTCCGTCCGCGCCTGGCAGCGGATGCTGTCCGGGCGCCGGCTCGACCTGCTCGACCCCTCGCCGCTCGACATCGAGATATCAGACATCGCGCACGGACTGGCCCGGGTCGCGCGCTGGAATGGACAGACCTCCGGTGCGCACATCTTCTCGGTGGCGCAGCACACGCTGCTGGTCGAAGCCGTGATGCGCCAGCAGACGCCGCGCATCGACGCGCGCTGCCGTCTTGCTGCGATGCTGCATGATGCACCGGAATACGTCATCGGCGACATGATCTCGCCGTTCAAGGCGGTGCTCGGCGGCGACTACAAGGTGGTGGAGAAGCGACTGCTGTCGGCGATCCATATCCGCTTCGGCCTGCCCGCGGTGCTGGCCGACGAGATCACGCAGCAGATCAAGGCGGCCGATCGCGGCGCGGCCTATCTCGAGGCGACGCGTCTGGCGGGGTTTTCGGAAAGCGAAGCCAAACGCCTGTTCGGCCGCGATCCCGGATTGCCGGAGGCGACCGAGCGCGACTATCTGACGCCGTGGACCGCGGCCAGGGCCGAGAAGCAGTTCCTCGAGCGCTTCAAGGCACTGCACGTGTAGTTTCGCAGGGTGGGCAAAAGCGAAGCGTGCCCACCCTCGCGAGCACGTCGAGAATGGTGGGCACGTCGCTTCGCGCCTTTGCCCACCCTACGGCAGCGGCTATAGTGGCGGTAATCTGGGGAACCTCATGCTCCACGTCTGCTCGCTCGCCGCGCTTCCCGACACGGTGCTCGCCACCGGCGCCAGCCATGTGCTCACCGTGATGGCCAATGTCGACCAGGTGCAACGGCCGCCATCGGTGCTGTCCGCCAATCATCTGAAAGTGTCGATGGACGACATCACCGAGGTCATGGACGGCTTCGTCGCGCCCAACGAAGCGCATATCGAGCAGGTGCTGGCGTTCGTGCGCGGCTGGGACCGTCGCGCGCCGATGGTGGTGCATTGCTACGCCGGCATCAGCCGTTCGACCGCGAGCGCGTTTGCCGCGGCGTGCGCGCTCAATCCGCAACGCGATGAAGTGGCGATCGCGAGGCTGATCCGCGCGGCCTCGCCGATCGCTTCCCCAAACCGGCTGATCGTCAGCCTCGCCGACAAGGCGCTGGGGCGCGACGGCCGGATGCTGCGCGCGCTCGACGCCATGGGGCCTGGCAGCATGACCGTCGAGGGCCGCCCGTTCCGCATCGATCTGGAATAGCACGAACGTGCCAGGCACGACGGCTTGAACTTCCGGTCTCCGAAAGTGCACATAGTAGATTGCGACGGGCGTCACGCAGGCTCCGGCGCGCTTTGCCGGAGGCCCAATGTTCGATTCGCCGTTCGACTTCCTCACCCTGGTGATCGCGATCGCCGCGGTCATTTTCGCGCGCAAGGCGCTGGGGCAGATCGCAGCGCTGCAGCGCCGGCTGGAGACGATCGAGGCCGCGATGACGGCCGCCGCGCGGCCCGCTGCACCACCGCCGCTGGCACCGGCGCAGGAGTTCGAGCAGACGCCTCCGGCGGCGCCTTCCATCATGCAAATACCGCC
The DNA here is from genome assembly GCF_015624485.1 of Bradyrhizobium genosp. L. Taxonomy (NCBI): domain Bacteria; kingdom Pseudomonadati; phylum Pseudomonadota; class Alphaproteobacteria; order Hyphomicrobiales; family Nitrobacteraceae; genus Bradyrhizobium; species Bradyrhizobium genosp. L. The sequence goes on from NZ_CP061378.1 coordinate 5,698,024, forward strand.
ACCACTACCCGAGACGGCCTCCATCGCGCCTGACACGCAGGCCGAGCCGGCCGCAAGCGCTTCGCCGCCACCATTGCCGCAACCGGCGCCAGGCTTCGAGGAAACTCTCGGCACCCGCTGGGTGGTGTGGATCGGCGGCCTGACGCTCGCGCTCGGCGGCTTCTTCATGGTGCGCTACACGATCGAGGCCGGGCTGATCGGGCCCGGCGTGCGCATCATGCTCGGCGGCCTGTTCGCGCTGGCGCTGCTTGCGGCCGGCGAATGGAGCCGGCGCAAAGAGAACATCTCGAACGTCGCGGCGCTGCCGATCGCCAACATTCCGGCGATCCTCACCGCCGCCGGCACCGCGGTGGCGTTCGCCACCGTCTATGCGGCCTACGCGCTGTACGATTTCCTGGTGCCCGCCACCGCCTTCATCCTGCTCGGCCTGGTCGCGCTCGGCACGCTGGCAGCCGCGCTGCTGCACGGGCCGGCGCTGGCCGGGCTCGGCATCGTCGGCGCCTTCGTCACGCCGATCCTGGTCTCGTCGGACAAGCCCGACTTCTGGTCGCTCTACATCTATCTTGCGATCGTGACGGCGGCCTCGTTCGCCCTCGCGCGTATCCGGCTGTGGCGCTGGCTTGCGGTCACCACGATCGCCTTCGCGCTGCTGTGGACCTTCCCCTGCCTGCAATGCGGCGAGGGGATGATCGCGCCGCACGCCTTCCACGTCATCGCGGGCTTCGTGCTGGCCGCGCTGCTGGTGGTCTGCGGCTTCATGTTCGGCCCCGACGGCGATAGCGAGGAGATCGAACCGATCTCATCGGGCTCGCTCGCGGCCTACCTCCTCGGCGCTGTCCTGATCGTGCTGAACAGTGCGCACGCCGACACCGCGATGGTCAGCTTCGCACTGCTGATCGCCGGCACCCTGGTCGTCGCCTGGCGCGCACCGGCCGCCACGGGCGCGATCGGCGCCGCGTCCGCCTTCGTCTTCATCGTGTTCGGGGAATGGGCGGTGCGCAGCAATCCCGACATGCTGGTGCTGCCCGGCGGCGCGATCCCGGGGATCGGGCCGTCGCCGACCGATGGTTCGGTCACGTTGCATCTCGTGACGGCGGCGATTTTCGCCGCGGCATTCGGCATCGCCGGCTTCCTCGCGCAACTCCGTTTTGCGACGACGAAGATCACCGCGACCTGGGCCGCCGCGGCCGTCTTCACGCCTGTCGCGCTGCTGGTCACGCTTTACGCGCGCATCGCGCATCTGGACCGTTCGATCCCGTTCGCGATGACAGCCGTGCTGCTTGCTGCGGCCTATGCGGCCGCGACCGAGGCGCTGACGCGGCGCGGCGAACGGCCGGAACTGTCGCCCTCGATCGCGCTGTCCGCGACCGGCGCGCTCGCCTCGCTGGCGCTGGCACTCACCTTCGCGCTCGACAGGGGCTGGCTCACCATCGCGCTGGCGCTGGTCGCGATGGGCACGGCGTGGCTGTCGGTGCAACGGCCGATCCCGTTCCTGCGCTGGCTCGCGGCGATCCTGGCCGGCATCGTGGTGCTGCGCATCGGCTACGAGCCGCGGATCGCCGGCGACGCCGTTGGCACCACGCCGATCTTCAACTGGCTGTTGTGGGGCTATGGCGTGCCGGCGCTGTCGTTCTGGGCGGGAAGCGCTTTCCTTCGCCGCAATGGCGACGACGTCCCGCTGCGGACGGTCGAGTCCGCCGCGATCCTGTTCACCGTGCTGCTCGCCTTCATGGAGATCCGTCACGCCGTCAATGGCGGCGACGTCTACCGCGGCACCGCCGGGCTGACCGAGGTCGCGCTGCAGGTCGCCGTGGCGCTTGCGATGGCGATCGGGCTGGAGCGTTTACGGCTGCGCAGCGGCAGCGTCGTCCACAATGTCGGCGCAGTGCTGCTGACCGTCTTCGCGGGACTTGCCGGGCTGTTCGGATTGTTCGGGCTGGAGAACCCGATGCTGTGGCCGGAGAATGTCGGCGGCGGCTTCATCAACCTGCTGCTGCTCGGCTATGCACTGCCGGCCGTGCTGGCGCTGCTGCTATCCTACGCGGTGGCGGGCCATCGCCCCGCCAGCTACGGCAATACGATCGCGGCGGGCGCGCTGATCCTCGCGCTGGCCTATGTCAGCTTCGAGATCCGCCGGCTCTATCACGGACCGGCGCTGACGTTTGGCGCGACCACGGATGCGGAGCAGTACACCTATTCGATCGCCTGGCTGATGTTCGGCGTCGTGCTGCTCGGCATCGGCATTCTGGTCAACTCGCAGCGGGCGCGGCTCGCCTCCGCCGCAGTGATCGGCTTGACGATCGCCAAGGCATTCCTGATCGACATGTCGGCGCTGACCGGCGTCTACCGCGCGCTGTCGTTCATGGGCCTCGGCATCGTACTGGTGGCGATCGGCTGGCTATATCAGCGCATCCTGTTCCGCAGGCAGGCCCCGCCGGCGCCGCCCCCGGTCCCGCAGGCCGGGGCATAGCAGATTCACGCCGCCCGGATTCCGTCGAGGAAGCGGGCGAGCTCGAGCTTCAGGCGGCTGCTGTCGCGCGACAGCAGCTGCGCGGATGCATGGACCTGCGCGGACGCCGCGCCGGTCTCTCCCGCCCCGCGCTGCACCTCCGCGATATTGCCGCTGACCTGCATGGTGCCTTGCGCGGCGTGCTGAATGTTGCGCGAGATCTCCTGGGTCGCGGCACCCTGCTCTTCCACCGCCGCGGCGATGGTCGAGGAGATCTCCGACATGCGGCCGATGGTGTCGCCGATCTCCTTGATCGCCAGCACCGAGTCCTGGGTCGCGGCCTGGATGCCGCCGATCTGCTGGCTGATCTCGCCGGTCGCCTTCGCGGTCTGGTCGGCGAGCGCCTTGACCTCGGCGGCGACCACCGCAAAGCCGCGGCCGGCCTCGCCGGCGCGGGCCGCCTCGATCGTGGCGTTGAGCGCCAGCAGATTGGTTTGTCCCGCGATCGTATTGATCAGCTCGACGACGTCGCCGATGCGCGCAGCCGCCTTCGACAATTCGCTGACGCGACGGTTGGTCTTCTGCGCCTGCCCGACGGCCTCGTCGGCCACGCGGGAGGATTCCTGCACCTGGCGGCTGATCTCGTTGATCGACGAGGTCATCTCCTCGCTCGCGGACGACACCGACTGCACGTTGGTCGACGCCTCCTCGGAGGCCGCGGCAACGACAGTCGCGAGTTCTTGCGATCGCTCGGTCGACCGCGACAGCGTGTTGGCTGACGCTTCGAGCTCGGCGGCCGAGGACGACACGGTCGCGATGATCTCGCCGACCGCGCCTTCGAAAGCTGTGGCGAGCTCGCGCATATCGGTCTTGCGCTGTTGCTCCTGACGCCGTTCGGTCGCGACTTGCTCGGCGCGCAGCCGATCCGCCTCGATCATGTTGATCTTGAACACGTCGACCGCACCGGCCATTTCGCCGATCTCATCGCGGCGGCCGAGGCCGGGAATCGCGATCCCGACATCGCCCCCGGCGAGCCGCGTCATCGCCCCGATCATGCCGGCCAGCGCGTTCGAGATCGACCGGCCGATCAGGAACGACAGACCGAGCACGAACAGCACGGCGACCGCAAACGCCACCAGCATCCATATGCCGGTCTGCTCGCGGATCGCGGCTTCTTCAGGATCGGCCCGGCGGTGCAGGCGTTCGACACCGTCGCCGACCTCCGCCATCAGCGGCTCCAGCGCGCGGAACGTCTTCATCATGCCGGCGTCGTAGCCTGCGGCCTGCTGTGCCGTCTCGGCCCAGGCCATGAAGTCCTTCTGGTATGTTTCGAACTTGGCGTTGATCTCATCCATGGTGGCGGACGGAATCGCGACGAACGACAGCGCGCTGGCGAACTCGTCGGCCGACTTCTTCAGCTCGGCGATGTATTTCGGGTCGCGCCGCAGCATGAAGTCCTTTTCGTTCCGCCGCATCATCAGCATCCAGGTCATCAGGCGCGGATCATCGACCTGCTTGACCTTCGCCTCGATGTCGTGGACCGCCGTGCGCAGCGAGCCGGCCAGGCCTGCATTCTCGTTCAGGCCGAGCCTGGTTTCGGCAGCCACCAACGCTGTGAAGTCGGCGACATAGGCCTTGAAGCCGTCGCGGGCGCGTACGGTCCTGTCGAGCAGATCGGTCATGCCGCCGGCACGCATCAGCGTCTGCAGACGCTCGAAGTCGCGATCGATCGCGACCACCAGTTGGGCATGCGCCTTGGCATAGGACTCGTCGTGCCGCTGCTGAAAGTTCTTCTCGTTCCTGCGCGCCTCGAGCATCTCGATCGAGATCTGCTTGTTGAGCTCCGAGATCGCCCGACCGTTATTGGCGACGGCGCGCGCGGCATCCTGCCACCGGCTGCCGACTTGATAGATCGTGCCGCAGGCAAGCAGGCCGAGAAGCCCCGCCGCGCCGATGGCCATGACCTTGTGCGTGAGACGGATGGAAATGCCGGGCATGAATATGTCCTGATGGCTTACATGTCCGAAACCGGACCGAGCAAATGCATAGCTATCAGGTGAATTTAGCCGGTTCGCTTTTATGCTTCGTTAACTGTGCCTGCTGGCGGGAATAGTGCCGGACGGCGGGACGCAGCGCAGCGCGGCGGTACGGCCGCGCTCACGCGTGAGGCAGAAGTCTCGCACCGCTCCATTCAGTCGACGGACTCCGCGACCAGGCGAATCCTGAACACGGGCTTCTTGCCCTCGTCGAGCAGCTCCATGTGCCACTCGCTGTTCTGCTTGAGATTGCGCGAAATGCTGCCGAGGAAATTGCCGCAGACCTTCGTCATCTCGGCCCATGCGACATCGCGGTTCTCGAACTCCGTCGGATGGTCCGACGCGCCAGCGTAATCGCCGTCACTGATACGAAAAAAATATTGCGCCATATCTGTACTCAAAAGCGTGTCCCCACGTTCGGTGAACGTAGGCTATTGAGTAGCCACCGGCGTAAACGCCGCCATCCGTATGACTACGGCTTGGCGGCCCGCGACAGATTAAAAATTTGTGGCGTTAGTCTGTCGAGCGCCGCAATTCCGGCGCGCTCTCGACCTTGGCAGGCTCGGCCTTGACCGGCTCGAGCTTGGAGCTTTCGACCCGCGGCGTCTCGACCCGCGCGACCTCGGGCGGCGAAGCGTCCGCCGAGCGGGTGCGCGGACGCAGCGAGCGCGGGCGCGCCACTGCGCGGGCCATCAGCATCTGCTGACCGCCCTGGTGATGGAATTCGCAATAGGCGAAGCCCATGCCGGAGACCGAGCCGCGGAACGAGACTTCGTCGTGCTTGTCGAGGTTGAAGCAGGGCTCGAACGGCAAGCCCTTGAGCGAGGCGCACACGCTCTGGCCGCGGATCTGCAGCGTATTGCCGGGCAGGCGCACATGGCGGATCGGGCCGGAGCCGGAGAACTGGATCGAGCCCGCTGCGCCCATGTCGTCGAGGATGCGGCCGGCGCCGCGGGTGCCATCGAAACAGGTGAAAGCGAACACCTTGCCGGCGACGAATCTGCGGGCCTCGTCGGCGTTCATCATGCCTGCGAATGCCGGTACGACCATTGCTCCGGCCGTGACGGCTCCCAACACAAAACGCGCAAGCATGCAGCTACTCCACTCTACGAGCGCGGGCTCGGCTCCTTGTTCGAGCATGATCTTCGAGCAGGCGCCCTTCACGTCTGCATGAGGCAAACCGGCCTCCCGGATCACGCCGCAAGCGTCTTTACCCGCTGCTTACCATACTAACCGTGGCAACATTGGAGCAGCTTGGTTGGTAAAGTCTGAACGTCCTCAGACTATTTTTACCACGATCCGGCCGCGGACCTGGCCGCCGAGGATTTTCGCGCCATAGCCGATGACCTCGTCGATTGCGATTTCATGAGTGATATCAGCCAGTTTTGCCTTATCCAGGTCACTGGCCAGACGCTGCCAGGCGACCCTGCGCAACGCAATCGGGCACATCACCGAATCGATACCGAGAAGGCACACCCCGCGCAAAATGAAGGGCGCGACCGACGACGGCAGGTCCATACCGGCCGCCAGGCCGCAGGCCGCGATGGCGCCGCCATACCTGGTCATCGACAGCAGATTGGCGAGCGTGGTCGACCCGACGCTGTCGACGCCACCGGCCCAGCGCTCCTTGGCGAGCGGCTTGGCGGGGCCTGAAAGCTCGGCGCGGTCGATCACCTCGGCAGCGCCGAGGCCCTTCAGATAATCCGCCTCCGCGGCGCGGCCGGTCGAGGCGATGACGTGGTAGCCGAGCTTCGACAGCACGGCGATCGCGACCGAGCCGACGCCGCCCGCGGCGCCCGTCACCACGACCGGACCGCTGTTCGGCGTCACGCCCTGCTTTTCCAGCGCCAGCACCGAGAGCATCGCGGTGTAGCCGGCGGTGCCGATCGCCATGGCGTCGCGGGCCGAGATCCCGTCGGGCAGCCGCACCAGCCAGTCGCCCTTGACGCGGGCCTTCTCGGCATAGGCCCCGAGATGGGTTTCGCCCATGCCCCAGCCGTTGCAGACCACCTTGTCGCCCGCTTTCCAGTCGGGATGGCTGGATTGCTCGACCGTGCCGGCGAAATCGATGCCGGCGATCATCGGGAACCGGCGCACCACCGGCGCCTTGCCGGTCAGCGCGAGGCCGTCCTTGTAGTTCAGCGTCGACCACTCGACACGGACGGTGACATCGCCGTCCATCAGTTCGGCGTCGTCGAACTGCGTGAGCGCGGCGGTGGTACCTTTGTCCGCCTTGTCGATCCTGATCGCCTTGAAATTTGCCACGATGCGCGCTCCCTAAAGTCTGGTCTCGGGATTGTTTATCCCATCAGGCAGGCTGCGCAACCGGGCGTGCGACAGGCGCCTCGACGATCGGCAGGTTGATCAGGGCCGACAGCACGCCGAAGGCCACCGACAGCCACCAGATCGGCGTGTAGGAACCGTACTGCTCGAACACGACGCCGCCGAGCCAGACGCCGAGGAAGCCACCGACCTGGTGGCTGACGAAGGCGAAACCGTACAGCGTGGAGAACCAGCGGGTGCCGAACATCAGCGAGACCAGCGCCGAGGTCGGCGGCACGCTCGACAGCCACAACAGCCCCGAGACGGCGCCGAATGCGATCGCAGAGAACGGCGTCACCGGAAACGAGATGAACGCCACGGTCGCAAGCGCGCGCGTAAAATAGATCACCGACAACAGATAGCGCTTCGGGACGAAGTTCTGCAGCCAGCCGACGCTGAGCGAGCCGATGATGTTGAACAGGCCGATCGCGGCAACGACCCAGCCGCCGGTCGTCGCCGGAATGCCGCGATCGGCGAGATAGGCCGGCAGATGGATGGTGATGAAGGCAAGCTGGAAGCCGCAGGTGAAGAAGCCCAGCACCAGGAGCACATAGGAACGATGGCCGAAGGCCTCGGCCAGCGCCGTCCTGAACGATTGCTGGTCGGCGGCCGGCACCTTGCCGGTCGCGGCCGGCGGCGTCGCAAGCGCGAACGACAGCGGCAGGATCAGCAGCATCAGTGCGCTGAACACGACGAGCGCAGTCTGCCAGCCGAAATTGTCGATCATGGCAACGCCAAACGGCGCAAACAGGAACTGGCCAAATGAGCCGGCGGCGGTGCCGGCACCGAGCGCGATGCCGCGCTTCTCCGGCGGCAACAGCTTGCTGAAGGCGGCCAGCACGAGATTGAACGACGAGCCCGACAGGCCGAAACCGATCAGCACGCCGGCGCTGATGTCGAGCGACAACGACGTCGTCGAGTAGCGCATTAGGAGCAGGCCGGCGGCGTAGAGCAAGGCGCCGACGATCATGACGCGCAGCAGACCGAAGCGATCGGCAATCGCGCCGGCGACCGGCTGGCCGAGCCCCCACAAAAGGTTCTGCAGCGCGATCGCGAGGCCGAAGACATCGCGACCCCAGGAGAATTCACGGCCCATCGGCTGCACGAAGAAGCCGAGGCTGGAGCGCGGGCCAAAGCTCAGCAGCGCGATCGCGCAGCCGCAGACGATGATCACGAGCGGCGTGCGCCAAGTACGTGACACCGGAGTGCCGGAGCTCGGACGCAGGTCCCCGGTGGTTACAGCCATCTGGTCTTTCCCCCGCAACAGAAGCCGCGCGGGAGCGGTCCCGCCGAACATTACCGGGAGTTAATGCAATTGCATGAAAATCCCAAGAGGGGGCGGGGAAAAATTTTCGCCTGCAAGGCTGATCTGCGGAAGGGGAACGCCTCAACGAGTCGTCCCGGCGAAGGCCGGGACCCATACGCCGTGAAGAAAGTCGGTTCGGGAAGTGGCTGTCGCCAGCTCGCCTCAAACACCCGCAGGCGGTTATGGGTCCCGGCCTTCGCCGGGACGACATCACCGCTTCGCGCTGGCCAGTTCCGCCGAGCTCTGCGCGGCCTCGGCGAGTTGGGCGGAGATCGCGGCGGTCTCGGCCGGGTTGCCCCATTTCGGCGCGTCGCTGCCGTCGCCCCAAGCGCGCGGACGATAGAAGGTGTGGACGCCGAACTTGTACATCTTCTTCATTTCGCTGACCCAGGACGGCCGCACCCAATAGGCGTGATAGTGCGTCGAACGATCGACCTCCGGCAGCCACAATTTGCCGTCGAGCATCGCCTTCGCGATCTTCCTGGCGCGATCCCACATGTCGGGCTCGCGGACGACGTCGGGAATGTTGTCGCAGGCGAAGGTGAACTGGCAGGCGTAGTGGCGGTTCTTGTTCTGGTAGACCACGCCGCACACGGTGTCCGGATATTTGCCGGAGAAGGCGCGGTTCAGCACCACCTGGGCGACTGCGATCTGGCCGCGCACCGCTTCCCCGCGGGCCTCGAAATAGACCGCCTCTGCCAGGCACTTCTCCGACTTGGCGCGCGACTTGTCGTCGAACAGGCCGAGCCGCTCCGCCGGTGTCTTGCTGTGCTGGTCGTCGGCGTTGACCTCGCCCTTCGGTGCGACGCTCTCGCCCATCTCGCCGGCCTTGACCGGGGCATCGGCATCGACCGGCAGCGAGGCCATCACCTTCATGTCGGGATCGGGCTGCGCCGCCGGCCGCACGATGGTCGGGGCCTCGCCGGGTTGCCAGCGCTCCATGTTCTCGGGCGCGCCGAGCGATGAACCGAAAAACAGGCTCGCGGTCTTGAACGAAAATGGATCGCGTGGCTGCGCACGATCGGCGGGGGCAGCCTTTGCCGGCGCGACCTTCAGGTCATCGAGCGGCTCGGCCTCGAGCGACAGCGACACATCATATTGCTGCGGCGACGGCGTCGCATATTGCGGCAGCGGCGGCGCGCGTAGCGCCTCCTGCAATTCGGGATCGAGCGGCGCGCTGTCGGCAGGCGCGGTCGCGGTCTTCATGCCCTTGACCGACGCGTTCGAGGTCGCGGGATCCTCACTGGCCGGAGTCGTGTTGGCGGGCGCGGATGGCTGGACGTCGTCGGGCTTGCGGACCACCAGACGATCGCCTTTCATCGTGCGATCGACCTTGGGAAAATCGGAGGCCTGATAGCGCGGCGGAGGTTCGGCGATCGGGTTGCGGTTGATCGCGCCCGTGACATCGCCATCCTGACTGTCGAGCCGCGCGAGCAGCACGCTCGGCGCCTGCGGCGCCGAGGTTCCGATCGGACGACCGAAGCTGTAGGTGGCGACCTGGATCGAGCCGAGCGAGGAAGCGAACATGCGCTTCTGCCAGCGCTCCGCGACGCCGGGCTGCCGCGCCAGCAGCGAGGCGATATCCTGATATCCGATCTCGGTCGGCATCAAGGCGAAGATGCTGAGACCGAGACCGAAGAGCGCGAGCCTTGCGCTCCTCGGCTGGTGACGCAACACAAACATCGTACGCTCACGCAACGCTTACTGAGTGCAATCGAATGCGGTCCATCCGCGCAATTCGACCTTTTTTGTTGCTAACCTGTTTAGGTTGCCGCGGAGTTAATCGGCGTTGCACCCGCGCTACACTCAAGCGGCCGCGTGGTTCTCGCGCATGGCATCGCGCGCCTTGGTAAATGCCAGGCGGATGGAAATCGTGAACATCCGGTCAACGGAGATGGTGAACGAAGTATTGCGCACAGCAATGCGCAACAAACAAAATGGCCGGGACATTTGTCCCGGCCATTGGTCGCCAAACGGTTTGATCGCTCACGCCTGGCTGGCGATCGCCTTGCCGAGCGCGGCTTGCGCTGCGGCGAGACGCGCGATCGGCACGCGATAGGGCGAGCAGGAGACGTAGTCGAGCCCGACCTCGTGGCAGAACGCCACCGACGCAGGATCGCCGCCGTGCTCGCCGCAGATGCCGACCTTGAGGCTCGGCCGCGTCTTGCGGCCGCGGGTGACGCCGATCTTGACCAGCTCGCCGACACCGTCGCGGTCGACCGAGATGAACGGATCGATCTCCAAAATGCCCTTGGCAACGTAGGTGCCGAGGAAGCTCGCCGCGTCGTCGCGGCTGATGCCGTAGGTGGTCTGGGTCAGGTCGTTGGTGCCGAAGGAGAAGAACTCGGCGGTCTCCGCCACCTCGCCCGCCATCAGGCAGGCGCGCGGCAGCTCGATCATGGTGCCGACCTGGTAGTCCAGCTTGGCGCCGGTTTCCTTCATCACGGCCTTGGCGGTGGCATCGATCCGCGCCTTGACCAGGTCGAACTCGGCCTTGGTCGCGATCAGCGGCACCATCACCTCGAGACCGACCGGCTTGCCGGTGCGCTTGCCGGCCTCGACCGCGGCCTCGAAGATCGCGCGCGCCTGCATCTCGGCGATCTCCGGATAGGCGATCGCAAGACGGCAGCCGCGGAAGCCGAGCATCGGGTTGAACTCGGCGAGCTCGCGCGCGCGGTCGGCCAGCTTGCGCGGATCGGTGTTCATGGCGCGCGCCACTTCCTCGACCTCGGCCTGGGTGTGCGGCAGGAACTCGTGCAGCGGCGGATCGAGCAAGCGGATCGTGACCGGCAGGCCCTTCATGATCTCGAACAGCTCGACGAAATCAGCGCGCTGCATCGGCAGCAACTTCGACAGCGCCTGGCGACGGGATTGCTCGTCCTCGGAGAGGATCATCTCGCGCACGGTGCGGATCCGGGTCTCCTCGAAGAACATGTGCTCGGTGCGGCAGAGGCCGATGCCTTCGGCACCGAACTTCACCGCGGTGCGCGCGTCATCGGGCGTGTCGCCGTTGACGCGGACGCCGAGCTTGCGGACCTCGTCGGCCCAGCCCATCAGCGTGCCGAACTCGCCGGACAGTTCCGGTTCGATCATCGGCATCCGGCCGGCCAGCACCTGGCCGACCGAGCCGTCGATGGTGATGACGTCGCCGGTCTTGAAGGTGCGATTACCCACCGTCATGGTGCCGCGGCCGTAATCGACGCGGATGGTGCCGCAGCCGGAGACGCAGGGCTTGCCCATGCCGCGCGCGACCACCGCCGCGTGCGAGGTCATGCCGCCGCGGGTGGTCAGGATGCCCTGAGCGGCGTGCATGCCGTGGATGTCTTCCGGGCTGGTCTCGATGCGGACCAAAATCACCTTGCGTCCGTCGGCCTGCAGCTTGGCGGCTTCGTCCGACGAGAACACGATCTCGCCGGAGGCAGCACCGGGCGAAGCCGGGAGGCCGGTCGCGATCACGTCCCGCTTGGCGGCGGGATCGATGGTCGGATGCAGCAGCTGATCGAGCGAGGCCGGGTCGATCCGCGTCACCGCGTCCTTCCGGGAGATCAGGCCTTCATTGGCGAGCTCGACCGCGATGCGCAGCGCAGCCTTGGCGGTGCGCTTGCCGCCGCGGGTCTGCAGCATCCATAGCTTGCCCTGCTCGACCGTGAACTCCATGTCCTGCATGTCGCGGTAGTGCTGCTCGAGCAGCGTGTAGATCCGCGTCAGCTCCTTGAAGGCAGCCGGCATCGCGGCTTCCATCGACAGCTTGTCGGAGCCGCTCTCCTGGCGCGCTTCCTCGGTGATGTCCTGCGGCGTGCGGATGCCGGCGACGACGTCCTCGCCCTGCGCGTTGATCAGGAATTCACCGTAGAGCTTGCTCTCGCCGGTCGAGGGATTGCGCGTGAACGCAACGCCGGTCGCCGAGGTCTCGCCCATGTTGCCGAACACCATCGCCTGCACGTTGACGGCGGTGCCCCAGGATTCCGGGATGTCGTGCAGCTTGCGATAGGTCACCGCGCGCGCGTTCATCCAGGATGAGAACACAGCTCCGATCGCGCCCCACAGCTGGTCGTGCGGATCCTGCGGGAAGTCGTGGCCGGTCTCCTTGGCGACCGCCTCCTTGTACTTGCCGACCAGCTCGACCCAGTCGTCGCCGGTGAGGTCGGTGTCGAGCGTATAGCCCTGGCCGTCCTTGAAGGTGTCGAGGATGTCCTCGAAATGATGGTGCTCGAAGCCGAGCACCACGTCGGAATACATCGTGATGAAACGGCGATAGCTGTCATAGGCGAAGCGGCGGTCGCCGGAGAGCTCGGCGAGCGCCTCGACCGTCTGGTCGTTGAGGCCGAGATTGAGCACGGTGTCCATCATGCCGGGCATCGAGGCGCGCGCGCCGGAGCGGACCGAGACCAGCAGTGGGTTCTTGGCATCGCCGAAGGTCTTGCCGGTGATCTTGCCGACATAATCGAGCGCCTTCTCGACCTGTGCTTTCAATTCCTTCGGATAGGTCTTGTCGTGCTCGTAGAAATAGGTGCAGACCGAGGTCGGGATCGTGAAGCCGGGGGGCACCGGCAGGCCGAGATTGGCCATCTCGGCAAGGTTGGCGCCCTTGCCGCCGAGCAGGTCGCGCAAGGTGGCCTGGCCCTCGGCCTTGCCGTCACCGAACGTATAGACCCACTTTCCTGCCTTGATCGCCGGCGGCGCGGCCTTCGCTGCGGCGGGGGCTGCCTTGACGGCCGGCGCCTTGGTCACGGGCTTCGTGGCAGCCTTGGCCGCGGCCTTCGGAGCCACCTTCGCGGCGGTCTTCTTGACCGCTTTGCGAGCCTCCGGCACGGCCTTCCGGGCCGAGGCAGAGGGCTTTGATTTCGCTACTGTTTTCTGGGCAGTTTTCACGACAGTTTTCTTGGACTTCGCGACGGCTTTGGCCATGTCAGACAACAATCCGGAAAGAGGGGTCGAGGATGCGCGCCTTACACCATTTTGGGGGGTCCCGCGCAAGCCGCGAAACCCCACTGTCCGCTACAGATGGATCCAGTGCAGCAGCCCCATCCCCACCAGCCCGATGAAGATCAGGTAGATGGCGACGATGAAGTTGAGAAGCCGCGGCATGATCAGGATCAATATGCCTGCGATCAGAGCCACGATGGCAGGCACATGCGCAGCGGTGATGACCATTGAAATTTCTCCGGCTGTTTTTCGGATGATCGAATCGAGAGCGGCAGTTATCCGCCGGGGCAGTTCCCACATCAAGACGCCTGTCGCGCCAACAGGTTCCCCTCCTCACGAAAATTGCTCGAAAATGCCGCGTATATGGCGGGCGTTTTTCCGGAACGTCACGGCTGCAGATGAATTGGCTCGCATGTGCGCTGGCTGACACCGGCGACTTGCAACGCGAATATCTTGCAACGTGAACATGGAGCGAGCCATGCGAAACCGAATCTTTGTCGTTGCGGCAGTTGCAGCCGCGATCACCGCGCCCACCATTGCCGCGCGCGCGCAAACCGTCGGCATCGTGCGCGGCGGGCCTCCCGTCGCCATCGAGGACGATGGCGGAATCGCGGCCGAGCAGCGTCCCGCGTTCCGCGAGTATATCGTGCGCGAGCGCGTGCCGAACTACACCATTCCGGGTCGCGTCGTGGTCGGCACGACACTACCGGATGCCAGTGTGACCTATTACGACGTGCCGCAACGGTTCGGCGCGACGCCCAATCGTTACACCGTCGTGAACGGCGAGACCGTGCTGGTCGAGCCGCGCTCGCGTCGCATCGTTCAGGTGATCGACTAGAGTCTTTCCGACTTTGTCTGAATCGGGGATTCCCAAATCAGGTGAGCTCTGATTCAAGCTTCCTGCTGGGACGGAGGCCAGCAAGGATGGCGCGAGCATACTCACTGGATCTGCGTGAGCGTGTTGTTGGGTTGGTTGCAAGTGGCGAAACGTGCCGGGCGGTGGCGGAACTGTATGACGTCAGCGTTGCGAGCGTCGTGAAATGGTCGCAGCGGGCGCGAGCGACAGGCAGCGCGGCGGCCAGGCCGATGGGCGGCAGGCGGCCTTACCTGCTGGAAGGTGAGCGCGACTGGCTGCTGGCTCGGCTGACCGCGAAGCCTGATCTGACCCTGCACGCGCTGTTGGCGGAGCTTGGGGAGCGCGGCGTCGTAGTGTCCTGCGACACGCTCTGGCGATTCCTCAAGCGCCAAGGCATCAGCTTCAAAAAAAACCGTGTTCGCGACAGAGCAGGATCGTCCTGACATCGCGCGCCGCCGGGCCTGGTGGAGACGACACCAGTCGAAAATCGATCCTGCTCGTCTCGTCTTCATCGATGAGACCTGGGCAAAGACCAACATGGCCCGGACCCATGGCTGGTGGCGACGGGGCGCCCCTCTCAGGGCTCAGGTCCCGCACGGCCATTGGCGGACGATGACCTTCCTCGCAGCACTCCGGCACGACCGTATCGCGGCCCCCTGCGTCATCGACGGGCCGATCAACGGCGAGAGCTTCCGTGCCTATGTCGAGCAGTTGCTGGTGCCAACGCTCCAACCCGGCGACATTGTCGTCATGGACAATCTCGGCTCCCACAAGGGCCAAGCTATCCGCACGGCCATCCGCGCCGCGGGCGCCCGGCTCGTCTTCCTGCCGCCCTATAGCCCCGACCTCAATCCGATCGAGCAGGTCTTCGCAAAGCTCAAAATCCTGCTCCGCAAGGCTGAAGAACGCACCGTCGACGGCGTCTGGCGTCGCATTGGCAGTCTTCTCCAACACTTCACACCGCAAGAATGCGCAAACTACCTGCGCAACGCAGGATATGCTTCTGTCTAAATCGGAAAGGCTCTAGCGTACCAACGCCTGAACGATCAGTCCGGGCGCCGCGCAAGCGGATGTGCGCGATGATCGACCGGACCAGAAAGCCCCGCCCGGCCTCCCCTCCGGGCGGGGCTTTTCTGTCTCACGACGCTGATCGCGTAGGGTGGGCAAAGGAGCGCACCATCGTGCCCGCCATTGAGAGCGCACGCGTGATGGTGGGCACGATGCAAGCGCGCCTTTGCCCCACCCTACGATGTTCCTCAGCCGCTCTTCCGCACCACGAGACGATGAATGACCTTGCCGGAGGACGCGCTGACGACCTCTTCGTCGAGCAGCGATGACGCCCCCACGAGCGCGGCCCGCACTTCCGCTGCGTCGAACGCCGCATAAAGCCGGCCATGCGCATCGCGCTGATCGGCGCCCGCGGTGACGCGCCAGCTCAGATAGAGCACGCCGCCCGGCTTCAGGATCTCGCGCATGCGGCGTACCGACGGCGCGATCAGCGCATGATCGAGATGCATGATCACGGTCTCGCACAGCACATTGTCGAAATGGCTGGCGGCGATGTCGCGAAGCTCGGGCAGCTCGGTGTGAATAAAGCGCAGCTTCGGATGGCGGGCGCGGGCTTCGCTCAGCAAGCCTTCGGACGCATCGAAACCTTCGGCCGGAAAACCGTTGGCATCGAGCCAGGCCACCTCCCGGCCGCTGCCGCAACCGATGTCGGCGGTCGCGCCGCCCTCGATGAAGAAGCGCGCAACGATGTCTTGCAGATCGACCGGCGCCGGCTGGTCGTGCCAATCCTGCGCAAACGCCGCCGCTTCCTTGTCGTAAGCGGCGAGCGCTGCGCGATCCATTGGCCTAGCCCTCGATTTTGGAGAAATCCGCCACCGCGCGCGTCGCGCTTCGAATTTCGCTGAGTAGCCTCAGGCGATTTTTGCGTACATTCGGATCATCGTCATTAACCTTCACCTTCTCGAAGAAGGCGTCAACCGCCGGGCGGAGCTTGGCTAACGCACTCATTGCACCGATCAAATCGTTCTTCGAAACAGCTGAAGTGGCCTCCGAGTGAGTAGCTAGGATTGCAGCATCCAGCCGCCGCTCTTCGTCGGTCTGATAGAGGTCAGCATCGGGTGATTCAAGGTAAGACAATTGATCCTTTTTCTCTTCAATTCGAAGAATGTTCTCCGCGCGTCTGGTGCCTGCGAGAAGATTCCGGCCGTCTTCAGTTTCAAGAAATCTGCCAAGCGCTTCGACGCGGTCAACAATCGGGACAAGAGGATGTCCTTGAACTAGCGACCCAGCACTCAAGGCAGCATCGACGAGATCATGCCGCGCCTTCTGTTCGCGAAGCTGTACTTCCAACCGATCCTCGAAGAAGGCCATCAACTGGTCCGCAACGTCGGCAACGCTCGTATTGTTTTTGACGTCGACGACATCGGCATATTCTCTGCCGAATGAATTCTTAAAGTGATCGACGACAAGGTATCGCAATCCAATTCCAAGTCTATTTTCGAGAATAATCCGGATCACTCCTAGAGCTGCTCGGCGGAGCGCGAACGGGTCTTTAGAGCCGGTCGGCTTTTCATTGATCAACCAAAAGCCCGCCAACGTATCCAGCTTATCCGCCAACGCAACCGCGACGCTCGCCGGATCTGTCGGCACACGATCCGTCGGGCCCTGCGGCTTCCAATGCTCCTCGCTTGCGGCGGCGACGGACGCATCCTCGCCCTGCGCAAGCGCATAGTACTTGCCCATCAAGCCTTGCAGCTCTGGGAATTCGCCGACGACTTCAGTCAACAAATCCGCCTTCGCCAGCCGAGCTGCGCGCTTTGTCTTCTCGACATCGGCGCCGATCAGCGGCGCGATCTCGGCGGCCAACCGTTCGATGCGCTTGATCCGCTCCGCCTGCGTCCCGAGCTTCTCGTGGAACACGATCTGCTCGAACTTCGGCAGCCGATCTTCCAGCTTGGTCTTCAGATCGGTCTCGTAGAAGAACTTCGCGTCGCTCAGCCGCGGGCGGATCACGCGTTCGTTGCCGGCGACGATGGTCTTGCCGCCGTCGGGGGCCTCGATGTTGGCGGTGAGCACGAACTTGTTGGTCAATTTGCCCGTGTTGGGGTCCTTGACGACAAAACACTTCTGGTTGTTGCGGATGGTGGCGCGGATCACCTCGTCGGGGATCGACAAGAATTCGTTCTCGAACGATCCCATCATCACAACCGGCCATTCGACGAGGCCGGAGACCTCGTCGAGCAGCACCTGGTCCTCGACCAACTCGAGGCCTTGCGCGAAGGTCAGCTCCTTGGCGTCCTCGAGGATGATGTCCTTGCGGGCCTGCGGGTCGAGGATGACCTTGGCGGCCTTCAGCTTGGCCTCGTAATCCTCGAAGCGGCGCACGGAGATCGCACCGGGCGCCATGAAGCGGTGGCCATAGGTGGTCTGGCCGGCCTCGATGCCGTCGATGGAGAACTTGACGACTTCGGGCTCCTCGGTCTCCAGACCGAAGGTCGCCGTGATCGCGTGCAGCGGGCGGACCCAGACCAGCGCGCCCGGTTTGGCCGAACGCGCACCCCAGCGCATCGATTTTGGCCAGGGGAAGGTGCGGATGATCACCGGCAGCATTTCCGCGATCACGTCGATTGCGGGGCGGCCGGGCTTTTCGATCAGCGCGATGTAGAAATCGCCTTTCTTGTCGTGTTGAATCTTTGCCTCATTGATCGAGGCGAGACCGGTGGCCTTCAGGAATCCCTGGATCGCGGGCTCGGGGCCGCCGACCCGCGGGCCGCGGCGCTCTTCCTTCAGATCGGGCTGGCGCGCGGGGACGCCGTGCACGGTGAGCGCGAGGCGGCGCGGGGTCGCGAATGCCTTGGCGCCCTCGTAGACGAGGCCTTCGGCGACGAGCTTGTCCGTCACCATGCGACGCAGATCGTCGGCCGCCTTGGCCTGCATGCGGGCGGGGATTTCTTCGGAGAACAGTTCGAGGAGGAGATCGGGCATCAGACCGCCCTGCCCGTTTCAGTGTGGATCCACGCCTCGCCGCAGGCCTTCGCCAGCTCGCGCACGCGTCCGATGTAGCTCTGCCGCTCGGTCACCGAGATGACGCCGCGGGCATCGAGCAGGTTGAACACGTGGCTCGCCTTGATGCACTGGTCGTAGGCCGGCAAGGCCATCAGATGTTCCTTCGCATTGCCCCCCTCGCGCCAGCCGGCGGCGAGATATTTGCGGCAGGCCTCCTCGGCCATCTTGAACTGCTCGAACAGCATCGCGGTGTCGGCATGCTCGAAATTGTGCCGGGAGTATTCCTGCTCGGCCTGCAGGAAGACGTCGCCATAGGTCACCTTCTCGGCGCCCTCGCGGCCGTTGAAGTTGAGGTCGTAGACGCGGTCGACACCCTGCACATACATCGCGAGGCGCTCGAGCCCGTAGGTGAGTTCGCCCGCGACAGGCGCGCATTCGACGCCTGCGACCTGCTGGAAGTAGGTGAACTGGCTGACTTCCATGCCGTCGCACCAGCACTCCCAACCGAGCCCCCAGGCGCCCAGCGTCGGGCTCTCCCAGTCGTCCTCGACGAAGCGGATGTCGTGAACGGCGGAATCGATCCCGATCGCGGCCAGCGACTTCAGGTAAAGCTCCTGAAGGTTCGGCGGCGACGGCTTCATGATCACCTGGAACTGGTAGTAGTGCTGCAGCCGGTTGGGGTTCTCGCCGTAGCGGCCGTCCTTGGGCCGCCGCGAGGGCTGCACATAGGCCGCGTTCCACGGCTTCGGGCCCAGCGCCCGCAGGGTGGTGGCGGGATGGAAGGTGCCGGCGCCCATTTCCATGTCGTAGGGCTGCAGGATGACGCAACCCTGCTCGGCCCAGAACCGCTGGAGGGCCAGGATGAAGCCCTGGAACGAACGTTCCGGGCGCATGTGGTCAGGCAGGGCGTCCATCGTCACTGCAGGTCTCGCGTGGGGGGTGTGAAGCGCGCGGGACCGTATCGGCGGCGGCCAATGGAATCAAGGCGATGGGGGATGTTGGATGGCGTCATTCCGGGGCGATGCGTCAGCACGAACCCGGAATCCCGAGATTTCGGGTTCGTGCGCTTCGCACACGCCCCGGAATGACGGCGAGAGCTACACCGGCCGGTAGGCCCCGGTCACGGGGTCGCGGCGCAGGGTCTTGATCTCGTTCGCATGCCCGGTCTCAGCCACGCGGGAAAGTCGCGCCTCTTCCAGTTCCTGGTTGATCCGAACGGCCGTCTTGTACGCCCAGCGGACCACGGCCAAGCCTCCCAGGACGCCTGCGAATGCAATCAGCGGCGGCATCGGTCGATCCTTGTCGTTCACGTCTGTCAGGCCCCCAATGACGGCCATTCTTGCGCAACCTGGGCTGCGCCGCAATCGCGCTTTTGGGGCTAAATGGCGCGCTCACATCCACGTGTCAGAACCCGAATCGCCCCCAAATCGCCCGCGTTTCCAGCGCCGAGATCAGTTCCTCCGGCAAGCCGGCAACCCCCTCCAGCGCCGCCATGGATCCCGCCCCCGGCGCGCGCCGGCCGAGCAAGCCGGACAACAGGCCGGCCGCCGGCGCGATCACCGGTGTCAGCACCTTCTCGCCATAGCGGGCGCGCAGGGTGGAGCGGAGGTCACCGATGCCGTCGGCGAGCCCGAGACCGACCGCGGTCTCGCCCGCCCAGTATTCGCCGGTGAACAGCAGATCGTCGGCGCCCTTGAGCCGGCCGCCGCGGCTCTGCTTGACCAGCGCGATGAAGATCGCGTGGATCTCGCGCTGGATCGCCTTCAGCCGGGCGACATCGTCCGGGTTCTCGGGGAGGAACGGATCGAGCATCGCCTTGTGGCTGCCGGCCGTATAGAGCCGCCGCTCGACTCCGATTTTCTTGATCAGCCCTTCGAGGCCGAAACTGCCGCCGACCACGCCGATCGAACCGAGGATCGAGGACGGGTCGCAATAGATCTCGTCGCCGGCGCAGGCGATCATGTAACCGCCGGAGGCCGCGACGTCCTCGACGAACACCAGCACCGGCAGCTTCTTCTCGGCGGCGAGTTGCCGGATGCGCAGATAGATCTGGCGCGACTGCACCGGCGAGCCGCCGGGCGAATTGATCACCAATGCAACTGCCTTGGCATTCCGCGTGCCAAAGGCGCGCTCCAGCATCCTGGCGACGCCCGAGAGCGTCATGCCCGGACGCAACGGCGTCACCGCGCCGATCACGCCTGACAGCCGGACCACCGGCACGACGGCCACGCCGCGCCTGAACCGCGCCGGAAGCATGCCCTGCATCCGTTCGAGCACGCCGGACTGCGCGCCGCGATCACTTCTTTGTTCACTCATGCCGTTACCTCGAATTAACCACTTTTTATCACGCCACTGTCATTGGATTACCCGGAACGCGTTTTGCATTGTCGTTGTTGGGGCTGCAAATGCGCGGCGGAGAGAGACATGAAGATCTACCTGCTGATTTTGCTGATCGGTACACTGCTCACGGCGATCCGCTTCACGTCAACGCCGGAACGCCAGTCGGAAACGGCTCCGCAGTGATTTCGTGCCACTGAAGCGGGCATTCGATTGCCCGCTCAAGGCCGCGCCAGCGGCAACCCTCCCTTTCCAGCCATGACCTCCTGAACCCATTTATTGGGCACGCCTGACTCATCATTGAGCACGAGCGCGGCATGCAGCCGCAGCGGCGCCCGGCCGCCTTTGACGGCGCGAACCAGGATTCGGATCGCCGGCGACACTGCATTGGCATGAACCGGCAGTATCTCGACACTGCCAAAGCCGCGGTCGAGCGCATCGAGCACCTCGGCAAGCCCGTCAGCCCGCCAGATCATCGCAAGCCGCCCGTTCGATTTCAGCATCCGCCGCGCCACGTGAACCCAGCCGGCGAGCGTGGTCGCGGTCGCGACATGCGCCCGCTGGCGCACGCTATCCGGCGAGGCACGATGCCTCGTGGCATCGTTGAACGGCGGGTTCATCAGCACGACGTCGGCGCTGTCGGGGCCGAGGGCGGCGTCGGCAAAGGCTGACGCGTCCGCTTCGACATCGAGGATGACCACATCGGCCCTGATCGCATTGGCTGCGGCATTATTCCGCGCCAGCTGAGCCAGATCGGGATCGATCTCGACCAGCGCCAGATCGATCGCGCCAACCCGCCGGGCCACGGCGAGGCCCGCCGCGCCGACGCCGGAACCGAGATCGACCACGCGATCGCCCGGTTGCGCCGCCGTCGCTGCGGCCAGCAGGATCGCGTCATGGCCGGCGCGATGGCCGCTGCGCGGCTGCTGCAACGTCAACTGCCCGCCGAGGAATCCGTCCTCGGTCACATCAACGGCGAGAGACTGCTTTCTTGACGCGTTTTCGTCGCGCGAACCGGGGCCCTCGTCGCTTGAAAACGCTCTAATCATCGGCCCGCAATTCATGGCCAAGGCCGGCATCGGTCAGGAGCTGGCGGGCCTCATGGTTGTCATCCTCGTGCACCAGGATCCGCCGCGGCAGCACGCCGAGCGAGCCCTCGATGATGCTCATGTTCTGGTCCAGCACCAGGTGATGGATGTTAGCGCCATCAAGCAGCGCACCGATGGCGGAGACCAGCACCATGTCGTTGGTTCGAACCAATTCCCGCAAGTCACGCTCTCCTCTGCACCGGGCTGTCCGGCCGCTGCGACGGATGTCAACAACTTCGTGGTCTTGCCGCGTCGCGGCGCAGTTTCTATTGTTATAGCTGAGGATAGTGCCAATTCGACAAAAGTGGAGACCAGCGTGGCGGTTATTGTTCCCTTCGAAAGCCCGTCCAATGCGTCGATCGACGGGCTGGTGGGGCTTGTCGCCGCCGACATGGAGCGGGTCAACGCGACCATCATCTCGCGGACCGGCTCGGAGGTCACCATGATCCCCGAGGTCGCCAACCACCTGATCTCCTCCGGGGGCAAGCGGCTGCGACCGATGCTGACCCTGGCGATGGCCCAATTGGCCGACTATTCCGGCGACGGCCATATCAAGCTTGCCGCCGCGGTCGAGTTCATGCACACCGCGACCCTGTTGCACGACGACGTCGTCGACGAGAGCGAGCTGCGCCGCGGCAAGCTCTCGGCGCGGATGCTGTGGGGCAACGAGGCGAGCGTCCTGGTCGGCGACTTCCTGCTCGGCCAGGCGTTCCGGATGATGGTCGAGGTCGGCTCGCTGCGCGCGCTCGACATCCTGTCGGCGGCGGCCGCCACCATCGCCGAGGGCGAGGTGATGCAGCTTGCCGCGGCCAAGAACACCGCGACCACCGAGGACGAGTATCTCGCCGTCATCCGCGGCAAGACCGCCGAATTGTTCGCGGCAGCCTGCGAGGTCGGCCCCGTGATCGCCAACCGTCCCAAGGCCGAGCAGACCGCCTGCCGCTCGGTCGGCATGAATCTCGGCATCGCCTTCCAGCTGGTCGACGACGTGCTCGACTATGGCGGCAAGTCCGCCAAGCTCGGCAAGAATGTCGGTGACGATTTCCGCGAGGGCAAGATCACGCTCCCCGTGGTGCTCGCCTTCCGCCGCGGCAACGACACCGAGCGCAAATTCTGGATCCGCGCGCTGGAGCGCGGCGAGATCGGCGCGAGTGACCTCGACCATGCCATCGGCCTGATGACCAAGCACCGCGCCCTGGAAGACACCATCAGCCGCGCCCAGCACTACGGCGCCATGGCGGTCGACGCGCTGGCACTATTCCCATCGTCGCCGATGAAGACGGCGCTGGAAGAGGTGGTGGCGTTCTGTCTGGCAAGGTCGCATTAGCACAGGCGCAGCCCCTTAAACGGTGTCATCACCCGCGCATGCCGGTGATCCAGTATTCCAGAGACGCTTGGGTTGACAGGCTTTGGCGAGTTGCCCGTCGGGTTATTTTGTCGCACCCGCTGCGCCGCAGGCGTAAGCTGAGTTTTGTCCGCCCCATCGCCCGCGCCAACGGAGACTTCCGTGCCGATCCACCTCGAGAACGAGACGCTGTCGATCGCGCTTCCCGCCGGCTGGGTCGATCAATCGGACAATGACGTGCTCGATTTCGTCAATCCTTCGACCAACGAGGAGCTGACGATCGGCTTCGGACAGATCAAGCAATGCGCGGATGCTCGCCAATTGTCCGGCATCCTCTGGAGTCTCATCGAGAGCAAAGCGAAAGCGTTTGGCGAGATCTCCGCGGGACAGTTCACCGTGCTCGATGCCGTTCGACCAACGCGCAGCATACCCAGCAACGGTGAATTCTCCGGCCTCGACAGCAAGAACTCGATCTATGCAAGGGTCTCCGTGACCGGAAATCTCAGCCAATTCATCAGCGTCAGCTACTATCTCCATCGCTGCAACGCGACCTCGGCGGAGACCGGCGCGAGGGCGCGCGCCGCGATCGGCATGTGCCGGATCAAGGGCCTGGCCGCGTGATCTATCGAGCACGACGTGGATGGTGGGCACGGCGCAAGCCCGCCTTTGCCCACCCTTGGCGCCGTCGTCCCGGCGAAAGCCGGGACTCATAACCACAGGATGAGCTAATTGAAAAAGGCTGTGGCCCCAGCGTCGGGCAACAACGAACTTCGGTGGTTATGGGTCCCGGCCTTCGCCGGGACGACATCGGGTTTGTGGCACTGACTGTTGCGAATGACGCCGCGCTCTGCCCGCGGCGCACCTACTCCCGCACCGGCACCCAGATCTCCAGCCCGCCATTGCCGGTCGCTCCATCGAAGCTCTCGTCATAGCGCTCGAAGTTCGGCGCGTCGGCGACCTTCATGCCTGATTGCGGCAGCCAGCGATTCCAGATCGTGTTGACGGTGCGGCGGATGGTCGAGATGTGGTCGGCGTGCTTGAACACGAGGTACTTCTGCTCGGGGATGCGGACGCGGGCGAATTCGCGCGGCAGGTCGGAGAAATCGGTGACCTCGACGCCGGCGACGTAATCGAAATTGCCGGCGTCGTCACCGTTGCAGCAGACGCCGTAGGAGACCTTGCCGACGCGGCGGGGAATATTGGCGCATTGCACGTGGAAGCCCTGCCACTGGTTTGGAATCCCGGCGGTGCTGCCATTGGCGTGGTTGTAGCGTTCACCGATGCCGGCGACGAGGAAGGCCTTGGCCACGGCGGTGCGCGGCGGATCGATGTGATCGAGGGCGGTCGAGATCATGGTGATCGGCTCCTGCAGCTTGAGCGCCTTGAGGCAATTGGTTGCGCGCACCGCCTCTGGCGTGATGCCGAAATGGTCGCGGAAGGCGCGGGTGAATGCTTCGTGGGAGCCGTAATCCGCATCCAGCGCCAGCGTCAGGATGTCGGGCGCGCCGGCCGCGAGTTCGCGCGCGGCTTCGCTGAGCCGGCGTGCCCGCACATAACGCATCACCGAGAACCCGGTCGCCTCCGCGAAGGCGCGCACCAGATGGAAGCGCGAGACGCCGGCGACGCCGGAGATCTCGTCCAGCGTCAGCGGCGCGCCGAGATGGCTTTCGATGTACCAGAGCGCTTTCTGGGCCGGATTCATGGACGGCGGTTTCCTCTCACGAAGCGGGGGCACCATGCACGGATGCTGCGCGCGGCGTTTGACCGGCGTTGCTGCCTGACTGTGAAACGCGGGTTCCGCTGCGCGGAAATTTAGCCGAAAGGCGTTGCTGGTAACATGGTCCCAATCGTGCATACTCGCTGACGCATCGATCCGACGGCTCACCAAGCTGCCTGAAAAATCAAGACGGCATGAGCCGCGGCCAGTCAGGGAGGACCATGATGCATCACCGACACTTGAACCAAGCCATCTCCGCGGCACTTGCGGGATTGCTGACGATCGCCGTCGCCGGCGTCGCCAACGCACAGAAGAAATACGATCCGGGCGCGACCGACACCGAGATCAAGATCGGCAACATCATGCCCTACTCCGGCCCGGCGTCGGCCTATGCCACGATCGGCAAGACCGAGGCGGCCTATTTCAACAAGATCAACAGCGAAGGCGGCATCAACGGCCGCAAGATCAACTTCATCTCCTACGACGACGGCTACTCGCCGCCGAAGATGGTCGAGCAGGCCCGCAAGCTGGTCGAAAGCGACGAGGTGCTGTTGATCTTCAATCCGCTGGGCACGCCGGGCAACAGCGCGATCCAGAAATACATGAACGCCAAGAAGGTCCCGCAGCTGTTCGTCTCCACGGGCGCCGCCAAGTGGAACGACCCGAAGAACTTTCCGTGGACCATGGGCTGGCAGCCGAGCTACCAGGTCGAAGCGCGCATCTATGCCAAATACATCCTGCAGAATTATCCCGGCAAGACCATCGGCGTGCTCTACCAGAACGACGATTTCGGCAAGGACTATCTGATCGGCCTGCACGACGGGCTGGGCGACCAGGCCAAGAAGCTGATCGTGATCGAATCCTCCTACGAGACCTCGTCGCCGACGGTGGATTCGCAGATCGTGCAGATCAAGGGCGCCAATCCCGACATCTTCGTCAACATCGCAACGCCGAAATTCGCGGCACAGGCGATCAAGAAGGTCGCCGAGCTCGACTGGCATCCGGTGCAGTTCGTCACCAACGTCTCGGTCTCGATCGGCGGCGTGATGAAGCCGGCCGGCTATGAAGCCGACCAGGGCGTGCTGTCCACGCAGTATCTGAAGGATCC
Source organism: Bradyrhizobium genosp. L (assembly GCF_015624485.1). Classification (NCBI taxonomy): domain Bacteria; kingdom Pseudomonadati; phylum Pseudomonadota; class Alphaproteobacteria; order Hyphomicrobiales; family Nitrobacteraceae; genus Bradyrhizobium; species Bradyrhizobium genosp. L. The sequence continues at coordinate 5,723,528 of NZ_CP061378.1, forward strand.
CGCGGATGCCGAGTGGAAGACCGATCCGTCGATGAACGAGTGGCGCGCCTTCATGACGAAATGGTACCCCGAGGGCGACCAGAACGATGCCTCGACCGTGTTCGGCTACGGCGTCGCCCAGGGGCTGGTGCAGGTGCTCAAGCAATGCGGTGACAACCTGACCCGCGAGAACGTGATGAAGCAGGCCGCCAGCCTGGACTTCCAGATCGGAATCTATCTGCCAGGCACCAAGATCAAGACCGGACCTGACGATTATGCGCCGATCGAGCAATTGCAGATGATGCGGTTCAAGGGCGAGAGCTGGGAGCGGTTCGGGCCAGTGATGAGCGGCGAGAAGAGCTCGTAGGCGCTTCGCTGCATCGTTTGGGAATTCGTCATGCCCGGGCTTTGCCCGGGCATCCACGTCTTCGACACGATTCAAAAGCAGGATATCGGGGTCGGGGCATGGCGACGCCCGGCCTCTGCGAGCGGGAGGAACAACAACAATGAAAATCACCGACGTCCGCGCCCACCACATCCGCATCCCCTATGACGCAGGCCCTGCGAGCTTCCGCCAGGGCGCCGCCGCGATCTCGGCGCTCGACATGGTGATCGTCGAGGTCACGACCGATGCCGGCCTCACCGGCTGGGGCGATGCCTTTGCCTACGTCTGCCCGAAGACGAGCTGCACGGCGGTGGCCGAGATGATCGCGCCGCAGGCGCGCGGCCTCGAGGTGCCCGATGCCGCCGGCATTCCCGCCGTGATGGAGCAGATCCAGCGCAATCTGCATCTGTTCGGCCGCTACGGCATCACGATGTTCGCGATCTCGGCGCTCGACATCGCGCTGTGGGACCTCGCCGGCAAGGCGAAAGGCGCCCCGCTGCATCAATTGATCGGCGGCGCCAAGCGCACGACGATCCCGGCCTACGCCAGCCTGTTGCGGATCGGCACGCCGCAGCACATCGCGGCCGAATGCAAGAAGGCGATCAAGCTTGGCTATGCCGCCATCAAGCTGCACGAGACGACGGTGCCGGCGGTCGACGCCGCACGCCAGGCGATCGGCCCCGGTGTGCCGCTGATGGTCGACATGAACTGCCCGCTCGACGGGCCGTCGGCTATTCAATTCGCCCGCGACTGCAAGGCGTCCGCGCCGATGTTCCTGGAGGAGCCGGTCTGGCCGCCGGAGGATTTTGCGACGCTCGCCGCGGTGCGCAGGGAAGGCCGGCTCGACGTCGCGGCCGGCGAGAACGCCTGCACCGTGCATCAATTCCGCCAGATGATGGCGGCCAGCGCGGTCAGCCACGCCCAGCCGTCGGTGATCAAGGTCGGCGGCGTCACCGAGTTCTTGAAGGTCGCGGTGCTCGCCGACGAGTTCGGCGTCCAGGTGATTCCGCACTCGCCCTATTTCGGGCCGGGCTTCCTCGCCACGCTGCATCTGATGGCGGTGCGCGATGCCGGCCTGATCGAGGTGTTCTTCATGACCCGCCCCGCCTGCCTCTGGGGCGGCCGCATCGACGTCGACGCCAACGGCCATGTCGCCGTGCCGCAAGGCGCAGGGCTCGGCTACGAGCCGGATCGTGACGTGATGGAGACATATCGGGTGGCGTGAGGCATTCGTCATGCCCGGCCTTGTGCCGGGCATCCACGTCTTCGCTTACGCAGCAAGATAGACGTGGATGGCCGGGACAAGCCCGGCCATGACGGACGAAGTACCTACTTCGCCCCTTCCTTCGCTGCCGGCGCTGCATCCTTCGCCGCGGGCGCGTCGGCCTTCTTCTTCAGATCGTCCGCGATCTTGCCCTGCGCGGCCTGCAGATCCGCGACCAGCTTCTGCAAACTTGCGAGCGAACTCTTCAAGCTGTCGATCTGGCGATTTGCGGCGTCGAGCTTCTGCTGATGATCCGCCGTCAGCCGGTTGATCGTCTTCTGCAGGAAGTCGACATTGCTCTGCAGGCAGCTGGTGCGCCGCTCCATGGTTTTCTCGACGGTGCAGATTTCGATGCCGGGAACATCCTGCGCATGCGCGCGTCCGACGCCAGCGAGTGCAAGCGGCACGAGCATGGCGACAGCAGCACGAGCGATCATCGTTACCCTCACGTCGGTCATCTCCCGGTCAGAAACCATCTTTCACAGCTTTGTGCTTGCGATGCACAAAGCAAGGCAGACATACCATACTGAAACCGCATTCAAGCTGTGTGCTTCACCCATTACGGGAACTTCTCGTGGGGACGGGGGTCTTCGGAACTTGTTTGGTTCGACCCTGTTGGCTCGACCTTGGGCAGTGGAGACAGATCACATGGCAACGCGCGATAAACGGCTGGCACAATTCGATGGCAATGGCGAACCTGCGCCGGAGCTGCGCGTGGAAGTGCTTTGTGAGGATCACAGCGGAACGTACCAGCTGCCGTTCGCCTGCCGCTTCGTCGACGGCCAGTGGCGCAACGACACCACCGGCGGCGCGCTCGAGGCCAATGTCATCGCCTGGCGCATGCCGCGCGACAAGGCCGAAAGGCAGCCGGGCATGATGCTATAACGGCCGCGCGCTGTTTCAAAACGCGACGCGACCAAGGCATCTGGCGAGGCATCTGGAATGCAGTCTTAAGATCCGGAACGCGGACGGAACGAACCGCGTCCGAATCACTGATTGAGAGTCGTACTCCGTTGTTCACGGCTAGATGTGGCCATCAGTCCGAGACAGCGCACCACATACAGAAGCATGACGATCGGCCGCAGCCAGCGGCCGACGACAAAGGTTAATTCCTCCGCAGACGACATCGCGCGTTCCTCCATCACTTCCACGGCGTCGGCGGCGGCACCTTGTCGACCCCCGGCTCGACGTCGACGGTCTTGAAGTCGGCGGGGCTGACGATTTCGAGGTATTCCATGTCCTCGGAATAATCGAACAGATAGTGGGTGATGCCGGGGCGCTGATGCACGACGTCGCCGGCCTGCACCAGCGTCTCCTTGTCCTCGTACATGAAGCGCGCCCAGCCCTTGGTCATGATCACGATCTGGAATTCGCAGAGATGCTTGTGCCAGCCGGTGCCTTCTTCGGGCGGCAGGTCGGGATTGGCCTTGACCAGATGGCAGATCACCTGGCCGTTGGTGGCGTCGGCGATGCCGAGATCGCGATACAGGAAGAAGTCGCGCAGACCTCCGCCCTTGAACTCGGTGTCACCGGGTTTGACATGGGAGAATTTGCCGACGACGGCGTGTTGATTCATCTGTAGCCTCCACGGTTCTCGTATCAGCGAGATCGCGGCGCGGCTCAGCGTCCAAATTTTCGGCAGCGTCGCATCGTCGCGGTCACAGCTCGCTCGTTGCTATGCGAAATCCTTGCCAGCCGGCTTGCGCGCGCTGCGGCCTGTCCGACGCGATCGTTACCGAAGGCGGAAGCACTTGCAGCAAAGCGTGAATCTGCACTTTCCCCCGTGGCGCGGTTTCCCGCCATGGTGGCAAGGCCATGCGCCGGCCGCACGTCCGTTGAGCAAAGCCTGCCCCGGGCTTGAGCCGGCGAGCCGCCAGGCCGGACGGCGCACTGCCTAATATTCGACCTCGAGCTCCTCGACGTCGGCGGGCTCGGCCTTCGCGGCCTCGATCCATTCCGCCATCTCGGGCATCGCCATGATGGTTGTGGCATAGGCCGCAAGCTTTGGCTCGAGCTTCACGTCATAGGTCATGAAGCGGGTGACGACGGGTGCGTACATCGCATCCGCCATGGTGCGGCGTTCGCCGAACAGGAACGGCCCGCCGGAGGCGGCGAGGCAATCGCGCCAGATGGTGCAGACGCGGTCGATGTCAGCCTGCGCGCGCGACCAGATCTTGAAGCCGGGGAAATGCCCCTTGAGGTTGACCGGGAGCGACGCCCGCAGCGTGGTGAAGCCGGAATGGATTTCGCCGCAGATCGAGCGGCAATGCGCGCGCTGCACCCGATCCTCCGGCAACAGGCCGGCCTGCGGCATGATCTCGTTGAGGTACTCGCCAATCGCCAGCGTGTCCCAGACGGTCGCGCCCTCATGGCGCAGGCAGGGCACCAGGATCGAGGACGACAGCAGCAGCAGCTCGGCGCGCGTCGAGGGATCGTCCGGCGCCGCCACGATCTCCTCGAACGCGAGGCCTGCGAATTTCGCCAGCAGCCAGCCGCGCAGCGACCAGGACGAGTAGTTCTTGCTGCTGATCGTGAGTGTCGTTGTCGCCATGCCCATTCCTCACGCCTGAACGCCGCCCGACGCCTAAAGCCCGGGTGCCCGTCATTCCTGCTGGCAAGCCACGTGCCAATTTGCCGGGCAACCGGCCCTGCTCTGGCGTCGATATTGCATGGCAAGCCGGGCCAGGGGCGGATGCGTATGATGTCGATGATGTACCAAGCCTATCAGAACCACATGGACCTCACGGCGCCATGGCGGACTGGGGCTGCGGCGGCGCTGAAATACCTCAACCTGGTACCGCGGGGTGCCTCGGATCGAACCTTCGGCCGGCTCGCCGCCGCGCTGGAGCTGATCTCCCGCTCCAGCCTGACCTATGCGAGGCCCGCTTACGGCATCGGCAGCGTCAAGGTCGGCAACCGGGAGCTGGAGGTGACCGAGGAGGTCGCCTACGCGACGCCGTTCGGCTCGCTGTTGCATTTCAGGAAAGTCGACGGGCCGGAGCAGCCGCGGCTGCTGCTGGTGGCGCCGATGTCCGGCCATTTTGCCACGCTGTTGCGCGGCACCGTGACGACGCTGCTGCAGGACCACGACGTCTACATCACCGACTGGCACAATCCGCGCGACATCCCGCGCGACGAGGGCCGCTTCGGGCTGGAGGACTACACCGATCATCTGATCGACTTCCTCGCCCAGCTCGGCCCGCGCGCGCATATGGTCGCGATCTGCCAGCCCTCGGTGTCGGCGCTGGCGGCAGCCGCTGTCATGTCGGAGGACAACCATCCGGCGCGGCCTGCGTCGCTGACGCTGATGGCCGGGCCGATCGACACGCGGATCCTGCCGACCAAGGTCAACCAGTTCGCCAAGAGCAAGCCGATCAAATGGTTCGAGGATAATCTGATCAACTACGTGCCGATGCAGTGCAAGGGCGCGCTGCGCCAGGTCTATCCCGGCTTCGTGCAGCTCACCGCCTTCGTCTCGATGAATCTCGAGCGCCACATCAAGCAGCACATGGACCTCGCCAATCATCTCGCCAAGGGCGAGACCGAGAAGGCCGCGGTGATCAAGACCTTCTACGACGAATATTTCGCGGTGATGGACCTGCCGGCGGAATTCTACATCGAGACGGTGCGCGACGTGTTTCAGGAGCACCTGCTGCCGCAAGGCAAACTGATGCATCGCGGCCGCCCGGTGAACCCGGCCGCGATCAAGCGGATGGGGCTGATGACGGTGGAGGGCGAGAAGGACGACATCTGCTCGATCGGCCAGACGCTCTCGGCGCAGGACCTCTGCGCCGGCGTGCGGCCCTATCGCAAGGTGCACCACATGCAGGCCGGCGTCGGCCATTACGGCGTGTTCTCCGGCAAACGCTGGAACAACGAGATCTATCCGCTGCTGCGCGATTTCGTGCATGTGAATTCGTGAGGGGCCCGCGGTCTCTCGCCATCCTTGCCACTTCATAGCCCGTCCTCGATGGACGGCTAGCCACGCCTCCCCCCAAGCAGTAGTGTCCCCGCCACGACGACCCACGCCTAAGAATCGTCCCGGGAGAAACCTCCATGCGTCCCCTCGCCTTCCGCACCCTTGCGTTCGCCTCCATCAGCGCTCTCTTCCTGACGTCGGCCGCGTCCGCCGCCGAGGTCCACGTCATGATCTCGGGTGGGCTGACCGCGGCCTACAAGGCGCTGGTGCCGGTGTTTGAGCAAAAGACCGGCAACAAGGTCGTCACCGCCTTCGGGCCGTCGATGGGCACCACCACCAACGCGATCCCGGTGCGGCTGGAGCGCGGCGAGCCGGCCGACGTGCTGATCATGGTCGGCTATGCGCTCGGCGACCTGATCAAGCAGCGCAAGGTCAAGGACGACAGCCGCGTCGATCTCGTCAAGTCGCCGATCGGCGTCGCGGTCAAATCGGGCGCGCCGAAGCCGGACCTCAGTTCGGCCGACACCGTCAAGCAAGCGCTGCTGGCGGCGAAGACGATCGCCTATTCCGACAGTGCCAGCGGCGTCTACGTCTCGACCGAGATGTTCTCCAAGCTCGGCATATCAGATGCGATGAAGGGCAAGGCGCGGCAGATTCCGGCGACGCCGGTCGGCGAGATCGTGGCCAAGGGTGAGGCCGAGCTCGGCTTCCAGCAGATCTCCGAGCTCAAGCCGGTCTCAGGCATCGACATCGTCGGCCCGCTGCCGGAGTCGTTGCAGAAGATCACGGTGTTCTCCGCCGGCATCGCGACTGTGTCGAAAGAGCCGGAAGCGGGCAAGGCGCTGATCAGTTTCCTGGCCTCGCCGGAGGCGCACGACGCGCTGGTCAAGAGCGGGCTGGACCCGATTCCCGCCGGCGCGACGCATTAGCTGTGTCGCCACTCGCTCCCCGTCATTTTGAGGAGCGAGCAGCACCAAGCATTCCGAGTCGTCCCGGCGAAGGCCGGGACCCATAACCACCGATGGTCATTGTTGCGCGTCGGTTGAACGACGAGTCCGGCCCGCAATATCCGCCGCGGAGTATGGGTCCCGGCCTTCGCCGGGACGACAGCGGAGTATGTGGCGCCGCTCGCAACTCAGCGAACGGCGCATCACAGGAAAAGCGTCACCTTTTCATCCTACCGAACATGATGCGCCCCATACGCCAGCAGCAGGATCACGACCAGCGCCAGCGACAGCGTCATCGATTTCCAGAACAGCACCGGGTTGCGCTCGATCAGCGGGGTCGATGACGTTGCCAAGTACCTTGCGTTCGGATTGCGCAGGTCGAACAGGAACTCCGAAAAACTGTCGTAGCGTTTCAGCGGGTTCGGATGCACGGCGCGCTCCAGCGCGCCGTCGACCCAGCTCGGGATGTCGCGGCCGCGGTGCGTCGCCGGGCTGTAGACCAGCCTGTTGAAGTCCGACCGCGTTCTTGCCCGCGCGATTGCGGCGCCATAGGGCAGCCGGCCCGTCAGCATCTGGTAGGTGACGATTCCGAGCGAGAACAGGTCGGAGCGCGGCGAGCCGCCCTCGCCCAGAAAATATTCCGGCGCGCTGTATTGCTGGGTGCCGAGGATTTCGTCACCACCCCGCGCCGCCTCCGCCACGCCCGAAATGCGCGTCGCGCCGAAATCGATGATCTTCACCGTCCCGGTGCGATCGATCATGATGTTGTCGGGCCTGACGTCCTGATGCAGCATCTCCTTGCGGTGGAAGGCGCGCAGCCCCTTGGCGATCTGCTCGGCGATGTCGCGCACCGTCTCCAGCGCGGGGTTCGGGTGATCGATCATCCACTGCGTCAGCGTCTGGCCGTCGATATATTCGGTCGCGACGTAGAGGAAATTGCGCCGGCGCGGCGGCAGCCAGGGTCGCAGCACGTGCGGTGAGTCGATCCGCCGCGCCACCCATTCCTCCATCATGAAGCGCTTCAGATAGGCGCTGTCGTCGCGCAGATCGATCGAGGGGATCTTGATGGTGACGGTGGTGCCAGTCTCCTCGTCGACGGCGAGATAGATATGGCTGCGGTGCGATGCGTGCAGCTCGCGCACGATGCGATAGCCGTCGAACCGCATCCGCGCATCGAGCAGCGGTGGCAGCGGCAATTCCGCGGGCTGGCCGAACACCTCGCTGGCGTCGCCGTCCGGCAGTTCGTCGATCCGGACGATCTGCGCGGTGAGATTGTCCGGGCTGCCGCGCTCGAACGCCTCTTCGACGATCGTCTTTGCCGCGGCATCGAGCTCGGCGGCACTGTCCTGAACCATCCTGGCGAGCTGCCGTACCGGGACGTGCTCGTAGATCCCGTCGGTCACCAGCAGGAAGATGTCGCCGCGCTCGAGCCGAAGGTTCTGGTAGTCGATCTCGAGCTGCGGGTTCACGCCGAGCGCGCGGCCGAGATAGCTCTGCTCGGACGAGATCACGACGCGATGATCGTTGGTCAGTTGCTCGAGGCTGTTGCCGGAAACGCGGTAGATCCTGCTGTCGCCGACGTGAAACAGATGCGCCGTGGTCGACTTGATCACCAGGGCGCTCAGCGTGCAGACATAGCCCTTGTCCCTGTCATAGGGGTTCTGGCTGCGCCTTGTCTGCGCATGCAGCCAGGAATTGGTCGCCTCCAGCACCCGCTGCGCCGAGGTCTTCACCGACCAGGAATCTGAGGTGCAGTAATAGTCGGTGAGGAAGCTCTTGACCGCGGATTCGGACGCGATGTGTCCGACGCTGCTCGACGAGATGCCGTCGGCGAGCACCACGGCGATGCCCTTCAGGCCGAGCAACGGCTCCTCGGGGATCAGCACGCCGTGGAAATCCTGATTGGTGTCCTTGCGGCCCTTATCAGAGAATTGCCCGACCGATATTTTCAGCGCGCGCGGCATCGCCTAAGTCAAATCAAATGGGTCTCTCCGTGACAGGAGAGACCCATTTGCCCGTCAGGATCAAGCCGCGAGACGGTCGCGGTCGCGGCTCGGCGCCGTCTTCACATGGGTCGTGTAGAGCGTGAGCCCGGTGAAGGCGAGACCGCCGGCGAGGTTGCCGAGCACGGTCGGAATCTCGTTCCAGATCAGATAGTCCATGATCGAGAACTTGGCATGGAGCATCAGGCCGGACGGGAACAGGAACATGTTCACCACGGAATGCTCGAACACCATGTAGAAGAACACCAGGATCGGCATCCACATCGCGATCACCTTGCCCGGCACCGTGGTCGAGATCATGGCGCCGACGACGCCGGTCGAGACCATCCAGTTGCAGAGCATGCCGCGGATGAACAGCGTCGCCATGCCGGCGGCGCCATGCGCGGCGTAGCCGAGCGTGCGGCTCTCGCCGATATTGCCGATGGTCATGCCGACCTTATCGGGATCCTGGGTGAAGCCGAAGGTGGTGACGAAGGCCATCATGAAGGCCACGGTGAGCGCGCCACCGAAATTGCCGACGAAGACGAGGCCCCAGTTGCGCAGCACGCCGCCGAGCGTGACGCCGGGGCGCTTGTCGAGCAGCGCGAGCGGCGACAGCACGAACACGCCGGTCAACAGATCGAAGCCGAGCAGATAGAGCATGACGAAGCCGACCGGGAACAATAGCGCGCCGACGATCGGCTGCCCGGTGTTGACGTTGATCGTCACGGCGAACCAGGCTGCCAGCGCGAGGATCGCGCCGGCCATGTAGGCGCGGATCACGGTGTCGCGCGTCGACATGAAGATCTTGGCTTCGCCGGCGTCGACCATCTTGGTGACGAATTCGGACGGTGCGAGATAGGCCATTCGTAAAGTCCCCTTGCGCAATTGGCTCGCGCCGGCCGCCTTGCGAGAGCGACGCGTGCTGGTTGAAATGCGCGTCCGTCCGGGGAGATGGGGGTCCCGACGATTGCTCGAGGCGCCCAAGCGCCCGGATCCCCTCGCCTTGGCCGGCATTGGCTTCGGCGTCCGGAGGACGGCAGTCGTCGTTGACCGATGCCTGTAAAAGCAATGGACATGCCAACCGGGCCGTCGCCGGCGCCGATCCAGAAAGTCTTCTAAGTACAACGGCTTAATAAACACATGGGGAGACGCAGCAAGGCGATGGCGTCAATTTATGCAGCATGCACAGATGTCGCCCACGGCAGTGCTCGGCTGCAGCGCTCGGGCCTTCCGCAAACATCCGGTGTCGTCCTGGCGGAAGCCAGGACGACGGGGATAGGTTGATACGCGCGCCCTACTTCGCTCCGGTCCGCACCGGCGTGTCCTTCAGGCCGTTACTGTCATAGGCCTTGCGCAGCGTGCCATTGGCGATCGCCTCGTTCATGAACCTGGTGGCGAAGGCCGCGGCGAGCGGATGGTCGAGCGGCACCGCGACGGCGGTGACGGTCTGCTTGAAGGTCTCGTCCAGCACGCGGGTGCCCGGAATCTTCTTCGCCATCGCATTGAGCTGGTCGCGCGACAGGGCGAAGGCGTCGATCCCGCCGCTCTTCAGGAGATCGGCGATCTCGTCATAGGTCTGATAGCCCGTGACCTTGGCATGCTTGAGATGGGCGATCGCGCCGCGCATCGTCGTGGTGTTGTTGACGGCGGCGACCTTGACGCCGTCCTGATCCAGATCGGCGAAATTCCTGATCGTCGAACCCGGCTTGACGATGTAGGTGGCGTCGGCGACCTCGTAGATCGGACCGAAGGTCATCTTGGTTTCGCGCTCGGGATCCTTGGGCAGGAAGGTGACATCCCAGGTGCCCTTCGCCGCGGCGTCGGTGATCTGGCCGGAGTTCTGGTGCACGACATACTCGACGGGCACGCCGAGCTGCGCCGCCATCTCGCGGCCGAGATCGACGGGAACGCCGGCATAGCCGCTCTCCGTCTTGGTCGACCAGAACGCGCCGCCGGCCGGGCTGATCGCGATCGCGACCCGGAGCTTGCCGGTCGGCGCGATCTGATCCTTTAGCGCATCTGCATTGGCTGAAGAGGCCATCGTCATCACTCCCAAAACGAGGCCAGCCAGACGCAGCAATCGAAAAGACATCGGACCTCCTCCGCGCCGGGTTCGGCCCGGCCGTTGCTTGATCCGAGTCTTCTAGCTGACGGGGGCGCGAGCGTACAGCGACCAACCCTCGCATTTGCGAAGGGCTGGCCGGCGGGAGCGATGCCTGCGGCCTTACTCCGCCGCCTGCGTGGCGGGCGTCCGGATCTCGCGCGGCAGGATGATTGCGGCCACGATCGCAAGCAGGCACAGCGCGGCAAAGGCGCGCAGCATCATGGCAAAGCCGCCCTGGTCATAGAGCCAGGCCACCAGGCCCACGGAGGCGCCGGCCGCGGTGAAGCCGACGAAGTAGCGCACCGAATAGGCGCGCGAGCGCCATTCCTCGGTGGTGTATTTGCCGACCATGGCATCGTTGACCGTGACCTGGCCGAACGCGCCCATCACGATACCGATCGAGACCAGGATCAGCGGCAGGTTGGACAGGCTCGCCGCGAGATAGAGAAACGGCGCCAGCATGAACGACAGCGGCAGCGCCACCGTCTTGAGCGAATGCCGGTCGAGCAGCTTGCCGATCGTGTACTGCGTCATCGCGCCGAACACATAGACGGCGGCCGCGATCACGCCGAGCAGGGCCGGGCTCTTGGTCAGGTCGGCGAGCCGTTCGGCGAACAGCTTTGGCAGTGCCACCGTCACCGCGTTGAAGGTGGTCGAGATCGCGATCACCACGATCAGCAGCGACAGCACCACGCGCCACATGTCCTGCTTGGCGACGCGTGCCTGCGCGGCCGCCTGCTTGGAGCCCTTGCGATCCTCATGCACCACCGTCATCGCGAAGGCGATGCCGATCAGCACGGTGACGGTGCCGGGCACGATGAAGGCCCAGCGCCAGCCGAGATACTGCCCGATCACCCCGGAGACCAGCGCCGAGGAGGCGACGCCGAGATTGCCCCAGACGCCGTTGATGCCCATCTGGGCGCCGAGCTTTTCGGCATAGGACACGATCATCGCGGTGCCGACCGGATGGTAGATCGAGGCGAAGATGCCGATTGCGAGCAGCGCGGCACCGAGCTGCCATGGCGTCTGAACGAAGCCGACCGAGATCATCGCAAGCCCGATGCCGACGAAGAAGATCACCATCATGTGGCGGCGGCTCCAGCGGTCACCGAGCCAACCGGTGATCAGCGAGCCGGCGCCGAAGGCGATGAAGCCCGGTGTCGCATACGGCAAAAGTTCCGAATAGGCCATGCCGAGCGCCGGCCCCATGATGATCACGGCGGCGGCGAAAATCAGCATCGCATAATGGTCGATGAAATGCGCGGCGTTGACGAAGCTGATGACACGGCTAGGACTGTTCATGGACACGGCTCTCAGGCGAATCTTCAATGGCACCGAAATAGGTTATAGGTGCTTGTCTTGACGGGATGTCGCCAATGACTATCGCTAACCCGCCAATCAGAGCCCTCTACGAGCAGCGCCGCATCACCGGCGACGGCGTGCATCTGGTCGCGCGCACCTATGAAAAGGGCGTCCGGCTCGATCCGCACATGCATCGCGAGGCGCAGCTGGTCTACGCCACCAGGGGCACCATGCAGGTGACCACGCCGAAGGGGCGCTGGCTGGTGCCGCCGGACCGCGCGGTGTGGGTGCCTGCCCTGTTCGGCCATGCGATCGACGTGCTCGCCGACATCGAGATGCGGACGCTGTATTTCGAGCAGGCCTGGCTCGCGCGCGAGGAGCGCAGCGACAGTCTCGCCAACGAGTTCGTGGTGCGGGTCTCGCCGCTGCTGCACCAGGCGATCCTTGCGCTGTTCGACAAATCGAGCAGCGATGAACGGATCGAACTCCTGATCAGGCTGGTGATGCTGGAGCTGCACCGCGCCGAGGACCCCGCGACCTTCATACCGCTGCCGCAGGAGCCGCGCTGCCGCCGTGCCGCCGACATCGTGCTGGCAGATCCAACCCGCGACTACGAGATCGAGACGCTGGCGCGCACGGTCGGCACTTCGGCGCGGACCCTGTCGCGGCTATTCTCGGTGGAGACGCAATTGTCGTTCAAGAGCTGGTGCCAGCGCGCCCGCATCGCAGCCGCGATCGAGCGGCTCTCGACGGACGTCAATGTCTCGGTCAAGCAAATCGCATCCGACCTCGGTTATGCCAGCGTGCCGGCTTTTTCCCATGCCTTCCGCCAGGTCACCGGCAAGACGCCGACGGAATTTGCGGAGAAGACGTAAGTGACGCTCGTCATACACTGACATTCGTCATTCGCGGGCTTGGGGAAGCGACGCCATCCTACGGACGGCTATGCCCAGACATGACGCGTATACCGTTATCAAGCTGCGCCATATTTCCGCACGATCCATGCGTTTGATTCAGGTGCTCCCGACCTTAAATCCGGTGTAAGGTTCGGCTTCACTGGATACGTCCCGCCCATGGCCAACGCCTTTTTCTCTGATCTGCTCTCGACGATTTCCGAACGCGGCCGCACCCTGTTGCGTCGCGCCGGCCCGGCCGACGACATGCAGGACGCCTCCGAGCTGGTGGAATTGTGCGAAGCGCTGCTGTCGGGCCGCGGCGAGGCCTCCGGCACCGCGATGGCGCGCGAGGTCCTTGACCGCTACCACCATCTCGATGCCGCCGGCCGCCTCACCTTCTTCCAGAGCCTCGCCCGCGATTTCGGGCCTGATCACGGCAGGCTGATGCAGGCGATCGACAATTGGCGCGCCAAAATGAACGACAAGGCCAATGGCGACGACGCCAGCGATCTGCATTTTGCCTCCGAGCCGCGGCGGCAGGAATTGATCCGCCGGCTCAACCGCGCACCTGGCGGCACCGGTGAGCTGGTCTCGATGCGAACCGATCTGCTTTCACTGACGAAGGGCAACAAGGACCTCGCCGCGCTCGATCGCGACGTGGTGCATCTGCTCTCGTCCTGGTTCAACAGGGGATTCCTCGTGCTGCGCAGGATAGACTGGTCGTCGCCGGCGAACATTCTGGAGAAGATCATCCGCTATGAGGCGGTGCACGAGATCCGCGACTGGGACGACCTGCGCCGCCGCATCGATCCGGTCGACCGCCGCTGCTACGCCTTCTTCCATCCCGCGCTGCCCGACGAGCCGCTGATCTTCGTCGAGGTCGCGCTGACCGAAGCCATCCCCGGCGCGATCGCGCCGCTGCTCGCCGAGGAACGTGAGCCGGTCCCGGTCGAGCGCGCCCGCACCGCCGTGTTCTACTCGATCTCCAACACCCAGCGCGGGCTCGGCGGCATCTCCTTCGGCAGCTTCCTGATCAAGCAGGTCGCCGAGGAGTTGCGCCGCGAACTGCCGAAGCTCGACAATTTCGTGACGCTGTCGCCGGTGCCCGGCTTCACGCAGTGGGTCAAGCAAGCCGATGACGTGCCGCTCACCGAGGACGAGCGCCAGCTGCTGGAGAGCCTCGACATATCAGGCTGGCCTGACAATGCCGAGCTCGAAGCCCAGCTGCGCGTCGTGCTGGAGCCGCTCGCGGCCTATTACTTCCTCAAGGCCCGTACACCGAAGGGGCGGCTGATCGATTCCGTCGCGCGCTTCCATCTCGGCAACGGCGCGCGGTTGGAACGCATCAACTGGCTCGGCGACCTCTCGCCCAAGGGCCTGCGCGAATCCGCCGGAATCATGGTCAACTATCTCTATCGCCTCGACGACATCGAGAAGAACCACGAGGCCTACGCCAACAATGGCGAGGTGATCGCCTCCAGCGCGGTGAAGAAGCTCCTGAAGGGCGAAGGCCGGCGGCTGCTGGACATGCGGCTGGGGTAAGGCCCCGCTCTCCACGTCATTGCGAGGAGCTCGCAATGACGTGGATAAAATATCACGTCGACGCCGACCGCCCCCGCAGCAGCGCCGCGGGGAGATGCGTCGCAAGCCAGCCTGCGATCGCGCGCTCGTTGCGATGGTAGAGCAGGCCGGCGGCGATCACGGCAATTCCGATCAGGGACAGCGCGAACGGAAACAGCAGCGTATCCTTGAACACGACATCGGCGAGATGTCCGAGATAGAGGCAGATGCCGAACGCGCCGAACACCGCATAGGCGCGCCGCATCAGGATCACGGCCAACGCGAGCAGGCCGGCATTGAACAGGCAATACAGCGCCCGCCCGAACTCAGTCGCGCTGCTGGATGCCGTGATGCCACCCCAGAACGCCATCAGCCCGAACAGATGCAGCCAGAACGCAAAGTCGCCGCTGCGGCTGCGGTAGTCCACCGTCCAGGCCGCCGCCAGGACGAGCAGCCCAAACCAGACCGAGACCCGGCGCCGCGTCTCAAAGTCGGCGTAAGCCGTGCCGCTGAACCACGGTGCCAGGTCCATCGACATGAACCACAGCGCGACCGCGATGATCGCGACGATGAAGGCAAAGCGGTAATAGCGCAGCGCAACGACACCGGCGGCGACGGTTGCGATCTCCATGAACAACCAGCTGCCTTTGATCCAGATGTAGAAGTCCTGCACCGTGCCGGGCTTGCCGAACTGGCCCCACCAGCCAAGCTCATCCTGGATGCCGTAGACCGCGAGCGGCGCCATCGACACCGCGATCGCGATCAGGAGGCCGCCCGGAACGCGCAGATGCTTGCGGTGCCAGAGATGGTGGCCTGCCACGGTGAAGGCGGCCGCATAGGCGAGCGCGGTGAGCGCGAGCGCGCGGCCGCCCATCTGCGTGAAGGCCAGGGTCGAGAACAGGCCCATGGCGCCGATCACGATCAAGGCGCCGGCGTACCAGAGCAGATACGCCACATCGAATTTCGCCGGCCGCGCGCCGTCCAACTGGCCCTGCGGCCGGTCGCTCGCCAGGAAGCCGAGCAGCCGCTCCAGATCGGCCGGGCTGATCACCCCGGCATCGGCCGCAAGCCGCAGATCTCGCACTGAATAGTCCATCCGATTGCTCCCGCGTGGCGGTTGGTGCCGCTCCCGGGTCAAGCGGGAGCGGCATGGCTTCGGATCATGAGTATATTCAAACTTGAGCGATGTTCAATATTATTTTGAGCAATGCTCACACGATTCCGTGAGACGACCCGCACGAGGAGTCGCGCGGCTACCTCCAGGAGCATGAAGCGTCAGCCGCGCGACGGGCTGATTTCTGTTTCTTCTTGTTGCTGAAAATCAGACGGAAAGAATTCGTGGCCCTCCGCGGTCGCAATGTTGCGAGATGTGACACGACACGGATCGCCACGCTGCGAGGTTGCCAAACGTTCACTTGCCGATTTCAGAACAAGCGGGAGAGTGATCGATGGCTCGGGGCCAATGCAGGCAAGACAGGATGTCAATGCTTCAGAACTTTGGCGTGGCGCGCTCCGCGCGATTGCCGGCGAGCGGCAATCCCAGCCCCCGCACGATGAAAGCCGGCCTTGATGACGATCTGAAGCAACGCTTGTCCAGGCTGCTGCGTATCTGCATCGGCCTAATGCGAAGATGGGATTGGACCGGCCGCTTGCTGTCGCGCGACTCCGAGATCGGCGACTATCGGCGGCTGGAGCGCATCTGCCGGCAGCTCGCCGCGCAAGCCACGATGCCGGAGCAGCACACCGCGATGCTGATCATGGCGCGGCGCTATCGCGCGGCCGCCAGAGCTCTCGCGCGCGGCCATCGATTCGCGATCGCAAAAGCGCTTTAGCTCGACGTCGGCTTCGACGCACATCCGGCGCTGACGATCACATCATCGTGCGCGATCTCCGACGTCATCGATTGCTCAGCAATCTCGCGCCTATCGCCGTCGAGAAAATGCCGTCGATGAGTCTCTTTTCACGCGCTCTCTGACACGAACCTTGCGTGCGTGTTTCGCCGATCAATGCGGAAACCTGCGATGCGCGTTCGCTTACAAATCGACATTCATCGAGCTTGCGACAATTTCACGATACACGCGCGCGATTTTCCTTATGGTCCTCGGCGGGGTTGGTCGTGACATCGCATGGGGACTCTCATCATGAAAAGAATTCTGCTTGGCGTCGCTGGCTTCGCAGCAATCGCCACACCGGCCTTCGCGGCCGATCTCGCGCCGCGCACATATGTGCCGACGAAGGCGCCGCCGCTGGTTTCGCCGGCCTATGACTGGAGCGGCTTCTACGTCGGCATCAACGGCGGCGGCGGATGGAGCCGGGATTGCTGGAACAACACCGCCCTATTCGGCACGGCCGTGAGCCCGAGCGTCGGCGAAGGTTGCGGCAGCAATTCGGGCGGCACGGTCGGCGGCCAGGTCGGCTATCGCTGGCAATCCGCGTCGTGGGTGTTCGGCGTCGAGGCGCAGGGCAACTGGGCCGACATCTCCGGATCGAACCAGAGCCTGGTGTTTGCCAACGTCACCAACCAGAGCAAGATGGACGCCTTCGGACTGTTCACCGGCCAGATCGGCTATGCCTGGAACAACGTGCTGCTCTACGTGAAGGGCGGCGCCGCCGTCACCGACAATCAATATTCCGGCTGGTCGAACGTGTCAGGCATCCAGCTCAGCTCGGCCAACGATACGCGCTGGGGCGGCACCGTCGGTGTCGGCCTCGAATACGGCTTTGCGCCGAACTGGTCGGTGGCCGTCGAATACGACCACCTGTTCATGGGGAGCGAGAACAACACCTTCATCGGCGTTGCGCCCGCCAATCTCGGCGTCAACACGCGCAACGAAGACATCAGCCAGGACGTCGACCTCGTTACCGCGCGGCTCAACTACCGCTTCGGCTATGGCAGCAGCAGGTACTGATCCACAGAACGCGATGGTGAAAGGTCAATCAGAGTGAATCTGAAAATGGTGCGTCAAGCGATCCTCGTCCTCTTTGCCGCGGCTGCGCTCGGGATGCTTGCTCCCGACGCCGCCTCGGCGCGCGGCGGCTACGGCGGCGGATTCCACGGTGGATTTGGCCGCGGCGGCTTCTATCGCGGATATGGCTGGGGCTACGGACCGGGCTTCTACTACGGACCCGGCTATACCTACGGCTATCCGTACTACGGTTATCCGGCCTATGGCGGCTGCTACCGTGTCCGGCAGCGCGTGCATACAACGCGCGGCTGGCACTATCGCATCGTGCGGGTCTGCGACTGATTGCAGGGCGCGCAGTGACGACAACTGCGCCCTTTACTCCGCCAGCGCTTTCATCTCCTTGTAGAGATCTGACTTGCCCTCGAAGCCGATGCCCGGAAGATCGGGCATCGTGATGTGGCCAGCCTCGACGCGCACGCCGTCGGGGAAGCCGCCATAGGGCTGGAACAGGTCGGGATAGCTCTCATTGCCGCCGAGGCCTAAGCCGGCGGCGATGTTGAGCGACATCTGGTGGCCGCCATGCGGAATGCAGCGGCTCGGCGACCAGCCATGGGTCTTCAGCACGGCAAGCGTGCGCAGATATTCGCACAGCCCGTAGGACAGCGCGCAGTCGAATTGCAGCCAGTCGCGGTCCGGGCGCATGCCGCCATAGCGGATCAGATTCCTCGCGTCCTGGTGGCTGAACAGGTTTTCGCCGGTCGCCATCGGACCGGGATAGAATTCGGCGAGCGCGGCCTGCAGCGCATAGTCGAGGGGATCGCCGGCCTCCTCGTACCAGAACAGCGGATAGTCCCGCAGCATCCTGGCGTAGGCGATCGCGGTCTCCAGGTCGAAACGGCCGTTGGCGTCGACCGCGAGCTGCGCGCCGCTGCCGATCTCGTTGAGCACCGCTTCGATACGCGCGCGATCCTCGGCAATCGGGGCGCCGCCGATCTTCATCTTCACGACATTGTAGCCGCGGTCGAGATAGCCGCGCATCTCCTTGCGCAGCGCGGAGAGATCCTTGCCGGGATAGTAGTAGCCGCCGGCAGCGTAGACGAAGACGCGCGGATTGGCCGACACGCCATGGCGCTCCGCAAGCAAACGAAACAGCGGCTTGCCTGCGATCTTCGCCACCGCATCCCACACCGCCATGTCGATGGTGCCGACCGCGACCGAGCGCTCGCCATGGCCGCCCGGCTTCTCGTTCGACATCAAGGTCGACCAGACCTTGTCGGGGTCGAGATTATCGCCGCTGGCGTCGAGCAGCGACGCCGGATCGGCCTCCTTCAGCCGCGGCGCGAAGCGCTCGCGGATCAGGCCGCCCTGCCCGTAACGGCCGTTGGAATTGAAGCCGTAGCCGACCACCCGCCTGCCGTCGCGCACCACGTCGGTGACCACGGCGACCAGGCTCGATGTCATCTTGCTGAAATCGATATAGGCGTTGCGGATCGGCGAGGAGATCGGTTTTGTCACTTCGCGGACGTCGACGATGCGGACGGACATGGGGGTTGCTTTCTATGTTGGTTTTTCGGCTACCTCCACACCGTCATTGCGAGCGAAGCGAAGCAATCCATTTCACGGCATAACGGATAGATGGATTGCTTCGTCGCTTCGCTCCTCGCAATGACGGAGGATGGACGACGGCCAGCGTCGGTCCGTCAGGACTTCGCTTTGTCCCTGAAATACGGCTCGACCGCGCCGTGCACCTTCAGCGTCAGCGGATTGCCGTGACGATCCTTGGCGTTGCCGGCCGTGACACGCACCCAGCCCTCGCTGATGCAGTACTCCTCGACATTGGTCTTCTCGACGCCCTTGAAGCGGATGCCGACGTCGCGCGACAAGATCGCCTCGTTGTAGTAGGGGCTGTTCGGATCGATCGAAAGACGATCCGGAAACTGGTCGTTGGTGGTGTCGTCGTTCTCGCTCATAGCAACGCCTCGATATCCTTCTTCAATCCTTCGGGCCGGGCGGTCGGCGCATGCCGCGACACGACCTTGCCGCTGCGGTCGACCAGGAATTTGGTGAAATTCCATTTGATCGAAGACCCGAGCAGGCTCGACTTCTCACGTTTCAGATACGCGTACAATGGGTGCGCATGGGCGCCATTGACGTCGATCTTGGCGAACATCGGAAACGTCACGGCATATTTGGTCTCGCAGAAGTCGGCAATCTGCTTGGCGTCGCCCGGTTCCTGCGCGCCGAACTGGTTGCAGGGGAAGCCGAGCACCGCAAAGCCGCGCGGGGAAAGATCCGTGTAGAGCTGCTGCAGGCCCTTGTATTGCGGGGTGAAGCCGCAGGCGCTCGCGGTGTTGACGATCAGCAGCACCTCGCCCTTGAAACCTTGCAGCGGCACGTCCTCTCCGGCGAGCGACTTGGCGGAGAAATCATAGACTGTCGGCATGTCAGACCACCGGATCGATCGGGGCGGACGGCGTGCCGCCCGCTTCCACCGCTTCACCCGCGGCAAGGCAGAGGTCTTCGCGATAACGGCCGGCCACCAGTTGCACGCCGACCGGAATCCGGCCGACCAGGCCTGTCGAGATGACGAGCCCCGGCAGCCCCATGAACGGGATCGCGATTTGCGGCAGTTGCGCATGCCAGACCCGCGCGAACGACGCCTCGTCCTTGCGGTCGAGATGATCGGGGAACGGCAGCTCGCCGGAGACCGGCATCAGCAGCACCGGGTATTTGTCGAAGAAGGCGAACCATTCGCGGGTCAATGTCGCGCGGCGCGCCAGCGCCTGCGACAGGTCGAACGGATGCACGCGCGGGCCGACGCCACGCAGGCAGGCCAGCGCGCCGGGATCGCCCTCGCGTTCGGCGAAGGCCAACTGCGCCTCATAGCCGTCGCCGAGCCAGAGCCTGGTCTGGATCTCGGCGGCCTCGCGCAGCGATGGCGTGTCTGATATCTCCTCGACGATCCAGCCGGCCTTTTGCAGCCGCTTGCCGGCATCGGCGACCGCAGCGACCACCTCGGGCACCGGGTTGAGGCCATCCGGATTGAGACACATCGCCACGCGTTTTTCCCGCGGCGCGCCGTCCAGCGGCACCGGCGCGTACCAAGGATCGCGATAGTCCGGCGCCGACATCGCCGCGAGTGAGATGCGCAGGTCGTTGACGGTGCGCGCCAGCGGCCCAGAGACCGCAGAGATCTGCGGGCCGATCGGACGCTCCGGCAGCGCAGCGTTGAAGGCGGGGATACGGCCCAGGCTCGGCCGCAGGCCGTGCACGCCGCAGGCATAGGCCGGATAGCGGATCGATCCGGCGATATCGGTGCCATGCGCGATATGGCCGATGCCGGCCGCGACCGCTGAGCCCGCGCCGCCCGACGAGCCGCCCGGCGTGATGCCGGGATCGCGCGGGTTCTTGGTGTCGCCGTGGATGAGATTGGTGGTGAACCAACGATAGGACACCGCCGGGCAGTTGGTGCGGCCGAGCAGCACGGCGCCCGCCTTGCGCAGATTGGCGACCACAGGGTTGTCGGTCTTGGCGATCAGGTCGCGCTGCGCCTTCAGCCCGTTGGTGGTGGCATAGCCTTCCTGGTCGACATTGACCTTGATCGTGACGGGCACGCCGGCGAGCGGGCCGACCGCCTCGCCGCACGCGATCGCAGCATCGACCGCGGCGGCCTGTGCCAGCACGTCGTCCGGGCGGTGATCGACCACCGCATTGATCTTCGGGTTGACTGCATCGAGCCGGGCAAGCCCCGCCTGCGCCGCCTCCTTGGCCGAAACCTGCTTCGATTTGATGAGGCCGGCGAGTTCGGTCGCCGACAGACGCCAAAGATCCTGCATAAGACACTCCGTATGACGGAGCTTCTTTAGCGCCACGCGGAGGACAAGGCCAGCGGCCGGCGGCCCGAGGTCTCAGCGGACGCGGGCGATGTAATAGGCGAGATCGGCGATCTGCTCCTTGGTCACCGTCTGCATCACGTCGGCCATGGTGGCATCATAGCCGTGGCGCGAGTTGTCCTTGTACTCGGCGAGCGTCTTGGCGAGGTAGTCCTCGCGCTGGTTGGCGATGCGCGGGACGTTCTCCTTGCCCGAAAAATCGGTGTTGTGGCAGGTGTTGCAGCGGTTCTGCTGCACCAGCGCCTGGCCTTTCCCCATCCGCGCCGGATCGCCGGCGTCCGCGGGCGGATTGGGCTTCGGCAAGGTGGCGATGAAATCGGAGAAGGTCCTGAGGTCGTCGTCGGTCAGCGGCTTCGCCATCTCGTTCATCGGCTCGAAGGTGCGCAGCTTCTCGCGGAACATGAAGAGCTGGATCAGCGCGTAAGGCGCCTGCTGGCCACCGAGCGAGGGCGTGTTCTCGGTCTCCGACGTGCCGTGCTCGCCATGGCAGGCGAAGCAGGTGACGGTGCGTTCCTGGATGGTTTCGGCGTTTGCGGAGAAGGCGACGGATGCAAGGAGCATAGGGATCATCATCTTACGCATTCGTCTGCTCCTGACTCCTACAGGGTCATTCCGGGCTGGTGCGCAAGCACCAGACCCGGAATCTCGAGATTCTCAGATGCGCAATTGCGCATCATAGTTCGATGCTTCGCATCGCCCCGGAATGACGGCGGTGTCGTTACTGGTTCGCGACCTTCGGCTTGCCGTAGCTGACGCGGTAGACCGCGCCGTTCCAGTCGTCGGAGACGAGCAGCGAGCCGTCCTTCAGCAGCATCACGTCGACCGGGCGGCCGACATATTTGTTGTCCTCGAGGAAGCCGGTCATGAACGGCTCGACCGATTTCACGGTGCCGTCCTTGTTCAGCTTGACGACGACGACGTCACCGCCCTGTTTCTGCGTCTTGTTCCAGGAGCCGTGGCGCGCGACGAAGATCGCGTTCTTATAGGACTTCGGGAACATGTTGCCGGTGTAGAAGCGCATGCCCAATGAGGCGGTATGCGGGCCCATCAGGCCGACCGGCGGCGTGTAGTCCTTGCAGTTCTTGCCCCAGCCGAGCTCCTGGTCGATGATGTTGCCCTGCCAGCAGAACGGCGCGCCGAAATCCTCGCCGGCCTTGGTGACGCGGTTGAGCTCGTCCTCCGGCACCGACTCCGACAGCCAGTCGCGACCGTTGTCGGTGAAGTACATCTGCTTGTTCTCGGGATTCCAGTCGAAGCCGACCGAGTTGCGCACGCCGAGCGCGTAGACCTCGGCGCCTGAGCCATCGAGATTCATGCGGCGGATCTGGCCGTGGGCGTCGTCATGCAGCACGTCGTTGCCGGGCTGGCCGACCGGGACGTAGAGCTTGTTGTCCGGACCGATGGCGATGAACTTCCAGCCATGGGCCTCGTCCTTCGGCAGCTTGTCATAGATCACGGTCGGCTTCGGCGGGTTGTCGAGCACATCGTCGATCTTGTCGATCTTGGAGACCTGCGACAGCTCGGCGATGTAGAGCGTGCCGTCCTTGAAGGCGACACCGTTCGGACGGTAGAGGCCGGAGGCGATCACCTTGACCGAGCGTTTGCCGTCCTTGTTGACGATGGCATAGACCTTGTCGACCAGTCGGCTGCCGACGAACACGGTGCCCTTGTCGCTGAGCGCCAGCGAGCGCGCGTTGGCCATGCCGGCGGCGTAGACCTCGACATTGAAGCCGGCCGGCACCTTGAGCTTGGCCAGCGGCAGCTTGTCGGGCGCGGCCGGGATCGGCGGACCCGCCACCGGCGCGAGCTTTGCGGCGGCCTCATTGTCCGGACGTCCGATCATGGGCGAGCCGGGCGGCAGCGCCTGCGCAGCTGGCGCGGCACCTGCGGCTGGCGGGCTGGCCGGCTGCTGCGCCGCAGCATGCAGCGTGAAAGCCCCGAACACAGCGCCTGCAAGCAACAGGCTGCGCGGCGCAAAGTAATAATTTGTCATGATGTTCTCCCCTGGGCGGAAGCCATCTTCCTTGCACCGGTCCTCTCAACCGGCGCTGGCGGCCTTCCCGCAGGTAGTTGTGCGAATTTGTCCGGACAAATGCAATCGGAAACATAACGACGCCGGCGCGGGCGGCCGGTGCGCGGCGCGCGACCCGACGCGTCGCGCTCAACCGATCAATGTCTGGTGATCGAGCGGTCCGGGCGATCGAGGATTGCTTCCGTGAACGGGAACTCGAGCACGATCTCACCCTCGTCGTCGGTCACCTCGATCACCGCACTGAGCAGCGCGCCGTCGGCACCTTCGGTCTTGAGCAGCTCACGAATCATGGCACGCGCCATTTCCCAGGCGCGATCCGGGTCCCGCAGGATCTCGCCGTCGGGATCGGAAATCAGCTCGTCGCCGATACGGGTGTTGAAGAAATAGCGTGGCATCGGCAGAACTCGGCTCAAGTTGAGCGCCCGCCTCCGCCTGCGGGGCGCAAATCGTCATCAGGACCTTCGGAGGATACAGGCTTCCCCACTCCGTCCCCAAACATCACTATTCACCCCATCGCGAACAACAGGAAAAAGGTCTGATGTGATGGGCTTTTCAAGGCACGGTGCGCACAACTGCGTGAGCGGGCCAAAGGCCGCATTTTGCGATGCAGCATTCGCGCGACAGAGCAACCTTGCAAAAGATTTAACTGGCGAACTTTTTCATCCGCAGTAGTTTAACCCGCAGGGCGGAAGTTCGTCCGGTTGCAACAATGGAGAGCCACATGGCCTGGAAAGCACCGAAGATCGTCGAAGTGTCGGTCGGCATGGAAATCAACATGTATATGTGCGCCACCCGCAAGTAAGCGGTCGCGCCCAATACAGGTTTAGCGTTCAGCGCAGGTGGACATCCGGGCGTGACCCGCTCCCGAGCAAGGGAGTGTGTTTCCAAGCCGGGGTCCACCTCGCAGCGTTTTGGGATTGATTCAAGACATTCTCCGGGGGACGGATCATGCTTCGCGTCGTCGTCCTCGGCGCCGCAGCGGGTGGCGGCGTTCCGCAGTGGAACTGCGGATGCCCGGTTTGCAGGGCCGCGCGGCACGAGCATCCGGAATTGCAGAGCACGCAGGCCTCGATCGCATTCAGCCGCGACGGCGCCAACTGGTTCCTGGTCAACGCCTCGCCCGACCTGCGCCAGCAGCTCATTGCGACCCCGCAGTTGCATCCCAAGCAAGGCGCGTTGCGCCATACGCCGATATCAGGCGTGATCCTCACCAATGGCGAGATCGATGCCGTCGCCGGGCTATTGTCGATGCGCGAGGGCTCGCCGTTTGCGATCTACGCCCATGAGCGGGTGCTGGCGATCCTGCGCTCCAACAGCATCTTCAACGTGCTGAACGAGAAGAACGTCAAGCGCGAGGCGATCGCGGTCGATCAGGCTTTCGAGCCCCGTTTGCCCGACGGCGCCCCGTCAGGACTCGAGGTGTTGCCGTTCGAGGTTCCCGGCAAAAGCGCCTGGTATCTCGAGGGCAAGGCGCATCCCGCCGGCCGCGACGGCGTCGGCGATACGCTGGGCCTGCGTATTGCGGACCGGGCGAGCGGCCAATATTTCTACTTCCTGGCCGCCTGCGCGCGGGTGGACGACGACCTGAAGTCGCGGATCAAGGGCGCGCCGCTGGTGTTCTTCGACGGCACGGTGTGGCGCGACGACGAATTGATCGCAGCCGGGCTCGGCAACAAGACCGGCCAGAGCATGGGACATATCGCGATGTCCGGCGATCATGGCGCGATCGACAGCCTCGCCGGCCTCGACATCGGACGAAAAGTGTTTTTGCATATCAACAACTCCAACCCGGCGCTGCTTGGGAGTTCGGCCGAACGCAAGGCGGCCGAACAGGCGGGCTGGCAGATTCCCTCCGACGGAACGGAGATCGTGCTGTGAATATGGTGCCTACCAACGGAATGACTGCGCTCTCGATCGGCAAGGGCATGACGCTCAACAGTGCCGAGGAGATGGAGGCGACGCTGCGCACGATCGGCGCGACGCGCTATCACAGCCTGCATCCGTTCCACCGCCTGCTGCACGGCGGCAAGCTCAACAAGGGCCAGGTGCAGGCCTGGGCGCTGAACCGCTACTACTACCAGAGCACGATCCCGCTGAAGGACGCGATGGTGATCTCGCGCTTCCGCGACCGCAACACCAGGATCGAGTGGCGTCACCGCATCGAGGATCATGACGGCGATCCCGGCAATGAGGGCGGCATCGATCGCTGGCTCAAGCTGACCGAGGGCCTCGGCCTCGATACGGCTTACGTGGAATCCACCGAAGGCATTTTGCCGGCGACGCGCTTTGCGGTGGAGGCCTATGTGCATTTCTGCCGCGACCGCACGCCGCTGGAGGCGATCGCCTCCTCGCTCACCGAATTGTTCGCGCCGAACCTGCACGAGGAGCGGATCTCGGGGATGCTGAAGCATTACGACTTCGTCAACCCCGACATCATGAGCTATTTCAGCCGCCGCCTGACCCAGGCGCCGCGCGATGCGAACTTCGCGCTCGACTATGTCAAGCAGCACGCTAGGACGCCGGCCGAGCGCGAGGCGGTCTGCAACGCGCTGATCTTCAAGACCAACGTGTTGTGGGTGCAGCTCGACGCGCTTTCCCATGCCTATGTCGACGGTCACATTCCGCCCGGCGCCTTCGTGCCGAAGACCAGCTAGGAAAAACCGATGGCCAGCCGCAACATCAGCGTCAGCGAGAGCAGCCGGCCGAAGCTGCCGCGCCATGCCAAGCTGAAATTCGACGAGACGCGGCAAGTCTGGGTGATCCTGGCGCCGGAGCGCGTGCTGGCGCCGGACGAGATCGCGGTCGAGGTGCTGCAACTCTGCGACGGCATGCGCACTGTTTCAGATATGGCGGAGCAGCTTGCCGCGAAATACGCCGCTCCGCGCGAGGCGATCCTGACCGACGTGGTCGCGATGCTGCAGGACCTCGCCGACAAGGGCTTTCTCACCGAAGCGCGCGAGAACACAGCATGAGTGCCACGCTCGCCGACAACAAGACCACCTCAACCGCCCCGAGCGACGGCCTCGCCGTGCTGGAAGGCGCGCGCTCGGCGGCCGAGACCTATGGCATCCCGCTCGCGGTGCTGCTCGAGGTCACCCACCGCTGTCCGCTGCAATGCCCCTATTGCTCGAACCCGGTCGAGCTCGACCGCGGATCGACCGAGCTCACCACCGACGAGTGGAAGAAGGTGCTCAGGGAGCTCGCCCAGCTCGGCGTGCTGCAGGTCCATTTCTCCGGCGGCGAGCCGACCGCGCGCAAGGACATCGTCGAACTGGTACAGCATGCGAGCGATGTTGGGCTGTATTCCAATTTGATCACGTCAGCCGTGCTGCTGACCCGGGACAGGCTGAAGGCGCTGGCCGACGCAGGTCTCTCCCATGTGCAGATCAGTTTTCAGGGCAACGAGCCCATCGTCGCCGATCGCGTCGCGGGCCTGAAGGACGCGCATCGCAAGAAGCTCGAAGTAGCGAAATGGACGCGTGAGCTGGAATTGCCGCTCACCGTCAATGCGGTGATGCACCGGCAGAACCTGCATCAACTGTCCGACATCATCCAGATGGCCGTCGACCTCGACGCCGACCGGCTCGAAGTCGCCAACGTGCAGTATTACGGCTGGGCGCTGAAAAACCGCGCCGCGCTGATGCCGACCATCGAGCAGATCGAGGAGACCAGCCGCATCGTCGAGGAGGCTCAGGCGCGGCTGAAAGGCACGCTCGCGATCGACTACGTCGTGCCGGACTATTACGCGCTGCGGCCGAAGAAATGCATGGGCGGCTGGGGCCGCCAGTTCTTCAACATCTCGCCGGCCGGCAAGGTGCTGCCGTGCCACGCCGCCGAAAGCATCACGGGGCTGGAATTCGAATCCGTGCGCTCGAACCATTCGATCGCCTGGATCTGGCAGAACTCGGAAGCCTTCAACCGCTATCGCGGCACCGGCTGGATGCCGGAGCCGTGCAAATCCTGCGAATTCCGCGAGGTCGATTACGGCGGCTGCCGCTGCCAGGCCTTTGCGCTGACCGGCGATGCCGGGAATACCGACCCGGCCTGCGCGCTGTCACCGCTTCATGACGAGATCTTCAAGCAGGCCGAGCAGGAATCCGAAGGCGCGCAGAGCCGCTTCCTGTACCGCAATTTTGCCGGCGGCACGCTGGAGGCGGACGAGCGCCGGGACGAACGTAATGGCGCCTGACGCCGATGCCGGCAAATCCACCGGGCGCGCCGATCCGTTTGCCCCGCTGACATCGGAGCAGATCGATGTCGGTGACGGCCACGATCTCTATGTCGAGAGCGTCGGCCGCGAGGGCGGCATTCCGGCCGTCTATCTGCATGGCGGACCGGGCAGCGGCTGCCAGCCGGATCATCGCCGGCTGTTCGATCCCGAACGATTCCACGCCGTGCTGTTCGACCAGCGCGGCTGCGGCCGCAGCCGGCCGAAAGGCAGCCGCCAGCACAACACGACGCAGCATTTGATCGCCGACATGGAGACGATCCGCGAGCGGTTCGGCTTTGCGCGCTGGATGGTGGTCGGCGGCTCCTGGGGCGCGACATTGGCGCTGGCATATGCGCAGGCGCATCCCGCGCGCGTCAGCGGCCTGGTGCTGCGCGCGACCTTTCTCGGTACGCACGAGGAATTGGAAGACGTCTTCCTGCGCACCCTGCCCCGGTTCTATCCCGCGCTTTACGAGGACTTCCTCAACGTGCTGCCTGAAAGCGAGCGCGCAACCCCGCTCGCCGCCTACTACCGCCGCATCCTCGACCCCAGCATCGACGTGCACGGCCGCGTCGCGCGCGCCTGGCACGACACCGAGCGTACGCTGTCGGAGCACACGCCGAAGCAGACCCGGCTCGACCTCCAGAAAACATCGGGCGTGCTGCCCTCGACGCCGTTCATGGAGGCGCACTACTTCGCCAACGACTGCTTCCTGCGCCCCAACCAGTTGATGGAGAATGTCGGCCTGCTCGCCGGCATCCCCGGCATCATGGTGCAGGGCCGCTACGATCTGCTCTGCCCGCCCGCGACCACGCACGCACTCGCCGCACGCTGGCCGGGCAGCGAAGTCCGCATCATCGACGGCGCCGGCCACATCCTCTACGACCCCGGCATCCGCAATGCGGTGATGAAGGCGATCGCGGACCTGGGTTCGAAGGCGCGTTGATATCCGGGCGTGCGCGCTCTCGCCCGTGACGATGCCCTGTTACCGCTGCGTCGGATTGATGAAGGCGTCGAGGGGCGGCGGCGCGAGGGCGTGTGGGTACTTGAACGTGTTGTGCTCGAGCGGAATGAACCAGCCCTCGGGCATCCCGGGCAGCACATAGTTTCCCTGAAACCGGTTCGGCATGGTCATCAGCGTATCGTTCTCGCCGAACGTGGTGCCGATCGGGACGTATTTCATGTTGAATCCGAAGACGGCATAGGCGGCAGCGTCGACGAAGCGTCCCGCATTTGAAAAATCCGGCTGGCCGCGCAGGTTGGTGTCCTGAATTGCGACGCTGTGGATCTGGTCCTTCACATAGAAAAGCGAACTCAGGTCCCGAACCACCTGGCCGAACTCATGCGAGGCGTCATGGTGCAGCAGAATGCAGCTGCCCTGCTCCTTGCAAAGGACGTCGCGCACGTAAGTCGGCAGGTCGCCGCCGTACAGACGAACGTTGTCGGCCTGCTCCGGATATGTGCGCCGAACGCGCTCATGCCCGAAGTGCAGATACTTGTCGTCGATGTCGATCAGGTCGATCTGAAAGTTGAATTCATGCGCACAGCCGGCGAGAATGACCGAAGAGCCTCCCATGTAAACGCCAAGGTCGACAACTTTCGTCAGTTTCTCGCGGAACGCAAAAATACAATTGAAGAGATCCCAGTAATAGGCGGCCGAGCATTGGTCCTCGTAGCCGACATCGAACCTGGCCGCCCGTTCGGCGATACGATCAAAGTGCGCGTTCTTGCCGCGGTAGGCCGCAAGATTTGCGCGATGACCGCTGTAGATCTGGATTCCAAGCTGCTTTTGGATGTCCGTCGCATCCAGGTGCTGGATCCCGGACGAAGGTTCGATGAACCCATATTTTCGGTCGGAGACTGTCATGTAAGCCGACTCACCCTGACGGAATCGACGGAATACTAGGCAAGTGAATGATCGCCCGCAAATGTCCAATTCAAATGGGCGATAGACGGATTCGCGGAGACGCCCCTCACCCGGAACTCATCTGCGATGCGTTCCGGCCTCTCCCCGCAGACGGGAGAGGCGAAGGTTGCGGCTAGACCAAATTCAGATCCTTCGGCTTGATGCCGGTGAAGATGCGCTCGAGGCTGGCCTGCTGCAGGCCGTAGACGTGCTGGATCAGGCCGCCGAAGAACGCGCGGTAGTCGGTCAGCACCGGATAGTCGCGGTTCTGGAACAGCGTTGCCTGCGCGACCTGGATCTGCTCGCCGGCCATGCGCCCGCCATTGATGCCGCCGCCCATCACCCAGTAGACGCTGCCATGGCCGTGATCGGTGCCGCGGTCGCCGTTCTCGCGGAAGGTGCGGCCGAACTCGGAGATCACGACCACCACGGTGTCGCGCCACATCGCGGGCCCGATCTCCTCGGAGAAGCCGGCGAGGCCGCGGCCCAATTCGCCGAGGCGGTCGGCGAGATAACCGGTCGCGGCGCCCTGGTTGACGTGGGTGTCCCAGCCGCCGACGTCGACGAAGCCGAGATTGAACTGCTCGCGCATCAGCCGGCCGATCCGTCGCGCCGACAATTCGAAGCCGCGCGGCGACACCGCACCGCGATTGGCCGCCATCATCTCCTCGGAGACGGATTTGTAGACGTCGTCGCGAACGCGAAAACCCTCCGCGACCGAATTGGCGAGATCGCCCTTCGCATACATCTCCCGGATCAGCCTGGCCTGGCGGTCGTCGACGCCGGGCTTGGAAACGCTGGCGATGCCGATGTTCGGGATCTGGGCGTGGCCGCGGAAGATCAGCGGCAATTGGTCGGTGAAGGAGATCGGCTTCACCCGCGTCAGCTCGACGGCCAGCCGGCTCATGAAGCCGGAGCGGTAGTCGCGGCTGCCGCCGACGGATTGCCCGAGCTCGATCGTGTCCTGGGTCTCGAAATGGCTGCGCGAGAGATCGTCGCTGGTGCCGGCGAACGGCACGAAGGCGATCTCGCGCTTGGCCCACAGCGGATAGATCGAGTCGCGCAAGCTTGGATGCAGGCCCCAGCCGGCATCGAGCGAAAGCGCCGCGTTCGGGTTGCCGGCATCGGGCCGCGCCACCGCGAGCGTCGGGCGCGAGGCGTAATAGAACTCGCTGCCTGTGGGCACGACCACATTGGCGGCGTCATAGGCGCCGCGCAGGAACACGACGAGCAGCCGCGCGTCGGTCGCGGGCGCAGCCCAGACCCGTCCGGCAAGCGTGAGAGACGTCGAAGCGGCGATGGCCTTGAGCAGATCACGGCGGTCCATTGGCGAACCTCCCTTTCAGTGCATGAACTCCGGGGACGACAGATAAAGCGTGTTCCAGTCCTGCGGCGACACCGCCTGATCGAGCGCGGCGAGCGTGGTCGGGCTCAGCGTCTGCCTGATGGTCGTGAAATAGAGCCCGTTCATCACCAGCGGAAACGCCGGCCGGTCGACTGCGTTGGGCTCGTTTGGCTTGAACAACCCGGCCGAGCCCGATCCGATCGCGCGCGCGATCTCGAAGCGCAGCATCATCTGCCCCGGACCGTTCCAGGCGGCCGACAGCATCGAATAGCCGTCCGGCGTCTCGTGATTGAACAGGCCCTCGGAGAGGCGATTGAGCCAGCCCTGGATCGGCAGCGTGTTGAGCACGACCTTGTCGTCATAGGCGAGCCGCACCGCCGACATCACGTAGAGCACGGGATCCTTGAATTTTGTAGTCCCCTTCAGGGTCACGGCAAACTCGGGCGCGTGCACCAGCGTCGACATCACAGCCGCGATATCGCCGTCGGTCCTCTGAAAGGTCTGCGCCATGCGCTGCACCAGCGCATCGGGCGGATTGTCCGACACGAAATAGGTCGCAAGCTGTTTTGCGATATGCGTGGCGGTCGCCGGATGGCGGCAGAGGATGTCGAGCGCCTCGTCGACTTCGGCAAGGCCCCTGCCCTTGATCTGATGACCGAGAAAGGTCTTGTCGCCATAGTCGTGCCGCGCCGGATTGAACTCGAAAGCGCCTTCGCGGACCAGCTGCGATTGCAGCTCGGGCTTCAGCTTCGGGTCCTCCGGCTTGAAGTCGATGCCGACGCCGGTGAGGATGCGCGCCAGCGCCTCGACATCGGCCTGGGTGTAGCCGGAGCCGACGCCCATGGTGTGCAGCTCCATGATCTCGCGGGCGTAGTTCTCGTTGAGATGGCCGGCCGCGTTGTCGGCATTGTCGAGATAGCGCAGCATCACGGGATGATGCAGCGTCGCGGTGAGCAGATCGCGGAACTTGCCGAGCGCATTGGCGCGGATGGCGCGGTCCTCATAGTCGCCGACCAGCACGCGGATGTTGGCCTTGTACTGGTGGACGTTGAAGTGGTTGAACCAGAACCAGGTCAGACGCTCGCGCAGCTGGTCCGGCGCATACAGCGCGTGCAGGATCGAGCGGGCCGCAGCCTGTTTGGCACGGTCGTTCATGGCCTGCTGGTAGACCTGCTGCGCCGCCTTCTTCTGCTCGGGATCGGCGACCTGGTTGGCCGACTTGCCCTGCTGGTCGAACGATGCGGCGATGTCGAACGGGAAGCGATGCACGTCCGGCATCGCCTCGATCTGGCTGCGGACCGCGGCCGGCAATGCGGAATTGGCCGGATGCAATTGCTCCTGCAGCCAGCGCTCGGCACCGACGTCGCGCAGATGCGCGGCGCTGGAGGCGCTGACGCCCCAGGTCAGGCGATCGAGCAGCGCGACGTCCTGTGCGTTGAGCTCGGCCGCCAGCGCGCAGCTCTGGCCGGCCATCAGCGCGGCCACCGCGCCGACGACGAGCGTGGCGACCGACCGCCCTCCACGGCGTCTGGTGTTGCTCATGGATGCTGACCTGCCCGGCTCATGACGTCACATCCTCAGCGTTTGCACTTGTTGGGCGGACACGGCGCCGGCCGCGCAGCGGCAGGCCTCGGCGGTGGCGCAGGACGCGGCGGCGGTGCCACGCGCTGCGCCACGGCCGGCCGTGGTGGCGGCGGTGCGGCGCGCGGGGCTGGCGCGGGACGCGGCGCAACGGCCGCAGCACGCGGCGGCGGCGGAGCTGCGCGCGGCGGCGGCGCGGGACGCGCAGCCGGTGGCCGGGCCACCGCGGTACGCGCCGGCGGCACAGGCCGCGCAGCCGGCGCCGGCCGCGCGGGCGCCGCGATCGCAGGCCTTACGTTGCCGGTCGGTGCGGTCGCCGCGTGCGTCAGCGGCGGTCTTCCTGGCGTCCTCGCGGCTGCCGCAGGTGCAGGTGTCGCTGGCGCCGCCATCGGCCTGGCACCTGGCCCCGGCCGGGCGTTGGCGGGTGCCATCGCCGTGGCGGGCTTGCCGGGCGCAGGCGCTGGCACGTTCGGGTGGACGCCCTGTTGTGGAGCGTTGGCGGGTGCGGTCGCGGTTTGCGGCAGCGGCGGTGCGTTCCTCGCTCCCGGCAGGGAGTGAGCACCAGCACCGGGCGCGCCCGGCGCGGCGCCCGGCGCCGGTCGCACAAGGGCGCCTGCGCCCGCTGGAGCGCCCTGCGGCCCGCCCGGCTGCACCAGATTGGCGCGCTGCAACGCGGCGGGCGGCAACGACGGGCCGCGCGAGATCGGCCCACCGGGGACGGCCGGCCGCATCCCGGCCGCGCTGAGCTGCGCCGGCGTCGGGTTCGGATTGTTGATCACCGTGTTGATGATCGTGGTGTTGTGGATGTTGTTGAACACGATGTTGTTCGGCGGCGGCGCGACATAGGCCGGTGCCGCGACATAGGCCGGGATCGGCACGAACAGCGGCGTCGGCAGAATGAACAAGCCGATCGGCGGCGGCGGGGGCGGCAGCACCACGAAGTCCGGCGGCGGTGGCGGCAGGAACACCACCGGCGGCGGTGGCGGCGGCGCGAAGCCAAATACCGGATCGCTGTAGTACAGCACCGGACGATCGACATATTCGATCTCATCCGGCGGCGGTGGCGGCACGTCGTAATCGATTGCGGCGAACTGCGGCGGCGGCGCCAGCGCGGCCGAGAGATAAGCGAGCCGGCGCCGTGCATCGGCCGCGTGCGGACCGCGCGGATAGCGGTTGAGATAGGACCAGTAGGCGTCCGGCGTGTCGGTGTTGTAGGTGCGCCGCCAGGTGATCGCCTCGCGCCGCGCCGCCACGATCGCGCGCACGCGCTTGGCGAGCGGATCGCTGGGATAGGCCTGCAGATAATCCTGATAGCCCTGCAGCGTGTCGCGCTCCAGCGCCGCCGCATAGGCATCCTGGGCCGGGAAATCGCGGATCGGCTTGGTGCGCAATCCGGCGTCGACTTGGGCCGGCGGCGCATCGGGCTTGCGCTCGAAGAACACGAAGGGCGAATCGACCTTCTGCGCATCCCATGGGATCTGCGCGCCCTTGGTCATCTCGTTGACGCGGAGCCGGACGCGGTCGAACACATCGGGCAGCGTGAGACCGCCGGTGCGGATCATCTCGGCCAGCGCCTGCGCATAGGGGCCATAGGGCGGCGCGCCGTCGGGAGCGATGGTGCCGGGCGCGGAGCTGAAGGCGATCAGCATTTTTGCTTCAGGATCGACCAGTGCAAGGCCGCCGGCGAGCGGCTGGCCATCCTTGGCGAACGGATTGCTGCGGGCCGCATCGAGCACGACCACGCCCGCCTTGATCGGCAGCGCCGCGAGCTGATGGGTGTAGTCGGACAACCGGATCGTCTCGACCGGCACGTCGGTGTCGCGGGCGATCTTGGCATCGACCGGCACGAAATAATTCTCGCCGGTCAACTGCACGCCGTAACCGGCGAGATAGACGAAGGCGACCGCGTTGGGACCGGCGTCCTGCACCTTCTGGACGAAATCGCGGAACGATTTGCGCAGCGTCTCGGCGTCGAGATCGCGCGCGCCGATCACATCGAAGCCGGCCGCCTGCAAGGTCTGCGCGATCAGCCCGGCATCATTGGCGGCGGTCTGCAGCGGGCCGGCCTCGTAGGCGCCATTGCCGACCACCAGCGCGAGCCGCTTCTCCTGGTCCTGCGCGTGCGCGGGCAGCGACGCGAGCGACACGAGACCGATGATTATCGCCCAGAAAAATCGCGCCGAAATTCGCGCCATGGCGGTCGTTCCTTTTTCTTCTCAGACATTGGCGAGTTGAATGGAAATGCTACGTCCGTGAACCCGCGCTGAACAGGATTGCAGCAATTGTGGCAATCCTTGGTCTGACCGGTCGCGTGCATCGGGAACCGGCTTCCCTGCGCGATGTCGTTCGGCGATATTGCATCGAGAAAACAAGGCGAGAGGAGCAATCGATGCCGATCGCCGGACAAGGCATGCTGCTGACATCGATGGATGTCGATCCCTTACACGAAGCTGAATTCAATCGCTGGTACGATCGCGAGCATATCGAAGAACGCGTCGCGATCGACGGATTCGTCGAGGCGCGCCGCTACGTCGCCCATGACGCCAAGCCGAAATATCTCGGCCTCTACACGACCGCGACCTTCGACGTGCTCGACAGCCCGACCTATCGCAAGGCGCTCGCCAACCAGACCGAATGGTCGAAGGCGAATATCGCGCGCTTTGAGAACATGATCCGCGGCGTTGCGCGCATCTCGATCAGCCGCGGCGTGGGCAGAGGCGCAGCGCTCGGCATCATCCGGTTGCGTCCGCCCGCCGACGGAGCGGAGAAGCTGCGCGATGCGTTGCGCGAGCAGCTCGATCCGTCGCAGCTCGACGGCATCATCTCGATGCATCTGCTGGAAAACGATCCGGTGCTGTCGAAGCCGCTGACGCCGGTCGCCGCGAAGGCCGATCCCGGCGCCGGCGACTGGTTCGTGCTGATCGACGCCACCGAGCCGGGCACTGTGCCATCGGCTGCGGCGCGCATCACCGACAATGCCGCGTTCAAGCCGCTGGTCGTCACCAGCGGCGTCTACCGCCTGCTCTGGGATCTCGCCAAGAGCGACCTGCCGCGGGATTAATCGGCGTCATGCGGTGGTGCGGCGTTCATGCTGCACCGCCGCATAACGCAATCGAGATTAACGCTGCGCGCACATCAGCCGCGCGAAAGCTGATGATCGGACAATTTAGCCTTTGCCTTCCCTGGAACGGCTCTAATAAGATAAGCCTATGATCCAATTCAAAAACCAGAACAACGCCGCGTGAGCGTTCGTCGTCAACGATAAGGCCGCGCATCAACTGGCATTTTCCGCGCGGGTCAAAGGTAGGAATGAAACCGACTGATATCTCGGCGCCGGACTACTTTCATAAAGTGGTCGATTGCCAATGGGCCTGCCCCGCACACACTCCAGTTCCTGAGTACATCCGGTTGATTGCTGAGGGGCGTTATAGCGACGCCTACATGATCAATTGGCAGTCCAATGTGTTCCCGGGAATCCTGGGACGCACCTGCGATCGTCCCTGCGAGCCGGCGTGCCGTCGCGGGCGGGTCGAGGAGACCCCGGTCGCGATCTGCCGCCTCAAGCGTGTCGCCGCCGATTTCAAGGACGACATCACGCACCGCCTGCCGCGGCCGGCCGCGAAGAACGGCAAGCGCATCGCACTGGTCGGCGGCGGTCCCGCCTCGCTCGCGGTGGCGCGCGATCTGGCGCCGCTCGGCTATCACTGCACCGTGTTCGACGGTGACCCCAAGGCCGGCGGCATGATGCGCAGCCAGATTCCGAAATTCCGGCTGCCCGACAGCGTGATCGACGAGGAGACCGGCTACATCCTCGGCCTCGGCGTCGAGTTCAAGGGTGGCCACCGCGTCGACAGCCTGAAGCAGCTGCTCTCCGAGAATTACGACGCGATCTTCGTCGGAAGCGGCGCGCCGCGCGGCCGCGAGCTCGAGATTCCCGGCCGCAAGGAGGCCGCCGCCAATATCCATATCGGCATCGAGTGGCTCGCCAACGTCTCGTTCGGCCATATCGACAAGATCGGCCGCCGCGTCATCGTGCTCGGCGGCGGCAACACCGCGATGGACTGCTGCCGCACCGCGCGCCGCCTCGGCGGCGACAGCGTCAAGGTGGTGGTCCGCTCCGGGTTCGAGGAGATGAAGGCCTCGCCGTGGGAGAAGGAAGACGCCATGCATGAGGACATCCCGATCCTCAACTTCATGGTGCCGGTGGCATTCAAGCATGTCGGCGGCAAGCTGATCGGCGTCACCTTCCAGCAGGTCAAAGCCGAATACGACGCCAATGGCCGCCGCAATCTGGTGCCTTCGGGCGAACCCGATCAGACCATTCCCTGCGACGACGTGCTGGTTGCGGTCGGCCAGGAGAACGCGTTCCCCTGGATCGAGCAGGATTGCGGCATCGAATTCGACAAATGGCACATGCCGAAGGTCGATCCCAAGACGTTCGTCTCGACCAATCCGAAGGTGTTCTTCGGCGGTGACGCGGCGTTCGGGCCGAAGAACATCATCTGGGCGGTGGCGCACGGCCACGATGCCGCGCTCTCGATTCACAGGATGGTGTCCGGCGAGGATATCAACGAACGTCCGCTGCCCGAGGTGCACGTCTCCTCGCAGAAGATGGGCATCCACGAGTGGAGCTACGACAACGACATCTCCACCGACAAGCGCTTCAAGGTGCCGCATCGCGACAAGGTGATCGCGCTGAAGGACATCCGCGCCGAGGTCGAGCTCGGCTACGACGTCAAGCTCGCGCTCGGCGAGGCGGAGCGCTGCCTGAATTGCGACGTGCAGACGGTGTTCGCAGCCCCGCTCTGCATCGAATGCGACGCCTGCGTCGACATCTGCCCGATGGACTGCATCACCTTCACGGCGAATGGCGAAGAGGATGACGTCCGCGAGCGGCTCAAGGCGCCCTCGCCGCATCACGACCAGGCGCTCTATGTCTCCGGCGACCTCAAGACCGGCCGGGTCATGGTCAAGGACGAAGACGTCTGCCTGCATTGCGGGCTGTGTGCCGAGCGCTGCCCGACCGGCGCCTGGGACATGCAGAAGTACCTCATCGATATGGTTCACGCAGGATCAACATGTCAGTCCAAAGCCCGATCAGCAGCGTAAACGACTTCGTCGTCCGCTTCGCCAACGTCAACGGTTCGGGCTCGGCCTCCGCCAACGAACTGTTCGCGCGGTCGATCCTGCGCCACGGCGTGCCGGTCTCTCCACGCAATATCTTCCCCTCCAACATCCAGGGCCTGCCGACCTGGTATGAGGTGCGCGTCACCGAGCAAGGCCATCTCGGCGCCCGCGGCGGCGTCGACATGATGGTGGCGATGAACCCGCAGACCTGGGACAAGGACGTCGCCGGCATCGAGCCCGGCGGCTATCTGTTCTACGATTCGACCAAGCCGATGCCGTCTTCGAAGTTCCGCGAGGACATCAACGTCATCGGCGTGCCGCTGACCGCGATCACCAATTCGACCTACTCGGATCCGCGGCAGCGCCAGCTGTTCAAGAACATCATCTATCTCGGCGCGCTGTGCGCGCTGCTCGACATGGACCCCAAGGTGGTCGAGCAGCTGATCGGGGAGCAGTACAAGGGCAAGGAGAAGCTGTTGTCCTCCAACGTCCATGCGCTGCATCTCGGCCGCGACTGGGCGCTGCAGAATTTGAAATGCCCGATCGGGCTGCGCGTGAAGAAGTCCGACAAGGTCGGCGACCGCATCTTCATCGAGGGCAACAGCGCGGCCGCGCTCGGCGCCGTCTATGGCGGCGCCACCGTCTGCGCCTGGTATCCGATCACGCCGTCCTCCTCGGTGGCCGAAGCCTTCACCGGCCATTGCAAGAAGTACCGCCACGATCCCGAAACCAAGCAGGCGAAATACGCCATCGTGCAGGGCGAGGACGAACTCGCCTCGATCGGCATCGTGATCGGCGCCTCCTGGAACGGCGCGCGGGCCTTCACCGCGACCTCGGGTCCCGGCATCTCGCTGATGACCGAGTTCATCGGCCTGTCCTACTTCGCCGAGATCCCGGCCGTGATCATGAACATCCAGCGCGCCGGCCCCTCGACGGGCATGCCGACCCGCACCCAGCAATGCGACGTCATCGCCTGCGCCTATGCATCGCACGGTGACACCAAGCATGTGCTGTTGTTCCCGGAAGATCCCGCGGAGGCTTTCGAGTTCGCGGCGCACGCCTTCGACCTGGCCGAACGGCTGCAGACCACGATCTTCCTGATGCTCGACCTCGACATCGGCATGAACCACCGGCTGTGCCGTCCGCTGAAATGGGACGACGCCAGACAATATGACCGCGGCAAGGTGATGACATCGGAGATGCTGGAAGAAGGCCGCGACTTCGGCCGCTATCTCGACGTCGATGGCGACGGCATCCCCTATCGCACCTATCCCGGCACCCATCCGACCAAGGGCTCGTATTTTACCCGCGGCACCTCGCGTGACCGCTATGCGCGCTATTCGGAGGAAGGCGCCGTCTACGCCGACAACATGCAGCGCCTGGTACGCAAGTTCGAGACCGCGCAGGACATGGTGCCGCGGCCGCTGCAGGCCAATGCCGGCAAGCCGACCAAATACGGCGTGATCTATTTCGGCTCGACCTCGCCGGCGATGGACGAGGCGATCGGCCTGCTGGAGGCGCGCGGCCATCACCTCGACCGCTTACGCATCCGCGCCTTCCCGTTCCACTCCAGCGTCGCGAGCTTCATCGCCGACCATGATTTCGTTTACGTGGTCGAGCAGAACCGCGATGCCCAGCTGCGCCAGCTGATCGTCAACGAAAACGGCATCGACCCCGTCCGGCTGGTGCCGATCCTGCACTATGACGGCACGCCGATCACCGCGCGCTACATCGCCAACGCGATCGCCGACCACCAGGACCATCTCAAGGTGACCCCTCTCCGCAAGGCCGTGTCATGATCGATCATCCGGTCTTTCCGGCGTCATGCCCGGGCTTGACCCGGGCATCCACGACTTCCTTTTCTCCGGCCAAGACGTGGATGGCCGGGTCAAGCCCGGCCATGACGTGGTTGGAAGCGCAGGTGCAGTCATGACCTACATTGCAAAGCCGAAGTTTCATCATCCCGGCCTCAAGAAGAACGAGCTCGGCTATACCCATCGCGACTACGAGGGCAAGATCTCGACCTTGTGCGCCGGTTGCGGCCACGACTCGATCACCGCCTCGATCATCGAGGCCTGCTACGAGCTCTCGATCGAGCCGCACCGGGTGGCGAAGATCTCCGGCATCGGCTGCTCGTCGAAGACACCGGACTATTTCCTCGGCAACTCGCACGGCTTCAACTCGGTGCACGGCCGCATGCCGTCGGTGCTGACCGGCGCCAACCTCGCCAACCGCGACCTGATCTATCTCGGTGTCTCCGGCGACGGCGACTCAGCCTCGATCGGCTTCGGCCAGTTCGCGCATTCGATCCGGCGCGGCGTCAACATGACCTACATCGTCGAGAACAACGGCGTGTACGGCCTGACCAAGGGCCAGTTCTCGGCGACCGCCGACCGCGGCTCGAAGTCCAAGAAGGGCGTCACCAACACCGACAACGCCATCGACCTGGTCGCGATCGCGCTGCAGCTGGGGGCGACCTTCGTGGCGCGCTCCTTCTCCGGTGACAAGACGCAGCTGGTGCCGCTGATCGCGGCCGCGATCCGCCACAAGGGCGCCTCCTTCATCGACGTGATCAGCCCCTGCATCGCCTTCAACAATCACGCCGGTTCGACC
The DNA here is from genome assembly GCF_015624485.1 of Bradyrhizobium genosp. L. NCBI lineage: Bacteria > Pseudomonadati > Pseudomonadota > Alphaproteobacteria > Hyphomicrobiales > Nitrobacteraceae > Bradyrhizobium > Bradyrhizobium genosp. L. The sequence continues at coordinate 5,763,482 of NZ_CP061378.1, forward strand.
AAGAGCTTTGACTACGTCCGCGAGCACAATGACGCGGTGAACCGGCTCGACGTGCTGGTCGGCCGCGAACCGATCAGCGTCGATTACGCGCCCGGCACCGTGCAGGTGGTCGAGCAGCATGACGGCTCCAGGCTGGCGCTGCGCAAGCTCGACGCCGATTACGATCCGCATGATCGGCTCGGCGCCCAGACCTTCCTCGCGAGGCACGCCGCCAAGGGCCAGATCGTCACCGGGCTGCTCTATGTCGATCCGGACGCCGAGGATTTGCACAGCCATCTCGACACCGTCGAGACGCCGCTCAACACGCTCGACGAGAAGGCGCTGTGCCCGGGCTCAGCGGTGCTGGACAAGATCAACGCCAGTTTGCGCTAAGCACTCATTCTCGCCGGCGCGTGGCAGGGACGTGCAACAAACTCTGTGTCGTCCCTGCGAAAGCAGGGACCCATAACCACCGACGCAGATTGTCAGGCTACGCTGGAACGACGAGCGCCGTTCACAACAGAAGCCGCGGCGTATGGGTCCCTGCTTTCGCAGGGACGACAGCGGAGTTAGTGACGCTACTTGTCGCTCAGCACATCTCCGAACAGCGCCCACGACTTGCCGTCGAACCGCGCCATCTGGATCTGCCGGATCGGCGTCACGTTGTCGGGCTCGGTCTGAACCTTAATGCCCGGCAGCAGCATCGGCAATTCGAGCGCCTTCAAATTCGTCGCCTGCTTGATGATGTTGTCGCGGCTGTAGTCGCCGTTGCAGTTCTTCAGCACCGCGGCCATCACCTGCGCTACCGTATAGCCCTGCGCGTTGAAGAGATCGCCCATATTCGCGTTCGGCTGATACTTCTTCATCCAGGCCGAAAACTCCTTCTCGCCGGGATCGTCGGCCCAGCGCGGATCGGTCGGATCCTTCAGATAGAGCCCGGTCACGACGCCTGTGACATTCTCGAGCCCGGCCGGCTCGAGCACGGCGGAGACCGAATTGGAGACCGACGGCAGGATGGTCAGCGGCTTCCAGCCCATGCTCGCCGCCTTGCGCAGCGCTTGCGCCGCGAATTTCGGCGTCGCCTCGGCGAAGAACACGTCCGCGCCGGACTCCCGCATCGTCACCATCTGGGAGTCGATGGTCGGATCCGACGTGAGGTACGTCGTCTCGGCGACGATCTGGCCGACATGCTCGCCGAGCCCGTCCTTGAAGCCCTTCAGGTAATCCTTGCCGGCGTCCTCGTTCGGCGTGATCACGGCGATCTTGGCATCCGGCTTGGTCTGCAGGACGTACTTTGCGTAGAGCTTGCCCTCGAGCTCGTAGGTCGGGTTGAAGCCGACGGTCCAGGGAAAATGCTTGGGATCGTTCCAGCGCGTCGCGCCGGACGAGACGAACAGCTGCGGCACCTTCTTGATGTTCAGGTACTTCTGCACGGCGATGTTCGGCGCGGTGCCGACCGAGCTGAACAGCGCGACCACTTCATCCTGCTCGACCAGCTTGCGGGTCTGCTCGACCGTCTTCGACGGCGAATAACCGTCGTCGAGGCTCTCGAACTCTATTCTGCGGCCGTTGATGCCGCCCTGATCGTTGAGCATCTGGAAATAGGCGGCTTCCGCACGTGCGACCGTGCCATAGGCGGAGGCCGGGCCGCTGTAGGGCGCGGTGTTGCCGATCTTGATCGACGTCTCGGCGGCAACGGACGGCGAAATCAACGGGGTCGTGAGCGAGGCAATGGCGAGGAGGCTCGCCAGAGATGTGCGAGGTGACAAGAGCGTATCCTTTTCTTGGTCTTGTTGATGCGGCGCACCTTATCCATCGCGCCCGCGCAGGCAACCGGCAACGGCGCTCGCACTGGATGCGCAATACGCATCCGGGAACGCAAATGTTGCCTTGATGTTCGTGATGTAAACCTTCGGCGATCACGAAGGTTCATCGAGCGAGACATCCATTCCGCGAGACGGGCGCGCGGAATGGATGCAGGGTCGTTATGCCGCCACCGCAGCACTGCGCGGGCTGACGACGAATTCCTTCAGCACCTTGTCCGACCCGTCGACCTCGGTCAGCATCACGTCGTAGGTCCAGAGATCGGCGAGGTGTTGCAGTACGCGCCGCGTATCGCTCTCGTTGAGCTGCGCGCCCTTCACCGTGGTGTGACGCAGCATCAGGCGGCGGTCGCCGGCGAGGTCGACGTCGATCACCTCGATATTGGCATCGACGAAGCCGACGTCATATTGCCGCGCCAGCTCGCGCCGGACGCGCCGATAGCCGCGTTCGTCATGGATCGCATCGACCTTGATGCCGGCGCTTTCCGCCGGATCGTCGTGCAGATGGAACATGCGGAAGCGCCGGATCAGCGCCGGGCTGAGATACTGGCTGATGAAGCTCTCATCGCGATAGTTGCTCCAGATCTCGCGCAGCACGCCCTCGACGTCGCCCTTGCCGGCGATGTCGGGGAACCAGTGGCGGTCCTCGTCCTCCGGACTGGTCACGATGCGCTCGATGTCCTGCATCATGGCGAAGCCGAGCGCGTAAGGGTTGAAGCCGGAGTAACGGCGGTCGTCGAACTCGGGCTGGAACACCACATTGGTGTGCGACTGCAGGAATTCGAGGAAATTGCCGTCGGTGATCCGGCCCTGCCGATGCAGGCGGTTCATGATGCGGTAATGGACATAGGTCGCGGTGCCCTCGTTCATCACCTTGGTCTGGCCCTGCGGATAGAAATACTGCGCGATGTGCCGCACGATGCGGATCAGCTCGCGCTGCCAGCCGTGCAGCCGGGGCGCCGACTTCTCCAGGAAGTACAGGATATTCTCCTGCGGCAGCCCGAGCAGCGCGCGGCGGCGTTCGACCGAGAGCGCGGCCTTGCTCTTGGCCTTGGTGTTGGGCACCGTGCGCCAGAGATCGTTGAAGATGGCCTCCTCGTGCTGCCGGCGCTCGCCGGCGCGCTTCTCCTCGGCGCGGAGGTCGAGCGTCTTCTTGCCGGGATAGCGGTCGACGCCGTGCGACATCAGCGCGTGCGCGGCGTCGATGGTCCGCTCCACCGCTTCGCTGCCGTGGCGATCCTCGCAGGCCGCGATGTAGCCCTTGGCGAATTCAAGATAGTCGAGGATGCCGTCGGCATCGGTCCACTGCTTGAACAGATAATTGTTCTTGAAGAAGTGGTTGTGCCCGAACGCCGCGTGCGCGATCACCAGCGTCTGCATCGTCGCGGTGTTCTCCTCCATCAGGTAGGAGATGCACGGCGACGAGTTGATCACGATCTCATAGGCGAGGCCCATCAGGCCCTTGCGGTAGGACGCCTCCTGGAACGCGAACTGCTTGCCGAACGACCAATGCTTGTAGAACAGCGGCATGCCGACCGAGGAATAGGCGTCGAGCATCTGCTCGGCGGTGATGACCTCGATCTGGTTCGGATAGACCTGGAGCCCGAGCTCCTTGCGGGCGATCTCCTCGCAGGCATCGTGGATCCGCTGCAGGGTCGGGAAATCCCAGTCGGCGCCCTCGAACAGGCGTTCGCCGGAAGAAGCCATTACGCAACCCTTTCCTGCTTGCTGCGGCGCTTGAACAGGTCCTGGAACACCGGAAAGATCTCGCCGCGCTCGCTGACCTTGCGCATCGACAGCGGCGCGCCGTCATTGCGCAGGCGCTCGTACAGCGTCCAGAGCGAGGAGTCCGGCATGTCGAAGGTGTAGTTGGCGGCCTCGCCGACCTCGAGGTAGGCGAAGAACTGGCAGGCCGGCAGGATGTTGTTGGTCAGGAGCTGGCCGGTCAGCGCGCTGTCCGACGTCATGTTGTCGCCGTCCGAGGCCTGCGCGGCATAGATATTCCAGTCCGAGGGACGGAAGCGGGTACGGACGATCTCGTTCATCGCGACCAGCGCGCTCGACACCAGCGTGCCGCCGGAGGCGGGGCCGTGGAAGAAGGTATCCTCGTCGACTTCCTCGGCGCGGTCGGTGTGCCGGATGAACACGATCTCGACATGCTTGTAGCGCCGCTTCAGGAAGACGTAGAGCAGCATGTAGAACCGCTTGGCGAGGTCCTTCATGTGCTCGGACATCGAGCCCGAGACGTCCATCAGGCAGAACATCACCGCCTGCGCCACCGGCTTCGGCACCGTCTCGAAGCGGCGGTAGCGGATGTCGATCGGATCGATGAAGGGAATGCGCTTGACCTTGGCCTTCAGCGCTTCGAGCTGCGCGATGAGCTCGCTCCGGCGCGTCTCGTTGTCGCATTGCGCAAGCTCGGCCTCGAGTGCCTCGATCTCGTCCTTGCGCGGCCGGCGCAGCGCCACGCGCCGCGCCAGCGCGCGGCCCACGGTGCGGCTGATCGAGATGTTCGCCGGCGAGCCGGAGGTGGAATAGCCGGCGCGCTGGAGGCCCTCGCTCTCGGTCTCGGCGAGCTTGCGCTTGGCAAGGTCGGGCAATTCGAGGTCGTCGAGGAACAGGTCGACGAATTCCTCGCGGCTGAGCACGAAGCGGAAGGCATCCTCGCTGTCGCCCTCGCCGGCGCCCGAGCCCTTGCCGCCGCTCTGGTTCGGCCGCGGCAGGTAGTCGCCCTCGATGAACTTCTTGTTGCCGGGCAGCACCATGTCGCGGGTGCCGCCCTCGCGCCGGAACCGCGGCTCGTCCATGCCGTCCAGCGGGATCGTCACCTCGCCGCCTTCCAGGACATCCTTGATGTCGCGGTCCTGAGACGACTTCTTGACGGCTCCCTGCACCAGCGCCTTGGCGCGCCGCAGGAAGCGCTGGCGGTTCTCCAGGCTCTTGCTACCCGGATTGAGCCGCCGATCGACGATATGCATGACCACGTTGCATCTGCCTCACGCCGTGATGCGATTGATCGCACCACATTTCCCTGTTTGACGGAACACGGAAAGCCGTTGGCGGCTTTCCGGATGCCACGCTAGCCGGCCTGCTTCACCCGCATGTACCATTCGACGAGCCGGCGGACCTGGCGCTCGGTGTAGCCGCGCTCCACCATCCGCGCGACGAATTCGCCGTGCTTCTTCTCGGTCTCGCCGTCCTTCTTGGAGCCGAACGAGATCACCGGCAGCAGATCCTCGACCTGCGAGAAGATCCGCTTCTCGATCACGTCGCGGACCTTTTCGTAGGAGGTCCAGCTCGGGTTCTTGCCGCCATTATGCGCCCGCGAGCGCAGCGAGAATTTCACCACCTCGTTGCGGAAATCCTTCGGGTTGGCGATGCCGGCCGGCTTCTCGATCTTGGTCAGCTCCTGGTTCAAGAGCTCGCGGTTCATCAACTGGCCGGTGTCGGGATCCTTGAAGTCCTGATCCTCGATCCAGGCATCGGCGTAGTCGACATAGCGGTCGAACAGGTTCTGGCCGTAGTCGGCGTAGGATTCCAGATAGGCCTTCTGGATCTCGTTGCCGATGAACTCGGCGTAGCGCGGCGCGAGGTCGGCCTTGATGAATTCGAGATAGCGCTTCTCGGTCTCATCGGGCAGCTGCTCGCGGCGGATCGACTGCTCCAGCACGTACATCAGGTGCACCGCGTCGGCGCCGACCTCGGTGGTGTCGTGGTTGAAGGTCGAAGCCAGCACCTTGAAGGCGAAGCGGGTCGAGACGCCGTCCATGCCTTCGTCGACGCCGGCCGCGTCCTTGTACTCCTGGACGCTGCGCGCCTTCGGATCGGATTCCTTCAGGCTCTCGCCGTCATAGACCCGCATCTTGGCGAACAGCGTCGAGTTCTCGTGCTTGCGCAGCCGCGACATCACCGAGAAGCGGGCCAACGTCTCCAGCGTCGCCGGCGCGCAAGGTGCGGCGGCAAGCTCGGAGGTCGTGATCAGCTTGTCGTAGATCTTCTGCTCCTCGGTCACCCGCAGGCAGTACGGCACCTTGATGACGCAGATGCGGTCGATGAAGGCCTCGTTGTTCTTGTTGGTCTTGAAGCTCTGCCACTCCGCCTCGTTGGAGTGCGCGAGGATGACGCCCGTGAAGGGGATCGCGCCGATGTTCTCGGTGCCGATATAGTTGCCTTCCTGCGTCGCCGTGAGCAGCGGATGCAGCATCTTGATCGGCGCCTTGAACATCTCGACGAATTCGAGCACGCCCTGGTTGGCGCGGTTCAGCCCGCCGGAATAGCTGTAGGCGTCGGGATCGTTCTGGGCGTAGGTCTCGAGCTTGCGGATGTCGACCTTGCCGACCAGCGAGGAGATATCCTGGTTGTTCTCGTCACCGGGCTCGGTCTTGGCGACCGCGATCTGGCGCAGCCGCGAGGGCTGGATGCGCGCGACGCGGAATTGCGAGATGTCGCCGCCGAACGCCTCGAGCCGCTTGTAGGCCCACGGCGACATCAACCCGCTCAGGCGGCGGCGCGGAATGCCGTACTTCTCCTCGATCATCGGCCCGAGCTGCTCGGGATCAAACAGGCCGAGCGGCGACTCGAACACCGGCGAGAGTTCGTCGCCGGCCTTCAGCACGTAGATCGGATGCACTTCCATCAGCGCCTTGATCCGCTCGGCGAGCGACGACTTGCCGCCGCCGACCGGGCCGAGCAGATAGAGGATCTGCTTGCGCTCCTCGAGCCCTTGCGCCGCGTGGCGGAAGAAGCCGACGATGCGCTCGATCGTGTCCTCCATGCCGTGGAAGCCGGCAAAGGCCGGATAGGACCTGATCGTACGGTTCAAAAAGATACGGCCAAGGCGTGGGTCCTTGGCCGTGTCGATCATCTGGGGCTCACCGATCGCCGCTAATAACCGCTCGGCCGCATTGGCATATCGCATCGGATCACTTCGACACGACTCCAGATACTCCGCCATCGACATGTCGGTCTGGCTTCGCGCTTCGAACGACCTTGCGAAGGCGTTGAACAAAGAATCGTTGTACATGATCCCTCTCTCCACGATATGTATCGCCGCACGACTGACACGAGTCGCAACTAAGAGCATCCAAGGATCGAATCAGCGTCGGCACGCTAGGTTCATTGGACACCCGACCGACTCACTTCGGCAACGCACGGCGCGTGCAGCCTCTGCCTTATCAACAGGCAGGAAGCTTAATGGTTCATCAATATCCCCTGACAAGGGCCTGATTTTCCGGGCTGTAGCGCTCCCGCCACATCCGGGTTTTACCGGGCCTGACCGCCAGGACGGACATCCGAGCCGGGCAACTTCCCCGTCCGACAATGAACCGTTGGGCTCCTCTGAAAAGGTGTGACTGTTGGGCCGTGGCGTCAAGATACGCACCTCACACACCGCATCAACAAAGCTTCGGGAGCGGCTTGAACGTGCCTTGCTGCCGCCGCGACTAAGGCAAGACCAGCGCAGTTCCGCGCGGCACCATTGCCGCGCATCCATGTTGATGCCGTCCGAGCGCCCCCTATTCCCGAGCAAACCTATTCCCGATAACGGCCATGAAACGGATCATCCTTGTTGTCCTCGCAGTTGCGGCAAGCGCCGGTACGATGTTGGCGGCCCAAGGCGGCGCCCAAGCGCAGGAGGCCGTCTCCAAGGCGAAGGCTGCGGCCTTCGACGCGCGGATGTTCAAGGTCGCCGTCACCGGGAAATCGGCAGCCTGCTTCGTGCGAAGCTACGACACCAGCCATCTCGCGCAACACCCGATGCAAAAGGTCAGCGCGATGAAGCTCCTGGTCGAGGCGGAGCGCGTGCCGGAGACCGGGACCGTCAACTATGCCGTCAGCATCGGCATCCAATACCGCGATCGTCCCGGCAATTTCGAATCCGGCGGCTACTGCGGTCACGTCATTGCCACCGCGGCTGGCCACGAATTGCGTTACGAATGTGCCGCCGATTGTGAAGGCGGTGGCATGACTGTGGCACTCTCGAAGGATAACAAATCCGCGATCATGCGCGTGGCGCGCATCGGCATCTCCGATCCGAGCAAGCCGAACGAGTATACCGGCGAAATGCTGGTCGGCAGCGGCGACGACAAGGTCTTTCGGGTCGATCGGGTCGACGTCAAGGAATGCGCCGAACTGATGACCGATCGCGCGGAAGTCGCCGCAGTCACCCACGAGTGATAGGCTTTGCTGAGAGGCTTGGCCGGCAATTGCGGGAGGAAGCTTTGCATCGACGCGGTATTCTATGGGGCGCGACTGCCGCGATCGGCGCCGTCTTTGCGGCGTCGCGGGCGGATGCCGCGACGGAGGCGACAACGAAGAAGCTGAAGGTGGTCTATCACCTCTCCGATCTCGACAAGGTCAACTTCGTGCTCGGCAACGTCCAGAACCACATTGACGGCGTCGGCGGCCCCGACCATGTGACGATCGCCTTGGTGGTGCATGGCCAGGCGCTGAAGGCGTTTCATTCCGCCGGCGCCAATCCCGATCTGTCGCGACATGTCGGCCAGTTCACCAAGGACGGTATCGAGCTCGCCGCCTGCGGCAACACCATGAAATCGCAGAACATCGGCCTCTCCGACCTGCTCCCCCGCTTCGTCAGCGCCGACAGAGGCGGCGTGGTCCGCCTCGCCGAGCTGCAGTCGCAGGGCTACCTCTATCTGCGGCCCTGAGCTCATCGCGCTTTAGCGCACCGCAACACGTCATAAAAATGTACTGAGACCGGGCTCTCCTCGGATCGCAATCCGGAGGGGATCGAACTGATGTGATTGGCGTTATCCGTCGGGAACGCTGACATTCCGCCCGGGCTCCCCGCCGCATGTTGACAATCCGCCCCCGCCCCCGAAAGCTGCCCGGGAACCCAAAAACCGACCCTCGATCGAACGAGAACAGGCCCCATGAACCCCGTCAAAGCACTCGAAAATCACGGCCAGGCCGTCTGGCTGGACTTCCTCGCCCGCGGCTTCATCGCCAAGGGCGACCTGAAGCGGCTGATCGAGACCGACGGCGTCAAAGGCGTGACGTCGAACCCGTCGATCTTCGAGAAGGCGATCGGCAGCTCCGACGAATATGACGGGGCGATCAGCCAGGCCCTGAAGCACGGCGACCGCTCGGTGGCCGACCTGTTCGAGCATGTCGCGGTCGAGGACATCCAGCATGCCGCCGACGTGCTCCGCCCGGTCTACGACCACAGCCACGGCGGCGACGGCTTTGTCAGCCTGGAAGTGTCGCCCTATCTGGCCATGGACACCAAGGGCACCATCGCGGAAGCGCAGCGGCTTTGGAAAGACGTTCACCGCAAGAACCTGATGGTCAAGGTGCCGGCAACGCCGGAGGGGCTGCCGGCGATCGAACACCTGATCGGCGAAGGCATCAGCATCAACATCACCTTGCTGTTCGCGCAGAAGGTCTACCGCCAGGTCGCGGAGGCCTATCTGAAGGGTCTTGAGAAATACGTCGCCAAGGGCGGCGATCCCTCCCATGTCGCCAGCGTCGCCAGCTTCTTCGTCAGCCGCATCGATAGCGCCGTCGACAAGCAGCTCGACGAGAAGATCGCCCGCGCCAACGACCCGTCTGAGAAGGAGCGGCTCGCCGCGCTGAAGGGCAAGGTCGCGATCGCCAATGCAAAGCTCGCCTACCAGGACTACAAGCGCCTGTTTTCGGGCGCGCGCTGGGACAGGCTGAAGGCCAAGGGCGCCAAGCCGCAGCGGCTGCTGTGGGCCTCGACCGGCACCAAGAACAAGGACTACCGCGACGTGCTCTATGTCGAGGAGCTGATCGGTCCCGACACCGTCAACACCGTGCCGCCGGCAACCCTCGACGCCTTCCGCGATCACGGCAAGACCCGCGACAGCCTGGAAGAGAACGTCGAGGACGCCCGCCACGTGCTGGAGGAGCTGGAGAAGTCCGGCGTCTCGCTCGACGCCATCACCGAGGAGCTAGTCAAGGACGGCGTCAAGCTGTTCGCCGACGCGGCCGACAAGCTCTACGGCGCGGTCGCCCACAAGCGCGCGACCTCGCTCGGCGGCGGCATCGACCACCAGAAGCTCGCGCTCGGCGCGACCATTGCCAAGGCGGTCGAGAAGAGCACCGAGGACTGGCGTGCCGCGGCCAAGATCCGGCGGCTGTGGCAGAAGGACAAAACGGTCTGGACCGGTGACGACGAGAACAAATGGCTGGGCTGGCTGACCAGCGCCGCCACCGCCGACGTCGCCGATTACGAGGATTTCGCCCGCCGCGTGAAGGGGCAGAATTTTACCGACGCCGTCGTGCTCGGCATGGGCGGATCGAGCCTCGGGCCGGAGGTGCTGGCCGAAACCTTCCCGCACAAATCCGGCTTCCCGCGGCTGCATGTGCTCGACTCCACCGATCCGGCGCAGGTCCGCGCGATGGAGGAGTATGTCGACATCTCGAAGACGCTGTTCATCGTCTCCTCCAAGTCCGGCGGCACCACCGAGCCGAACGTGATGAAGGACTATTTCTTCGACCGCGTCAGCAAGGCGATCGGCGAGGACAAGGCCGGCCATCGCTTCGTCGCGGTGACCGATCCCGGCTCCTCGCTGCAGAAGCTCGCGATCAAAGAGGGCTTTGCCCGCATCTTCTATGGCGATCCCGCGATCGGCGGCCGCTATTCCGTGCTGTCGCCGTTCGGCCTGGTGCCGGCGGCCGCGGCCGGCATCGATGTTCGCGGCCTGCTCCATCACACGCTGTCGATGGTGCGCTCCTGCGGCGCCGACGTGCCGCCGCACGAGAACCCGGGCGTGCAGCTTGGCCTGGCGATGGGCATCGCAGGGCTCGAAGGCCGCGACAAGGTGACGATCTTCTCCTCGCCCAAGGTTGCCGATTTCGGCGCCTGGACCGAGCAGCTGATCGCGGAATCCACCGGCAAGGACGGCAAGGGCCTGATCCCGATCGAGGGCGAGACCATCGGCGCCCCCGATGTCTACGGCAACGACCGCTTCTTCATCGACCTGCGCACCGAGAACGAGCACGACGGCGCGCATGAGGCAAAGCTCGCCGCGCTTGAAGCCGCCGGCCATCCGGTGGTGCGCATCGCGATGAAATCGATCGACCATATCGGCCAGGAATTCTTCCGCTTCGAGATCGCGACCGCGGTCGCAGGCTCGATCCTCGGCATCAACCCGTTCAACCAGCCCGACGTCGAGGCCGCCAAGATCAAGACCCGCGAGCTGACGGCAGCGTTCGAGAAGACCGGCTCGCTGCCTGCCGAGAAGCCTGTCGTATCGGCGGCAGAGGTCGATCTCTACACCGACGCCCAGAACGCCGACGATTTGCGCCGGGGCGGCGCCAATGGCGACCTCAACTCCTGGATCAGAGCGCATCTCGCGCGTTCCGGCAGCGGCGACTACGTTGCCCTGCTCGCCTATATCGAGCGCGACGGCGATACAATCGACGCGATGCAGGCAATGCGGCTGAAGCTGAGGGACGCCAAGCATCTGGCGACCTGCGCCGAGTTCGGCCCGCGCTTCCTGCATTCGACCGGCCAAGCCTACAAGGGTGGCCCCGACAGCGGCATCTTCCTGCAAGTGACGGTCGACGACCCGCACGACCTGGCGGTGCCCGGGCAGAAGGCGAGCTTCGGCGTGATCAAGGCGGCACAGGCCCGCGGCGATTTCGACGTGCTCACCGAGCGTGGCCGGCGCGCGTTGCGGGTCCATCTCAAGGGCGATCTCGCTTCCGGCCTCGCGGCGCTCGATGCCGCGATCTCGGCTGCGCTGAACTGACGGAGGCAGAGCAATGCAACTCGGCATGATCGGCCTCGGCCGTATGGGCGGCAACATCGTCCGCCGCCTGATGGCGCGCGGCCACTCCACCGTGGTCTACGACAAGGATCCCAAGGCGGTCTCGGCGCTCGCCGCCGACAATGCGGCGGGTTCGTCCTCCCTTGAGGACTTCGTCCTCAAGCTGGAGGCGCCACGCACCGCCTGGGTGATGCTGCCGGCCGGCAAGATCACCGAGACCACCATCGAGGCGCTGGCAAAACTGATGTCGCCCGGCGACGTCATCATCGATGGCGGCAACACCTTCTGGCAGGACGACGTCCGCCGCGGCAAGGCGCTCAGGGAGCGCGGCCTGCACTATGTCGATGTCGGCACCAGCGGCGGCATCTGGGGCATCGAGCGCGGCTATTGCATGATGATCGGCGGCGAGAAGGCCGTGGTCGACCGGCTCGACCCGATCTTCAAGGCGCTCGCCCCCGGCATCGGCGACATCCCGCGCACCGACGGCCGCGAGGGCCGCGACCCGCGCATCGAGCAGGGCTATATCCACGCCGGCCCGGTCGGCGCCGGACATTTCGTCAAGATGATCCACAACGGCATCGAATACGGCCTGATGCAGGCCTATGCCGAAGGATTCGACATCCTGAAGAATGCCAATATCGAAGCGCTGCCGCGGGATCATCGCTTCGACCTCGACATCGCCGACATCGCGGAAGTGTGGCGGCGCGGCAGCGTGATCCCGTCCTGGCTGCTCGATCTCACCGCCTCGGCGCTGGCGCACAACCAAACGCTCGATAATTACTCGGGCTTTGTCGAGGATTCCGGCGAGGGCCGCTGGACCGTCAACGCCGCGATCGACGAGGCGGTGCCGGCCGAAGTGCTGACGGCCGCGCTCTACACGCGCTTCCGCTCGCGCAAGGATCACACCTTCGCGGAGAAAATCCTCTCGGCGATGCGGGCGGGCTTCGGCGGCCACAAGGAACCGCCCAAGAAGGCCTAGGATAGGAAAGCATAGAACAAGACTTGAACCGAACCCGCGGAAGGTCACGTGCAGAAGAAACCCGATCCATGCTCCTTCGTCCTGTTCGGCGCCACCGGTGACCTGACGCACCGGCTGGTGACGCCGGCGCTGTACAATCTCGCCGCCGGCAACCTCCTGCCGGACAAATTCTGCGTCGTCGGCGTGGTCCGCAAGGGCATGTCGAGCGAGCAGCTGACCGACAGCCTGATGCAGGGTTTGCGCAAGTTCGCCACCCGCCCCGTGGACGAGGCGATCGCGAAGCGGCTGTTCGAATGCGTCACCTCGATCGAGGCCGATCCCAGCGACCCGGCCTCCTTCGACGCCATGAACGAACGGCTCGACAAGCTCGAAAAGGCCCGCGGCACCGGCGGCAATCGCCTGTTTTATCTCGCGACCCCGCCGAGCGCCTTCCTGCCGATCAGCGAGCAGCTCGGCCGTACCGGCATGCTGCAGGAGAACGGCGCCTGGCGGCGGTTGGTGATCGAAAAGCCGTTCGGCACCGATCTGGCGTCGGCAAGGGCGCTGAATGCCGCGCTGCTGAAGCTGATGGACGAGCACCAGATCTACCGGATCGACCATTATCTCGGCAAGGAAACGGTGCAGAACATCCTGGTGCTGCGCTTCGCCAACGGCATGTTCGAGCCGATCTGGAATCGCAACCATATCGACCACGTCCAGATCACCGTCGACGAGAAGCTCGGCGTCGGCCATCGCGGCAGCTTCTATGACGCCACCGGCGCGCTGCGCGACATGGTGCCGAACCATCTGTTCCAGTTGCTCTCGCTGGTGGCGATGGAGCCGCCCGCGCGCTTCGATGCCCACGCGGTGCGCTCTGAGAAAGCCGAGGTGCTTGCGGCGATCCAGACCCAGAGCGAGCAGGAAGCGCTGTCCAACTCGGTGCGCGGCCAGTATCGCGCCGGCAAGGTCGGCGACACCGAGATCGACGACTATCTGAAGACACCGGATGTCAGGCCGGACAGCAGCACCGAGACCTATGCCGCGCTGAAGCTGACCATCGACAATTGGCGCTGGGCCGGCGTTCCCTTCTATCTGCGCACCGGCAAGGCGCTCACCACCAAGCGCACCGAGATCGCGATCAAGTTCAAGCAGGCGCCGTTCGCGATGTTCCGCGACACGCCGGTCGACCGCCTGTCGCAGAACTATCTGATCATCTCGACCGAACCGACCGAAGGCATCGAGCTGCAATTCAACACCAAGGTGCCCGGTCCGGCGATCAACATCGACGGCGTCGAGATGAAGTTCCGTTACAAGGATTACTTCAAGGCCGAGCCCTCGACCGGCTACGAGACGCTGATCTACGACTGCATGATCGGCGACAACATTCTGTTCCAGCGCGCCGACAGCGTCGAGGCCGGCTGGCAGGCGGTGCAGCCCTTCCTCGACGCCTGGAAGAGCGCCGGCGGTCGGGGGCTGCAGCCCTACAAGGCGGGTAGCGAGGGCCCCGAGGCCGCCAACGCGCTGCTGACCCGCGACGGCCGCAGCTGGCGGAAGTTCGGCTGACCATGTCTGCGGGCAACGAGCGGAAGATCATGACCGTCGCCGATCCGGCGGCGATGGCGAGGACGGCCGCCGAGCGGCTGATCGCGAGGGTCGCGACGGACAACGGCCGGATCGCGATCTGCCTGACCGGCGGATCGAGCCCGAAGGCGCTATATGAGCTGCTGGCGACGCCGGAGTATCGCAGCAGGATTCCGTGGGACCGCATCGACTGGTTCATCGGCGACGAACGCCTGGTGCCGCGCAAGGACCCGCTGCACAATATGAGCATGGCACGGCAGGCCTTCCTCGACCGCTGCGCACCTGCCGCCAACGTCCATCCGATCGCAACCGACACCGCCGACCTCAGGGATCCCGACGTCAGCGCCGCCCTCTATGAGAACGAGCTGATGGCGTTTTATGGCGCCGAACAACTCGACCCAAAGCGGCCGCTGTTCGACCTCGTGCTGATGGGCGTCGGTCCCGACGGTCACACCGCCTCGCTGTTTCCCGGCTATCCCGCGGTCGAGGAGACCAGGCGCTGGGTGGTCGGCGTGCCCAAGGCCAATGTCGAGCCGTTCGTGCCGCGCGTCTCGCTCACGCTGCCCACGCTGGCCTCCTGCCGCGAGATGCTGTTCGAGATCGCCGGCGAGGGCAAGCGTGCGATCTTGACGCGGCTATTCGCAGGGGAGAATCTACCGGCCAATCGCGCGCGATCGCAGAACGAAACCGTCTGGCTCGTCGATCAGGCCGCGCTGCCGGAGGACGTTCGTGGCTGATGGGCAAAGCCCCTGTGCATTGGTGGTGATGGGCGTGTCGGGCTCGGGCAAGAGCACCATCGCAGACCATCTCGCGGTCAGGATCGGCTGGCGCTACGAGGACGGCGACACGTTTCATCCGCCGAGCAATGTCTCGAAGATGCATTCCGGGCAGCCGCTGACCGACGAGGACCGCTGGCCGTGGCTCAGGGCCATTGCCGCCGAGATCGACCGCACCTGCAGGATAAGCGAGCGCGCGGTGATCGCCTGCTCCGCCCTGAAGCGCAGCTACCGCGACATCCTGGTGCATGGCCGGAAAGATGTCCGCATCGTTTTCCTCGACGGCTCCCAGGAGCTGATCGCCTCGCGGCTGATCGCACGCAAGGACCATTTCATGCCGCCCGGATTGCTCACGAGTCAGTTCGGCACGCTGGAGCCGCCCACGCCGGATGAACGCCCGATCACCGTCGCGATCGACCGCACGATCGACATCATCGTCGAGGACATCGTCAGCCAACTCAACCTGGACCGTCCAAACCTGGATCGCCCGAACCTGGATCGCTCATGACCCGCATCGCCCTTGTCGTATCCGACGTCGACGGCACGCTTCTGACCAAGGACAAGACCCTGACGGAAGGCGCCAGGACGGCGGTGCGCAAGCTGCATGAGGCCGGCATCGGCTTCACCATCGTCTCCAGCCGGCCCACGATCGGAATGGGATTCCTGGTCGCGCCACTCGCGATCTCGCAGCCGATTGGCGCGTTCAACGGCTCTTCGATCGTCGATCCGCAATTGAAGCCGATCGCGCAGCATTTGATCCCGGCAGCGACCGCCGAACGCTGCGTCGACATGCTGCGCGACCATGGCGTGGACATCTGGCTGTTCACCAACGACCGGTGGCTGACGCGCAACCCCGACGGCGAGTATACCGCCCACGAGCAGCGCACCATCAAGCACGACCCGACCATCGTCAGCGACTTCACGCCCTATCTCGACCAGGCCTGCAAGATCGTCGGCGCCAGCTCGGACGCGGCGCTGCTGCAGCGCTGCGAGAAGGAGATGCAGCAGATGGTCGGCAATGAGGCAACCGCCGTCCGCTCACAGACCTACTATCTCGACGTCACCCCGCCCGGCCACGACAAGGGCACCTTCGTCGCCGATATCGCCAAGCGTCTCGGCGTCGCGCTGGAGAACGTCGCCACCATCGGCGACATGCAGAATGACCTCCCGATGTTCGCCAAGAGCGGCATCTCGTTTGCGATGGGCAATGCCAGCGACGACGTCAAGGCGCGCGCCACCCATGTGACCGAAAGCAACGAGCACGACGGCTTTGCCCGCGCGATGGACGTGGTGCTGAAGAGCGGCCGCTGAGGCACGATCGGATTGGGCTGAGCATCAGCCGCAGCGGAACCAGGCTCCCTCTCCCGCGAGGGAGCGCTGGCACGATTTCCGAATAATAGAAGAATACCGCTGATTTGCCCGACGTGTCAAGTGCCGTGTCGAACGCCGGTAGCCGCCGGCACCTTTGCATGGGGTTGTTTTCGATATTTGGCAGTGCGCCCCTGCGACGGCAGCCTATCGGCAGGTGGCTATCGGCCTCGCCTTACGTCGAACGCTGCATTGCTGGCTTCTCGTGCTCGGCCTTGGCGCCGCTCAGATTGTGCGCGGTGTTGATCAGCGCGATGTGCGTCAGCGCCTGCGGGAAATTGCCGGTCTGCCGGCCGGCGGCGCCGTCGTATTCTTCCGCCAGCAGGCCGACATCGTTGGCGACCGCGACGACGCGGTCGAACATGACCTGCGCCTTGTCGAGATCGCCCGCCAGCACATGGGCGTCGGCGAGCCACAGGCTGCAGGCAAGGAACGCGCCCTCGATCGGCTGCACTTCGTCGGACGCTTCGCGCGGATCGTGGCGCAGCACGAAGCCGTCGCGCATCAAATGCCGTTCGATCGCCGCGATGGTGCCGCGGATCTTCGGATCGGTCGGCTGCAGGAAGCCGACCGACGGCAGCAGCAACAGGCTGGCGTCGAGCAGCTTCGAACCGTAGCTCTCGACAAAGCTGTCGAGCTCCGGATCGAACCCCTTCTCGCAGACGTCGCGGTGAATGGCCGCGCGCAGCACCCGCCATTTGACCAGCGGCGCCTTGAAGCCGAAACGTTCGGCGCTCTTGATCGCGCGGTCGAACGCGACCCAGCACATCACCTTGGAAAACACGTAGTGCCGGGGCGTGTCGCGGCGTTCCCAGATGCCGTGATCCGGCCTGTCCCAGACATCGGCGAGATGATCGACGACCGTGCATTCCAGCGACCAGTTCTCTTCGTCGAGCTTCAGCTCGGCCATGCGGGACTGGTGGAAGGCGTCGATCAGTTCGCCGTAGACGTCGAGCTGCAGCTGGGCATGGGCGGCATTGCCGACGCGCACCGGCTGCGCGCCTTCATAGCCGGGCAGCCAGCCGGCCTCCCATTCCAGCAGCCGCCGCTGGCCCATGATGCCGTACATGATCTGCATGTTGGCCGGCGCGCCGGCGGCGGCGCGCAACAGCCAGTTGTGCCAATCCGCCGCCTCCTCGGTATAGCCCGAGTTCATCAGCGCCAGCAGCGTGAAGGTGGCATCGCGCAGCCAGCAGTAGCGATAATCCCAATTGCGGGCGCCGCCGAGCTTTTCCGGCAATGAGGTGGTGGGGGCCGCGACGATGCCGCCGGTCGGCCGGAAGGTCAGCGCCTTCAGCGTGATCAGCGAGCGCATCACCAGATCGCGCCGGTCACCGCCGTCATAGGTCGAGCGGCTGCACCATTCGCGCCAATAGTCCTCGGTATCCTTCAACGCCGCCATGGGATCGATCGGCTCCGGCACCGGGGAATAGGATGCGCCGTAGGTCAGCACGAACGGCACGGTCTCGCCCTCGCCGACCTCGAAATCGGCGACCGTGGTCAGATCCTCGCCGCGGGTCTCGACCGGCGTGCGCAGCACGGTCATGTCCTGCCCGGAGATCGCGAGCAGCCCCTCGCCGTCCGGATTCTTCCTGACCCAGGGCACGTCGACGCCGAAGCCGAAGCGGATCACGAGCTCCATGCGCATCTTGACCCGTCCCCTGACGCCGCGCACGAGGCGGACCACGTCGGAGGCGTGGCCGCGCGGCGGCATGAAGTCGATCAGCGCGACGATGCCGCTTGCGGTTTCGAACCGCGTCTCCAGGATCAGCGTGTCGTCCCAATAGCGGCGCGACGTCCCCGTGATCTCGCCGGACGGCGCGAGCAGCCAGCGACCATGCTTCGAGGTGCCGAGCAGCGCCGAAAAACACGCATCGGAATCGAACGCCGGCCAGCACAGCCAGTCGATCGAGCCGTCGCGGCCGACCAGCGCCGCGGTCTCGGCATCGCCGATCATTCCGTAATCTTCGATCCGGGATGCCAACTGCCGCGCTCCTGCCGGGTCAGCCGCGCGACCGCTCGCGGGTCGCGCGTTTCAGGGCCTCGATGTCGATCGCCGAGCCCAGTTGCGCGAGCGAAACCGGCAGCCGCCGCTTCCAGTTCGGATGCTCGTAGACGGTGCCGGGGATGTTCGGCTGGTCGACCAGGCCAAGCAGGTCCTCCATCGCAACCACCAGGATCCGCGACTTCGTCCGCGCCATGAAGCCGACCACCGAATACAGATCGTTCTTGTGGATGTCATGGTGGCCCAGCACGGCGTCGAGCTCGCCGAGCGCGTCCCACCGCCCCTGGTCGGTCTCGCCGGGATCGATGCCGAGCGCGCGCTTGGTCTTGAGGTCGCTGAACGAACGCCAGCCGGCATAGGTCGAGAGGTCGTGGGTGTTGAAGGCGACCAGCGCGTCCGGGAGATAGTGATCGGCGTTGCGGAAGGCGCCGTGATCGTCGCGCTCGAACATCATCACCAAATAGGACCAGATGCCCCAGCCGTTCATCTGCTCGCGGAAACCTTCCGGCACGGTGCCGAGATCCTCGCCGATCACGACGCAGCGACTTGCCACGCTTTCCTGCGCGGTCGCCGCCAGCAGCGCCTCGAACGGCATCAGCACATAGGCGCCATTGGCCGGGCCGAAGCCGCGCGGCACGAGGTAAAGGCGCTTCAGTCCGAAGGCGTGGTCGAGCCGGATCGCGCCGGCATGGCGCATCGCCGCGCGCAGCATCTGCTTGAAGGGCACGAAGGCGCGTTGCTCCAGGCCCGCGGCATTGAAGCCGGCGAGCCCCCAGTCCTGGCCTGCGGTGTTGAGCGGATCGGGCGGCGCGCCGACGCCCAGATGCCGCGAGATCGCGACCTGCTCGTTCCAGGCATCGAAGCCATCCGACTGCACGCCAACGGCGACATCGAGATAGAGCCCGACCCGCATGCCGAGCTTGTGCGCCAGCGCCTGGCAGGCGGCGAGCTGGCGATCGGCGGTCCATTGCACGAATTCGACGAACTCGACTTCCGTTGCCGTCTCGCGCGCCCTGCGCAACCGGGCGCAGGCCGCATCGTTGGGCTGCCGCCATTCGTCCGGCCATTCCCACCATGGCAGGTTGAACGTGTGCCGCATCGTCTCGAAAGCGGCGAAGCGCGACAGCAGCGCGCCGTGCTCGCTGCGATAGGCCTCGAAATCCTGCCAGCGGCCGAGCCCGGGATTGGCCTTGAAGGCCGCGAACGCCGCGCGCAGGGCGGGCCATTTCAGCGCGGCGACCCCGACATAGTCGACCATGTCATGAGTGCGAAGCCGCGCCAGCGCGCCTTGCGTCTCCGCATCGATGCGATATTCGGGGATCTGCTCGACGTCGACGTAGAGCGCGTTGAGGAACTGCCTGGAGTTCGGCGAGTATGGGCTGCAATCGCCAGGCCGGTCGTCGAACAGCGCGTGCAGCGGATTGAGCCCGATGCCGTCGGCGCCGACGGAATGCGCGAACTCGAGCAGGTGCTGCAGATCGGTGAAATCGCCGATACCCCAGTTGCGCGCGGAGCGCACGCCGTAGAGCTGCGCGGCGATCACCCAGCAGCGGTCGAACTCGCCGCCAAATGCTTTCTCGGGCGCCACCAGCACCGGCACCTCCTCGTTCGCGCCCAAGGCGTCCGAGAACTGGAGCCGATGCACGCCTTCGGGCAGACCGGTCGGCCAGACCACGCTGCGCTCATGCGCTTCGCCTTGCGCGAGCCGCGTCGCGCCGTGCATGATGGTCCATCGCACCGGAAGCTGGGCCGCTTCCGACAGCGCCGTCGACGCCGCCCGACCGGTGCGGATCACCACGGGATCGGCGACGATCCGCCGCGGCGCGGAGGGCGGCAGCGCATCGAGGATCACCGTGAGCGCTTCGGGCGTTGTCACACGGAGGTGACCGCTGCCATCGATATATTCGGTCTGGATGCCCAGGGTCTTGGCTTTGGTATAAAGGTCCATTCGGCACGCTGCTGGCTCGCAACGGTATTCGGCTCGTTGCTAAATTGGTGAGATACGGGAAAGGGATAGTTGATGCTCAACGCTCTACCCTATCAGGCGTTCCAGCCGGGAACCAATGCCCGGCGAGAGGCTTTCTATAAGGGTCTGGCGTGCCTCCTTCGCAGCGCCGGGACGTCATTTGCTCCTACAATGGCGGCATCACCGTGAACAAAACTGCCCGGCCTGTCGAGAGTGCGCACGGCACTTTTCATATCACCGACATTTATCCGTCGGTCGATGGCGGCCGTTTTCCGGTCAAGCGCATCGTGGGCGAACAAGTCGAGGTGTGGGCCGATATCTATCGTGACGGGCACGACGTGATATCAGCCGTCTTGCTGTGGCGGCACGAGGATGGCGGCGAATGGCAGCAGGTGCCGATGACGTTCCATAGCGACGACCGCTGGGGCGGCAGTTTCGTGCCGGAACGGACAGGCCGCTACAGTTACGCGATCGAGGCCTGGACCGATGACTTCGCGACCTGGCGGCATCGCTTCGAGCAGCGGCAGCGCGACGGCGGCGACCACACGCTGGACGCGATCGAAGGCGCCGGCATGCTGACCCAGGCCCAGGCCGGCGGTCCCGCCGCGGCGGCCGTGATCATCAGGCAGTGCGAAATCTTTCTTGAGACCGGCGAGGCCGGCGCGTTGCTCGCGCCGGAATTGCAGGCGGCGATGGCCCGCAGCCAGTTTCGCCGCGACGTGACGCGCTCGCCGCTGTTTGCGCTGACCGTCGATCGGCCCCGCGCGCGCTGCGGCGCCTGGTACCAGATGTTTCCGCGCAGCCAGGGCAAGGTTGCAGGTGTCCATGCCACGTTCGGCGATTGCATGGCGCGGCTGCCCGACATCGCGGCGATGGGCTTTGACGTCGTGCTGCTGGCGCCGATCCACCCCATTGGCCGTACCCACCGCAAGGGCCGCAACAATGCCGCGATGGCGCAAGGAAACGATCCCGGCAGCCCCTACGCGATCGGCTCGACCGAAGGCGGTCACGATGCCGTGCATCCAGAGCTCGGCACGTTGGACGATTTCCGCGCCTTCGTGGCGGCGTGCCGCACATATGGCATCGAGGTCGCGCTCGACTTCGCCGTGCAATGCTCCCCCGATCATCCCTGGCTGACGCAGCATCCGGAGTGGTTCGCGCGTCGCCCGGACGGATCGATGCGCACGGCCGAACATCCGCCGCAGCGTTGGGACGACGTCGTCAATCCGGATTTCGCCGGCGAACACGCAGCCACGCTGTGGCAGGCGCTGCGCGACATCGTGCTGTTCTGGGTCGCGCAGGGCGTCAAGATCTTTCGGGTCGACAATCCCCACACCAAGTCGCTGCCGTTCTGGGAATGGCTGATCCGCGAGGTGCAGCGCCACGACGCGGACGTGCTGTTCCTCGCCGAAGCCTTCGCGCGGCCGAAACTCATGAAGGGCCTCGGCAAGCTCGGCTTCTCGCAGTCCTACAGCTATTTTACCTGGCGCACCCAGCGCGCAGAACTCGAGCAGTATCTCGGCGAATTGACCGCCTATCCGGAACGGGACTTCTTTCGGCCGAATTTCTTCGTCAACACACCGGATATCCTGCCCTTCCACCTGCAAAGCGGCGCCCCCTGGATCTTCAAAGCGCGCCTCGCGCTGGCCGCGACGCTGTCGAGCAATTACGGTATCTATAGCGGTTTCGAACTCTTGGAGCACGCGCCGATCCCCGGCCGGGAGGAATATGCCGATTCCGAGAAATACCAGATCAAGGTCCGCGACTGGGACGCGAGCGGGAACATCAAGCCCTATATCGCCACGCTCAACCGGATCAGGCGCGGCAATCCGGCGCTGCAACAGACGGCGAATGTTCGCTTTATCGGTATCGAGGACGGCGACGTGACCGGTTTTGTCAAGGAAGCGGTCGATCAGAGCAATGTGATCGTCACGGCGATTGCATTGACATCGGATGCGCATGAGTTCTGGCTTCCGCTCGGCGACGTCATGGTCGGCGTCGGCGAGGCCCGCCGGCCGGTCGCGGCCGTGGACAATCTCGTCACCGGCGAGCGTCACACCGTGGAATGGGGAGGCGTGCGCCTGCGTATCGATCCTGCGCGCGATCCCGCGCTGCTGCTTTGCTGCGTGGCCTCGAGGGAGCCGTCATGAACGTATTCTCCACCGTCGACATCAAGGAGAAGATCACGATCGAGGCCGCCGACCAGCTCTGGCACAAGGACGCGATCATCTACCAGCTCCATGTCAAGGCCTTCGCCGACAGCAACAATGACGGCATCGGCGATTTCGCAGGCCTGACGGAGAAGCTCGGCTATCTGCAGGAGCTCGGCGTCACCGCGCTGTGGCTGTTGCCGTTCTATCCTTCGCCCGGCCGCGACGACGGCTACGACATCGCCGACTATGGCGACATCAATCCCGACTTCGGGACGATGAAGGATTTCAAGCGCTTCATCCAGGAGGCCAAGAAGCGCGGCCTGCGCGTCATCACCGAACTCGTCGTCAACCACACCTCCGACCAGCACGCCTGGTTCAAGCGCGCGCGCCGCAGCCCGCCGAATTCCAGCGCGCGCAGCTGGTACGTCTGGAGCGACACCGACCAGAAATATCTCGATACCAGGATCATCTTCACCGATACCGAGAAGTCGAACTGGACCTGGGATCCGGAAGCCGGCCAGTTCTACTGGCACCGCTTCTTCTCGCACCAGCCGGATCTGAACTTCGACAATCCGCGCGTGGTGAGCGCCATCACGCAGGTGATGAAGCGCTGGCTCGACACCGGTGTCGACGGCTTCCGGCTCGACGCCATTCCGTATCTGTGCGAGCGCGACGGCACCAACAACGAGAACCTGCCGGAGACGCACGCCATCATCAAGCGATTGCGCCGCGAGCTCGACGCCTACGCCAAGAACAAGATCCTGCTCGCCGAGGCCAACCAGTGGCCGGAGGACGTGCAGGAATATTTCGGCCGTGAAGACGAATGCCACATGGCCTATCACTTCCCGCTGATGCCGCGCATCTACATGGCGATCGCGCAGGAAGACCGCTTTCCGATCACCGACATCCTGAGGCAGACGCCCGACATCCCCGCGGCCTGCCAATGGGCGCTGTTCCTGCGCAATCACGACGAGCTGACGCTCGAAATGGTCACCGATGTCGAGCGCGACTATCTGTGGTCGACCTATGCCAACGATCCACGCGCCCGCATCAATGTCGGCATCCGCCGGCGTCTTGCTCCACTCATGGACAATGACCGCCGCAAGATCGAGCTGATGAACTCGCTGCTGCTGTCGTTTCCGGGCACGCCGATCATCTATTACGGCGACGAGATCGGCATGGGCGACAACATCTATCTCGGCGACCGTAACGGCGTGCGCACGCCGATGCAGTGGTCGCCGGACCGCAATGGCGGTTTCTCGCGCGCCGATCCGGCGCGGCTCTACGCCCCGATGATCATGGACCCGGTCTATGGCTACGAGGCCGTCAATGTCGAGGCGCAGTCGCGCAGCCTGTCGTCGCTGCTGTCGGCGACCAAGCGGCTGATCGCGGTGCGCAAGTCGACGCTGGCGTTCGGGCGCGGCACCATGACCTTCATCCGCCCGGAGAACCGCTCGGTGCTCGCCTATGTCAGGCAGTACAATGGCGAGGTGATCCTGTGCGTCGCCAATCTGTCGCGCTCGGCGCAGGCGACCGAGCTCGACCTCTCCGCCTTCAAGGACCGCATTCCGCTCGAGATGCTCGGGCGCACGCGCTTTCCCGCGATCGGCGAACTGCCCTACATGATCACGCTCGCGCCTTACGGCTTCTACTGGTTCGAATTGCGGGAGCGCGACAAGTCCGAGCCCGTGGTGCCGCGCGCGGTGCCCGAGTTCGAGACCATGGTGGTGCCGGTGAATTCCACCTGGACGTCGCTTGCGCGCGAACGCGGCATGTTCGAGCGCGACGTGCTGCCGGGTCATCTCGCCCGCACCCGCTGGTATCCGGAGCACTCCGCCAAGGCAATCCAGCCGACGCTGGTATCCGCGGTCCCGTTCTGCGACATCGGCGACAACCGGCCCTGGCTGATCTTCTTCGAGACCACCGAGCGCGGCACCACGAGCCGCTACGTGCTGCCGATGCAGATCGAATGGGTTCGCTTCGACCGCGAACGCTACAACCCGCGCGCCTTCGCCGCCGTGCGCCAGGGCGCCCGCGAAGGCACGCTGCTCGACGTCGCGACCGACCAGATCTTCACCGGCCTGTTCCTGCGCAATCTGCGGGAGAACCTCACGGTCGACGAGGGTGAGCAGGGGCTGAAGCTGGAATTCCGCCCGACCAGCCGCTTCTCCGACAGACCGGTGCGGCAGCCCGAGCGCATCCGCGTGTTCGAGAACGACCAGCCGCATTCGACCGCGCTGGTCGACAATGAATACGTCACCAAGATCTATCGCAAGCTCGAGGTCGGCATCAATCCGGAGATCGAGATCTGCCGCTTCCTCACCGAAGTGGTCGGCTTCCCGAATACGCCCGCTTTGCTCGGCACTGCCGAGCTGGTCGAGGGCGACAAGCGCAGCGCGATCGCGGTGCTGCATGCCATGGTGGTCAATCAGGGCGATCTCTGGACCGTCGGCGCCGGCCATCTCGACCGCTTCGTCGAGACGCAGCGGCTGCTGGCGCGGAGCGAACACCGCGCCGACAACGACGACCAGGGCTCCTATCTGCGCCAGATGTCGCAGGGCGGCAAGCGCCTCGCCGAGCTGCACATCGCGCTCGCCAGCAACCGCGAGCTGCCCGATTTCACGCCCGAACCGACCAAGCCTGAAGACCTGCAGCGCTGGAACGACGAGATCATGGCCCGCGCCGAGCGCGTGTTCGACACGCTGAAGCAGCGCCGCGACACCATGAAGGAAGCTGACCGGCTGCTGGCGGACCAGCTGCTGGCCCGTCATGATCTGCTTCCGGAGCAGTTGAAGGCGCTGCTGCCGCGCGAGATCGACGGCTTCAACATCCGCCATCACGGCGATCTGCATCTCGGCCAGTTGCTGGTGGTGAAGGACGACGTCTTCATCATCGATTTCGACGGCGGACCGGGCCGTACCATTGCCGAGCGCCGCCGCAAGGCGCCGCCGGCGCGCGACGTAGCCGGCCTGATCCGCTCGATCGACTACGCGACGACGGCCGCCCTCGAACGCGCGCTCAAGGTCACGCCCGACGAGGGCGGCAGGCTGAGTCTCGCTTTGGCCGAGTGGCGCGACCGCGCCGCGGACGCTTTCCTGGACTCCTACCGCGAGGCCATGGCGGGCCAGCGGCTATGGCCGGCCGATGCCGGCGCCGCCGATCGCCTGCTCGGCTTTTTCCTGCTTGAGAAGGCCTTCTACGAGATCGAATATGAGTTGACCAACCGGCCGGATTGGCTACGCGTGCCACTGACCGGCCTGTTGAGGATTTTGGCACAACAGCCGCGTGAGGTTGCATGAACAAATTGCCCGCCGAGGCCTATGCCATCATCGAGGGTCGGCACACCGATCCTTTCCACTATCTCGGCCTCCATACCGAGGGCGACCGCAAGGTCGTGCGAGCCTTCCTGCCCAACGCCAGCAATGTCGAGGCGATCGGCGAGCATGGCGAGACGGCGCCGCTCGCCAAGATCCACGATTCCGGCCTGTTCGCGGGCCCCCTGCCCAACGGCTCGACGCGCTACCAGCTCCGCGCGCGCTTTGGCGACGACGTCGTCGAGCTGGAAGACGCCTACCGGTTTCCGCCGATCCTGAGCGATTTCGATCTCTATCTGCTCGGCGAGGGCACGCATCAGCGCGTCTACGACACGCTCGGCGCGCATCCGATGACGCTCGACGGCGTCGACGGCATCGGCTTCGTGGTGCTGGCGCCGAATGCGCGGCGGGTCAGCGTGGTCGGCGACTTCAATTTCTGGGACGGACGGCGGCACCCGATGCGGGTGCGCGGCCCCGGCTATTGGGAGCTGTTCATCCCGCGCGCCCGCGTCGGCGACCATTACAAATTCGAGGTCATCGGGCGCAACGGCCAGCATCTGCCGCTGAAGTCGGATCCGCTCGCCTTTGCCGCCGAGGTGCGGCCGAAGACCGCCTCGATCGTGATCGACGAACGCAAGATCCCGCATCCGCGCCCTGCCCCCGATCGAATCAACGCGCTGAGCTCGCCGATGTCGATCTACGAGGTCCATCTCGGCTCGTGGCGGCGCAAGGGCCGCAACGAGTGGCTGACCTATCGCGAGATGGCCGAGCAGCTTCCCGCCTATGTCAGCGATCTCGGCTTCACCCATATCGAATTCCTGCCGATATCAGAACACCCGTTCGACGGCTCCTGGGGCTACCAGCCGACCGGCATGTTCGCGCCGACCAGCCGGTTCGGCTCGCCCGACGATTTCGCCGCGCTGGTCGATGCCTGCCACGGCGCCGGCCTCGGCGTACTGCTCGACTGGGTGCCCGGACATTTCCCCGACGACCCCCATGGCCTCGGCCATTTCGATGGCACCGCGCTCTACGAGCACGCCAACCCGCTGCAGGGCCGTCATCTCGACTGGGGCACGCTGATCTACAATTACGGGCGCACCGAGGTGACCAATTTCCTGGTCTCGAACGCGCTGTTCTGGCTTGAGCGCTACGGCATCGATGGTCTGCGCGTCGATGCCGTCGCCTCCATGCTCTATCTCGACTACAGCCGTCCCGCCGGCGGTTGGATCCCGAACAAATATGGCGGCCGCGAGAACATCGAAGCGATCGATTTCCTGCGCCGCTTCAACACCGAAGTCTTTGCGCACTTTCCGCAGGCCACCACGGCTGCGGAGGAATCCACCGCATGGCCGCAGGTGTCGCGGCCGGTCGAATATGGCGGGCTCGGCTTCGGCTACAAGTGGAACATGGGCTGGATGCACGACACCCTGAAATATATCGGCAAGGATCCGATCCACCGCAAATACCATCACGGCGACATCCTGTTCGGCCTGCACTACGCGTTCTCGGAAAACTTCATCCTGCCGCTGTCGCATGACGAGGTCGTGCACGGCAAGCGCTCGATCCTGGGGCGCATGCCGGGCGACGACTGGCAGCGCTTCGCCAATCTGCGCGCCTATTACAGCTTCATGTTCGCCCATCCCGGCAAGAAGCTGATGTTCATGGGGTGCGAATTCGGCCAGGAGCGCGAGTGGAATCACGACTATTCGATCGACTGGCACCTGCTGGATCAGCCCAAGCACAAGGGCATTCAGAACGTGGTTCGCGACCTCAACCGGCTCTACCGCGCGCTACCGGCGCTGCATGAGCTCGACTGCGACCAGGCCGGATTCGAATGGGTCGTGACCGACGACGCCAGCAACAATGTGTTCGCCTGGCTGCGCAAGGGCAGCGATGCGCGATCGCGCTGCCTGGTGGTCACGAACTTCTCGCCCAACGTCTATCGCAACTACCGGGTCCGCGTGCCGTTCGCCGGCAAGTGGCACGAGGTGCTCAACTCGGATTCCGCGCATTATGGCGGCACCAATGTCGGCAATGCCGGCGAGATCCGTGCCTCGGAAGGCGCGACACCCGAATTGACCCTGACCATTCCGCCGCTGGCTGCGATCTTCCTCGTACCGGAAAGCTGACTTGATGCGATTGACCGGGGGCACGTCCGCACGGCTCGGCGCAAGCTGGGACGGCAGGGGCACCAATTTTGCGCTGTTCTCGGCGAATGCAGAGAAGGTCGAACTATGCCTGTTCGACGGCCAGGGCCGCCGCGAACTCGAGCGCATCGAGCTGCCGGAGCGCACCGAGGACGTCTGGCACGGCTACCTGAACGACATTTCGCCCGGCCAGCTCTACGGCTATCGCGTCTACGGTCCTTACGCGCCGGAGCGCGGCCACCGCTTCAATGCCAACAAGCTGCTGCTTGATCCCTACGCCAAGCGGCTCGCGGGACGGCTGGTGTGGAGCGATGCGCACTTCGCCTATCGCACCGGCAGCGCGCGCGAAGACCTCTCGTTCGACCGGCGTGACAACGCCCGCGGCATGCCGAAGGCCATGGTGGTCGATGAGACCTTCAACTGGGGTCGCCGCGAGATCAGGCCGCACGTTCCCTGGGAAGACACCATCATCTACGAGGCCCACGTCAAGGGCCTGACCCAGAAGCGTGAGGACGTGCCGCCGAATTTGCGCGGCACCTATGGCGGGCTGTCGTCGCCGGCAATGATCGATCACTTCAAGCGGCTCGGCGTCACCACCATCGAGCTGCTGCCGGTCCACGGCCTGATCGACGACCGCATCCTGGTCGAGAAGAAGCTTTCGAACTACTGGGGCTACAACAGCATCGCCTTCTTCGCGCCGGAAGCACGCTACGCCCAGGACAATGTGCTGGACTCCTTCCGCACCACGGTTGCGCGGCTGCACGACGCCGGCATCGAGGTGCTGCTCGACGTCGTCTACAACCACACCGCCGAAGGCAACCACATGGGCCCGACGCTGTGCTTCCGCGGCATCGACAACGCCTCCTATTACTGGCTGAACCGCGAGAACCCGCGGTTCTACGACGACTTCACCGGCTGCGGCAGCTCGGTCAACCTCACCCATCCGCGCGTGATGCAGATGGTGATGGATTCGCTGCGCTACTGGGTCGAGGTCTGCCATGTCGACGGCTTCCGCTTCGACCTGGCGACCACGCTGGCACGGGGGCCGAACGGCTTCGATCGCGGCCATTCGTTCCTCACCGCCGTGCGCCAGGATCCGGTTCTGGCGACGGTGAAGATGATCGCCGAACCGTGGGACCTCGGCCTCGGCGGCTACCAGGTCGGCGGCTTTCCCTCGCAATGGTCGGAATGGAACGACCGCTATCGCAGCGCGATGCGGCGCTATTGGAGCGGTGAAGGCAGCCTGATCGGCGAAATCTCCGGTCGCATGACCGCCTCCTCCGACCTGTTCCACCATGACGGCCGCGCCACGCGCGCCAGCATCAACCACATCACGGTGCATGACGGCTTCACGCTCGCCGACCTCTTCAGCTACAACGAGAAGCACAACGAGGCCAATGGCGAGGACAATCGCGACGGCTCCAACGATAATCTCTCCAACAATTGCGGCCATGAGGGCCCGACCGACGATCTCAAGATCAACATGCTGCGACGGCAATTGCGCAAGAATGCGCTGGCCTGCCTGTTGCTCGCACAGGGCACGCCGCTGATCCTCGCCGGCGACGAGGCCGCCAACACCCAGAACGGCAACAACAACGCCTATTGCCAGGACAATGAGACCGGTTGGGTCGGCTGGGAAAATCTCGGTACCGAGGACGACTTCATCGACTTCATCGGCCATCTCGCGGCCTTGCGCAGCCGCTTCGGCCAGCTCCGCTGCCAGCGCTGGCTCGACGGCCGCCGCGCCGACGGCAGCTATGGCGTGCTGTGGCTGACGCCTGCGGCGGAGGAGATGAAGGAGTCCGACTGGAAATTCCCGGAAGGCCGGTTCGTCGCCTATGTCATGGGGCCGATGGAACCGGGACAGGCGCCGATCTTTATCGTGCTGAATGCCGCACCGGAGGAGATCGCGTTCAAGATGCCGAAGATGCCCGAATACAAGAGCTGGCAGCAGGTGCTGAATACGACCAAGAGCGCGCAGACCGCCGAGGAATTTCTCTCCGGCGCCGACAACAAGGCACCGCCACGTGCGGTGCTGGCCTTTGCAGGCGCCGCATGAACGCACAGCATTTCGGCCCGGAGCTGACCGCTGACGGTACACGCTTTCGGCTATGGGCGCCGGCGGCCAAGCGCGTCGACCTGCTGCTCGACCGGCCGCATGCGCTGACCCGCGACGCAGCCGGCTGGTACGTAGCGGAAATTCCGGGCGTGCGCGCGAGCACGCCTTACAAATTCCGCATCGATGATGAACTCGACGTCCCCGATCCGGCCTCCGCCTTCCAGCCGGACGACGTGTCCGGTCCGAGCGAGGTAATCGATCATTCCGCCTTCAAATGGCGCGCGACGGAGTGGCGCGGGCGCCCGTGGCATGAAGCCGTTGTGCTCGAAGCCCATGTCGGCACCTTCACGCGAGCGGGCACCTATCGCGCCATGATCGACAAGCTCGATCATCTGGTTGCGACCGGCGTCACCGCGCTCGAGTTGATGCCGCTGGCGGATTTCGCCGGCAAGCGCAACTGGGGCTATGACGGCGTGCTGTGGTACGCGCCCGACAGCGTTTACGGACGCCCCGAGGATCTCAAGACCCTGATCGACGAAGCGCATCTGCGCGGCCTGATGGTGATGCTCGACGTGGTCTACAATCATTTCGGCCCGGAGGGGAATTACCTCGGCCGCTACGCGCCGAGTTTCTTCACCGATGCGCATACGCCGTGGGGCAGCGCGATCGATTACCGCGTCGCGGAAGTGCGCGCGTTTGCGGTCGGCAGCGTGGTGAGCTGGCTGCGCGATTATCGTTTCGACGGGCTGCGGTTCGACGCGGTGAACATGATCGTCGAGGCCGGAGATGTCGCCGTCGTGCACGACTTCAGCAACGCGGCGGGCCGCCTCGCGGCAGAGACCGGCCGGCACATCAACCTCGTGCTCGAAAACGGCGACAACCTCGCGAGCCTGCTGGATGCAGCGGAGGATCCGCCGCGCGGCAAGTTCCGCGGACAGTGGAATGACGACTATCATCACGCCTGGCACGTGCTGCTGACCGGCGAGACCCAGGGCTATTACGAGGACTACCAGCGCGCGCCGAAGCAGGACCTCGCCCGCGCGCTGTCCTCCGGTTACATCTATCAAGGCGAGGTTTCGGCCTTCTGGGGCAACAAGCCCCGCGGCGAGCTGAGCGGCGCGCTGTCGCCGACCTGCTTCATCAACTTCCTGCAGAACCACGACCAGATCGGCAACCGACCACTGGGCGATCGCCTCGTCAGCATCGCCAAGCCGGAAGCGGTGGCCGCGGCGCTCGCGGTGACGCTGATCGCGCCGACCACGCCGATGCTGTTCATGGGCGAGGAATGGGGCGCGACGCAGCCGTTCCCGTTCTTCTGCGATTTCAAGGGCGACCTCGCCAACGCCGTGCGCAAGGGACGCCGCGAGGAATTCGCCTGGGCCTATGCCAAATATGGCGACGATGTCCCTGATCCACTTGCCGAGACGACGATGCAATCGGCCGTGCTCGACTGGACCGCGCTGGACTATGATCCCGGCCGCGCGCGCCTCGAGCTGGTGCGCGGCCTGCTCGCGGTGCGCCGGCGCGAAATCACGCCGCGACTTGCCGGCGCCCGATTTGGCGACGCCAGCGTGAATGACGACCTGCTCACCGCGCATTGGCAGATGAGTGACGGTCACACGCTCTGGCTCACCGCCAATCTGTCGGACCACGCGATCACGGATGCTCCCGGGCCAAAGGGAACCGCGATCTGGGGCGGCGCGTTGTCAGGCAACCTCCCCGGCTGGGCGGTGCTTTGGCACATCGGATAGCACAATGCCTTCGGCGATCCCGATCGCGACTTACCGCCTGCAACTCACCGCCGATTTCGACTTCGATGCCGCCGCACGCGTGGCGCCGTATCTGAAATCGCTCGGCATCAGCCATGTCTATGCCTCGCCCTTCACGAAGGCGCGCAAGGGCTCGAGCCATGGCTATGACGTCGTCGATCACACCAGGTTCAATCCGGAACTCGGCGGCGAACAGGGCTTCATGCGGCTGGGCGAGGCGCTGAAGCGCAGCGATCTCGGCCTGATCCTGGATTTCGTGCCGAACCATGTCGGCGTGCACTTCGCGGACAACCCGTGGTGGCTCGACGTGCTGGAATGGGGACCGGTCTCGCCGCATGCGGTTTCGTTCGACATCGACTGGGACCAGCTGCCGTACCGCGCGCGCGGCGGCGTGCTGTTGCCGATCCTGGGCGGGTCCTATGGCGAGGTGCTGGAGCGCGGCGAGATCGAGCTGCGCTACGACGACAGCGAGGGCAGCTTTTCGGCATGGTATTTCGAGCACCGCCTGCCGATCGCGCCGGAGCGTTACGGCGAAGTCTTGCGCGCCATCGTCCGCGAGGCCGCTGCGGAAGACAGCGTGGCCGGACGAACCATGCTCGAACTCACGGCACGATACCGGGGCCTGCGTCATCCCAACCGCGCCGAGGCGCCCGGCCTCAAGGCCGAGCTCCGCGCGATCGACGGCGGCACCGGGATCATCACGCGCGGCCTTGCCGCCTATCGCGCCGGCGAGGACCGTCCCACGCAGACCTTGGCACTGCATCATCTGCTGGAACGCCAGCACTACAAGCTCGGCCACTGGCGGCTTGCCTCGAGTGACATCAACTACCGCCGCTTCTTCGACATCAACACGCTGGCCGGCCTGCGGGTCGAGGATGCCCACACTTTTGAAGCCAGCCACAGCCTGGTGCAGCGGCTGATCGCCGAAGACCGGCTGCAGGGCCTGCGGCTCGACCACATCGACGGCCTGCGCGACCCCGCGCAATATTTCCAGCGGCTGCGCCGCCTGATCCGCACGGCGCAACGCACCAAGCCAAAGCCGTTCTACATGGTGGTCGAGAAGATCCTCGGCGAGGATGAAGACCTGCCGAAGTTCAGCGGGGTCCATGGCACCACCGGCTATGAATGGATGAACGTGATCAGCCAGCTGCTGGTCGATGGCGCAGGCCTCGATCCGCTCAGCGAGATCTGGCGCCAGATCAGCAACCGCTCGCCGAATTTGACGCCGATGCTGCGCGAGGCCAAGCGGCGCGTGCTGGAGACGCTGTTGACCAGCGAATTCACGGTGCTGGCGCGGCTCCTGGCACGGATCGCCAACGGCCATTATTCGAGCCGCGATTTCTCGGCCGACAGCCTGCGGCAGGCGCTCGAGCTCTATGTGCTGCATTTCCCGGTCTACCGCACCTATCTCACCGCCTCAGGCCCGACCGCACACGACCGCGCCCTGATCAACCAGACGATCACGCGCGCCCGCGCCGACTGGTTCGCCGCAGACGAGGGCATCTTTGACTTCCTGCGCGACGCGCTGACCATGGACCTCCTCAAGCCCGGCCGGCCGCCGCACTCCGCGCCGCGGGTCCGCCGCTTCGCCCTGAAGGTGCAGCAGTTCACCGGACCGATGATGGCGAAGTCGCTGGAGGACACCACCTTCTATCGCTATCACCGCCTGCTGGCGCTGAACGAGGTCGGCGGCGATCCTGCGGCACGCGCGCTTCCCGCCGATCGCTTCCATGCCATGATGCAGGCCCGCGCCCGCGACTGGCCGCACGGCATGACCGCGACCGCGACCCACGACACCAAGCGCGGCGAGGACGCCCGCGCTCGCATCATGGCGCTTGCCGAACTCCCCGGCGAATGGACCAGCGCAGTGGCACGCTGGAAGGTGTTGAACGCGCCGCATCTCGTGCTCAACGGCGAGATGCGTGCGCCGTCGGCGACGTTCGAATACATGCTGTATCAGGCCCTGCTCGGCGCCTGGGATCCCGATGACAGGGATTTTGTCGAACGCATCCAGGCCTATGCGCTGAAGGCCGCGCGCGAGGGCAAGCAGGAGACGAGCTGGCTCAATCCGCATGAACCCTATGAAGCGGGCGTGAAGACCTTCATCGACCGCATCCTGGATCGCAACACCTCGCCGGAATTCCTCGATGCGCTGGAGACCCTGGCGCAACGTACCGCATTGATCGGCGCGCTGAACTCGCTGAGCCAGGTGACCTTGAAGGCGACCATGCCCGGCGTGCCGGATTTCTATCAGGGCACCGAGACGTGGGATCTGTCGCTGGTCGACCCCGACAATCGCCGCCCGATCGATTTTGCCGCACGCGCGGCGATGCTTACGACGCTGGAGACGCCGGATTGGGATGCGCTGGCGCAGAACTGGCGCGACGGCCGCCTGAAGTTCGCCTGGACACGGCATCTGCTGCTGCTGCGCAACGCGCACGGCGACGTATTTGCCAATGGCGACTATGAACCGCTCACGGTGAGCGGCCCGCACCGCGACCACGTCATCGCCTTTGCCAGGCGCCATGGCCGCGATGCCGTGATCGTCGCGGTGGTGCGCGCATTCGCGCCGTTCACGCAGGGCGGACGGAGCTGGCCGCGTCCCGAGGCGTTCGAGGGCGAGATCGACGTGACGGGGTATGCGCTCGCGGAAGGCGCACGCAAGGTCCAGCTCTCGACACTGTTCGCGGACCTGCCGGTCGCGATATTGAAGGCGAAGACGGCAGGCGCGAAGCGCGCGCCAAAGCCGGCGCGCTCGCACGCCTAGCAGAGCCCGTCAGCGCTTGGTCAGCAGCAGCTGCCCGCGCTTCTGGATCGCGATCTGCGCCAGCTCGGCGAAACGCTGCAGCAGCGAGGGCAGCGTCACTTCGAGGCGCACACAGCTGTCCTCGACATCGAGATGCCCGGCCGCAACCTGGCCCAGCGCCCGGACGCGGAAAATCATGCGGTTATCGTCCCAGCGCTCCTCGTCGACCTCGAGCACCGGCACGCTTGCCGCCGCGCGCGACAGCCCACTCTTCAGGCGGCGCATGGCCTCGTCGCGGCCGAGACTGTGCGGAATCGAAACGATCAGCGGCGCCGACATCGCGGTGCACTCCTTCGTGGATTCACCTCATGTAGTTCTGTTCCTAAGCAAACGGAAGAACCTCACAGTTTTATCGCAGCGCCACAACCGGAACCTTCACAGTTCCGGGTTGTTTCCTTTTCCGAAGGGCAGAGACGAAACGACCCCACGGGGCTGAGGAGACTTCAAGATGTCAATTGGAACGATCATTCTCATTATCCTGGTCATCGCGCTGCTTGGCGGCTTCAGCGGCATCGGCGGCGGACCGTTCTACGGCACCGGCTATTACGGCGGCGGCGGATTGGGCCTGGTGATCGTGATCCTGCTGATCCTGCTATTGCTCGGCAGGCTGTAAGTCGGAGCCGTAGGGTGGGCAAAGGAGCGCAAGCGACGTGCCCACCTTCACGAGCGCAGCAAAAAAGGTGGGCACGCTTCGCTTTGCCCACCTTACGTACCTCGACTACTGCGCCGCGAGCTTCTTGATCGCGGACCTGATCGAACCCGCCGCGTCCTCGTAACCATCCCACGCCTTCGACTTCGCGAGCAGCGCCGGCACGCTGCGCAGTGTGTATTTTGTCGGATCGAGGTCGCCGCGGACCTGGGTCCAGGTCAGCGGCATCGACACCGTAGCGCCCGGGCGTGCCCGCGGCGACAGCACCGCGACCGCGGTCGAGAGCCTGTCGTTGCGCAGATAGTCGAGAAAGATCTTCCCCGTGCGCTTGGCCTTGGACATGTTGATCAGATAGCGCGCGGGATCGTCCTGCTCCATCCATTGGCAGATCGCTTGCGCAAAAGCCTTGGCCTCCTTCCACGTCACCTTGTCCTTGCCGCCCGACAGCAACGGCGCCACGACGTGCAGGCCCTTGCCGCCGGTGGTCTTGCAGAAGCTCTCGAGGCCGACCGCCGTCAACCGCTCGCGCATCTCCTTGGCGGCCTCGACCACATCGGCGAATGCGACGTCGGGTGCAGGATCGAGATCGAACACCAGCCGGCCCGGCGTGTCATAGGCGTCGGGCGCGCAATTCCAGGGATGCAGCTCGAGCCCGCCGAGCTGCGCCACCGCAGCCAGCCCCTCGACCTGGTCAATCTGTAGATAGGGTTTGCGGTCGCCTGCCACTTTGGCGAGCTTCAACAGCTTCGAGGTACCGGCCATGGCGTGGCGCTGGAAGAAGGTCTCGCCGTTGATGCCGTCGGGCGCGCGCACGATCGAGCACGGCCGGCCCTTGAGATAAGACATCATCCATTCGCCGACCGCCTCAAAATATCGTGCAAGATCGAGCTTGGTCACCGGCTCGCCGTCGCCGGCGTCGGGCCACAGCGCCTTGTCCGGATGCGAGATGACGACGCCCATCACCTCGCTCTTTGCCGCACCCTTGCTCGCAGTGCCTTTTGCCGCGCTCTTCGCCATCGGCTTCACCACCCTGGTTGCGACTGGCATCTCGGCCTCCACCTCGTGCGCCGGCTTGTCCTGACGCAGGCCCTTGAACGCGGCCTGGCGAATATTGCCGGCATCGGTCCAGCCACCGAACTCGATCTCGGCGACCAGCTCCGGCTTCAGCCAGTGCACGTCGCGGGTCTTCTTCGGCGCGTCCTTGCCGCCGAACGGGCTGTTGTCCGACGCCGCCGCCTTCAGCGCCGGCATGATGCGGCGGACCGTGTCCTGGCCGAATCCGGTGCCGACGATGCCGACAAAGACGAGATGATCGCCGCGATAGACGCCGGCCATCAGCGAGCGGAATTTGCCGTTGGTCGTTTTCCAGCCGCCGAGCACCACCTCCTGGCCGGCGCGGATTTTTGCTTTGGTCCAGTCATCGGAACGACCAGACCGATAAGCGCCATCGAGCCGCTTGGAGACGATGCCTTCGAGTTTCAGCTTGCGCGCCGATTCCAGCACTGCCGGGCCGCTTTCCTCGAAATGTTCGACATATCGGATCACCGGGTTTTTGCCCTTGCGCGCCTCGAGCAACGCCTTCAGCCGCGCCTTGCGTTCGGCAAGCGGCAGCGGACGCAAATCATTGGTGCCCTCGAACAGCAGGTCGAACGCGTAGAACACCAGCCGGTCGGTCTTGCCGTCGGAGAGTGCGGCCTGCAGCGTCGAGAAATGCGGGGTGCCGTGCTTGTCGAGCGCGACGATCTCACCGTCGATCAGGACATCCGGCAGCCTGCCGGCCTCCTTGGCGATCGCGCCGAATTTCCCGGTCCAGTCGAGCCCCTTGCGGGTCTTCAGCACGGCTTCGCCGTCCTCGACGCGAAGCTGCACACGGTAGCCGTCGAATTTGATCTCGTGGCACCAGCCCGCGCCGCCGGGCGGCGTGTCGACGGCGGCGCAGAGCTGTGGCGAGACAAAGGCCGGCATCTCCGCGACCTGCTTCGGCTTCGGCTGCGCTTTCGGCGCCGGTGCCTTGGTCCTGGCGCGCTCGTCCGCAGCCAATCCGTGATTGGAGTGCCAGACTGCATCGGCTTTGGCTTTGCCATTGCCCTTCGCCAACATGAACGGCTTTGGCGCCTTGCCCTTGCCCGATGCGATCTGATCCATCGAGCGGCCGGATGCGACCGAGCGGTCCTCTGCAAGGATCTCTTCGCCGTTGCCTTCCACGGCATATTCGTCGCGATGCTTGATCAAGAGCCAGTTGGTGCGCTTGCCGCCATAGCGGTCGCTCTTCATCCGCACCAACACCCAGCTGCCATGCAGTTTCTCGCCGTCGAGCGTGAACTTCAGATCGCCCTTCCTGAAGCCGCGCTCGGGGTCGTCGGATTGCCAAAAGCCGCGATCCCAGAGCTGCACCGTGCCGCCACCATACTGGTCCTCGGGAATGGTGCCTTCGAAGTCGCCGTAGTCGAGCGGATGGTCCTCGACCTCGACCGCGAGCCGCTTGTCGTGCGGATCGAGCGAGGGCCCGCGCGTCACCGCCCAAGACTTGAAGGTGCCGTCGAATTCGAGCCGGAAATCATAGTGCAGCCGGGTCGCATCGTGCTTCTGGACCACGAAGCGCCGCAGCTCGGCCGGCGCCACCTTGACCTCGCCGGACGGCTCGCTGGTCTTCTCGAAATCGCGCTTCTTGCGGTAGGTCGACAGGTTTTTCAGCGGCACGTGCAAAGCCTCGGCGCAAACGACGACCGCCGCCTCCGCGCGGCTGTCAGGAACCAAAACCCACGGTATCCGTTCAAGTTCCAAACTCAAGCCGTTTGGAGATGATGATGGCCGCTCCCCGCGCTTACTGGAAAGGCACGCTCAAACTGTCGCTGGTGTCGTGCCCGGTGGCGCTGTACCCGGCTTCCACCGCGGTCGAGAAAACCCGCTTCCACATGATCAATCGCGAGACCGGCAACCGGCTGAAGCAGCAGATGGTCGACACCGAGACCGGCGACGTGGTCGAAGGCGAGCAGAAGGGCCGCGGCTACGAGGTCAGCAAGGGCAAATATGTCGAGATCGAGAAAGACGAGCTCGAGGCCGTTCAGATCGAGAGCAACCACACTATCGATATCGACTCCTTCGTGCCCGAAGGTGAGATCGACAAGCGCTATCTCGACCATCCCTATTACATCAGGCCCGATGGCAAGGCCGGCGTCGACGCCTTCGCGGTGATCCGCGATGCCATGAAAGATCAGGACCGCGTCGCGCTGGCGCGGATCGTCCTGACTAACCGCGAGCACGTCATTGCGATCGAACCGCTCGACAAGGGGATGCTCGCCACCACGCTACGCTACCCCTACGAGCTGCGCGACGCCGACGACTATTTCGACGATATCAAGAGCCCGAAGGTGACCAAGGACATGATCGAACTCGCCGGCCATATCCTGGACAGCAAGGCCGGCCATTTCGATCCGTCGACATTCAAGGACCAGTACGAGACCGCGCTGAAGACGCTGGTGCGCCGCAAGGCCGCCGGCAAGCCGATCAAGGCGGCTGCGCGCGAAGAGAAGCCGAGCAATGTGGTGAGCCTGATGGACGCGCTGAAGCAGAGCCTGAAGGGTGGGAAGGGCGGCGTGAGGCGTTCAGGCTCCACGGCGCGCCGCCAGACCTCGCACCGCCGCGCGGCGAAGAAGTCGCACCGGTCGAGCGCGCGGTCGCGCAAGGCGGGGTAGGTAACTCGTCATGGCCGGGCTTGACCCGGCCATCCACGACTTCGTCGCCAAGAGGATGGATGCCCGGGTCAAGCCCGGGCATGACGAGAAGAGTATGACGCCTTCTACCGCTTCTTGGCAGCCTTACGCTTCTTGGCGGTCTTCCGTTTCTTCGTCGTTTTCTTGGCCGCCTTTTTCGCCTTCTTCGGCACCCTCTTGCCTTCGGCCCTCGCCTCCGACAGGCCGATCGCGATTGCCTGCTTGCGGCTCGTCACCTTCTTCTTGGATCGGCCGCTCCGCAGCGTGCCTGCCTTGCGCTTCTTCATTGCACGTTCGACGTCGGCGGATGCTTTCCGCGAGTATTTTCTTGCCATGGTGTCTCTCCCGGTACGGATGAGCAATCCTCACCGCCAGCGAAAGTTCCGCACCTCCGCTGTCGTCGCCCGGCTCGAGCGGGGCATGACACTCAATCCGCCGCGCGTAGCCGATAGCCGATGCCGGTCTCGGTCAGCACGAATTGCGGACGCTCGGGATCGGCCTCGATCTTCTGGCGCAGCTGGCGCACATAGACGCGCAGATATTGCGCGTCGGTCAGCTCGTCCCACAATTCCTTCAGCAGGAAGCGATGCGTCAGTACCTTGCCGGCGTGCTGCACCAGCACGCGCAGCAAATCATACTCTTTCGGCGACAGCTTGATCTCCCGCTCGCCGACCTTGACGATCCGGCGCACCAGGTCGACCGAGAGATCGCCGGAGCGAAACACCGGCCGTTCGCCCTGCACCTGCAACTGGTGCCGAAGCGCGGCGCGCAGCCGCGC
Organism: Bradyrhizobium genosp. L; assembly: GCF_015624485.1. Classification (NCBI taxonomy): domain Bacteria; kingdom Pseudomonadati; phylum Pseudomonadota; class Alphaproteobacteria; order Hyphomicrobiales; family Nitrobacteraceae; genus Bradyrhizobium; species Bradyrhizobium genosp. L. The sequence continues at coordinate 5,803,081 of NZ_CP061378.1, forward strand.
CAGCAGCTCGTCCATGCCGAACGGTTTGGTCAGATAGTCGTCGGCGCCGAGGTCGAGCGCCTGCACCTTGCCGGCCTCGTCGCCGCGGCTCGACAGCACCACGATCGGCACGTTCTCGTTGCGGCCGCGGATCATGCGCAGGAGATCATGGCCCTGGATGTCGGGCAATCCGAGATCGAGGATGATCAGCGCCGGCCCTTCGGCCAGCATCTCCAGCGCGTTCTTGCCGTTGGAGGCTTCGAGGATGTCGTAACCCTGCGTGCTCAGCCCCATCCGCAGCAGCTTGCGGATCGGCGGCTCGTCGTCGATGACCAGAACCTTGATCGGAGTTGCGTTCATGCAGCAGTGTCCAGCGCGTTGGTGTCGGCAGGAATCGGCAGGCGGATGGTGATGACGGCACCGCTGCGGTCGGTGCGGTTGGTCGCCGCGATCGTGCCGCGCATCGCCTCGACGAAGCCGCGCGAGATCGCGAGGCCGAGGCCGGTGCCGGGGCGGACATGGTCACCCTTCTCGGCGCGGTAGAACTTGTCGAACACGCTTTCGAGCTCCGTCGCCGGAATGCCGTTGCCCTCGTCGAGGATCTGCAACGTGATCCTGTCGCGTTCGCGGACGCCCCGGATCGCGATCGTGGTGTCCGAAGGGGCGTATTTGGCGGCGTTGTCGAGCACGTTGAACAGCACCTGCTCGAACAGCACGGCATCGAGCTCCAGCATCGGAAGGTCGGCCGCAAGCTCCAGCGACACCTTGTGATACAGCAGGATCTTTGCGGCGCGACGCAGCGCGCTGCCGATGATCTCGCCGACATCGTGCCGCGCGGTGTTGGGCACGATGGCGCCGGATTCCAGCTTGGTCATGTCGAGCAGATTGGCGATGAAGCGGTTGAGCCGCTCGGACTCGTCGATTACGGTCGCCAGCAGATCGTGCTTCTGCGCCTCCGTCAGGCTGATACCGAGGTCACGCAGCGCCGACGCCGAACCGAGCACGGACGCCAGCGGCGTCTTGAGGTCGTGCGAGATCGAGGTCAACAACGCGCCGCGCAGCCGGTCGGACTCCACGGTGCGCTTGACGCGGTCCATGTCCTCGACCAGCAGCACGCGCTCGATCGCGAGCGCGCCCTGGTCGACCAGCGCGTCGAGCAGCCGGCGCTGGTCCGGCGTCAGCAACGGCCCGGTGCGGTCGTCGTCGATGCCGATCACGCCGATCGGGCCACGCCCGGTGCGCATCGGCAGGAACAGGCGCTTGCCGCCCGGCAGCGTGTCGGAGCCGCGGCCGGCCGGACGGTCGTTGCCCCAGGCCCAGTTGGCGGCGGCGAGATCGGCCTGGTCGAGCTGGTCCTCCGGCGGATAGCCGCTCTTGACCGTCAGCACGCCATCCTCCGGCAGCAGCAGCACCACCCGCACCTTCAGCATCAGAGCGATCTGATAGGCGGTCGCCCACAGCACGTCGTCCAGCGTCGCGGTGCCGGCGAGCTTGCGGCTGAACGCATAGAGCGATTCGGTGGTGCGGACGCGGCCGAGCGCGGTGTCGGCCTGGACACGGACGCGCGCCGCGACGTTGGAAACGATCAGCGCGATCAGCATGAAGAAGAAGAATGCCGCGACATTGGTCGGATCGGTGATCGTGAAGGTGTAGACCGGCGGCAGGAAGAAGAAATTGTAGCACAGCGAGGCGGCGACGCTCGCGAGCAGCGACGGCCACAGGCCGTAGCGCGCGGCCGCGCCGACCACCGCGGTGAGGAACACCAGATCGACATTCTCGATGCCGAAGAACGGCTGGATCAGCTTGGCGGCGCCTAACCCGATCCCGATCAAGAGCAGCGACATCAGATAGGGCCGCGGATTGAACGGCTCCTGCCGCTGCGCGGTCTGCACCGCCGCCTTGCCGACCGGCTGCTCGTCGCCGGCGATCACGTTGACGCTGATATTGCCGGCCCGCCGCACCAGATCGTGCACCACGGAGCCGCGTATCAGCTCGAACCAGCGCGACCGCGTCGACTTGCCGATGATGATCTGGGTGACGTTGTTGGCCTGCGCGAAATTGATGACGTCGTCGGCGATGCGGCGGCCGACACCGGGAATGGTCAGTGCCTCGCCGCCGAGCGATTCGGCCAGCCGCATGGTGTCGGCGAGCCGGTCGCGCTGCTCGTCGGTCAATTGCAGGCTACGCCGCGTCTCGATGCTGAGCGCGGTCCATTGCGCATGCAGCCGGTCGGCGAGTCGCTTGGTATAGCGCACCAGGCCTGCGGCGCGCGGGTCCTCGCTCAGGCAGACCAGGATGCGCTCGCCAGCGGCCCAGGGCCCGGCGATCGCATTGGCCTGCATGTGGGTAAGCAGTTGTTCGTCGACCCGCTCGGCGGTGCGCCGCAGCGCCAGCTCGCGCAGCGCGGTCAGATTGCCGGGCGAGAAATAATGCTCCAGCGCGCGTTCGGCCTGCTTGGGCACATAGACCTTGCCCTCCTTCAGCCGCTGGATCAGATCGTCGGGCGTCAGGTCGATCAGTTCGATGGCGTCGGCGCGGTCGAACACCGAGTCCGGCACGGTCTCGCGCACCCGCACATGGGTGATCTGCGCGACCACGTCGTTGAGGCTCTCGATGTGCTGGATGTTGACGGCGGTGTAGACGTCGATGCCGTGCGACAGCAATTCCTCGACGTCGAGATAGCGCTTGGGATGCCGGCTGCCCGGCGCGTTGGTGTGGGCGAGCTCGTCGACCAGCGCAAGCTGCGGCCGCCGCGCGATCAGGGCGTCGAGATCCATCTCCTCCAGCGTCTGGTCGCGATAGCTGAGCTGCTTGCGCGGCACTACGTCGAGGCCCTTCAACAGCGCCTCAGTCTCGACCCGCCCGTGGGTCTCGACCACGCCGACCACGACATCGACGCCGGCCTTGAGCCGGGCGTGGGCGCTCGAGAGCATCTCGTAGGTCTTGCCGACGCCGGGGGCGGCACCGACGAAGATCTTCAGCCGTCCGGAACGATCGGTCTCCCGACGCGCCGCATCGAGCAGCGCATCCGGAGAGGGTCGTTTCAAGGGGTCGCGGCGCTGACTGGCCATGCCGCAATATAGTCATCCTGCGAGAGCGGGCCTACTCCCCTATTTCGCGTTCGCCGCATCCAGCGCCAGGTTGAGCGCAAGAACGTTAACGCGAGGCTCACCCACGACGCCGGCGAAGCGGCCTTGCGTGTTCTGTGTCACCAGCTGGCGCACCGCGTCCTCGGACATGCCGCGCGCCTTGGCGACCCGCGGCACCTGGAACAGCGCGCCCTCCGGCGAGATATCCGGGTCGAGCCCGCTGGCCGAGGTCGTGACGAGATCGACGGGCACCCGTGCCGACGGATCGTCCGCCTTCAGCTTCTCGACATCGTCCTTGAGCCGGTCGGCCAGCGCCTTGCTGGTCGGACCGAGATTGGAGCCGCCGGAATTGGCGGCATTGTACGGCGCCGGCACGGTCTTCGAGGCATCGTTCGGATCCGGCGCCACGGTCGCCGACAGCCGCCCGTGGAAATATTTGTCGTCCTTGAACTCCTGCCCGATCAAAGCGGAGCCGATCACCTTGCCGTCCTTCTCGATCAGGCTGCCTCGTGCCTGCTTCGGGAAGATCACGCCGGCGATCGCGGTCATGGCGAGCGGATAGGCGAGGCCCGTGATGGCGGTCAGCAGCAACAACACGAGGATGGCGGGGCGAATTTCTCTCAACATGATCGTGGTTCCTTAAGCCAGGCCCAGGGCGGCAACCATCAGGTCGATCGCCTTGATGCCGATGAAGGGAATGATGATGCCTCCCAGGCCGTAGATCATCAGGTTGCGGCCGAGCAGCGCGCCGGCGCCGATCGCGCGGTACTTGACGCCTTTCAGCGCCAAGGGAATCAGCGCGATGATGATCAGCGCGTTGAAGATGATCGCCGACAGGATCGCGCTCTGCGGGCTCGCCAGGTGCATCACGTTGAGCACCGAGAGCTGCGGATAGAACGCGAGGAACATCGCCGGGATGATCGCGAAATATTTGGCGACGTCATTGGCGATCGAGAACGTGGTCAGCGCGCCGCGGGTCATCAGAAGCTGCTTGCCGATCTCGACCACCTCGATCAGCTTGGTCGGATTGGAATCGAGATCGACCATGTTGCCGGCCTCGCGCGCGGCCTGGGTGCCGGTGTTCATGGCGACGCCGACGTCGGCCTGCGCCAGTGCCGGCGCGTCGTTGGTGCCGTCGCCGCACATCGCGACAAGCTTGCCCTTGGCCTGCTCGTCGCGGATCAGCTTGAGCTTGTCCTCGGGCGTGGCCTGCGCCAGGAAGTCGTCGACGCCGGCTTCCGCCGCGATCGCGGCCGCGGTCATCGGATTGTCGCCGGTGATCATCACGGTGCGGATGCCCATGCGGCGCAGCTCGGCGAAGCGCTCGCGGATACCGCCCTTGACGATATCCTTCAGATGCACGACGCCGAGCAGCTTGCCGTCCTTCGCCACGGCCAGCGGCGTGCCGCCGGCCTTGGCGATCTCGTCGGCGATCGCCTGGATCTCGCGCGCTTCCGCGCTCATCGTGGCCGCAACTGCGCGGACGGTGTTGCCCGAGGCAACGGTGCGCGCCCCGCCGCCGTCGACATAGCTCAGGATCGAATCGACCGCGCCCTTGCGCACCGAAGAGCCGCCGGCGTCGATCCCGCTCATGCGGGTCTGCGCCGTGAACGGCACGAAGGTCGCCGCGAGCTCCTTCATGTCACGGCCCCGGATGCCGTATTTCTCCTTGGCGAGCACCACGATCGAGCGGCCTTCCGGCGTTTCGTCGGCGAGCGAAGCAAGCTGGGCGGCGTCCGCCAGATCCTGCTCCGAAACGCCGCGGATCGGACGGAACGCGGTGGCCTGGCGATTGCCGAGCGTGATGGTGCCGGTCTTGTCGAGCAGCAGCGTGTCGACGTCGCCGGCGGCTTCCACCGCACGGCCGGACATCGCCAGCACGTTGAAGCGCACCAGGCGGTCCATGCCGGCGATGCCGATCGCCGACAGGAGCGCGCCGATGGTGGTCGGGATCAAGGTGACGAACAGCGCCACCAGGATCACGACCGAGATCGAGCCGCCGGCATAGGCCGCATAGCTCGGGATCGTCACCGTCGCGAACACGAAAATGATGGTGAGACCGGCGAGCAGGATGTTGAGCGCGATCTCGTTCGGCGTCTTCTGCCGCTCGGCGCCCTCCACCAGCTTGATCATGCGGTCGATGAAGGTCGAGCCTTGGGCGGCGGTGATGCGGACGCGGATCCAGTCCGACAGCACCTGGGTGCCGCCGGTGACCGCCGAACGGTCGCCGCCGGATTCACGGATCACGGGCGCCGATTCACCGGTGATCGCGGCCTCGTTGACCGAGGCGACGCCCTCGATCACCTCGCCGTCGGAGGGGATGTTGTCGCCGGCCTCGACCAGCACGATGTCGCCGACCTTGAGCGAGGTGCCGGGCACCATGCGGAAGGTACGGTCGGTGCCGGTCAAGAGCTTGGCCTGGCTCTCGGTGCGGGTCTTCTTCAGCGATTCCGCCTGCGCCTTGCCGCGGCCTTCGGCGACGGCCTCGGCAAAGTTTGCGAATAGCACCGTGAACCAGAGCCAGAGGATGATCTGGAAGGTGAAGCCGAGGCTGGCGCCGCCGATGACGAGGTCGCGCACGAAGATGATCGTGGTCAACGCGGCCACCACCTCGACCACGAACATCACGGGGTTCTTCGCCATCAGCCGCGGATCAAGCTTGACGAAGGCCGACCCGATCGCCGGCACCAGGATCTTCGGGTCGAGCATGGTCGACGCCGTCACCTGTTTCTGCAGTCTTGTGGTTTCCATGGAAGTCACTCCAGTCAATTTGATCAGAACAGCGTGTTGGCGTTCATGGCGAGCTGCTCGACGATCGGTCCGAGCGCCAGCGCCGGGAAGAAGGTCAGGCCGCCGATGATCAGGATCACGCCGACGACCAGGCCGACGAACAGGCCACCGGTGGTCGGCAGCGTGCCCGCGGATGCCGGGATCGACTTCTTCTGAGCGAGCGAGCCAGCCATCGCCATCGCCGGCACGATCATGAAGAAGCGGCCGACGAACATCGCCGAGGCGAGCGTGAGGTTGTAGAAGAAGGTGTTGCCGGAAAGACCCGCGAAAGCCGAGCCGTTGTTGCCGGTCGCCGAGGTATAGGCATAGAGCGCCTCGGTGAAGCCGTGCGGGCCGGCATTGGCCATCGAGGCGACCGCCTGTGGCAGCACCACGCCGACCGCGGTCCAGCCGAGATACATCAGCGGCAGCACCAGGATCGCGAGCATCGCCATCTTGACCTCGCGGGCTTCGATCTTCTTGCCGACATATTCCGGGGTGCGGCCGACCATCAGGCCGGCGACGAAGATCGACAGCACGACGAACAGCAGCATGCCGTAGAGGCCGGCGCCGACGCCGCCGACGATGATCTCGCCGAGCTGCATGTTGATCAGCGGGATCATGCCGCCGAGCGCGGTGAACGAGTCATGCATGGCATTGACCGCGCCGCAGGATGCGGCCGTGGTGATGACCGCGAACAGCGCGGAGGCGACGATGCCGAAGCGGACCTCCTTGCCCTCCATGTTGCCGCCGGAGAGCCCGAGCGCGTGCATCATCGAGGTGCCGCTGGCCTCTGCCCAATAGGCGATGGCGACGCCGGCCACGAACAGCACGCCCATCACGGCGAGGATCGCCCAGCCCTGCCGCTCGTTGCTGACCATGCGGCCGAACACGTTGGTCAAGGCAGCGCCGAGCGCGAAGATCGAGACCATCTGCACCAGGTTCGACAGCGCGGTCGGGTTCTCGAAGGGATGCGCCGCGTTGGCGTTGAAGAAGCCGCCGCCGTTGGTGCCGAGCATCTTGATCGCGACCTGCGAGGCCACGGGTCCCAGCGCGATGGTCTGCTTGCCGCCTTCCAGCGTGGTGGCGTCGACATAGGCACCGAGCGTTTGCGGCATGCCTTGCGAGACCAGGAACAGCGCGTAGACGACGCAGATCGGCAGCAACACGTAGAGCGTGCAGCGCGTCACATCGACCCAGAAATTGCCGACGGTGCGCACCGAGGAGCGCGAGAAGCCGCGGATCAGCGCCATCGCCAGCGCGATTCCCGTCGCGGCCGACAGGAAATTCTGGTGGGTCAGGCCGAGCATCTGGACCAGATAGGATAGCGTGCTCTCGCCGCCGTAGTTCTGCCAGTTGGTGTTGGTGATGAAGGAGATCGCAGTGTTGAAGGAGAGATCTTCGGCCACCGCCGTCTGCCCGGCCGGATTGAACGGGAGAGCCGCCTGCAGCCGCATCAGGCCGTAGATGATGAAGAAGCCGCCGACATGGAACAGCAGCATGGCGACCGTGTAGGTCAGCCAGTGCTGCTCGCGCCGCTCGTCGACGCCGCCGACCCAGTAGATCGCGCGCTCGACCGGGCGCAGCACCGGCGACATGAAGGTGCGCTCGCCGTTGAAGACACGGGTCATGTGACCGCCGAGCGGTTTGACCAGCGCGACGACGATCGCGCAAAATAGAACAATCTGCATCCAGCCGATGACGGTCATTGACGTCAAACCTTTCGAACGGGGGCGAAGCGCAGCAGCGACGCCAGCAGGCCGAGCAGCAGCCCGGTGAGCACGGCGTCGGCGGCGAGGATCTTGCAAAGCTCGAGCATGGCCGGTGCCTAGAAGCGTTCCGGCCGCAGCAGCGCGTAGGTGAGGTAGAACAACAGGCCGAGCGAGACGAGGCCGGCGAGCGAGTAATCGAAGATCATCGCGGCCTCCCCTTAGAGCCGTTCGCAGGCATAGGCGTAGCCGATGCCGGCCGCGAAGAACGCGAGCGCAAGCGCCGACATGACGATGTCCATCATGGGAAACTCCCGTACATCCGAGGGGCGCGGGCGACCGCATAAGCGTTCCGCGCCGGATGGCCGTGAAGTGCCACCCGGGACATAGGTTTTCGAGATGTGGCGTATGAGGACGTTATAGGAATTCCATAAGTGCCGCCGTCGTCCGTAGGGTGGGCAAAGCGAAGCGTGCCCACCCTCACGAGCACGTCACTTGAAGGTGGGCACGGCGCTGTGCGCCTTTGCCCACCCTACGGACTTCCCAGTCGTCCCGGCGAAGGCCGGGACCCATAACCCCAAATGCCGTTTGGCGCGCGCCGCTGGAACGACGAATCCCTTTCACAGCACCCGCCGCGGAGTATGGGTCCCGGCTTTCGCCGGGACGACACGGGGACACGCCCCGTTCCATCTTTATGGAATCCCTATATCTCCGCCTCTCGCCTCATCTCGTTTTCAAACGGCGATCCCGTCATTTTGGACGTGCGGCCAATATCTTGGGCCGCGCGTGGACGAGATGACGTCATGTCAGTGCTTTCCGAAAACTCCTCCGTCGAGCTCGGCGACCGGCTGCGCGGCGCTTATGCCGTCACAGCAGAGTTCATGGCCGACCTCATCAGCCAGACTTGCCGGCGCTTGCCATCGGCCGGCCAAAGCGGCAAGGCCGCGCATGTCGAGCGCCTGATTCTATCAGGCGCCTGGACCGATGCAGCACTGGCGCTGCTCGATCTCGAGCTGCCGCAATGGCAGCTCCGCCGCCTGGTCTATGACGAGAGCGAATGGCATTGCGCGTTGTCGCGCCAGCGCGAGTTGCCGGACTGGCTCGACCAGTCGATCGAGACCCATCATGCCGATCTTGCGCTTGCGATCCTTGCCGCCTTCGTCGAGGCGCAGCGGATCAGCGCGCCCGAGAGCCGCACCAGCGTGCCCCGCGTCCGCCGTGGCGCACCTTCGCTCCACGAGCCGCAACTCGTCGACAATTTTTCCTGATGGCCGCACCGCCATGAATGCGAAAGATCTGCCGCGCGGGCTGCGGTCGGTGCAGGTCCTGATCCGGTTCGGATTCCGGCTCGCCATCATGCTCGGCTTTGCCGCCTTCGCCAGTGCCGGCTTCGGCCGTGGCCTGGTCGCGCTGTTGTGGATGTCGGCCCTGATCTGCGCCGCGGTCGGCGCCTTCAGGCGCGAACCGCCATTCGCAGGCCATCTTAACCATTGGGACGAAATGACCGCCTATGCCGCGCTGTGCGCGCTGAACACCGGCATCGTCCAGCATACCTGATCCTATGCCGCGCTTATGAAGTCGCTCGCCGGTCGCGCTCGATTTCATATCCCGCGCGCGCGACATTGGACGCGTGATGACCACCACAAGGACCGACTAACGTGAAACTCGTCGAGCCTCCCTCGTGCAGCGCGGCGTCTTCCATCGTCTTCATCGGCCGCAACCACCGCGGCCAGTGGGTCGCCCAGCAGCAGAACGGCCTGTTCGGCGGCCTGTTCGTCAACCGCGCCCAGGCCGTGAAATACGCGTTGTTCGAGAACGGCCAGCATCCCGAAATGATCGTCGACGTCGCGCGCGAGATCGAGCTCGACATGCGCGGCGAGAGCGCGAGGCAAGTCATTGCAATGCACAATGGCCCGCGCCAGCAACGTCCGTGACATCACGCCCATATTGAGGTTCTCCGCCGCCGCCCCATATGCTCGGCGAGGGAGTGCTTGCCGTGCAGATTTTTCGGGCGGCTCTCGTTGCGGTGACGACGTTCATTGCTCTGGCTGTCTCGATCCGTCCCGGTGTGGCGGAAGAGAACAGCCGCCTTGCCCTGACCATTTCAATCGACGGAGCGATCGGGCCGGCATCGGCCAGCTATGTCAAGGACGCGCTCGCCAAGGCGGCCGAACGACGCGCCGAGATCGTCGTGCTGCGCTTGAATACGCCGGGCGGTCTCAACTCCAGCATGCGCGAGATCATCGCAGACGTGCTCGCCTCGCCCGTTCCCGTGATCGGCTATGTCGCGCCCTCCGGGGCCCATGCGGCGAGTGCCGGGACCTACATCCTCTATGCGACGCATCTCGCCGCCATGGCGCCGGGCACCAATATCGGCGCGGCGACGCCGGTTCAGATCGGCGCACCGATGCCGGGGCTGCCTGGCACCCCCGACAAGGACGGCAAGGACAACAAGGCCGGCGAGAAGGACGCCATGACGGCCAAGGTGACCAATGATGCCGTCGCCTTCATCCGTAGCCTCGCCGAGCTGCGTGGCCGCAATGCCGACTGGGCCGAGAAGGCGGTGCGCGAGGCCGCCACCCTGTCCGCCAATGCAGCGCTGCAGGCGGGAGTCATCGAGATTGTTGCGCGTGATCCGGCCGATTTGCTCAGGCAGGTTGACGGCCGCATGGTGGAGATCGCGGGCAAGACGCAACACCTGGCGACGAAGGATCTTGCGCTGGAGGCCATCGAGCCCGGCTGGATTTCGCGGCTGCTCGCGGTCATCACCGATCCCAACGTCGCATTCATCCTGCTGATGGTCGGCATCTACGGGCTGATCTTCGAGTTCATGTCGCCCGGCATGATCGGCCCCGGCGTGGTCGGGACGATCTGTCTGCTGCTCGGCCTTTATGCCCTCAACATGCTGCCGACCAATTATGCCGGCTTCGCGCTGATGCTGGTCGGGATCGTGCTGCTCGCGGTCGAGGCCTTCAATCCGACGGTCGTGATCGGCGTCGGAGGGCTCTTAGCCTTCGTGCTGGGCGCGCTGATGCTGTTCCGGGGCGAGGCGCCCGGCTACACCCTGTCATGGTGGGTGATCGGCATCACCGCGGCAATGTTCGCAGCCTTCCTGGTTGCGGTGCTCGGCGCGCTGCGCCGCGCCGCCAGGGGACCGGTCCTGACAGGCGCGCAAGCCATGCAGGGCCTGCCCGCCGAGGTGCTCGACTGGACCGGAACCACAGGTCACGTCTTCGCCAATGGCGAGCGCTGGCAGGCGCGCGGCACCGAGACGTTCAGGTCCGGAGAGACGGTCGAAGTGGCCAACATCATCGATTTGACGCTGGTGGTGCGGCGCGCCGCGATCGCCGCCGGCGCAGGAGGTTCAGCATGATGCTCGATTATTTCAGCTACGCGGCGCTTGCGCTGGTGATCGTGATTTTCCTGTCGCAGGCCGTTCGCGTGCTGCGCGAATATGAGCGCGGCGTGATCTTCACGCTCGGCCGCTTCTCTGGTGTGAAGGGCCCGGGGCTGTTCCTGCTGATCCCGGTGGTGCAGCAGCTGGTGAAGGTCGATCTCCGGGTGATGGTCCAGGTGGTGCCGCCGCAGGACGTGATCTCGCGCGACAACGTCTCGGTCAAGGTCAACGCCGTGCTCTACTTCCGCATCGTCGATCCCGAACGCGCCATCATCAAGGTCGGCGACTACATGGCCGCAACCAGCCAGCTCGCGCAGACCACGCTGCGCTCGGTGCTCGGCAAGCACGAGCTCGACGAGATGCTTGCGGAACGCGACCGGCTGAACGCCGACATCCAGGAGATCCTCGACAAGCAGACCGACGTCTGGGGCATCAAGGTCACCGCGATCGAGATCAAGGATGTCGATATCAACGAGACCATGGTGCGGGCGATCGCCAAGCAGGCCGAGGCGGAACGGTTGCGGCGCGCCAAGGTGATCAACGCGATGGGCGAGCAGCAGGCCGCCGAGAAGCTGGTCGAGGCCGGGCGGATCCTCGCCCAGGAACCGCAGGCGATGCAGCTACGCTACTTCGAGGCGCTGCACGATATCGCCGGCGAGCGCTCGTCGACCGTAGTGTTTCCGGTGCCGATGAACCTGCTCGATCACCTGACGCGACGGAGCGAGGCGACCTGACCCGGCTGATGCTTGGCGCGCCAGGCCGGACCGGGACCGCGCATGTAGTGCGCCTCGGGCCGATAGACGCCGATCGGCTGGCCGATCCAGGCCAGGAACTTGAACAGCGCCTCTGCGGCGCGGCGCAGCAGGACGCCGACAGATGACACGACACGCATCTCAGTAATCCCACTTCTCGCCGAGCACGACCGGCGTGCGCGGATAGCGCGTGGCGTCGCCACCGATCGTGCCGACATCCAGATTGATGCGCGCCCAGTCCTCGTGACCGCGGTGCAGCAACAGCTCGTTGCGCAGGCGGTGGATCTTGGCCGCCGCGATCGCGCGGTGGATCGCCCTGAAGGCGGCGCGGATCCGCCGCAACGCCCGCCGCGCCGTGAAGCGATGCGAAGCGGTGGCCTCCAGCATCCGGACATCGTGCGAATAGAGCAGGGTCATGTCACACCTTCCTTCCGGCGGCGCGCGTGCGCACCGCGTCAAGCCCAGAAGATGCTGAGAAGGCAGTAGGAATTCGAGAGGATCCGCCATCAAGCCGCATAGCCGCGGCATAAGCGGCTTGATGGCGCGAGCATCACCACAAATCGGAAAATTGCGGAGCTTTTGCCCCAAAATCCTCCTCTCCGGAGCAGGTTTACGGTCGGCGGCAAGACCGCTAACGTCAGCCCCAAAGCGACACGGAGAAGGCGCCCATGCGGCCCAAGGATCCCCTCAACTGGATGCTGTCGGATGCGATCGAGACGCTCGCCCGGGCGGAGCGCATGCAGCAGCGCTTCCTCAATCTGCATCCCGCCGGCAACCGCGAGCCGAGCTGGGAACCGCCGATGGACGTCATCGAGACCGACGACGAGATCCTGATCTTCATTGCATTGCCGGGGGTCGACCCTGACGACGTGGAGACCGCGCTCGACGGCGCGACGCTCATCATCAGCGGCCGCCGCACCCTCCCCCCCGAACTGCGCGACGCCCGCATCCTGCGCCTCGAGCTGCCGCAGGGCCGCTTCGAGCGCCGCATCCAGCTGCCTGTCGGCCGCTACACCATCAGCCGCTTCGCCGCGCATGGCTGCGTCGGCCTGCGGCTCGGCAAATCGAGCTAACGGAGTTTTGGCATGGCCGCAACAGACGTGACCGCGCCCGCATCGTCGTCCGATCGCGCAACCCCCATTCCGAGCGATGCCCTGATCATCGTCCCGGCGCGCAATACCGTGCTGTATCCGAACGTCATCGTCCCGATCACGATCGGGCGCGCGAAGTCGATTGCCGCAGCCCAGCAAGCGGTGCGCGAGCAGCGCCAGATCGGCATCATCCTGCAGCGCGACGCCGAGACCAACGATCCCGGCCCCGACGATCTCTACCGGATCGGCACCGTCGCCAACATCGTGCGCTACATCACCGCCGCCGACGACACCCACCACCTGGTCTGCCAGGGCGTGGCACGCATGCGCGTGCTCGACTATCTGCCGGGCACGCCGTTCCTGGCCGCCCGCGTGCTGCAGATCCCGGAGCCGACCACGACCTCGCCCGAGATCGAGGCCCGCTTCCTCAATTTGCAGCGTCAGGCGCTGGAGGCCGCGCAGCTGTTGCCGCAGGTGCCGCCGGAATTGATCGCGGCGCTGCAGGGCACGAATTCGCCGGCAACGCTGGCGGATCTCGCGACCTCCTACATGGACATCAAGCCGCAGGAGAAACAGGACATCCTCGAGACCATCGACCTGGTGGCGCGGATGGACAAGGTCTCGCGCCATCTCGCCGAACGCATCGAGGTGCTCAGGCTCTCCCAGGAAATCGGCCAGAAGACCAAGGCCGCGTTCGACGAGCGGCAGCGCGAGGCGATCCTGCGCGAGCAGATGGCGACGATCCAGCGCCAACTCGGCGAAGGCGACGGCAAATCCGCCGAAGTTGCCGAGCTGACCAAGGCGATCGTGGAAGCAAAAATGCCGCCGGAAGCCGAGGGCCAGGCCCAGAAGGAGCTGCGCCGCTACGAGCGGATGCCGGAGGCGGCGGCCGAGTCTGGCATGGTACGCAGCTATCTCGACTGGCTGATCGACCTGCCCTGGGCGCTGCCCGAAGAGAAGCCGATCGACATCAAGGAGGCGCGCAAGATCCTCGATGCCGATCATTTCGGCCTCGACAAGATCAAGAGCCGCATCATCGAATATCTCGCGGTGCGCAAGCTGGCGCCGGGCGGCAAGGCTCCGATCCTCTGCTTCGTCGGCCCGCCCGGCGTCGGCAAGACCTCGCTGGGGCAATCGATCGCGCGCGCGATGAGCCGGCCGTTCGTCCGCGTCTCGCTCGGCGGCGTGCATGATGAGGCCGAGATCCGCGGCCACCGCCGCACCTATATCGGCGCGCTGCCCGGCAACATCATCCAGGGCATCAAGAAGGCCGGCGCGCGCAATTGCGTGATGATGCTGGACGAGATCGACAAGATGGGCCGCGGCGTGCAGGGCGATCCGTCGGCCGCGATGCTCGAGGTGCTCGACCCCGAGCAGAACGGCACCTTCCGCGACAATTACCTCGGCGTGCCCTTCGATCTCTCCCGCGTCGTCTTCATCGCGACCGCCAATATGCTCGACGGCGTGCCGGGTCCGCTGCTCGACCGCATGGAGCTGATCAGCCTCGCCGGCTACACCGAGGAGGAGAAGCTCGAGATCGCCAAGCGCTATCTGGTGCGCCGCCAGCTCGAGGCCAACGGGTTGAAATCTGACCAGGCCGAGATCGAGCCGGATGCGCTCAGGCTGATCATCAAAAGCTATACGCGCGAGGCCGGCGTCCGCAACCTGGAGCGCGAGATCGGCAAGGTGTTGCGCAACGTCGCGGTGCAGATCGCCGAAGGCAGCACGAACCACGTCACGATCGCGCCGAAGGACATCGCGACGTTGCTCGGCCAACCCCGGTTCGAGAACGAGATCGCGATGCGCACCAGCATTCCCGGCGTCGCGACCGGCCTCGCCTGGACCCCGGTCGGCGGCGACATCCTGTTCATCGAGGCCTCGCGCACGACGGGCCGCGGAGGGCTGATGATCACCGGCCAGCTCGGCGACGTCATGCGCGAGAGCGTGCAGGCCGCGCTGACGCTGGTGAAGAGCCGCGCCACCCAGCTCGGCATCGATCCCACACTGTTCGAGAGGAGCGACATCCACGTCCACGTCCCCGCCGGTGCCACGCCGAAGGACGGCCCAAGCGCCGGCGTCGCGATGTTCACCGCCCTCACCTCACTCCTGACCGATCGCACCGTCCGCAGCGACACCGCGATGACCGGCGAAATCTCGCTGCGCGGCCTGGTGCTGCCGGTCGGCGGCATCAAGGAGAAGGTCGTCGCCGCGGCCGCGGCAGGCCTCACCCGCGTCATGCTGCCGGCCCGCAACCGGCGCGACTACGACGACATCCCGGCCAGCGCCCGCGAGAAGCTGGAGTTCATCTGGCTGGAGCGGGTCGACGAGGCGATCGCCGCGGCACTGGAGCCGGCCAAAGCGACACCGGCCGCCGCGGAGTAATCGCGACAGTCCTGCGACATCGCAGCCGGCGCGCCTCAAAAATACTCGCCGCCGCAATCAATCATAGATTGTCTGGATATCGGTAAATTGTCTATGGTTGCTTCGACGCGCGGCAATGTTGCCAGCCGCCGGGCCGGGAATTGCGATCATGGCGAAGTCATTTGAAATCGAAATTGCGCTTGACGATCTCGAGCTGCTGAAAGCCCAAGGATATCTGCTGTGCGTTGCCGGCGCCTTTGGCGAGGAGAGGCCCCTCGTCGTCTGGCGGTGCTTCGGCAATTATCTGGAGAACAACCCTTTCAGCCTGACCGGTCAGTTCGAGGTGTTCGCCACCTCCTCGTTCAAGATCGGTGGCGTGGTCCATGTCGATACCAAAACCATGGCGATCGCGCCGGGCCAGCAGACCACATTCACCGCGGATGCGGAATTCCAGCCGCCGGTTGCGATCGACCAGCCGCGCAGTATCATGATTCAAAGCCAGTATCCCGGACCCACCCACATCGGGTTTAACAGCACGCTGACGGGCCCTGACAATGTTCAGCAGACGACGCCGATCTTCGTCTCGGACAACGTGTTCGGTTCTACTAATTTTGTCTTCATGCCCCTCGACGCATTCCAGGTCTGGCTGCAGCAGAATGTCGTGACCAGCAACATCATCGATCCCCACATTACCAATCCGGGCACGATCGATCTGACGAATAAGGATTTCGTGAAGCTAACCTACCAGAACGGCAAGTGGTCCGAACAACCCGATGCGCGGCCGAGCGCTGCGTGACCCGGCCGTTCGCCAAAGGGAAGCTGCCATGGTGAAACTCGTTCAGATCCAGATCCATCAGACCGACTACCGAACCCTGAAATCCGGCAACTACAATCTCTGCTTTGCGCAGAAGACCAACGGTGCCTACACCGTGCTGTGCCAGTCGATCTCGAACTATCTGCCGTCCACCCACTTCTCGTGGCAGCCCGATTACCAGCTCTTCGGCACCAATTTCTTCACCGCAGGCGCCGCTGTGGTCGTCGAGACCAATGCCGTAGCCGTCGACCTCGTCAGGATGAGCGTGGCCGCCATCGACGCTGCGGGCGTCGTGGAACCGGCGGCTGGCGGAGCCGCCGTCAGCTTCATCCCGTTCTCCAACGCGAACGGCCCTATCCATGTCGGACTGATCGGGTCGTCCGCCGGCCCCGATGATACGCAGCAGTCGCTGCCGATCCATGTCGGACCGCAAGCCGCCGGCATCGGCCTCGCGCTGCTTGCGCCACTCGACATGGTTCGGGTCTGGTTTCAGCAGAACATCGCGACCAGCACGATGCTGAGCGCTGAGATGCTGGCAAGCGGCCCGAACGCGATCGAGGTCGACCTGACGGCCTCGGACAAGGCCTCGCTGCACTACGAGAGCGGCATGTGGTCGATCATCGATGCGTGAGGCCAGCGGCGCGCCTCAGCTCTTCCCCATGCAGTCTTCGATGTAGAACCAGCGGTCGTCGCCGGTCAGGCCCTTGGCTTTCACTTCGGCGCGGCAGGCCTTCAGCTTGGGCTTGTTGGCCCGCCAATGCGCCCGCATCTCCTTCAGCTTCTGCATGCTGAGCTTCATCCTCGACGGCTTGGCCTCGGTGGTCTGGGCGGACGCCGAATGCAGCGAGCCGGCCAGGAGCAACACGGCCGCGAGACAGCTTGCAGTACGAAACATTGAAACCCCCATTCCCAATTGTTGTTGATTTAACAAACGCGATCGCCGCAGGGACCTGATGAACAGGCATCCCGCGGCGACGAGAGCAGCGATCAAAGGATTTTGATTGCGCTCTGAAGCGTCATGTACACGCCGTAGGCCAATGGAATGCCGACGAACAGCCAGAACAGCGCGGACTGCGCGTCCAATCCCCCCTTGCCGATCCCGAACGATCCGGTCTGCCCGGCCGAAGCGCCGGCACTCGCCTGTTGCAGTTTCGCGACCTCCGCCTCGCTCATGTACCACTTCGGATCGACCGGCTTGACCAGATAGTTGCAGATCAGGCCCGCGACCAGCATCCCGCACAGGATATACATGGTGGAGTTGTAGAGCTGGTCACGCGGCACGCCGGCCGCAAGCTGGAATTCACGGATGTAGTTCACCACCACCGGACCGATGATGCCGGCGGTCGACCACGCCGTCAGCAGACGGCCATGGATGGCGCCGACGAACTGGGTGCCGAAGATGTCCGCGAGATAGGCCGGCACGGTGGAGAAACCGCCGCCATACATCGACAGGATGATGCCGAAGCCGAGCACGAACAGCAGCTTGTTGCCCGTCACGGCGAAGGTCGGCGCCAGCGCGTAGAGCACGATGCCGAGGATGAAGAACGTGTAGTAGGTGTTCTTGCGGCCGATATAGTCCGACAGCGTGGCCCAGAAGAATCGGCCGCCGATGTTGAACAGCGAGAGCAGCCCGGCGAAGCCGGCGGCGATCACGGCGATCTGTCCCTTCTGCGCCGCGTTGAGCGCATTGAAGCCGACATCGGGCAGCCCGATCAACTTGCCTCCGAAAATCTCCTGCAACATCGGCGAGGCCATGCCGATCACGCCGATTCCCGCCGACACGTTCAAGCAGAGCACCCACCAGATCAGCCAGAACTGCGGGGTCTTGTGCGCGTTGTCGAGATGGACGTGATGCTCTGATATCATCGTCTTCTTCTCGCTCGGCGGCGTCCAGCCGTCGGGCCGCCAACCGGCCGGCGGCAGGCGGTAGCGGAACGCGCCGATCACCATGAATACGAAATAGATGACCGCCAGGGTCAGGAAGGTTTCCCAGACGCCGACCGACGTCGGTGTCTTGAACTGGTTCATCAGCCAGGCGGCAAGCGGAGCACCGATCATCGCGCCGCCGCCGAAGCCCATGATCGCCATGCCGGTCGCCATGCCGCGGCGGTCGGGGAACCATTTCACCAGCGTCGACACCGGCGAGATGTAGCCGAGACCGAGGCCGATGCCGCCGATCACGCCGGAGCCGAGCCACATCAGCCAGAGCTGGTGGAGATAGATGCCGATCGCGCCGAGCACGAGACCGCCGCACCAGCACAGCGCGGCGACGAAGCCGGCCTTGCGCGGCCCGACCTTCTCCAGCCAGCCGCCCCACACCGCCGCTGCGACGCCAAGCACCACGAAGAACAGTGTGAACATCCAGCCCAGGCTCGCGACCTTCCAGTCGCAAGTGGTGGTGAACAATTCCTGGACCAGCGAAATGTCGGGGCACGCTTTCGGCGCGTTCAGGCCGATCGCGCGCGACAGCGGCAGCCAGAACACCGAGAAGCCATAGGCCATGCCGATGCAGAGGTGGATGCACAGCGCCGCCGGCGGCACCAGCCAGCGGTTGAATCCGGCGGTCGCGATGGTCCGCTCCTTGTCGAGAATACCGGCACCTGCCCCGGCAACGCTTCCAGCGCTGCTGCTTATCGTCGTCATTGCAACCTCCCTGCAGCCGCCGTTACGTCAGGCGCATCTGCTGTCTTCGGTCCCGCCTCAGCCCCTGCGGCGCAGCTGCCAGACTGCCGTTCCGCAAAATTCCCCGCATGCGCCGGGACCACCACGCGCATTCTGGAATTTGAACCCCCAACGCGATCGGATATGCCCCGAACGCGCGGCCAATCTGGATACGATCTGCCCTCAGCCACGTGCCTTCGCCCGGGCACGAGTCTATCGCCACAACCAGACGGACATTATCAATTCGTGCAGACGGGGGAACTAGGAGTCGATAGGCAAAAGGTAGATATCCGCTGCGTCTACCTCGTACGCGGCAATGCAGCATTTGACTTGTCTATCGTCCCATTCGTCTTCTCGATCAGAAAAACGATGCGAAGATCGCTTCGCTCGGCGATCTCGACCTTATCGCCGGTTTCCCGAATGAGGTTCGGGATATCGATCACCGACAACGGATCGGTGCAATGCACTTCGAGGACGTCGCCAGGCATCACCCGCTGCAGCGCCTTGCGGGTCTTCAGTGCCGGCAGCGGGCATTTCAGGCCGGTGAGATCGAGCTTGGTCGTGGTCATGCTGCGACCATGGCGAAGCGGTGGCGTATCGTCAACGGAGATGCGGCCCTCGCGCAGACCGTCGCGTCAGTGCCCGGCGGACGCCGCTGCCAGCACATCGTCGACCGCGATCGCGGACCGCAGCATCAGCGCCGCCACCGCCTCGACGTCATCGAGATGCGCCACCGGCAGCGTGGTTGCAATTGCAACGTCGCTCGCGAGTCCGACCACGCGTGCGTCGTCGGGAAACAGCAGCGGCTTGCCGTTGGCGCCGCGATGCACCTCGATCTTGTTGACCGGCTCGCGCTTGAACCCCTCGACCACGACGAGATCGACCGGCGCCATCTTGGCCAGCAGTTCCGGCAGGTGCGGCTCGTCGGCGCCGCGCAGCTCATGCATCAGCGCCCAGCGTCGCGACGAGGACACCAGCACCTCGGTCGCACCGGACTGCCGGTGCACCCAGGAATCCTTGCCGGGCACGTCGACATCGAATTCGTGATGCGCGTGCTTGATGACGGAGACGCGCAGGCCGCGGCGCAGGAGATGCGGTATCACCCGCGACAGCAACGTGGTCTTGCCTGCGCCGCTCCATCCCGCGAGGCCTATTATTTTCATCCGATCCAGTTCCACATATCGGCCCTCGCCTTGCCCGTCATTGCGACCAGAGAAGCGACGAAGCACCCGTAACAACGATTATGGCTGGATTTCATCATGCCTCCAACACGCTTATATCGGCAGCGAGCCATGCGCGGGTGATGACACCGCGTTTTGGCGAGCGATGCGCAACACACTCGGTGTCGGCGCTGCGAAGCAGGGGCGACACCTGGAGAGAGGCGCGCCCGGTGACGCTATGCCGGCCTGAACCCAGCTTTCGTCAAGGCCACGCGGCTTTCGTCCGACGCCAGGGCCTCGAGAAAAGCCTGCACCGCGGGCCGCTGCTTGCGCGCCGTCACCAGCGCGAAATCATAGTGCTCTTCAGCGAGCGGAATGAACCCGAGCCCCGCCGCATGGGCGACCGGTGCGATGGTCATGCCCCAGTCGGCGCGGTGCTGCGCCACTGCGGCCGCGACCGCGTTGTGCGAGCGCGGCTGATTCCAGTAGCCGTCGGGCCTGCTGCCGCCCAGCAACCGGTCGATCAGGATGCGGGTGCCCGCACCCTGGTTGCGGTTGACCATGATACAGGCGGGATCGGCGAGCGCAGTGCGCACCGCATCCTGCGCGCTGAGGCCGGTGAAGCGCGCATCACTCGCGCGGAACACGATGCCCTGCATGCGTCTCCAGCCCGGCACGAGTTCGAGGCCGGCGGCGAGATAGGGCGTGTTGTAGGTCTCGGTCTTGTCGTCGAACAGATGGATCGGCGCCAGATCGCATTCGCCGCGCTTGGCGGCCGCGAGCCCGCCGAGGCTGCCGACCGCGATCGAGCGGACGACGAGCCCGGCACGCGCCAACGGCGCGGTGACGAGATCGAGCCCGGTGCAATGGCTGCCGACGACAACGAGATCGGGCACCCGCACATGCGGCGTGAACAGCGTCACCTCGGTGTCGCTGCCCGCCGCCATCTGGTCGGCGAGCGCATCGATCTTCAGGAAACCGTCGGCCTGTGCAAACGACGTGATCGCGCCCGAGCCCTTGCTGCCGGGATAGGCGATCAGCCCGTCGCCGCTTTCGACCAGCGACACCATGACGAACTCGGTGCGGCCGAGCTCGGATGCAATCCGCACCGGCACCTTCGCCGTCACCGTGGCGTCGGAGCGCGGCGGCAGCCCCGCCATCCGGCGCAGCACCGGCACGATCATGTCGTGGAAGGTGAACATCGCCGAGGTCGGAAAGCCCGGCAGGATGATCACCGGCTTGCCGTTGCAGACCGCGAGGCACAGCGGCTTGCCCGGCTTCAGCGCCACGCCGTGGGCGACGATGCCGGGCTTGCCGAGCCGCGCAATGATCCGGTGCGAGACGTCGCCCGCGCCCTTGGACGTGCCGCCCGACAGCACCAGCATGTCGCTGTCGGCCAGCGCCCGGCGCATCGCGGCCTCGAGCCTCGCTTCATCGTCGGCGATCGCGCCGAGAAAATGCGCGTCACCGCCGTTCTCGGCGATCGCCGCGGTCACGATCGCACCGTTGGTGTCGTAGATCGCGGCGGGCGGCAACGCCTCGCCCGGCTGCACCAATTCGTCGCCAGTCGAGAGGATCGCAACACGCGGCCGCCGGGCGACCAAGATCTCGGCAATGCCGCAGGCTGCCAGCATGCCGATCTCGCGCGAGCCGATCATCGTACCAGTGCGCAGCAGCACCTCGCCGCGCGCGATGTCGGAGCCGGCATAGGAGACGAACTGCCCGGCCGAGGCCGCGCGCCGGACCTCGATCGCGCGCGCTGCCGCGGGCTGGGTGTGCTCGACCATCACGATGGCATCGGCGCCACGCGGCACCGGGCCGCCGGTCGCGATCGGCGTCGCGGTGCCAGGCAACACCGGCCGGGTCGGCGCCGTGCCGCAGGCGATGGTCTCGTCGTTGAGATCGAGCCGCACCGGCGCGGCTTCGCGCGCGCCGACCAGATCGGCGGAACGCAGGGCAAAGCCGTCGACATTGGAACGATCGAACGGCGGCACGTCGATCGGCGCCACGACATCCTGCGCCAGCGCACAGCCGAGCGCGTCAGCGAGCCGTCGCGTCTCCGACGGCAATTCACGCGGGAACAATGCGGCTTGGAAACGCGCCAGCGCCTCCTCGCGCGACAGGATGGTCAGGAACTGGTCCTGGTCGACGGATGCGCCGGGTTTTGTCATGGACGTGCTGCTCATCTGGGAAACTCAGTCCCGCAACATATAGGCATCGACAACCGCGCCCGCAGCAAAGCCTTCGGAGGTCCCGGGCACGATCAGCACGGCGTCGGCGCGCGCGATCGCATCGAGCGAGAGATCCCCGATCGCCAGCGCCGACCAGCATTCCTGCCGACAGGCCAGCAGCGCGACCTCGGCGACGCCGACGGTGGAGGCGATCTTGCGCGACAGCGGCAGGCTGCGCGTCGCGCGCGGCTGCCGCTCCGACAAGCGGTCCAGCAGGGGAAGCGCGACGGCCCACCAGGCCGCAAAGGCCTGGTCCGGCGCGCCGGGCAGCGCGATGACGGGCGTCGCATGCATCCGTCCGACCGCCATGGTGCGCCCCGGCTGCAAGGCGATGCCGTGCGTGATCAGCGCGCCGCGGCTGGCCAGCGCGCTTGCCGTCGCATCGGTGCGGCCGACACCGGTGCCTCCGATCGTGACCAACAGATCGCAGCCATCCACCTCGAGCGCGCGCGCGACATCAGATACATCCCGCCCCGCCTCGGCGCAGATGACGTCCGCTCCCGCCAGGCGCGCCGCTTCCGCAATCAGCGATGTCGTCACCTCGCCATTGGGAATGTTGACCAGGCGCAGCCTCGGCCGCCGCACGCGCAGTGTCGGCCATCCGGCAGCGCGCGCGAGCAGCAGATTGCGCGACCGCACCGGCTGTCCCGCTTCGGCGACCGCGCATCCCTGGGCGATATCGCCACCGGCATGTCGGACGCCCTGCCCCGGGACGGTTTCGCCGAGCACCTGCGCGATCGGACCGGAGCTGTCGACCAGGTCGGCATCGACAACGCAGTCGGCACCGATGGGCATCGCGGCGCCGGCCTCGACCCAGACCGGCGGCCCGGCCAGCGGCAACGGCGCATAGGAGGACGCCCCAACCAGATCGCCGGCACGCATCGCCCAGCCGTCGCCGGCGGCAACGTCGTGCGGCGGATGCGCATCGAGCCGCGGCATCTCGGCGGCGACGCAGCGCAACGCGTCGGCGAGCGGCAGTTCGACCGGCGCCACCGGTGCTGCATCGCGCAGCACGGCGGTCAGCGCCGCATCGAGCGGGGTGAGCGAAACCGGCAGGCGCTGGGTGGTGACCATGGCCCGCTATGGACCGAATCGGTGCTGAAGGAAACTGCCTCGCGTCCATCCGCACCCCGCCATTAGACCGAAGGCGCGTTGACGCGGCCCTCCAAATAGTTGCAAAAGAAACCAATATGGCCGGCCGCGAAAGCCCGGCACAAAGCAATAATGGCCAATGCGCCAATTCACGGGAGGGAGACAGGATGATCACCAAGAAGCTTGCCATGTTCGGAACGCTCGCGGCCGCGTTGCTGGCCTCGTCGGCCGCGTTTGCCCAGGTGTCCGACGACGTGGTCAAGATCGGCGTGCTGACGGACATGAACGGCCCGGCCTCGACGCCGACCGGACAGGGCTCGGTGACCGCAGCCCAGATGGCGGTCGACGATTTCGGCGGCAAGGTGCTCGGCAAGCCGATCACCGTCATCGTCGGCGACCACCAGCTCAAGCCCGACATCGGCGCGACCATCGCACGGCGCTGGTATGACGTCGACCAGGTCGATCTGATCGTCGACGTGCCGGTGTCCGCGGTCGGCCTCGCGGTGCAGAACATCGCCAACGAGAAGAAGAAGCTGTTCATCACGCATTCGACCGGCGCGACCGATTTCCACGGCAAGTTCTGCTCGCCCTACGCGATCCAGTGGGTGTTCGATACCCGCGCGCTCGCGGTCGGCACCGCGCAGGAGGTGGTGAAGCGCGGCGGCGACAGCTGGTTCTTCATCACCGACGACTACGCGTTCGGCCATTCGCTGGAGAAGGACGCCTCGGCGATCGTGACCAAGAACGGCGGCAAGGTGCTCGGCGCGGTGCGGCCGCCGTTTGCGACGCCGGACCTGTCGTCCTTCATCCTGCAGGCGCAGGCCTCGAAGGCCAAGATCATCGGCATTGCCGGCGGCCCGCCCAACAACACCAACGAGATCAAGACCGCCGCGGAGTTCGGCGTGTTCGCCGGCGGCCAGCAGATGGCGGCGCTGCTGGCGCTGATCACCGACATCCACTCGATCGGGCTGTCGGCCGCGCAGGGCCTGCTGCTGACCACTTCATTCTACTGGGACATGGACGACAAGACCCGCGAATGGTCGAAGCGCTATTTCGCCAAGTTGAACCGGATGCCGACGATGTGGCAGGCCGGCGTCTATTCCTCCGTGACGGCCTATCTCAATGCGATCAAGGAGGCCGGCACCGACGAGCCGCTGAAGGTCGCGGCCAAGATGCGCGAGAAGCCGGTCGAGGATTTCTTCGCCCGCAACGGCAAACTGCGCGAGGACAATCTGATGGTGCACGACCTCTGGCTGGTGCAGGTCAAGACCCCCGCAGAATCGAAATATCCGTGGGACTATTACAAGATCCTGGCGAAGATTTCCGGCGACGACGCGTTCGGCCCGCCGGACCCGGCGTGTCAGATGATCAAGAAGTGACGACCGGAGGTCGTCATTCCGGATTCGATGCTCACGCATCGCACCGGAATGACGGCCTCCCCACCCTATTTCGCCACCCCGATCTCACGAAGATATTTCAACACGCCGGGGTGAATGAGATTGATGTCGGGCGCGGCGGCCACCGTGTTCGCGGCCGTGGTCTCGCAGGCCTGGGCGAGCTTCTTGCAGAAGGTGGCCTCGACGCCGTGCAGCGTTTTCGCCAGCCGATAGGCGACATCGTCGGGGAGGCCGTCGCGCACCAGCACATAGCTCCAGGAACCGACCGACGCGATCGCCTCGGTCTGCTTCGGATAGCTGCCTGCGGGCACCGTCAGCGGCTTCAGAAAAGTATGCTTGGCGCGGATCTTTGCGATCTCGTCTGCAGTCGGCGCGATGAAGCGCGCGCCGGTGGCGCTCTCGGCCATCTTGGTGAAGCCGGGCCAGCCGATGCCGGCGCCCCACAGCGCGGCCGCGCGGCCATCCTGGACCATAGGAGGCCCGTCGCCGGCGTGGTCGAGATAGATCGACTTGAAGTCCTCGTCCTGCTTCAATCCGATGCCATCGAGAATATAGCGCGACAGGATCGGCAGGCCGGAGCCCTTGGCGCCGAACGCGACCGGCTTGCCGACCAGGTCCTGGATCGTCTTGTAGGGGCTGTCGGCGCGGACCACGAACATGCCCGGGCTGGAATACATCGCGGTGAGGATCTTCATTTTCGTGGCAGGCGCGCGTCCGATGCCCTTGAAGGCCTCATAGGCCGGCTCGCCCGCGACGGTCGCGATATCGACGCTGCCGGCCTCGAGCAGCGGGATGTTCTCGTTGGAGCCCTTGGTGTTGCGCGGCTCGATCGACAATGTCGGATCGGCCGCGTTCACCACCTCGGCCAGCGCGTTGCCGTAGAGCGGAAAGCCGCCGCCCGGCGTCGCCGTGGCGAAACTGATCGTGGTCTTCGACATCGCCTTGTCCCCCTCCTGCGCGCTCGCACCGCCCGCCGACATCAGCGCGACGGCGCATATCACAACAGCGAATTTCATCTCAAGCCTCGGCATCATGTCGCCCGCGACAGACTCGCACGGCAGACGGCGTAGGCAAAGGAGGCGTTTTGTGAAACGATGCCCGTAACGGTCACAAGAAAATGAGGGAGACGATGATCCGGTTGATGCGTATTGCGTTGCTCGCTTTGGTTTGTGCCTTTGCCTTGCTCGGCGCCGCCTCCGCCGCCGATTATCCGAACCGCCCGGTGCGCTGGCTGATCGGCTTTGCCGCCGGCGGCCCGGTCGACATCGTCGCGCGCATCATGGCGCAGTGGCTGTCGGATCATCTCGGCCAGCAATTCGTGGTCGAGAACCGCGCCGGCTCCGGCGGCAACATCGCAGCCGCCGCCGCCATCAACGCGCCGCCGGACGGCTACACGCTGCTGTTCGTCGCGCCCAACAATGCGATCTCGACCTCGCTCTACAAGAAGCTGCCCTACGACTTCCTGCGCGACACCACCCCGGTCGCCAGCATCATGCAGCTCACCAACATGCTGGTGGTCTCGAATGCGATGCCGGTGAAGACCGTCCAGGAGTTCATCGACTACTGCAAGGCCAATCCGGGCAAGATCGCCTACGCTTCGTCCGGCAACGGCACCTCGGTGCACATGTCGGCCGAGCTGTTCAAGGCGATGACCAAATGCGACATGCAGCACGTGCCCTATCGCGGATCGGCGATCGCCTTTCCCGACATCATCTCCAACAAGGTGCAGCTGATCTTCGACAATCTGCCGTCGGCGCTGGAGCAGTCGCGCGGCGGCAGCGTGCGCGCGCTCGGCGTCACCTCGCCGCAGCGCTGGCCCGGCGTGCCCGACGTGCCGGCGATCGCCGAGACCGTGCCGGGCTTCGAGGCGGTCGGCTTCTACGGCATCTCGGCGCCGAAGGGGACGCCAAGCGAGATCGTCGATCTCCTCAACAAGGCGGTCGGTGACGCGCTGAAGGACCCGAAGCTGGTGGCGCGCCTCGCCGAGGTCGGCGGCATCCCGAAGCCGATGACGCCTGCCGAGTTTGGCAAGCTGGTGGCCGACGAGACCGAGAAGTGGCGCAAAGTCGTGGAGTTCGCGGGTGTTTCCGTGGATTAAGGCCTGCGCCATTGCCGGATCGCGGCCCAGCCTGTAAACGGAGCCGGCACCGTCGCCGGCCCCTCACGCGGCCCGCGAGGCGGCGGGGCCTGTAGCTCAATGGTTAGAGCCGGCCGCTCATAACGGTCTGGTTGCAGGTTCGAGTCCTGCCGGGCCCACCAGCCTTCGCGCGCTTCGGCGCGGCAGGCCCGTGCCACAAATTCCCGGCTAAGTGAGCGAAGATTGTCGCGCCGAAGCCCTCTTGGGCGAAGGCGGACTGCGGCCACAAGCCACGCCTCACCAAAACCGCGAAAACAACCCCATGCAAAGGAGCAATGACCTGCTCGATGCCTTGAGCGACCCATTCGAAAACCATTTGACACGTCGGGCAACTCAGCGGCACGATTCCATCATCGCCCCCGATGGCCTGCTTCAGCGACCATCAATGCACTTGTGATGCTGATCGGGACGCTGCAGCATCGGCATGGCCTCTTCAAAGGCCGCCGCAGTCTGCAGTACGGCGAGCATTGAAGCGCCGGCTGGCGATCTGCAGATTGTCGAGCCGCGTCGCGGTACAGCGAAGGCCGTGATCGAGCAGGCCGCCGGGTGATCGGAACGATCGAAGTGCTTGGCTCCAAATAGACGCGTCTCGGCGAGCGACAACAATCCTCCCGCGTAAACCTCTCAGCGCGGGCGCTTCGGCAGCCGGTCGGGATTGAATGGCGGCGGCGGGCCGTCGGCGGCGGGATTACGGTGACTGCGCACTCAATCCACTTGGCGCGCTTCACGCGTTGGGCCAGCAACCGTCACGCTCGTTCCAACTAAGTGCACTGTCACCGCAATCAGCAACGGGGTTGCGTGGTTTGCTCCTGCGTCAAAAATAAAGTCGAGCCTTCTAACAGACGTTAGAAAATCACATTTTCACTATTGTTTTCAAGACAGTAAGTCGTCACTACGGTCACTTTCCGTAGATGGATCATGCTACCTTGTCGGCTGCACGAAAGCTGTGGACAGCGAAAACACCTCCATTCACGCGAGAGAACAAATTGCGCACGATTTGAAAGGTCATTTTTGCGAGGCATTCCGCCCCGGCGCAATTGCGACGTGTTCACTCGCGACGCGAATCGGCCACGTCCGCGCAACCTAACCAAAAGGCAATTATATAGATCATATTTGTCAGTGATTGTATGCGCCAAAGCAAAGCTAGCCTGAACCAATGGAGCAAGCAGAGTTCATTCGCATCGTAACGGAAGCGCCGGGCATGTTCGCCTGGATGCTAGGTGCAGGGTCGTCCCAAAGCGCTGGCTTGCCCACAGCATGGGATATCATTTGGGATCTGAAGCGCCGCTATTACTGTTCCGAAGAGCATCAGGAAGTTTCGTCGAACGACCTTCAGAACGGTGCGGTCCGCGAGAAGATTGAATCCTATCTGATGTCGCGCGGCTTTCCCGCGACGAGCGACCCAACGGCCTATAGCCGAAGTTTCGAGTTGATTTTTGGCACCGACCTCGAGCGGCAGAGCCGCTATCTGCAAGCAAAGCTTTCCGAGAAAGCGTCATCCCTTACCCTCGGTCACAGAATCTTGGGCGGCCTCTTCAGCACGGGGGCGATCAAGGTCGTGTTTACGACCAATTTCGACACCGTCGTCGAGCGCGCCGTTGCCGAGGTTACCGGCAAGAGCCTTTCTGCATTTCATCTGGAAGGCAGCTACGCCGCAAAGCAAGCGCTGAACAACGACGCCTTCCCAATTTACTGCAAGCTTCACGGTGACTTTCGCTATACGAGCATCAAAAATCTTACAGAGGATCTGAAAACCCAGAACGCCGAGATGGGCGATTGCCTCGAAAGCGCCTGCAATCGGTTTGGCATGATAGTGGCGGGCTACAGCGGCCGCGACGAAAGTGTGATGCAGCTCCTTCACCGTATCCTCGACGGCCCTAATCCTTTCCCACATGGCTTTTACTGGACAACGCTTAAGGGACGGAATCCGCTCCCGGCTGTGACCGCGCTGTTGGAAGTCGCACGCGCCAAGGGCGTGCGCGCCGAGCTTATCGAAATCGAGACATTCGATTCCTTGATGTCACGGATCTGGAAGCAATTCCCGGACAAGCCAAAAGAGCTCATCGAGAAGATCGGCCGAACCGGCTCTCAAGCTGTTTCTATTCCACGTAAGGGCGCTGGTAGCGGCGACCCAATTTTGCGCCTTAACGCGCTTCCTTTGCTTGAAATGCCGGACACCTGTCTTGAGCTTAGCTTCGCAGCTCCCAAGGACTGGCACGATATCCACTCTGCGGAGAAACAAGCACGCGATCAGATTGTCGCGACCAAGGGCAGTTCGATCTTGGCGTGGGGCGATGAACAGACACTACGGCGGGCGTTTGGCAAGGATCTCACGTCCTTGTCGCCGTACTGCATCAAGGATCGCCTTCAGGATTACGCTAACAATCTCTACCTCAAGGGATTCATCGAACGGGCGATAGGCCTTTCTCTTATACGGGGTAAGCCACTGCTCATGCGCGATTGGCGCGGAGGGTCGGTCCTTATTCTTGATCGACAACATCCCAATCTCGCCCTGACGAAGGGAATTTCTCAATGTGTCGGCAGTTTGTACGGCCGGATTGAAGGGATGATCTCCGCAATAACGCCTGAACATCCCAAGTCCGAAGAAGTCTGGTGGGCAGAGGCGGCCCGGCTCGATGTGGATGAAATTGACGGCCGGTTCTGGCTCGTCCTGAAGCCCGACGTTTGGATATGGCCCAAGCACGCGCGGCAGCAGGCAATCGGCTTTTTGGACGAGCGGCTGGGAAATCGTTTCAACAACCGGGGCGATGCATTGCTCTCGGCATGGATCAACCTCGTGCTTCCGAGTACAGGGCGGGCGGCCGATCACGTCTTGCAGCCGTTTGAAGGCCAGGAGAGCGCCGGCTCACCGAAGATCGTCGTCAACGCCCGTACGGCCTTTAGCCGGAGGATGGCGGTATGACAGCATCACCTTCGGAAATGGATGGCTATGCGACGATCCCTGAGCCAGACCTTGTTTTTGCTGGTGGTGGCTTGGACAAGCATCCCTTGCGCGGCCTCATTCGGCGTGGGCCCTATAGCCTGCCGCTCGGGATCCCGGCGCGGGTTCGTCTGGCCTTGCTGGCGCCGAAGGGGTTGCTTCCGAAGCTCGACAGTATTCTACGCGAACTGGGAGGCTCCGCCCGGCCGCGCGAAGCGCTCAACTACTATCCAGAGTATCCGGGTTTCGAACGGCTTTTCCGTACCCCGCTCATTGCTGAGAACGCGCGCCGGTTCGAAATGTCGGAGGATCTCAATCGCCTCGCGCTTGAAGGCAATCGCAACGAACTTGCACGTCAAATCTTCGACGCGATCGGCAAGCTCACCCTGCACCGCGCAGAGTTCGACGTTTTGTTAATGTATTTGCCGAATTCCTGGGAAGCATGCTTCGAGTCGCCAGGCTTTGATCTACACGACTTCCTCAAAGCTTTCTGTGCGCCGACCCGGATTCCGATCCAAATAGTCTTGGAAGGCGCGCTCCTGCGCAAGTGCCGCGCGAATGTGATGTGGGGTCTTAGCGTCGCGCTGTACGCAAAAGCTGGCGGAATTCCTTGGAAGCTCGCCGGCCTCAATCCCGACGAGGCCTACATCGGCATCAGCTATGCCATGAAGACGAGCAGCGATGGGACTGATTACACGACCTGCTGCAGTCAGGTGTTCGACCCGGATGGCACCGGATTTCAATTTGTTGCCTACGATACCAAAAGCTTCACGCAGGATCGACGCGGCAACCCGTACCTCGACTACAACGAAATGCTGGCCGTGATATCGCGAAGCCTTGAGATCTATCAGAGCGGCCATTCAGGCCGTCCGCCCAAGAAGGTAACCGTGCACAAGAATACCCCCTTCAAGGAAGAGGAAATCCTAGGGACTCTCGATGCGTTCAGCGATCGGACCGATGTTGAGCTTGTCCAGATTGTAAAATCGTCGAACTGGATGGCCCTTGCGTATGGCGATAACAAACGTGCCTCAGCCTACCCCCTTCTCCGCGGGACGCACTTGCCCCTGACCCCTGATGCGGCTTTTTTCTGGTCGCAAGGCAGCGTGGACGGAGTTCACATGACCGCATCCAAGCCGGTCTATAAGGAAGGCAATCTAAAGCCAATTCCATCTCCGCTCCTGCTAAAGCGATTTACGGGAGCTGGAGGATGGCACGACACCTGTGCCGGAATTCTTGGGCTTACAAAAATGGATTGGAATAACAATACGCTCTACAAGAAATTGCCGGTGACGTTGGAATATTCCCAGCGCTTCGCGCGAATTATTCAGCAGAATCCAAATATGGTCGATGACGTCTTCGATTTCCGAAATTTTATGTAACACATGTGCAGTCCGATCACTTGATTAGAGCGCTTGCTCATAAGGTCGCCGAGGTGAATTCATAATCTCCTTGCTCCAAAATGACCGTGCTACTGCAAAGTCAGCGAGAAATGCCCGGCTCGCAGTTTCTCAAAGATTCCACAAACTTCAGGTGTCGGAGCAACGCATAAGTTCGATACGTATCCAATAAGGCCCACCAAGGATGCGGTAACCGCTCAGCGCGGGCGCTTCGGCAGTTTCGGCAGGCGGTCGGGGTTGAATGGCGGCAGTGGTCCTTCCGCGGCCGGCGCGGGCTCGGCCTGCTCGCTGCGGATCAGCGTCCCCTCCAGCAGCATGCCCGGCACCTCGTCGGCGGTCGCAACATACGCGCCGATATTGCCGACGAACGATCCCTCGAGCCGCAGCGTGAGATTGTCGGCGCCGAACACGGTGTCATGTCCCTCGCTGTGACGCTTGGTCGTGACGATGGCGACAAAATGCTCGCCGTCGACTTCGCAGGTGCCGCTGTAGCTCATGATGCTGTCGCGGCCCCAGATCTTGCCGTCTGCGACATGCGCGATTCCGGTGCCCTGACTCAAGGGGGTCTTGAACCACGCAGCGTAGGTACCGTCTTTGAGCATCGGAATGGGACTCGTATTGGAAACGGCCCAATCATCGGCAGCGCGCCCTAAGGGATGGTTAACCTCTGTCGACGACCCGGTGTCCTACGTGCGCCCGCGCGCGAGTTCCACGGCCGCCCGCGAGAGGTCGCCCCCGTTGCCTGCGGCTCATTTCGCACGCCCCGGATCGCCATTGCCGGACAGCACCTGCGCCGCACCGCCGACGCCGCGGCGGAATGCTTCGTCGAAGCTCACCCCGCGGAACTGCCATTTGTAGTCCTTGCCATGCCAGGCGATCTGCCATTGCGTGGTCCATCCGAGGTCATTGTCGTCCCAGACCAGCCGTCCGATCAGCGGCACCTCGCCGCCCTTCGGCGCGGCGATCGCCAGCAGTTTCGCGGGCGGCATGCTGCGGAGCTGGTCCACGGTGATATTGGCGCTCGTATCAGGCAGCACGACGCGCATGCCGCGCTTGTCTGCTGCGGCCTTGAGCGCGTCGCGCTCGAGATCTGATTGCGTGCCATCGGCCGCAACGATGTAGTCCTTTGGACCGTGTTGCATCTCGGCAAAGACGCCGAGCACCGGCCGTTGCGATCGCCACGGCTTCAGGCCGAGCTCGCCGAGCACGCGATCGATTTTCTTGTCGTCAAAACTCACGGTCAGATCGTAGGGCCGGTCGCGGGTGCCCTGCTCGTCATGATGCGGCTTGCCGGAATATTGATCGTGATAATCGAAACTGCTCACGAACTCCTTGGCCCTCGACTGGTAGACCGCAAGCCTGCGGTCGCCGGCGAGCTTCGGCTGGCCGGAGACCTTGATGAGGACATCCTCCAGACAGGCGCCGAAACCGATGATGCGGTTCGGCTCGCCCTGGCCAGTGACGACGGTCTGCGCCCGATATAGATCGTCGGCGGCGACCGCCATCGCGCCGTTGCCACAGATCGGCGCCGCAGCCAGCAGCGCGCCGGCCAAACAGCGCGTCAAAATTCCGATCAGAACCTGTCTCGTCTTGCGCAAGATCGTCATGATCACCTCCCGCAACGGTGGCGCGGCCGGCGCAGATTGGCGGTATTTCCCGGCGGCGCCAACTGGTTTCGACATGGCCGACATTCGGCACGTCCTCCCGCATGCACTGGCCACGCGCGGCCGGCCTGACATAGTGTCGAGAAAATATCACGCTGAGGAGACGTCCCGTGAAATGCTACGAACTGCAAGGCCCCGGCGGCATCGAGGCCCTCGCGCTGGTCGACAAGCCGGTTCCGCAGGCCGGCCCCGGCGAAGTCCTGGTGCGGCTGAAGGCGGCGACGCTGAACTATCGCGACCTGCTCACGGTCAAGGGCGGCTACGGCTCGCGCCAGAAATTTCCGCTGGTGCCGGTCTCCGACGGCGCCGGCGTGGTCGAGGCGGTCGGCGCCGGTGTCAAAAGCCTTGCGGCCGGCGACCGCGTGGTCGGCAGCTTCTTCGAGAGCTGGCTCGGCGGCGAACCGAGCGAGGCCAGGATGCGCGCGGCGCTCGGCGGCAGCGTCGACGGCGTGCTGACCGAGTACCGGGTGTTCCCGGCGCACGCGCTGGTGCGCACGCCGGAGCATCTCAATGACGTCGAGGCGGCGGCGCTGCCCTGCGCCGGCCTCACCGCCTGGAGCGCGGTGGTCAAGCTCGGCAACGTCAAGCCCGGGCAGACCGTGCTGACGCAGGGCACCGGCGGCGTCTCGCTGTTCGCGCTGCAATTCGCCAAGATGTGTGGCGCCCGCGTCATCGCCACCTCCTCCAGCGACGCCAAGATCGCGCGGCTGAAACAGCTCGGCGCCGACGTCACGCTGAACTACAGGAGCACGCCCGACTGGGGCAAGAAGGCACGCGAGCTGACCGGGCGTGGCGTCGACCTCGTCGTCGAGGTCGGCGGCGTCGGCACCTTGAACGAATCGATCCGCGCGACGAAAATCGGCGGCACCATCGCCTTCATCGGCGTGCTCGCAGGTCCCGCCACCTCCGACAGCCGGCTGCCGCTGATGGTGATGCAGCAGCAGCGGCTGCAGGGCGTCACCGTCGGGTCGGTCGAGGATTTGCAGGCGCTCTGCGACGGCATCAGCATGCACCGGCTCACACCCGTGATCGACAAGGTGTTCGCGTTCGACCAGGTCAAGGACGCATTCGCCCACATGGCGAGCGGTGCGCATTTCGGCAAAGTCGCCGTTGCGATCGGATGACGTGTCTGCGCCCAACACCTATTGTCCCGTAAACTGCGCCTTGCGCTTCGCGACAAAGGCCTTGCGGCCTTCCTGCGCATCCGCGCTCTCGCGGATCACCATTTGTACTTCGAGCTCGCGGGCAAACTGGCCGGCATAGGTCGCATGCTCGCTCTCCTCGAGCAGTTGCCGCGTCGCGACCAGCGCCCGCGTGGGCCCGTCCGCAAGGCGCCGCGCCAACGCCTTCGCTGCGTCGAGCAGGTCCGCGTCGTCGACGACCTCGCGCACCAGTCCCCACTCCCTGGCCCGCTCGGCGGAGAGCGCCTCGTTGAGCAGCATCAGCTCGAGCGCGCGCTGCCGGCCGATCAGGCGTGGCAAAAGCCAGGTCGAGCCGAGATCGGGCACCAGCGCGATCCGGCTGAACACCTGGATGAAGCTCGCCGAGCGCGCCGCCAGGATGACGTCGCCGGACATCGCCAGGCTGAAGCCGCCGCCGGCGGCGACCCCGTTGACGGCGACCACCACCGGCACACGACATTCGCGCAAAGCGCTCAGTGCCGGCCAGTAATGCGTCATCACACCAACATAGATGTTGTCGCCGAGCGAATTGGCGGCCTTGAGGTTCTGCCCCGAGCAGAAGCCGCGGCCCTCCCCGGTCAGCACCAACGCACGGATGCTGGCGTCGGCGGTCATCTCGCCGATCGCACGGGCGAGATCGCCGAGCAGCTCCGGGGTCATCGCATTGAGGCTCGAGGGATCGTCGAGCGTCAAGATGCCGACCTTGCCGTCACGCTCGCGCTTCACAGCCGCCATGCTCATGCTCCCTGAAGGTTCTTGCCCTGATGGTTCTTGTTGCGCTGACTGCGCGATGCTTGGCATGCTACGCCAACGTGCCCGACCCGCAACTAAAGCGCGATGAGATTGGGTTGAAATCGTCATCGCGCTTTAGCCCTTTGTTTGAGCATGATCTTTTCGGAAAACCGCTCCACACTTTTCCGGATCATGCTCTAGAACAGCGAAGCAACGCCAGGAAGCAGTGCCATGTCCGACCAGTTCTCCACCTCGCAAGTGATCCGCAAGCCCGCCGTCAGCTCCAAGGGCGGCATCGTCGCTGCGCAGTCGCGCAAGGCGGCCGAAGTCGGCGCCGAGGTATTGGCCGCGGGCGGCGATTGCGTCGATGCAGTGATTGCAACCACCTTCGCGCTCGGTGTGCTGGAGCCCTGGATGAGCGGCGCCGGTGGCGGCGGCGCCATGGTGCTTTATCGCGCCCGCGACAACCGCTGCGAGGTGATCGACTACGGCATGCGCGCGCCCGACAGCCTGCGCGTGGAAGATTATCCGCTGACCGGCAGCGGCGTTGCCTCCGACATCTTTCCCTGGGCACGGGTCAAGGACGACCGCAACCTGCACGGCCCCGGCTCGATCGCGGTGCCCGGCGTGGTCGCCGGCATGGAGGAAGCGCATCGTCGCCACGCCAAACTGCCGTGGAAGGAGCTGCTGGCGCCGAGCGTGGAGCTCGCCGGCGAAGGCCTGCTGGTCGATTGGTGGACCACCGCCATGATCGCGAGCTCCGCTGCGGATCTGAGGCGCTATCCCGCCAGCGCCGCGGCCTATCTCGTGGACGGCCTGCCGCCCAATGCGCAATGGGGCATCAAGTCGGTGGTACGGATGGCGCAGGACCGGCTGAAGGCGACGATGGCGCAGCTCGCGGCAGCCGGCCCGCGTGACTTCTACGAGGGCGATCTGGCGCGCTCGATCGCCGACGATATCCAGGCCGCCGGCGGCGCATTGTCGGTGCGTGACCTCGCCGCGTTCCGTGCCGCCCTGCGCGAGCCGCTCAAGATCCCCTATCGCGGCGGTACCGTCTACGCGACACCGGAGCTAACCGCGGGTCCGACCATGGCGCGCACGCTCGGTCTGCTCCAGAAGGCGTTCGAGCCCGCGCGCGGCGGTCCGGATGCCGTGGCCTACGCGGCCTATGTCGAGGCGCTGCAGGCCGCCTATCGTGAACGGCTGCAGGACATGGGCGACCTCGACGGCCACCGTGCGCTCGGCGCCGAGGCGATCGCGCCGTCCTGCACCACGCATTTTTCCGCGGTCGACCGCGACGGCAACATGGCCGCGGTGACGCAGACGCTGCTGTCGACCTTCGGCTCCAAATTCGTGACGCCGAACACCGGGCTCACCATGAACAACGGCATCATGTGGTTCGACCCTGCGCAGGGCAACCCGAACTCGCTCGCGCCCGGCAAACGCTGCCTGACCAACTACACGCCCGTCGTGGCGCAGGCCGCCGACGGGCGGACGCTTGCCGCCGGCGCCTCGGGCGGCCGCCGCATCCTGCCCGCGATATCGCAGCTCTTGTCGTTCGTGATGGATTTCGGCATGGACCTCGACGCCGCGATTCACCAGCCGCGCATCGACGCCAGCGAAGCCGCGGTCGTGATCGGCGACGTGCGGCTGCCCCAGCCAGTGCGCGACACGCTGCGCGGCCGCTTCGACTATGAGGAAGCGCGCATCCAGACCCTGCCGATGAAATTCGCCTGCCCGAGCCTCGTGCTGCGCCACGGCACCACCAACAGCGGCGCCACCGAACCGTTCCAGCCCTGGGGCGATGCGGTCGCGGAGGGGTGAAGCGATCACGGCGGCATGCACGCTCGCCGTCCCTGATTTCGCACACGCGGTGTCGTCACCCGCGCATGGGGTTGATCCAGTATTCCTGAGGCAGTCGTGCTTGAGCCGATGGGCCGCGGCGTGCCGGGTCGCCCGGTCCATGTGCGCAATTGCGCACAGGCCGGGCGATGACAGCGGTGGGTGGGGACGCATTGCGCGGCCGCATGTTCGACACGAACGGCTGGCAGGGTGCAGCCTTTCCCCTTTCGGAGCGGTCATGCGTTGTCTTCCGTTGGTCGGCGCGATCCTGTTGTTTCTCACGGTTTCCACGGCGCAGGCAGCGGGCCTCAGGGCCTTCAACGTTCCCGCAGGCCCCGGCGGGCCGGCGATCCGGGGCGTGATATGGCATCCCTGTGCGCAGCCGCCGCAGGAAATCGATGCCCGCGACGGCAGAACGTTCTTCGGCGTGAACGATTGCGCGATCGTGGGCGACAGGCTTCCGCTGATCGTGATCTCGCATGGCCGGCGCGGGTGGCTCGGCGGTCACCATGACACGGCCGAGGCCCTGGCAGACGCCGGCTTCGTCGTTCTGACGATCAATCATCCGACCGACACCTGGAGCGACACCAGCGGCACCGACAGCCTTGCCGTCCTGGTCGAGCGGCCCGCCGATATCCAGCGTGCGATCGACTACGCGCTCACTGGCTGGCCGGACGCGGCGCGCATCGACGCGGGGCGCATCGGTCTCTACGGTTTTTCCTGGGGCGGCTACACCGCGCTCGCCGTGATCGGCGGCAAGCCCGACCTCCGCAAGGGCCTGCCCAACTGTCGGACGTCGGGCTTGCGCGCCTGCAAGGAACTCGAGGATGGGCAGCTTCCGCGCGGGCCGGTCGTCCATGATCCGCGCGTCCGCGCGGCCGTCATCGTCGATCCATATCCGGCGTTTTTGTTTCCGGAGGAAAATCTGAAAGGCGTGACGATCCCGGTGCAGTTGTGGAGTTCGGATCCCGCCCAGAATGGCGACGGCCTGTCCGGGTGTTGTGCCGCCGACATCAAGGACCGGCTTCCCGCAAAGCCCGACTATCACTTCGTCAAGGACGCGAAGCACTTCTCGTTCCTTGCGCTCTGCACGCCGAAGGAGGCGGAGACCGCGAACACCTGCACCGACGCGCCGGGCTTCGATCGCGCCGCGTTTCACAAGCAGTTTCACGCCGCGGCCATCGCGTTCTTCAGAAAGCACCTGGGCGAGGCCGCGACGCGCTCAGGCCGTGCGCCGGAACACAAGGACTCGACCAGCACCGGAATGGCAACTGATCCATCCCGGCCCGCGTGCATTGCATCACGGAAGCGTCTACAATGGCGCAGCCGCCAAGCCCGGAGATGACGCATGTCCCATAACTACAAACTGAACGAAGACGTCCACCACCAGCCCCAAGGACCGCAAGGGCGTGCCGAAGTCGAACCGCCGATGGTCTACACCATCGTGCAACGCATGCCGATCGAAGCTGACGGGCGTCTCAGATACCGCATCAGGAGCAAGTCGGAGAATATCGAGCGCGTCGTGACGGAAGACCAGCTTTCATACTCGCAATGAACGCGCTTGATGACGCGTCAGAGGGGTTCTGTCATGCTGCTCTTGCATCATCATAAACCGGAGGAGGACTGACATGGCCAAGGGCGAGCAAAGAAGCAATCGAGAAGCCAAGAAGCCCAAGAAGGAGAAGATCAAGACCATCGCTGCGGCGCCCAGCCAGAAGACCGCCGGATGGCAGCCGGCCATCGGCTCCGGCAAAAAGAAGTAGATCTGGCGGCGGTCGTTCGACGATACGGCCGCTGAGATCACAGCAAGCCGCGACCGCTCAGCATGCCGCGGCGTTGTTCCGATGCTCAGTTATCGGCCTAAAGCGCGACGAGATTGGGTTGAATCGTCATCGCGCTTTAGCTCTTTGTTTGAGCATGATCTTTTCGGAAAACCGCTTCACACTTTTTCGGATCATGCTCTAGCATCCGCGACCGCGAAAATCGATGCCGCGCAAAATGATGCCCGGAGGATTGCCTTCGAACTCCCGCGCGTCGAATTTGCGCGATGCGCATTGCTCGATGCGATCCCGCAACCGCTGGAATTGCTGTTCGCGCTGGTCGGCCGCAGTCCGCGAGACGTGCTCGATCTCGTCCATTGCCGCGGCGCTGATCGCGCACGGAATCTCCCTGGTGCCATCCATCATCGAGAACAGCACCACCATGCGATTGAATTCATAGCCCCCGACATTACCGCGCATCAGCGTCATGCGAGCTGCCTTCCGGTTGTTGGAGCGCGGGTGCTGCGGGCTCCCGTGACGGTCACTTCTTCTTGGGCCGGCTGAGGATTGATCTCGGCGATCCGGCGCAAGCACTCGGCTTCGGACTCGTGCGGGTCGACGATTCGGCCCGTTCAACTCTCGCCGGCAAGCCGGGTCAGGTCGGCCAGCACCGCCGCCACAAGGTCACGGTGATGCGTATCGGTGGGCGCCAGACCGGCGGCATACAGATTCAGCACGTAGCGCGCCTTTTCGACGGCCTCCGGCCATGACGAGGCCGGGACCGCGACGAGCTGGAGCTCCACGGCCGCCTGACGTTCGCGCAGCATCTTGGCGTTGACCTCGACGTCGGCGATCACGCGACGGATGTCGGTGGCTTTTTGCGCAGCCAGGCCGCGATGCTTGTCGAGATCGATCGGAGGCTCGGTCATGACGGCACATTCGTCGCTGCGTTGCGCGTCCGACAGATCGACCCCACGCTTCGACGAACAAGAGCCACGTTTTCCATCACGACCGACCGTGCGCGCTATCGCCGCAAATAGCTATCGTTTTCTCGCGCAATGCGCCCATTTGGACGAATAAGGCGGCCGGTGCCGAGGGCGACGCGATCGCTCCGGTCGATCAGGCAGCGTTGCATCGCGCCAGCAGGGTGACTTCGTCCATCCCGTAGCCTTCGACCGTGCTGACGGTGCAGCCGAGCTCGCGTTCGCAGTAGCGAATCCACGGCCCGGGGCTGGTGCGATAGAGCTGCACCCCGGCGGCATCCGCTTCTGCCGTGCCGGTGACAAAGTTGACGGCGAAGCCGCGCTCGCTGGCGCGGCGGAGGTCGGTGAGCATCTCGGCGACAAACGCCTCCCAGGATGGGCGGGAGCTGCCGACATTGACGTTCATGATACCGCTGGCGACCGAATAGGTCGCAACGCGCGGGCTGCCCCTGGCAAGCTTGAAACGCCGCCCCGGCGCCGAGAAGCGGCGGCGCGCACGCCTGATCATGGCAAGCGACAGGTCGGTCCCGAGATAGTCGATGACGGCTTGCGGATGGCGCCTGGCGAGGTAGGCGCACAGCGCGCCGTATCCGCAGCCGATGTCGTTCAGGCTGAACGGCGCGGAAAAATCGC
This sequence comes from Bradyrhizobium genosp. L, assembly GCF_015624485.1. NCBI lineage: Bacteria > Pseudomonadati > Pseudomonadota > Alphaproteobacteria > Hyphomicrobiales > Nitrobacteraceae > Bradyrhizobium > Bradyrhizobium genosp. L. Next base: position 5,842,853 of record NZ_CP061378.1, read on the forward strand.
AGAGCTTCAGCAACTGGACGAAGCGAAGCTCCTGGGTGGCCTGGCAGGACCAGTCCACCCCGCGCGGGGTAGCGCCGAATTCGGCCACCCGCGCGCTGTAGTAGGATTCGACATCGGCATACAGGCCGGAGAACCGTGCCCGGTCGCGTTGAGCGCCGGAACCTGCGGTCTCCGCCGCGATGCTCATGTCTTGCCCATTACTCACTTATTCATTTCTTGGCCTTCTTGGCCCGCCGCTGCTTGGCTGCGTCAGCGGCTTCCTTGCGGGCAACCTGGCTCGGCTTGGTCGGAATCGAGAGCACCCGGTACGGCTGGGTCGAGTAGATCAGCGGGGTTCCGCCCTCGGATGCGAACGTCACCTGCGCATTGTCCTTCATGGCGTGAACGCCGACGAACACCGGCAGGAGCGAGCCCTGCGTGAGCGCATGCCGGAACGCCTGGATCACCCGGTTGTAGCCGCTCACATTGGCCACGTCGGAGGGATAGTCCTTCAACGTGCCGAGGAAGGTGTACCAGCGCTGGCGCTCGGCCCGGTCGCTCGGCTCGATCCCGATCAGCTTGAAAGATTGCTCGAGCGGATGCTTGGGCGAGAAGATGTCGAATTCCTTCTGCAGCTCGACCATCTCCGCGATCCCGGCCGGGCCGAACCGCTTGTTCAGCAGTTCCAGCACGTCGCGCGTCGTCTCGTCTTGAATAGCTCTTCCCATGAAAACCCCCTCAGTAGCTTGCTTCGAGAAATAAAAATGATGTTAGCGGCGTCGCTCGAGGTGCAATCGAAGCTGATCGAGCTGTGGCTCGAAATAGGCTGCCCCGGACACGTCCAGCAGATTCTGGGCTGCGCTGACAAGCGCGTCAAGCTCGTCATGCGATGTGTTGCCGAGCGCGCAAACGATCAGGCCGCGCAGCACGGTCGCGTGCAGCTCGGCAACGCGATCCGTCCTGCGCCGCGCGACCGTGAGCGCCTCGTCGGCCGATTGCAGGGCGGCATCAAAGTCGGCGGCGAGATAAAGCGCTTCGGTCAGGTCGGCGAGCATGCGCGCCTCGAACTCCAGGCCGGCGCGCGCCGAGCGTGCAAAGTCGATCGCCTCCCGAAGCTGCGGCGCGGCGACCCTGAAGTCACCCGCCGCGGCGCTGGCAAGGCCCGCGCTTGCGACCGCGGCGACCCGCAGGTAGGGCGTTCCGGACTGCTCGGCCAATTCGGCGATCCTGGCGGCATGCGGCTTGGCGAGTTCCGGCCGGCTGCGCCGCCAGGCCATCTCGACCATCGCGAAATGCGGGATGAACTGCACGACCGCCGCGAAACGCTCCGGCTCGGCCCGCAGCACCTCGGCGATCCGCTGCTCGGCCTCGTCGAACCGGCCGAGCCGGACCAGGATCCGGGTGCTGAGACACTTGATCCAGTGCTCGACGTCGAAGCCGAGGATCTGGTTGGGGTTGAGGCCGAGGGTGACGTTGTTGTCGAAACCGCCCTGCTCGGCAATGGTCGCAAGCGCCACCTGGCCGGCGTCCAGCGCCTCGCCGAGGCGACCCGACAGGAAGAACGCCTGGCTCAGCATGGCGTTGACCGTGGCAAACCGTCCGACGTCGCCGGTGTCGGAGGTGAGCTTCACCGCGTCCTGCACCAGATTGACATAGTCGTCGGCCGCCGCGGTCGCGGCCAGGATCCGGCCATAGGCGCCGAGCAGGATCGGCTCGTTCATCCGGTCCGCCGTGCGCGCGTATTTGATCGCCTCTTCGGCGTAAGGCTTGACCTCTTCGGCTGACATTCCCTCGCGCCAGCCGAAATTGAGGATCTGGCCGCTCGACATCGCCCGCAGCCGGTCGACATATTCGGATGCCGGCTGGTCCTGCAGCAAAGCGCGAACCTTCTTCCAGCTCTTCAACGCCTCGGCGGAATTGGTCTTGCCGATCCAGCGCGCCGCCCGTTGCAGATGGGCGACCGCCTCCAGCGGCTGGCCTGCGGCCTCGTAGTGATAGGCGAGCAACCCGGCAAACTCGTCGAGCCTGCCCCAGTCGAAGCTCTCGATCGCCTTGGCCACGGTGGCGTGCAGCGTGGTCAGCCGCGACCGCAGCTGGGTTGCGTAGGCCACCTCCTGGATCAGGGGATGGCGAAACGCGAGCAGTCCCTTGTCATAGGGCGGCAGGTCGTACAGCAACTCGGCCTGCCGGAGCTGCGAGATGGCTTCCAGCAGATCGTCGTTGGGCAGCGCCGCGACCGGACGCAGCACCGACATCGCGACCAGCCGGCCGATCACGGCCGCGGTTTCCAGCACCCCCTTGGCGACGTCCTCGAGATGATCGATGCGGGCGGCGACGACGGCCTGCACCGTCGCAGGAAGCGGCACCGCATCGATGCCATGCCTGAGCCGGTAGTTGCCGCGCTCGCCTTCCACATTGCCGCGCTCGACGACGGAGTTGGCAAGCTCCTCGATGAAGAACGGATTGCCCTGCGCGCGCTCGATGACGTTGCTGCTCAGCAGGGCCAGCGAGGGATGCCGGCCGAAATGCTCGCGCAGCAGCTCGTTCGATTCCGACCACGCCAGTGGCGGTATCGCGATCTGGCGATAGTTGGACCGCTGCATGAACGCGGCGGAGAAGCCCGGCCTGAAATTGACCAGCAGCAGCGTCGCCGTGCCGACGATCGCATCGACCAGCGCCTCGACGAACTCCTCGCTCGCCGCGTCGATCCAATGCAGATCCTCGATCAGGATGACGGTCGACATGTCGCCGGGGCGCGCCCGGACCAGCGTACGAACCAGCTCGAGCAGTTGCAGCTTGAGCGCGCGCGGATCGAGCTTCGGCGCCGGATGGTCCGGATCGGCGAGCCCGAGAAACTCCAGCAGCACCAGCAGGTCCTGGTTCGACAAGCCCATCTCGGCAAAGCGGTCGATGACGCGACGCCGGGATGTATCGATCGGCTCCTTGGCCTGGATGCCGAAATAGTCGCGCAACAGTTCGAGCACGGGCTGGAACGGCGTCGCGCGGCCATGCGCCAGCACGCGGGCCTCATAGACGCGGATGCCCCTGCGGCGGCAGTTCTCGGCGAACTCGAAGCACAGGCGGCTCTTGCCGATGCCGGCATCGCCGACCATGCCGACCACCCGGCCGTCGCCGCCGACCGCGCGCGACAGCTCATATTCCAGGGCCGCCGTCTGCTCGGTCCGGTCGACCATCGCCGTGAGGCGCCGTCCGCTGCGGAAGATGTCGCTCGCGGGCGCGCTGAGCAGACCGGTCAGCCGGAAAACCTCGACCGGCGTGGCGATACCGCGGATCGCCTGCATGCCGAGCGGCATGACCTCGACGAACTGCCTTGCGCCGGCATAGGTGTCCCGGGTGATCAGGATCGCGCCCTCCTCCGCCATCTGCTCCATGCGGTTGGCGATATGGACGTTGGCGCCGGCGGCGTCGTAGGTCTGGTAGATGGTATTTTCGACGGTCTGGACGACCACCTCGCCGGTGTGCAGCCCGACCCGGATCTGCATGCCGGGATCGGCCAGCCGTGCGATCGAATCCTGCATCGCAAGCGCCGCGAGGCAGCCACGGACGGCGTGGTCCTCATGCGGCCGCGGCGGCGCCCCGAACAGCGCCATCACGCCGTCGCCCTGGATCTTGTTGACGATGCCGTCGTAGCGGTGGACGGCCTCCTTCATCAGGTCGAGCACCGGCTCCAGGCGCCGCATGCCGAGCTCGGGATCGCCGAGGCTGTCGATCAGGTTGGTCGAATTGCGGATATCGGCAAACAACAGCGTGAGACTCTTGCGTTCGCCGCCCTTGGTGCTGAGCGAGCGGAGCAACCGCTGCGAGGGCTGGTCGGCACGCGCGCCGCCCGCGCCACCGAGCGGCGTGCCGCAACGGCCGCAGAACCGGCTGGAGGGACCGTTCACATGTTGGCAGGAATCACATTTGAGGCCTAACGCCGCACCGCAATCTTCACAATAATCGTTGCCAGCCCGGTTTGCATGACCGCATCGCTCGCACTGCATAAACAGCCTTTCGCTGAAGACTGCGAATATATCCGACTCACCGTAATAGCCCAGCGCATTCTACAGTTCTGTGGGCGGCTTCACACTCCGAGCCGGTCGCGCAGGCGCCCGGTCAGGACCGCGGCAGTGACGCCGACCCGCCAGAAGGCGTGCATCGGCATCGGCTTGATGCCCGTGATCGGCATGTCGATCTCAGCCTTGTCGCCCTCGACCAGGCGGCTGGCGAGCTGCGCGCCCATCGCGGTCGAGAGCGCGACGCCGCGGCCGTTGCAGCCGAGCGAGATCAAAAGGTTCTCGGCGGGTGCGTGGACATGGGGATAGTGATCGGCGGTGATGGCGAGGCGGCTGTTCCAGCCATGGGTCCAGCTCGTGCCCCTGAGCTGCGGCCACAGCCGCTCGGCATAGCTGATGAGATAGGCGACGTCGGCAGGCTTGCTGATCCAGCGCATCGGGCCGCGGCCGCCCATCAAGAGGCGGTTGCGCGCGTCGATGCGGTAATAGACCGTGATGTGGCCGCTCTCGTAGAGCACCGGGCGACCAGGCATGATCGAACGTGCGACCGCATCGGACAGCGGCGCCGTGGCCGCGATCGAGGAGAACACCGGTACGATGCTGCGGCGAAGCGCCGGCCAGAGATCATCCGTGAAGCCGTTGGTGGCGAGCAACACCTTGTCGGCATGCACCACGGCGCGCGGCGTCTCGATCCGCCAGCGGCTGCCGTCGCGGCGGAGCGCCAGCGCCGGCGTCTCGCCATGAACGGCAGCGCCCGCGCCGATCGCGGCGCGCGCCAGCCCACGGGCGTAGCTCAGCGGATGCAGATCGCCGCCGCGGGCATCGAGCATCGCGCAGAGATAGCGGTCGCTGCCGGTCATCGCGCGCATCTCGGCGGCGTCGAGCAGTTTTACGGGCATGCCGCGCGCGATGCATTGTTTCGCGGTCGCGGCGATCGCCGCCGCGCTGGCCTCGTTATAGGCGGCGCGCAGCGTGCCGTTCTGCCGCGCCTCGCAGGGGATCTGGTAGCGGCGGATCAGCTCGTGGGTGAAGTTGGTGGTGCCATAGGAGAAGTCGATCATGCGGCGGCCGAGGTCGGCGCCGAAATCGGCCTCGATCCGGTCGGGATCGTGCTTCAGCCCCGGATTGGTCTGCCCGCCATTGTTGCCGGAGGCGCCCCAGCCGGGCTCCTGCGCCTCCAGCACGGTGGCAAGCACGCCGCGCTCGGCCAGATGCAACGCGGTGGAGAGGCCGGTGAAGCCGCCGCCGATGATCGCTACGGGGACGCTGGTGTCCGATGTGAGCGGCGGGGTCGGCGTCGCTTCCACGGCGGTGTCGGCGTAGAGGCTTGGCGGCAACGGGAGACGGACAGAAGCGTTCATTGGATGGTACCGGATCACAGCGGATGCAGCACGCGGCGCAGGAAGTCCTGGGTGCGCGGGTGCTGGGGCTGGTTGAGGACGGATTTCGCGGCGCCCTGCTCGACGATGACACCGCCGTCGATGAACAGCACGCGGTCGGCGACGTCGCGGGCAAAGCCCATCTCGTGGGTGACGACCACCATGGTCATGCCGTCATCGGCGAGCTTGCGCATCACCGACAGCACCTCGCCGACCAGTTCCGGATCGAGCGCCGAGGTCGGCTCGTCGAACAGGATCGCCTTCGGCTGCATCGCGAGCGCACGCGCGATCGCGACGCGCTGCTGCTGGCCGCCGGAGAGTTTTGCCGGGTGCACGTCGGCCTTGTCGGCGAGGCCGACCTGCGCCAGCAACGCACGGCCGCGGGCGAGCGCCCGATCGCGCGGCTCTTTCTTCACGAACAGCGGCCCCTCGATGACGTTCTCGAGCGCTGTCCGATGCGGGAACAGGTTGAAGCGCTGGAACACCATCGAGACCTGGGTGCGGACCGCGACGATCGACTTGTCGTCGCGATTGACGCGCGCGCCTTCGACCGTGATGTCGCCCTGGTCGTAGCTCTCAAGCCCGTTGATGCAGCGCAGGATGGTCGACTTGCCCGAACCTGACGGACCGATGATGCAGACCACCTCGCTCTTCGCGACCGAGGCGGTGATGCCCTTCAGCACCTCGACCTTGCCGAAGCTCTTGTGGACGTCGCGGAGCTCGATCATTTGCGGCTCGCCTGCTTCTCGAAGTGACGAACCAGCAGGATCAGCGGGATGCTCATGGTGAGATACATCAGCGCCACCAGCGTGAACACGCTGGTGTTCTTGAAGGTCGAGGAGGCGATCAATTTGCCTTGCAGCGCCAGCTCGGCGACCGTGATGGTCGAGGCCTGCGAGGAATCCTTCAGCATCATGATCATGATGTTGCCGTAGGGCGGCAGGATGATCCGCACCGCCTGCGGCAGCACCACGCGGCGCATCGTGAGCCACCAGCCCATGCCGATGGTCTGCGCCGCCTCGATCTGGCCCTTGTCGATCGCCTCGATGCCGGCGCGGAAGTTTTCCGCCTGATAGGCCGAATAGGCGATGCCGAGCCCGATGATCGCGGCCTGCAGCGCCGATAGCGCGATGCCGAAATCCGGCATCACGAAATAGATGTAGAACAGCAGCACGATGATCGGGATGCCGCGGATCACGTTGATCAGCGCGGCGCTGAGGCCGGTGAGGATACCGATGCCGGACACCCGCATCAGTGCCCACACCAGCCCGAGCACGGTCGACAGCATGAGCGAGCCGATGGTGACGACGATGGTCAGCCAGACTCCCTGCAGCAGGATCGGCACGAACTCGACGGCGTCATGGAAGAACTTTTGCATCGGCTAGATGTATCTGGTCGCCGCACGGGTTCGAACACCACCACCGTCATTCTGAGAGACTGTGAACGTATGACTCTCGATGACGCAACATACTCGATGTCGTCCCGGCGAAGGCCGGGACCCATAACCACCGACGGTCATTATTGCGGACGCTGGGGCCACAGCCTTCCTCAACAACTCAACCCTGTGGTTATGGGTCCCGGCCTTCGCCGGGACGACGAGGGGAGAGATTCGCTGCGTCCCCGTCATCACGAAGCGTCGGCCTTCTGGCCCCATTTCTGCAGGATCTTCGCAATCGTGCCGTTGGCCTTCAGCTTCGCCAGCGAGGCGTTGATCTTGGCGAGCAGTTCGGTGTCGCTCTTGCGGACGCCGATCGCGACGGTGCCGACGGTGACGGGCTTATAGCTGTCGACCAGCCGCACGTCGGCAAAACTGCCCTGCTGCAGATTGTAAGCGAGGATCGGATAGTCGGCGAAGCCGGCCTTCAGGCGGCCCGCATTCACGTCGCGCAGGATGTCGGGGATGGTATCGTAGACCTTGACCTCGCTGAACAGCCCGGTCTTCTTCAGCGCATCGACGAAGGCCGTGCCGACCTGGGCGCCGACCACCGTGCCCTTCAGCTCCTCCTGCGAGGTGTAGGCCTTGGTGTCGGCCTTCGGCACCACCAGGCCCTCGCCATAGGTGTAGACGTCGCTGGAGAAGTCGATCACCTCCTTGCGCGCCGCTGTGGCGAACATCGCAGCCGCAATGATGTCGATCTTGTTCGCGGTCAGCGACGGGATCAGCGCCGAGAACTGCATCGGCTCGATCTGCACGGTGAAGCCGGCTTCCTTGCCGACCTCGGTGGCGAGATCGACCATGATGCCCTGGATGGTGTTGGTCTTGGTGTCGAGGAAGGTGAAGGGGATGCCGGTCGGCGTCGAGCCGACCTTGATGACCTGCTGCGCCTGTGACGGCGCGCCGATGACAACCGCAAGCGCCGCCAACGCGGCCTGGACCAGACGCTGAAACGACATCGCAACTCCTCTTGAAGCTGGCCCGATGCCGCGTCGCCCTGTTTCCAGACGGATGTTGCGGGCGACGCCGTTCCGGCCTATTTTCACCAATATGAAATTGTGGTCACGAAACCGCGGCCAATGCAAGCGGTTTTCATGCACATGAAGGAAGCGGACTGACGTGAGCGGCGGCAAGAGAATGCGCAAAGTGGCGGCAGCGCGGCCTGCGACCGCGCGCCGCATTGCGAAGAGGCCCGTCAAGAAGGCCGCCGAACCGCCGATGGATCTCGCGGTCGGCCGCCGCATCCGCGATTTGCGGCGTGCCAAGGCAATGTCGCTCGAGACCATCGCCGCGCGGACAAAGCTCTCGATCGGCTTCATCAGCCAGATCGAGCGCGGCCTGTCGTCGCCCTCGCTGCGTGTGCTGGCGACGCTCGCCGACGTGCTCGGCGTCGGCATCGCCGCGCTGTTCGGGGCTGCGCCGAATGACGACGGTGCCGCGAACGGCGTCGTCACGCGCGAGGTGCAGCGCGCCGAGCTGAAGCTTTGGCGCACCGGGATTTCAAAGCAGTTGCTCAGTCCGGCCGGCAGCGAGAGCCGGCTCAACCTGTTCCTGGTGCATCTCGAACCCGGCGGCAACACCGGCGACGAGTTCTACACCCATGACGGCGAGGAAGCCGGCCTCGTGCTTGCCGGCGAGATGACCCTGACGGTGGATGCGGAAACGTGGACGTTGAAGCAGGGCGACAGCTTCCGGTTCGCCAGCCGCCGGCCGCACCGGTTCGCCAATCCGGCCCATGATGCGAAGGCCGTCGTGCTGTGGGTGAATAGCGTGACGGCGGCGGGGTGAGGCCCCGCTCTCTCCACGTCGTCCCGGCGAAGGCCGGGACCCATTACCACAAGGTCTTGTTATTCAAGAACGCTTGCGGCCCCAGCGTCGCGCCACAACCCACATTCGTGGTTATGGGTCCCGGCCTTCGCCGGGACGACACCGTTAGCTACTGCGCCAAGACGCATCAAACCGACAACCCCATCGCCACTTCCTCGATCCGGATCGGAAACCGCCGCACGCGGATGCCGGTGGCGTGCCAGACGGCGTTGGCGACGGCGCCCGCGCTGCCGGTGATGCCGATCTCGCCGACGCCCTTGATGCCGAGCGCGTTGACGTGCGGATCGTGCTCGTCGACCGTGATTACCTCCATCGGCGGCACGTCGGCATTCACTGGCACATGATATTCGGCGAGGTTGGCGTTGAGGATGCGGCCGGAGCGCTGATCCATCACCGCCTCCTCATGCAGCGCGAACGACAAGCCCCAGATCATGCCGCCATAGAGCTGGCTTCGCACCATCAGCGGATTAATGATGCGGCCGGCGGCGAAGGCGCCGACCATCCGGCTGGCGCGGATCTGGCCGAGCTCCGGATCGACCTTGACCTCGGCGAACACCACGCCGTGCGAATGCATCGCATATTGCGACTGCGCCGCAGGATCGGCCGCGCCCGTGCCGCTGGCCTCGACCTCGGCGACGCCGGCGCGCGTGAGGATGTCGGCATAGCTTTCGCTGCGCGCGTCGTCGTCGCGGCGATGGAGCCGCCCGCCGCGCGCGACCACACCGGCATTGCCGGCGCCGAACAGCGGCGAACGCTGGTCCGAGGTCGCGAGCTCGGCGAGCTTGGCGATGACGGCCGCACCCGCGCTGTGGATTGCAGCGCCGACGGTTGCGGTATGCGCCGAGCCTCCGGCAATGCCGGCATCCGGCAGATCGGAGGTGCCGGAGCGGAACGTGACCTGGTCGAGATCGAGGCCGAGCTGGTCGGCCGAGATCTGCGCCAGCGCGGTCCAGGCGCCCTGCCCCATGTCGTGGGCGCCGGTCTCCATCACGCCGCGCCCGTCGGCGCGGATCACAGCGCGGGCGTTGCCCTGGAACATCAGCGCCGGGAAGGTCGCGGTGCCCATGCCCCAGCCGACCAGAAAGCCGTTCTCGTCGCGCATTTGCTTCGGTTGCAATGGACGTCGCGCCCAGCCGAAGCGTTCGGCGGCCCTGGCATAGCACTGGCGCAGCGCCTTGGACGAAAACGGCTTGCCGGTGGTCGGCTCGACGTCGGCGTAGTTGGTCAGCCGGAATTCCAGCGGATCGATGCCGCAGGCGAACGCCGCCTCGTCGATGGCACTCTCGAGCGCGATCGAACCGGTGGCTTCGCCCGGTGCGCGCATGAACAGCGGCGTGCCGGTGTCGACGCGCACCGCTTCGTGCGCGGTACGGATCGCAGGGCTGGCATAGAGCGTGTGCGAGGCGTCGGCGGCGGGCTCGTAGAAATCGTCGAAGCTCGACGTGGTGATGCGCGCGCGATGCTCGATCGCGGTCAGCCTTCCCGCATCGTCGGTGCCGATGCGCAGCCGCTGCCGCGTCGGCGGACGGTGGCCGACCGGGCCATACATCTGGCTCCGCCGCAGCACCAGCTTGACCGGACGCCCAACCAGCTTTGCCGCCATGATGCCGAGCACCTGCGGTCCGGAGATCAAGCCCTTGGAGCCGAAACCGCCGCCGAGGAACGGGCTGTTGATGTGAATATTGCCGGGCGGAATCCCGAACAGGCCGCCGATCCGCATCTGCGCCATCGCCATGCCCTGGCTCGGCGTGTCCAGAAACAGCCGGTCGCCGTCCCACATTGCGACGATCGCATGCGGCTCCATTGCGTTGTGGTACTGCGGCGGCGTCTCATAGGTCGCATCCGTCAGTTTCGATGCCGCCGCGAAGCCGGCAGCGATATCGCCGTGAACGACTTCGGCTGGATGGCCGATCCCGACCACCGGCGGCACGTAGGGCTCGCCGGCGTCGAGGCCGACGCGGGCGATCTCGACCTGGTAGCGCGGCGACAGCAGCGCGGCGCCCTCGGTCGCGGCCTCCAGCGTCTCGGCGATCACGACCGCGATGGCCTGGTTGGCGTAACGTACCTCGTCGCTCTGCAGGAGCTCCATCCTGAAGGCGAACGGATTGCCCTTGGCGTCGGGGTCTTCCGCCAGTTCCGGCTTGTGCGACGGCGTCATCACGTCGACCACGCCGGGGTGGCGCTTCGCGGCGGCGACGTCGAGCGATTTGACGCGACCGCGTGCGATGCAGCTCGTCGTGATCACGGCATAGAGCATGCCGGGCGGATGATTGTCGGCGGCATAGCGCGCCTTGCCGGTCACCTTCAGCACGCCGTCGGCGCGGGTCAGCGGCTGGCCGATATTCGAGCCGTGGCGGAGATGGGCGGGGTCGCGGGTCGGGTTGATCTCAAGCGTCATGCGTCACGCTCCTGCGAGAGATGAGAAGGGAGAGCCGGGCAGCGCGGGCATGCGCGCCGGCGTGCCAGCGGCAGCAAGGGTGAGCGCACGCACCACGATGCGCTGCGCGAGCTCGATCTTGTAGGCGTTGTCGCCGGAGGGTTTTGCGCCCGCGAGCGCGGCGCGGGCCGCCTCGCGGTAGGCGGCCGCATCGGGCGCGCGGTCCGCGAGCAGCTGCTCGGCCTCGCGCGACCGCCACGGCTTGGCCGCGATGCCGCCGAGCGCAAGCCGGGCCTCGCGGATCTTGCCGTCCTCGATCCGCAAATTGGCTGCGGCGGAGACCACGGCGAACGCATAGGACGTACGCTCGCGGACCTTGATGTAGCGCGCATGCGCGGCAAACGGCTTCGCCGCGGCCGGCAGCCGCATCGCAACGATCAGATCGCCGCGCTCCAGCTCGGTCTCGCGCTCCGGCGCCGCGCCGGGCAGGCGATGCAGCGCCTCGAGCGGCAATTCGCGCCGGCCGCCTTTGCCCTCGATCTCGACCGTCGCGTCGAGCGCCACCAGCGGCACGCAAAAATCCGACGGATGGGTCGCGATGCAGCCCTCGCTCCAGCCGAGCACCGCGTGCAACCGGTTCTCGCCGTGCAGCGCATCACAACCGGCACCGGGCCAGCGCTTGTTGCAGGCGCTGCCGGCATCATAGAAATAGGCGCAACGCGTCCGCTGCATCAGATTGCCGCCGACCGTGGCCGCGTTGCGCAGCTGCGCGGAGGCACCCGAGAGCAATGCCTCGGCGATTGCGGGATAATTGCGTGCGAACTCGGCGTCATGCGCGAGATCGGCGTTGCGCACCAGCGCGCCGATCCGCAACGAGCCGTCGGCGAGATGCTCGATGCGATCGAGCCCGGGCAGACGCGTGACGTCGACCAGACGACTCGGCCGGCTGACGCCGCCCTTCATCAAATCGAGCAGATTGGTGCCGGAGGCGAGATAGGCCGCGCCCGTCTCGCTTGCCGCCGCGATCGCATCCGTGACATTGGCCGGCCGGACATAATCGAAATTCATCATGCGGAGCGCCTCTGTTTTGCGTGGGTCGTGTCGGCGGTCATGTTTGTCTGCGCTTCGAGCACGGCCTCGGTGATCCCGGCATAGGCGCCGCAACGGCAGAGATTGCCGCTCATGCATTCGCGCACCCGCTCCGGATCGGAGCCCGCCTGCCCCTCCCGGATCAGGCCGATGCCGCTCATGATCTGGCCCGGCGTGCAGAAACCGCACTGGAAGCCGTCATGGGCGATGAAGGCGGCCTGCACCGGATGCAGCTCGTTGCCAGCAGCGATGCCCTCGATGGTCAATATCTCGGCGCCGTCATGGCTGACGGCGAGCGCGAGGCAGGAATTGATGCGGCGTCCGTCGACCAGGACGGTGCAGGCGCCGCACTGGCCGCGATCGCAGCCCTTCTTGGTGCCGGTGAGATCGAGCCGCTCGCGCAAGAGGTCGAGCAGCGTGACGCGGGGATCGTCGAGGGCGATCTCCCGGCTGATACCGTTGATGGTGAGCGTGATTGGAAGATTCATGCAGGGCTCCGATCCGTGTATGGTCGGGTTGAATCGAGGCAAAGCGCGCCCGTGGCCCGCCGACGGAGGTTCGGCGCGCCTTGTCAGGCCGGATGCTGGTCGCCATATACGGAGGCCACCTCCGTTTACAAGGGAGGGTGAAAAGAAAAAGCAATGGCCGGTCGATCAACTGAAATTGTCCGCAAGCCGCGCGCGGATGCGGTGCGCAACCGCGAGCGCGTGCTGGAATCCGCCAAGTCGGTGTTCTCGGCGGGCGGCAGCGAGGCGAGCCTGGAAGCGGTGGCGCGCCATGCCGGCGTCGGCATCGGCACGCTCTATCGCCACTTCCCGACCCGCGAGGCGCTGTATGAGGCGGTCTATCGCCGCGAGGTCGAGCAGCTTGGCGACCTTGCCGAGCAACTGCAATGCGCCCCCGAGCCGGTCGAGGCGCTGAGGCGCTGGCTGCGCGCCAATGTCGAATTCGTCGCCACCAAGAAGGGCATGGTGGCAGCACTTGCGCTGGTCGCGCACGGCCCGAGCGAATTGCATGCCTATTCGTTCGACCGGCTGACCAAGGCGATCGGCACCCTGCTGGCGCGCGCGGTCGCCGCCGGCGCGATTCGCGATGACATCAGCGCCGAGGACGTGCTGCGCGCGTTGATCGGCATGTGCTACATGCACGACCAGCCCGGCTGGCAGGCGACCGCGCTGCGGCTGCTGGATGTGTTCGTGGACGGGCTCAGGGTGCAGCCTTCAGCCGACGGCCCGGCCGCCAAGTCCCACCAGACCAAGCGCAAGACGCGATAGCCATGCGACGAGGGCCCTCGCCTGAAGCTGACCGACGCTGGCGAATCGAAGAGCAACGTTGCCGGCGCAAGTTCACCACAGCGGCATCGTTGATCGCAGCAGGACTCGTGCTCACATGGATTTCGGCATACTTCGGCCTGCGTCCGCTTGCGATCCTCTGTACGATTGCGGTTTTCGGAGCCATGGCCTGGACGATCGTTCTGATCGTCCGGCGCCGACGCGCATTCTACGCGATCATGGCCGACGACGGGCTGTCGAAGCGAGAGGCCGCCTACGAAGACCTTCGCAGCCACGGAGGTTGAGGGGTCGCAGCCAGCCGGATGCGCGTTCGTGCGGCCCGTTGCCTCATCCGGGCGACTACGGGCGACCCCCGTCAATGTTCAAAAGTGAACCGACGGCATGATCTGCACTCCGGTAGACCACCGGCATTGCCAAGTCTTGGAAATACTAGCTCTCGGAAATACTAACGATCAGCCCGGCCATCGTGCCGGGCTTTTGTCGTCGTTGCCTGTCCTGACCGCGGGTTAGTCGGGGGCTGTTGCTGTTCGGCAGGTTCGACGTGCTGGCGCCGGATTGCCGACCGCCATGCAGGGCGCGTTCGACATCGCCGAACGCCAAATGAGCCGATAGTCGCGAATGTTGCATCATTAGACCTTCTTCAAGCCAACGACACGCTTGATGTTGCCCGAAACCTCACATGGCTGCCTGGCAGTAGAACGAAGGTCGAATGGCCGCTCCGCCGTTTCCATTCGCGCGACGGGCTCAACAATGATTATCCTCGCAGGAAACCGGTAGACACGAAGCATTGCTTCGCGATCCACCAACAGGTCATGGCGAGGAAACCGCGCGTTCGCGCTCGAGCTTTCGAGGACGACTCCCGACGTTCGGGAAAAGATGCGCCTGCCGTTCATTTGGACCACAGAAATGAACGAGAGCATCTCATCTCCCTTCGTCCGCTACCCGATCGGCACCTCGCTGCTGATGGCCGGCATCCTGTTCGTCGGCATGGTCGCATATCCGCTGCTGCCGGTCGCGCCGCTGCCCCAAGTCGATTTTCCGACCATCCAGATATCCGCAAGCCTGCCCGGCGCCAGCCCCGAAACCATGGCCTCCTCGGTCGCGCAACCGCTGGAGCGGCAGTTCGCGCAGATTCCCGGGATCGCGCAAATGACCTCGACGAGCTCGCTCGGCTCGACCTCGGTCACCATCCAGTTCGATCTGAACCGCAACATCGACGGCGCTGCCAACGATATCCAGGCGGCGATCAACGCGGCGAGCGGCCAGTTGCCCAAGAACCTGCCGTCACCGCCGACCTATCGCAAGGTCAACCCGGCGGACTCGCCCATCCTGCTGTTGTCGGCGACCTCGGACACGCTGCCCCTGATCAGGGTGAGTGACGCGGTCGACGCCCAGCTCGGGCAGCAGATCAGCCAGATTTCAGGCGTCGCCCAGGTGTTCATCGGCGGGCAGCAGAAGCCCGCGATCCGCGTCCAGATCGATCCCGCCAAGCTGGTGGCCAAGGGGCTGTCGCTGGAAGACGTCCGCAGCCAGATCGCGATCACGACGGTCGACAGTCCGAAGGGCAATATCGACGGCGCGAGGCGCGCTTACACGATCTACGCCAACGATCAACTGCTCGATGCCAAGGACTGGAACGACGTCATCATCGCCTACCGCAACGGCGGCCCGTTGCGGATTCGCGACATCGGGCAAGCCGTCGCCGGGCCGGAAGACATGAAGCAGGCTGCCTGGGCCGACGGCAAACGCGGCGTGTTCCTCGTCATCTTCAAGCAGCCGGGCGCCAACGTCATCGGAACGGTCGACAGGATCAAGGCGCAACTTCCGAGACTGATCGCGGCGATCCCGCCGGCCGTCAAGATCAAGATCATCAGCGACCGGACATTGACCATCCGCGCCGCGGTCGAAGACGTGCAGATCACGCTGCTCATCACCATCGTCCTGGTCGTCATGGTGATCTTCATCTTCCTGCGCAGCTTCTGGGCCACGGTCATTCCCGCAATAACGGTTCCGCTCGCGCTGCTCGGCGCCTGCGCGCTGATGTGGGTGTTCGGCTATACGCTCGACAACCTTTCGCTGATGGCGCTGACGATTGCGGTCGGCTTCGTGGTCGACGACGCCATCGTCATGCTGGAAAACATCACGCGCTATGTCGAGCAGGGCGCGAAGCCGTTCGCCGCGGCGCTGCAAGGCGCCGGCGAAATCGGGTTCACCATCCTGTCGATCAGCATCTCGCTGGTCGCGGTGCTGATCCCGCTGCTGCTGATGGGCGGCGTCATCGGCCGGCTGTTCCGCGAGTTCGCGGTGACGCTCGCGATGGCGATCTTCGTATCCCTCGTGGTGTCGCTGACCCTGACGCCGATGATGGCATCGCGCTTCCTGCGCGCGCATGGCGAAACCAGGCACGGCCGGCTCTACCAATGGAGCGAGCGGGCGTTCGACCGGTTGTTGCAGGCCTATCAGCGGGGATTGGACCTGGCGCTGAGCTGGAGCCGAACGACGCTCTGCATCTTCTTCGCGACGGTGGCACTGTCGATCTATCTGTTCGTGATCATTCCCAAGGGATTCTTCCCGCAACAGGACAACGGCTTCCTGAACGCGGTGTCGGAAACCGCCCAGGATATCTCGTTTGCCGACATGAAGCGGCATCAGGAAGAGCTCAACCAAATCGTGCAGGCCGATCCCGCCGTCGACAGCATGGCGGTATTCATCGGCGGCGGCGGCACGGCGCTGAACTCGGGCCGCATGTACATCACGCTGAAGCCGCGCGAAGAGCGTGACGTCGACGCGCAGCAGATCATTGCGCGGCTGCGGCCGAAGCTCGAGAAGGTCGAGGGCGCACGCCTCTACATGCAAGCCTCGCAGGATGTCCGGCTCGGCGGCCGCGCCACCCGGACGCAGTTCGAATACACGCTGCAGGATGCCAATCTCGACGAGCTGAACCAATGGGCGCCGAAGATTCTGGCGAAGATGAAGACGCTGCCCGAATTGCGCGACGTCGCCACCGACCAGCAGACCGAGGGCACGACGCTGACGGTGACGATCGATCGCGACACCGCGTCGCGCTACGGCATCCAGCCGCAACTGATCGACGACACGCTGTACGACGCGTTCGGCCAGCGCCAGGTCACCCAGTATTTCACCCAGCTCAACAGCTATCACGTGATCCTGGAGATACTCCCGGAGTTGCAGGGCAACCTCGATACCCTCAACAGGCTGTACATCAAGTCGCCGACCACGGGCGACGAGGTGCCGTTGTCGGTGTTCTGCAAATGGACGACGGTGCCGGTGCGCCCGCTGGCGATCGCCCACCAGGGGCAGTTTCCCGCGACCACGATCAGCTTCAACCTCGCCCAGGGCACGGCGCTCGGCCAGGCCACCGACGCCATCCAGCAGGCCGTCACCAACATCGGCGCGCCGGGCACGCTCAGCTCGAGCTTCCAGGGCACCGCGCAGGCGTTCCAGCAATCGCTCAGCACGGTGCCGCTATTGATCCTGGCCGCGCTGGTCGTGGTCTATCTGATCCTCGGCGTGCTCTACGAGAGCTACATCCATCCGCTCACCATCCTGTCGACACTGCCGTCGGCCGGCGTCGGCGCGCTGGCGATCCTGATGGCGTTCGGGTTCGATTTCTCGCTGATCGCGCTGATCGGCATCATTCTGCTGATCGGCATCGTGAA
Organism: Bradyrhizobium genosp. L; assembly: GCF_015624485.1. Classification (NCBI taxonomy): domain Bacteria; kingdom Pseudomonadati; phylum Pseudomonadota; class Alphaproteobacteria; order Hyphomicrobiales; family Nitrobacteraceae; genus Bradyrhizobium; species Bradyrhizobium genosp. L. Next base: position 5,859,927 of record NZ_CP061378.1, read on the forward strand.
GAAGAACGGCATCATGATGGTCGACTTCGCGATCGCGGCCGAGCGCGAGGAACATCTGTCACCGCGCGAATCGATCCGGAAGGCGGCCCTGTTGCGTTTCCGCCCGATCATGATGACGACGATGGCGGCGCTGCTCGGCGGCGTTCCCTTGATGCTGGGCACCGGCACCGGATCGGAAATCCGCCAGCCGCTCGGCTATGCGATGGTCGGCGGGCTGATCGTGAGCCAGGCGCTGACATTGTTCACGACGCCGGTGGTCTATCTCTATCTCGACCGGTTCTCGAACGCGCTTTCGGGTTGGGCCGCGAAGCGGCGCGACGATGCCGAACGACCTGCGCCGCCGCCGGAGATCAGGAACGCCGCCGAATAGCCATTCGCGGACGACGATCGCTACCCGAACCGGTGATCGTAACGGGTGATCGACAAGTCGCTGGTGTCGACCTCGGGCGCCTTGCCCGAAAGCATGTCGGCCAGCACCCGGCCCGAGCCGCACGCCATGGTCCAGCCGAGCGTGCCGTGGCCGGTGTTGAGATGCAGATTCGCATAGCGCGTCTTGCCGATCACCGGCGGGCCATCGGGCGTCATCGGGCGCAGGCCGCACCAGAAGGTGGCCTTGGGAAGATCGCCACCGCGCGGAAACAGGTCGGTGAGCGAATGATCCAGCGTCGCGCGCCGTGCGTCGTAGAGCTTGGTCGAATAGCCCGAGATCTCCGCAGTGCCGCCGACGCGGATGCGATCGCCGAGCCGCGTGATCGCGACCTTGTAGCTCTCGTCCATCACGGTGGATTCCGGTGCGCCTGACGCATCCTTGATCGGCACCGTGATCGAGTAGCCCTTCACCGGATAGACCGGCAGCGAGATGCCGAGCGGCCGCACCAGGTGCGGCGAGTAGCTGCCGAGCGCGACGACATAGGCATCAGCTGTCATCACGCCGGCGCTGGTCGCAACACCGGTGATACGGGTGGTGTCCGCGTTCAGTCCCTGAATGCCGACGTTAAACTTGAACTTCACGCCGATCTTCTCGGCCTCCAACGCCAGCGCCTGGGTGAACATATGGCAGTCGCCGGTTTCGTCCTGCGGCAGACGGAGCCCGCCGGCGAATTTCTCCTTCACCTGCGCCAGCGCCGGCTCCGCGGCAATGCAGCCGTCGCGATCGAGCACCTCGTAGGGCACGCCATATTGCTTGAGCACGGCGATGTCCTCGCCGGTGCCGTCGAGCTGGGCCTGATAGCGGAACAGCTGCAAGGTACCGCGGTCACGCTCATCATACGTGATGCCGATCTCGGCGCGCAGCGCCCGCAGGCAGTCGCGGCTGTATTCGGCGATAGGGATCATCCGGCTCTTGTTGACGGCGTAGCGCGCCGAGGTGCAGTTGCGCAGCATCTTGAAGAGCCACCACCACATCACGGGATCCGGCTTCGGCCGGATCACCAGCGGGCCGTGCTTCATCAACAGCCACTTCACCGCCTTCACCGGCACGCCGGGGCCGGCCCAGGGCGAGGAATAGCCGGGCGAGACTTCGCCGGCATTGGCAAAGGAGGTTTCGAGCGCGGGCTTGGCCTGGCGGTCGATCACCGTGACCTCATGGCCGGCGCGCGCGAGATAATAGGCCGAGGTGACGCCGATCACGCCACTGCCGAGAACAAGGACCTTCACTTTTCCTCACATCCTGCAGCGACAAAACAGATCGCCGCTGCGAAACCACCCTGCTTCGCAGCGGCGACAGCAATGTGTAAGAGCCAGCAAGTTTCAAGCCAAAAGCCCCGTTCCGATGGAACGGGGCTTTGATTTTCTTTTGACGCGTTTTCTCGACGCGAACCGGTACCCACTTCGCTCGAAAACGGGACGCTTGTCAGGCCACGCGCTTGATCGCATCACCCAGGATCGAGACCATGTCGTCGATGTGCTTCTTCTCGACGATCAAGGGCGGCGACACTGCGAGCGAGTCGCCGCTCATGCGCAGGTAGAGCCCGCTGTTGAAGCAATCGACCATGAGGTCGTAGCCGCGTGCGCCGACTGCGCCGTCGCGCGGCGAGACCTCGATCGCACCCATCAGGCCGAGATTGCGGATGTCGACGACATGCGGCAGGCCCTTCAGCGAATGCAGGCCGTCGCGGAAGTAACCGGCGAGCTCGGCGCCGCGGGTCAGGAGGCCTTCGTCCTTGTAGATGTCGAGCGTGGCGAGGCCGGCCGCGCAGGCCACCGGATGGGCCGAATAGGTGTAGCCGTGGAACAGCTCCATGGCGTTGTCCGGGCCGACCATCAGCCCGTCATAGATCTCGCGCTTCGCGAACACCGCGCCGCAGGGCACGCTGCCATTGGTGATGCCCTTGGCGGTGGTCATCATGTCCGGCGTCACGCCGAAGAAGTTGGCAGCGAACGGCGTCCCGAGACGGCCGAAGCCGGTGATGACCTCGTCCATGATCAGCAAGATGCCGTGCTTGGTGCAGAGCTCGCGCAGCCGCTGCAGATAACCCTTCGGCGGCGGCAGCACCGCGGTCGAACCCGGCACCGGCTCGACGATCACGGCGGCGATGGTGTCGGCGCCGTGCAGCGCCACCATCCGCTCGACATCGTCGGCGAGCTCGGCGCCATGGTCCGGCTGGTCCTTGGCGAAGGCGTTGCGGGCGAGATCGTGGGTGTGGCGGATGTGATCGACACCCGGCAGATGGGTCGCGAACTGGCGGCGGTTGGCGACCATGCCGCCGACCGACATGCCGCCGAAGCCGACGCCGTGATAGCCGCGCTCGCGGCCGATCAGCCGGGTGCGGGTCGCCTGGCCGTTGGCGCGATGATAGGCCAGCGCGATCTTCAGCGCGGTGTCGACCGATTCAGAGCCGGAATTGGTGAAGAAGATGCGGTCCATCCCCTTCGGCGCGATCTCGGCGAGCCGTTCGGCGAAATCGAACGCCAGCGGGTGGCCCATGTTGAAGGACGGTGCGAAATCCAGCGTCGAGAGCTGCCGCTCGACCGCGGCCGCGATCTGCGGACGGCCGTGGCCGGCATTGACGCACCACAGGCCGGCGGAGCCGTCGATCACCTGACGGCCGTCGACCGAGGTGTAGTACATGCCCTTCGCGGAGGAGAACAGCCGCGGCGCCTTCTTGAACTGGCGGTTGGCGGTAAACGGCATCCAGAGCGACTCGGTCTTGATGGTGTTCGGAATCTGATGAACGGTCACGGCGGCGCTCCAAGGCTGTGAGGGCTGGGTTGCCATACTCCGATCACGCTTCACACCACGCAACAAGTCCTTTTCTGCCCCATCACAAGCCATTGATCTGATTGGAGCGGTCTGGCAGGATTTGTTCGATCCGCAACACCTGCAACAGGGATTTGAAATGAGCGTCGATATCGGCGGACGGCTGCGATTCATCCGCGCGCGCGCAAAACTGTCGCAGCGCGAACTCGCCAAGCGTTCCGGGGTGACCAACTCGACGATCTCGCTGATCGAATCCAATCAGATGAACCCGTCGGTCGGCGCGCTGAAGCGCATCCTCGACGGCATCCCGATGGGGCTGGCGGAATTCTTCGCGATCGAGCCGGAGCGGCCGCGCAAGGCGTTCTACCGCGCCGAGGAGCTGACCGAGATCGGCAAGAAACCGATCTCCTACCGCCAGGTCGGTGACAATCTGTTCGGCCGGAGCTTGCAGATCCTGATGGAGCGCTATGAACCCGGCAGCGACACCGGACGGGTGCCGCTGCAGCATGAGGGCGAGGAAGGCGGCATCGTGGTGAGCGGCCGGCTCGAGGTCACCGTCGACGACGAGCGGCGGGTGCTCAACGCCGGCGACGCCTATTACTTCGAAAGCCGACGCCCGCACCGCTTCCGCTGCATCGGCGCCAAGCCCTGCGAGGTGATCTCAGCCTGCACGCCGCCGTCATTTTGAACCGGGCGCGATCAGGATCGAACCTGGCGGCATTCCGATAGACAAATCTCAGGACTGCCCGGCTTCACCGTCCTGCGGAGCGCTTCTACATGTTCGGCCGAAACAGCCTGCTGTCGCGCCTGATCGTCGCGGCATTCGTGCTGTGCGTCGGCGGCGCTGCGCATGCGGAGAAGCGCGTCGCGCTGGTGGTCGGCAACTCCGCTTACCGGGACGCGCCGAACCTGCCGAACCCGGCCGCCGACGCCAAGCTGATGGCGGAGACGTTGACCTCGCTCGGCTTTTTCGTGGTCGGCGGCGGCGCGCTGGTCGATCTGACCAAGGGCGGCTTCGACGAGGCGCTGACCGCCTTCAGCCGCGAACTGGCCGGCGCCGACGTGGCGCTGTTCTATTATGCCGGTCACGGCGTCGAGACCCACGGCCTGAACTACCTGGTGCCGGTCGACGCCCATCCGGCCGATGAAGGCGACGTGTTCATGCAGGGCGTCGGCATGGCCGGCGTGCTCGCGCAGATGGAGAAATCCGGCGCCAAGATCAATCTCGTGCTGCTCGATGCCTGCCGCAACAACCCGTTTCGCGGCCACGGCGTGCGCTCGAAGACCGGCGGGCTGGCGCAGATGCAGGCGCCGCCCGGCACGCTGATCTCGTTTTCGACCCAGCCGCGCAGCGTCGCGCTCGACGGCCATCACGGTCACAGTCCCTATACCCGCGCGGTTGCCGCCATCATCCGGCATCAGGGCTACGGCCTGTTCCGGACCTTCAACGAGATCGGGCTCGCGGTCGAACGGGAAACCCACGGCCGGCAATTGCCATGGCTCGCCTCCTCGCCGATCGCAGCCAGGTTCTACTTCGCGGGCCAGTCGCCGGCGGCGGCCGAGCAAAGCCCGCGTCCGATCCGGAACTGAAAGCGGCCACCTCGGCTTCGTGACTTGTGCCGGAAACCGGATCGGGTTGTGATCCGTAACAGCAGATATCCGACACGGAGCCCCGCATGCGCGCGCTTCTCCTCATTGCCGCCGTTCTGCTTGCCCTCGCCTCGTCAGCCAAGGCGGACGACGTCACCGCCGCACAGGACGTGATCCGGGCGCAGGAGCAGGCGCTGAGCCACGACGATGCGGCAGCCGCCTATTCCTATGCAGCGCCCGCGATCCGGCAGATGTTTCCGCAGGCCGATATCTTCATGTCGATGGTGCAGAGAGGCTACGCGCCGGTCTATCGTCACAAGAGCTTCGAGTTCGGCGAGGCGCGCAGCGAAGGCGACCGGATCGCGCAGCGCGTCCACATCATCGATGCCGATGGCGAGGCGTGGGAGGCGCTCTACACGCTTGAGCGGCAGTCCGACGGCAGCCTGAAGATCACCGGCTGCTCGCTGCTGAAGGCCGGTCAGTCGGTGTGAACCAGAGCATGATCCGGAAAAGTGTGAAGCGGTTTTCCGAAAAGATCATGCTCAAACAAAGAGCTAAAGCGCGATGACGATTCAACCCAATCTCATCGCGCTTTAGGCGGGGATTCTTATTTGAGCATGATCTTGTCCGGAAAACCGCTTCGCACTTTTCCGGATCATGCCAGCGCCACCCGCTGCCGGGCGCGCATCAACAGCAGCAGCACGATGCTGACATTGAGCAGGTTCCAGGCCAGTCCATTGACGAAGGCGGCGGCGTAGGATCCGCTGGCGTCGAAGATCACGCCTGAGATCCAGCCGCCAAAGGACATGCCGAACACCGACGCGAAGATCACGATGCCGATCCGGGTCGCGGCTTCCGACGCCGGCATCGCTTCGCGCACGATGATCGCATAGCTCGGCACGATGCCGCCTTGGAACAGGCCGAACATCGCCGAGATGATGTAGAGCGAGGTCAGGCTGTCGAAGAACAGATAGAACAACAGCGCCGAGCCTTGCGCGATCGAGCCGATCAGGAGCGTGCGCAAGCCTCCGATCCGGTCGGCCAGGAAGCCCGAGCCGATCCGGCTGATGATGCCGAAGCCGAGCATCAGCGACAGCATCTCGGCGCCGCGCGCCACGCCATAGCCGAGGTCGCCGCAATAAGCCACGATATGGACCTGCGGCATCGACATCGCCACGCAGCAGGAGATCGACGCCAGCGCCAGGATCGCGGTCAGCGCATTGGTCGAGAGTCGCAGATCGACCCGTGGTGCCGCCGCGTTGGCGTGGCTGCGGCGGGTCGCCGCCCCCATCAACAGCCGCAACACCACGAGCGCGAGCGCCATCGCGACCGCGGTGAAGATGCCGATCGCGACATGGGTGGTGCGCCAGCCGACGCTTTGCATGCCGAAATTGACCAGCGGCGGCCACACCGTGCCGCCGACGTAATTGCCGCTGGCAGCGATCGCGACCGCAAGCCCGCGGTAACGGTCGAACCAGTGCGAGGCCTCCGCCATCAGCGGGCCGAAGGTCGCCGCCGATGACAGACCGATCGCGAAATGCAAGAAAATGAACGCCCAGATCGACGGCGCATTGCCGGCGGCGACATAGCCGAGCCCGAGAATGCCGATGCCGGCACCGATCGCCGCGACGATGCCGTAGCGGTCGCTGATCTTGCCGGTGATGACCTGGCCGATGCCGAAGCCGAGCATCACCATGGTGAAGGCGAGCGACGCCGTACCGCGGGTCGCGCCGAAATCTGCCTGCACGACCGGCAACGCCACCACCACCGACCACATGCCGACGCTGCCGAGCGAGCCGATCACCACGGCGATGGCAAGCCGCAGCCATGCCCGGCGCGAGTCGGGGATGAACATTGCGGGTTCGGAGGAAAATTGAGAAGAAATTGCCACGGCGGCCGGAACTTCGTCGGCATTTGCCTTGAGGTCAAGCCACAATGCCGAGAGATTAGGCATGCACGAGCAAGGGGAGCTGCCAGCTGCCGCCATCGCGCCTTGTGGCCAAATCAATTGGCGTAGTTCGGGTCCTGATGCTGGAACGGGCCGCACTTCGCGTTGCGGGCGAACCGCTGATCGAAATCGACCATACCACCACCGACCGGAATCTTTGTCGACGGCAGGCCGCGTGTGTACTGGTTGACGGTGACGAACTTCTTGTCCGCGCTCATCGTGATCCGCACCGGCTCGAGCGACTTGCCCTTGTTGATGTCGGACAGATCGAGCGTGTAGTAGCCGTTCACCGTCCGGCCGGCGGCCATGCCCTGATCGGAGTAGATCACCGCATCGGGAAGGTAGAGCTCGATCGGGACGCCCTCTGCGTTGCAGACCAGCATGCGGACCAGCCAGGCCCGGTCGTCCGGCAGCGAAGCGGCCGAGGCGGGTGCGGACGATACCGCCGCTATCGCGGCAAGTCCGATCGCGGCCGCACGCCCTCCCTTGTTCGACATGATCTGCTCCGAGGATTCCGTTGCTCGCGTTCGTCGGACGGCGGCTTGCGAAAGTTCAGCGTCCCGGCCCGGAAATCGTCAGTGCCTTGCCGGAATTAACCCTTTGCTAACCATACACCGGGCAAAAATTGCCCAGTGAAGTCGAGTGTCGTCGAACGCGTATAGCGGGTGGAGATCCCCGTGGACGCCAGCGCGGTGCCTCACTTTCGGAACGGCGGCCCCTCGGCCGTCGCGCAGACGCTTGGCGGCCGCGGCCGCCAGTCGCGAGGGAGAGCGGCAACCATGGTCGACATCACGGCGGGTCAGGGTACGGCGGGCAAAGGCGGCTTCCCGAGCCTGAGCGAGATCAGCGACATCATCAAGCGCGGCGACCTCGCGCTGGCGATCGGCGTCATGACCATCCTGGTCGTGCTGATCCTGCCGCTGCCGTCGATCGTGCTCGACCTGTTCCTGGCGGTCTCGATCACGCTCTCGATCCTGATCCTGATGACCTCGCTGTTCATCCAGGCGCCGCTGGAATTCTCGTCGTTCCCGACCATCCTGCTGATCTCGACCATGATGCGGCTGTCGCTGAACATGGCCTCGACCCGGCTGATCCTCTCCCACGGCCACGAGGGCACCGCGGCGGCCGGCCACGTCATCGAAGCCTTCGGCAACTTCGTTATGGGCGGCAACTTCGTGATCGGCATCATCGTGTTCGCGATCCTGGTGATCGTGAACTTCGTGGTCATCACCAAGGGTTCGGGCCGCATCGCCGAGGTCGCGGCGCGCTTCCAATTGGACTCGATGCCCGGCAAGCAGATGGCGATCGACGCCGACCTCTCCGCCGGCCTGATCGACGAGAAGGCCGCCCGCGAGCGCCGCAAGGCGCTGGAGGACGAAAGCGGCTTCTTCGGCGCCATGGACGGTGCCTCGAAGTTCGTCCGCGGCGACGCCATCGCAGGCCTTCTGATCGTCGCCATCAACGTGGTCGGCGGCATCATCATCGGCGTCGCCCAGCAGGGACTCGGTTTCGCCGAGGCCGCCCGCTCCTACACCGTGCTGACCGTCGGCGACGGCCTCGTCACCCAGGTGCCGGCGCTGATCGTCTCGACCGCGGCGGGCCTCCTGGTCTCCAAGGCCGGCATCACCGGCGCCGCGGACAAGGCGCTGATGAACCAGCTCTCCGGTTATCCGCAGGCGCTCGGCATGTCGGCCGGTGTCATGCTGATCCTGTCGCTGCTGCCGGGCATTCCGACCGTGCCGTTCCTGGCGCTCGGCTCCGGCGCCGCGGCGCTGGCCTGGAGCGCGCGCAAGCGCAAGAAGGTGGCGAAGGCCGCCGAAGCCGCTGCCGCGGCCGCCCCGGCTGCGGCCGCCGCCGCGGCTGCAGCGGAAGAGCCGATCGCTGCCGCGCTGAAGATCGACGACCTCAAGATCGAGCTCGGCTATGCGCTGTTGCCGCTGGTCAACGGCCCCGACGGCACCGACCGCCTCACCGAGCAGATCAAGGCGCTGCGCCGCTCGCTCGCCATCGAGATGGGCTTCGTGATGCCGGCGGTGCGCATCCTCGACAACGTCCAGCTTGAGGCCAACAGCTACGCCATCAAGATCAAGGAAGTCGACGCCGGATCGGGCAAGATCTGGCCGAGCCAGTTCATGGTCATGGACCCCGCCGGCAACCAGGTGCACCTGCCCGGCGTCCACACCATCGAGCCGACCTTCGGGCTGCCCGCAACCTGGGTCGATGCCGGCCTGAAGGAAGAGGCCGCGCTGAAGGGTTACACCGTGGTCGACGCCGCCACCGTGCTGTCGACCCACCTGACCGAGCTGCTCAAGACCAACATGTCGGACCTGTTGTCCTATGGCGAGGTGCAGAAGCTGATCAAGGACCTGCCGAAGGAGCAGGGCGAACTGATCAAGGACATCGTGCCGAGCCTGGTCACGGTGTCGGGCATCCAGCGCGTCCTCCAATTGCTGCTTGCCGAGCGCATCTCGATCCGCGACCTCTCGACCATCCTCGAGGGCATCGCCGACGCGCTGGCGTTCTCGCGCAACCCGGCCACCATGGTCGAGCACGTCCGCGCCCGGCTGGCGCGGCAGATCTGCGCCCAAAACACCTCGCCGAACGGCTACCTGCCGCTGATCGCCTTGTCGGCGCGCTGGGAGCAGGCCTTCGCCGAGTCGATCGTCGGCCAGGGCGACGACCGCAGCCTCGCGATGCAGCCCTCGAAACTGTCCGAGTTCATGACCGCCGTGCGCAACGCCTTCGAGCAGGCGGCGCGCGAAGGCGAAGCGCCGGTGCTGGTGACCTCGGCGGCGATCCGGCCCTTCGTCCGCTCGCTGGTGGAACGGTTCCGCTCGCAGACCACCGTGCTGTCGCAAGCCGAAATCCACCCCCGCGCCCGGCTGAAGACAGTCGGCAGCGTCTGAGAAAGTGCAAATCAGCCCGCGGCTTGGGCAGTGTTTTTGCGTCACAGGCAACTGATTTGTGTGGAACCGCCCAAAACGGCCCTATTCGCAGCGCAGCGATGTGGCTGAAATTCAACATGTTGATATTACATGGAATTAACCTGAGATGGGCGCCTCAGGAGGGCGCTTTTGATCGCGGCCGATCACGTCTGATCACTGCCTTGTGATAGCCCCTTGGGAACGGAATCGGCGAATCCTACGTTAGCGGGGCGAGACAGGTTGAACCGGCCGGCAGAACCGATCGACCAATCTGTGAGACGAACGGGAAGGCGGCAGGAGACTTCCATGAACCACTCGATCTACAGCGCAGATCGTACGACGCATCTGAAGATCGTCGTGGTTGCATTGGTCGCCGGCATCATGGTCGCCGGTTTCGGCATCACGATGCATAACCCGTCGGATGAAGGTTACACCCAGACGGCGCGTGTGATGAAGGCCGGCAAGCCGGTCGCGATCACGAGCTCGAGCAACTCGCTGGTCCGTTGATGGGCAGGCTCGCTAACAGGAGAGTTTCACGGAATTCACGTAGTCTCTTTACAGCCCCCCAAAGTCGCTACGTGGATATTTAAGACCCCCAACTACCCCCAAGTTGACTGCGAAAACGCCCGCTCCCCACGGGCGTTTTCTTTTTTGTGTGGATGGGCCGGCCGTCACGGCTGAAGCAGATTGTCGACGCAGCGCCGCAGCAATTTCGACAGCAGTTCAATGTCCGCTTGATCCAGTGATTTGGTCATGCGCGTCTCGATCCCGACAACGGCGGCGCGCGCCCGTCCGAGCACGTTGCGCCCGCTGCGGGTCAATTCGCCGCGCAGGATTCGGCCGTGGCGCGGATCGGCGCTCCGCGTCAGCAAGCCGTCACGCTCGAGATTGGCGACGAGGCCCTGCATCGACTGAGCCGTCACGAAGGCGGCGCGCGCCAGCGCAGCGTTCGAGATGCCCGGATCCAGATCGACCGCAACGAGCACGGCGAATTGCGGCGCCGTAATTCCGAACGGCCGGATCGCATCGTCGATCTGAACCCTCAGCGCATGCTGCACGAGTTTGATCAGGTAACCGAGGGCGCCGGAAACCGGCGCCGGCATCGCATCCGAACTTGACATATAAAGAGCCTGATACTTAATATAAGGAGGCTGATATTACGGTCTGCGCACTGCTTTGGCAATTGCAGGACCGAACACATGCGACCAAGGAGACGCCCATGAAGCATCCGCTGAAGGTGATCATCATCGGCGCTGGAACAGGCGGGCTTTGCCTGGCGCATGGCCTGAAATCGGACGGCATCGAGGTCGAGCTCTTCGAGCGAGATCGATCGCCCGCCGATCATCAGCAGGGTTATCGGCTCAGCATCAGCGCGACCGGCGGCGCCGCGCTGCGCGATTGCCTGCCGGCGGAGCTGTTCGACGAGCTGGTTGCGAACGCTGCCGAGCCCAGCCAGGGCATCACGTTCGTCGATCATCGACTGAACCGTCTGCTGGCGATCGACTTTCCGCACCGCGGCCGCGGCGATCCGGCAGCTGAACGTCCGATCGCTCGAGCGGCGCTTCGTCGCATCTTGTCGGAGGGTCTCGACGACATCACGCGCTTTGGCAAGACGTTTTCCGCATTCGCCGATGATGCGAACGGATCCGTCATCGCGCGGTTCGACGACGGGAGCACGGCAAAAGGCGATGTCCTGATCGGCGCTGATGGCGCGGCCTCGCGCCTGCGTTCGCAGTTGCTGCCGCATGCCCGGCGCATCGAAACCGACGTCGTCGCCATCAGCGGCAAGTTTGCGCTCACTGACGATAACCGCGCGGCAATCCCTCCCCCTGTTTTGCGCGGCCCGACACCCGTCCTCGGCCCGCGCGGCGGCTTTCTGTTCGCGAACGCGGTCGAGTACGCCGCGAACACCGGCCGTGCCGCAGATCCGGGTCGCATTGCGACGGACCGGGAAGCCTACGTGATGTGGGGCTTTTCGGCACACCGCAAGCTGTTCGGGACTGTCGCGCTGGACGAGCTCGGCGGCGCGGCATTGAAGCGCGTCGTGCAGGCGATGATGCAGGACTGGCATCCCCACCTCAGACGCCTCGTCGAGATGGCCGATGCATCGACGGTCTCGACATTTGCAGTGAAGACGTCGGTCCCGATCGCTCCCTGGACGACGCGGAATGTGACGCTGCTCGGCGATGCCCTTCACAACATGACGCCCTTCCGCGGGACCGGAGCCAACACCGCCTTGCGCGACGCGGCCGCTCTTCGCACGGCGCTGTCGGCTTGCGCCCGCGGCGAGCAACAGTTGATTTCGGCGCTGGCGCGCTATGAACGCGAGATGATCGCATACGGCTTCGATGCGGTGCGGACCTCGCTTGCGGATATGGAACGCTTTCACGTCGAAAACGGATGGTCGCGATTTCGCGTCAAGACGGCGCTTCGCGCCGCCGACTGGATTCCGCCGCTCAAGACGCGGCTCACGCGCGGCCGTTGAGCGCCGTCAGCGCGGCGGCGCCGACGCCGGCGGCACCGTCTCGATCAGCTTGCCAGTCAGGATCGGCGCCGAGGTCGGCTGGCCGCTCGGCGAGCCGCCGGCCTGCTCGACGGTCACCGCATAGGTGGCGCCGTTGATCACGTCGGGGTCGTAGCCCGACAGCACCGGTCGCGCGGTGAAGTCGCTGGTGCCGATCACGCCGAGCGAGCGCGGCTGCGGCAGTTTGTCGGAGATCAGCCAGAGCTCGAAATTCTTGCCGGGGTCGGCCGTAGCGCCGACCTTGCGGACGGTAAAATTCTTGGTGGCGCCGTCGATGGTCAGAATGAAGGCCGGACCACCGCTCGGGCCCTGCAGCAGCGCGACATATTGCGAGGACGGCGCGAATGCCGGCGCCGGCACCTTCACTTCCACGGTCTGGATGCGCGGCTTCGGCCGGAACGCGTTGGGCAGCGCGTCCGGCTGGAAGATCTGCAGACCGAGCATCACCAGCAGGGCAGCCGCGATCGCGCTCGCGGCCGAGGCGATGCTGCGCCAGCGCCTGACGCGGCTCGAGAGCGCGATGACGTTGCTGTCGTCGTCCACCCTTGCTGGCGCCCGGCGGAGCTCGATCGCAGGCGGCGACGAGGTTTCGGCGGGGACGAACTCCGGCGCAGGCGAAGGTCGTAGCGACGGCACCGGAGCCGGCGGCGCGACGTGCGACGACAACGGCGGCGCCTCGGGCAGCGGCAGCGGCGGCCCCTGCGCTTCGCTGGACAGGCCGATCGCCGCCTTGATGTTGTCCCAGACAATCGCGCGCGGTTCGATCGAGCCGACCATCTGGTTCAGCGATGCCAGCCTGAACTCCCACGCCTGCACGACGGCCGCGAACGCGCTGTCGAGCGCCGCCATGCTCTCGACCTGCGCGCGCTCCTCGGCGTCGAGCGTCCCGAGCGCATATTCCGCGGCGAGCGCGATATGGTCTTCGCTATCGGCCATCAACGTGGTTCGCTACAGTCCAAAGCGTTACCGTCCAAATCGCTACAGTCCAAATCGCTACAAACCAAGGCATTCGCGGATATCCATCAGGCTGCGACGCAGCCACGTCTTCACCGTATTCACCGGCGTCGCGAACTTTCCGGCGAGCTGCTCGCGGCTCCAGCCGTTGTAATAGGCGAGCAGCACGAGCTTCTGCCGATCCGGCTCCAGACGACCGACGCACTCCAATAGCCGCTTCAACTCTTCCGTCATTTCCCGCCGCGCCAGCGGATCGGGCTGGTCGGCGGCCACTTCCATGGCTGCAGGCTCGTCTTCCATCGAGACCTCGCCGCGCTTGCGCACGACATCGATGGCGCGGTTGCGCGCAATCGACGACATCCACGTGATCGGGGAAGCAAGGTCCGGGTTGAACTGTGCGGCGCTGTTCCAGATCTTGACGTAGGCCTCCTGAAGGACCTCCTCGGCGATATCCTGTCGGCGCAAGATACGCAGCACGACGCCAAAGAGTTTCGCCCGGGTCGCCGCGTAAAGCTGCTCGAAGGCGGCCTCATCCCGCTCGGCAACGGCGGCGACCAGCCGGGCCAGCTCAGCCGGTGTCAGCATTCAGCGCCCCCCAAAGCCCGCGTCCCCCGTCGCCTCATTTGCCGATCGTCACCGTTTGTGTCCGAACGGTGGTAGCATATTTTGCACGCTCGCAGTCCACCAGTGCCCGGCTTGTGGACATCGTCAAACAAAAACCCGGACCGTGAGGCCCGGGTTCGCGCAATGTGGTCGGCGATGGAAAGTGGGTTCAGGCGATGACGCCGAGACGGGCGCGCATCAAGCCGATCGAGTCCATGTCGGCCTGTTCGCGGGCAGTCTCTTCGGCGCGCTCGCGGGCCTGGTCGCGCTCGTCGAGCAGCTCGACCTTCTTCAGCTCCTCGAAGGCTTCCGACAGCAGCGCCTTGGCGTCCTCGAGCTGGACCCGCAGCTCGTCGGCCGAACGGGTCAGGTTCTCCCGGCGCTGGATCGCCGCCTTGGCATAGGTCGGATAGGCGAAATGGGTGGGGTCGTTGATCCCGGCGCGCTCCTGCTCGACCTGGATCTCGCGCTCGAGCTCCACCGACATGCGGTGGAAGTCGGCGATCATGCCTTCGATCTGGGTAACCCGGCGGCGCTTCTCGTCGACCTGAAACTTCTTCAGGCGGATCAGCGTTTCTCGTGACTTCATCGACTCATACTCCCCAGAAGTCCCGAACCTGAACGCGGGACAGAGCCGGCTCCCCCCTGGGCCGCACCGGCTTCGCTAATGGTGTAGAGCCGATGATGGCCTGACAAAGTTAGCGTTCCGTTTCCAAACCCGACAGGATTTGAGCGAGTTGCCGGTAGCCGTCGCCGAGGCTGGTGGCCTCTTCCTTGCGCTGGCGCAGGAACGCCTCCAGCGGCTCGTGCAGCCGGATCGCCTCGTCGACCTCGGGGCTGGAACCCGGCCGGTAGGCGCCGAGCCGGATCAGTTCCTCCATGTCGGCATAGGTCGCCATCACCTGCCGCGCCTTGGTGATAAAGGGCAGGAAGTTCGGGTCGGCGGACCGCGGCATGGTGCGCGAGACCGATTTGAGGATGTTCACCGCCGGATAACGGCCGCGCTCGGCGATCGCGCGCTGCATCACGATGTGGCCGTCGAGGATGCCGCGCACCGCGTCCGCGATCGGCTCATTATGGTCGTCGCCGTCGACCAGCACGGTGAAGATCGCAGTGATGGTGCCGGCGCCGGTGCCCGGCCCTGCCCGCTCCAACAGCTTCGGCAATTCGGTGAACACGGTCGGCGTGTAGCCCTTGGCGGTCGGCGGCTCGCCGGCCGACAGCCCGATCTCGCGCTGCGCCATCGCAAAGCGCGTCACCGAGTCCATCAGGCACAGCACGTCCTGGTCCTCGTCGCGGAAGTACTCCGCGATCGACAGCGTCAGATAGGCCGCCTGGCGCCGCATCAGCGCCGGCTCGTCCGAGGTCGCGACCACCACGACCGAGCGCGCCAATCCCTCTTCGCCGAGATCTTCCTGCAGGAATTCCTGCACCTCGCGGCCGCGTTCGCCGATCAGCCCGATCACCGAGATCGCGGCATCGACATTGCGCGCCAGCATCGACAGCAGCACCGACTTGCCGACGCCGGAGCCGGCGAAGATGCCGAGCCGCTGCCCGCGGCAGCAGGTGAGGAATGTATTGAGACCGCGCACGCCGAGGTCGAGCGGCGGGCCGACCCGCTGGCGCGAATGCGCCGGCGGCGGCGAATTGCGGTAGGGCATCGGGGAGGCGCCGTGCACGAGCGGCCCCTTGCCGTCGATCGGCTCGCCCATCGCATTGACGACGCGGCCGAGCCAGGCCGGCGACGGCCGCACCTGGCTCGCCGCATTGGCGATGACCGCGCGGCAGCCGCGCCTGACGCCGTCGAGGCCGCCGAACGGCATCACCACCGCGTTCTCGCCGGAGAAGCCGATCACCTCGGCTGGAATGAAGCGGCCCTGGCCGACGTCGATCACGATGCGGGCGCCGACCGACATCGCGTGGATCGGGCCCGCAATCTCCACCATGAGCCCGCGAACGCCGACGACGCGGCCATAAATATTGACGCCGTCGATGTCGCCGATCTGCTCCGCGAGCGCCTTCATTGCGAAAACCTTAAGTTTCGACGCTTTTGGCCCCGCCGCTTAACTTCGTGTTTACCCGCATCATTAATCATTGCGTCACTGTCTTTGGTAACTGAGGTCGCTTGCCCTTCAGAAGAAGGGCGAGTCGCGAGAGTCGGTTAGGCCTGGCTCTTAATGTGGAACGTGAACGAGCGCGGATAGGAAAAGCTTCTTCTACGCAATATCTTAGGGCGATTCGACAAAAATTGCACGGTTAGAGCTTGCGCGGAGGAATCAGTTTTTGTTAACCATGACTCGTCAGGATCCGAATCAGTTGTCAAAGGCGTTTTGTGAGTGCCGCAAGTGCGGCCGACCTGACGCCCGGAGCGGCGACTATAGGGGACTGGCATGCGCGTTTTGCTGATTGAAGATGACAGCGCCGTCGCGCAGTCGATCGAGCTGATGCTCAAATCCGAGAGTTTCAACGTCTACACGACGGATCTCGGTGAAGAAGGCGTCGATCTCGGCAAGCTCTACGACTACGACATCATCCTGCTCGACCTCAACCTGCCCGACATGTCCGGCTACGACGTGCTGAAGCAGCTTCGGGTCTCGAAGATCAAGACTCCCATTCTGATCCTCTCCGGCCTCGCCGGCATCGAGGACAAGGTCAAGGGTCTCGGCGTCGGCGCCGACGACTACATGACCAAGCCCTTCCACAAGGACGAACTGGTCGCCCGCATCCACGCGATTGTGCGCCGCTCCAAGGGCCACGCCCAGTCGGTGATCCAGACCGGCGATCTCGTGGTCAATCTCGACACCAAGACGGTCGAGGTCGGCGGCCAGCGCGTGCACCTGACGGGCAAGGAATACCAGATGCTGGAGCTGCTCTCGCTTCGCAAGGGCACCACGCTCACCAAGGAAATGTTCCTCAACCATCTCTATGGCGGCATGGACGAGCCGGAGCTGAAGATCATCGACGTCTTCATCTGCAAGCTGCGCAAGAAGCTCGCCAACGCCTCCGAGGGCCGCAACTTCATCGAGACCGTGTGGGGCCGCGGCTACGTGCTGCGCGAGCCGCACGAGGCCGACGAGCGCATCCCGGCCTGATCTCAGGGCTTCATGCAGCGAACCTCAGGGTTCGACCTCCCGACTTGGACCCCGCCGCAAATGGCGGGGTTTTTGTTTGTGGAGGCTACGCCACCGGGATCGCGGCGAGCGCTGCAACGATATCCGCGCCGTTCGGCACGCCCAGTCCGGTGCAGGCGTTCCAGCCGCGGCCTGCATCGTAGCCCTTGCCGTCGACCTTGTTGTCGCCGCGCTCGATCTGCCGGAACAGCGCCGCGTTGGCGTAGAGCGCGGAATTGACGAAGCCGAGCGGTGTGGCGCGGCCGGCATTGGCGATCGCGATCAGCCCGGCCCAGAGCGGCGCGACCGCGCTGGTGCCGTCCTTGATCATCACCTTGCCGTTGAGCACGATCTTGTAGCCCGGCGTACCGGCCGCAGCCGCGGCCACGTCGGGAACGCCGCGCCGCTGGCCGCCGTCATTGACCGATGGCGGCAGCGTGAGACCGGTCTGGTAGGCCGGCACCGGAAAGACGTCGCTGATCCCGCCGCCGGTGCCGGTGGCGCCGCCGTCGTTCCAGACGACCTCCTCGCCGGCCGCGGCAGCAGGCTGCGTGCCGCCGCAGCTCAGCGCATAGGGGCTCGAGGCCGGAAACCAGACATGCGCGTCGCCGTCGTTCAGCCCGCCGGTCGCGAGCTGGTCGCCGGCGGCGAACAGCACGGTGACGTTCAGCCGCTTGGCATCGGCCAGCACGCCCTGCATCGCGTCGCGCGCCGAGGAGCTCCAGAAGGTCTCCACACTGCCCCAGCTCACCGACAGCACCTGCGGCTTGTTGACCTTGTCGAAGACCGCCTGGTTGATCGCGCCGACCAGGCTCTGGATGTTGTTGCCGGCGAAGTAGACCACGATACGCGCCTTCGGCAGCAGGCTGGCGAGGATCTGGAGATCGAGCGCGATCTCCTCGTCGGACACGGTCCCTTGGCCGAATTGATTGCCGCCGCCTGCCGGCGCTGTGCCGCCGGCGACCGTGACGGCCTGGTCGATGATGTCGGGCGCCGCCCGCCCCGTCGCGGCCAGCGCCTGGGCCAGATCGGTTTTGAGGTAACCGCCGCCGAGCGCGATGATGCCGACGCAGATTTTCGAGACGTCGCGGTCGAGCGGGATACCGTAGCGCGCGGCCACTTCGGTCGGCCACAGCCCGGCACCCGCGCCGTTGCCGGCAAGCGCGCGCAACCGCGGCGCCGGCCTGAACACCGGCCGGTCGTCGAAGCCGAGGATGGCACGCGTCCACGGCGCGATCTCCTTCGGGACCACCAGCGTGCCGACGCGGGCGCGGAAGCGGCACTGGCCATCATCATAGATGCGCAGCGTCGCGCCGAGGACCTCGGTCAGCAGGCGCGCCGTCGCCGCCAGCGTGACGATGCGCTGCGACAGGTCGATGTCGAGCACCGTGACGTGAAACTTCGCCGCCAGCTTCTTGATGCGCTCGGCGGCGCGGCCGTGGGTGCGGCGGCGCTGCGCCGCGAGCGCCGGCCGCGTGATCGGCTTCGCCAGCCTGGCGAGGTCGCCGGCGCTGCCCGGCTGGAATGCGTCGGGCGTGCGCCGCTTCAGGTAGACGGTGATGACGATGCGTTCATCCGGATCGACCTCGCCGACATATGTCGCACCGATCGGGGCGGCGCGATAACTGCCGGCGAGTTGTACCGTCGACCCGGTCACCGCTGCGCCCGCCTGATCATTTGCCCTTGCAGTTGCGGTTCACCTTCGGCGGATCCTGGGTGTCGTCGAGCGCGCAGAACGGGATCGACCAGACGAAGTCGGCCGAGGTCGCGATCTGCGACAGGCCGCTCATGCCCTGGAAGATCGGCGGCTGGCTGGAGAAGCTCCAGTACCAGGCCGGCTGGATCGGGCCGAGCGGCGCGCCGTTGTCGTCAAACCCTGCGCTCGAGGTCGCGGCGCCCTTGCTGTCCCAGGCGGCGCGGCCATGGCAGGTGATGCAGGAGGATTGATCGACGAAGCCGTTCTCGGTGACCGAATTGCCGAGGCGAACATCGAGCCCGGTGGCATCGGTGAAATCGGTCTGCGATCCCTTCAGGCAATAATTGGCGAACGCCGGATCCCAATCGGCCGATGCGATCATCGCCGTGAGCGCCGGCGTCTTGACGCAATCGGGGTAGCCCTGGTCGGCCTGCTGGTTGGGCGGCACCGGATTGGTCTGCGCACCGAACGAATCGCGGCAGCCGATGATGTCGCAGCGCCCGGGATTGAACTTGTGCTCGAAGGTCGCCCAGGTCCAGTTCGGCACCGCCTTGGAGATGATGTGCATCGACACGAAGGCATATTGCTTGCCGTCGGCGCCGGTGTTGACGTGATACAGTTTGGGCACGTCGGCGGCCGCGACCTTGCCGTTGGTGAAGGCGGGAATGTCCGTCACCGGCACCCAGTTCGCCTTGACCTCCATCGCGCCGACCGGGAACGAGAGGGTCTTGCCGAACGCGGCGCGAAGACCCGAGATCTTGTAGAGGTTGTTCTGGACGATGAAGTCGAACGAATCCTTGTTGCGGCGGGATTCCTCGAGCACGCCGCGGCCAGGCGGGATCGCCGGAAGCAGCTTGCCGGCGCGCTGCAGCGCGACCCGGCCGAGTTCCGGCACCGCAGGCTCATGCAGCTGGAGCGGCACGGGCGCGGCCGGAAATTGCGGATTCACCTTGAACGTATCGGTGTCGCTGGCCCAGGTCTCGAACAGCGCGTTGCTGCCGCCGGCGCGGGCATTGACCTGAATGAAGAACTGCCAGGCGAGCTGATCCGGCGCGTTCATCGCCGGGTTGGGCGTCGACTGCGCCGCGGCCGGAACGATGGGAAGCAGAAACAGACCACAGGCGAGCGCAAAATCGATCGGTCTTCTCATCTTTGCTCTCCACTCAAGGGGATTAGGGCAAGGGTTAGGGTTGGAATCCATCCGTGATCCAGCTCGCATAGATGTCGAGCGTGTCCTGCGACCATTTGTGACCGGGCGGCATGAAGCCGGCCGTCAGCGCGGCGAAGACGCGGCGCGCATTGGCGTGGTCGGAAAAATCATCATTGGCGGCCGGGTCGCACATCCAACCGGCATCGTCGAGACGAACGCCTTTCGGATCCATGCAATGAACGTCGCCCGGGCGAAATAGCGGCAGAATGTCCTTGCCATAGCTCGTGGTCATGGCGGTCACCGATCCTGTTCGCGAGCCTACACTTCAGGTTGCATGTTCTATAGACGACTATTACGCGCGCCGTTGTGAAGCGGATCACAAGCACGCGCCGCCATCGCAACGGTTTTTGTTTTCGGCATTGTGAACCAACTCACGCGTGGGCAACCGATAATCATCGCACAATCCAGGCGAGAACGGCCCGGACCGTCCGGGCTGGACCTCGTTCGCTGAAAGATCGGACCGCCGATGTTCATCCTGCTTGGGGTGCCCGACGATCCCTGCCTCATGGCGATGGCAAATGCGCTCGCCGAACGGGGCCGCGACGCGTCGATCCTTGCGCATCCCTTTGCCGAAAGGGCGTGTGGTGCCTGGCGATATGACAACGCCGGTGCCGACATCGCGCTGTCGATCGACGGCAAGGCGGTCGCGATCGAGGGCGTGCTGGCATCGCGGCGTTCGCTGCCGCGGATCACGCCGTCCGAACAATGGTCGCAGCAGGATTTGCTCTATGCCAACGCCGAAGGCGAAGCTGCCTTGCTCGGCTGGCTGTGGGCGCTGCCCTGTCCGGTGATCGACCGCTGGCCGGCCTGGCTGTGGTACCACACGCGGCGCCCGCTGCTCTCATGGGCCCCGCTGCTGGCGCAAGCCGGACTGCCGCCGCTCGACTGCATCGTCACGTCGGACGCGCAGGAGCTGACGCGCTTCATGGCCGCGCAGGGTGGTGCTGCGATTGATCCGCCGGCCGGCGGCGTCCGGCAACTCGTCGGCGCCGACGAGAAGGCGGAGCTCGCGCTTGGCGCGCGACGGACGCCGGTGCGGCTCACCGGACTGCACCAGGGCGCGTGGCGTGCCTGCCTCGCCGGAAACAGTCTGATCTGGGACGACGGCACGGCGCCGGATGCAGATCGATTGACGCCGCGTCTGCGCGCGTTCGCGGCGCGCGTCGGGCTGAGCTTCGTCGAATTCATCGTCACCTCGGATGCCGCGCCGCGGATCGTCGATGTCGAGCCGCGTGTGCGCTACGAGCTGTTCGGGCCTCTCGCACGCCGCGCCATCGCCGATGCGCTGGCCGGCGCACTGACCGCTACAGACAACATGCGGGCCGCGTCATGATCCTGATTTGCGGCCGCGTCACCGAGCCGGTCACCGAGCTGGTCTGCGCCAGGCTCGCCGCCGAAGGCCTCCCCTATCGCGTGCTGGACCCGAACGTGCCGGCCGATCCCGACGTCGCCCCCGCGCTGCACGCGCGATGGCGCGACGGCTCGCTGGTCGACTTCCATATCGCGGGTCCCGGCTGGCATCTCGACGCCGGCGATGTCACCGGCGTGTATTTCAGGCCGGTGCAGAGCGCGACCCCCGACATCCCAGGCCTCTCACCGGAAGCTGCCATCGCGCTACAGGCGCAGCGGCTGGCGGCGCTGGGCGCGGTGCTCGATGCGCTGCCCTGCCCCGTCGTCAATCCCGTCAACGCCGGCATGTCCAACAACAGCAAGCCCTACCAGGCCATGCTGATCCGCGACTGCGGCTTCCTGGTGCCGGCCACGCTGGTCACCAACGATCCAGACGCCGCTCTCGCCTTCGCGGCCGCGCATGATGACGACGTGATCTACAAGTCGATCAGCGGCGTCCGCTCCATCGTCCGCCGCTTCGACGCGCGGCAGGCCGAGCGGCTGCCGCTGCTGCGCCACGGCCCCGCCCAGTTCCAGCAGCGCATCAAAGGACGCGACGTGCGGGTCCATGTGGTCGCCGATCGTGTTTTCGCAACCGAGATCGAAACGCCATCGGTCGACTATCGCTATGCTGCCGGCGACGGACAGCCGATCGCGATGCGGCCGACCGAATTGCCCGACGATGTCGCCGCGCGATGCATCGCGCTGACCAAGCGTCTCGGCCTGTTGCTCTCCGGCATCGACCTGAAGCAAACGCCCGACAACGAGTTCTTCTGCTTCGAAGCCAATCCCTCGCCGGGCTTCCTGTTCTTCGAGCGTGCGACAAATCAGCCCATCAGCACCGCGATCGCACAACTGCTTGCGGGAGCGACGGTTTTCGCAAAGCCCGCTGAAGTTGCATTGTGAGATAGTACATATCTACCGAGATATGGGCCCGGTATCCTGCTCCCGTTTCATCACCTCAGCATGGGAGAACTGGTCATGGCGAAAGATCCGAAATCCGAACCTTTCGTGTCTCAGCAGGACAGGCCGAACATCACCGCCGATACCCCGCTCAGCGAGCTGCGTGTGCGTGACCTGCATCAGGTGCTCGGCACGGCCGCGCAGCTCAAGGCCGTCGACAAGACCCTGGTCCACGACAAGAACGTCATCCAGGACAAGAACATGATCCACGAAAAGAGCCTCATTCTCGACAAGACCCACAAGGATCTCGAGAAGATTCATCCCGACAAGCTGCCGAAGGAAGTGAAGGAGATCGAAAAGCTGGTCAAGGATGCCGACGGCAAGCATTTCAAGGACATCGTCGACCAAATCGTCGTCAAGCCGGTTGCCGAAGCTCCCCCCGATCCAACCCAGGTCGGCGGCGGTGACCCGATCCAGAAGCTTCAGTCGTCGGTCGACCAACTCGCCGACGAGGTCGCCCAGATCAAGGCGAAGATCAAGTAGGCGGTTGCCGTCCAAAGTTCAGGTCACAACATCCCGGGAGCGTCCCCGACAGCTCGTCTGGCGCTTCCGGGCCGTCTGCAACGCAAATGAAATGAACCCGCGATCGCCGTGCGCCGACCAATGGGTCGTGCAATTCTGTCGCAGCACGAATCAGCCTCTGACCGGAGCGCCTGCACGCCCACCTTCCGGTCACGCATGTCACGGATGGCGCCACGACATGATCCTCCAATCCCTCGCCGGGCTGCCGGCGTTCCTGGTCTATTTCTGCACGGCGCTGATCGCCGTGGTCGCCTACCTCTTCGTCTACACCCGCGTCACGCCGCACAACGAATTCCAGCTGATCCGCGACAACGATCCGGCGGCGGCGATCGCGCTCGGCCTGAGCCTGCTCGGCTTCGTGCTGCCGGTGGTCAGCGCCATCGCCCATTCCGCCAACGTGCTGGATTGCCTGATCTGGAGCATCATCGCGCTGATCGTGCAGATCATCGTGTTCTTCATCGTCAAAATTCCGGTGCCGAACCTGTCGGCGCGGATTGCGGCCGGCGAGCTCGCGGCGGCGATCTGGCTCGGGCTGTCCTCGCTGGCCGCAGGCGCGCTGAATGCCGCCTGCATGATCTACTGACCATGGCGCGCAAGCCCAATCCCGAATTCGGCCGGCGCCGGCCCCAGGTGCCGGCGCCGCCGGACGGCCCGCCGGTCAAGCGCTCCAACCATGTCGCGCTGCTGGTGATGGGTACGCTCGCGGTCGGCGGCAGCGCCTATGCGCTGATGCCGCGCGAGACTTGCCAACCGCCTCCACCGCCGCCGCCGGGCATGGCCGCGCCGGCGACCCCGCAACCGGGCATCGGCTGTGGCCCGCGCAGCTCGTCATCCGGATCCGGCGGCAGCAGTGGCGGCCATTGGTCATCGCGCAGCAGTTTCTTCGATTCCTCGTCCGGCGGCGGCTCGTCGTCGTCCTCATCCTCGTCGTCGAGCTCGTCGGTGAGCCGCGGCGGCTTCGGCTCGTTCGCCCATGCGTTCGGTTTCGGCGGCGGCTGACATATCCCGTGCACGTGAACGTGTTACGCACCCGCTTTCTCTTGCCCAGAGGTCATAGCTGATGGAAACTCGCGTCCACTCATCGTGGGGAAGCATCGCAATCATGAAACGCTCGCGCCGCGTCATCCTGAAGCTGATGGGGAGCGTCGTGGTCGGCGGGATGGCGGTGGGCGTGACGCCCGCCAGCGCTCGCGGTCGTCGCCACCGCGCCAAAGTCCAGCCCTCGCGCAGCGCGGTCTCCGGCGGCTTCGGCAGCGCGCCCCGCCACATCGCGCGCTACGGCGAGGACGATCCCTCGCATGGTGGCAGCTAACTGACGCAAAGCCTCGATCATGCAACGCATCGCCTGCCCCGAGCGCGACGATTGGCGGACCACCGCCGAGAACGCCGGCTTCACCTTTCACACCATCGAGGGCGAACGCTATTGGGACGAGCGCGCCTACTATGCTTTCACGCTCGACGAGATCGAGCGCGGCATCGAGGCGCCGACCGGCGAGATCGACGCGATGTGCCTCGAGCTGGTCGAACGCGCGTTGCGGGATGACAGCTATCTGCGGCAGCTGAAAATCCCCGAGGGCTATTGGGACCTGCTCGCGGAAAGCTGGCGCCGCAAGGATCCGAGCCTTTACGGCCGGCTCGATCTCAAATTCGACGGCAGCGGCCCGGCCAAGCTGCTCGAATACAACGCCGATACCCCGACCTCGATCTTCGAGGCCGCGGTGTTTCAATGGACCTGGCTCGAGCAGGCGATCGAACGCAACATCATCCCGAAACGCGCCGACCAGTTCAACTCGATCCACGAGCGGCTGATCGAGGCCTGGAAGACGCTCGGCGCCAGGTATCCGCTGCATCTCACCGGCATGACCGGCAATGCCGAGGATGCCGGCACGCTCGCCTATCTCGAAGACACCGCGGTGCAGGCCGGGCTGAAGACCACGCTGCTCGACATCGAGGAGATCGGGCTGCGCGACGACGGCGAGTTCGTCGATCTCGACGATCGAACCATCAGGCTCGCCTTCAAGCTCTATCCCTGGGAGTGGATGTTCCACGACGCCTTCGGCAAGAACATCGCCACCGCGCCGACGCGCTGGATCGAGCCACCCTGGAAGGCGATCCTGTCCAACAAGGGCATCCTGCCGTTGTTGTGGGAGATGTTTCCGAACCACCCCAATCTACTGCCGGCCTATTTCGAGGACGACCCGCAGGCCGCAAGCCTCGGGACCTCGTTCGTGCGCAAGCCGATCTATTCGCGCGAAGGCGCCAATGTCGAACTGATCAGCGCCGGCGCCACGCTGGTCGCGCAAGAGGGCCCCTACGGCGCCGAAGGTTTCATCCGCCAGGCACTGGCGCCGCTGCCGAATTTTTCCGGGCAGTATCCGGTGCTCGGGAGCTGGCTGGTCGATGGCACACCCTGCGGCCTGTCGATCCGCGAGGACGAGAACCCGATCACCGGCAACACGTCCCGGTTTTTGCCGCACGCGATCTTGTAGGCGTTGACGCCAGAACGAACACTGCTCCCTCCCCGTCATCCTGAGGTGCGAGCGGAGCGAGCCTCGAAGGATGCACGGCCCGGTCGGTGGCCGTCGACCCTTCGAGGGCCGCTGAAGAAGCGGCCACCTCAGGGTGACGGGGAGAGAGTTCGATAGCGGTTCGAAGGTGCACTCACCGCGCCGCCGACGCGACCGCCTTCAGCGCATGGACCGCGGCACCGGCGCGCGCGACGGCGGGAGTGCCGGGCTGGTAGAGCCCGCGGCGGTCCGGATAGGGCCGGAAGGCGTTGGTGATGCCGACCACGGACTCCGCCGCGCCGAGCGCCAGCACGCCGTCCGGCTCAAGCATCCGCGCCAGCTTGGCGAAGATCCCGGCCTTGGTGTCCTGGTCGAAATAGATCAGCACGTTGCGGCAGAAGATCACGTCGAAGCTGCCGAGATGCGAGAAATCCTGCAGCAGATTGAGCTGGCGGTGCTGCACCATGCCGCGGATATCGGCATTGAGCTGCCAGAGCTCGCCCTTCTGCACGAAATGCTTCACCAGCAGCTGGATCGGCAGGCCGCGCTGCACCTCGAACTGGCTGAACAGGCCGGCCTTGGCCTTCTCCAGCACCGCCTGCGACAAATCGGTGGCGATGATCTCGATGCGCCAGCCGGTGAACAGCGCGGTCATCTCCTTCACCAGCATCGCGATCGAATAGGGCTCCTGACCGGTCGAGCCGGCCGCGCACCAGATCCGCAAGCTGCGTCGCGCGGCGCGCGCTCGCGCCAGCGCCGGCAGCACGGCCTCCTTCAGGTGATCGAACGGGATCTTGTCGCGGAAGAAGAACGTCTCGTTGGTGGTCATCGCCTCGACCACCTCCGACGTCAGCGGCTCGGCGCCGCCCTTCAGCTTCTGCACCAGCTCGGGAATGCCGGCGAGGTTCGACCGGCGCGCCAGCGGCACCAGGCGGCTCTCGACCAGATATTGCTTGTCGGCCGAGAGATCGAGGCCGGAACGCTCTTTCAGCAGCTTGCGCAGATACTCATAGTCCAGCGGCGTCACGAACGGTCTCCCGAAAACACGCGTACAAGTTTCGCTGCGATCTGATTGAGCGGCAGTATCGCGGCGCAGATCCCGGCGTTGGCCGCCGCGCCGGGCATGCCCCACACCACGCTGCTGGCTTCGTCCTGCGCGATCACGCTGCCGCCGGCGGCGACGATGTCCTTGCCGCCGCGCATGCCGTCGGAGCCCATGCCGGTCAGGATCACCGACATGATGCTGCCCTGCCAGACGTCGATCGCGGAGGTGAACATCGGATCGACCGCGGGCTTGCAGAAATTGATCGGCGGCCCGTCGTCGAGCGCAATCACAGCGTCGATCCCCTGGCGCACGATGCGCATGTGACGGCCACCTGGCGCCAGATAGATCTGGCCGGGCTTGATAGCCTCGCCGTCGACGGCCTCATGTGCCGGCCGCTTGCTGGCGCGCGCCAGATGCTCGGCAAGAATGGTGGTGAAGGTCGGCGGCATGTGCTGGGTGATCAGCACCGGGAAGCGATCGATCACCGGACCGATCTCGCCGACCAGCGTCATCAGCGCCTGCGGGCCGCCGGTCGACGAACCGATCAGCAGCACCTTTGGCGGCAGCAGGCCGAACGCGCGGCGCGCGATCTGCGCCGGCGCGACGGTCGCGGCGGGTGCTGCGCCCGGCGTTGTGACGCGCAGCCTGTCGTGACCGGGGGCGAGCGGCGGGCTTGCCGTGGTATGGACCGCGCCGCGCCGGGCCCTCGGGCCGAGGTGGCGGATCTTCTGGATCAGGTCGTGACGGAAGGTTTCCGCGGCGGTGGCTTCGCGGGTGCTTTCCGGCTTCGGAATGTAGTCGGCCGCGCCGAGCGACAGCGCCTTCAGGCTGATCTCCGCGTTGCGGCGGGTCAGCGTCGAGGCCATGATGATGACGAGGTCGCGCTTCTTCGCCAGCAGCTGCGGCAATGCGGAGATGCCGTCGAGGTCGGGCATCTCGATATCGAGCACGGCGACGTCCGGATTGATCCGCTCGAGCTGGTTGACCGCATCGAGGCCGGTGCGCAGCGAGGCCACCACCTCCATGTCGGGCTCGGCGCCGATCCAGCGCGAGATCATCCCGCGGATCACCACGGAATCGTCGACCACCATCACCCGCACCTTATCGGTACGGGTCGAGGTCGGGGTCCCAACGCTTGTCAACGCAACACTCATGACTTCACCAGCGACGCAACACTACGCACAACAACCGTTGAGCCGAAGGCTTCTGCCGCCGGATCGAACGTAACAGTTAGAGAAGCCCGACTTCCTGGAACTTGGCGGTGACGATGTCCCGGTCGAACGGCTTCATGATGTATTCATTGGCGCCGGCATGCAGCGCGCGCGCGATGTGCGCGACGTCGTTCTCGGTGGTGCAGAACACCACCTTCGGCGCATCGCCGCCCGGCATGCGGCGGAGATTGCCGAGGAACTCGTAGCCGTCCATCACCGGCATGTTCCAGTCGAGCAGCACGGCGTCAGGCATCCCGCGCTTGCAGGCCTCGAGTGCCTTCTCGCCGTCCTCGGCTTCCGTGATCTGGAAGTCGAGACCTTCCAGGATGCGGCGGGCGACCTTGCGAATGACGCTTGAGTCATCGACAACAAGACAAGTTCTCATTTGCGACCTCTGCTTCCTCATCCCCAAGGGGATGTCTGGTTCCTCAGTTGGCCCTGCTCACGCCGCTTTGGCGTCGGGCACCAATTCGAGCACGCGATCGACGTCGAGCACGACCATGAGCTGGCCGTCGAGGCGGTGGACGCCGCCGGCGAGCTTGGCCATCCGCGGATCGAGATTGACCGGGTTGTCCTCGCGGCTGGCATCGGGCAGCCGCAGCACCTCGCCGATCTGGTCGATCAGCAGGCCATAGGATTCACCGCGCTGGTCGACGCCGACCGCCATCGGCGGCTGGCCGTCATCGGCCTTGGGCAGCCCGAGCCGGGCCCGCATGTCGACCACGGTGACGATGCGGCCGCGCAGGTTGAGCACGCCGGCGATCTCGCTGGAGGCCAGCGGAACCCGCGTCAGCCGCTCCGGCATGAAGACGTCCTGGACACGGGAGATCGGCAAGCCAAATAGCTGCCCGCCGATCACGGCGGTGACGTATTCGGACATCGCGCCTTCGGTGGTTTCGGTCTTGCTGGTCATCCTGTGATCCCTTTAGGCCGCCCGGCTCAGTTCGGCGGTCTGCTCTTTCAGCGCCGCGATCAGCCCGGGACGATCGAATTTTGCCACGTAGTCATGGAAGCCGGCCTGCCGGCCGCGCTCGATTGCCGCCGGCGAGATCATCGCCGACAGCGCGATGATCGGCATGCCCGTGAGATTGTGGTCGGAGCGGATGCTCTCGGCGAACTCGAACCCGTTCATCTCGGGCATCTCGATGTCGGTCAGCACCACGTCGAAGCTTTGCCCCGAGCGCAGCGCGGCGAGGCCCTCCTGGGCGTTCGGCGCGGTCCGCACCCGGTAGCCGGCGGCCTTCAGCACCGGCGCCAGCATGTTGCGGAAGAAGGCACTGTCGTCGACCAGCAGCACCGACTGCGCCGACATCGACGGGCGCATCTCCTTGCGCGAGAACCAGTCGGCAAACGCCATCGGCAGGAAGTGGCCGACGTCGATCACCTCGGTGGCCTGGCCCTTGATCACGGCCGAGCCCAGAATGCCGTCCTGCGAGCCGGCGACCTCGATGTTGAGGCGCTCCTCGACGATGTCGATGATCTCGTCGACCACGAGCCCCATCGAGCGGCCGTCATCGGCGAACACCAGGATCGGCTGCGAGCCCTGGGTCTGCACCTGGACGCCGGCCATCTGCACCAGCGGCATCAGCTGCTCGCGGTACTGCACCATGTAGCGGCCGTTCGAGAGCTCGATCTTGTCGGCCGCAATCTCCTCCAGCCGGGTGACGAGGCTGAGCGGCACCGCCTTGGGCTGGTGATTGCCGGCGCGGAACACCAGCAGCGAGGTCAGCTGCTCGCCGCCATTGGCGTGCGCAGCGGCGCTGTCGTCGGCCATGTCATGGGCGGAGGAGCCGGCGGCGCCCAGCGCCTTGGCGATCCCGTTGGGGTCGATGATCATGATCACGGCGCCATCGCCCAGGATGGTATTGCCGGAGAACATGTCGATGTGGCGCAGCTTCGTGGACATCGGCTTGACCACGATCTCCTCGGTGTGGAACACGCCGTCGACCACGATGCCGAAGGTCTGGCTGCCCACTTGGGTCACGACGATGAAGCCGTTCTCGGCGTCGGTGGTGGCGCCGTCGTCGATCTTGAGCAGCTTCTTGAGATGGATCAGCGGCAGCAGCTTGTTGCGCAACCGCAAGACCGCGGTGTCCTTGATCCGCTCGATGCGGTGCTCGGAGTTGGCGCGGGCCCGCACCAGCTCGACCACCGAGAGCTGCGGGATCGCAAAGCGGTCGCCGCCGGCTTCCACGATCAAAGCCGAGACGATCGCCAGGGTGAGCGGGATCTTGATGGTGACACTGGCGCCCTCGCCGGCCACGCTCTTGATGTCGATGGTGCCGCCGATCTGGTCGATATTGGTGCGCACCACGTCCATGCCGACGCCGCGGCCGGACACCGAGGTCACCTGCGCTGCGGTGGAGAAGCCCGGCGCGAAGATGAACTTGTGGATCTGGGCCTCGGTCATCTTCTCCAGCTCAGCCTCGGTGACGAGACCGTTCTGGAGCGCCTTCGCCTTGATCCGCTCGGTGTTGAGCCCTCTTCCATTGTCGGCGATGCAGATGATGATGTGGCCGCCTTCGTGATAGGCGCTTAGGCGGATGGTGCCCTGCTCGCCCTTGCCGCTCGCGACCCGCTCGGCCGTGGTCTCCAGGCCGTGGTCGGCGGAGTTGCGCACCATGTGCGTCAGCGGATCCTTGATCAGGTCGAGCACCTGGCGGTCGAGCTCGGTGTCGGCGCCGTGCATCTCGAGCTCGATCTGCTTGCCGAGTTCGCCGGAGAGGTCGCGGACGATGCGGGGCAGCTTCTGCCAGGCGTTACCAATGGGCTGCATGCGCGTCTTCATGACGCCCTCCTGCAGCTCGGCGGTGACGTTGGAGAGGCGCTGCAGCGGCACCTTAAACTCGGTGTCCTCGTTGCGGCGGGAGATCTCGAGCAGCTGGTTGCGGGTCAAGACCAGCTCGGAGACCATGGTCATGAGGTGTTCGAGGGTGTCGACATTGACCCGGATCGACTGGTTGGCGATCTTGTCGCCTTCCTGGACCTCGCTCTCGGCGGCTGCCTTGCGGACCGGCTTCTTGGCGGCCTCGGTGGGCGCGGCCTCGGCAACGGGCGCGGCGGGTTTTGCCACCGGCGGCGGGGCCGGCGCGGCCGCTTCGGTCTCGGTCTCGCGGAAGGCGCGCTCGAGCTCGTCGAGCGAGACCTCACCCGGACGCAGCGGACGCTCCAGCGTCTGCACCACCAGCGTGCCTTCGGTCATCGCCGGCTGCATCGACGGGGCTTCGACTTCAGGCACCTCTTCAGCGGCCGCCATGGCTGCCATACCGCGCTCGACCATCGCCTCCAGCTGATCGATCAGGTCGCGATCGTTGCCCTCGGGCTCGGCCTCGGTCGCCTCGAGGCCCGCCAAAATCTCCTTGATGCGGTCGATCGAGGACAGGATCAGCGTCACCGCCTCTGCCTTCACCGGCATGCCGTCGCGGAATTTGCCCATCAAGGTCTCGCCGGCGTGCGCCAGCGCTTCCAGCCGCGGCAATCCCAGGAAGCCGCAGGTGCCCTTGATGGTGTGCACAAGCCTAAAAATATTATCCAGGATCTTCGCGTTGTTCGGATCCTGCTCGAACTGCACCAGCTGATTGTCGACCGTATCCAGGCTCTCGCTGCTCTCCGTCAGGAACTCGCGCAACAGATCGTCCATGAAACCAGCCTTTGAAAACGGGAGCGACGCGCGACATCGACGCGCCTGACGGAACCGGGCCAGCTTCTCCGCAAACCGTTTAAGTTTGGTTGAGTAAATGGAAAAGAACGGGATCAACAAAGAGATAAGGCCGCGCGATCAAATCGCGCGGCCTTTGGTAACGCCTGATTAATAAAGTTCCCGCGTTCAGGACGCGGCGATGATCACCGTCTCGCCCTCGAGCTTGAGCGTCACCTTCAAACCGCAGGCATCCGCCAGCAGACGGGTGTAATGCGGCTGCACCGCATGCGCATCGACCGTGTTCGACGAATTGCCGTCGAGGAGATCGACGATGTTCTGCGGCACGCGGGCATGGAGGCCTGCCGCCGTGATGCGGAAGCTCATCGTCTCGCCGTCGCCGACCGGATCGATGGTCAGCGAGCCGCCGCGCGGGATCGTCTGCTGCGCGACGACCAGCATGTTCAAGAGCAGCTTGACGCGATTTTTGGGCAGCAGCAGCCGCGGCAGATTCCAGGTCAACGTGACCTTGCCGTCCTCGATATGGCCCTTGGCCATGGTCTGGGCGTCGCCGAGGTCGATCTGCGCGCCGGAGGAACCGGCGGCGCCGAACGCCAACCGGCAGAACTGCAGCCGCGCCGAGGCGGTCTTGGCGCTCTTGCGGATCAGATCGAGCGCGAAGTCGCGATCTTCGGGCTTGGGATTGTCGTCGAGCACCTCGAGCCCGTTGACGATCGCGCCAACCGGACTGATGAGGTCGTGACAGACCCGCGAGCACAATAGCGCCGCGAGTTCGAGCGAATCGGGAGCGGGACCGGGAGACGAAGTGGCGGACATCAATTGTTCCTGGAAAACACGCCGCGGGAGGCGTGCGAATCACGCATGCCTGTCGGCTTGATACACTGCGAAGACGCATGCTGCCAGCTTGCGGCGGGGCTGATATGGAGAGACGAACAGGATATGAGACCCGCCCATGAATGAGGCAAAGCCGACCGTAATCGGCTGCGATAGCGCCGCCCCGCTGCTGGACGAGCTGACCGGGATCGTCATCCGGGCCGGCGCGGCGATTCTCGGCATCGACCGTTCCCGCATGAATGTTGCCGGCAAGGGCGACGGGTCGCCGGTCACCGAAGCCGATCTCGCCGCCGACCACATCATCGTCGAAGGGCTGGCACGGCTGGCGCCGCATATCTCGCTGCTGTCGGAAGAGCGCGTTCATCTCGCGACGCCACCCTACAAGGACAGTTTCTTCCTGATCGATCCACTCGACGGCACCAAGGAGTTCGTCGCCGGCCGCAACGAGTTCACGGTCAATCTGGCGCTGGTCACCCATGGTGCGCCGCTGCTCGGCATCGTCGGCGCGCCCGCGCTCGGCGTGATCTGGCGCGGCATCGTCGGCCGCGGCGCCGAGCGGCTGACGCTGCGGGACGGCGCGATTGCCGAGGCGGTCCCGATCCGCACCCGTCGATGTCCGCCGCGTGGTGCGCCATGGACGGTCGCGGTCAGCCGCTCGCATGGCGATGCGCGGACCGAGGGCTTCATCGACGCGCGCGGCGGTGCCGTCCGCGCGGTGCTGGGCTCGGCGGTCAAGTTCGGCCGTGTCGCCGAGGGCGGGGTCGATATCTATCCGCGCCTGTCGCCGACATCGGAATGGGATGTCGCGGCCGGCCATGCGGTCGTGGTCGCGGCCGGCGGCAAGGTGACGGACTCGGCCGGACATCCGCTGCATTTCGGGCTCGGCCGCGAGGATTTTCTGGTGCCGGAATTCATCGCCTGGGGCGACCCGGACGAGGCGCCCTGATCAAGGCGTCCTGATTATTGCGCGAGATCGGCTTCCAGCTCGGGCCACCGCGCCACCGCGTCGTTCAGGAAATGCGCCGGGTCGGCGGCAAAGGCGTCGCGGCTTTTCTCCCGGCTGAACAGATAGAGCCGGTTGCCGGCGACCACGAAGAAGCGCGGATTGCCGGCGCAGGTCACCCCGCGCACCAGGTCGGTCGGATCGTAGCCGCCGAATTGCGGGCCATAGATTTCCGGATGTGCAACGAACGAGGCGCGGTTGCCCTCGTTGCGGAAGCGCCAGACCGCGCCGGCTTCGGCGGCCTCGAATTCCGGCCGGCCCAAACTGGCCTCGGCATCGGTGAAATAGGCCACCGGATCGAATCCCTCGATCGCAAGCCCGGAATAACGATTGGTCACCACCCGCTCGGTGGTGGAGGCGCGGACGGCCGGGTCGGGCGATGCGGTCGCCAAAATGCCCGCCAACAGGCCGAAAAACGCCATTCCCCGGCGCCAACCGTATCTTTCCTGCCGTTGTGCCGTCATAGTTGGTACCGATAACATCCGAGTCGAGGGGACACTGGACGCAACCTAGAGCCGAGCTTGTTGGCGTCAGGTTAAGGGGCTGCGCCCGGATTTCGATAGCAGGGGTTCTTTATGACTTTCGCATCACGCCTTGCCGCGGTCGCGTTCGCCGCGCTGATGTGCTGGACCGCACAGGCGTCCGCACAGCAACCCCCGGGCCCGCCGCCGCAATATCCGCCGCCCCAGCGTGACCCGACCCCGTATACTTACGGACCTGAGGAGCTGGTCAACGCCGGCCACAAATTCTTCGGCAACGTCTCGCGCGGGCTCGCCTCGGTGATCGAGCGCGCGGTCAGCCAATGGGGCCTGCCCAACGGCTATGTGCTGGGCGAGGAAGGCTCCGGCGCGTTCGTGGCCGGACTGCGCTACGGCGAAGGCACGCTCTACACCAAGAACGCGGGCGACCTCCGGGTCTACTGGCAGGGTCCCTCGGTCGGCTTCGACTGGGGTGGCGATGGCGCGCGCACCATGACGCTGGTCTATAACCTGCCCTCGACCCAGGCGATCTATCAGCGCTTCGTCGGCATCGACGGCTCGGCCTATATCGTTGGCGGTTTCGGCATGACCGCGCTGACCGCCAGCAACATCGTGCTGGTACCGATCCGCTCCGGCATCGGCTTGCGGCTCGGCGCCAATGTCGGCTATCTCAAATACACCCCGCGCGCGACCTGGAACCCGTTCTGATCGCCGCATCGACGGGGTCGTGCCGCCCGGCCAAGCCGGCTGCTCATCGCAATAAAGGTTAACGCTGCGACGGGCTGGCCTTTGGCTGGCCCGCCGTGGCATTGTGATTAACGAATTCTTTCCTGGTGGAGTAACCCTTCATGGTCGAACCGATCATGTACGCGGCGATCGGTTTCCTGATCTCGATGCTGTGCGGACTGATGATCGTGCCGCTGGTGCACAACCGCGCGGTGCGGCTGACGACGCGCCGCCTGGAAGCCGCCACCCCGCTGTCGATGGCCGAGATCCAGGCCGACAAGGACCAGCTCCGCGCCGAATTCGCGATGTCGGCGCGCCGGCTCGAGATGAATGTCGAGCAGCTCAAGAACAAGACCACGAGCCAGCTCGCCGAGCTCGGCAAGAAGACCGACGCGATCAACCGCATGAAGATCGAGCTCGGCGAGAAGAACGCCGCGATCTTCGCGTTCGAAGCGCGCGAGAAGGCGGTCAAGCAGCAGCTGCGCGCCACCGAGGAGGAGTTTTCCGCCAAGGGGGAGCTGCTGCGCAGTGCCGAGCAGGCATTGAGCGACAAGCAGGCCGAGCTCGGCAAGATCAACGCCGAGCTCAGCGACCGCTCCATGACGGCCGACACCCGCCAGATCGAGCTGGTCGCGGTGCGGACCCAGGTCGAGGAGTTGAGGAGCCGCGTCGGCGAGGCCGAGAAGGAATTTTCGGCGACCCAGGCGCGCCTCCTCCAGGAGCGCAGTCAGTCGGAGACCGCGACGCGCGACCTCACGGACGCCCGCGGCCGGGTCGAGAATCTGAGCCAGCGCGTCACCGATCTCGATCGCCAATTGATCGTCCAGGTCAAGGAAGCCGAGATGCTCGGCAACCGCGTCAACGACCTCGAGGGCCGGCTTGCGACCCAGGGCAAGCTACTCACCGAGCGCGAATACGAGAACGGCCAGCTCAAGCAGGCCAATGCCGCCGCCGAACGCACCTTGCAGGAACTGCGCGAGGAGATCGCAGCATCGAGCGGGGGCAAGTCGTCCGCGCTGGAGAAGCTGCGCCAGGAGAAGGCCGCGGTCGAGGAGCAGTTGCGGGCCGCGCGCGACGAGCGCGGCAAGTTGCAGCGTGACATCAACGCGATCCAGCAGCAGGCGGAAAGCTCCTGGGCCACCGAGCGGATGGAGAACGCGCTGCTGCGCGAGCGCATCAACGACATCGCTGCCGAAGTGGCGAAGCTCGCGATCCAGCTCGAGGGGCCGAATTCGGCGATCGAGGCGATGCTGGCGGCCGAGCCGACCGTACCGGCCAAGGCCGCCGCGAAGCCGGTCAACGGCACCGCCAATGGCGCGTCTGCGGCGAGCAGCCCGCCGGAAGGTGGCGGCACCCTGGCCGAACGCATCCGGGCGCTGCAGTCCCACGCCTCCCGTGCCCGCCAGCAGGGCGCGTGATTTCGCGTGCTCCCGGCTTGACACCGCTACCCGGCACTTCGTAAATCGCACGCTCTGACCCAGCGCCTTTTCGACCGGCCCGCCGACCAAGACGGCCTGTCGCACCGTCAGATCCCGGACGCATAGCTCAGCGGGAGAGCGTTCCCTTCACACGGGAGAGGTCCAAGGTTCGATCCCTTGTGCGTCCACCATTAACCCCTTGTTTTAAGGGTTTTTTGCTGCCCGCTTTAGTTCCAATGTGCGTTTCGTTGCTTTTTCGAGCGTCAGAATACGCTAGATTGGCCCAAAATCCGCCCACTCGAATGCTCGCAAATTGTTGCCGCAGACGCGCGAGAACGTTAAGGCGCTTTCGCTCAATGACTTGTGGAGCTCGCAATTTTTGAAATGAGGTCGGGCGCTCTTCGTAGGATAGGGAGAGGTCAAAGGCCTAGTATCTGTGGCGATCTACCCTGCGGAATGTCCATGGCGGCGCTCGTTCACGAGATATGGGAAGACGAAGATGAAGACAACATTATCGAGGGCGTGTGTCTTGCCGGCCCGGACGGCGATGATTTCCGCAAGCTCCTCAGTAGCAGGGCGAGGTGCGTCCACCGATTTGAGGCTGGATGCCATTTTGAGGCTATGACGATCTACTATCGCCTATATAGCCGGGGCATCTACACTTCTGATTTTGCGGCGGATCACGAGCCCTATCCAGAGGATTGGGCTCAGCGACAAGCGAGTTAATGTGCTTGAAATGGACACGTTTGGGCAACGTGTGGATGGGTGGGTCTAGGAATGTCCGACAAGGTCCGCATCCAGTACAACCTTGGTCAACACGGTTGGTCGCGTTTCCAACTAGTCGTCGGCGCAACCTCAGTCGTTGTCGGCCCTTTCGGTTACTGCACGGATGCGTTGGGCGATCTCGTTCGCGCGGCGCTTATGATTGCAACTTCAGCATCGCGAGCAGAAGTCTCCCTTGACGCCGAGCCCATGGAATGGCGATTAGTCGCCGGACCATATTGGAATCCCACCCAATCAAGCTGGACTGATTTCCGCCTTCGCGTCCTGACCTTTCAGTATCTAGCCAACCCACCTTCCCCGGACGCGGAAGGTATTTGTTTGCTCGAAGCCCAATGCTCGCCGGAAGACTTTGCCCGTGCGGTCCTAGAAGCCGCGCAGGCGATCTGGGATGAGTACGGTGCCGACGGCTACGACAAGGCGTGGGGTGGACCGTGTGGATTTCCGCTTCGAGCATTGCATGCCTTGAAGACGGCTATGTCAGTTCCGGAGCCTCGGACTGGTTGGCTGAATTCGAGTTCCTGACGCTTCCGCAAGCAGAGAACGCATCGCCATTTGTCGCGCCTGAATCCACCTAGGAATGCACTCTAAGGTCGTCGCCCAAAAAACGCCCAACCGACGCGCTCTGAGAAAAATATCTATTATATTTCAATAGCTTATAATTAGCTTTACAAGACCTTCACACGGGAGAGGTCCAAGGTTCGATCCCTTGTGCGTCCACCATACCGGACAAGCTACGACTCCCCCAGCTCGTTAGTTTAGCAGCCATTCCAGCCTCAGATATCCGACTGACGACGCTACGTAACTGAACCTGAGTTCATACTGCGGCCCGCGCTCGTGCGAGTTCTATATCTTTAGAGTCTTTCCGACTTTGTCTGAATCGGGGATTCCCAAATCAGGTGAGCTCTGATTCAAGCTTCCTGCTGGGACGGAGGCCAGCAAGGATGGCGCGAGCATACTCACTGGATCTGCGTGAGCGTGTTGTTGGGTTGGTTGCAAGTGGCGAAACGTGCCGGGCGGTGGCGGAACTGTATGACGTCAGCGTTGCGAGCGTCGTGAAATGGTCGCAGCGGGCGCGAGCGACAGGCAGCGCGGCGGCCAGGCCGATGGGCGGCAGGCGGCCTTACCTGCTGGAAGGTGAGCGCGACTGGCTGCTGGCTCGGCTGACCGCGAAGCCTGATCTGACCCTGCACGCGCTGTTGGCGGAGCTTGGGGAGCGCGGCGTCGTAGTGTCCTGCGACACGCTCTGGCGATTCCTCAAGCGCCAAGGCATCAGCTTCAAAAAAAACCGTGTTCGCGACAGAGCAGGATCGTCCTGACATCGCGCGCCGCCGGGCCTGGTGGAGACGACACCAGTCGAAAATCGATCCTGCTCGTCTCGTCTTCATCGATGAGACCTGGGCAAAGACCAACATGGCCCGGACCCATGGCTGGTGGCGACGGGGCGCCCCTCTCAGGGCTCAGGTCCCGCACGGCCATTGGCGGACGATGACCTTCCTCGCAGCACTCCGGCACGACCGTATCGCGGCCCCCTGCGTCATCGACGGGCCGATCAACGGCGAGAGCTTCCGTGCCTATGTCGAGCAGTTGCTGGTGCCAACGCTCCAACCCGGCGACATTGTCGTCATGGACAATCTCGGCTCCCACAAGGGCCAAGCTATCCGCACGGCCATCCGCGCCGCGGGCGCCCGGCTCGTCTTCCTGCCGCCCTATAGCCCCGACCTCAATCCGATCGAGCAGGTCTTCGCAAAGCTCAAAATCCTGCTCCGCAAGGCTGAAGAACGCACCGTCGACGGCGTCTGGCGTCGCATTGGCAGTCTTCTCCAACACTTCACACCGCAAGAATGCGCAAACTACCTGCGCAACGCAGGATATGCTTCTGTCTAAATCGGAAAGGCTCTAGTCACCGCTGGACCCGCCGCTTCCGTAGGCCGAGCTTTGCCGCAATCCCTCGAAGGCAGCGCTTCTTCAGCTTCGTCCCACGAACAGGTTTGCGGTCAACGCTCCGCGACGATCTGCGAGCATGGCTCAGCGAACCTGATTGGCAGCTCGCCCTCCTAGTAGTGCACGGGGGTCGGAGCGCCCCTTACCTCTCGCCAATTTCGAAAATTTTCTGGACTCCTTATATCTAATAATTTAGAGGATATATTATACGATAATATACGGATAGGAATTCAAGCACAAAGGAGAAGATAAATGCTTGAAAAATCTGCTGGACAGAAGGATTCAGCAAAAAATATCAAGCGCGAAAAGTTCGTCGAACTAGCGGAAAGCCGTACAATCAACGCCATCAAGGCTATCCGCGTCATCGGCAAATTGGGGAACAAAAATGCCTACCAATTTGACGACTCGGACGTAGCCAAAATTATCCGAGCTTTGAGCAAGGAAGTCGAAGCCTTGAAAGCCCGGATGTCCACAACCGGCGGAAAAGAGTCGGTGGAGTTCAAATTGTGATGTACGGTTCTCACTAACGGGGGGTTGCAATCAATGACGAACGGCCAGATTCGGGACCTTTGTCTCGCGCTTCTGCATGCTGAATCTGAAGATGAAGCGATCACGGTGCTGAAGGAGGCGGGATATTGGGACAAGCCTGAACTCTGGCGGCACTACGGGGACTTGGAGAACAACTGGGGCACCGGCGGCAACCAGCAGAGCCTTGCCGAGGCGGCCCTCGCCGAGAAGTTAGTGAACTCGGTGGACGCCCGACTCATTAACGAGTGCCTGGTGCGGAAAATCGACCCCAAGAGCAAGGAAGCGCCCCAGAGCATTCCGGCCGCGGTCGCGGCTTTTTTCGAGGAGCCGGGTAAGAAGCAGACGAGCGGCCTCATCGAGAACTGGACCGACGACCGCATCCGCAACGTCGCGCAGGGCATCACGCTCACCGCCACCGGCACGCGCCCGACCCTCAATCTCACCATCGCGGACGTGGGCGAGGGTCAGAGCCCTCGCAGGCTGCCGAACACGATCCTGTCGCTCAGCCGGTCGAACAAGATGTATATCAAGTTCGTCCAGGGACAGTTCAATCAGGGCGGCGCGGGCGCGCTGCGCTTCTGCGGTCAGCGCAATCTCCAGCTCGTCATCAGCCGCCGTAACCCGGCGCTGCTCGGCCCCGATCCTGACGACATCGACAAGCAGTGGGGCTTCACCATCGTGCGCCGCGAGCGCGCGTCCGAAGCGACCGACGGCCGCAAGAACTCGATTTTCACCTACCTCGCCCCGGTTGGGGTCGGCAAAGCACACGAGCCGCGCAACGGCGACGTGCTGGCGTTCACCGCGGCAACGATGCCCCTGTTCCCGAATGATGACGAGCCGTTCGGCCGCGAGACCGGCTATGGCACCGCCATCAAGCTCTACGAGTACCAGTACATCGGCGAACGTTCGAACATCATCTTCGGCAAGCGTGTCATCTTGCGCCGTCTCGAGCTGTTGCTGCCGGAGGTCGCGTTGCCGGTGCGCTTGCACGAGTTTCGCAAAAACCCCGCCGGCAAGGTGCTGCCCAAGGGTAGCCGCGAGACCACGCTTGTCGGCCTGCGCCGCCGTCTGGTCGATAACGAGAATGTCGAAGCGGGATTCCCGATCACGCTGAATTTCTCACCCAAGGGTGAGAAGCTGATCGCCGACGTGTTCGTGTTCAAGCCGGAGGGCACCGAGCGCGACGATGACGAGGAAGAAGGCAAGGACCGCAAGAAGCTGGGTGGCATCAAGTCGTATCGCAAGCGCGAGGGCGTCGTGTTCGTCCGTAACGGTCAGACGCAGGGCAGCCTGCCGCGCGACTACTTCAAGCGCGAAACGCTGAAGCTCAAGTCGATCGCCGAGGACATGCTGGTTTTCGTGGACTGCGACCAGATGAGCCCGGACGTTCGCGAGGATCTGTTCATGCCTTCGCGCGACCGCCTCGCCGACATTGCGTTTAAGGCCGAGCTTATCGATTCCCTCGATCAGGCGCTCAAGGCCGATGAAACGCTCAAGCAACTCCGCAACAAGCGGCAGCAGGAGCGCGTGTCCGAGCAGTTGAAGGACGACCGCCCGCTCAACGATGTATTGCAGACCCTCATCAAGAGTTCGCCCAACCTGACCCAGCTC
Source organism: Bradyrhizobium genosp. L (assembly GCF_015624485.1). Lineage (NCBI taxonomy): Bacteria > Pseudomonadati > Pseudomonadota > Alphaproteobacteria > Hyphomicrobiales > Nitrobacteraceae > Bradyrhizobium > Bradyrhizobium genosp. L. The sequence goes on from NZ_CP061378.1 coordinate 5,900,303, forward strand.
TTGCAGCTCGGCCAGCGCATCTCCGCACCGTTCAACACGGTGATGGTATCGAGCCATCCGGAGGAGCCGTTCAAGGGCGAGATTTACCCGACTTTCTTCAAGACCAAGAACGTTGAGTACGGCAAGGTCTTCAAGCGCATCGCGCCGATCAACCAGCGCATGAAGTTCACATTCGAGACCGACGCGCGCGACGATTACTTCCGCCGCCGCATTGAGCGTGGCAACTTCTCACTGATCTACGTGGACAAGAAAGGCAACGAGCAGGACTGCTCATATGTCGGGCCGAACCTGAAAAGCGGGATCGCGTCGGTCATGGCGAACTTGCCGGACGACGCTGAGATCGGGGATGTCATCAAGCTCATTGCCCGGACCGACGACCCGCACAGCACGTTCGAGAATGTCATCGAAGCCACGGTGAAGCCTGCGACCGAGACCCAGCCGGGCGGCGGCGGCACCCGCAAGCCTCCGCAGAACAAGCCCGGCAACGACCGCGAAGCGCCGCGTCAGCTCTCGACGCCCGCGATCAAGCGCGTATTCCGTGAGGAATGGGAAACGCAGAACCCGCCGTTCAACGAGTGGACCGCCATGCGCGTCGATGTCGCCGGCTACGACGCGCAGGAGAACGAAATCTACGAGTTCAAGATCAACATGGACAACACCCCGCTCTTGAACGAGATCAAACAGCGTAAGCTTGAGGACATGACCGCGCGCAATCAGTTCCTCTACGCGAATGTCCTGGTCGGTTTGTCCCTGCTGCTCCAGGACAAGCAGTCGCCGGAGAACAACGACGAGAACGCGCCGTCGATCGAGACGCGCATCGAGGAAACGACGCGAGCGATGGCGCCGTTCATACTCGCGCTGACTGGCCTCGGCCAGCAGGACTTGTCCGAGGGTGATGATCTCGACGGACTTGAAGCTGCGACGGGCTGACCGTCGCCTTCCGGTGAAAAAGAACAACCTCCTGCGAGCCAGGAGTTTCGCCGCGTTGCATGCTGTACCAGCGGCGTCCCGGCACGCTACGCCAAAGTCTACCGTCTGCCTCCTGGGCCAGAACGGGCAGCGTCATTTCTGAAAGGCCACAAGCCTCCATCGCGTCCAGATAGCGCGCGAGCTGCCTACGGGCATCCGAGAACGCGATCATCTGGACGATGGTGGTGTCCTTGTTGGCGAGCGCCGCTACGGACGACATCGATGCCTTGATGTTCGCGAAATAGCTATCGAGTTGCGGATTCTTGCGGTCGCCCATCGTGTAATAGCTCGCGCCCGAACCATCGAGCTTGTTCGCGATCATGAAGGGCAGCGGCGTTTCCTTGCGCCCATCGACCTGCCAGCGGTGATACAGAACGTGGACGCCGGGATATGGCGGTGACGTGACCACGAGCCGAGGGGCGCGCATGCCTCGAACATTGTCATCGTGTTCAATGCCAGCGGTACTTCGCCGCAGGACTGTCACGCCTTGACGCCCATTCGCTTTCACGGCCGCGCGCAACTCCCGCGCCCCCTGCACCATGTCTTTCGCGGTATCCGTCAGGACGCGACGGAAGTCTTCAATGGTCGCTTGTTTACTTCTGCCGTCTAGCGCCCATTGTGCAGACCGCAGGACCACGCAGCGCCCAAAAGACTCCAGGCGCGGAGTACCGAGCTTCATTGCGCTCGCGATCGATTGCTCGATCGCCTTGCGCATGCGCCAACGGTCGGGGTGATCCAGATGCTTGTAGTAACCGAGGTCTTCATAGTCCGACAGCACGACGGACGGACGGTGGATATCCACCGATCTCGCCACCCGGTCGGACCACCAATCGAGCCGATCAAGTTCGGCTTCGGAGTAAATCGTGCACTTCACAGTCGAGACGAACTCGGCGAGCGTGCTGATGTCAACGCCCATGCCTTCGCGCCCCGCGGCGAGCGCTTCGACGACCGTTGTTCCGCCGCCGACATGCGGATCGAGCACGAGATCGCCGGGATTAGTGAACGCTCCTATAGCGGCGCGGGCGAAGACGGGTGAGAAGCGAGCAGGGTATTTGTAGAAGCCGTGTGTCAGTCCCCGGACGGGCTCCGTCGTGCGCGCAGCCGCTACCAATGCGCTCTGCGCATCGTCAGACAACTGCAAGTAGCGCTTATTCCGAGATTCATGCATCGGTAACCATAAACACCGAACATGGTTAACGCCCTCCTAACTGGAGTTCCATAGGCCGCAGGAGTTGTATGGACCCATCCCAGGCGACACCAAGCCTGATAGCTTTTCCCCGCAATCTCAGAGAGTTAGCCGGGCGTGGATCGATCCCCTTCCCAGGGAGGGGCTTAGGCAACCAAAAATATCCAATATTTTCAATCACTTAGATGCATGAGTTCTTCACAAGGAACGGCGTGCAAAATGTGTGATCGAACAACGATTTCGCTTACAACGTATTGATATTGTTTATATTTTATCCTCGACTATCGCCCTTCACACGGGAGAGGTCCAAGGTTCGATCCCTTGTGCGTCCACCATTAACTCAGCGAAATCAATCGATTGTCGGACCGAGATGTTCTCCGCCTTGCTGTGGAGCGGGCGAAACAACCTGATCAGAGCGGTACGAACATGCGCAAAATCGATGGAGGCTATCGATACTCAGCCACTCACGACGGTCTGGCTGCAGGTTCGGCTCCTGCCGGACCACCGATAAATCGACGGCTTCGTCCGCGCGGCACAACCGACGTCGGATTTTTGCAAACACAAGTGGTCGCTACTGGCGATCCGCACGAGACCATGTTGAGGTCACGAAATTTCGTAGTCGTTTTGCCGACCGGCCGCGACTCCGATACGTCTTGGATCGTATTGCCTCAGCTTGAGCACATCGGAATGGCATCGGCAAAAAATTGTCGTTCAGCAAAGAGGCGTCTCAAAATATAAATTTTTCCTTGCTTCATAATTGATCTGTGAACCAACGCATAAAGTCTGCGGCGGAAATATGGCAAGAACTTTCCGTCGAGACTTCCCGCTGACCAGCGTTCCTCAAGACCAGACGGAAAGTCGGCAGAGCGTTGGGGGCTCAAATGAACGCTGTCGTTTTCAATACGGCTCGCCGTGACCAGCGGCGATGGCTACGCCACAGGGCCGTCTATTATGTTCTCATTCACGACGGCGATACGTTCGTCCCGAACGCCCGCCTCACATCGATCGTCCTTGATAACGGCGCGCTGATCGTCGGCGGAACGCCGATCTACAACGCCCGGTTCACGGCGGATCACATTGCTTGGGTCCAGCAGAGCGCGGGCCTGTACTCGGCCGGCCACATCTATCTCCATGGCGAAGGGCTGAACGCGCACGGCGTGGTCTATCAGGGCACGTCGCGCGCGGATGCCGTCAGCCATGACTTCATCGGGACGAGCATCAAGCCTGCCGCCTACAGGACGGCGGTCACGACCTCCGCCTACCCTGATTCCAGCGATCACCCGGCGGTCCCCTCGAGCGATTGGCGGGCCGGACCCGAACTCGCGATCGGCTACGAGATGCGGGTGGGGTTTACGATGCCGGAGCCCGTCGTGGCGCTGGGCGGTCGCGACGTCACGCGTTTCGCGACCTGGTCGGTCGACGCCAAGGGCGAAGCACTGCTGTTTCTTGCGCTGGACGACGCCGCATGTGCGGCGCTCGGCCCCGATGCGCCGAGATCGGCTTGGCTGGCGTTTGATATCTCCAGCCCGCATCCGACAGGCGCCGGCGCCGTCACGGCATGCTGCGGACCGACACCGCCGCCGGGACAGCGTTTCCTCTTCACCGCCACTCCGGTCGCGGAGACCGCGAGGCTCGCGATCGCGCCGCTGAGGAGCATCCCGCGCGAAACGCTGACCGCCGCCGTCGGCGCGCTGACCATCGCCGATCTCATGACGATCCTGCCCGACGACACCGTCACCGACTACGCGCGAGCGGCCCTGTTGCGCAACATGAAATGGGCGATGGGACAGGACGATACCCAGCGCGACTGGCTGGACAAATTTCTCGGCCAGATTCCGCCGACGATCGAGTCCACAGAGGCGACCGATCTCATTCGCAGCAGTCTGTCATGGTATCAGAGTGACTTCGCCAAGGCCTACCTGACCGAGATGTTTCAGAAATACGACGGCCACGACGTTCCCGAATATCGGCGCCTCAACGATCAGCAGGCCGCGAAGCTGGATGAATATTTTGTATCCGGTCTGGCGGCGTCGGCCGACTACAGCAAGCAGCAGAGCGGCCTCTATGTCGAGGCGTTCCGCACCAGCCTTCCGGCCATCAACGCGTATCTCTCCGATGGTCCCGGCGGGGGCGAGAAATGGGCCCAGGCGCTGTTCGAAAAGCTGACCGACGGCGCTCAATTCACACTGATGGTCAATCGGGTGGCGGGAGCGCTGGGCGACAAGGCGGCGATGGCGCCCGTGAACAATTTCGCATCGCTTCTGACCGCGCTGCAGCCCGACGCGACGCTGGCGCGATCCTATTTCAAATCGATCCTGACCGGAACCGTCACAAAGCTCGCGCCCAAGGCGATCCATTCCGACAAAGACATGATCATGCAATGGCTTCCATCGGCGCTGGAAGCGATACTGCGGCATTTCGCCGATCACGACGGCGACAGGCCCGACGGCGTCGACATCACCGAGCAAGAAGCCAAGGACATGCTGGACCTCTATTTGAAGAGTCCGGCCGATATCAGTTCCGCCCTCGGCGACTTGATCGCCAAAGTGATCGCGAGCGACCTGCTCGATCAGATCGTGCAATTGGAAGACCAGTTCGGCAGCATCGCCGAACGCTGGCCCGCCTTCGCGAAGGCGTCGAAACTGTTGTTCGCCCTCGGCTGGATCGGCAGCGTCAGCAACATTCTCGTGATCCTGATCAAGGGCGATTGGTCGAAGATGACCGACGTCCAGAAGGCCCAGTTCGTGACGGACTTCGCAAAGACGACGTTGGACGGGTTCGACGCCGTGCCCGAAATCTACAACGGGGTGAAGTCGATCACGGTCAAGGTCTGGAGCAGGGCGATGAGCGAAGCCAACGCGCCCGAACTCCAGATCGAGATGCAGTCGATTTCCGAACAGGCCCTGGACGGAGAGGACCTGGTCGTCGCCGTTGCGAATGAGGTGAGCCCGCTGCTGGAGGCTGGTGCGGCCGAAACCAGCGCCTTCGCAAGGATATTCGCCGAGGGCGTCGTGAGCGGCGTCGTCAAGATCTTCGGCGCGGTCGCAGCGCTCGCGATGGCCGGCTATTCGCTTTGGCAGGCGATCAAGGACATCGAGGGCGGAAAGGGCGTCACCATCATCGTTCTCGACTTCCTGATCGTCACGGCGAATCTGGTGAGCGCGGGACTCCTGATCGCAGGCTTGATGACCGCCACCAGCATATTTCCGCCTGCCGCCGCGCTCGCAGCCCTCGCCGGCGCGATTCTGTCGATCATCGAGGTGTCTCTGGAACCGCCGCCACCGAATCCGATTGACGATTTCATGAAGGATGTCGGCATTCCGTGGGTCGATGCGTACAGCTCGCCCTTGACCACCAAGCAGCCCTCGCCTCAGTTGATGCGTTTGGCGCGGACGGGGTGGGCCCGATGAGCGCGAACGCCGGCGGCACCACCACCTCGACCTTCCAGACCATGATCGGATCGACGCGCGTGCCGCCATCGTCGACAGAGACGACGCACCCCTCGGCCCCGGGCTTGCCGTTGACCTTGTCAGTGACGATGGAGGGGGACGATCCGAACATAACTGTCCAGCTCGGAGATACCGACGTGCTCGGCGGCGACGATGACGCCTCCTACGCCGATCTGGTCGCGGGAGCGGGCGACACGCTCGTCATCAAGATCGACCTCAGCGCGATCGCGAGCCTCGCCTGCAACGGATCGCCGGATTTCTATCTGATTTGCTCGGCGACGATCGATGCGGCGGGGGCGGCCTTCCAGGGCTCGGTTCAGTCGATCTGCCGGGACCGCAAGGGCGTCGGCGACTTCAAATGGACAGGTCATGTTCCGCCGGGCGTCGCTGCGGAGACGCGGCGCGTCTGTCGCCGGATCGTCGATGAGCTCAAGCGCCGGGAGATCAAAGCATGAGCCGACCGCATCCCTCTCAAAGCAAGCGGATGATCGACAGGCGGTCGGTGTTGCGAGGCGCGGCCGCCGGCCTCGCCGGAGCGATCGCCGGGGTCGAGCCTTTGCGCGCGCAGTCCGGGGACGAGAATCTGCTCAATCAGTTGATCGCGATGGACGATCTGGAGCTGCGCAAGGCCGTTGGCACGACGTTTATTCAGTATTTGAAATGCGCCCCCCCTATCAAGGCCACGTTCTTTCCTGACGCGACGGCCCCCGACATTAAATATGACCCGCGATTTACTCTGGGTTCTTCCGACCCTCTCGTTAACGCCGGCTACCCGCTGGCAGAAGCTCTCATTGTTTGGGCGCTCGCGAACACCTCCGAATACGGCTTTAATAAAACCGCGAACGGCCCATCCGCGGCAAAGGTCGTCAGGACATTTTGCATCCTCGATTCTGGCAAAGGGGCCGTGGAACACGTTGCTGACATTCTTTACACCAGCATGTTCCCGCAATACGTCAAATCAGACGGGACGACATTCGCGTTCTTCCTCGATCCGGGCAAGCGGGACCACTTCACGGATCTGCTGGCAGAAACGTTGATCAGCGATGATTTCTTCAACAAGGCCATGGCGCGCAAGAAGGCCGACCCTTCGAATTTCCCACAATATGTCTATATGCAGCTCTTCAAGATCAGCGCTCTGATTGGGTACAACAACCACGTGAGTGACGATCCCCGCTACAAAAACGCGTTGAATAAATGGCTGCCCTTTATCAACCGGCAACACTGGACGAAATATCAATACTTAACCATCGATAAGTTCTCGGAGCAGACTTTCATGCCCGAGGTTCAGGCCGCGATCACCATGCCGACCGTCGTGTCGCATCACAGTGGCGGGACGTTTTGCGCAGGCGGCTCGAACGCCCGATGCCACACTGATCAGATCCCGGATTATAATCACGGTCTCGGGGTCGAAGGGTGGCTGTTGGGTCCTCATGTGGATGCGTCGCTTTTCAACCGAGTTGCACCGGACAACAAGAAATAGCCAAGCGGGCCTCACCGGTCTGTGCGCTGCGCGCCGCCGATCGGACCCGGCCGCACCTCGCGCGGCAATGACGGCGCTCCGGACGGGCGGCGGTTGAGCTCGCCGAGCAGGTCGCGCACCGCGCCGTCGAATTGATCGGGCTGGCGATTGTGGTCGACGGCTTGTTGGCGGCGGCGACTAGAGAGGTCGTCATTGGCGGCGACCAGCAGGCGTTCGAGATTGATGGCGTCTTCAGGCCCGGTGGGGGCGACCACGGCCTCGCTCCGCTGCGGCTGAGCCTTCGGCTGCTCGCCGCGCGCGAGTCTGCGGCGCTTCTGCGAGATCATCTCGCGCACGCCGTATCCCGCTACGAAACCGATGCCCATGGCGATGAGAATGATCAGAATTCCAAGCATTGTCGTTGTCCCCGCGATCACCCTGCCGCGACGCAGTAAGCGCCACAATGCGGCAGGGACTTGACCATCCAGGTTCCTGTTCGCCGTGTTGCGACGCAACCGTCGAGGCCTCCATAACACGGATTCCTACGGGCTTTTATTTGCAATCCCCCTCGGTTAGCTTCCGTGGAACTCGCGGGGGCGGGAACGAGCGATGCGCAAGGGCAACGACTACATTCTCACGCTGCGGCCGTGGTCGGTGTCGACGTTCATCGTCGCCGTGCTGGCGGTGGCGCTCGCCGCCGCGCTGCAGGAGATCGGCGCGACCTTCGGCCTGCAGCTCTATTTCGCCGCCTTCGTGCCGGCGATCCTGATCGCCGGCCTGCTCGGCGGCGCGCCCGCCGGCGCCTTTGCCACCATCATCTCGCTGCCGATCGTCTGCTGGGCGTTCATGCCGCCTTACTTCGAGTTCAGCTGGCCGAGCGCGGCCGACTGCGACAGCATCTCGGCATTCCTGCTGTCGAGCGCACTCGTCGTGTCGTTCTCGCAGCTCTACCGGGAAGCGCTGGTGATCCTGCGCAAGTGAGCGGTTGCCCACCATCGACGGCGAGCCAGTGTCGCCCGGAGTAGCAGGCTTCAGATCGCGAGCATCCATACCGTCACGATGGTGGCGAGCGTCGCCACGCCGCTGATGGTCCAGCCGGCCAAATCGGACGCTTCGTCGGTCGTTTCCGTCATTGATCGTCGCCGCATGGCGCATCTCCTCGGACATCCTGCCCGGCTTCTCAACACGGCGCGCTGCTTTCCGGTTCCGGCCCGGCGCGCCGTTCACGCGGCGGTCACGGACAGCTGATCCGTGTAGTGGAACCCTGCGACATTCCGTCACGTTGAGGCGCGCCGGAAACCAACTTGGGAGAACCATCCGATGCGAACAACAATCCTCGCCGCCACCGCCATTGCCTTCCTGTCGTCGACCGCGCTCGTGCATGCGCAAACCGCCGCCAGCCCTACGCCCGCGGCACAGGGCGACGACGCCAGCAAGGGCGATGCGACGAAGATGGCGCCGAAGAAGAAGGCCAAGAAGGCCGCCAAGAAATCGAGCGCCAAGTCTGGCGAAGCAAAGTCTGGCGACGACGCAGCCAAGCAATAAGCAGAAACAGCCGCCGTCGCGCATCACGCAAAGGCCGCCTCGAGGCGGCCTTTGCCCGTTCAGGCAGGCCATGATCTCGGTATCGGTGAAATGCGGAAGGGGGAGCGAAACAGAGGCGGGACTGGTGATGCGCACCGCGATCGAATCGTGTTGAAAAAAACCACCAGCCCCTGAAATTGCTCCACCTGCCGCGCCACATTTGTGCCGCAGAGAGGCGACGCGCGCATGACCCAAACAGGGTATCACGCCGAACACCGCAACGATTCCGCGTTAGCGTTAACGCCGCGCGCCATCGTTATGCACCGAGGCCACTCTCACGCAGCCGCTCGGCGAACCACAGCGATATCGGCCGCTCGATGACGCCTCCCGCATAGATCTCCGACGCGCCGACCCCGCTCCGTCCGAGTGTCACGAGCACGCCGGCGGCATAGGCGAACCAGACGTGCGGATCGGTCAGTGCCTGCAGCTTATGCTGATCGTGCTCGATCGGCTGGTGGTTACTGCCCTTGCGGACTTCGATCGCGAGCAGATTGTTGGGAATCTCGCGCTGATGCACCACGATGTCGGGATAGACCGACTTGCCGAGATGGTCGTCGGTCGAGACGATCGAACCGCGCGGCAGCCGCAGCGTGCGTTCGCCGAGCCGGTCGTAGTTGCAATCGACCTGCCAGCCGGAAAACTGCCGCTCGATCTGCACCGCGAGGCGGTGAGTGAGCGTTCGCTCGCCGAGGTCGCGCTCCAGCAGGAACTTGTCCTGCCCGTAAAACTCCCTCAGCGCGGCGATCACCTTGTTCAGCTCGGTCTGCATTGAAGCCTCCGACTGGACTGGACCGCCGCCGCGGTCGCCAAATGAACTCTCTATATCTGCACTTCGATCAGTCGCGGCCCCGGCTCCGCGACGGCGTCCGCGAGCGCCTGGTTGAACGCGTCCACGGTCGTGACTGCCCTGCCCGGCACGCCCATGCCCTTGGCGAGCGCGACGAAGTCGAGCGTCGGGCTATCGATCCTCAGCATGTCCTGCGCGCGCTTGCCCGGCTCGCCGGCGCCGACGCCGTCGAACTCGCCACGCAGGATCTGGTAGATGCGGTTGGCGAACACGATGGTGACGACGTTGAGCCCTTCGCGTGCCTGTGTCCACAGCGACTGGATCGTGTACATCGCCGAGCCGTCGCCGACCATGCAGATCACCTTGCGGTCCGGACAGGCGATCGCGGCGCCGGTCGCGACCGGCGTCGAGTAGCCGATCGAGCCGCCGAGGTTCTGGATCCAGTCATGCGGCGCAGCGCCCGCCATCACCGGAAAGAAGCCGCGCCCGGTCGTGATGGATTCGTCGACCAGGATGGCGTTGTCGGGAACCGCGACCGCGATGGCCTGCGCGATCGACGCGTGGGTCAAAGCGCCGGTCGGCTTGACCAAATCGACCTTGGCCTGCGGCTTGACGTCGGCCGCTCTGGCGCCGACCGCCGAAGCCAGCGCCTCCAGCGCCGCCACCGAGTTCTCGCCGCTCGAGGTCATGCGATGCACCTCGCATCCCTCGGGCTTCAACAGGCTCGGCTTGTTCGGATAGGCGAAGAACGCCACCGGTTCGTTGGCTTCGACCAGGACGATGTGCCGAAAGCCCTTCAGCACCGCCAGCGCCTGATCGATCGGATAAGGGATCCGATCGATCGAGAACCGGCCGACGCCACGCGCCATCCGCGGGCTCGCCAGCGGCCCCATCACCTTGCAGCCGGTCTTGCCGGCGATCTGCGCCGCCAGCGCCAGCCCCTGCTCGGTCACCGCGCTGCCGGTCATCAGCAGCAATGTCGGCTCGCCACCGCGCAGCACCTTGGCGGCGGTCTCGACCGCCTGTGCCGAATAGCTCGGGCGCTGCGCGTCGGTCGCTACCTCGGCGATCCCGTCGGCCTCGTTCCACGCGGTGTCGGCGGGCAGGATCAAGGTCGCGATCTGCGGCGGTGCGCTCTTGGCGGCGGCGATCGCAGCGGCGCCATCGGACGCGACCGACCTGGCATCCGGCGAGGTCCGCACCCAGGACGACATCGGCCGCGCCAGGCCCTCGATGTCGGAGGTCAGCGGCGCGTTGTAGCCGATGTGGTAGGTGGCATGCTGGCCGACGATGTTGACGACGCCGGAATTGGCCTTCTTGGCGTTGTGCAGGTTGGCGAGGCCGTTGGCGAGACCGGGCCCGAGATGCAGCAAGGTCGAGGCCGGCGAGCCCTTCATGCGGAAATAGCCGTCGGCGGCTCCGGTCACGATGCCCTCGAACAGGCCGAGCACGCAGCGCATGCCCGGCACCTTGTCGAGTGCGGCGACGAAATGCATCTCCGAGGTGCCGGGGTTGGTGAAACAGACATCCACGCCACCCGCGACCAATGTCCGCACCAGGCTTTCCGCACCATTCATCGCGCCGCTCCCAATCGCTGCTGTTCTTTGAGACCGGACCAGATCAACCATTGTTCGTCCGCTCCGTCAAAGGCTTGGCCCGACAATGCAGGTATCGCCTGCGGTCTGTTGCCTTTTTAAACCGTGTTGCCGGAAAGTGGCTGCGCTCACGGCTTCGTCGCTTGCGAAACGCCGGCAAGTGTGGACTCTCTGGCGGCATATTTGATTGTTCGCGAGGACGATGATGATGCGCCCGATTGCCCTGATATTTGCCGCGCTCGTGGTGGTCGCCGGCAGTGGCCAGGCACTGGCCGAGAGCACCGATTTCCGCGACTTCTTCGGCGGCGGAAACATCTACGGCAGCGGCGTCAGCCCGATCCCGCGCACCACCGTCACCTACGAAACCAACTACCCACCGGGCACCATCGTGGTGAACACCGCCGAGCGCCGGCTCTATCTTGTGCAGGGGAACGGCCAGGCGCTGCGCTACGGCATCGGCGTCGGCCGCGATGGCTTCCGCTGGAGCGGCACCCACCGCATCACCGCCAAGAAGGAATGGCCGTCCTGGACGCCGCCGTCGCAGATGGTGCACCGCCGCCCCGATTTGCCGCGTCACATGGCCGGCGGTATCGACAACCCGCTCGGCGCGCGGGCGATGTATCTCGGCTCGACGCTCTACCGCATCCACGGCTCGAACGAGCCGGAGACGATCGGCCAGGCGGTCTCGTCGGGCTGCTTCCGCATGACCAATGACGACGTCAAGGACCTCTATGATCGCGTCTCGGTCGGCACCACCGTGGTGGTGAAGAACTGATCGCGCCGATATTGAGGGAACGCGGCGCTGCCATCCGGCATGATCGCTGATCTCGCCTTGCGCTGCCGCACGCGTTGCGGCAGCGTCGTCAGGATGTACCGACACCGCCTCCCGCTCCTTCTCGCCGTCGCGCTCGCCGCGCCCCTTGCCGACGCCGTGTTGACTGCGGCCGCCGCCGAGATCCCGGCGATCGCCTCGCGTCAGCGCAGTGAGAAGAAGAGTTTTACCGACACCGAGATCGTCGAGGGCTTTCTGAAGACCGCGTTCGGTGCCGAATATCATCTCGCCGGACGGGTCGACCGCATCAGGAAATATGACGGCCCGGTCCGCGTCTTCGCCGACGGCCGCGCCGACCGCAGAATTCAACTCGGCAAGGTCGTCGCCGACATCCGCGCCAAGATCCAGCATCTCGATATCGCGATGACCGAGAACGGTGAGACCGCCAACGTCACGGTCAAGCTGGTGCGCGACCGCGACCTCTACCGCACTATCGCGACCTCCTACGGCCGCGAGCGCGCCAAGGAGATCCGCACCTCGCTCGACCCGCAATGCCTGTCCGGCTTCCGCAAGAACGAGGCTTACGAGATCGAGCATTCCGACGTGATCCTCACCGTCGACAATGGCGACTTCGTCTTCCTCGACTGCGCCTATGAGGAGCTGTTGCAGTCGCTCGGCCCGATCAACGACACCGCGACGGTGCCGTGGACCATGTTCAACGACAGCGTCTCGATGGGCTTTTTCGACGTCTACGATCAATACATCCTCAACCTGCTCTACGACCCCCGCATCAAGCCCGGCATGACCGTGCAGGACGTCAAGGCTGTGCTGCCCGACGTCCTCCCCGACGTGCGGGCGTGGGTGACGCAGGTGAACCATCTGGAGTGAGGGGTGCGAGGCGGGCACCACATCAATTCTGTCGTCCTGGCGAAAGCCAGGACCCCATAACCGCAGGGTTGCGTTGTTGAACGACGCAGTGGCCCCAGCATCGCGCAACGATCTGCATTCGGGGTAATGGGTCCTGGCTTTCGCCAGGACGACTGCGTGTGGGTGGTTCTCGACTCACCAACCTCCACCGCGGTGTCATCACCCGCGCATGCGGGTGATCCAGTATTCCAGGGACAGTCGTGCTTGAGCCGATGGGCCGCGGCGTACTGGGTCGCCCGATTAAATCGGGCGATGACAGCGGGGGTGGGGATACAGCTTCGCGTTCTCGCGACATGATTTGTCCGAGCTTTGCTTGTCGTTTCGCCCTCGCTTTGCAGAGGGCGCAGGGAAAGCCGGGTGCCGATTGCACCCATGGGCCCGGTGCAACAAAAAGCACCGGGGTAGGACCACAGGTGTAACCGGGAACAACCCGGCTTTCCCTGCGCGATGGGTTACGGCTTATACGTGCTCACCCCGGCGAGACTGGGCTTTTGTGTCACCGCGCTCGACAAGACGCTTACGCGCCTTGCGAGGGACATCTGCCACTAGGACGTCAGGCCTGCACGACTTCACCGTCCGCCTCGCATGCTGTCGTCACTGACACGCTCGGCGTCCACCGCATCTCACACCGCGTCTGTGACGATGCGCAGCGCCCCTCGATCGGGTGAGACGCGCACATTAAACATCTGAGTTGGGGGCCACGTCAAGAGAAACTTCGGAAAATAAGAATGATGAGGATATGCTTGACCTTGCCCCTGCGGCCGCCCCCATAAGAAGGACCTCAGATGAGGCGAGGTGATTCGATGAACGCTGCCACGAAATTCTTCAGTCCCTCCGAAGCTGCGGAACGGCTCGGCATTTCGGCGAAGGCGCTGCGGCTCTATGAAGAGCGCGGGCTGATTGCGCCGGTGCGGACGCCGGCGGGATGGCGGGCCTATGGTCCAGCCGAGATGGCGCGCTGCGGCGAGATCGTCGAGCTGCGCGCGCTCGGCCTCAGCCTCAGTGAGGTGGCACGGATCCTGAGCGGTGACGCCGACATCCTTGCGCGGGTGCTGGCGGCGCACGAGGCCGCGCTCGGGGCACGCGTCCGGCAATCCAGCGATGCCATCGCCAGGGTGCGCCGGCTGCGCGCCGAGTTGGCACACGGCCAAGTGCCCGCGGCGCGCGACCTGATCGGTGCGGTCCGGGCTCGCCCTGCTCTCAGCATTGCCTTCGACCTGCCCTGGCCGTGGGGTGGCGAGCGCTTCGAGCTGCGCGACATCAGGCCCCTCAACCACATCGTCGGACCGCTCGGCAGCGGCAAGACGCGGCTGGCGCAGCGTCTCGCCGAGGCGCTGCCCGACGGCGGGTTCATCGGGCTGGACCGTGCCGCGGATGGCGGCGCCGCGACGCGCGCACGTCTCGACACGGACCCGGCCCTGAAGGCAAAGGTCGACCAGGATCTGGCGACGCTTGTGGCCGACGGCGCGGTGGCGTCACCGGCGCTCATCGCACTGCTGGCGGTGCTCGGGGCCGACAGCCCGGCGATCGCCGTGATCGACATGCTGGAACAGGGGCTCGACACCGCGACGCAGGAAGCCCTGATCGCGCATCTGCGCCGCCGCGCAGCCTGGGCGCGGCCGCTGTTCTTTCTGACGCGCTCCAGCGCGATCCTGGATCTCGACGCGGTCGGCCCCGACGAGGCGATCATCCTGTGCCCCGCCAACCACGGCCTGCCGAGCCTAGTCACGCCGGTTCCTGGTGCGCCCGGCCATGAAGCGGTCGCGACATGCCTCGCCTCGCCCGAGGTGCGCGCCCGCACCGAAGGCGTGATCGCATGGCGGCCCGCATAACATCTACAGGTTGTGTCCGTAAGCATCCCTGACCTGTACGCACGGTTCCGGTCGGATACGCCGACAAAACTGTGCTATAAGCCGGGCAAATGAGCGAGCTACCCCGCACCCAGGCCCTGCGCTGCTTCATCACTGTCGCCCGCGAAGGCACCGTCTCACGCGCCGCAGCCGTGTTGAAACTGACCCAGCCGGCGGTCAGCCTGCAGCTCAAGGCGCTGGAGGAAGCCTCCGGCTTGCAGCTGTTCAACCGCACGCCCGGCGGCTTCACGCTGACCGAGGCCGGCGCGGCGCTGCTGCCGCTGGCGCACAAGGCGGTCGCGGCGGCGTCCGATTTCAAGACCACCGCCGAGCAGCTGAAGGAGGCGCAACGCGGCACGCTGCGCGTCGGCACCATCCTCGATCCCGAATTCACCCGGCTCGGCCCGTTCGTGCGCAGCCTCGCCACCTCGCCGCCACGGACCGAGGTGTTTTTGCGCCATGGCGTCAGCGACGACGTGCTGGCGCAGATCGGCCGCGGCGAGCTCGACGTCGGCTATTATGTCGATGCGACGCCGGCCGAGCAGCTCGGCCATCACAGCTTCGCCGAGCGCACCATTGCCGACGGCCGCTACCAACTGGCGCCGCTGTTGAGCTACGACTACCGGGTCATCGCACCGATCGGCTGGAGCGACAAGGTGATGGGCAAGGGCTGGGCCGAGCTCGCCGAGCTGCCCTGGATCGCAACGCCGCCGCATTCCGGCCACCGCCGGCTGCTCGACGACATCTTCCGTCCGCTCGGGAGCTTGCCGAAACGCGTCGCCTATACCGACCAGGAAGAGGCGATGATCGATTTCGTCGAGTCCGGCGTCTGCCTGTCGCTGGCGCGCGACAATCTGCTGGCCTCGCGGCTGGCGCGCCCGCATCATTTCGTGGTCGCCGACAAAGTGAAGATCACCTGCGACCTCAGCTTCGCCTGCCTCACCGTGCGCCGCCACGAACCCGCGATCACGCAGGCCTTCGCCGCGGTGCGCGCGGTGTGGAGCATCAAGCCGGCGGTCACCGGCGCCGGCGCGACGCGGACGCGCAAGGTGGCGAAGAACGTCTAGCCAGAGACGCATTGCGTACATTTTGATGGTGTGCGAAGGCGCACTTCTTAACGATTGACCGGCATGGCTGGGCCACCGGCGCTTGCCCTGTTGCGGCCAGAGCGGAGGAGGCGCTTGCATGAACCGCGATTTCTGGTCGGCCTTGTTTTCGTGGTGGCCGTTCGTCGCATTGATGGCTGCGTGGTTCCTGTTCGGGCGAAAGCGCGTGTTGGCGCTTGTAAGGTCGCGGATGCTCAGCAAGAGCGCGCCTTCACGGGCAGATGACCGCAGCGACGGATAGAGCAGGCCGGCGTGAATTCAAGGCGGGGAGCCGCGCGGTTCGCCGGGACGACTTAGTGAGCCAAACATCGTCACATCCGGGACTGCGGGTCCGGCGCAGTCGTGAGGCTCAACCGCGGTTCAGGGTGCGGGCGGATGTTCGTTGCGTCAAGTGAGCGCCCTGCCCGACGTCCCCAATTCTTGGGACAGACGCAGTCGGCGGAATCAATATAATGCGGAGCCGACAGTCCGTCGGCTATCATCGGCGCATTATACAAAAAGAACTTCACGGGGAGGATTTGCAATGAAACGAGCCGTTGCCGGACTCTGTCTATTGGCGAGCGCGATCCTGATCGCGCCGGAGGCACATGCAGACATCAAGGTCGGTATCGTGGTGTCCGGCTCCGGGCCGGGCTCGGCGCTCGGCCAGCCGCAGATGCGCGCAATCGCCGCGCTGCCGAAGGAGGTCGGCGGCGAGAAGGTGGTCTACATCGCGCTCGACGACGAATCCGACCCGACCAAGGGCACCCAGAACGCGCGCCGCCTGGTAATCCAGGACGGCGTCGACATCCTGATCGGCTCCTCGCTGACGCCGGTGACGATGCCGATGCTCGACGTCGCCTTCGAATCCAAGACGCCGATCATTTCGCTCGCCGCGGCGACCGCGATCGTGCGGCCGATCGACGACCGCCGCCGCTGGGCCTTCAAGGTGGTGCCCAATGACGATCTGATGGCGGCAGCGATCCTGAAATACATCGCCAAGTCCGGCATCAAGACGCTGGGCTATATCGGCGTCTCCGACGGCTATGGCGAAGGCTATTACAGCGAGATCTCCAAGCTTGCGCCGCCGCTCGGCATCACCGTGACGACGCACGAGGTCTATGCGCGCGCCGACACCAGCGCCATGGGCCAGGCGCTGAAGGTGATCGCGACCAATCCGGAGGCGGTGTTCATCGCCTCGGCCGGCACGCCGGCGGTGCTGCCGCAGGAGGCGCTGCGCGAGCGCGGCTACCAGGGCAAGATCTTTCAGACCCACGGCGTCGCCTCCGAGGAATTCATCAAGCTCGGCGGCAAGAATGTCGAGGGCGCGGTGTTCACGGGCGAGGCCTTCACCATCGCCGACGATCTCGCGCCGAACGATCCGTTCCGGCAGGCGCGCGACGAGCTGGTCGCGGCCTATGAAAAGGTCAACGGTGCGAAGCCGAACATCTTCGCCGCGCATCTGTGGGACGCGATCACGCTGTTCCGGCGGGCGGTGCCGAATGCATTGAAGGGTGCAAAGCCCGGCACGGCGGAATTCCGCGCCGCGCTGCGCGACGAATTGGAGCGCGGCAAGGACGTCTATCTCAACAACGGCCTGTCGACCATGAGCGCGACCGACCACAATGGCTATGACGAGCGGTCGGCGTTCCTGATCAAGGTGGAGAACGGCAAGTTCCGGCTGCTGCAATAGGTCGCAGACGGATCCGCGCTTTTTCGCGCGCGGGCCATCAAAACTTCACGCATGACGCAATCAGCCGTCATTGCGGCGGCGATCTCCACATCGCCGCCGCGGTTCCCGCACGCGATCAAACTCTGTCCCGAATTCCAGCAAATCTCCGCCATCTACCCAAGGTAGATATCTCCCGGTGAAGCGTGGTCAACAACGCGTCGTGCAAGACATCGTGCTGACGTCGGCCCGCTTCAGGAAATGAAACGGGAGCTACGCCATGCAACATCTGCCGAACGACACCATCCATGTCGCGCTTGACCAGTTTGGCCAGGTCGAGACCGTCTACGGAGACCCCAACTTTCCGTCCGACGGCAACACCTGGGGCGGCGACGACACCATCACGGCCGATGTCACCGAGGCCAACACAAAGCTCACGATCTTCGGCGAAGACCACACCACGCTGCTCGGTCAATCCCACGGCGGCAACGACACGATCACGGCCAATATCGGCTACGGCTGGGACACCGCGCTTGTGGTCGGCGATGCCCCATCGATGATCGACACCGCCAAGGGCGGTGATGACAAGATCGATGTCGACGCCCACGGAGCGGTGTTCAGCAGTGTCTCCGTCGACGGCGATGTCGCGGGCGACATGCTGGGGCATTCGCAAGGCGGCGACGACGTCATCACCGGCGCGACCGGGTGGCGCGGCTACAGCAACGAGTTCTCCGGCGATGCCGGCGGTTCCATGATGGACACCGCGCAGGGCGGCAATGATACGATCAACGTCTCGGTGCAGACCATGGACGGCTACGCGAGCCTCAGCGGCGATGCCATGGGTTCACTGCGCGGCCTCGCGCATGGTGGCGACGACAATCTGACCCTCACCCTGAGCAGCGACAATTTCTTGGCCGGCGGATCGCTGTCGGGAGATTCGGCGACCTCCATGTTCGAAGCCGCCCAGGGCGGCAATGACGTCCTCACAGTCAAGCTCGGCAGCCCCGACTCGGTGGCCTACACGGAGCTGTACGGTGACGCCCCGGTGATGTCCGGCAATACCCACGGCGGCAACGACGTCCTCACCGGCGGCGCGGGCACCGATTTCCTGTATGGCGATGCGCGGAGCTACGACCCGGCGGCGCCGGGCTCGATCACCGGCGGCAAAGACATCCTCAACGGTGGCGCCGGCAACGACCAGCTTGCGGGCGGGCCGAACGACGATAGCTTCGTCTTCAACAAAGGCTCCGGCAGCGACGTGATCGCCGACTTCGACCAGGGCAACAAGGCCATCGGCAGCACGGCGGCGGAGCACGATCTGATCAACGTGCACGATTACGGGTTCGCCAACTGGACGGCGCTGTCGAGCCTGATCAGCGACAATGCCGCCGGCGATGCCGTGATCCACCTCTCGGCCAACGACACCATCACGCTAGACGGAGTGCACGCGGCGGCCCTGCATCCGACCGATTTCATCATCTGATGGCATTGCGTCGGGACGACGATCTCGTCCCGCGCAATCACGTCATCGAAACTTCACCAAACCGCAGCAATGCGACGCGACGGCGATCTCCCACATCGCCGTCGCGGCTGGCTGCGCGCCACCAAACTCTGTCCTGAATTTCGGCGAAACTCCGCCATCTACCCAAGGTAGACGTCTCCTGGTGAAGCGCGGCCGCAGCCGGCGCTCGCGAAGCGCTTTCGGAAATACAACCTGGAGTTAGGTCATGCAGCATCTGCCCAACGATAGCCTCACCGTCACCTTTGACTACCCTGGCACAATCGAGACCCTGTACGGCGACGCCGGCTTTCCGACCACCGGCGATGTCGTGGGCGGGAACGATACGGTGGGGGTCGACATCGCCACCGACGATGCAAGCGTCACGGTCTATGGCGAGGACAACACAACGTTGCACGGCCGGGATCACGGTGGCGACGACCTGCTGGTGGCGAGCCTGGAGAGCCACCACGGCGACACCGTCGTCCTGATCGGCGATGCCCAGTCCATGATCGACGGCGCCAGGGGCGGCAATGACGGGCTCGTCGTCGATGCCTCCGGCGCTCTCAATAGCAACATCTCGGTCTATGGCGATGTCGCGGGCAACATGTCCGGCAATTCGCTCGGCGGCAATGACAGCATCATCGGCAGGTCCGGCGGAGGCTACAACAACGTCTATGCCGGCGATGCCGGCGGCGCCATGAGCGATACCGCGCACGGCGGCAATGACACGCTCAATGTTGATCTGCCCACCGCACCCACGACAGATGGCGGAGCGGTGCTGAGCGGCGACGCCATCGGAACCATGAGCGGGAGCGCCCATGGCGGCAACGACAGCCTGACCCTGACCGGCGGCGGCACCGACGGCGTTAGCCTCATTGGAACCCTGGCGGGGGATTCCGACACCGCGCTGATCGACACCGCCCAGGGCGGCGACGATACCCTCACCGTCAACATCAGCGGGCAGGCTGCGAACGTCTCCGTCACGATGTATGGCGACGCCCCTACCATGGCCGGCGCCGCGCATGGCGGCAACGACGTCCTCAACGGCGGGGCCGGCAACGATATCCTCTACGGCGATGCCAGCAACTACGCCTTCGCGGACGCCGGCCTGATCACCGGCGGCAAGGACACGCTCAACGGCGGCGCTGGCGACGACCAGCTCTGGGGCGGGCCGAACGACGACACCTTCGTGTTCAACACCGGCTCCGGCAATGACGTGATCAATGATTTCGACCAGGGCAATAGTGCCGTGCACAGCACGGCAGCGGAGCACGACCTGATCAATGTGCACGATTACGGCTTCGCAAGCTGGGCGGCACTGTCGAGCCACATCACCTCGGATGCCGATGGCAATGCCATCATTTACCTGTCGGCCAACGACACCATCACCTTGGACGGGGTGCACCCGGCCGCCTTGCATCAGACCGACTTCATCATCTGAGCGCATTGCGCAGGGCGCGATCTCGCTCCGCGAAGCGCGGAGCGAGGGCCGCGCTACTCGCCGCCCCAGCGCCAGCGCGGCGGCTCGCCCTTCCACCAGCACACGGCGGCGAACAGCAGGCTCAACACGACGACGTAGCCGATGAACTCCGGCCGCGAATGCCGGGCGATCGTCGCGGCGCCGATCGCGATCAGCGCCAGGAAACCCGCAAACGCCACCCAGCCTTGCCAGGTGATGGGAAATCCCCACCCCCAGCCATAGCGCTTGGCGGGAAACCAGTATCCGGGATCATGCTGCATGGGATTGCTCCTACGCTTGCTTCGCGATCACACCTTGCCCGCCCCGCAAATTCCCTTCAGCGCACCCCATTCGGCGGCCGACAGCAGCGGCGGCCCGCTGAGCGTGCTGCCGGCGTCGGCCTTGCTCATCCGCGCCAGGCGATCCTCGGTGAGCGGATGGCTGGAGGCGATCGAGATTCCCTTGCCCGCTTCCTTGCCGGTGACGCGGAAGATCAGCTCGCCCATCGGCTTCGCCGGCCGGCCAAGCTTGTGCATAGTCTTGATCGCAAAACTGTCGGCGTTGCTTTCGGCGTCGCGCGAATAGGACGCCGTCACCAGCGAGCGCGAGGCGAAGATCAGCGCACCGGAGCCGGTGATGTCGCCGAACAGGAGTCCGATCAGGAACGAGCTTCCGCCATTATGGATCAGTTCGCGCATGCTGTCGCGATGCCGGAGATGGCCGAGCTCATGCGCCAGCACGCCCGCGACCTCGTCGGGATTTTCGGCCTTCGCCAGCAATCCGTCGAACAGATAGATCTTGCCGCCCGGTAGCGCGAAGGCATTCGGGACCGCCGTCGCCAGCACGCCCGATTGCACCGAATTGTCGAAGCCGCCGGAGGCGCGCAAGGTGCCGACCAGCTTTTCGAACGCGGCCTGCCCGGCGGCATTGTCGCATCGCTTGCCGCCATTGAAGATCACCTTGACCTGCGCCTCGGCGACATCGCCGAGCCGCCGCTCGAAGGAGGCCGGCACCAGCGGCGTCAGCCGCTCGGCGGCGAGCGGCACGCCGAACAGCACCACCAGCACGATCGAAACGGCGGCCCCCAGCGACCAGCCGACGATCGCAGCGACGCCCCTGCGGTTCGGCAGGCCGTCGTCGAGTTGGTCGCAGCGCACACCGAGATCGGCGGCCAGGCCGGCGTCGCGGATCTCGAGCCGCGCCAGCGCCGGCGCGCTCGTGCAGCTCAGCCGCAACAGGCCGGCCGGGCTGTCGGCGCGGCGGATGTCGTGATAGGCCCAGCGCGCGAGCAGCTCGCCGTCCTGATCGCCGTTTTGGCGGATCTCCAGCGCATCGGACAATGTCAGCGCGACCACGCGGCGCCGGCTCGACGCTCCGTCGAAATAGACGCCGCCGGCCGCTGACTGCGCGGCGGGACTGAGCGCGCTGGGATCGGTGTCCATGGCTAGAAGCCCGCGACGTCGAGGCCGTCGGCAAAGCCTTCGCCGAGCGCATTGGCGAGCTCGCCGCGCGCGGTGACGTTGGCGGCGGCCTGCAGATTATGCACGATGGTCGAGGACAGCACCCGCACCCAGAGATCGCGCATCAAATAGACCCGCATCACCACGTTTGCCGCCAGCGCCATCGCGAGGTAGCCGATGCCGAACAGGATCAGGAGCGGAATGCTCTTGGTGAACGCCTCCTGCTTGAAGAAATCCGCGATCGAGGAGCCGCTCATGCTCGCAACCAGGAACGTGCAGAGCACGAGATAGAGCGCGAACACCAGGCCGAGCAGTGCCATCCAGCCGATCACCTTCCAGTACAGCCCGATCAGCGCGCTGCGCCGCATGGTGGATTCCAGCCTGACCTCGCCGAAGCGGATGCCCGACAGCCACCAGCGCCACTCGATCGCCTTGTAGGCGCCGTAGACGAACGGCGTGAAGACATAGAACGACAGCGCGAACGGCGTCAGCAGCCACAGCCACCAGCCGCGCTTGAAGAACTCCCAGCCGCGGCCCTCGAACGAGCCCTGCAGGTCGCCGTAATAAGAATGGCGCATCTTGTAGCGCTCGAGCGCGGCCTCGCGCCACGGCAGCGCCAGGCCGAAGGTGACGAGGACGAGAAGGCCCCACAGCGAGGACTGCAGCGCATAGATCCAGCCCGAGCCGCTCATCCAGAAACGGACGCCGCGCCACACCGTGCGCGTCAGCCGGTAGCGCCGCGCACGATAGATCGCGAATTGCCCGAACACGTAGAAGAACGCGACCAGCGGCAGCGAGGCGAACGCCTTGAGATGCTCGGCCTCGATGCCGACCAGGAAATAGCCGAGATAGATCGGCACCAGGATCGCGAGCGCGACCAGGAAGCCGATCAGGAGCTCCTTGCCGCGGCCGGTATATTCCGGCGCGTCGCCGTCGATCACCGTGTTGGTCCAGAGGTGACGGCGGATATCGGTGGAAAGCCAGAACCGGTAGAAGCCGACCGTGACGAGCTCAAGGCCGGCGCCGCGGACCACGAGGTGGAAGAAATCCTTCCGGTTCCCGGTAAACGCCACCGGCATCGGCGGCGGATCAGGCTGCGGCGGTGGAAGCGGCGGCCCCGGCGGGGTCCAACTCATGTCATTCACGGGACAGCTCCAGGACGGTGACGATCTCTGGCGGAGAGAAAGCACACATTTGTCGCAGCGAGTGTGATCCAGGTTTCACAGCAGGTCGAGGGAACGGGCAGGTTTTTGGCGAGATGCGCCTGGCTTGCATTAACGGGGGGTTGCCTCGGAGCGCGAAAATCGGCGAGCGGTGTGAGGGGGTTGTTGATCCAGTCGCGCGAGATAACATCGGCCGTCGCCCGAAGGTGAGTGCTTCGTCGAATCAAATTTGTCGTCGCGCCGACATCGCCAAACCAAACGCTGTTTCAAACGGCGTTGGTTGCCACCCTGCCCTGCACCGTTCAGGAAAGGCCCGGAATTGGCCGCTTTGGGAGGCTATCGATGCGGCCAAATGTGTCGCGATAGTCCTTGCGCAAACCGCCGAATGAGAATGTAATTCGATAAAACATCGCGCCGGCCATGCTCCGGCGGCCGAACCGGTTGAGGAGCCGCTCATGCACGGGACCATCGATCTCGTCGAAGACGCCAATCTGGATGCCGCGCGCGAGCGCGCCAATGCGCTGCCGCTCGCCGACTACGATCCGGGCGATCCCGAGCTGTTCAAGTCGGATACGTTCTGGCCGTATTTCGACCGGCTGCGCAAGGAAGACCCGGTGCATTACTGCAAGGACTCGATGTTCGGGCCGTACTGGTCGGTGACCAAGTACAACGACATCATGGACATCGAGACCAATCACGCGGTGTTCTCCTCGGCCGCCTCGCTCGGCGGCATCACCATCCGCGACGTACCGCCGGACCTGCGCCGCGAAAGCTTCATCGCGATGGACCAGCCGCGGCATTCGGCGCAGCGCAGAACCGTGGCGCCGATGTTCACGCCGACGCATCTCGACGAGCTCGCCATCAACATCCGCAAGCGCTCGACCGAATGCCTCGACAACCTGCCGCGCGGCGAAATGTTCGACTGGGTCGACAAGGTCTCGATCGAGCTGACCACGCAGATGCTGGCGGTGCTGTTCGACTTCCCCTGGGAGGACCGCCGCAAGCTGACGCGCTGGTCCGACGTCGCGACCACCCTGCCCGGTGCCGGCGGTTTAGTCGCCACGGAAGACGAACGGCAGGCCGAGCTGATGGAATGCGCCAGCTATTTCGCCCGGCTCTGGAAGGAGCGCGCGAACCAGCCGCCGAAGAGCGACCTGCTCTCGATGATGGCGCACTCCGACGCCACGCGGAACATGGACCCGAAGAATTTCCTCGGCAATCTGGTGCTGCTGATCGTCGGCGGCAACGACACCACGCGCAACACGCTGTCGGGGAGCATCTACGCGCTCGCCAAGCACCCCGAGCAGTACAAGAAACTGAGGGACAACCCGGCATTGATCGATTCGTTCGTGCCCGAGGTGATCCGCTGGCAGACCCCGCTGGCGCATATGCGGCGCACCGCGCTCGCCGACTTCGAATTCCGCGGACGCCAGATCAAAAAGGGCGACAAGGTCGTGATGTGGTACGTCTCGGGCAACCGCGACGAGGAGGCGATCGAGCGTCCTTACGTGTTCGACATCGAACGCGCCCGCCCGCGCACCCACATCTCGTTCGGCTTCGGCATTCACCGTTGCGTCGGCCTGCGGCTCGCCGAATTGCAGCTGAAGATCATCTGGGAGGAGATCCTCAAGCGCTTCGACACCATCGAGGTGGTGGACGAGCCGCAGCGGGTCTATTCCAGCTTCATCAAGGGCTACGAGACGCTGCCAGTGCGCATTACGGCGTGAGGCAAGGGAAGTGCCTTCCCTCTCCCGCTTGCGGGTGCGACCTCCCCCGCAAGCGGGAAAGGTGCAAGTCAGAACATTCGCTGGAGCAAGAAACGATGAACGTCCAGACCGCCGTCCGTGCCGACCGGGCCGAGCTGCTGCGTCAGGCGCGCGAGGAAGCCTATGCGACGCCGCTTGCGGATTTTCATCCCGGCGCGCCGCGCCTGTTCCAGAACGACACGCTGTGGCCGTTCTTCGAGCGGCTGCGCAAGGAAGAGCCGGTGCATTACTGCACCAATGCGCCGATCGAGCCTTATTGGTCGGTCGTGAAATACAACGACATCATGCATGTCGACACCAGCCACGGCATCTTCTCCTCGGATTCCACGCTGGGCGGCATCTCGATCCGCGACGTGCCGCCCGGCTATGACTGGCCGAGCTTCATCGCGATGGACCAGCCGAAGCACGCCCATCAGCGCAAGACCGTGTCGCCGATGTTCACGCCTGATCATCTCGACGAGTTGGCGAAACTGATCCGGCAGCGTTCGCAGAGCGTGCTCGACAATCTACCGCGCAACGAGACCTTCAATTTCGTCGAGCGCGTCTCGATCGAGCTGACCACCCAGATGCTGGCGACGCTGTTCGATTTCCCCTGGGAAGAGCGGCGCAAGCTGACGCGCTGGTCCGACGTCTCGACCGCGCTGCCCAAAAGCGGCATCGTGGAATCGCCGGAACAGCGCCGCCGGGAGATGGACGAGTGCTATGGGTATTTCTCGAAGCTGTGGAACGAGCGCGTCAACGCCCCGCCGAAGAACGACCTCTTGTCGATGATGGCGCACTCGGACGCCACGCGACACATGGACCCCGACAATCTGATGGGCAACATCATCCTGCTCATCGTCGGCGGCAACGACACCACCCGCAACACCATGAGCGGCTCGGTGCTGGCGCTGCATGAGCATCCCGAGCAGTTCGCGAAGCTGAAAGCGAACCCAGACCTGATCGACACCATGGTGCCCGAAGTGATCCGCTGGCAGACCCCGCTCGCCCATATGCGGCGCACCGCGCTGGTCGATACCGAGATCGGCGGCAAAAAGATCAAGAAGGGCGACCGCGTCGTGATGTGGTACGTCTCCGGCAACCGTGACGACGAGGTGATCGACCGCCCCGACGAGTTCATCATCGACCGCCCCCGCCCGCGCATCCATCTCTCCTTCGGCTTCGGCATCCACCGCTGCGTCGGCATGCGGCTCGCCGAACTGCAGCTCAAGATCGTCTGGCAGGAGATGCTGAAGCGCTTCGACCGCATCGAGGTGGTCGGCGAGCCGAAGCGGGTCTATTCCAGCTTCGTGCGGGGGATCGAGAATTTGCCGGTGCGGATTCCGGGGTAAGCTCAGAACTGGAACGGGACAACCGACACGGACACCTTACCGTCCGACGCGCGCTGAACCGTGAAATCGATCTGCTTTGACGCCTTGGTGTTGCCGATGCTCACCGAAATGCCGCCGCTGCACTGTAGCGTCCGCTTGTCCGCGCTGGTCGAGGTCGTAACCATTCGCTCCGTGAGGAGATAAAGCGGCTTGTCATTATCGGGATTCGGCTTTGCGGTCGATTCCCTAGCCGCGTAGTTGACCAGTGGGTTGTGATGGTCGGCTTCGACGGTCTGCAGCACGGCATTCCGGGTGTCGATCGAGTCGCAGCTAAGCTGCTGGTCGCCGCAGGCGCTCAATAGAAACAGCAACGGAAAACCACAGGCGGCAAACGATCGCTCGCAGAAATTCGGCATCCAAAATGCCTCGCGTGATTGAGGACGTCTGACAATCGACCGCGGGACGCATTGTTCCAAACGCTGGATCACCCGAGTGGGTGATGACGAGCTATCGTAACATCCTTAAGTTGCGAAATCGCTCAGCAAACTCCAATAATCATCCCGACACCGGGATTGCATCCATATGGAGGACGTCAATGCCGAAAGCCTTTATCGAATACGATAAGCGCCTCGATACGGTTGACGACGACTTGACCGCCAGCCCGGAGATCGCGGTGACCGAGGAGAAGCCGTTCGACGGCGCGACCTTGGTGACGCTGTCATTCATGATCACACCGTTCCTGATCGATCGCGTGCTAACTCATCTCGAGAGAATGAAGCATCCGCCGGACATGTATCTCAAGGTCGAGATCGATGATGGTAAGAGCAAGGGACCGGTCAAGGTCTTGATGTCGCAGTTGAAAGACTATTTGCTGAAGCAGCTTAAAAATGGCTGACGCCGACCGCGATGACCTCCTGATGCACAAGCTCAGGCGGCGCTGCGTCATACGGGACAACGAGTTTTTCCTGCCAGATCCGAAGGAAATCTCGTTGTTCCGCGCGCACGCACCGAAAGGCGCGCTGCTGGCCGTGCTTGCCTCGGCGCAAGGTCAAATTTCGTCAGTCAAGACGCCGAGCAATCTGTGCATCATCTGGGATCGAATTCTGATCCGCGTGTTCAACGATTGCTTCCTCGAAATCATGGGCACTCTGGCGAAGGAGCCACAACCATCGCTCAACGCCGCCAAAAGCTTGATCGCAGCCGTGCTTGCTCTTTTGTCGCTTCGATTCTTTGAACGGGAGCCGGCGCTGGGAACAGGCGTCGAAATCGCAAGAATGGCTCTTGTTCAGCAATTGCCCGATGAGCCGCAGACCACGATGTCCATTGCAGGCATGGACCTGTCCAGATTGTTCCGCTTGTTCGTGCTCGCGCACGAGATCGGTCATCTGCGATATATCAGAAATGAAGACCTTGCTCGGTCAACGGGCTTCTTCCGTGACCTGCTCGATCAATTTCCCATGTGTCTGACTTATGTCGACGGCAACGTGATCTTCGGCGGCATGGAGGGCTTCGATCGCGAGAAGCACAACGCGCCTGAAAAGACACGTAGGTTGATTGCGGCGTTCAAGAAGGAGGTCGAGCGCAACGGAAATTTCGTCGAAGAGCTCGCCGTGGATGCCGTGGCGACCGAAGCCCTGGTATCCTTTGCGGTATTGCAGCTTGCCGCCAACCTGGAGGGAAGGACGATATCCGGAGAGGAAGCGAAGGGCGAATGGCGCCCCTTGTTCATCAACCTCTATCATCGCGACCCCGAACTGATCATGAAAGAGATGTTCAAGGCACGCACGGCGATCCGGCTCGGCGGCTATTTATACAGCCTGACGGCCAACATCGAGAACCTGGTGCGGCAGGCGAGAAATGGATTCGACTTTTCCTTGCCGACCGCAACGGACCTATTGGCCGAAAATGCCACGCTCACGGAATGGAGCTTTCGGAATGACTTTCGTCAGTTTTGCTTCGATCGATTTGTGATCTCCAATTTTACCAAGGAAATTCCCGAATTCATCGACGCATACGAGAAGCTGGTCAACGATCCCTGCAACCTCGTCGAACGCAGGTTTTTCACTGTCTATCAAGGCATCGTTTCCTGGGACTTGCTGCGGCAGGTCACTGAAGTCGCGCATGAGGGCTATCGCAAGGCATCGGACGAACGGTTCGTCGGGATGGATGTGCCAATCCACGAGCCCGGCGCGGGAATCGAGTTCCTGCGGTGCTAGATCGTTCACGAGCACCGGGCAGAGCCGCGGAGGGCAGTCCAATAGCGATGTGCTCAAGGCCGAGCTTCCTTGCAACGCATTGGATGCGATGAGTGCAGGGAATCAACCCGATTTGTGCATCGTCGCCGGCGATTCGGTTGCTTTGCTGGATGGTCGATTAGCCGATTGCTCGAACTTGGCCGGGCGCTTCGCGCGCCATCCTGGACAAGCCCGGCGTCCTGACGCGGATTCGCGTCGGAGACCCTGCGCCCAAAAAGGCGGCACCGTTCCTCGAGGCACTGGTTGCCAGCAGAGGCTATGACAGCCAGCGGGTGAGTGGTAGAGTCAAGCCGAGCTTGATCGTCTTTGGCAATGCGGGTGACGGGCAAGACGCCTGCTGTCCGGGCGCCGACTCCCAAAAAGGAAGCCACCGATGACGTCTCCACGTGCCACCGCGAGCGCACTCGACGTGTACTCGCAAGGAGCCCCCTTTACCTATGCCACCGCGACCCGCATCCTGAAAACCACGGCGATATCGGTGTCGATGCCGGCTGGACATTCCTGGGACGCCGGCTGCGCGCAGTTCAGCGCCGTCTCCGTTCCCGATCCGACCACGGGACAGCAGTATTTCTGCCTCATCGTCGACGGGGCGGGGATACGTTACGACTTCACGCTCACTCCGGTGCACACACCCGGGCACCCGGATTCCCTCCAGGGAGGATTCGTCCTCACTGGCGCCGGCGGCTCAATCACCGAGTTTACGGGCTGGACCTACGTCATCGACCCGACGAGCGACCAACATTATTTCGTTTGCTCCGCATCGACCGACCTGGGCAACGGCCTGTATTGGAGTTGCCTGACGCAGACCTACAAATTCATTCCGCCAATGATGGAAACATACGAGCCAAGCGCCGGCTCGGGGCCGCAGGGCGTTTGGTCCATCGGCGACACCATCTGGTTCACCAAGGGAGACAATTCGCTTTGGCAAGTTGCCTTCGCCGACATGCTCGCCGGCACGACCACATCGTTGCAGCAGATCGGCTCGACCGGAATTGTGCAGGCGGTCATTTCCGACGGCGCGGCGCCGCCGACCTGCTACGTGCTTGCGGCGGTCGCGAATGGCGGCAGCTACGACCTCGTCGAGTTTCCGGCAGGCAGCCCGGCGAATGCCGTCACGATCCAGTCGGGGTTTAGTCCCGGCGGCCTCAAGACGACTCCCGACGGCGCGATATGGAATATCGTTCCCGATCTGAGCCAGAGCGATCTCAAGCAGCCGAAGTCGCAAGTCGCCATGCTGGTCCCGAGCTATCCGGTCAACGGACGTACGCCCGCATGGGTCGATCCATTTGCGGGCGCCGATCCATCGCTCTACGCAGCCGGAACGACGCAATCCATCATGGACGCGTTTCCGCTGTCTGCCACCGACGTCGTGCTGCTGACGACGCCGAATGCGAGCACTTACGTCTTCAATCAGTTTGCCCCAGCCACGGCGTGGCAGATGACGCGCGTTGCCATCGGCGTGTTCGATCAGCCCGCCGTTCCCTTCAATGCGTACACCGGCGATACGCTCAGCGCCTACACCCAGATCAGCCAAGACCTGATCAAGGCCGACTCGAATGCAAACGACATCAGGGCGCTGTATGGCCAGATCTCGTCGTCGCAGGCCAGCCAGTACTACGCCGCCCTGTCGACGATGACGGCTCCCTCGACGTTTTCGGATACCGCGGCGTGGACCAGCGTTCAAAACGACGTCCTCAACGAGCTGGGTGATCTCGTCTCGACGTCGTCGTTCTGGGATTCGATGTCGCAGGTCGTCAGCATCCAGAACCAGATCAATTCGATGGCGGTCGGCTACGTCGCCAACAGCCTTGCGATTCCGACCACGGCAACCCTGATCGACACCACCGCCGGCACGGTGAACGCGCTGAACATCGCGGCCCTCGGCGCAGGCAGCGGCGCCTCCATTCTCACCTGCATCGGCGGGTTTATCGCGGTCAGCGCGGCCGCGGACGCGGCGACGCTCGGCCTGTTCTCGGCAGGCGCGGCCATCGTCGGCATGCTGTGCTCGTTCTTCGGATCGCGCGCCACCAACTACACTATCAACGTCAGCGATCCCATGTACTTCATCAGCGCCAAGCTCGGCGAGGTGGACGGCGTCCTGGGCCAGAACTTCACCGAGACCCTGAATACGATCCAGTCCTACGCCCAAGCCAACGCCAAGGACGGCGGGATGCTGGCCGCGGTCGGCTCGCTCTACAGAAACGGGACCTGGACGGCGACGCCGCCGCAGTTCGAGCCGGGCTCGAGCCAGCCGCCCAGCTCGTTCCAGGCCTATTACAACGACTGCGTGCTGTCGTTGTTGCCGGCCTTCGTGCCGCTCGTGACCGCGATGGATTACACCATCATCAACGAACCTGGCGGTGCAAAGTGGAATACGTTCAAGGGGAAGCCGGTCTATGTGAGTCCTGCGCACACATTCTGGGACACGCAGGGCAACGAATACCAGGGCGCGTTGCTGCAATACGCGTCAAAGAGCGACCAGAGCAAGCCGCTCGGTCAGGATCTCGACGCGCTTCTGTTCACGACCTGGAATATTCCTTACGCAGAGGTCTTCCAGCAATGGAACATTTCGGAGCAGCCATCCTGGATTTCCTGATGACCGCGAACGCGCTCCTATAAAATTCCGGCATAGCTGCGCGCGCCAGATGCGAAGGGAATAATACCCCAACGCGCGGTAAACCTTCGGCATGACGACGCGCCAATGCGTCCCCATCCCGAGGCCATGATGGACCAGATTGCCGTTCACCAAGACAGCGCGACCAGCACCGACTGGCCGGTTGCGATCTACCGCACGCTGAAGCAGTTCGGCGTGGCGCAGGTGTCTTACGTGCCCGATGCCGGACATTCCAGGCTGATCAAGCTGTCGCATGCTGATGCCGCGATCAAGACCACGGTGCTGACCACCGAGGAGGAAGGCGTGGCGTTGTCCGCCGGCGCCTGGCTCGGTGGCGATCGCGCAGTGCTGCTGATGCAATCGAGCGGCGTCGGCAATTGCGTCAACATGCTGTCGCTGATGGCGAGCTGCCGCTTCCCGCTGCTGACGCTGGTGACGATGCGCGGCGAATGGGCGGAGTTCAATCCCTGGCAGATCCCGATGGGCAGGGCGACGCCGCAGGCGTTCGAGATCATGGGCGCCACGGTGCTGCGGCTCGACGACCCCGACGACGCCGAGGAGGTGATCTCGGCGGCGGCCTCGCTCGCTTATGACGGCGACCAGCAGGTCGCGGTGCTGATCTCGCAAAAGATGATCGGCCGCAAGAAGTGGACCAAGGAGACGCACTGATGTCAGCCCCAACAGGTACGCTCGATCGCCGCGCCACGGTGAAGACCCTGCTCGCCGACCGCGGCGATCTCCTCGTGGTGTCCGGGCTCGGCTCCTCGACCTATGATCTGTTCGACGCCGGCGATCATGCCGGCAATTTCTATCTCTGGGGCGCGATGGGTGGCGCGGCGATGATCGGGCTCGGGCTGGCGCTGGCGCAGCCGAAGCGGCCGGTGCTCGTCATCACCGGCGACGGCGAGCAGCTGATGGGGATCGGCAGCCTGCTGACGATCGCGACCAAGCAGCCCGGCAATCTGTCGATCGCGGTGCTCGACAACGGCCATTTCGGCGAGACCGGGATGCAGCTCAGCCATTCCGGGCTCGGCGCGAAGCTCGAGGTGATCGCGCGCGGCGCGGGCATTGCTTCGGTGAGCGATATCGCCGACATGGCGGGCATTGAAGCCTTCCGCACCGGCCTTCGCGATCTCAACAGTGGCCCACGACTGGCAAGGATCAGGATCGCGACCGGCGAGGTCGAGCGCGCGTTGCCGCCGCGCGACGGCGCATACCTGAAGAACCGCTTCCGCGAACATCTCGGCTTCGTGGTGAGATGAGGGCCAGTGAATGCATGCAATCCTGTCATTGCGAGGAGCGCTAGCGACGAAGCAATCCATGCTTCCGCGTATGCCGCTCGATGGATTGCTTCGCTTCGCTCGCAATGACGGGGCCCGCTCAGGCGAGCTGGATGTCCCAGAGCCCCTCGGCGCGCAACGCGGCGACCTCGTCGCGCAACAGCTTTGCGATCAGCGTGATCGCATTCGAGCCGGGATGCTCGACCGGCGCAGCCAGCGCCAGTTCGCGCCGTGGTGCGGGCCGCGCGATCGGTGCGGTCTCGAGCCGGCCCTCCGCCACCTCGCCGCGCACCGAGGACGGCGGCAGCAGCGTATAGCCGAGCCCCTCCTCGACCAGGCTGGTCAGCACGCGGAACGAATCCGCCTCGAGCTTGACGTCGACGGCGATCTTCTTCTTCGCGGCCGCATGCTCGATCAGCGCGCGGAGCCCGTGCGAATGGCTCGGCAGCACCAGGCGCTGGCGCAACAGCCAGCCGATATCGACCTGCTTCTTCTGCTTCAATCCGCTGCCGCGCGGGCCGACCGCGACGATCGAGTCGCGGCCGAGGCTCTGCACCGCCAGATGCAGGTCGACCGAGGGGCCGTAGATCACCGCAAGGTCCATCTCGCCGCGGTGCAACCATTCGATCAGGTGGCCACTGTAGCTCTCGACGATGCAGAGCGCGATGCCGGGATAGCGTTCCACCGTGCGCCGCGCCAGCCGCGCCGACAGCACGCAGCTCACCGTCGGAATCAGTCCCAGCACCACCCGACCGGACGGCGCGCCGCCGGCGGACTGGATGTCGTCGCGGATCTGGTCGATCTGCCGCACGATGCCGCTGGTGCGCGCCAGCAGCAGGCGGCCGGCATCGGTCAGCACCATGCCGCGGCCGTTGCGCGTGAACAGCTCAGTGCGCAGCTCGTGTTCCAGCAGCTTGATCTGCCGGCTCAGCGCCGGCTGCGCGACCCGCAGCGTATCGGAGGCCTTGCTCAGGCTGCCGAGTTCTGCGACGCACGCAAAGGTCCTGAGCTGGCGGAAATCCATACTTGCCAATCCTGGAAGGCAGGTTCATACGCTATAACAAAACAGCATAGGGAGTTTACCGGGGCCCCACAACAGCGGGCGCAGCACCCGGCATCCGCGCAACCACGCGATAAGAAGAACCAATGACCGCACACGACACCCCCATCGACGACCACACCGACATCCGCGGCGCCGTCGCAAAACTCTGCGCGCAGTTTCCCGGTGAATACTGGCGCAAGCTCGATCGCCAGATGGCCTATCCGAAGGAGTTCGTCGATGCGCTGACGGAGGCCGGCTACCTCTCGGTGCTGATCCCGGAAGAGTATGGCGGCGCGGGCCTGAAGCTGTCGGCGGCGGCGGCGATCCTGGAAGAGATCCAGCGCGCCGGCTGCAATGGCGGCGGCTGCCACGCCCAGATGTACACGATGGGCACCGTGCTGCGGCACGGCAACGACGCGCAGAAGGCCAAATACCTGCCGAAGGTCGCGACCGGCGAGTTGCGGCTGCAGGCGTTCGGCGTCACCGAGCCGACCAGCGGCACCGATACGTCGTCGCTGAAGACCTTTGCGCGGCGCGATGGCGATCATTACGTCGTCAACGGCCAGAAGATCTGGACCAGCCGTGCCGAATATTCCGACCTGATGATCCTGTTGGCGCGCACCACGCCAAAGGACGAGGCGAAAAAGCGCACCGACGGGCTGTCGGTGTTCATCGTCGACATGCGCGAGGTCAAGGGCAAGGGTCTGGAGATCCGCCCGATCCGCACGATGATGAACCACGCCACGACCGAAGTGTTCTTCACCGACATGAAGGTGCCCGCAGAAAACCTGATCGGCGAGGAAGGCAAGGGCTTCCGCTATATCCTCTCCGGCATGAATGCCGAGCGGATCCTGATCGCCGCCGAATGCGTCGGCGATGCCAAATGGTTCATCGCGAAGGCGACCAACTACGCCAAGGAGCGCAGCGTGTTCGGCCGGCCGATCGGCCAGAATCAAGGCATCCAGTTTCCGATCGCCAAGGCTTACGCGTCGATGCGCGCGGCCGAGCTGATGGTCAAGGAAGCGACGCGCAAATACGAAGCCGGGCTCGATTGCGGCGCCGAGGCCAACATGGCCAAGATGCTGGCGGCGGACGCCTCCTGGGAAGCGGCCAATGCCTGCGTGCAGACCCATGGCGGTTTCGGCTTCGCCGAGGAGTATGACGTCGAGCGCAAGTTCCGTGAGACAAGGCTCTACCAGGTGGCGCCGATCTCGACCAACCTGATCCTGTCGTTCGTCGCCGAGCACGTGCTCGGCATGCCCCGCTCCTACTGAGTTTGCACCATGTTGCCGCTTGAGGGATTGACCGTCATCGCCGTCGAACAGGCGGTCGCCGCGCCGTTCTGCTCGTCGCGCCTGGCCGACGCCGGCGCCCGTGTCATCAAGATCGAGCGGCCCGAAGGCGATTTCGCCCGCGGCTACGATGCCGCGGCGAAGGGTCAGAGCAGCTATTTCGTGTGGCTCAACCGCGGCAAGGATTCCGCTGTGGTCGATCTCGCCACCAAGGAAGGCCGCGCGCAGCTCGAAGAGCTGATCGCGGGCGCCGACGTGCTGTTGCAGAATCTCAAGCCGGGCTCGATGGACAGGCTCGGCTTCTCGCGCGAGCGGCTGCGCAAGGACTATCCGAAGCTGATCATGTGCACCATCACAGGCTATGGCGACACCGGCCCCTACGCCGATCGCAAGGCCTATGATCTGCTGATCCAGGCCGAGAGCGGGCTGGCCTCGATCACGGGCGGACCGGAAGGCGCCTCGCGTGTCGGCATGTCGATCGTCGACGTCGCGACCGGCGCCACCGCGCATGCCGCGATCCTGGAAGCGCTTATCGGGCGCGGCCGCACCGGGGATGGCGCCGACATCCGGATCTCGATGTTCGACGTGATGGCCGACTGGCTCACGGTGCCGCTGCTCAACGCCGAGGACGGCAAGCCGCCAAAGCGCATCGGCCTCGCCCACCCCTCGATCGCGCCCTACGGCGTGTTCCGCTCCAAGGACGGCAAGGAGATTCTGATCTCGATCCAGAGCGAGCGCGAATGGAAGACGCTGTGCGCCAAGGTGCTCGATCAGCCCGCACTGCCCGATGACCCGCGCTTTGCCACCATGGTGGCGCGGGTGCATAACCGCGCGCTGACCGACCAGATCGTCGGCGACGCCTTCGGCCGACTGACGCGCGAGGAATTGCTGACAAAACTTGCCGCGGCCGATATCGCCTTTGCCGAGGTCAACAGCATGGAAGACCTCGCCAGGCACCCGCATCTGCGCCGCATCGAGGTCGACACGCCGAACGGCAGGGTCAGCTATCCGGCGCCGGCCGCGATCGTCGTCGGTGAAGACAGGCATTACGGCAAGGTGCCTGCGATCGGCGAGCGCAGCAAACGCTCTTAAGAACATCTCCTGCACGGAGCAAGACGCATGAGCGACAAACTCGACCTCGATCATCTCCGCCAGTGGATCGGCAAGACCACGGAAGCCTCCGACATCGTCACCAAATATCTGGTGATGGGCCTGCGTGCGACGTTGTTCCAGGAGATCGGCGAGCCGAAGGCGGGCGACGCCGCGCCGTGGACCACGCATTGGTGCCTGGCGCAGCCGGTGTTTCCGATGTCGCAGCTCGGCCCCGATGGCCACCCGACTCGCGGCGGCTTCCTGCCGCCGGTGCCGCTGCCGCGCCGGATGTGGGCCGGCGGCGAGCTGGAATTCGTCGATAGCTTGCGGATCGGTGACGAGGCCAAGCGCGTCTCGCGCATATCGGATGTCACGGTGAAATCGGGCTCGACCGGCACGCTGTGCTTCGTCTCGGTCAACCACGAGGTGACGACCTCGCGCGGCATCGCGATCCGTGAGCGGCAGGACATCGTCTATCGCGAGATGACGAGCACGCAAGGCGCCGCGCCCGCCAAGGCGCCGCCGCCTCCGCCGGCCGCGCAACACCGCGAGAGCCATGTCTCGGACCCGGTGCTGCTGTTTCGTTACTCGGCGCTGACCTTCAACGGCCACCGCATCCATTACGACCGCGACTACGTCACCAAGGTCGAGGGATACCCGGGGCTGATCTTCCATGGCCCGCTGCAGGCCGCCCTGATCGTCGAATTCGCTGCCAAGCTCAAGGGCGGCAAGGCGCCGAAGACATTCGCCTATCGAGGCGTGCAACCGCTGTTCGAAGGCAGCGAATTCTCGGTCAATGCCAACGACAAAGACGGCGGCTTGGAGCTGTGGACCGCGAATGCCGAGGGGCAGCCGACCATGAAGGGCACTGCGAGCTGGTAGGCCAAGCGCCGACGCAACAACAGCTTTCGCGAAAGCGTCGTATCCCCTACTGTGCCGCGATCAATCCGTCAGGTCGCAGATCATGAGTCGTTTCTGGAGTCCCCTCGTCCACACTTTGTCGCCCTATGTGCCCGGCGAGCAGCCGAAGCGCGATGGGCTGATCAAGCTCAACACCAACGAAAATCCCTACCCGCCGTCACCGCGCGCGCTGGCCGCGATCGCTTCCGCGACCGAGCGGCTGCGCCTCTACCCTGACCCGCACGCGACCGCGCTGCGCGAAGCGATCGCGGCCCGCACCGGCGTGGCGCCCGACGAGGTGTTTGTCGGCAACGGCTCGGACGAGGTGCTCGCCCACACTTTCCAGGCGCTGCTGAAGCACGATGCGCCGCTGCTGTTTCCGGACATCACCTACAGCTTCTATCCGGTCTATTGCCGCCTCTACGGCGTCCATCACGAGGTGGTGCCGCTCGACGATGCGATGCAGATCCAGCCCGCCGACTACCGGCGGCCCGGCAGCGCTATTCTGCTGTGCAATCCGAACGCGCCGACCGGCGTCGCGCTGCCGCGCGCCGCGATCGCCGCGCTCATTGCCGAACATCCCGATCGGCTCGTCATCGTCGACGAGGCCTATGTCGATTTCGGCGCCGAGAGCGCCGCGTCGCTGGTCAAGCGCCACGACAATCTGCTCGTGATCCAGACCCTCTCCAAGTCGCGCGCGCTGGCGGGCCTGCGCGTCGGCTTCGCCATCGGCCAGCGGCCGCTGATCGATGCACTGGAGCGGGTCAAGGACAGCTTCAACTCCTATCCGCTCGACGGCCTCGCACAGGCGGGCGCCGCCGCGGCCATCGCCGACGACGCATGGTTTACCGAGACGCGGGGGCGCATCATCGCGAGCCGCGAGAAGCTGACCGAGAGCCTGACCGCACTCGGCTTCGACGTGCTGCCGTCACAGGCGAACTTCGTGTTCGCCCGCCATCCGGGCCACCGCGGCGCCGATCTCGCCGCGGGACTGCGCGAGCGCGGCGTGCTGGTGCGGCATTTCCAGAAGCCGCGGATCGCGGATTTTCTCCGCATCACGGTCGGGACCGAAGACGAGTGCAGCCAGTTGATCGCGCTGCTGCGCGAGCTGCTCTGATCACGCCGTCACCAAGGAGCCCCACCATGCCGTTCGTTCGCATCGACCTGAGGCGCGGCAAGTCCGCCGAATACCGCAAGACATTGGGCGAGATCGTCTACAAGGCGATGATCGACCTGATCAACGTGCCGCTGAACGACAAATTCCAGGTCATCACCGAGCACGATCACGGCGATCTCAACCATGCCGACAGCTACATGGGCAATGATTACAGCAACGATGTCGTCTTCATCCAGATCACGCTGAACGCCGGCCGCACCGTCGAGATGAAAAAGGCGTTCTACAGGCGGATCGTGGACGACTTCCAGAGCGAGCTGCAGGGACGGCCGGACGACATCGTCATCAACCTGGTCGAGGTCGCCAAGGAAAACTGGTCGTTCGGCCACGGCATCGCCCAATACGCGACGTGATCCTGCGCTGATTGCAAGCCGCGCCGGCGATGGCGCAGCTTGCGATCGATCCCGACAACACGCATAGTGCAGGCGGTCCGGCAACGACAACCAGCAGGGAGACGACCAATGAGGACGCTCGCAGCCGCGCTGTGCGCGCTCGCGCTGATCACGACCGGCGCACAAGCGCAGACGTTGAAGGACTTCATGGCCACCGTCATGAAGAAGTGGACCGCGCCGTTCGAGCCGTTCCAACTGGTCGGCAACATCTATTATGTCGGCACCGACGGGATCGCGGTCTACATCATCAAGACGTCGCAGGGCCTGATCCTGATGGACACTGCGATGCAGCAGTCGACCGGCATGATCAAGGACAATATCGCCAAACTCGGCTTCAAGGTCTCGGACATCAAGATCATCCTCAACACCCATGCGCATCTCGATCACACCGGCGGCTTTGCCCAGATCAAGCAGGAGACGGGCGCGCAGCTGATCGCGGGCGAGCGTGACAAGGCGCTGCTCGAAGGCGGCTACTATCCCGGTGACGAGAAGAACGCCGATCTCGGCTTCCCACCGGTCAAGGTCGACCGCACCGTCAAGGAAGGCGACACCGTGACGCTCGGCGAGGCGACGCTGACGGCGCACGCGACGCCGGGTCATTCGCCCGGCTGCACCAGCTGGGAAATGACCGTGAGCGACAGCGATCAGGACCGCAAGGTGCTGTTCTTCTGCTCGGGAACGGTGGCGCTGAACCGGCTGGTCGGCCATCCGACCTATCCCGGCATCGTCGACGACTACCGGTCGACCTTCGCCAAGGTGAAGGCGATGAAGGTCGACGTGCTGCTCGGGCCGCATCCGGAAGTCTATGGCATGCAGGAGAAGCGTGCGGCGATGAAGGACGCCGCGGAAAATCCGTTCGTCAAGCCCGGCGAGAACGCGACCTATGTGTCGGCGCTCGAAGCGGATTTCGACAAGCAGCTCGCCAAGCAGACCGCGGCGCTGGACAAGCCGAACTAGCGCGCCGGTTCCGCGCTGCCGCCGTGCCGCTCGCAGCCCGTTGCGGCCGGCGCTGGAACGCATTGCATGCTCATGCGTTCCCCGCCAAACGGGAGGATGCCATGCTCAGGGGATGAACAGGTCGCGGTGCTCTGCGATATCGCGCAATCCATCGCCTTCGCCGACGACATGCATGGCGAGGTCGACCGGCTCATCCGGGAAGGATATGTCGCCAAGGACGGCGACCTCTACGAGCTGACGCCCAAGGCGCAGAAGGTGTTGTCGGATCGCGGCGCAGGCCTCAACGAAGCCTGACATCCATCCTCCGCCCCTGCTTGACATTGCGCGGCAATCCATCGACAGGTGGATCGCTTTTCCGCGTTCGCTCTCCTGCAAATCGCGGAAGCCAAGACGCCAGCTGCCAACTCACAGGCCATGGGGAGCCGCGCCCAATGTCATCCCGCAAGCCCGCCGCAACGAACAAGACCGTCACCGTCAAGGACGCCACTTTCGGACTGTTGCGCGCGTTCGGCGTCAAAAAGGTGTTCGGCAATCCCGGCTCGACCGAACTACCGTTCCTGAGCGATTGGCCCGACGACATCGACTACGTGCTCGGCCTGCAGGAGGCCTCGGTGGTCGGCATGGCCGACGGCTATGCGCAGGCGACCCGCAACGCCGGTTTCGTCAATTTGCATTCGGGCGCCGGCGTCGGCAACGCGCTCGGCAATATCTACACCGCGCATCGCAACCAGACGCCGCTGGTGATCACGGCCGGGCAGCAGGCGCGCTCGATCCTGCCGCTGCAGGCGTTCCTGTACGCCGAGCGCGCGTCCGAATTTCCACGTCCCTATGTGAAATACAGCGTCGAGCCGGCGCGCGCCGAAGACGTGCCAGCCGCGATCGCGCGGGCCTATTACGTCGCGATGCAGCCGCCCTGCGGACCGACCTTCGTCTCGGTGCCGATCGACGACTGGACCCATGCGACCCAGCCGATCAACGCGCGCCAGGTCAGCCGCGAGCTCGGGCCCGATCCATCAGCAATGCAGGCGCTGGTCGCCGCGCTTGCCGACAGCAAGCACCCCGCGCTCGTCGTCGGCCCGGGCGTCGATCGTGCCGCGGCCGTCGACCTCATGGTCAAGGTCGCCGAGAAGACCAAGGCCTCCGTCTGGGT
Organism: Bradyrhizobium genosp. L; assembly: GCF_015624485.1. Taxonomy (NCBI): domain Bacteria; kingdom Pseudomonadati; phylum Pseudomonadota; class Alphaproteobacteria; order Hyphomicrobiales; family Nitrobacteraceae; genus Bradyrhizobium; species Bradyrhizobium genosp. L. The sequence continues at coordinate 5,940,442 of NZ_CP061378.1, forward strand.
CAGCCCATTCTCGGCGCGTTGCTCGTTTCCGGAACGCCATCCGCAATTCGCCGGCTTCCTGCATGCCTCGCCCGGCCAATTGTCGGATGCGCTGCGCGCGCATGATCTGGTCCTCGTGATCGGTGCGCCGGTGTTCACCTTCCATGTCGAAGGCCATGCCGCGATCTTCGATGGCGCGAATGCGATCTTCCAGATCACCGACGATCCGGACGCGGCCGCGGTGACGCCCGCGGGCCATAGCATCGTCGCGACCATGAAGCCGGCGCTGGCTGTTCTGCTCGACATGCTGCCGGAGACCGCGCGCGCGGCTCCTGCCGGCCGCACGCTGCCGCCGGCGCCCATCGCGGCCGATCCGATTCCGGTCGAATACGTCCTGCACACGCTCTCGGCCATGATGGGGCCGCAGGATGTGCTGGTGGAGGAAGCGCCGTCCCACCGGCCGGCGATGCAGAAGTTCATGCCGATGCGCGGCCAGGACAGTTTCTACACCATGGCGAGCGGCGGCCTCGGCTACAGCCTGCCGGCCGCGGTCGGCATGGCGCTCGGCCGGCGCGAGGGACGCACGGTCTGCCTGATTGGCGACGGATCCGCGATGTATTCGATCCAGGCGCTGTGGACCGCAGCCCAGCGCAAGCTGCCGCTGACGGTCGTCGTGCTCAACAATTCCGGCTATGGCGCGATGCGCTCATTCAGCCAGGTGATGCAGGTCCGCAACGTGCCGGGCCTCGATCTGCCCGGTATCGATTTCGTCAGGATCGCCGAAGGCATGGGCTGCGACGCCACGCGGGTGACGACATCGGCCGAACTCGCGAAGGCCTACCAGCGCGGCCTGTCGCACCAGGGCACGAGCCTGATCGAGGTGATGGTGGATTCGGCGGTGCCGCTGCTCTACGCGAAGAACGGCTGAGGCGCGCAGGATGGGTGGAGCGCAGCGATACCCATCAATTTGTACCCGCGGTTAGGACGATGGGTATCGCTTCGCTCCACCCATCCTACGAGCTACGAGAGCGCGTCTTGATGCTGCAGCGTCGGTGCAAACGGCTCCGGCACTTCACAGCCGGTCGCGCAGCAGCGGCCGGGCTGCTTTGAGACGCGGCGGCCCTCGTCGGCGAGGCCGCGGCCAAGCAGATTCTCGACCAGCTCGGCTTTTTCCATCACGGGATAGTTGCGCCAGATCTCGCGCTTCATCGCCTCCGGCGAGCCGCCGCCATGCAGCGAGATCACGGAATACCAGCCGGCCTCATGCGACACGGTGAGGTCCTCGATCAGCCGCGCCACCTCGGCGCGCTGCTCCGCCGGAATGTCGGGACGGCCGCCCATGACCGCGGCGAGCGAGGCGCGCGTTTCCGGATTGTGATCCTCGTCCGGCCCCGGCAGCGCGACGATCAAACCGCCCGACACGTAATGCGCGACGCGGTGCATGTCGTAGATCTTGGTTGCCAGCAGCAGCTTGCCGATGTTCGAGAACACCGCATCCGGCATCACCGAGCCGGCGGGATCCCTGGTGCAGTACACCGAAGATGCGACGCCGCAGGCGTAAAAACTCTCGGTGATGGTGATCAGCTCGACCATCGCCTCGCGAATATGTGCGTGCTTCTCGGCATCCAGCCCGTTGGCCTCGATCATCAGCGCGCCGGCACCGATCAGGAGATCGCCGAAGCCGGCGCGGGCGCCGATGCAGGAATGCCGATGATGCGTGGCATAGGAGGTGGTGAGGAAACCGCCCTCCTCGGTTTCGCCCGCCAGGAAGATGCGATCGTGCGGCACGAACACGTCATCGAACACGACGACGCCGACCGACTGGCCGTATTTCGCCGAGAATTTCGCCGCGGCCTCGCCGGGCCGGCCGGCGGGTCGCGCGATGATGGTGACGCCGGGCGCATCGACCGGCACGGCGCTGCACACCGCAAAATCCTTGTCGTCGGGTGCGTGGGTGCGGCACGGCATCACCAGGAATTCGTGCATGTAGGGCGCTCCGGTGACGATCGCCTTGGTGCCGCGGATCACGATGCCGTCCGCGCGGCGCTCCCTGATGTGGACGTAGACGTCGGGATTGGCCTGCAGGCCCGGCCGCTTCGAGCGGTCGCCCTTGGCGTCGGTCATGGCGACGCCGAGCGTGAGATCCTGGTCCTGCACCTCATGCATGTAGTTGAGGAAGCGCTGGCGGTAGTCGGTACCGTGGCGGTCGTCGGTGAGCCTCGTCGCCTGATAGAGGCCGTTGAGCGCATCATGGGTGAGATAGCGCTGGGCGCAGCCCGACGTCCTGCACACCAGCCGCACCGCCTCGAGCTTGTAGAGCAGGTCCTGCGAGCTCTCGTTGATGTGGAGCATGCGGTTGACGGTCTTGCCCGAGGTGCCCTGCCGCGCCGTCATGATCGGCACATGCTCGGCCCGGTGGGCGAAGTCGTAGGTGACGCCGACGCCGGCGACGCCGGGCGCCAGCAAGGGCTCGTCGGCGACGCTCGCGATCGCCTCACCGTTGACGAACACCCGCGGCTTGTAGCGGCGCAGGGATTCCCGGTAGTCCGCAGCCGTCATCAGCATGGCGATACTCCCTTGCTCATTTTTTCTAACACTGTTAAATTATCTAACAGTGTTCAAATCGAGTCAAGACGGGATTGCCCGCCGATGCAGATGCGCGAGAGCCGGAAAGAGGCGGTCAGCCGCCACAAGCGGGAGCTGATCCTCGACGCCGCGCGCAGCGTGTTCGCGGAAGAAGGTCTCGAGGGCGCCAGCCTGCGGGCGATCGCGACCCGCGCCGGCTACACGCCGGCGGCGCTGTACTTCCACTTCGATTCCAAGGAAGCGATCTATGCCGAGGTGCTGCGGCAATCGCTGGCCTCGCTCGGCGAAGCCGTCGGCGCGGCGGTCGCGACGACGCGCGGCGCCAGGCAAAGACTGCACGCCGCCGGCATGGCGTTCTTCCGCTACTACGCGGACAACCCGCGCGACCTCGACCTCGGATTCTATCTGTTTCGCGGCGGCATGAAGCCGGCCGGGCTCGGCCATGACCGCGACCACGCGCTGAACACTGCGTTGGAGGCGGCGCTGCATCCGATCGCGGAAGCCGCGGAGGCGCTCGGTGCGTCCAGGGCAAAGGCCAACACCGTGATGGTGGACTGCTTCGCGCACGCCACCGGCCTCCTGCTGTTGCTGCACACCGGCCGCATCAGGATGTTCGGCGCGTCAGCACCCGAATTGATGGACGCCTATCTGCGCGAGAAGATCGCGCAACTCGGCAAGGCGTGAGCCCGCGCCCACGTGAGGAAGCCACCGGCGGAAGGGTTCCCTCCCCCCTTGCGGGGGAGGGTTAGGGAGAGGGGTGCCACACGACGTGCTCTCTCGACGTGGGTCTCAACGACGTACGCGATCGAGATTTGCGAGGGCGAGACTCACATCAATTATCTCGCCCGGGGCCACCCCTCTCCCCAACCCTCCCCCGCAAGGGGGGAGGGAGCCCGATGTGCGTGCTCACCTTACGCAAGTCACGCGCGCTTCGCCTCTCACTTCCCGTAACTCTCGCGCATCTTGGCCTGGATCTTGGCCATGCCGCCGATCCAGCGGTCGTAGTTCTCGGTCTTCTTGCGCATGTAGCCGAGCACTTGGGGGTGCGGCAGGATCAGGAAGGTCTCCTGATCGAGGGCCTTCAGCACATCCTGCGCGACCTGCTCGGGTGACAGATCGCCGTCGCCGGACTGCGGTCCCTTGGGAATTCCGCGCAGCATGTTGGTGTCGACGCCCTGCGGGCAGAGGATCGAGACCTTGATGTTGTCGGCGCGGTGCGAGATCGCGAGATTCTCGGCAAAGCCGACCGCGGCATGCTTGGTGGTCGAATAGGCTGGGCTGCCGACCTGCGACAGCAGGCCCGCCGCCGAGATCGTGTTGAGGAAATAGCCGCCGCCGCGCGCCTTCATGCGTGGCACCAGATGCCGCGCAGCATAGACATGCGCCATGACGTGGATCGCCCAGCTCCGCGACCACGGCTCGTCCGAGCTGCCGCCGGCGTTCACCGAGAGCGGATCGAAGCCGCCGCCGATGCCGGCGTTGGAGCAGAACAGCGCGATCGGGCCGAACATCCGTTCGGTCTCCTCGATCACATGCAGGATGTTCTTCTCCTGACCGACATCGCATTTGAACGCGGCGCCGCCCGCTGATGCTGCGACCTTCTCCGCCGCCGCATGATCGAGGTCCACGACCACGACCTTGGCGGCGCCGGCGGCATGGAACGCCTCGCACAGCGCCTTGCCGATGCCATTGCCACCGCCGGTGACCACCACAACTTTACCAGCCACCTGCATGGCCATCCTCCCGGAATCTCAGAGCGCTCGGGATATGATAGCCCATTCGCCGCGCTTGGCGAGAACTTCAACTCGCCAGCACGACGTCGAACACGGCGGTGTAGTGGCAGGCGGCGCCGAGCAGCACGAAACAGTGCCAGATCGCGTTCTGGAAGCGCAACCGCCGCCAGGAATGGAAGATCACGCCCAGGCTGTACAGGATGCCGCCGGCGAGCACGAAGCCGAGCGCGGTCGCCGGCAGCGTCTTCACCACGGCGTCGTACAGCATGACGCCGCTCCAGCCCATCGCGAGATAAAGCCCGATCGAGAGCCGGTCGAAACGGCCGGGATAGCGCAGCTTGAGCCAGATGCCGAGGATCGCCACGCACCACACGCCGGTGAGCAGCGCGATCGCCAGATAGCTTTCCTTCAGTTCCACGATGAACGGCGTATAGGTCGCGGCGATCAACAGATAGATCGCCGAATGATCGAACCGCCGCAACACCCATTTGGCGCGCGACACCGGCCAGAGGTTATAGGTCGCCGACAGGACAAGCATCGCCAGGAGCCCGGCGACATAGACCGACACCACGGCGACGTCGAACGGTCCGGCATAGACCGCGGTCAGCACGATCAGCGCGGTTGCGGCGACCAGCCCGAAGCAGACGCCGATGGCGTGGACCACGCCGTCGGCGATCAGCTCGGCACGGTCGTAGTTCCACAGCGCGGCGCCGGCCGCGTGGATCGAGGTCGAGGCCAGTTGCTTCAAGCGAAAAACCGTCATGCCGGGACGCTTTCCTCTGCCGACTAAACAATGGGTATCGCGGAAACCGCGACGCGTTCAACCCCCTTGCAACCCCCTTGCAATCCCCTTGCCATCCCCTCGCCTGCAAAGGCGCCGGAAATGTGAAGCTTGATTTTGACCCGATAATCGCCACCTTGCGGATGACCGCCCGCCTTTTCGCCCCATTTTGCCGGGTTTCTGTTAACCCTCCATGCCCCCCAGCTTTACCGATATCGTCGAGGAAGCCCGGCTCTCGGCGCGGGCGCTGCTCGACTATGGCGAGGGCTTCTTCAACCCCACCGTGCGGCTCGGCGTCACCGGCCTGTCGCGCGCCGGCAAGACCGTGTTCATCACCGCGCTGGTGCACGGGCTGACCCGCGGCGGCCGCTTCCCGGTATTCGAGCCCTACGCCTCGGGAAGGATCGCGCGTGCCTATCTTGCGCCGCAACCCGACGATGCGGTGCCGCGCTTCGCCTACGAGAACCATGTCCGCACCTTGGTCGAGGAACGGCGCTGGCCGAGCTCGACCACCGACATCTCCGAGCTGCGGCTCGTGATCGAATACCAGCGGCAAAATGGCGCGGACCGGACGCTGACGCTCGACATCGTCGATTATCCCGGCGAGTGGCTGCTCGACCTGCCGCTGCTGAACAAGAGCTTTGAGCAATGGTCGGCCGAGAGCCTTGCGCTGTCGCGCGAACCGTTGCGCGCGCAACTCGCCGCGCCATGGCAGGCGCATCTGGCGACGCTGCAGCCGGACGCGCGCGAGGACGAGCAGGCCGCGCTCGCTGAAGCAAGGCTGTTCACCGACTATCTGCGCGCCTGCCGCGACGATCGCTTCGCGATGAGCCTGCTGCCGCCCGGCCGCTTCCTGATGCCGGGCAATCTCGCCGATACGCCGGCGCTGACGTTTGCGCCGCTCGATGTGCCCATCGACGGCAGCGCGCCCGCTGGTTCGCTGTGGGCGATGATGCGGCGGCGCTACGAGGCCTACAAGGATGTCGTGGTGCGACCCTTCTTCCGCGATCATTTCGCGCGGCTCGATCGCCAGATCGTGCTGGCCGACGCGCTTGCCGCATTCAACGCCGGACCCGAGGCGCTGCACGATCTCGAGGCCGCCCTCGCCGGCATCCTCGATTGCTTCCGGATCGGCCGCAGCACGATTTTGAGCGCGCTGTTCCGGCCGCGCATCGATCGCATCCTATTCGCGGCGACCAAGGCCGACCATCTGCACCACCAGAGCCACGACCGGCTGGAAGCGGTGCTGCGGCGGATCGTGGCCAGGGCCGCCGAGCGCGCCGAATATGCCGGTGCTGCGATCGACGTGGTGGCGCTATCAGCGGTGCGCGCCACCCGCGAGGCGCAGGTGAGCCGCGGCCGCGACACGCTGCCGTCGATCCTCGGCACGCCGGCGCCGGGCGAGGTCGCCAATGGCGAGACGCTGGACGGCGAGACCGAGGTCGCGACCTTTCCGGGCGACCTGCCCGAAAATCCCGAGGACCTGTTCAAAGGCACCTTCCGCGGCCTCTCGAGCGCCGATGCCGAGGCTGCCGACTACCGCTTCCTGCGCTTCCGTCCGCCCAAGCTGGAACGATCGGGCGATGCGGAGCCGTCGCTGCCTCACATCCGCCTTGACCGCGCCCTCCAGTTCCTGATCGGAGACCGACTGCAATGAACGACAAGACGCCGCAGCGGCGGCCGGCGACGTTCAAGCTCGACGATCCCGGCGTGGTCGTGATCGATTCCGACGACACCGGCCGTCTCGCGCGCGGCACGATCCAGGTCGTGCCGGAAGCCGAGCCGTTGCTGCTGCCCGCGACGATCGACGCACCGCTACTGCCGGCGCGCCGCGGCTTCCGCTGGGGCACGCTGTTCTGGAGTTCGGTCGCGGGCCTGGTCGCGCTCGGCACCGGGCTCGGCGTCATCGATCTGATCGAGGATCTGTTCGCGCGGAATGAAGGCCTCGGCGTGCTCGGGCTGGCGCTCGCGGTGATCGCCGCGGTGGCGCTGGCGGTCGTGACCACGCGCGAGCTGGTCGGGCTGACGCGGCTTGCGACCATCGAGAAACTGCATCTGCGCGCGGCCGAGGTGCTGATCAGCGACGACCGCGCCGCGAGCCGAGCCGTCGTCGCCGACCTGCTCAAGCTCGCGCACCGGACCCCGCAGCTCGCCCGCGCCCGCAGCGCGCTGCAAAGCCATACCGAAGACATCATCGACGGCGCCGACATGATCCGCCTCGCCGAGCGCGAATTGATGACGCCGCTCGACGAGGAAGCGCGGCGGCTGGTATCGAGCGCCGCACAGCGCGTCTCCGTCGTCACCGCGGTCAGCCCGCGCGCGCTGTTCGACGTGCTGTTCGTGTTCGTGGCGTCATTGCGGATGATCCGGCAATTGGCGCGACTTTACGGCGGCCGTCCCGGCGCGCTCGGCATGATCAGCCTGCTGCGCCAGGTGATCGCGCATCTCGCCATTACCGGCGGCATCGCCGCGAGCGACAGCCTGATCCAGCAGATGCTCGGCCACGGCATCGCCGCGAAACTTTCGCAGCGGCTCGGCGAAGGCATGCTCAACGGCCTGCTCACCGCGCGGCTCGGCCTCGCCGCCGTCGACGTGACCCGGCCAATGCCGTTCAATGCATTGCCACGCCCGGCGCTGGCGGATCTGGCAAAGGACCTGCTCCGCAAGCGGGAGGAGGAAGAGTGAATGCGTAGGGTGGGCAAAGCGCAGCGTGCCCACCATCACGAGCCGTGCAAGACGTGGTGGGCACGCTACGCTTTGCCCACCCTACGAATGCGGCTCGCTCGGCGCATGTCCATGGCAGTTATTGCGCCCTCTCCCCTTGTGGGAGAGAGCAGCTCCGGTGTCAGCCCGAGCTCGCTTGGGTGAGGGGTATGTCTCCACGAGCGCTGCCCCTGCGGAGAGAGACCCCTCATCCGGCAGCCTTCGGCTGCCACCTTCTCCCACAAGGGGAGAAGGTGAAGTCGCCGCACTCATCCAGCAGCGCCAGCACGCGCCAGCGGAAGAAGGTGCTGTTCGGCGGCGGCGACAAATCAGGCGTCCAGCCAGAGATCTTCTCCAGCGCGTAGGTATCCATCACCGTGCCGCGCCAGCTGCGCACGACGCGCTCCAGCGGCTGCCGCACCGCGGTGGTCTCATTCCATAGCGGCAGATCGTGCTCGGGCTCGCGGCCGACATAGAGGCCGACGTGATCCCTGATCATGTTCAAGCCGGGATCGGCAAAGCCCTGGAAGCGACCGCGTTCGGCGATTTCGATGACAGGCACGCGGCCGCGCAGGAACCAGCGCAGCATCGCATAGGTGCGGTAATCCGTGGTCGCGACCCAGGTCGCGCCGGTCGCCTTGAGTTGCGCCTCGGCGCGCGCGGCCAGCAGGTCGTAGCCTGCTTCGGTGCCAACCGGATCGGTGTGGCCGGTGATGTTCCACGGCACCACCGTGTAGTACAGGAACACGCAGACGACGAACGCGATGCCCGACGTAACAGCGGTCCGCGCCCAGAACACCGTGGACTTGACCAGCCCGACCGACCAGCCCTCGAACGGCATCTTCGTGACGTTGATGGCGACCGCGGCAAGGCCGGCCGGCCACAGGAACATCGGCCAAGTGTCGCCGACCCGCAAGGTCAGCGACTTCCAGAGGAAGTAGACGAACGGCAGCAGCACCGCCGTCGACAGCAGGATCGCGACCGGCTCGCGCTTGCGATAGCCGCGCCACGCCGTCAGCGCGGTGCCGAACAGTGTGACCGGCAGCAGCACGAAGCCGACCAGGCCGAACTGCATGCCGATGAACTCACCGAGCGTGCGCAACTCGATCTCGCGCTCGACGGTCGCGCGCACCGCCTGGAAGCGGAACGAGGCCCAGTCGTGCTGCGCGTTCCAGATCAGCACCGGCGAGAACACGAGAACCGCGAGCACTGCGGCGAGGTACGGATACGGGCTGCGTAGCCAGCGCCACCGCCAATCCGGCACCAGCGCGAACGCTACCACCGCCGGCGCAAGCATGATCGCCGTGAATTTCGACAAGGCGGCGAGCCCGGCAAATAGCCCGGCGGCGAGCCACCAGCGCCCGTCATTCGTCTGTGCGAGCCGCACCAGCGACCACAGCATCGCCACCGCGAACGGGATCAGCGCGGTGTCGGGCGCGACCTTGGCCATCAACAATCCGTAATACAGCGCCGCCTCCGGCAGCAGCAGCGCCAGCATCACGGCGCGGACATTGTTGCCTGTGACGCGGCGGACGATGTCGGCGAGCAGCAGCTGGGTGACCAGCATCGCCACGATGCCGCCGAAGCGGACGCCGAAATTGGTGTCGCCGAAGATCGCCGTGCCGAAACGGATCGACCAGGCGATCATGGGCGGATGGTCGAGGAACGACAGCACGTTCTCCTTCGACCAGGTCCAGTAATAGGCCTCGTCGGTGCGCAGATCGAGCGCATGGGCATAGACCAGCCGCATCACCGTCATGGCCGCGATCACGGCGATCACGCCGCGCCAGTCGGGCGCGCGGGAGCGCGCCGGCTTAACGCTGATGTTATCGGCTCCAGGTTCGGCTTGAGCTATCGTCACGGCGCGCTTTTTGTTCGACTCTGCGGGGGGTGTCAACGTGCCAGGGCATCCCCTATCCCCCACGCGGCGGCCGGCAATGGTGTTCAGCACGGGAATTAACCACTAGACTTGCCGATCATGACTCACATGACCTCCCCTTCGCGTGACCATCTGCAGGAAATCGCCCGCGGCGTCGGCCTGCGGCAGGTCCGCCTGGCCTCGGGCGCGATCATGTTCGCCTATCTGGTCAGCCATTTCCTCAACCACGCGCTCGGCAACATCTCGACCGAGGCGCTGGCGATCGGCGTCCACTACCACACGCTGTTCTGGCGGTTCCTGCCGGTCACGATCCTGTTCTACGGCGCCTGCCTGGTGCACACCGCGCTCGGCATCTATGCGCTGTACCAGCGCCGCGAATTCCGCTGGAAGGCGATCGAGCCGTTGCAGCTCGTGCTCGGCCTCAGCGTCCCGATGCTGATCCTCTTTCACGTCGTTGGCGTTCGGCTCGGCTATTCGCTGTACGGACAGCAGAAGCTCTACCCGCAGGAGTTCTACAACTTCTTCGTCGCGGCGCCGTATCGGCTGTGGCAGACGCTGGCGGTGCTGGTCATCGCCTGGGTGCATGGCTGCATCGGGCTTTATTTCTGGCTGCGGATGCGCGCCTTCTTCGAGCGCGCCGCGCCGTTCCTGCTCGCCGCCGCGGTGCTGATCCCGACGCTGGCGATGCTCGGCATCTACCAGGGCGGCCGCGCCACGCTCGCGGACTATGACGATCCCGACTGGCGCAAGCAGGAGCTCTCGGTCGAGAAGCTCGGCACGGCGGCCGAGGGCAACATGCTCGAACGCATCACCGGCGGTCTCACGATCGGCTATCTCGGCCTGCTCGGCCTCGTCCTCGTCGGCCGCGGGGCACGTGCGCTGCTGGAGCGTCGCGGCGGCATGATCGCGCTGTCCTACGGCAACGGCCGCACGCTGCGGGTGCCGAAGGGCTTGAGCGTGCTGGAGGCGAGCCTGCGCTACAACGTGCCGCATGCCAGCGTCTGCGGCGGCCGCGCACGCTGCTCGACCTGCCGCATCCGCATCATCGGCGACCACGCCACACTGCCCGAGCCGTCGCCGCGCGAGGCGTTCGTGCTGCATCGGGTCGGCAGCGCCGATCCGTCGATCCGGCTCGCCTGCCAGCTGCGGCCGAGCACCGACCTCTCCTTCTTCCAGCTGTTCCTGCCGAACACGATTTCGGCGGACGGCCATGCCACAAACCCGACACGGGTCGGCCAGGAGCGCTATCTGGTCAGCATGTTCGTCGACATGCGCGGCTCGACGCAACTCGCCGAGAAACGGCTGCCGTTCGACACCGTGTTCATCGTCAACCGCTTCCTCGGCGCGGTGTCGCAGGCGGTGCTGGAAGCCGGCGGCCGGCCGAACCAGTTCATCGGCGACGGCATGCTGGCGCTGTTCGGGCTCAGCACGGACCGCCACACGGCCTGCCGCCAGGCGTTGCGCGCGGCGGCGCTGATCGCGGCCAATATCGAGGAGCTGAACCAGTTCCTCAGCCACGATCTGCGCGAGCCGATCCGCTTCGGCATCGGCATCCATGGCGGCGAGGTGATCGTCGGCGACATCGGCTATCGCGACCACATGGTGTTCACCGCGCTGGGCGATGCCGTCAATGTCGCGGCGAGGCTGCAGGACATGACCAAGAGCCTGGCCTGCGAGGCCGTGATATCGGACGAGGTGCGCGCCACCGCCGACCTCGCTGAAGACGCCCTGCCCGCGCAGCAGGTCGCGATCCGCGGCCGCAACGAGCCGATGATCGTGCGCACGGTCGTCTCCACACACGTGCTGTCCGCGCTCGTCAGCGACGCGCGCGCGGTTGCGGCCTGACCGGTTCAGCGCCTCCTCGTCACAGTGTGATCTGCAGCACACCTGAACATCCGTTCAGCGAATGCCCTCGAACGCGCCGCGCGCTCGGCGCGACTGATGGGCGATGGGTAACACTGCAACCGCGCCACGACAGAGCTCAACGCGCATCCAAAGGAGAAAGACCATGTTTCGCAAACTGACCCTCGCAATCGCCACTGCCGCCACCCTCGGTGCCGCCGCGCTGGCTCCGACCGCCGCTTCCGCCAAGCCGTTCTTCTTTCATCCGCACCACTTCTGGGGCGGCCCCGGCATCGCCGTCGGCTTCGTCGACAGTGGCTGCTACGCCACCCGCCTGGTGCTGACGCCCTACGGCTATCGCTATCGCACCGTGAACGTCTGCTACTGATCGAACCCCGATCGAATCCTGCGGTTCGATCGAAACGCCCCGGCCGCCGACGCGGTCGGGGCTTTTCGTTGCTGCGACGCGAAGCCGGTGGACGCTGCGAAAGCTCAATTGACTCGGCCATCCCCGGTGCGACATTTGCACCTCGCGCGCACTCCATGATGCGACGGCGCGCGAGCCAGGCGGGTGTGGTGGTGACCAGCTCGCGACAAAGAACAGCTTCGGAGGAAGCGGAATGCTCGATCGACGAGACTTGATGAAGCGCGCCGGCATGGCCGCTTTGGTGACGGGGCTGGGATCACGCGGCGCATTCGCGCTCGACACGGTGACCTTGCCGATTGGCAATGGCGAACGGCCGCTGGTGCGCTATCCGCAGAAGCGCCCGTTGATCGGCCTCACCAGCCGGCCGCCGCAACTGGAAACGCCGTTCGCGATTTTCAATGACGGCCCGCTGACGCCGAACAACGCCTTCTTCGTCCGCTATCACCTCGCCGGCATTCCCTACAATCTCGATCCCGATACCTTCACGCTCGAGATCAAGGGCAAGGTCGACAAGCCGCTCAAGCTCTCGCTGAAGGACATCAGGAAGATGAAGGCGACCGAGCTCGTCGCCGTCAACCAGTGCTCCGGCAACAGCCGCGGCTTCTTCAATCCGCGCGTCGCCGGCGGCCAGCTCGGCAACGGCGCGATGGGCTGCGCGCGCTGGCACGGCGTGCCGCTGAAGACCGTGCTCGACATGGCGGGCGTGCAGGTCGGCGCCAAACAGGTGACGTTCGGCGGCATGGACGGCCCGGTGATGGAGACGACACCCGATTTCGTCAAGGCGCTCGACATCGACCATGCGCGCGACGGCGAGGTGATGCTGGCCTATGGCATGAACGGCGACGACCTGCCGTTCCTCAACGGCTTCCCGCTCCGCCTCGTGGTGCCCGGCTATTACGGCACCTATTGGGTGAAGCACCTCAACGAGATCAACGTGATCGACAGCGTGTTCGACGGTTTCTGGATGAAGTCCGCCTACCGGATTCCGGATACGCCCAACAACGCGGTCGAGCCCGGCACCGCGCCGAAGGCGACGATCCCGATCAACCGCTTCACGGTGCGCTCCTTCATCACCAGCATCGCCGACGGCGGCAAGCTGAAGGCCGGCCGCACTTTGCTGCGCGGCATCGCCTTCGACGGCGGCAAGGGCATCAAGGAGGTCACGGTCTCGACCGACGGCGGCAAGAGTTGGACGCCGGCCAAGCTCGGCAGGGATCACGGCAATTACGCGTTCCGCGAATGGAAGCTGAAGGTCAGGCTCGCGGCTGGATCGTATGACCTGAAAGTGCGCGCCACCAACAATGCCGGCGACACCCAGCCAATGGATCCGCTGTGGAATCCGGCCGGGTATCTGCGCAATGTCGTCGAAACCGTGCACGTCACGGCGGCGTGAGGAGACGCATCCATGACATTCAACCTGCTCCCCACTTTCGCTGCGATCGCCACGCTCTCGATCGCCGCAGCCATGGCCGCGCCGGTGAACTACACGCTCCCCGAGGAGACCGCGTCGTTCAAGCCCGGCCCCAATCTCGAAATCGTGCAGAACAACTGCACCGCCTGCCACTCGGCCGACTACATCAAGACCCAGCCGCAGGGCGAGAAGTTCAAGAAGGATTTTTGGCAGGCCGAGGTAACCAAGATGATCAAGGTCTACGGCGCGCCGATCGACAATGCCGACGTCGGCAAGATCGTCGAGTATCTCGCCGCGACGTATTGAGGCTTCCAGCGACGCGGGAACGCTCGTCCGGCCGCACCGGAACAGACGATTTTGCACTGCATCAATTGACCAGGAAACAGGCAGATCGGCATCCAGGTCACACAAATCCGGGCGTTTCTTGCCGAAAACACACCCTCGTTTGATCTACCCAGCTTTTTTCAAACTGCTATCCTGTCCGGCACAGACAGGTCGGTTTGTGCGGGGACCGGCGGGTCTGCTTTCGATTGATTCCGCGGAGACGACTGGAATGCCCAAAGGTACAGTGAAGTGGTTCAACCCGACGAAGGGTTATGGCTTTATCCAGCCCGCATCGGGCGGCAAGGACATTTTCGTGCATATTTCAGCGGTTCAGAAGGCTGGTCTTCAGTCCCTGAACGAAGGCCAGTCGGTCGAATACGAAGAGATCGCAAATCGCGGCAAGACTTCGGCTGAGAACCTGAAGGTCTAGCGCTCCAACGCCAGACGACACGGCGCACTCTCGGAGGTTATCCGGGAGTGAGGACCGAGCCAGCAATCAAGACATCGTGACGTTCGGCGGAGCGGCGAGTGTCGGCGCGTGCCGCCAACGATGACATTCGTGAACGTCACAGGCAGGTGCCACTCTGGCCCGAGCCGCACGGCACCTTCTTCGACAATTCCTGGATCTTGCGCCTGGACTCCGCCTGCGCCAGCACGTCGAACACGCTTCCCGGCGCAAGCTGCGTGGCCTTGCGGAAATCGTCCGTCGCCTTGCCCGGATCGTTGAGGGCCTCGTGCGCCTTGGCCCGTGCGAACAGGCTCTCCACCGTCTCCTTCTGCGCGATCGCACGATCGAGATCCGCGACCGCCTTGGCGTAGTCGTGCTGCGCCGACCAGGCGATACCGCGCAGCGTCAGCGCTTCGTGATAGTCCGGCCGGCTCGCCAGCACGAAATCGAGATCCTTCATCGCGTCATCGGTCTTCTTCAGACCGAGATAGGCCCGCGCCCGCAGCACATGCGCGAAGGGATCGTTCGGCACCTTGCCGACGATCTGGTCGAACGCGACGACGGCCCGGTCATATTGCGCCGAGGTCAGCATCGCGAGCGCACGGCCGAGCTGCGCCGTGGGATTGCCGGGGTTGCGCTCCAGCACGGCGTTGATGTCGACGAGCCCCTCGTCGGTGCGGCCCTTGAGCAGCAGTTCCAGTCCGCGCCAGGATCTCGCCAGCAGATTGCCCGGTGCGAGCGCCAGCGCCTGGTCGAAATCCAGCAGCGCCTTGTCGATCCGGTTCAGGCTGACATTGGCGAGCCCGCGCTCGGTGAAGGCCAGCGACTCCTTGGCGTTGAGCGCGATCGATCGATCGAAGTCGGCGAGCGCGTCCTGCACCTTGCCGGTGCTGGCCTTGGCCATGCCGCGCCCGAGATAGGCCAGCGAATTGTTCTGATCGAGCGCGATCGCGCGGTTGGCATCGGCCGTGGCGCCATCGAACTGCCGGATCCCCGCCAGGGTGATCGAACGGAAGGCAAGCAATTGCGCGTCGTCCGGCTTCTGCCGGAGCAGATCGTCGAGGTCGTTGCGCGCCTCGGCAAGCCGATTGAGCCGCCAATAGGCCAGCACCCGCAGCCGCAACGCCGCTCCGTTGTGCGGATCGCCGCTCAGCAGCTGGTTGAGGCCAGCGAGGGCGCCTGCAAAGTTGCCCTGGGCGATCGACTGCTTCGCCTGCTCGATCTGCTGGCTGACGGCCGGCGTCGGCTGCGCTGTCGATGGAGCCGGCGTTGCCTGCGGCGAGACGGCCGTGCCGGACTTGGCAAGCTCGGTCTGCATTGCGACCGCCTGCTGGCGCTGCTGCTGCACCTCCTTGTTGTCAGGGACGAACGTCAGGAGCTTGTCGAAATCGGCAATCGCACGCGCGTAGTCCCCCTTGGCGCTGTAGAGCTGGGCGCGAGCGAAATAGGCGCCGCGCTCGGTCTGCGGCGCCTGCGCGATCGCGCGGGAGAAATCCACGATCGCAGGCTCGATGTCGCCCTTGCGGCGATAGGCCTGGCCGCGCCAGTAGAACGCGCCCTGCGTATTCGGATTGATGGCAAGGGCGGTGTTGAGGTCGGTCAGCGCGGCATCGAGCTGCCCGGTTTCGACATTGACCCGCGCCCGCCCGACATGGGCTACGGCAAGATCCTGCTTCAGCGTAATCGCCTGATCATAATCGACGAGCGCATCCGGCCAGGCGCGCTGGTCGGCGCGCAGATTGCCGCGCGCCACGAAGACGAAGGCGTTTTTCGGTTCGAGTTCGACCGCGCGGTCGAGGTCGGCCCGTGCCTGGTCGAGCTTGCCCTGATGCTGCCGCGCATAGCCGCGCGAGAGCAGCGCAGCGATGAATTGCGGGTTCAGCTGCAGCGCTGCGTCAGCATCAGCCGCCGCTGCGTCGAACTTGCCATGGTTGTTGTAGAACCGCGCGCGGCCCGCAAAGGCCTTGACGCGGTCGTCGGCCGGCCGCGCCGCATCGTTGACGATGGCCGAACAGGCGGCCTCGGTCTTGTCGGCGGTCTGCCCGTTGCAATCCTCGAGATCGCCCGCCCGCGCCGCGCCAATGGCTGCGGACATCAACAGCGCGATCGCCGGCAACAGGCGGCGGCCGATGTTGCAGATCACGGCATCAGCGCAGATCGGGTGAAACCGCATGTCGTAACCCCGGCGATTGGCTGGAAGCTCCGGCTATCCCTGCAGTCAACGCTTCAGACGCCTTGCGGTGCCAGCCCCACGGCGGCAGGCCACCGTTCAATCTTCCGTCACCCATTTCGTGACGGTCATCACGTCGGGCGGCTGCAAATAGCCGCGCGGCCAGAGATCGACCACCCATTCCACCTTGGTGGCACGCTCGACCAGCACGGCGGTGTTGTGCGGCGTCTGCCCCAGCGAGAACCCGCGGTAGTGGGGATCGCCGACGTCGTGAAACCTGAACAGGTTCCACATCTGCATCACCAGCATCAGGCTCGTGGTGTTGCGGGTGATATCCCAGCAATCGTAGTTGTGACTGTCATCGTTGGCCCGGAAGTCGGCCTTCGCGACGCGCTTGCTGGTGCCGAGGATCGGCCCCATGCGGCGGTCGAACCAGATCACCGCCTTCTGCATCGCCGCGCGCTCGGCGGCTGCGTTGGCGCGGCCACCGGCCATGATCCGGGTCAACGCCGCCCTGTCGCCCGCGGTGAAATCGAGCATCACGCGGCGCCGGCAGACGAAGCTGTAGCAGACCGTCATCTGGCTTGCGGTCGGCGGATAGATCGAGACCGAGGTGTAGAGCTGGGCCTGGCCGGAGCTGAGCTCGGCGGCGGAGGCAGACCAGGTCGACAGCAGCGCCAGCATGGCACCACCCAGAACACCGGCAAATCCGGTCCGCCGCGCTCGTTTCCGCTGATCGGTGTCAGTCATGATCCCTGCCCCACTGCAAGCAGGATTAACGTGGGTCGACAGCGATGCCAATACGCCGGGCGCATGGCTGTGGATCACATCCGGCGGATGTCAGCCGACCGGCAGCGGCGCGTCGCGCTTGACCTCCTCCATCACGGCATAGGTGCGGGTCTCACGCACGCCAGGCAGTGCCAGCAGGGTCTCGCCAAGAAACCGGCGATAGGCGGTCATGTTGGCGAGGCGCGCCTTGACCAGATAGTCGAAGCCGCCGGCCACCATGTGGCACTCCAGCACTTCCGGCGCGGTCTGGACCGCCTTTGCGAATTTCTCGAACACGTCGGGCGTGGTCTTGTCGAGCAGCACCTCGACGAACACCAGCAGACCGAGCCCAAGCCGGTGCGGATTGAGCCGCGCGCCATAGCCTTCGACAAAGCCGTCGCGCTGCAATCGCTTCAGCCGCTCGCCCGCCGACGTCGGCGACAGACCGATGCGCTCGGCCAGCTCCACATTGGCGATCCGGCCATCCCCTTGCAGGATCGAGAGGATTTTGCGGTCAATCTTATCGATGTCCGTCATATGTCTGGTTATCTCTGATATCTACCTTATTTTCTAAGGCAAATGTGCTAATTTGTCTATCGAACCACGGTCCGTGAGCGCGTAGGTGTTCCCGCGAAACCCCTGAGGAACCGCCATGCCTGACCCGTCACCCGCCCCTCCCTTATTCAGCCCGCCTTACGCGGCTGATGACGCTGCCATCGCGGGCCGCCTGCTGCGGGAGGCCAGGCTCGGCGCGGAGCGGGAGACGCGGATCGATCGCACCGCGACGCGGCTGATCGAGGCGATCAGGGCGAACGACGATCCGCTCGGCGGGGTCGAGGACATGCTGCGGGAATTCGCGCTGTCGACCAAGGAGGGGCTGGCGCTGATGGTGCTGGCGGAGGCACTGCTGCGGGTGCCCGACGCGCGCACCGCCGACCAATTCATCGAGGACAAGCTCGGCCAGGGCGACTTCATCAATCACGAGACCCGATCGAGCGCGTTCCTGGTCAACGCCTCGGCCTGGGCGCTCGGCGTCTCGGCCCGTGTGATCAAGCCCGGCGAGACGCCGCAAGGCACCATCGGGCGGCTGACCAAACGGCTCGGCGCGCCGGCGGTGCGCGCGGCGACGCGGCAGGCGATGCGGCTGATGGGCAGCCATTTCGTGCTCGGCGAGACCATCGAAGCGGCACTCGCGCGCGCGCAATCGCATGCGGCACGCACCTCGCGCTACTCCTTCGACATGCTCGGCGAAGGCGCGCGCACCGCCAGTGACGCGCAGCGCTATTTCGAATCCTATGCAAGTGCGATCGAGGCGATCGGCAAGGCCGCAGGAAGCCGGCCCCTGCCCGACCGACCCGGCATTTCCGTCAAACTCTCGGCGCTGCATCCGCGGTTCGAGGCGGTCAGCCGTGCGCGCGTGATGCGCGAGCTGGTGCCGCTTCTGGTCGACCTGGCGCGCCGCGCCAAGGCGTTCGAGCTGAATTTCACCGTCGATGCCGAGGAAGCCGATCGGCTCGAGCTGTCGCTCGATGTGATTGCCGCGGCGTTCGCCGATCCGTCGCTCGCCGGCTGGAGCGGCTTCGGCCTCGCGATCCAGGCGTATCAGAAGCGCGCCACTGAGGTGATCGAATACGTCGATGCGCTTGCGCGCAGCCTCGACCGCCGAATGATGGTGCGGCTGGTCAAGGGCGCCTACTGGGACACCGAGATCAAGCGCGCGCAGGAGCGCGGCCTCGACGGCTATCCGGTGTTCACCCGCAAGGCGATGACCGATTTGAACTACGTCGCCTGCGCGCAAAAACTGCTGGCGGCGCGGCCGCGGCTCTTCCCGCAATTCGCGACCCACAACGCGCTGACGGTCGCAACCATCCTCGAACTATCAGACGATTCCAACAGCTTTGAATTCCAGCGCCTGCACGGCATGGGCGAAGCGCTCTATGCGCAGCTCGGCAATGACCGGCCCGAGATCGCTCACCGCACCTACGCGCCGGTCGGCAGCCATCGCGACCTGCTAGCCTATCTGGTGCGGCGGCTGCTCGAGAACGGCGCCAACTCCTCCTTTGTCGCGCTCGCGGCGGACAATCGCGTGCCGATCGCGGACCTGTTGCGCCGCCCGGTCGAGATCATCGGTGCGGACACCAATGCGTCTCATTCCGGAATTCCGCTGCCCGCCGATCTCTATCGGCCGCAGCGCGAGAATTCGCATGGCATCGAATTCGGCGAGCGGAGCGCGCTCGACCGGCTGATATCGGCGATCGCGATCGAGAAGGCCGCGCCCACCGCGATCGCCGCGGCGACCCCCGCGCAGGCGGACGCGGCCGTCGTAGCGGCGCGTCGCGGCTTCAAGGCATGGAACGGCACGCCGGCCGCGCGGCGGGCCGACATCCTGAACAAGGCCGCGGAGCTCTTGGAGCAGCGCCGCGCGCACTTCATCGCGCTGCTCCAGAGCGAAGGCGGCAAGACAATCGATGACGCGCTCTCGGAGCTGCGCGAGGCGGCCGATTTCTGCCGCTACTATGCCGCGCTCGGGCGCAACTTATTCGGCGAAGCCGAGGCGATGCCCGGACCGACCGGCGAGAGCAACGTGCTGGCGCTGCGCGGCCGCGGCGCCTTCGTCGCGATCTCACCATGGAATTTTCCGCTGGCGATCTTCCTCGGCCAGGTGACGGCGGCGCTGATGGCCGGCAACGCCGTGGTGGCAAAGCCCGCCGAGCAGACGCCGCGCATCGCGGCCGAGGCCGTCGCGCTGCTGCATGAGGCGGGCGTGCCGGCGTCCGCATTGCATCTGGTCCAGGGCGACGGCGCGGTCGGCGCGGCGCTAGTCGCGCATCCTGCCATTGCCGGCGTCGTCTTCACCGGCTCGACCGAAGTGGCGCGCGCGATCAACCGCACGCTGGCGGCCAAGGACGGGCCGATCGTGCCGCTGATCGCGGAAACCGGCGGCATCAATGCGATGATCGTCGATGCCACCGCGCTGCCCGAGCAGGTCGCCGACGACGTCGTGATGTCGGCGTTCCGCTCCGCCGGCCAGCGCTGCTCGGCGCTGCGGCTGCTGTTCGTTCAGGACGACGTCGCCGACCGCATGATCGAGATGATCGCCGGCGCCGCGCGCGAGTTGAAGATCGGCGATCCCTCAGATCCGTCGACCCATATCGGGCCGGTGATCGACGCCGAGGCCAGGCAGCGGCTGGACGCGCATATAACGCGCATGAAAAAGCAAGCGCGCGTGCATTTCGCGGGCGACGCCCCGGCCGGCAATTTCGTCGCGCCGCATATCTTCGAGCTGGCGGCCGCGAGCGAGCTTACCGAAGAGGTGTTCGGGCCTGTCCTGCATGTCGTGCGCTACCGCGCCGAAAAACTCGGCGAGGTGCTGGCCGCGATCGAGGCGACCGGCTTCGGGCTGACGCTCGGCATCCACTCCCGCATCGAGGACACCGTCGAGGCCATCGTCGATCGCCTCCAGGTCGGCAACATCTATGTCAACCGCAACATGATCGGCGCGGTCGTCGGCGTGCAGCCGTTCGGCGGCAGCGGCCTGTCCGGCACCGGCCCCAAGGCCGGCGGCCCGCATTATTTGACGCGGTTTGCCACCGAGCAGACGGTGACCATCAACACCGCGGCGGCCGGCGGCAATGCGGCGCTGATGGCGGGGGTGGAGTAAACTTCTCATCCTCCCCTGGAGGGGGAGGATCGGTTCGCATGCAATGCGAACCGAGGTGGGGTGGAAGTCTCTCCACCCGAACGCTGCCCGTGTTGAGAGATCACCCCACCCCCGTCTCACATTTCGCTTCGCTCAATGTGAGCCGACCCTCTCCCTCCAGGGCTAGGGGATTCCCGGATTTTGTGACTGTGTAGCAAGGGCATAGCCGTCGAGTGTTGCGGCAAGGCGGTTCCAGCCGTCGCGCATGGTCTTTGGTCCTGGAGGCTTGTAGTAGCAATTCCATCCGCCGAGACGGGCCGCGATCCATGAGACGAAGGCAAGCGAGCCGATAGGATGCGGGTTTTTCTGCCGTAGCGTTTTGCCCTCGAGCTTTTTTGACAGGTGCTCGAGCGCGACGGCGAAGCTTTCGTCAATGACATCGGTTGCCGGGCGGAGGCTGCCGTCTCTGGCATCGACAAGCTGGATCGTCCGAATCGCGCCAGCGAGCGCGATGGCGGTCAGATTAAACATCCGCTCGGCGTCGACGACTTGGCTGTCGTCGAGGGCCAAGCCGTCGCTCTTGAGGGCGCGGAAGACTTGTTCGATGCGCCAGCGCAAGCGATAGAGGCGGACGACGTGTTCAGCCTCGGTCGCACAAGTGACGGTGCGGGTCGTGAGTAGGCGCCACAACAACGGCGTCTTGCCTGACGGCGCATCGACCTCTCGTGCTTCCACCAAGGTGAGTTCGACGCTGCCGGCCGCCTCGGATTGCCCCAGACTTTGTGAGCGGGCGATGTGCACCGAGCCCGCGCGGAGTTCGACGGTCGCGACGCGCCCTTTGTCACCAGGCCCGCGCGGCGCCACGCGGACCTCGCTTCTGCTCAGCACTTCAGCACTGGCAAGCGCCCCAAAGAGCGTTCCCCCACCGAGCAAAGATCGATCCTGACCGGCGCGCACGATCAGATCGAGCCGCTCCGGTTTGCGGGCAAACAGCAGGTAAATGTCGCTTTCGCGATCGGCCACCATTGTCACCTCGGCGGCATCGGACAGCACGCTTGCCGTGGCCTGACAGCCCAACAGCCAACGCGCCGATTCCTTATCCTCGATCGCGCGATTGCGGCGCGACGTGACGCGATCCGCAGACCGCGTCCAGATCGCCGCATCGACAAGACCGACCACGGCTTCGCTTTCGATATCGACGGCAATCACTGGATGGATGAAGAAGCCAGGGGTTTGGCCATCGCCGGCAGGTCCGAAGCCCCGCCGCTTCTTGTCACGACCGCCAAAATTGATCTCGGTCGTGTCCTGGACAGCCAGAATGCGGCGACCGGCGCATTGAACCGCAGTCCGCCCGGCCAACGTTTCCACAATCCGATCGACCGAAACATGGGGCGAAGACAGAAACCGATGCACGGCCTTCTCGCCCGCGCGCGTCTCCCCCAATTTGCGTAGCACCAGCGTCCCCGCCGTCGCCACCCGCTCGATCAGCCAATCAGCCCGCTCCGCAACCCGAACATCGCCAAAAGACATCGCAGGCCTCTCGTCCAAACAGGTCGAAAGGCCTTGAATCACATTCACAAACTCCGGGGAATCACTTTCGGGGCTCCCGTAGCCCGCAAGGGGAGGGTAAGAAAGCGCCGTTGCATCGATCCCCCGACATTGGTCAAATGGCGCCTCGATCGGGATCATCGCACGCGATATTCCAGCTACCGGAAAAACACCAACAAGCGCCACGGGAGCGAGGGCACGATGGACAAAGGCATTTTTGACGGGCTCAAGGTTCTCGACTGCGCGAGCTTCATCGCGGCGCCCGCGGCCGCCACGGTGCTGTCCGACTTCGGCGCCGACGTCATCAAGATCGAGCCGCCCGGCGCCGGCGATCCCTACCGCAATCTGCCGAACCTGCCCGGCTATCCATCCAGCGAGCACAATTTCGCGTGGATGCTGGAGGCCCGCAACAAGAAGAGCCTGGCGCTCGACCTCACCAAGCCCGAAGCGCGCGAGGTGCTCTACAAGCTCGTCAGCGAAGCCGACGTCTTCATCACCAACATGCCGCCCCAGGTGCGGGCCAAGCTCGGCATCACGCACGAGCATCTCGCCCATCTCAACGACCGGCTGATCTACGCCTCCTTCACCGGCTATGGCGAGAAGGGTGAAGAGGCCAACAAGCCCGGCTTCGACTCCAACGCTTATTGGGCCCGCTCCGGGCTGATGGACCTGGTGCGCGCCGACGAGGACGTCACGCCGGCGCGTTCGGTCGCCGGCATGGGCGATCACCCCTGCGCGATGGCGTTCTATGGCGCGATCGTCACCGCGCTGTTCCAGCGCGAGAAGACCGGCAAGGGCTCGCATGTCTCGACCAATCTGATGGCCAACGGCGTCTGGGCCAATGGCGTGCTGGCGCAGGCCAAGCTGGTCGGCGCCAAGTTCAAGAAGCGCAAGCCGCGCGAACAGGCGCTCAACGCGGTCACCAACCACTACAAGTGCAAGGACGGCCGCTGGATCATCTTGTCGCTGCTCAACGAGGAGCGGCAATGGCCGACGCTGATGCGCTGCATGGGCCGCGAGGATCTCGTCACCGATCCGCGCTTCGCCACCAAGCCGGACCGCCATGCGCGCTCGGTCGAGTTGATCAAGGTTTTCGACGAGGTGTTCGCCAGCAAGGATCTTGCCGAATGGCGCAAGATCCTCGACGGCAACGGGCTGGTGTTCGGTGTCGTCGGCATCCTCGACGATATCCCGCACGACAAGCAGATGATCGAGAACGAGGTGCTGGTGCGCTTCGAGAACGATACCATGCTGACCGTCAACAGCCCGATCTTCATCGACGGCGCCAAGAAGGTGCAGCCGCGCAAGCCGCCCGAAGTCGGCGAGCACTCGGACGAGATCCTGCGGCAGGCCGGCTACGACGAGGCGACGATTCAGAAGCTGCGCGCGTCGGGCGCGGTGGCGTAGGCGGCCGTCTCTCTCGTCGTCCCGGCGAAGGCCGGGACCCATAACCACCAATGCAGATTGCTGCGCGACACTGGAACGACGAGTCCCATTCACAACCTCCGCCGCGGAGTATGGGTCCCGGCCTTCGCCGGGACGACGAACGCGGATGGGGCGTCCGGTCTTTGTCAAACTCGGCGTGCGTGTGAAACGAACTCAACGCTTCAGCCAGGCCCAGACGATGGCGACTGCGATGATGCCGATGATGATTGCGAGCCCGATCGCCCAGCTGCTGACACGGACGGCGCTGACGGTCTGACGTTCGGCCTCGTTCGCCGCGATCTCGCGGTTGCGCTGCTTGTTGTCCTGCTCAGGAGCACTCATCCGCCAGGTCTCCGCTCAAGGGCTTGCCGGGTCTTGGGCGATCGCCAATGTAGCATCAAATAATGACGCCCGGGCCTATCGGTTCCGGCAAAAGCGGCGCTACCGCCCCTTCACGAAGCACATACCCATGCGCGAGGTCTTGCCCGCAACCTGGCAGGCGAGCCCCTCCGCACAGGTCCAGCCGCGGAAGCTGCGATCGGTCTCGGCCGGCCTCGCCCCCGGCAGATAGCAATGCGCGCCCCAGCCGTCGCTGTATTCGGTGCCGGCAAGCTCGGTCGAACCGCGCAATTGCGGGCGGTTGGAGAAGCCGCGCGAAAAGTCCGGCGCTCTGCCGTCGCGGAAGCTTGCGAGGATATCGCGGCGGCGGACCTGGTCGCCGAAGAAATGCGGCGAGGCCGGCACTACGGTGGAGTTCGACGGTTTGGCCGCCATCCAGTCGACGCCGGGAAAATGGAAGCCTCCGATGCCGCGGGTCTGGTGACAGCCGGCGCAGGTGACGTCGTTGAGCCGCCGCTCGAAGCCGGCGACGGACTGGATGTTCTGCAACTTCGTTCCGTCGGCCGTGGCCTTCTTCAGGGCGCCGACCACGTCGCCATCCGAGAACACCGCCGGGCCGGCCGCGCCCTCGCCCTGCACCAGCCCGAATTCGGGCGCGAGCTCGCCGAGGTCGAAGCCGGCCGGGGTCGGCGCCACCGCAGACGTGGCGAGGAATTTCTCGGGGATCAGCAACGTGCCGCGGTCGAGTTCGGCGAAATGCGCAGGCGCGAGCAGCCACGCCTTGAAGTCGCGGCGCAGCCCATCGTCGGCGAGGATGCGATCGCGATCGATCTGGTTCTCCATCGGCGCTTCGACGAAGCGCTTCGTTGCGCCGTCATAGTCGAACACTTTCAGGAGATAGTCGGTGCGGAAATCGCGCAGCGCCGATTTCGGCGCGTGCGCGATCTGCAGATTGGTCTCGATGCGGTCGATGTTGCTAATATCGATCAGCGCGAGCGGTCCGTCCGTGCCGAACAGGTTTTCCAGTGTCGGCGGCGTGTCACCCATGTCGAGCCAGCGCCGGGCGATCCCGCGACAGGTGAGTGCGGCATCGTTGCCGTCGCCTTTCGCCTTCAACACCAGGTTCAGCGTCATCGGCAGGCGTTGCGAGACCGCATTCTCGCCGATCAACGGCACGTCGGCGCGGGTCAGCCGGTAGATCAGCCGGATCTCACCGCAGGCATCGGGTGCCACATAGGCGCGGTCCATCCGGTTGACGATGCCTGACAGCACGAAGCGGACATCCGCGGAATCGAACAGCGCGCGGTCGAACAGCTGGAAAGCAAAGCGATCGCCCGTGCCGATGCTCTCGTTCGGCAGGCTTGCTTTGTGCTTCTCGACATAGCGGTCGAAGTCGCGCGCCAACGCCTCATGCACCGGCACCATCGCGGGCAAGGCGAACAGCTCGCGGTTCGACAGCGGCGTATCGACCGAACGCTCCGGCGCCAGCATGCGGCCGAGACCGAGGCGGCCGTGATCGAGCTCGCGCAGAACGGCGGGATCGATGATCCCGGCACCGCGCTCGAGTGCGCGATCCTCGCCGGCACGCGCGAATGCCGCGCCACAGAGCAGGAGGAACAGGGCAAGGAGACTTCGCAGCGCGCCGCTCATGCCTCCACTAACACCGCGCGCCGACGCCTATTCAAGAAAAAAGGCGCTTCACATCGCGGTGAAGCGCCTTGCTGTTGTCGACTTTCGGCGATCAGCGCGAAACGATCAGGCCCCGGCTGGTGACGACCACCCAGCGGCCGTCCTGCCTGCGGATCGCATCGACACGGCCGAGCCCCGGGACGGGGTCGCCGGCATAAACCTCGTAGATGCCGCCGCGGCCTTCGATCAGCGCGCCGCCATTGCCGACGTCGCGCAGCGCCCAGCCGTCGAGCACCGGAAGGCGGCCGACCTCGGTCTTGGGCGCGGCAGCGGCCGGCGTGGCGGCAGCCGTCTGCGGCGTCACCGTGCCGGTGGTCTCGCGGGCGGGCGTCTCGCGTGCGGTCGCGGGCGTCGCAGCCGCGGTGGTGGTCGGCGCCTGCGGCGTGGCGCGGAGCTTGTCGACGGTTTCGGTGAGCTTGGCGAGCTTGGCCATCGGCTCGGCCTGCGCCTTCTCGACCTTTTCGAGACGATCATTGGCGCGGTTGAACTGGGCCTGGCCGGACTTGGCGGTCTGCTCGACGCTGGCCTTCAACGAGGTGATCTCGGATTCGATCCGGGCGATCGCGGCTTCGCGGGCGCTGTCCTTGGCGGCCATATCTGACCCGCCCGTATCCTTCGCGGAGGCAACGGCAGGCGTAGCGACACGGCTGAAACCTGCGGTCGCCAGCGCGCCGCCGATAGCGCCCGCGACGGTCGCGAGCGCAATCACGGCGGCCATCGCCGCAAACCGGCCGGACGACTTGGCGGGCTGCTCGGCGGCCGGCTTGGACGCGGTCTCTTCATGGTCCCACGAGCGATCCCAGGCGCGGTTGCCCGGCGCCATGATCATCAGCTTGCCCGGGAAGCGCGGCTCCTCGCGGGAGCCGGTCTCGACCTTGGGCGTCTCCATGTTGACCGGCTCGACGTCGGGTT
Organism: Bradyrhizobium genosp. L; assembly: GCF_015624485.1. Taxonomy (NCBI): domain Bacteria; kingdom Pseudomonadati; phylum Pseudomonadota; class Alphaproteobacteria; order Hyphomicrobiales; family Nitrobacteraceae; genus Bradyrhizobium; species Bradyrhizobium genosp. L. Next base: position 5,967,046 of record NZ_CP061378.1, read on the forward strand.
CGAACCTGGCTGCGTCCAGCGGCGGCGGCTCGACCTTCGGCGCGTCCATTTTGGGCGCGTCGGCCTTCGGCGCCGTCTCTTCCTGATCGGGCGAGAGGCTGGGAGCCTGGACATGAGCCTCGGTTTGGGCCGCGGCCATCACGGGCTCGCTCTTCGCCGCCATATCGGCACCGGCCTGACTGCTAACCGGCTCGCTGTGCTGCTCACTCACGTTCAAAGTCTCCAGACTGGGTTGACAATTCGGTAACTTTTATTGCTTGCGAAATCGTTACCCGGGCGTTGCATTACCTAAGTTTTAGGAACTTTTCCGGGCCGGATTGCGGCGAGACCGGCCTGCGGCAATCCGCGCCACCCCTTGCAAAGGCGGTTTGCGGGCCTGGCTTTCCCAACTAACATGGTACCTTCCAGCCAGAAGGCAGGGGCGGTGCCATGACGATCGAGAAATGCATCGTAGAATTCGATGTCGATGACGTCATTTTTGAGGAAGGCTCGACCGGCCGCGAGCTTTACGTGGTGCTCGACGGCAAGGTCGAGATCGCCAAGATCGATGGCAAGATCGATGGCGGAAACAAGACGGTCATCGTCGGCCTCGGCAAGGGCGAGTTCTTCGGCGAGATGGCGGTGATCGACGGCTCGGCGCGGTCGGCGACCGCGATTGCCGCTGCGCCCCACACGCGGGTGATGCGGATCAACCACGCCCGCTTCGTCTATCTGGTCAGCCAGCAGCCGGCCTTCGCGCTGATGGTGATGGATGCGCTGTCGAAACGCTTGCGCGCATCCAACAGCGTCACCTACCGCACGGCGGCCGCGCCATGAGCGATCGCCGGCCGAGCCCGTTCAAGACCCTGCACGACACCGAGATGGCGACGCTGATCGAGGCCGCCACCGACGTCTACCAGATCCGCTTCAAGAACCGCGCGGCCAACGCCTATCTGGTGCGTGGCAGCAAGCGGACCATCATGATCGACGTCGGACTGTCGTCCAACTATCCGCACCTCACAGCCTGCCTCGGCCATATCGGCGTCACGCCCGAGATGATCGACATGGTGGTGCTGAGCCACGAGCATCTCGACCACATCGGCGCGGCCTATCATTTCCACGGCCGCGCCTATATCGCCGCGCACCGGCTCGCCGCCAACAAGATCATGCTGCGCGACGACTTCTCGATGCTGCGCAAGATGTTCAACGAGCCGAACGTGCCCGTTGATGTCGACATCTGGCTCGAGGAAGGCAATCTGCTCGACCTCGGCAATTTCCGTCTCAACGTGATGTATACGCCGGGCCATACCTCGGCCTGCATCACGCTGTTCGACCAGGACAAGGGCTTGCTGTTCGCCGCCGACACGCTGATGCCCGGCGGCGTGATGGGCGGAGTGTTCGGCTCCGGCTCGATCGCCGACTACATCCAGTCGCTGGAGCGGCTGAAGGGATTGAACTCCAGGATCCTGCTGTCCGGTCACGGCCGCCTCTCCGACACGCCGCAGGACGACGTCCGGATCGCGCTGGCTCGCTCGCATGGGCTGCTCGAAGACACCGCTCAACTGTTCGACGCGCTCGATGCGCGCGCCAATTTCGAGCCGATCATGCAGTCGGTGCGCGATCTCAACAAGCTGGACGATTGATGCGCGCTTTCTCCCCGTCATTGCGAGCGAAGCGAGGCAATCCATCGCCCAGCATACGCGGGAGCATGGATTGCTTCGTCGCTGTCGCTCCTCGCAATGACGGAGAATTTGACAAATCCCCGCGCGGCCTGTTCAACGATGGCAACAACAACCCTTAGAAAACAGGGAGCGAGGACCATGAAGTTTTACGACTCGATCGGGCCGAACCCGCGCATCGTGCGCTGGTTCATGGCGGAGAAGGGCATCGAAATGCCCAGGCAGACCGTCGACCTCCGCAAGGGCGAGAACCGCGAAGAGGCGCATCTGAAGCGCAATCCGCATGGCCAGATGCCGACGCTGGAGCTCGACGACGGCAGCTATCTCTCGGAGATCGTGCCGATCTGCGAATATCTCGAGGAGAAGCATCCCGCGCCCGCGATGATCGGCGCGACGCCCGAGGAGCGCGCCGAGTGCCGGATGTGGACGCGCCGGGTCGATCTCAACATCGCCGAGCCGCTCGCCAACGGCTACCGCTTCGGCGAGGCGCTGAAATTCTTCGAGAAGCGGATTCCGGTCGCGCCCGAAGCCTCTCCGGGGCTGAAGATGATCGCCGCCAACCGCATCAAATGGCTCAACGACCAGATGGAAGACGGCCGCGACTACATCGCAGGCAAGCGCTTCACCCTCGCCGACATCCTGCTCTATTGCTGGCTCGATTTCGGCAACCAGGTCGGCCAACCGATGGACCAGTCGAACGGCAACATCGTGGCCTGGTTCAACCGCGTTGCCGAGCGGCCGGCGGTGAAGGCGTAGTTCCACAAAATTCGTCATGCCCGGGCTTGTCCCGGGCATCCACGTCTTTGGTTTCCAGCGAAGACAGACGTGGATGGCCGGGACAAGCCCGGCCATGACGACGCGGGAACGATGGTTCCTAGATCACCACCGGCTTGTCCGGCAGTTCATTGGTCCCGCCCTCCGCGTGCGGAAAGTATTTCGCGAGCTCCCGTGACACCGCCTCGATCCCCCTGATCACACCCTGCTCGAACCGGCCGGCGGCGAAATCTGCCTCCATCGCGCGGCAGATCGCTTCCCAGCCGTCGCGGCCGACCTTGGCGTCGATGCCGCGGTCGGCGACGATCTCGACGTCGCGGTCGGCGAGCAAGAGATAGATCAGGACGCCGTTGTTGTGATGGGTGTCCCAGATCCGCAGATGCGAGAACACATCGAGCGCGCGTTCGCGTGCCGGCTGGTTGCGGAACAGCGGCACGCCGTCGAGCGCGCCTTCGACGACGAAGCGGATCTGGCCGGCATGGGTGGCCTCGCCCGCCTTGATCGCGCGCTCGATGGCATCGAGCACGCGCGGCGGAAAGTCACGCCGCACCCGCCAGCGGTGTTCGATGAGATGCTTGCCGATGCGCCTGATGCTCATGGCCTACCAGCTCCCCGAGGCGCCGCCGCCACCAAAACTGCCACCTCCGCCGCTGAAGCCGCCGCTGTCGCTCGACCCCGAGCTCGAACCGCCGCTCCAGCCGCCGCCACCGGACCAGCCGCCGGGATAACCGCCGCCACGCCGGTACGGTCCCGAGCCGACTACCGGACCGCCGAAATTCAAGCCGCCGAAGATCAGCGCCGCGACAAAGCTGGCCAGGCCGAGCACGGCGGCGGTGACGAGCGAGCCCGCCACTATCCAGGCGAACACGCCGACGACACCGCCGGTCGCGACCGAGCCAAGCAGCCGCCCCAGCATTCCGCGCAGGAAGCCCGCGACGATAATCACGACAAAGATCGTGACCGGATTGGCGAGATCGACCAGATTGGGCGCCTGCCAATGCTCGGGCTCCGGCGCCGGCAATTGTTCGCCATTGACCAGGCCGATCATGCGGTCGACACCGGCCGAGATGCCGCCCGCAAAATCGCCGGCCTTGAATTTCGGGGTGATGTCCTCATCGATGATGCGATGGGTGATGACGTCGCTGAGCACGCCTTCGAGGCCGTAGCCGACCTCGATGCGCAGATGGCGGTCGTTCTTGGCGACGACCAGCAGTGCGCCGTCGTCGACCTTCTTGCGCCCGATCTTCCAGGCCTCGGCGACGCGGATCGAGAACTGCTCGATCGGCTCGCCGTCCGTGGTCGGCACGATCAGCACCGCGATCTGGGCGTCCTTGCGGGTCTCCAGATCCTTCAGCTTGGTGTTGAGCGAGGCGATATCGCTTGCCGACAGCGTCCCGGTCTGGTCGACGACGCGGCCGGTGAGCTGTGGCACCGCGACCTCGGCCAGCGCCGGGCACACCAGGCCCATCAGCAAGGCAAGCAGGATGATCCGTGCGGCGGCCATCGCGGGCAAGGCGCCGGCGCTACTTCGACGGCGCCGGCGCCGGATTATTGAAATCGACCTTCGGCGCGGTCGAGATCTCCTTCTCATTGTCGACCGTGAAGTTCGGCTTCTCCTTGTAGCCGAACGCCATCGCGGTCAAATTGTTCGGGAAGGTACGGATGCCGACGTTATAATCCTGCACCGCCTTGATATAGCGGTTGCGCGCCACGGTGATGCGGTTCTCGGTGCCCTCGAGCTGCGCCATCAGGTCGCGAAACAGCGCGTCGGATTTGAGCTGCGGGTAGTTCTCGGTGACGACCAGGAGTTTCGACAGCGCGCCGGTCAGCTCGCCCTGCGCCTGCGTGAACTTCTGGAACGCGGCGGGATCGTTCAGCACCTCGGGCGTGGCCTGGATGCTGCCGACCTTGGCGCGCGCATTGGTGACGCCGAGCAGCACGTCCTTCTCCTGTTGCGCAAAGCCCTTCACCGAGTTGACCAGGTTTGGCACCAGATCGGCGCGGCGCTGGTACTGGTTGACCACCTCCGACCAACTCGACTTGACCTGCTCGTCATTGTTCTGGATCGCATTGTAGCCGCAGTTGGTCAGGCTCAAGGTCGCCAGCGCTGCCAGCACGGTCCAAAGCTTGCGCATGAAGGTTCTCCCCGGTGGAATCTTCGGCAGCGTACCAGATTTTCGTCGTGTAATCCCGTACGGCGGTTTTCGCGGCCGCTTTTGCCGATGATGGCCCTTGCCTCACCCTCCCCGCGCCGTTCATCATGCAGAGAAAATCGATCCCGGGAGGATCCATGTCAGCAGACCAATTCGAGACGCTCGTCGTCGAACGGCCGGAGCCCGCGATCGCGCGGATCGTGATGAACCGGCCCGAGGCGCGCAACGCGCAAAACCTGCAAATGACCTACGACCTCAACGCCGCCTTCGACGCGATGGTGCAGGACGATGCGGTCAAGGTCATCATCCTCGCCGGCAACGGCCCGCATTTCTCCGCCGGCCATGATCTGCGGCCGACCGGGAAAAACCAGGCCGGTGTTGATTTCCCGCCAGTCGGAAATTGGGGCGGCTTCGCCGAACCGAACGCCCACGGTCGCTTCGCGCGTGAGCAGGAGATCTATCTCCAGATCACAAGGCGCTGGCGCAATCTCGCCAAGCCCATGATCGCGGAGGTGCACGGCAAATGCATCGCCGGCGGGCTGATGCTGGCCTGGGCCTGCGACCTGATCGTTGCGAGCAGCGACGCCGAGTTCTGCGATCCGGTGGTGACGATGGGCGTCTGCGGCGTCGAGTGGTTCGTGCATCCCTGGGAGCTCGGCGCGCGCAAGGCCAAGGAGATGCTGTTCACCGCCGATGTCTGGAACGCCGAGGAAGCGCATCGGCTCGGCATGGTCAACCACGTCGTGCCGCGCGACAATCTTGCGGCCTTCACACTCGCGCTGGCGCAAAGGATCGCAGCCAAGCCTGCCTTCGCGCTGAAGCTTTCCAAGGAGGCGGTGAACCGCTCGATCGATATCATGGGCCAGCCCGCGGCGATCGATCAGGCGTTCGCGCTGCATCAGCTCTGCCACGCCCACAATTTGCAGGAATTCGGCATGGTGGTGGATCCCGCGGGCCTGCATCCCTCGGTCCGCAAGACCGCCAATGTGAAGTAGAGAAGATGGACCTCACCCTCAGCGACGAGCAGCGCCTGCTGCGCGAAAGTGCCGACCGCTTCGTGGCGGAAACCTTTGACGCCGAGCATCGCAAGAAGGCCGCGAACGACCCGCTTGGTTTCTCACCCGCGATCTGGAAGCAGTTCGCGGAGCTCGGCTGGCTGGCGCTGCCGATCAGCGAGGCCCATGGCGGGCTCGGCGGCGGCGCGATCGAGATCGGGATTCTGATGGAGGCATTCGGGCGCGGGCTGGTGTCCGAGCCGTATCTCGCAACCATCGTGCTCGGCGCCGCGCTGGTCGCCGAATGCGGCACCGCCGCGCAGCAGCAGGCCATCCTGCCTGATGTCGCTGACGGCTCGCTTTACCTTGCCTTCGCGCATGCGGAGCGCGCCGCACGCTTCGATCTCGCCCATGTCGACACCACAGCCACGAAAAGCGCCGACGGCTGGCGGCTGAACGGCAGCAAGACCGCGGTGCTCGATGGCGCGGCCGCCAATCGGATCATCGTCTCCGCGCGCGTCGCCAATGCAAATGGCGCCTCCGGCAGGCTCTGCCTGTTTCTGGTGCCGGCGGATGCGCCGGGTCTCACCTTGCACGACTATGCGCGGCTCGGCGGCGGGCGCGGCTGCAACCTCGATCTGAAAAACGTGCAGATCGCGGCCGATGCCCTGCTCGGCGACGGCGGCGACGCGCTGCCCGCGATCGAAGTGGTGGTCGACCGCGCGATGGCCGCGCTCGGCGCGGAGGCGGTCGGCATCATGCAGACGCTGCTCGACACCACGCTCGAGTACACCAAAATCCGCAAACAGTTCGGCCGGCCGCTGTCCGCCAACCAGGTGATCCGCCACCGCCTCGCCGACATGGCAATGCAGGTCGACGAGGCGCGATCGATGGCGCTGCGCGCCGCGCTGATGGCCGATGCCGAGCCGGTGGCGCGCAGCCGTGCGGCGTCGGGTGCCAAGGCAAAAATCGGCAAATGCGCGCGCTTCGTCGCCGAGCAGTCGGTGCAGCTGCACGGCGCCATGGGCGTCACCGAGGAGCTCGACATCGGCGCCTATTTCAAGCGGCTGCTCGCCTTCGACGCGCTGTTCGGCGGCAGCGCCCATCATTACCGCCGCCACGCCGCGCTGAGCGGCCGCGCGCAAGCTTAACGGAGAGCGCACGATGGATCTCACCTTCAGTGCCGAAGAACACGCCTTCGAGCAGGAAGTCCGCGACTTCATCGCCGCCAATCTGACGCCGGAGATGAAGCGCGCCACCGCGCTGACGCCGTCGGTGTTCTCCGATCCCGATATCGGCATGGCCTGGCAGCGCGCGCTAAACCACAAAGGCTGGGGCGCGCCGGGCTGGCCGGTCGAGCATGGCGGGCCGGACTGGACGCCGGCGCAGCGCTGGATCTTCGAGGCCGAATCCGCCCGCGCCGGCGTGCCCAACGTCAACGTGATGGGCGTCAAGATGGTGGGCCCGGTCATCATCGGCTTCGGCTCGCCGGAGCAGAAGAATTTCTATCTGCCGCGCATTCTCGCCGGCGAGGATTATTGGTGCCAGGGCTATTCCGAGCCGGGATCGGGCTCCGATCTCTCCTCGCTGAAGACGCGCGCGGTGCGCGACGGCGACGACTACGTCATCAACGGCACCAAGATCTGGACCACGCATGCGCATCACGCCAACCGCATGTTCGCGCTGGTGCGCACCAGCGACGGCGAACGGCAGCAGGACGGCATCAGTTTTATTCTGATCGACATGAAGATCCCGGGCGTCACCACGCGCCCGATCCTGACCATCGGCGGGGATCACGAAGTCAACCAGGTGTTCTTCGACGACGTCCGCGTGCCCGTCGCCAACCGCGTCGGCGAGGAAGGCAAGGGCTGGACCTACGGCAAGTACCTGCTCGAGTTCGAGCGCGGCGCAGGTATCGCCTCCGCCAAATTGCGCGAGGCGCTGCGGACGATCGCCGAGCTCGCGGAGTCCGAGGTGACCGGCCGCGCCATCGAGGACCCCGACATCGCGCTGCGGATGACGGAGGTCGAGGTCGACATCGACGCGCTCGAGATGACCGAGCTGCGGGTGCTGTCCGCGTTGCAGACCGGGCAGAACCCCGGCGCGGTGTCCTCGCTGCTGAAGTTGCGCAACAGCGAGATCCGGCAGGCGGTGACACGCCTCGGGGTCGACGTGATCGGCCATGACGGGCTCGTCGTCGAGCCGACCCGGCCGCTCTACCGGCTCAACCTCGAGCCGGCGATTCCGGAGGAGCTGCTGCCGGTGGTGCCGGAGTATCTCAACGGGCGGGCGTACACGATCTTCGGCGGATCGTCGGAAATCCAGCGCGATATCATCGCGAAGATGATGCTGGGGCTGTAAGGCACCGTCGTTCCGGGGCATCGCGTAGCGATGAACCCGGAACCTCGCGCCGCAACTTCGAGGTTCCGGGTTCGATGCTACGCATCGCCCCGGAACGACGGAATCAAGCCACCCCCGCCCGCGCATCCCTGATCGCCTGCCAGATCTTCACCGGCGTCAGCGGCGTGTTCAGCTGCGTGATGCCGAGCTCGCTCAGCGCGTCCATCACGCCGTTGGTGATACAGGGCGGGCCGCCGATCGCCCCCGACTCGCCGCAGCCCTTGGCGCCGAGCGGATTGGTCTTGCACGGCGCGGAATCATCCAGCGTCACCGTGATGGACGGAATGTCGCTGGCGCGCGGGATGCAATAATCCTGGTAGCTCGCGGTCAAGAGCTGGCCTTCCTCGCTGTAGGCAACACCCTCGTAAAGCGCCTGCCCGATGCCCTGGGCAACGCCGCCATGGACCTGGCCGGTGACCAGCATCGGATTGACCGCGACGCCGACGTCGTCGACCGTGGTGTAGCGCACCACCCGCGTGACGCCGGTCTCCGGATCGATCTCGACCTCGCAGATATGGGTGCCGTTCGGCCAGCTCGGCCCGTCGACCTCGCCCTGGCTGTCGACCGACAGCTTTGCGCCGTTCTCCTTCTTCGCGATCTCGAACAGGCTGATGCGCCGGTCGGTGCCGACCACGGTGAGGAAGCCGTCGCGATATTCGATGTCGTCGACGCCGGCCTCCAGAATATTCGACGCCTTCTCGCGCGCCTTGTTGATCATGTCGTTGGAGGAGACCGCCACTGCGGTGCCGCCGACGAACAGCGAGCGCGAGCCGACGCTGCCGAAGCCGACGGCCAGATCGGTGTCGCCCTGGATCACGTCGATGCGGTCCATCGGGATGCCGAGCGCATCCGACACCATCTGGGTGTAGGTGGTGGCGAGGCCCTGCCCCATCGCCATGGTGCCGGAATGCAGCACGACGCGGCCCTCGGCGGTGGCGTGCAGCGAGACGTTTTCGGTGTGGGCGCGACCGCCGGTCCATTCGATGTAGCTGGTCAGGCCGCGGCCGTAGAGCAGGCCCTTCTTCTTCGCCGCCTTCTTGCGCGCGGCAAAGCCGTTCCAGTCGGCAAGGTCGGCGGCGCGCTCCAGCATGTGGGCGAAGGCACCGGAATCGTAGACCTGTCCGACCGCATTGGTATAGGGCAGCTGCGCCGGCTTGATGTAGTTGACCTTGCGGATCGCGCGCGGGTCCATGCCGATCTGGCGCGCGGCGGCGTCGAACAGACGCTCGACGATGAACACAGCCTCGGGCCGGCCCGCGCCGCGATAAGCGCCGACCGGCGCGGTGTGGGTCATCACCGACTTCACCTCGAAATGCACCAGCGGCAGATCGTAGACGCCGGTCTGCACGAACGGGCCGAGCACCAGCGGGATGATATTGGCGGTACCGGACGAATAGGCGCCGGTGCCGCCGATCGAGCGCACCCGATAGGCCAGCACGCGGCCCTTGGCATCGAGCGCGAACTCGCCGGTCGAGGTGAGGTCGCGACCATGGGTGCCGCCGACGAACTCGTCGGTGCGGTCGCCGCGCCAGCGGATCTTCTTGTTCAGCCTGGTCGCGGCATAGGCGACGATGCCGTCCTCCGGATAGAGGCTGGTCTTCTGGCCGAAGCCGCCGCCGATATCGCCGACCAGCACGCGCACGCTCTCTTTCGGCCGCTTCAGGATCGATTCCGCGAGCAGGTCGCGGGTCGAGCCCGGGGTCTGCGACTGGACATGGAGGAGAAGGCGTCCGGTCTTCTTCTCGATCTCGGCAATGGTGGAGCGCGGCTCCATCGCCGACGGCACCAGGCGCTGGCTGACCAGGTCGAGCGACACCTTGTGGGCAGCGCCGGCAAAGGCTGCCTCGACCTTGGCGGCGTCGCCATAGCTCATCGCGGCCACGATGTTGTCCGGCGCTTCCGGCCAGACCGAGGGCGCACCGGGCTTGATCGCCTCGACCGGATCGACCACCGAGGGCTTGACCTCATAGTCGATCTCGATCGCCTCGGCCGCGGTCTGCGCCAGCACGCGCGAGGTCGCCACCACCGCCGCGACGCCCTCGCCGGCAAAGCGCACCACCTCATGCGCCAACAGGCGACGTGGCGGCACCGACATCGGCGAGCCGTCCGGCCGCTTGAAGATCGCGAGCGTCGGCAGCGTGCCGATATCGTCCTTCACCAGGTCGGCGCCGGTATAGACGGCCTCGACGCCCGGCATCGCCAGCGCCGCGGCAGCGTCGATCGATTTGATGTTGGCGTGGGCGTGCGGCGAACGCAGCACATGCAGCCAGAGCGCGCCGTCCTCCGGCTTGTCGTCGATGAAATGGCCCTTCCCGGTGACGAGCCGCTGATCTTCGAGACGCTTGATCGGCTGGCCCGCACCAAAACGTAGATTGCCGGGAAGAATGTTCATCGAGAAGTCCTTAACGTGTGAAGTTTCGGCGGGTTTTAGCGGATTTTCGGAATGAGACAACTCTCCGCCGTCATTCCGGGATGGGTCCGAAGGACCAGACCCGGAATCTCGAGATTCCGGGTTCGATGCTGACGCATCGCCCCGGAATGACGGACGTCAGCCCAGATCCCGCAATGCTGCCTCGACCATCTTGCGCTGCTCGGCCGTCAGCGGGGCCTGCGGCGGCACGGGGTCGCCGACGTCATAGCCCTGGATCGCGAGCCCGGCCTTGATGCAGGCGGCGAGGTTGAACCGGGCGAAGGCTTCATTGATGCGCCAGAGCTTGCGTTGCAGGGCGATCGCCTCGTCCCAGCGGGTGCGGCGGCAGAGGTTGTAGAGCTCGACGCTCTGCCTCGGGATGATGCAGGCCGGCCCCGCCATCCAGCCATGGCCGCCGATCAGCATCACCGCAGCCGGGATGTGCGCCGAGGCCGAGAATACTTTCAGGCTGTCGCCGCAACGGTTCATGATCGACAGCAGCCGCCCGGTGTTGGTTGAGGCGTCCTTGATGTAACCGATGCGCGGATGCGCGGCGAGGCGCGCGATCACATCGAGCGTGAGATCGGAGCGCTGGAAATTCGGATTGGTGTAGATCACCACGGGAATGTCGACTGCGTCGGCAATGGCACGGAAATAAGCCTCCACCTGGGCGTCATGAAGCGGGAAATAAGCCTCCAGGATCGCCAGGATGCCGTCCGCGCCACGCTTCTGATAGGCTTTTGCTTGTGCGACTGCATCCGCCGTCGTGGTCGCGGCGACGCCGGCGACCACCGGCACGCGGCGCTGCGCCGCCTCGATCGTGGACTGCACCACCTGCATGCGCTGGGCATTGTTGAGATAGGCAAATTCGCCGGTCGAGCCGAGCGGCGTCAGCCCGTGCACGCCGGCCTTGATCAGATCGTCGCACAGCCGGCCCAGCACGTCGGTGCGGACATGGCCGGCAGGATCGACCGGGGATACCAGATAGGGAAAGACGCCGTGGAAATCAGCCATCTGCAAGCCTCGTTGACGGCGAGACATAGTCGGGATCGTGCGCGAAGGGAAGCGGCCGACCGTTGCGCAATGCGCCGAGCACCGCGGCAAAGTCGGTACCCGCGCGGAAACCGAGCAGACGTTCGGCCTTGCCGGGATCGTAGATCCGCCCGATCGACCTCGGCAGATGCCAGCCCCGCTGCGCGAACAGCGCCGGCGCATCCGGGAAGTGGCGCGCGATCACGCCCGCCGCGTCGGTCTTCAACGCCGCGACGTCGCTGCGCGCAAACGGCGTCGGCGCGCTGATCACGAAGATTTCGAAGCCGCTGATCCTCTCGAGCGCCGCGACATGGGCGTCGGCAGCGTCCTCGACGGTGAGGCGGCGATACAGCAGCTCGGTCGCCTTCAGGTTCTCGCCATGGATCCCGCGGATGGTGTCGTCGTCCTCGGGGAAGAAGCGGCTGGTGCGCAGCACCGCGCAATTCAGCCCGTGGTCGCGGCTATGCAGCCGGCACAGCGCTTCGGCCGCGAGCTTCGTCACGCCATAGATGTTGCGCGGCTCGAGCGGCCCCGTGGTCTCGTCGAGCCAGACGGCGTGGGACCCCTCCTCGTCGCGGATCGCCTGCGAGATCATCAGCGAGGTCGTCGAGGTGAACACGAAACGGGCGTGGCCCGCCGCAACCGCCGCTTGCAGCAGGTTGAGCGTGCCTGACACGTTGACGTCGACAAAGGCCTGCGGCGCGAACCGCGCAATGTCAGGCTTGTGCAGCGCGCCGGCATGGATCACGGCCTCGATGCGGTGATCGGCGAACACGCGCTCGACCACCGAGCGCTCGGCGACCGAGCCGACGACATCGGTCGCTTCGCCCGACACCACATCGAGTCCGATCACGCCGTGGCCGGCCTGTCGCAATCGCGGGGCGAGGAAACGGCCGAGCCAGCCGGAGGAACCCGTCAGCAGCACCCGCATGACGTCAGTCCCGGCTCGCGCTCAGAACACTTTGGCGATCGCGGCCTGCGCGTCGCCCTGGATCTGCTTGAGATGGTCGGGCCCGCGGAAACTCTCGGCGTAGATCTTGTAGACGTCCTCGGTGCCGGACGGACGCGCGGCGAACCAGCCGGCCTCGCTCTCGACCTTGATGCCACCGAACGGCTGGTCGTTGCCCGGCGCCTTGGTCCTCACCGCGCGCACGGGATCGCCGGCGAGTTGCGTCATGTTGAGCTGCTCCGGCCCGAGCGCCTTCAGCGCATTCTTCTGCTTCGGCGTCGCGGCGACGTCGATGCGCGCGTAATAGGGCACGCCGAGCTCGGCGGTCAGTTCGTGAAACAATTCGCTGGGATCGCGACCGGTCTTGGCGATGATCTCGGCCGCGAGCAGGCCGAGGATGATGCCGTCCTTATCGGTGGTCCAGACCGAGCCGTCGCGCTTGAGGAAGGACGCGCCGGCGCTCTCCTCGCCGGCAAAGCCGAAGCCGCCGCTGCCGAGCCCGTCGACGAACCATTTGAAGCCGACCGGCGTCTCGACCAGCCTGCGGCCGAGCTTCTTCGCCACGCGATCGATGATCGAGCTCGACACGATGGTCTTGCCGATCGCGGCATTGGCACCCCATTGCGGCCGGTGCGCGAACAGATAGGCGATCGCGGTGGCGAGGAAATGGTTCGGGTTCATCAGCCCATTCGAGCGGGTGACGATGCCGTGGCGGTCGGCATCGGTGTCGTTGGCGAAGGCAACGTCGAAGCGATCGCGCATCCCGATCAGGCTTGCCATCGCGTAAGGTGACGAGCAGTCCATCCGGATCTTGCCGTCCCAGTCCGCGGTCATGAAGCGGAAGGTGGGATCGACCGCCGTGTTGACGACGCTGGCATTGATGCCGTAGCGCGCGATGATCGGCTCCCAGTAATGCACGGCCGCGCCGCCGAGCGGATCGATGCCGATCTTCACGCCGGAAGACTTGATCAGCGCGAGATCGACGGTATTGCCGAGATCGGCGACATAGGGCGTGATGAAGTCATGCAGATGCGTGGTCGCCGCCTTGCGCGCGCGGTCGTATGGCATCCGCGCGACGTCCTTGAGGCCGGCCTCGATGATGCGGTTGGCGTTCTTCTCGACCACGCCGGTGACGTCGGTGTCGGCCGGGCCGCCATGCGGCGGATTGTACTTGTAGCCGCCGTCCTCCGGCGGATTGTGCGATGGCGTGATCACGACGCCGTCGGCAAGGCCGCTCTCGCGGCCCTTGTTGTAGCTCAGGATGGCGTGCGAGATCACCGGCGTCGGGGTGTAGCCGCCCTGCGCGTCGATCATGATCTCGACGCCGTTGGCGGCGAACACCTCCACCGCACTCGCCAGCGCCGGCTCGGCCAGCGCATGGGTGTCGATGCCGATGAACAGCGGGCCGGTCAGCCCCTTCTCGCGCCGGTAATCGCAGATCGCCTGCGTGGTGGCGAGGATGTGGTCCTCGTTGAACGAATTCTTCAACGATGTGCCGCGATGGCCGGAGGTGCCGAAGGCGACACGCTGGGTCGGATCCGCCGGATCGGGCTTGCCGGCGAAATACGCCGTGACCAGGCGCGGCACATTGGCGAGCGAGGCAGGATCGACCGGTTTGCCGGCGGCGGGATTTGCTGCAGTCACGGGACCTCTCAGACCTTACTTTCCAATCAAGCCGACGGCATTTCGTTCCCTGCCGCCCGCGCGTAACTGATCAGGACACGTCGATCTGCTGCACCTTCTCGCGCAGCTCGTCGACCAGCACCCGCTTGTTTTCGGAATAGTCGATCGGGACCACGACGAGATGCACGCCGCCGCCGGCAAACGCCCGCTCCAGGGTCGGCACGATCGCCTCCGTGCTCTCGATCCGCGAGCCCTTGGCGCCATAGCTCTCGGCATATTTGACGAAATCCGGATTGCCGAAAGTGAGGCCGAAATCCGGGAAATGATCGACCGCCTGCTTCCAGCGGATCATGCCGTAGGCGGAATCCTCCAGGATCAGGATCACCAGGTTGAGCTTGAGCCGGACCGCGGTCTCCAATTCCTGTGAGTTCATCATGAAGCCGCCGTCGCCGCACACCGCGAGCACGCGGTTTTTGGGATAGAGCATCGCCGCCATCATCGCCGACGGCAGGCCGGCGCCCATGGTGGCGAGCGCATTGTCGAGCAGCAGCGAGTTCGCCAGCAGCGTGCGGTAGTTGCGTGCGAACCAGATCTTGTACATGCCGTTGTCAAGCGCGACGATGCCGTCCTCGGGGATCACCTGTCGCACGTCGTGCACGATGCGCTGCGGCGTCGGCGGCCAGCGGCCCTCGGTGGCGCGGTCGGTGATCCTTGCCAGAATGCCTTCGCGCAGGCTCAACAATGCGCTGGCTTGCGGCAGCTTGCCCTCGACCCGGTTGGCCAGCAGTTCGAGGCTCGGGCCGACATCGCCGATCACCTCGACCTGCGGGAAGTAGACCTGCTCGACATTCGCCGCCGTGTAGCTGACATGGATCACCTGCGGCCCCTTGGGGCCCATGATGAAGGGCGGCTTCTCGATGGTGTCGTGGCCGATCGCGATGATCAAATCAGCGCGGTCGATCGCCTCATGCACATAATCGCGCTCGCTCAGCGCCGCGGTGCCCATGTAGAGATTGGTGCCGCCGGACACCGTGCCCTTGCCCATCTGGGTCGTGAAGAACGGAATTTTCGTCCGCCGCACGAAATCGCCGATCCCGGCAGTACTACGCGGGCGCGATGCGGCGGCGCCGAGCATGATCAGCGGCCGTTGCGCCTTCAGAATCATCGCGGCGGCGCGGTCGAGCGCCGCGGCATGCGCGATCGGGATCTCGATCGGATGCGGCGACACCACGGCGAACGGCTCGGTTTCCTCGCCCGCGATATCCTCCGGCAATTCGAGCAGCACCGGCCCGGGCCGCTCCTGCATCGCGATCCGGAAGGCGTCACGGACCAGCGTCGGAATGGTTGCCGGGCTGATGATCTGCAGCGACAGTTTTGTGAGCGGACGGAAGGTGCCGACGATGTCGACGATCTGGAACTTGGCCTGACGGCTGCTCAGAACGCCCTTCTGTCCGGTCAGCATCACCATCGGCATCGCGCCGAGCAACGCGTAGGCCGCGCCGGTGGTGAGGTTGAGCGCGCCGGGGCCGAGCGTCGTGATGCAGACGCCGGGCTTGCCGGTCAGCCGTCCATAGGTCGCCGCCATGAAGGCCGCGGCCTGCTCGTGGCGGGTCACGATCAGCTTGATCGAGGACGTGCGCAGGCTCTCGACGACATCGAGATTCTCCTCGCCGGGAACGCCGAACACCCGTTCCACGCCCTCGTTCTCGAGGGCCTTGACCAGCAAATCGGAACCTTTGACCATGTCAGCCTCGCATCCTGGATTGCATGCTGTCGGGCGAGCATAGCCGCATCGCGTGCCGCCGCAAACTCCTCAACCCTTCCTCAGGGCTTGTGTGCCACGGCCCAGGCCGCGACCTCGGGCAGGACGCGCGCCACAAGGTCGGCGGAGATCGCGATCGATTCCTGCGCCCGCGCCACCATCACCCGCCCGCCGCTGGTCGATTGCGAGGGGGCGAAAGCTGCGAGCTGCGCCGCGTGGGCCTGATCGGTGAAATTGGTCATGAAGTTCGGGACGAACTGGTCGCGGAAGCCCGGCCCCTGCTTCGCCAGCAGCGCAGCGAAATTCGCCTGCACGAACTCCCAGGCGAGCTGCGGCTGCTCGCCGGTGGACGCAACGGTGTTGATCATCGGCAGCACAATCGTGTCGGGCAGCTCATTGGTCAGCGTCAGCGCCAGCGTCAACCGCGCCAGCTCGACATCGCGGGCGCCGGCCGCGGCGAAATAATAGCGCAGCCGCTCATTGGCGGCTGTGCTGCTGCGCGCGAGCGCGAGCAGCCGGTCATAGGTTGCCCGGTCGGCCGTGACGCCGACGACATGGGCGACGGCGTCGCGCAGCGCAGTCGGCAGCGTAGGGGGATCATCGAGGAACGCCGCGAAGCGCCGTTTGGCCTCGGCGATCACGGCCTCGTCGCCGAGATCGCCAAGCGTCGAGATCAGCCCGGCGCGCAGCAGCGCGGTGTCATCGGTGGCGGGGCCGCCGTCCCAGCCGATCCGATCGAAAACCGGACGCAGCTTTGCGCGCGCGAAGGCCTGGATCGCCGGCCGCTCGGCATGGTCCCGTGACAGGCGGTTGAGCCCGGCAAAGGTGCCGATCACCTGGCTCCATACCGCGCGATGATCGCCGGTATCGAGCGCATCGAGCAGCGCGAGGTAGGACGACGGGTCGGCGCGGCCGGCCTGCACCAGCGCCCAGCTGTCGGTCACGACGTTGAGCCGATCCTCGACCGACATCTGCGGCAAGGCATTCAGCAGCGCGCCGCGGTTCTTCGGGCCGTATTCGACCCGGTAATAGCCGATGTCGCCGAGGTTGACCTTGATGGCGTCGCCGCAGGCTCCGGCCGGAAGATCGCGGCTGCCTTGCAGCAGGATTTCATCGAACGGCTTGCCGCCCACCGGCCCGGCCGCAATCGGAATCCGCCACTTGCGCGCCGGCAGCGGCGCTGCGCCGGCCGGTGCGACCACGAAGCGATCCTGCCGCAGCGCGAGGTGCTGCGAGCCGTCATCGCAGGCCGTCTCCGCGATCACCAGCGGCACGCCGTCCTGCTCGGTGAAGGATGCGGCCACGCTGGAGACATCCTTGCCGGCCGCGCTCTCCAGCGCCTGCCAGAGATCCGCCGTGGTCGAATTGCCGTAGGCATGCGCGGCCATGTATTTGCGAATGCCGTCGCGGAACGCCTGCTCGCCGAGATAGCTCTCGAGCATTCGGATGAAGGCCTCGCCCTTGCTATAGGTGATGGCGTCGAACGCCGTGACCGCCTCGCTGTGGTCGGCGATCGGCTGCTGCACCGGATGCGAGGTGCGGCGGGCGTCGAGCGCCATTGCGAATTGCTTGCTGCTGGAGTCGTTCAGCCAGCTCTGCCATTGCGGATAAAAATGCTCGGAGGCCTTGGTCGACATCCAGCTGGCAAAACCCTCGTTGAGCCAGAGATTGTCCCACCAGGCCATGGTGACGAGATCGCCGAACCACATATGCGCCATCTCATGGGCGATGATGCCGAAGATGCCGCGCCGCGCGGTCTCCGCATTGGTCGCGGGATCGAACAGCAGCCGGCTCTCGAAGAAGGTGATGCCGCCCCAGTTTTCCATCGCGCCGCCGAACCCGCCGGGCACCGCGATCAGATCGAGCTTCGGCAGCGGATATTTCACGCCGAAATAGTCGTTGTAATAGCCGAGCAGCTTTGCCGCGCTGTCGAGCGCGAAGCGGCCCTGCTCGCTCTTGCCTTCGGTGGTCACGACGCCCACGGTGACGCCGCCGGCATCCGCCGTGACGCGCTCCAGTTCACCGACCGTGAGCACGAACAGATAGCTCGACATCCTGGGTGTCGGCGCGAAGATGACCTTCTTCAGGCTGTCGCCGGCCGGCGCCTCGCTGACGACGGGCATATTGCCGACGGCGAGCAGATTGTTCGGGACCACGACGGAAAGCGCGAAGCTCGCCTTGAACACCGGCTCGTCCCAGCATGGAAAGATCCGCCTTGCGTCCGCCGGCTCGAGCTTGCTCGAGATCAAGCGCTTGGTGCCGGCCTTGGTCGGATAATCGACCGCGAACAGGCCGCTGCCGAATTTGTTGATCTGCGCCGTGAAGGCGATGCGAAGTTTGTGACGTCCCGCCGCAATCGGTTTGGCGAAGGTCAGGGTCGCCGTCTGCGCGGCGGTGTCGGTCGCCACCTCGGCGCGCTCCGCACCGTCATCGAGCCCGACCTCGCCGAACGTGGTGTTGATCGCGTTCAACGTGACCCGCACGGTCGGTTCGCGCACCTCGATGTCGACGGTTTCGACACCCGGCAAGGCGAGCGTCGTGAAATCCGGCGTCAGCTCGATCGCATAGTTCAGCGGGATGACCGTCTTCGGCAGCTTCCCCGGCGTGCCGTCGAAGGAGAATGTCGGCTCGGCATGCGCGCCTGCGGACGTCAACAGCAGCAGGGCCGCCACGGCGAGAGGACGCAGGAGCGATCCTTCGAGATGATTTACGAGCTTGTTCATGGGATGAGGGTCAACGCGGATTCCCGGGAGAGACATCCGCCAATCTAGGGGAGAAAACGTGGATGCGAAACTGACAAGGTCGCGATTCCGATGCTGATTGCTTGTTGCTCGACCGCGGGATGAAAGGCTAACGTGGAGCGCTTCCCGTTCACTGCCGCCCCGACGCAATTCATGACTGGCGAATGACGACACGGTTTGCCATGACGATCAGCCTTGTTGCGGCGCTGACGCCGGCCTTTGCCGGCGATGGCACGGAGGACGCTCCGCTCGAATTGACGCTGCCAGTGACCACCGATCCCGCGATGATCCAGTGCCGCCAGGTCGGCCCGCAGGGCACCATGTCGCTCGCCTTCCTGCCGCTGCACCGGACCTTCAACGACGAGTTCGACGAGCATCCGCTGGCGAGCGGCCGCTGGGTGCCGCATTACGCCGGCGGCGCGGCGTGGCCGGAGGCACGCTACTGGGGCGGCGACGGCTCCGACTTCAAGCGCAAGACCAGCGCCAATGGCGAGCAGCAGATCTATGTCGATCCGCGCTATGCCGGACGCGGCTCCGCGCCGCTCGGCCTCGATCCGTTCCATGTCGAGAACGGCGTGCTCTCCATCACCGCCAGGCGCACGCCGGCCGAGCTGAAGGGCGTGCTGTTCAACAATGAATACACCTCCGGCATCCTGACAACCCAGGGCACGTTCTCGCAAAAATACGGCTATTTCGAAATCCACGCCAAAATTCCGATCGGCACCGGCGTGTGGCCGGCCTTCTGGATGCTCGCCGACAATGGCGGCTGGCCGCCGGAGGTCGACGTCGTGGAGGGGCGCGGACAGCGACCGGGCGATCTCGTGATGACGACGCATTGGCGCATTCCCGCGACCGGCAGGATCGAGCATTGCGGTTTCGATTTCTCGGTCACCGGCGCCGAGGCCGACTTTCACAATTACGGTGTGCTTTGGGAGCCGGACCGGCTGATCTATTTCATCGACCGCAAGCCGGTCGCCGATATCGCGGTGCCGATCGGCTTCGACGATCCGATGTACATGATCGTCAATCTGGCGATGGGATCGAAATTCTTCGTCGGGGTCGGCTTCGTCGACGGCGAGTCGCCGGTGACGGTTTCGTTCGAGATCGACCGCATCTCCGCTTACCAGATCGACATGACCTTCGCGGGAGCCAGCAATGTTCGGTAAGTTCTCGCGCCGGCAGTTTGCGGGCCTTGCAGGCCTCTCGGCGCTGGGCCTGTCGGCGCCCGCCGCCGCGGCGGACAGTGCGCCCCGGCCGGACAGCGCAAGCTTTCCTCCCGGTTTCCTTTGGGGCACCGCGACCTCGTCCTACCAGATCGAGGGCGCGGTCGACGAGGACGGCCGCGGCCGTTCGATCTGGGACACCTTCACCCACACGCCGGGCAAGATCGAGGACGGCACCACCGGCGACCGCGCCAATGATCATTATCACCGCTACAAGGAAGACGTCGGCCTGATCAAGGATCTCGGCGCGAAGGCCTATCGCTTCTCGATCGCCTGGCCGCGGGTGTTCCCCGACGGCACCGGCACGCCGAACCCGAAAGGCCTCGATTTCTACAACCGCCTGGTCGACGAGCTCCTGGCCACCGGCATCGAGCCCTATGCCACGCTCTACCATTGGGACCTGCCGCAGGCGCTGCAGGACCGTGTCGGCGGCTGGCGCTCCAGCGACACGTCGAAGGCGTTCGCCGACTATGCCGGCTATGTCGCGGCGCGGCTGACCGACCGCGTCAAGAACATCTTCACCGTCAACGAGGTCGGGCGCTTCCTCTATTTCGGCTATGGCCTCGGCATCGACGCGCCCGGCCTGACGCTGCCGCCGGGCGAGGTGAACCAGGCGCGCCATCACGTCGCGCTCGGGCATGGTCTCGCGGTGCAGGCGATCCGCGCCAGCGGCCGCGCCGGCACGCGGGTCGGACCGGCCGAGAACATCACGGCCTGCGTGCCCGCGATCAACACGCCGGACAACATCCGCGCCACCGAGACCGCGACGCGCGAGTTCAATTCGAGCTTCCTCGGCGTCGTGCTCGAAGGCAGATATACCGAGGGTTACCTGGCCTATTCCGGCAAGGACGCGCCGAAATTCACCGCCGAGGAATTGAAGATCATCTCGCAGCCCGTCGACTTCGTCGGGCTGAACATCTACGCGCCGCAATTCTACATCGTCGCCACCGACCGCAAGCCGGGTTGGCAGCCGCTGCCGATGCCGGCCTCGTTCCCGCACATGAACTCGGAATGGCTGAAGATCGCGCCCGAGACCATCTACTGGGCGCCGCGCATCGCCGCCAGGCTTTGGGACATCAAGAGCATCTATATCAGCGAGAACGGCACGTCCGGTGAAGACAAGATCCATCCCGATGGACAGATCTACGACCTCGATCGCATCATGTTCCTGCGCAACTATCTCACCCAGCTGCAGCGCGCCACCAGCGAAGGCGTCCCGGTCCAGGGCTATTTCCTGTGGAGCCTGATGGATAATTTCGAATGGATCTTCGGCTACGAGAAACGCTTCGGCCTCTACCGGGTGGATTTCGAGAGCCAGGCGCGGGTACCGAAGCTGAGCGCCGCATTCTATCGCGACGTCATCGCGCGCAACGCGATCGGGGTGTGACGATGCTATCCGGCCTGCGGCCGCCCACCGGTCCACGCCCGCGTGAGCAAATCGCGAATGCCGCTCTCTTCGATCGGTCGTGGATTCCAGTACGGATTCCTGGTCGCGAGCGCGGCGGCTTTTGCGATGCCATCCTCGGGCATGCCGAGCTCGGCAAGCGCGCGCGGCGCGCCGAGCCGGGCCGACAGCTCGAACAGGCCGTCGGCCGCATCGCGCGCGCCAAGCGCCCGCGCGGCGCGACCGATCGCTTCGGGTGCGGCCGGCGTGTTGTAGGCGATGGTGTGCGGCAGCAGCACCGCATGGGTCTCGGCATGCGGCAGGTCGAACAGCGCACCCACGGTGTGGCAAAGCTTGTGGTGCAGCGCCATCCCGACGGTGCCGAGGCAGACGGCACAGAGCCATGCGCCATACAGCGCGTCCGAGCGCGCATCGAGATCGTGCGGCCGCGCCATCACCTCGGGCAGCGAGGAGGCGAGCTTGGCGATCGCCTCCTCGGCCATCAGCGACGTGATCGGGTTGCCGTCGCGCGCATACAGCGCCTCGGCGGCATGGGCGATCGCGTTGAGGCCGGAGATCGCGGAGAATTTGGCCGGCATCGAGAGCGTCAGATTGACGTCGTAGATCACGGCCTCGGGCAATATTTTCGGCGATGATTGCGTGGTCTTGACGCCGTCGACGGTCTCGCCGAGCACCGGCGTCATCTCGGAACCGGCATAGCTGGTCGGCAGGATCAGCTGCGGCAGGTCGGTGCGCAGCGCGATCGCCTTGCTCAGGCCCGTCGCTGCGCCCGCGCCGATCGCGACCACGCCGTCCGGCTTCAGTTCGTGCACCGTCTCCATCGCGCGCTGGGTCACCGCCTGGGGCGTGTGCACCACCGCGCCGTCGAACAGGCCGGCCATACGGCCGCCGGTCAGGCTCGCGAGATCGCCGAGCTCGGCCTGCTGCCGTCGGCTCGCCAGTACCAGCGCGCGCCTGATGCCGAGCCGGTCGAGCTCGTCCGGGAGGCTCGCGATGGTGCCCGTCCCGAACACGACCCGCATCGGGCTGACTTGATAGGTGAACGACTGCGGCATGATCAGTCCCGTCCAATCAGCCGCGCCGCCAGTCCCGTGGCGTGCAGCCGAAGCGATGCCTGAAGCGGCGCGTGAAATGCGACAGATCAGAGAATCCCCAGTCGAACGCGATGTCGCCGATCGCGCGCCCGAGCAGGAGAGGATCTCTAAGGTCGCGCGCCGCGCCGTCAAGCCGGCGGTCCATCACATAACCGGCAAAGCTGGTGCCGGCCCGCGCGAACAGCTTGTGGACATAGCGTTCGCTGATCGACACCGACGCGGCCACCGCGGCCGCGGTCAGACCGGGCTCGCGCAGCCTGCGTTCAACTGCGCGGCGCAGTGCGATCCAGGTCGCCTCCACGAGGCTGATGGACCCCATGTCGCGGCGACCGTCGCGCGACAGGCTCAAGGCAACGAGGTCGAGCAGCACGCCGAACAGCCGCGCATTTTCCTCTTCCGGCGTGTTCGGCGCGGCCGAATTCAACGCACGCGCCGTCTCCACGATCAGATGACCGACGAGCGGATCGTCGGACACCCGTGCCGGCTTGACCGCGAATGACGGCGGCAGACGATCCAGCAGCAGCTGCGCCGGCACCCAGAACGACGCGACATGCAGCGACGGGCCTCGACTGTGATGCAGGGCGAACAGCCGCGCGCTGTCGAAGATGCCGACCTGCCCGGCCGACAGCTCGACGTTGCGTCCGTCCTGCTCGATGCGGCAATGGCCGGCAAGTTTCAGATTGAGGTAGAAGCAGCTGCTGCTCGACGCCGCGATGTCGCTCGCCGAGCGCAGCACGAGGTGGCCGGGAAATCTGACGCGATTGATGGCACCCGCACCGAGCCCGATCCGTTCGATTCGTGCCGGAAAGCTGGACTTGTCCGTCGGTTCCGGCGTCAGCTTCATGAACACTTGGCAGATCGCTTCCCGATAATAGGCGAATTGCTCGGCGGGCCGCACGTCCTCGGTATTCCAGGCCAGGCCCGGCACACCGTCGGGGCGAGCGATTTGTTGCATCAGTTCACTCCGAGCCTAGTCCAGTGCAGCCTCAGCCAAGCGCCGCGGGCCCGGCTACCGCAATATCCGACAAACCGCCGCGCGACCCGTCGCGCCATAACCGGAAGCGAGCGTCGATCTAACCAAACCGCTCAAGGAAGCACAATTGGAGAAAGCCCATATGTCGACCTATGTTCTCGTCCATGGCGCCTGGCATACCGGCGCCGAGCTGGAGCCGGTGGCGGCGATCATCCGCGAGGCCGGCCATGTCGTGCATACGCCGACGATTGCGGGCAACCGGCCCGGCGACAAAAAGGACACCGGGCTTGCCGAGGCGATCCGGTCGATCGTGGACTATCTGGCCGAGCATGACCTGACCGACATCGTGCTGGTCGGCCACAGCTATGGCGGCATGGTCATCACCGGCGTTGCCGACGCGGCCGGCGACCGCATCCGCCGGCTGGTGTACTGGAACGCGTTCGTGCCTGACGATGGCGAGTGCCTCAACGACATGGTGCCGCCGACCTACCTCGGGCTGTTCGACGCGATCGCTGCCGAGCGTGGCGATGGCTCGGTGGTGCTGCCGTTCCCGATCTGGCGCGAGGCTTTCATCAACGACGCCGATCTCGAGACGGCGCAGCGCGCCTACGACGTGCTGAACCCGCATCCCTTGAAGACGTTTCAGGACAAGATCGCGCTCAAGACCAACCCGGCCGAAATGGGAATCGCGAAATCCTACGTCAACTGTACCGAGGACACCGCGATGCCGCACGGCCTGCCCTGGCACCCGCGGCTGTCGCAGAAGCTCGGCCTGTTCCGCCTGGTCCAGCTGCCGGGCAGCCACGAGCTGTGCTTCTCCAACCCGGCGCGCCTGGCGCAAGCCTTCCTCGACGCCGGCCGCGATTAAAAATGTGAAGCTTTGTCCTCATTCACCGCCGTCATCGCCCGGCCTGTGCGCAATTGCGCACATGGACCGGGCGACCCAGTACGCCGCGGCCCCTCGGCTTAAGCACAGCCGTCTCTGGAATACTGGATCACCCGCATGCGCGGGTGATGACACTGAGCAAGCTGAGCAATCCGTCGCATCATCCCGAGGACGGCGTTTACGCTAGGCCACCGCCTGGTAGTCCGGCGCGGTGGCAAGGAAGCGCGCATAGGCGTCGGCATCGGGCGGCGTGAACTTCTCGACCAGCGGGTTGCGGCGCCACGTTTTGGCGCCGATGTCGGCGAGCAATTCGTCGAAATGCTTGAAGTGGTAAGGCGCGACGCAGAGCCCGCCATAGACGCCGGCCGCCGGCCGCTCGACGCGTCTGAAATTGAGCATCATCGCGATGTTGTCGTGCATCTCGGCGGCATCAGGCTGTCGCGCGAGCTGGCCGTCGGCGTAGCGCACCAGCCAGTTCGCCGCGAGGTCGGCGCACAACACGGTGCAGAAGCTCGAATTGAAGCCGACGAAGCCCATGTCGGGCAGATCGGGATTGGCGATCAGGCGATACAGCCGATACTGCCCGTCGGGCTCGACCAGCCTGGCCTGGTATTCGTCCGGCAGGAAGGGCACGCCGAGCTTGTAGCCGATCGCCAGCACCGCGAGATCGGCATCGACGCGCTGGCCGCCGCTCATCACGATGGAGTTGCCCTCATAGTGATCGAAGGTGCCGCGCACCGCCTTGATCCGGCCGTCAGCGACCATCGGATAGAAGCCCGGGGTCGCGATCGGCACCGAGCAGTTGACCCCGTCCTCGATCCGCTCCTTCGGCACCATGCCGCACTGCTTCAGCTTGAGCTGCATCTTCAGCATGCTCTCGAGCCCGCGCCAGTTGGCCCAGACCAACGGCTTGGCGATCGCATGCGCGAGCCGGGCGGCAGGACCGATGCCCCAGCTCGCGAACATCTGCTCCTGCGCGCGGATGTAGAGAATGCGCTTGAAGTTGACGAGACCGCCGACGAAGTAGGGGATCCGCCAGACCGGTTCACGAAACACGATGGTGACCTCGCTGGCGCCGGAATTGACGGCATTCACCGCGATGTCGGTGGCGGATTTCGAGCCGCCGAGCACGACCACCTTGCGCCCCCTGGCGAGAGCGGCATCCGCATATTGCGAGGAATGCAGGATCTTGCCGCCCTGCGCCTTGAAGCCGTCCTCGCCTGATAGAGCCAGCGTCTGCGGCTCGTTGAACTGCCCGGTGCAGACCGCGACGAAATCGAAATCCTCGTGGCCGGCCGCGCCGTCGCTCGCGCGCAGCGCGAGCGTCCAGCCGGGCTTGCCGTCGCCCCGGCGCTTCATCGCCTCGACCCTGGTGTTGAACCGCATCGCGCCGTCGAGCCCGTGGCTGCGCGCATAGTCGCGCAGATAGGCATGGACCTGCGGGCCCTTCGGCCACTCCGGATAGGCCTCCGGCATCGCCTTGTCGGTGTAGCGGTAGAGCTCCTTCGGGCTCTGCGTCTGCACGTCGGGATAGGCGCGCGCCGGCTCCCAGACGCCGCCGAGATCGCCGCTGCGCTCGATGATGGTCACCTCGTGGCCGCGCGCGGTGAACGCCTTGCCGGCGGCGAGGCCCGAAATGCCGGCGCCGATCACGCACACTTGCTTCTGCTTGACCATGAAACCTCTCCGCGATGAATGAACAGGTGATGTGTCGGGCGCATGCGTCCCCGTCATCGCCGGAGCCTGCCCCGGCGATTGACGTCCCGCGTGCGACATTGTCTGCGCGGCTTTTTGTCTGTGCCGCCTTGCGCCTAGTCGTTGGCGTCCGGCGGCAGGAAGTCCACTTCGTGCTCGGCGGAGATACGGACCACCTCGGCCGGGTCCTGCAGATTGTGCAGCTTCTCGAACAACGCCTCGAGCTTCGCCATCGGCGACACCCAGAACAGCGCCCGCGCCGGCTTGTCGGACTTGTTGAAATAGCCGTGCGGAATGCCGCGCGGCAGACGCACGAGGTCGCCGACCTTGGCCTGCACCCAGACGCCGTCGAGCTTGAGGTCGAGCACGCCCTCCTGCACCAGGATGAACTCGTCCTGGGTCGGATGGATGTGCACCGGCACGAACTGGCCGGGATCGCTGTTGGTCTCAAAGGCGAAGGTCGAGTCGGTGACCGCCTTCGGATAATAAACCTGGCCCAGGATATTCCAGGTCTTGCCGGCATAACCGGTGCCGTTGCGGGTAATGCCTTTTTCGAGCGTGCCCATGTCAGCCTCTCCAGTGTTGACGCGCCTTGCAGAACTGGAGCCTGTCGCCAGCCGATAAGGCTGTCTAGCCGATAAACGAATCCGCCGCCGTTGCGGTTATGCTGCAATGCGGAAGCACACGGCCGTCGGGAGCCTGCCCAATGCCCTTGCTCCGGCCTGCGCGCCGATCGGGCAGATTGCGCGATAAAACTGCGTTTGCCTTTGCCGGCGAATGCACCGGATCCCGTGAAGAAAACGCGTCAAAACAAAAACCTGGAGCTCCGTTCCGATTCCATCGGAACGGAAAATGCTATAGGCTGCCAGATGTTTTATACCTCAAACAACTCCGGGCCGGCGTGATGGCGATGCGCAGCGAGGCTGCGGCAAGGACACGGCTGAAGGATTTCGCGCGCGTCGCGACGGCGCGGGTCGACGACGCCGCAGAAGCGATCGGCCGCATCTTCTGTCCGCACGCGCTGACGCCGGTCGATCACTCGGAGGACGATTTCTTCGCGGTCCACAATTGCGCGGGATTCGATGGCTTCTCCATCAATTACGTCGCCTATGGCGGATCGGTCGCGATCGATCCCGGCTGCCTCGACCGCTTCTTCCTGCTGCAACTTCCGCTGCACGGCTCGGCCGCGATCCGCACCGCCGCGCGTGACATGACCACGGGGCCAGGACACACCGCATCGCTGCTGTCGCCAACCATCCCGACAGAGATGACCTGGCGCAACGATTGCGCTCAGCTCATCCTGCTGCTCGACCGCAGACTGGTCGAGCACCGCGCCGCGGCGCTGGGCGGCACGGGCGCACGACCCGTTGAGTTCGATCCGGACGTCGCGCTGAGCGGACCGCTCGGACAAACGCTCGCGGCGCGGATCGAGCATCTCGTCACGCTTGCCGAAGGGCTCGGACCACGCAAGACGCTGTCCGCGGTGACCGCGGCCGATTGGCGCGAGTCGTTTCTCCACCTCCTGCTCAACGGCCAGCCGCACAGCCTGAGTCGCGCCATCGATGTCTTCAACGGCCGCGCGGAGACCCAGCCGGCCGCGTTGAAGCGGGTTCGGGCGTATCTGGAGGCGCGCGCGAGCGAGCCGCTGGATCTCGCCGAGCTCGCAGACATCGCCGGCACCGGCATTCGCGCGCTGCAACTCGGCTTCCGCCGCCACTTCGGCACCACCATCACCGACATGCTGCTCGACATCCGCCTCGCCCAGCTCAACAGGCGGCTGAAGTCGGCGCGGCCGGACGAACGCATCGTGGATATTGCATTCGAGCTCGGCTTTACCCATCTGAGCCGGATGGCGAGCGCTTACCGCGCCAAGTTCGGCGAGAGCCCGAGGGCGACGCTGCAGCGGCTGAGCTGAGGTTCCGAACGGATTCTCGTGGTGAGGCCCTGCCCATCCGGCCAGTTTCCGAACCTGCCGCAACATTCCAGATTGGGGGAAGCCAACGGAGCTTCTCATGACCGAACCGACCATCCTCTCCTCACTCTCCTCCGCCTTATCCGAAGTGATCGCGCGTACCGCGCCTGCGATCGTCGCCGTGCATTCGCACCGCCTGCGCGCCTCCGGCTTCGTCTGGAAGGCGGGCCTCATCGTCACCGCCGAGGAGGCGCTGGCCGATGACGGCGAGATCGAGATCGAGCTTGCCGACGGCAGCACGCGGCCGGCGACCGTCGCCGGACGCGACCACACTACCGACGTCGCATTGCTGCGGTTCGACGGTGACACGGCGCCGGTCAAGCTGTCGGCCCAGGTTCCTGCGCTGGGCTCGCTCGCCGTGATCGTCGCGGCCGATCGCGGAGCTGCGACCGCACGGCTCGGCATGGTGTCGCGGTCAGGCCCCGCCTGGCGCAGCCTGCGCGGCGGCGAGATCGACGCGCGGATCGAGCTCGATGTCCGGCTGCGGCACAGCCAGCAGGGTGGCCTCGCGCTCAATGCCGCGGGCGAGCCGTTCGGCATGGCGGTGCTCGGGCCGCGGCGGGTGCTGACGATTCCGGCCGCGACCATCGAGCGCGTCGCGGCCCAGCTCGAAAAGAACGGCCGCATCGCGCGCGGATATCTCGGCGTCGGCTTGCAACCGGTCCGGCTCGACGACGGCATCGGCGCGATGGTGATGAATGTCGACAAGGCCGGCCCCGCGGCCGCCGCCGGCATCCGCCAGGGCGACGTGATTGTGGCCGTCAACGGCGAGAAGCTCTCCAGCGTGCGCGCGTTGTCGCGCAGCCTCGGGCCGCACAGCGTCGGCACCGTGGTCGAACTCACCGTGCATCGCGGCGGTGAGCCACAGAATTTCAAGGTGACCATCGCCGAGAGGCCGGAGACGTGAGCGAACCAGCCGCCGCCGAGATCGTGATCGCACTCGAGGTCGATGACGCCGCGCTCGCCGACCGGCTGGCGACGCTGCTCGGCGGTGTCGCCGGCCTGCGGCTCGCCGCGCCCGGCGAGCAGGCCGCCGCCGCGATCGTCGCGCGCGGCCGCGAGACCGCAGGCGCCGATGAGTTCGAGCTGACGCCGCGCGAGCTCGACGTGCTGGCGCTGCTCGCCGAGGGCGCCTCCAACAAGATGATCGCACAACGGCTCGGCATCTCCGTCCACACCGCGAAATTTCACGTCGGCTCCCTGCTGGACAAGCTCGACGCCACCGGCCGCACCGACGCGGTCGCACATGCGGCAAGGCGCGGGGTGATCAATTTGTGAGGGGTAATGCGGTGGTGATGGTAGCGTAACGCGCTGTCTCCACCTGTCGACGTCCTGGCGAAGTGTGGTCCCGTCATCCTGAGGTGCGAGCGGAGCGAGCCTCGAAGGATCGACGGCCACCAGCCGGGCCGATTCATCCTTCGAGGCTCGCCTAAGTGGCTCGCACCTCAGGATGACGGACGCGGTCAACTTGATACACTCGCAGGAGTCGAGAGCCAGCGCGATTTCGGAATATTGGAATAGTACCGCTGAGTTGCCCAACATGTCAAGTCGCCATGTCGGCAGCCACCGACTCCTTTGCATGGGGTTGTTTTTCGATATTTGGCAGTGCGCCCTGCGGGGCGTCGCGGCAGCGTGCCCACATTACGCGCTTTCCGATCCGGGAAACCACAGCTTGACCAACAGCCCCGGCGCGTTGTCCCGCAGTTCGATGCTGGCGCCGTGCAGGCTTGCGACTGCCGCGACCAGGCTGAGGCCGAGGCCATTGCCTGGCGTGTAGCGGCTCTGCTCAAGGCGGGTGAAGCGCTTGAAGACGTGGCCGTGCTGATCGGCCGGAATGCCGGCACCGTCGTCGGCGACCGCGATCATCGCGCCGGCGTCGTCTCCGCAACAGGTCACGGTCACCCGCCCGCCGGCGCGGCCGTGCTTGATGGCGTTGTCGACGAGATTGGCGATCGCGTCGAACAGCAGATCGCGATCGCCGGTCATCAGCACCTCGCCGTCGCCGGCAAGATCGAGGCGGGTGGCGTCGCGCTCGGCCGCGGCATCGTACAGCTCGACCACCTCGCTTGCGATCTCGACCAGGTTGACGGTTCGGAAGGCGCCGCGCCGGGCGCGCGTCTCGATCTCGGAGATCCGTGTCAGGGAAGCGAACATCCCCAGCACGGTGTCGAGATCGGCGATGGTGTCGCCGATCAGCGCCGCGTCGGTCTCGCCGTTGCGCGGGGCATGATAGGCCTTTTCGAGGCGGCCGCGCATCCGGGTCAGCGGCGTGCGCAGATCGTGCGCGATGTTGTCGCTGACCTGCTTGACGTCGCCCATCAGGGTCTGGATGCGGTCGAGCATCAGATTGAGGTTCTCGGCGACGCGGTCCCATTCGTCATGGCTGCCGCGCAGCGGGATGCGCTGGTCGAGACCCGAAGCCATGATGGCGCGGCTGGTCGCATTGATCGATTCGATGCGGCCGACCGTACGCCGCGTCACCCCGACGCTGGCGCCGGCGGCGAGCACGATGATCAGCAGGCCGACTGCGATGCCGGCCATCCTGATCCGCGCGGTGAAGCTCTCGAGATCGCTGATATCCTGCGCAACCAGCAGCCGATCGCCATTCGCCAGCGTCTCGGTCACGCCGCGCAGCAGCGGCCCCTCCGAGGCGTGCGACAGCCCCGGCGCGCGGAATTCCGTCCATCCCTGCCCTGCGCCCGCCGGCCACTGCTTGAGGTTGCCGGCAAGCAGCGCCGATCCGGACCCTGCCAGCAGATAGACGCGATCGGCAAGACTGCCGTCCGCGATGCGCCGGTCGATCAGGGCGACGAGACCGTCGCGCCCCGTGCGCGCGAAGACGTCGCGCAGGACCGCCTGCTCGCTCATGATCGCGCGATCCGCGCGCTCACGCACATAGGAGACGGTCGACCAGTAGACATAGGCGAAGATCGCCGAAACGAGCAGGCCGAACGTGCCGATGGCGATCAACGCCAGGCGGTACGTCGATGAGCGTAGCGTCTTAGCCAGGAGCACGGAGGCAATACCCGATGCCGCGGATGGTGTGGATCAGCGGATAAGCCTGCTGATCGTCGACCTTGCGGCGGACTCGTCCGACATAAACGTCGATGATGTTGGTGGAGGGATCGAAATGCAGATCCCAGACGTGCTGCAGCAGCATCGCGCGCGACACCACGCGGCCCTCGTTGCGCGCGAGATATTCGAGCAGTTGGAACTCCTTCGGCAGCAGCGGAATCCTGCGGTTGCCGCGGCTCGCGGTGCGCGCGATCAGGTCGATCGCGAGATCGCCGACCCGCAGGATGGTCTCCTTCGCCACGGTCTCACTGCGGCGGCCCAGCGCCTCCAGCCGCGCCAGCAGCTCGACAAAGGAGAACGGCTTGACCAGATAGTCGTCGCCGCCGGCGCGCAGGCCGCGCACGCGGTCGTCGACCTCGCCGAGCGCGCTGATGATCAGGAACGGCACCGCGATGCCGTCGTCGCGCAGCTGGCGCATCACCGCGATGCCGTCGATGTCGGGCAGCATGCGGTCGATCGTGATCACCGCATAGTCGCGTGCCGCGCCGTGGCTCAGCGCCTCGCGGCCGCTGGCGGCGAGATCGACGTCATAGCCGCTGGTGGTGAGCTGCTCGACCAGTTGGCCGGCGGTTTCAGGATCGTCCTCGACGACGAGAATGCGGCGGTGAGCTCCGGTCATCGTGTTCGATATCTCCGAGCGCGCCCCGCGACGATCGCCACCAGACTATTCCATTCCGGGGCTGGATGGAACGCCTGGCGGCGACCGCGTCAACAGTGCGGTCCGTGTTACCAATAATCCCCGCACACATTGACCCACTGCCATCCGTACGGCGTTACTGTCCGGCTCCAGCAGCCATCATAGTAGCCGTCATAATACCCGCCGCCGAAGGCAACGAAGCGATGGTGGCGGAAGAAGCCGTGATGATGGAAACCGTGAGGGCCGTGGAATCCGGCACCGGCAAAGCGCGGTCCGAAGGCCGCGCGGCCCATCGGTGCGCCAACATGCGCACCGCCGAACTGCGGGCCGCCGCCCATATGCGCGAAGGCCATGCCGCCGCCGTGCATACCGCCACCAAAACCGCCATGCATGCCGCCGCCGAAGCCGCCACCGTGACCACCACCGCCGCCACCGCCATGGCCGCCGCCACCACCGCCGCCTCTGGCGAACGCCGCCGGCGCAAACGCCACGCCGGCCGCGACCATCGCAGCCACGAGACCTGTGAAGAGCCTGTTTTTCATCGCGAGATCCTCCGTCACTGAGCTGCGGCGCGAGTTCTTCGCCGCAAGCCGACGTGGACAGCAGACGCAAACCGGCGGCTGCCTTCAACTGACAAATGCGCCAGATTCTGACACGCGATTTAGGTTGGATGAGGGACCGCTGATCTTGATGCGGTTTTTCCGGATCGGCATCACGCGACGTTGATCCGATGCCGCAAGCGCGCAGTCCGCAGGGTGGGCAAAGCGGAGCGTGCCGACCCTACGATAGCTGTGCCAGCAGCTTCACGTCGCCTTGCCGCCGCCGCTCTTCTCGGCGGCGCGACGCAGCGCGTCGGCGAGCGCGCCGCCGGCCTGTTCCGGCGCCTTGCGTGGCGCTGACGACGTCATCCGGCCGGAGCCGCGGGATTCGTCGCGTGCGCCCGAAGTCTCCTTCTTCGCGCCGACCTCATCGTCGAGACGCAAAGTCAGCGCGATGCGCTTGCGCGCGACCTCGACGTCGAGCACTTTCACCTTGACGATGTCGCCGGGCTTCACCACCTCGCGCGGGTCCTTGATGAAGGTCTTCGACATCGCCGAGATGTGGACGAGGCCGTCCTGGTGCACCCCGATGTCGACAAAGGCGCCGAACGCGGCGACGTTGGTCACGGTACCTTCGAGGATCATGCCCTTCTTGAGGTCCTTGACCTCCTCGACGCCTTCCTTGAACACCGCGGCCTTGAACGCCGGACGCGGATCGCGGCCGGGCTTTTCCAGCTCGCGCAGAATGTCGGTGACGGTCGGCAGACCGAAGGTGTCGTCGACGAAGGATTGCGGCTTCAGCCCGCGCATGATGTCGGAATTGCCGATCAGCGCCTTGATGTCGCTCTTGGTCGCCTCGAGGATGCGCCGCACCACCGGATAGGCTTCCGGGTGCACGCCCGATGTGTCGAGCGGATCCTCGCCATTGGTGATGCGCAGGAAGCCGGCACACTGCTCGAATGCCTTCGGGCCGAGCCGCGGCACGTCCTTCAGCGCCTTGCGCGACTTGAACGGGCCGTTGGCGTCGCGGTGCTGCACGATGCTCTGCGCCAGCCCCTGACCGATGCCGGACACCCGCGCCAGCAGCGGCACGGAGGCGGTGTTGGCGTCGACGCCGACGCCGTTGACGCAATCCTCCACCACGGCATCGAGCGAGCGCGCGAGCTTGGCTTCGCCGAGATCGTGCTGATACTGGCCGACGCCGATCGCCTTCGGATCGATCTTGACCAGCTCGGCCAGCGGATCCTGCAAACGGCGCGCGATCGAGACCGCGCCGCGCAGGGTGACGTCGAGCTCGGGCAATTCGCTCGAGGCGAAAGCGGAAGCCGAATAGACCGAGGCGCCGGCCTCGGAGACGACGATCTTGGTCATCTTCAGGTCGGGCAGCCGCTTCACCAGCTCGGTCGCGAGCTTGTCGGTCTCGCGCGAGGCGGTGCCGTTGCCGATCGCGATCAGCTCGACCTTGTGCTCGATCGCGAGCTTGCCGAGGATCGCGAGCGCCTCGTCCCAGCGCCGCTGCGGCTCGTGCGGAAAGATCGCCGTCGTCGCCAGCACCTTGCCGGTGGCATCGACCACGGCGACCTTGACGCCGGTGCGGTAACCGGGATCGAGCCCCATCGTGGCGCGGGCACCGGCGGGTGAAGCGAGCAGCAGATCACGCAAATTCGAGGCGAACACGCGCACGGCTTCGGTCTCAGCCGCGGTCCACAGCCGCATCCGCAGATCGATGTTGAGATGGATCTGGATTTTGGTGCGCCAGGCCCAGCGCGCAGTCTCCATCAGCCATTTGTCGCCCTTGCGGCCCTGATCGGAGATCGCGAAGCGATGCATGATCTTCAGCTCGTAGCGGGTTGGCACGCCGGCCACCGGCTCCTGCGCCTCGGGCTTCAGCGCGAGATCGAGGATCTCCTCCTTCTCGCCGCGGAACAGCGCCAGGATGCGGTGCGACGGCAGCTTCGGCAGCGGCCCGCTGTAGTCGAAATAGTCCTTGAACTTCTCGCCTTCGGTCTTCTTGCCCTTGCGGACGGTCGAGGCCATCACGCCGTTCGACCACATCTCCTCGCGCAGCGCGCCGATCAGGTCGGCATCCTCGGCGAAGCGTTCGACCAGGATCGCGCGCGCGCCTTCCAGCGCGGCGGCGACGTCGGCAACTTCCTTCTCCGCGTTGACGAAAGGCGCGGCCGCTTCCTTCGGATCGTGCTCGGGCTTGGTCAGCAGCTGATCGGCGAGCGGCTCGAGCCCGGCTTCCTTGGCGATCTCCGCCTTGGTGCGGCGCTTCGGCTTGTACGGCAGATAGATGTCTTCCAGGCGGCCCTTGCTGTCGGCCGCCATGATCTGGGCTTCGAGCGCGGCATCGAGCTTGCCCTGCTCGCGGATCGAATTGAGCACCGCGGCGCGGCGCTCCTCGAGCTCGCGCAGATAGGTCAGCCGCTCTTCCAATGTGCGCAGCTGCGCGTCATCGAGCGCGCCGGTCAGTTCCTTGCGGTAGCGCGCGATGAACGGCACCGTCGCACCGCCGTCGAGCAGCGTCACCGCCGCCTCGACCTGCTCGTCGCGAACCCCAAGCTCCTGCGCAATCTGTCGATGAATCTTTGCCACGCTCGTCTCTCTGCAACCGTCGCGCCACCGGTCAGCGACGCGGACGCCGCTTATGGACCATCGGCGAATGATTCATCAAGGCGCGCTGTGGATCAAATTTGGCGCGCGCTCCCCCGCCCACGGCTTGACAAATACACCCGCGCCGCATTGCCGCCGAAAATCGCGGCCTTCGCTTCACTTGACAAATCAGCCAGCAACGTCTCGGCCGCCGCGAACCACTGGGCATAACCGCCGGCGAGATTGACCACCGGCCAGTCGCTTCCCCACAGCATGCGCTGCGGGCCGAAACAAGACAGCGCGTGATCCACCGCCTCTTTGAGGTCGGCGACCTGCCAGCCCGGCGCCGCCTCGGTCACCAG
Organism: Bradyrhizobium genosp. L; assembly: GCF_015624485.1. NCBI lineage: Bacteria > Pseudomonadati > Pseudomonadota > Alphaproteobacteria > Hyphomicrobiales > Nitrobacteraceae > Bradyrhizobium > Bradyrhizobium genosp. L. The sequence goes on from NZ_CP061378.1 coordinate 6,001,999, forward strand.
TCCCGACAGCTTGCAGACGATGTTGGCGCGCGCAGCGAGCGCAGCGATGTCGTCCTTCCAGGCCGCGATGTCGCCGGTGGAAAGATGCGGCTTGCCGAAATGGTCGAGCACGAATTGCAGATCGGGGTGGCGATCGACCACCTGCACGAGACGTGGCAAATGGCGCGGCAGCACCAGCGCGTCGAATACGAGATCATGCCGTGCCATCGCCTCACACTGCGCCGCCAGCGCAGGCCGCAGCAGCCAGTCGTCGTCGGCGATGTCCTGGACCATCGGCCGCAGGCCGACCAGCAGCTCGCGCGATGCGATCGCATCGATCCGCGTGACGGCATCGTCGGCGTCGAAATCGATCCAGCCGACCACGCCGCGGACCTGCTCGGCATGCGCGGCGATATCGAGCATGAAGGCGGTCTCCGCCTCGGTTGGCGCCGCCTGCACCAGGATCGTGCCCTCGATCCCGGCGGCGGCGAGATGCGGCGCCAGGTCGGCAAGATCGAAATCGCGATAGAGCGGCGCAAGCTGCGGCGTCAACCAGCCATAATCGGCGCGCGCAAGCCGCCACACATGATGATGCGAATCGATCCGCATCATGCCGGCACCGGCGCGGCCGCGTCGAGCAGCCGCTCGGCCTTGAGGTCGCGCCATAGCGCTGACGGTACCGGTGTCGACAGCGCGGCGACGTTGCGGTCGACCTCCTGCGGCGTCTGCGCGCCGAGCACGAGGCTCGCCACGGCCGGGTGGCCCAGCGCGAAATGCAGTGCTGCGGTCGGCAGCGCCACGCCGTGGGCGCGGCAGACACGCTCGATCGCCGCTACTTTCTGCATCACCTCAGGCGGCGCATCCTTGTAATTGTACTTGGCGCCTGCGACCGCACCGGTGGCGAGGATGCCGGAGTTGAACACGCCGCCGAGCATCATGCCGATGTTCTGCTTCTCGGCGAGCGGCAGGAATTCGGCGAGCGCCGGCTGCTCGAGGAGCGAATAGCGGCCGGCGAGCAGCATGGTGTCGAAGGTTCCGGCCTTGGCGAAACGCACGCACATATCGGCTTCGTTCACGCCGATGCCGATGCCCTTGACCACACGCTCGGCGCGCAGCCTGTCGAGCGCCACATAAGCCCCTTCCATCGCCTCGCGGAACCGGGCCTCGATCGCCTCAGTGCCATGGGTCCAGACGTCGACGTCGTGGATCAGGAGCAGATCAAGCCGGTCGGTGCCGAGCCGCAGCAGCGACTGTTCGACCGAGCGCATCGTGCCATCGTAGGAGTAGTCGACCACGGCGCGATGCGGCGCGCCGCCGACGAAATTCGAGCCGCTGCCGCGGTCGTGGAACGGATCCATCCAGCGCCCGACCTTGGTGCAGACGACGATGTCGTCGCGCGCCACCCGGCGCAGCGCCGTGCCGCTGCGATGCTCGGCGAGGCCATGGCCGTAGAGCGGCGAGGAATCCAGCAGATTGACGCCGAGCGCAAAGGCCCGCTCGGCCGCCGCGATCGCGGCCGCATCGTCGAGATGCGCAAAGAGATCGCCGAGCGGCGCGGTCCCGAAGCCGAGGATCGAGACGTCGAGCCCGGTGCGGCCGAGCTTGCGGCGCGGCAGCGCCGTGGAACCTTGATTGGAGGATTGCTGATGGGTCATGGCTGCGCCTCGTCCGCAATTGTTCTTGCTTGCGGGCAGACTAGCGCATTTTCCGCTCCAATTGGAATTGGAATGAAATCGCTCCGGCGGCGGGGAGCCCGGCCCCGTCGCCTTCAGCGCCCGATCTTGCGGAACTTGTCGGAGAGACCATCGAGATAGCCGACCCAGGTCGCGTTGATCGGCTGGTTTTCGATCAGCGCATGAAACCGGATCATGATGCAGATCAGGAACAGCGGGTGGACGAACGCCGCGCGCAATGTCAAGGTCAGCAGCAGCGCGATCGAGACGGTGACGGCGGCGCCATACTCCCGGACGGAATCCGGCAGCCACACCGTCACCAATCCGGCGGGCACCAGCAGCACCAGGCACAGCAGGATGCTCAGGATCCGCTCCGCAATCACCATCCAGATCGATGTCGTCAGGATCGGCCGCGCGTTCTGGCAGTAATAGACCAGGCCGTCCTGGATGTTCTTCCCGGGATCGCCGCCGCCGCGCGCAAGGTCGTAGGACAGCACGACCTTGTCGAGGTAGCGCGTCGCCGCGGTCAGGATCGTGTTGACCAGGCCGACGATCGTACTGACGCCCGGCGTCGGCAGCCATTCGCTGAGCGTATCCAGCGCGTTGTGGAAGGCGCGCAGCACGCCGCGAACCAGCGCGCCGAGCCCGAACAGGACGGCGACCTCGCCGAACCGTTCCATCACGATGCGGCGGCCATAGGCGAATTGCCCCTCGCTGCCATTGCCGACCTGACCGCGCGTGATCAGCTCGGTGATGACGGCGACATGGCCGCAAGCGATCATGTGCAGCACGTAGCGCAGCATCGCGCCCCAGATCCAACCTGCGATGAGAAGGGTGACAAGGAACCAGCCATAGCCGAACACGGCGGCGACGTGGGTGCCGAGCCAGACCGCCCCGCCGATCGCGACCACGGCCCAGACCACGCAGGCCGCGGCGAAGGCGAGCAGCACGCCCCATCGCGCCAGCGCGTAAGGCAGGGTTTCGAGCAGCAGCTTCAGCGCCGTCGCCAATCCGTGATCGTGGACCAGCAGCGGATAGGAATGGGAGGCGCCTTGAGACGCACCTTGGGATTGCCACGCGGCCGAACCATCGCCGCTGCGCCCTCCGCCATTGGCCAGACTCATCTGAGACACTTGCTTTCTCTTCTCTTGCTGTGAGCGATTGCCCGTTCGGCTATTGCGGAATCAGCTCGACGCGGCGGTTCTTGGCGCGGCCGTCGTCGGTGGCGTTGCTGGCGATCGGCGCGAGCAGGCCGGCGCCGTAGCCCTTCAGCCGCGCAGGGGTGATCCCGTAGGTCGAGACGAGATCGGCAACCACGGCCTCGGCGCGAGCCTGAGACAGTTGCATGTTGAAGTCGAAGCCGCCGACATTGTCGGTGTGGCCGACGAGATAGACCTTTCGCGCCGGGTCCTTCTTCAGGAATGCCGCGATCTCGTCGAGTGCCGGCCGCGAATCCGGCTTCAGCTGCGACTTGTTGAAGTCGAACAGGATGCCCGAAAGGATCACCTGTCCCGACGTGTCCAGCTTCTTGGCGATCTCGGAGGCCGAGACCGGGACCATGCCGTTCTTCATCTCTCCGACCTGGACGGCGTCGAGCCGGACCACGACCTGGCCCTTCTCGACCTTGATCTCGGGGTTGTAGCCGTCCTCGTATTCGACGATGTAGAGCGCGATGTAGGTCTTGGCGGCCCCCTCCTCCTTCACCGCGGCGAGGTAGCGCGACTGGTCCGCGCTGTAGCCGACGATCTGGCCGCCGGGACCCATGCTCTCGAAGAAGCTGCCTTGCGCACCGCCGAATGCGGGACCCTTCGCCTCATAGAGCACGCGATAGCCGGCGGTCGGCAGATAATCCTTGTAGCTGCGGAACACCTCGGCCGACGACGCGCCCTTCGGCACCGTGTAGAGCAGCTGCGTCAGCCGCCCCTCGAGATCCTGCCTGGCCTCGATCTCGGCCTCGTTGGTATTGGAATTGAAGCCGGTGATCTTGCCGGTCGGCAGGGTGTATTCGGCAAAATTCCGGGCATCGCACAGTGCGATCGAGGAGTTCTGGAAGCGCATCATGCCATCGAAGTCGCGGCAGCCGGTCTTGTCCGCCGCAAATGCATGCTGCGCGGTGAAGAGGAGCGCGACCGCGCCGACGAGGTGAGCCGAGAGCAAGGTGAATGTCAGGCGACGGGAGATCATCGAATTTTCCGGTTGATTGGTGGCAATCGTTGAATGAGCGGTCGTTTGCATCGGGCAAGTCAGGCGGTACGGCACACTGCAACGCGCACGACAAGGCGCATCGCAGGTCTCACAGCGCCAACACCCGGGGCTGGCAGAGGGTCTGTACCGTTGGCGCTGTGAGCCGGCGCAGCCGGGCAGAGGCAGTCGCCGCATCGGTCAAGGGGAGGAGCACCGATGCGGCGGCGTGCGGTCATTGCCCGGCTGGCAGTTCGGCGTAGTTGCCGTCCTTGTCGCGGCGGTAGACGACGTAGTCGATCAGGGTGATGTCGCCCTTCGGCGTGTAGCTGATGCTGCCGAGCACGGTGTCCCAGTGGCCTGCCTTGATGGTCGCCGCGATCTTCCTGGCGTCGGTGGTCTTGGCGCGCGCGACGGCCTGGCTCCAGATCTGGAACGCGGCGTAGCTGTAGAGCGTGTAGCCGTCCGGATCGATGCCCTTGTCCTTGAACTTCTTCAGGGTCGCGGCCGCGGTCACCTTCTTGCGCGGATCGGGCGCAAAGGTGAACAGCGAACCTTCAGCGAGCGGACCGGCGATCGCCGCGAACTGCTTGTCGACCAGCGCGTCGCCGCCCATCAGCACGGCATTGACGCCCTGCTCGCGCATCTGGCGCAGGATCAGCGCCGCCTCGGCGTAATAGCCGCCGACATAGACGAGATCGATCTGTTCCTTCTTGAAGCGGGACACCAGCGCGGCGAAGTCCTTGTCGCCCTTGGTGTAGGCCTCGTAGAGCTTCTCCTTCACGCCGGCGGCGTTGATCGCGTTTTTGGTCTCGTCGGCAAGGCCTTTGCCGTAGGTGGTCTTGTCGTGAATGACCGCGACGTTCCTGGTCTTGTAGTTCTTGATGATGTAGGCGGCTGCGACCATGCCCTGCTGGTCGTCGCGGCCGCAGACACGGAACGTGTTCCACAGGCCGCGCTCGGTGAATTGCGGGTTGGTCGAGCCGGGCGTGATCTGCAGCACGTTGCCCTCGGCATAGGCGTCGGATGCGGGGATCGATGTCGACGAGCAGAAGTGGCCGTCGACGAACGGGATCTTCATGCCTGCCATCTTCTCGGCAACCGACACCGCCTGCTTCGGATCGCAGGCATCGTCGCCGATCTCGAGCTTCAGCTTCCTGCCGAGCAGGCCGCCGGCCGCATTGATCTCGTCGACGGCAAGCTCGGCGCCGTTCTTGAACTGCTGGCCGAAGCTCGCCTCGGAGCCGGTCATCGGGCCGACCACGGCTACGCTGATATCCTGCGCCATGGCAGCGCCCGACAGCGCCAGGCTGGCACCAAACGCAAGAAAGTATCCTCGGAACGGAAACGTCATCATATTCTCCTGGATGGTCTCAAGTCGCCTCAATGCATCGCAGTCGAATCGCATCGAGTGCGACGATCACCGGGGCTGCCTTTTAGGCGCATGGGGGCTGACAGGCTCGGACTGAGGCGACGCGGGATTGGACATATGCGACATCGCGCAACATTGTGAAGACACGCTGCCGTGCATTGGGCCGAGGGCGGACGCGAATCGTCGATGCATTCGAAATCGACGTCGCGTCAGCTTCTGTTACAGGGCGTTGGTGTAGACGACAGCGTCGTACCGCTATGGCCGCGTCAGCGGCTCGGACGCCTCCGGCTTGACGCCGGCTCCGATCGGCGCCGCCGGCGCGACGACGCCCTTCAGCTCGATCTCGTAGTAGCCGCCGACCTTGATCGCGCCCCATTGCGTCGAGACCGCCAGATTGATCCGCTGCTGCGTCGGCAGATCCGCGTCAGTGTGGCTGCGGCCAAAGCCGCCGCCTTTGGACAACACTTCGAGATGGGACAGACGGACGCCGTCGCTGTTCCAGAAATCGAAGTTGAGATGCTGCGGCAGCGGATTGCCGAACACGCCCATCTCCTTGAAAGCGAGCTCGACATCGACATGGCCCGGCCCGGCGATGAAGGTGTAGTAGTGGCCCTTGACGTCATTAGTGATGTTGGCGCGGTTGACGCCGAGACCGAGCACCGTCGGTTGATGCGGATCGGTCGACTGCGCCGCTGCCCGGACCGCAAAGCCGGCGATGCACGACAACAGCGCCGCTGCGCACAACCATCGCATCACGGTGGGCTTTCGTTGCTTCATCATCATCCCGTCGGTCTCAGCTCTTGATCGGAACGAAGATCACGATCTTCAGGTCGCGCGACGGCGTGAAATTCGAATGCCGAACCTCGAAGCGCGTCGGCCCGGTCTTCTTGACGCCGTCGGCGCAGAAGCTGACGAGATTGGACGGCTCGCCCTTGTCGATGGTCAGATGGAAATCGCCGATCGGCGCCGCCCAATTGGCGCCGGTCGAAAGCACATAGGCAATCGAGCGTTCGCTGAACGGCGGATAGTCGAGGCGCTTCGCCGCACGCGCCCGTTCGATGGTACGGATCATGTCGTCATCGATGCAATAGGACGCGAGAAAGCCTTTCGCTTCAGGATTGCTGCGCCAATTGTCGGCGCCGATGATGGTCTGCACCGAGCCGCCGACGCTCGGACGATAGGTCTGCTCGAACGTCGTCTCCCGTCCCGCGGGGAAGCTCTGCATCCAGGTATAGGCCGAACGTAGCGTCCAGGTCGGCACCAGATGGTCTTCCATCGGCCCACCGGAGCCATAGGTCTGAATCGCGCCAACGCCGAGCTTGACGAGCTCCGGCCAGTTCGACTTCGGCAATTTGTCCAGACGCTCGCCGGCCGGCCCCCTGATCGGCATCAGCGGGATTCCGAGCGTGCGCAACAGCGGGGTCTGATCGACGCCTTTCGCCAGCGCCGTCTGCTCGAGCCGTGGCGCGACCGGCCTGCCGTCGACACTGACGCGGAAGTCGAAGATGTTCTCGGAATTGTCGGTCGGAATCCCGATGTTCTCGTCGTCTTCCGTTCCGACGATGTCGGGCATCGGGAACGCGATCATGATCGTCTTGTCGGCCGCCGAAGCGTTGATGAATTTGTAGACGATCCGGATCTCGCGCTCCGAAATGAACAGATCCTCGGAGCGCATCACGATGTCGGGGTCGTGCTTGAAGCGAAGGCCGCCGGTCTCGAGTGTCGCGGAGGTGTCGTTCGCCCGCGCGCACCAGGGCAGCAAGGCGGCGAACAGGACCAGAAAGCTGCGTGCAACCAAATGAGGCATTGTCGTTCCTTTTCTTGTTCGGACGAAATCGGCGGTCAGACGGCACGATCCTTGGCCACGGAACGGCAGACCGATGCCGCTCCGGATCGAACGACACGATCATCGGAGGCGCCTTTTAGAGATGTCGTGGAACGCCGGCTCGGCGTGATGCGACAGGAATTAGGACAAATGCGACAGCCGTCCGCGATTTGGGCGCGGAGGCGAGCATGCCCTGTCGGAGACAGCGCGGGGGATCACCACGACGTGCCGTCGAGAGCAGCGACCTGCTAGCGGGCGCTCCGCGGCACGATGCGGATTTCGGATGGCGTCGCGCCGTAGTGCCGGCGGAAGGTGCGGTTGAAATAGGACAGGTCGCCGAAGCCCGACTCGAACGCAATGGTGCCGATGGTGGTGTCGATCCGGCGCGGGTCGGTCAGCAGGCGATGCGCGCGCGCCAGGCGCTGGCCGAGCACGAACTCGGAGAATGTCGAGCCCGCGCCTTCGAACAGCCGCTGGATATGACGCGGCGTCAGTTTCAGCCGTGACGCGACGGCGGGCAAGGACAGGTCGCCATAGCTGAGATTCTCGGCGATGTCGGCCTTGACCGCGGTGAGCCGCGCCGCCGCCAGGCCGCGTTCCTCCACGACCTCCGCCCCGTCGCGGTTGGCGCCGATGATCAGGGCACCGAGGTCGGTGAGATGCTTGACGACGGCTTCGGCCAGATCGGGCGTCGAAAGCTGGTAGCCGTCGTCGAGCTCCCGGGCGTAGAGCGCAAGCAGCCGCATCGCCTCGGTGTTGGCCGGCAGCGGCCGCATCAGCATGTCCTCGGGATCGCGCACCAGCGGTGCCAGCGCCTTGCGCGGCAGGCGGAGGCCGAAGAAGCGGCTCGGCGCGGCCGGAACGATCATGTTGCCGGCCTCCGCGCTCGACTGCAGCACGGCTTCACCCGGGCCGAGCTCGATGTCCCGACCGCGCTGCGAGGCGCGCGTGTTGCCGCTGGTGATGATGGTCAGCACCAGATCGTCGGTGCCGTCGAGCAGCTCGCGCGGCCGCGCGATCTTGAGGTTGCTGCACGCCCACGATCCCATGCCGAGCCCGGCCAGCTCGCGGACATTCGCTTCGGCGTGGAATCCGCCGTCGCCCAGTGGTTCGGTATCGAGCTTCACGATCATCCGCCCGATCTGCTCGCGGAAAATCGGCAGCCGGTCGCGCGCGCCGAAATGCGCGGTCGAGAAGCGAAATTCGGTGATATCCCGCGACGGCTCGGTCATCGGTTCCTCATGGCCCGGGGACGTCGCTGGTCATATGAGGCTGATTTGTGGCAGTGCGGCAGGACATGGCAAGGATAGGTGTCGGGAACCCGACCGCCGGTTCAAACCATTGGAATATCGAATGAAATATTAGCTTCGCTTATGCGGCATGCGCGAGCCGGACAGCTCGGGCCAGCGCAGCATGGCGCGGTGATCCGCCCATTGGATGCGCTATACATTGATGGGTCAGGAAGGGGTTCGACCATGGACAGCCAGGGCGCGGGCGGCAAGCCGCCGGTCAAATCGCAGGACGATCTTCGCGCTCATTTCGGGCAGCTGAGCCCGCTTGCCGAGAAGAAGGTGCTCGACCATCTCGACAAGTTCTGTCGCGACTTCATCGCGCTGTCGCCGTTCCTCGTCATCGCCTCCAGCGACGGCAAGGGCCACGCCGATGCCAGCCCGCGCGGCGATGCGCCGGGCTTCGTCGCCGTGATCGACGACAAGACGCTTCTCATCCCGGACCGCCGCGGCAACAACCGCGTCGACACCTTCGGCAATATCATCGCCTCGCCCGGCATCGGCCTGATCTTCTTCGTGCCCGGCATCAACGAGACGCTGCGCGTCAATGGTCACGCCGAGATCTCACAGGAGCCCGGTTTGCTGACGCCGCTGACCGTGCAGAACGTCACGCCGAACATCGGCCTGAAAGTGCATGTCGACGAGAGCTATTTCCATTGCGGCAAGGCGCTGATGCGCTCGAAACTGTGGAATCCCGCCACCCAGGTCGAGCGCCACAGTTTTCCGACGCTCGGCCGGATCATCGCCGAGCAGACTGCCGCGGTCGAGGTCGAGGTTGCCGAGAAGACGATGGAAGAGGCCTATCGCACGCGGCTGTATTGAAGCTCATTGCGAGGCCGGTGGCGCGACCCAGACGTCGCTCTGTTGAATCCTCCGGATCAAGGCCTGCGGATCGAGCTTGCGCAAGCCTGCCTGGATCGCGAACGATTGCGCCGGCTGCGGCTCGTCGCGAATGTGGTCGGCCGAGATCACCACGCCATCCGCGGTCTCGATCTGCACGGGAAATCTGCGATCGCGGTCGACCCAGCCGACAAATCCGAGGCCGGCCGGCGCCTCGACCCGATAGACGTCTGCCTTGCGCCCTGCGACCAGTTCCTCACCGCTGCGTTCGCACCGCCATGCGTTGCGATCAAGCGGCGCGGCGAGTTCGGCCATGGCCTGCCATTGGCGGCAGGGATCGTCGGGATCGACCGCAACCAACATCCGGGTCAGCGGACTCGACTGCTTCGCATCCATGAAGATGCGCGCGTCCGGTCGGACGAAATACGCCGCGGGTCCGGCCGCATCGACCAGGAAAAAACCATCCGGAAACGCCGTCGTCTCGATCCGGGCCTTCGGACCGGAGACCCGCAAGGTTCCGATCGACCTCACGGTGGCGCCATTCCGCGCGACGAGATCGGCGGAAAACTGCTGTGCATCGGCCGGCAAGGCAAGCAGAACGCCAGCGAGCAAGCAGGTCAGGGCGATCCAACGCCCCAAAGACATCTTCTCTTTGCACTTCATCTCATGCCCTTACGCAGTCGGCCAAAAACGGCGGCGCCGACCGAACTATCGGTTCGATCGGCGCCGGTCTCGGATGGATTACGTCCGGAGTAAGATCACTCCGTATAGGACAGCGTCACCGCCGGCTTGGAGAAGTCGAACGCGTCGAACATGTCCGACAGCGCCGGGCTGTTGGTCGGGACATACTCGTTGTTCTTCGAGTAGGTCGGATTCGGCAGGTTGTCGCGGCTGCGGTTGGTGAGCGGCTGGAGAGCCCAGTTGCGCTCGATGAACTTCAGCAGCGAAACGTGGTCGCCGTAGTTGTGGTAGACCTTGCCGCCCGTCGAATAGGGCGACAGGATCAGGATCGGCATGCGCGGTCCGTCGCCGAAGAAGTCGATCGACTGGATGTAGCCGGAGTCCCAGTAGCCGCCGGCCTCGTCCCAGGTGATGAACACCGCGGTCTCGGCCTTCAGCTCCGGATTGTTGTCCAGCGCGTTGAGCACGTTCAGGGCATAGGCCTCGAACAGATCGACCTTCGAGCTCTGCGGGTGACCGTCGAGCAGACCGTCCGGCTTGCCGAACGACACCGCGGGCAGCGTGTTGTTCTGGATCGCCGTGATCAGATCGGCAGTGTCCTTGACATGGGCCTGACGCACGGCCGGGCTGGCCATGATCGAGGTCGCATACTGGAACGGATTGCAGATCTGACAGTAGGCAACGCCGAGCGCGTGGGCCGGATCGGCCACGGCTGCGGCATTGAGGTCGGGGTTCGCCGGATTGGCGGCGACCGCGGCGTTCGACAGCGCCACGGCGTCGTTATAGGCACCACCATAGTAGGTCCAGGTGATGTTCTTCTCGATCAGCGCATCGCCGATGGTGCGAACCGGCGACGGCGGAAGGTTGCTACCGCCCGACAGCGCACCGTTCGGCAGATAGCCGGGGTTGGTGTTGTTGAGCATATAGAAGTGGTTGGGCTTGCAGTTCGGCTCAGCCGCGTACGGCAGGTTGTTGAGATAGGTGACGATCGGCTTCACGCCGGGCTGGAACACGTCCGAGCAATTGCTGAAATTGCCGTCGACCATGTATTTGTTAACCGAGCCCGCGACCGGGTTCGGATTGGCGATCAGGCTGGTCGGCGGGGTGACCGGGTTGCCCTTGCCGTCGCTCCAGAACGCCGCATCGCCGGTGCCGAGCATGAAGTGGTTGGCGCCGGTGCCGCCGTGGAACGACTGGTGGAAGTTGTCGCCGAGGGTGAAGCGGTCAGCCAGCATCTTCAGCACCGGAGCCTGACCCTGCTGGGCGTTATAGAAGCCCATCGAGTTGGCCATGCTCTTGTTGGACGACGAATAGGTCGCCATCACGAACGGGAACAGGTCGGCCAGGCAGCCCGAATTGTTCTTCTTGGTGGCGCTGGCGGCGCTGCAATCTTCCTGCTGCCAGTCCTGATAGAAGCGGTGCGTGGTGTCGCCGGTGTAGTCGTCGTCGCTAATCTGCTCGCCCTGCAGCGGGAACGGTCCGGTCAGCGTGCCGGCGCCGGGAACGCGGGTATCGAGCGCGCCGGTCGGCAGGCCGCTGAAGCCGGTGGTGAGGATATCGAGATCGGCCGGATCCATGTCCTTCTCGACGCTCGCTTCGGCGATCGTCTTGAACGGAGCGCCGGTGTCGCTCTGCGCGGTCGGCGTGCCGTTGGTGTTGGGCTGCGGCATCATATTGGTCGCGCTATAGGGCGACTTCGAGATCTGCGGCGCGCCGATGTAGAACGAGGTCTGGCCGGCGACCGAGAACTGCTGGGCCTGCGCGAAGTTCGGGCCCGGCGTGCCGTCCTCGTTGACGATGCCCTTCGACAGCAGGTTCGAGATCGTCTGGCCCTTGCCCTTGGGCTTGTAGACGCCGAACGTGTGATCGAGGCCGCGATTTTCGCCGATCAGGATGATGACATGCTTGATCGGCGACGCGGTCTTCACCTTGTCGCCATGATCTTTGCCTTGGTCCTTGCCATGATCACCGTCGTGGCGCGCACGATCGCCCTCTTCATGCGCCTTGTTGTTGTGATGCGAACGCTTGTCCCAATCGCTGTGGCCGCCCGGATAGTGAGCGGCATAAGCGGCTGTTGCGACGAGCACCGATGATGCGACGCAGATCGCGGTGCTGGTTCGCCAGTGCTTGTTGTAATTGAAAGTCATTGTCGACCTCGGGTGTTTGCAGTGAGCAACACGCCTTGAGTAATGCGACAACATGACGCGGACTTTTCGCTGCCGTGAAAGCGGCGAATAAATTTCGAAACGTTCAAGATTTTCTGTGGAGACATCCGCAGCATTCAGCTGCATCTGTGCGATTCACATTTACTACTTTTACTAGAAATGATTCTGGAACAACTTGTGCAACAGATCAGCGCGATTGAACTTCAATACAGCTCGATCAATGCGATACGTGCTTCGACTGCATGACCTGACGAAGCGCAGCATAGTGCTGGTCATGCACGTCCTGATTGAACAGCGACCACGGCTCGGCACTGGCCAGCAGCGCAGGCACGGCAGCCGCCATCAGGTTGCGATAATTCCTGAACTCGGTCGCGGCATCGCCGTTGCGCCCCGTTGCGACAGCCATATCGATTCGCCGCAGCGTCAGCACGAGTTCCTTGAGACTGTTGCGTGCAAGCACGCGTTGCTGCTCGCCGCCTGATACTGCAGTGTTCTTGCGATCCGGATATTGCTCGGTCAGCTCACGCAGCTCGCGGCCGATCGTATCGACTGCGAGCGTGACCGTGTCCTTGTCGCCGGCGGGAATCGCGGTCGCGAGCACCGAGGAGAAGTCGTTGATCTCCTTCAGCGTCGCGCCGGCACCATCGCGCTCGTAGGGCTGCGCCCCGTCGCCGACGGCGGTGAGATAGGCGACGAGATCGCCTTTGTCCTGCGCCGAGAGGCCAAGCTGGAAGGTGCGGTCGAAATAGTCGACCACCTGATTGAAATCGTCGAAGCGGCCGTCGTGGAAATACGGCGCATTGAAGTCGGCGTTGCGCAAGGTCGGCGTCTTGAACAGGCCGCCGGAACCTACGTCGTGCTGCTGATGATCGACGAAGCCGGACGACGGAACATGGCAGCCGGCGCAGCTCATGGCGGGATCGTGCGGGAACGCTCTTGCAAACAGCGATTCGCCGCGGCGCTCGGACTCGCTGATCTTGCCGACCAGCCGCCCGCCCGGCCCAAGGCTCTGATTCGGCAGGAAGTCGATGTCCTGGATATAGGCCACCATCGCATCGAGCGTCGCCGGCTGCGGCTCGGGTCCGGCGAACTCGTTGGTGATGACATTGTGGACGAAGTCGCGCAGCGAGGCGAAACGGCCATCGGCACCGTAGGGTGCGAGATAGCGCGCGCCGCGCAGGCTCGGGATCCGCACCGGATCGAGCACCAGATTGTTGGCCTTCGGATTGAACAGCGGACCGGTGGTGTCGAACGTGCCCGGCTTGCCCGACATCTTCGGCATGAAGAATTTGGCGTTGTTGACGCCATTGACGTGACAGGTGCCGCAGCTCACGCCGGCCTGCCGCGCGACTTCGCCGAGGATGGTCGGTGAGTTGAAGGCGAGATCGCCGAGATTGACGAGATAGGATTTCGCGCCGGCGGCCTCCGAGCGGAACACTTCGCGCGGCTTGTCGAGCGCGTCCTCGTTCAATTCGGTGGTCGCGGGCAGCACGGTCTTGTTGCCGTCGACGGGAAAGGCCACCGCGCGCCCGAGCAGCGCAACAGCCACCACACCGCCGATCGACGCGGCCAGCCACAATCGGGATGAATTCATCGGACCTGGGCCTCGAGCGTCGGCCGCTGCAGCCCGAGCTTGGCGGACGCTCCCTGCAACGCCACCACCAGCTCCTCGCTGGTGCGGCGCAGATCGGCGATATCGACATGCGGAAGATCTGACGTGGCGACGATCGCCTCGAGTTGCGCGATCCGGCTGCTCACCATCTCGTCGAGCTTGCCGTCCACCGGCTTGAGCGCGGCCGAGAAGATCGTGTGATAGGCGAAATCGATGCCGGCGATATTGTTGCGCATGTCGTCGAGCGAGGTGCCGCTGATCCGCGATTCACCGCCATCGGCCTTGCTCTCACCGACTTCGTAGGCGAGCCGCACCGTGCCATCGAGCAGGCCTTGCGGCGCGAGCTTGATGTCCTTGAGCTTGTCGTGGAGATCGTCGAGATGCGCGACCAGCGCCGCCGCGTCAGCGTTGACGTCGGTCGAGCCCGCGCCGAACAATTTCGCTTCGATCGCGTGGAACCCGCTGTCCGCGTTCGGCCAGGCGTCGATCTGCGCGTCGAGCTCGGGGACGAATCCCGCGGTAAACACTTCGGAGCGCTCCCAGCCGGCGCGCGCCGACAGCCAGGCCTTCTTTGCACCGGGCAGATCGGCAGCAGTAGCACGCCCCTGCAATGCACGCGCGCCGGCCAGTGCGCTGGCGACGCCTTCGATCAGATAGGGCCGATAGCGTTCGGCGCCCTCTTCGAGCACGCCGGCGTTAGCGGCGCGTGCATTGGCCAACGCCGCCAGCAAAGCCAGGCACGTCGCCATCAGCATCTTGTGCATTGTCAGTCCACTCATCGGCCACGAAGGGCTCGTGGCAAGCAGCGAGCCGAACTATTGTCGGCATCCTATGCCGTTTTGTGACAGACACACTTCACGTCGTATCTTTTCCGCTTCGACATATTGTTTTGATGCTTCGACAAATCGTCGTGCTGCAAGCGCGCTTCATCGATGCAACCGCGCGTTTCAAGACTGATCTGTTCAACGCGCAAAAGCTTGTTGCAACGAGGTGAGCTTGCTCGCACCGCTTGTCCCGTCACCATGCATATCGATCACGAAGCGTATTGTTGATCTAGTGTCGCACCAGGAACGGCCTTAGCTCAGCGTTCACCGGGAGCAGACGGCTCTCGCCGCTGGCTTCGCTTCCCGGCTGCGGCAGCGTCAGCAGTGCCCGCTGTTCGTCCTTCTCCATCGTGACTTCGCGTCCGTTGATGATGCGCAGCCGCCAGCCCTGGAAATCGTCGCCGATCTTCAAGCGCAGCGCGGCCTTGTTCGATTGATCGAGAAAAATCCCAAAACTGTCGGCGCCGCTGGCGATGGTGCCGACGAGCGACAGCGGCGGCGGCTCGATCTCCACCTTGCGCGGCGGCGGCGCCTTCGCAGCGACCGGTTCCGCGACGACGGCAGGGGGCGGCCGCCGCGACGGCGAGAACACCGGCCGGTCGCGCGTGTTGGACAGCGTCTTGACCGGGATTCCCCACAGCGGATTGTC
Source organism: Bradyrhizobium genosp. L (assembly GCF_015624485.1). Taxonomy (NCBI): domain Bacteria; kingdom Pseudomonadati; phylum Pseudomonadota; class Alphaproteobacteria; order Hyphomicrobiales; family Nitrobacteraceae; genus Bradyrhizobium; species Bradyrhizobium genosp. L. The sequence continues at coordinate 6,017,089 of NZ_CP061378.1, forward strand.
GCTGAGCGGGCGGGCTGCCGGTGCCGGCGCCGGCGCCACGCGGACCGACGTCACGGGCTGTTCGGCTGATGGCGGCGACGTCAGCGCGCGTCCGCCGAGCCTGGTGTCGTCGAGCAGTCCCGCATCGAGGGCATCGCCGGCATCCGACACCGCGCCCGCGGCCGGATGCAGCAACAGCGCCGACAGCGCGAGGATCGCCGCAAGCCATCGCATCATTTCGCGCCTCGCCATTGTCCGGAGACACCGAGCAACACGCGCAGCTTGGCCGGATCGGCGCCCTTGGCCGCGTCATCGGTGGTCGGCTGCACCACCAGCTGGTCGATGAACAGGAACGGCATGCCGGCCTCGAGATCGTAGAGCACCTGCTGCAACTGCGCCTGCTCGATCTCGCAGTTTGCCACCATGCTGATGAAGCCGGCCTTGGCCGGAACGTTGGGAACATCGAGCTGCGTCGACAGCACGTTGCCGCCGAACTTCGTCACCGCGGCCGAGACGCGTTGCAGCAGCGTGGCGCCGGCAACGGTGACGGTCGCGCCCTCGAGATAGGCCGAGCCCGCCGGCATGCCGGCTGTGCCCGGCGCGGTGTTGGCCCTGGAGCGGCCCTCCAGTTGCGCCAGCAGCGCCGCGGTCGCCGCCATCTCGCCGCGACGGCCGACGAGATCGAGCAGCGACGACACCACCACGAACAGCAGCACGGCCGCGAGGCCGAGATAGCTCGCCGTCGCCACCATGGGCGAAGTGCCGATTGACGTCAGCGACCGGAACGATGTGCTCATGAGCCTGACCCGAAATAAGCGGTGACGTTGGCTTCGACGTGGAAACTCTCCGCGGATTCGTTCGCGGCGTGGGTCGTCGGCGCGAAGAAGGTCGCGCGGGTGAATTGCGGCGACTGCTCCAGCAGCCGGATCAGCGCGGGCGCGTCCTGCGTCATGCCGATCACCTGCATCTTGCTGCCCTCGATGCGCAGCTCCGTCACGTAGGTGGTGTCCGGCAGCACGCGCGAGAGCGCTTCCAGCACCATGACGCTCGATGGCGTCGATTGCTTGCGCTTGGCCAAAAGCGCGATCCCGGACGAGGCGCCGTCCGCACCGATGCGCAACGCGGCGCGGCGCTGCGCGATCTGGCGTTGCAGATCCGCCTGCTCCGATTGCAGCCAGCCGCCGAGATAGATGTCGAGCAGCAGGCAGGTTGCGGCTGCGGCCGCCACCGAAGCGAGCCCGATGCGCAGCAGGCGCGGCACCTGCGGCCCGGCCAGGCCGCGGAGCTGCTTGTCGACCAGCGTCACCTGCAACGGCGCGCCGTCGCCGCCGACCGAAGGCGCCGAGACCGCAACGGCGGCGGCGCCGAGCGTCCTCGCCAGCCGCAGCAACGGATCGACCTTGGTGGCGGCGGTGGCGCTGAACGCGACCTCGATGCGATCGCCCGAGATCGGCTGCGGCGCGCCCCAGCCGAACACCGCCTCGGTCGCGCTCCATGGCGTCAGGCGGTCGACCTGCGCGCGGATCATGCCGTCGAGGAAATCGCCGGCCTGGCTTGGGAAATCGAGCACCCGGCTGACGATATGATCGGACCGCAATCCGATCTCGATGCGGCTGCCGTCGAACGCGGCCTTCCAATCCGCAGGCAAAGGCGGCTGCGGCGCGTCGCGATCAAGCCGGAACGCGCGCGGGGCGAGCCCTTCGAGGCTCGCCGTGAACGCGCCATCGACGTCTTCCTCGAGCCTGATGACGCGCCGGCGCGTGAAGCGGCCGGCGGCACCGTCGATTGCGATCGCAACGGCGCCGATCCACCGCTCGAACCATTGCTGCGCCTCGGCGATCAGCGTCATCGTCTGCCCCCACGCAGCGAAACCGTTTGCTGCAACTCGACGTCGTCCTGCCAGGACAGCACGCGATACGGCTCGGTCTTGTCACCCATCGCGATCACGGCCTCCGAGGTGGTGCGGCGGCCGTTGCGGAAGCGGATCGTGACCGCAACCCGGTAGCACGGGCTTTGCGCCGGCGCCGCCGCGCTTTGCGGGGTCGACGGCTGCGAGCCAAAGCTGCTCTGGACGTTGATGGGATCGCCGAACCCGCCGCGCTGGTCCGGCGGGGTCTGGCCGGTGGCGAGGCGAACCTCGGGCGCGGCGATCGCCGGATCGACATCCGGCGAGCCGTTGAACACCGTGACGAAGGGCAGCGCGCGATCGACCAGTTGCGCCGGCACGCCCGCGACCAGCGCCAATTCGTTGACATGGGTGAACAGCGCCTGCCGCGGCGCATAGCCGAGCGCGTTGTAACGCGCCGCCTCGGCATTCTCGCTGCCCGCCGTCGGCCGGGTGCGCCAGCCGACGATACGGTCGGCATATTCGGTCGCCGCGTCCTTGCGCGCGCCGAGCACGGCGAACAGGCCGGACAGCGTCGTCTTCGACGCGTAGTTCAGATCGATGCGTGCGGCTTCCGAAGTGAAGACCACGGCGATATCGGCCTCATCCAGCCGGAAATGGAACGCGCCATGCGACGGCCGCGTCTTGTCGTCCGACAGCGCCAGCTGAAAGGCGGCGAGCTCCAGCCCAGCCGACACCAGCGCTTCGGTCTGCAGCGCCATGTCGTTGGTCGCGAGCGCCCGGGCCGACGCGGAGAGATAGGCCGAGAAGATCAGCACCAGCGACGACAGCGCGAGCAGGATCCAGAGCACGGCGACGATGACGAAGCCGCGGCTCGCCGAACGCTCCCGCAGTTTGCGGCGAAGATCCATCACGTCTTCCCCGCATCATTCGGCGCGTTATCCGGATTGGTCTTGTCGGCATCGCCCTTGTCGGTGCAATTGCCGTCCGGCTTGGTGCAGTCGCTCGGAATCTGGACATGGACCGGCGCGATGGTCGAAACCGACAGGATGCGCTCGCTGGCGGCGTCGCGCACCGTCAGGCGGATCATCGCCGGCAGCCGGTCGGCCTGCTTCCACACCCGCTTCCAGATCCGGTCGGGACCAGCATAGGCAAAGGACAGCCGGTAGGGCGCACGCAGCAGCACCACCGGTCCGCCGAGATGCACCTGTTCGGACAGCGATACGCCATCGGCCAGCGGGGTGAAGCGCGCCTGCGAGCGCACGGTGACGAACTCGCCGTGATCCCTGGTCTCGCCGAGGTGGACGATGTCGAGCCCCGGCCCGGCATTCGGCCCGACCGCCGTCCGCACGAACGTAACAGACAATTCCGATCCATCGAACAGCGGCCGCTTGGTGTCGCGGTTGGCGGGAATGAACTCTGCCGCGGCGAGATCGGCGCCGATCCGCTCCAGCGCAATCCCGATCAGCTCGCTGCGCTGGATCCGGTCGAGGCCGCGGTTCCAGCTCGGCAGCCATTGCGCGGTGATGGTGGCGAGCGCCGTCAGCAGCATCCCCATCAACGCCAGCGCGAGGATGGTCTCGATCAGCGTGAAGCCGCGCTCATGCGCGCGGGATCTTTTGCGCGCCGGCGTCATTCCGATGGTCTCGGCATCAGCCGCACCGTGCGGATATCGGACAGCGATCCGCCGGGCAATTTGACGCGAATCCGCACCAGCTCCGGCGTCCACGGAACATTGGCGTCGGACACCGTCCATCCACCTCCCAGCGGACTGACATCGATGACCCAGCGATAGCCATCCGCCTGCCCGCTCGACGTGCCCGGCTGCAGCGCATCGCGCGGCGGAATGCCGACCGTCATCAAGGTGCGCGTCGCCTGCATCAGCGCGACATGCTGCTCCAGCGACCGCACGCCGCGCGTCTTGACGCCCATCACGCTGCCGATCGCGATGACCGAGACGGCGACCAGCGCCAGCGCCACCAGCACCTCGAGCAGTGTAAATCCCGCATCCTTGCGGTCAGTTGGCGACGTCGCGAGCGACAATCTCGATCCTTCCGGTGAGCCAGTTGACGCGGACTTCGTACCCCGCATCGAGCCGCGTCAGCGCGATGGCACCGCCGCAGGATGCGCCATTGGCGAAGAAGCGGATGGTCGACAGCGCGGCCTGCCGCCGGCAGGTCTGCGGCAGGATGGCATCGAATCGCACATCGTCGGGGATTCGCAGCATCATTTGCGACGAGCCGGAATGGATCACCCGGCTCGACGCATCAACCAGTGTCGCGACGCTGGTCGAGCGGTCGATCGCCGCATTGCGATCGGCCTTCAGCAGGGTCGCGGCCTGCAGCGCATAGGCCTGCAGCCGCGACCGCGAGGTCTGGTGCGGAATGAACGGCAGCAGCACGGCCGCCAGCAGCGCGATGATGGCGAGGACGCACACCATCTCGAGCAGGGTGAAGCCGCGCTGCGTGGCCTCATTCATCCCGGTCAATCGCTCCCGGTGTTGGCGGCCGTGGCCTTCTCGAGCGAAATGTCGGCCGAGGTGCCGCTGCCGCCTTCCTGGCCATCCGAGCCGTAGGAGACGATGTCATAGGGTCCATGCTCGCCGGGCGAGCGATAGATATAAGGATGGCTCCAGGGATCGTTGGGAACGGTGCCGCCCTTCAGATACGGGCCGTTCCAGGCGGCAACGCCGGGCGTGCGCTGGACCAGCGCGGCAAGTCCTTCCGCCGTCGACGGGAAGCGGCCGGCGTCGAGATAATACAGATCAAGCGCGCTGGAGAAGCTCTGCAGCTGGATGCGCGCGGTCTTGACCTTGGACTCGCTGAGATAATTCAGCACGCGGGGCCCGATCAGCCCCATGATCAGGCCGATGATCGCGATCACCACCAGCATCTCGACCAGCGTGAAGCCGGCTTCACCGGACCTGCCTCGCTTATGCACGGCGAATACTTTAGCGATGACGTTGCGCGTTCTCATGAGCGATATCCCCTGCTAATTGACCAGCTGCGTGACCGACAGCAGCGCCGTCATGACCGACACGATCAGCCCGCCGACGACGGTCGAGATCGTGATGATCGCCAGCGGCCCGACGATGGCGACGACCCGATCCAGGCTGCGCTGCAGTTTTGCTTCGTAGAATTCGGCGACCCGCCCGGCGAGCGCGGGCAGCTGTCCGGTCTCCTCGCCCAGCCGCAACATCCGCACCGCCATCGGCGGCAGGCTGTCCGCGACCGCGAGCGCCTCCGACAATTTGCCGCCGTGGCGGACGCGATCGGCGGCCGCCGCCCAGTTCGCCTCGCTCCCGGTCACCGACATGATGTCGACGAGGATGCGCAGCGCCGCGGTGAGATTGACGCCGCTGCCGAGCAGGACACCGAGATTGCGGCAGAACAGACTGGCGCGATAGAACTGGAAGCCGTTGCGGATGCCGGGAATCTTCGAGATCCCATTGACCAATGCCGCGCGCACGGCGGCCTGCCGCAGCAGCCACCACACGAGCGCAATCGTGCCGGCCGCGGTCAGGCTCGCCGCCGTGGCATTGGCGCGCAGGAAATCCGAGACCGCGATGAAGTTCGCCAGCGCGGTGTCCGACTTGCCGCCGAAATCGCCGAGCACGGTGGAGAATTGCGGCAGCACGAACAGCAGGAAGAACAGCATCACGCCGCAGGCGGCGACCAGCACGAATGCCGGATACTGCATCGCATCGGTCAGCTTGCGGCGCATCGCCTCGGAACGCGCCCGTTCGGTGCCGAGCATTTCGAGCACCGAATCCAGCGTGCCGGAGATCTCACCGACCCGCACCAGCGCGACATACATCGGCGGGAACAGCGCCGGATGATCGGCCACCGCATCGGCAAAGCTCTCGCCGGTGAGCAAGGCCGCGCGGATCTTGGCGACGACGGGGCGCATCCGCCCGACATCGGCATCATTGGACAGCAATTCCAGCGCATCATCGAGCCGCGCGCCGGCCTTAAGCAGCAGCGCAAGGTCGCGCGTGAAAATGGTGACCTCGGCCGCGCTCGGCCCGTTGAGGAAGCTGAAGCCGCCGGCGCCGCTGCCGGCGGCGCGCTTGTCCTCGACGGTCTCGATCGGCAGCAGTTTCAAATATTCGATCCGGCGCGCGACCTCGGCCGCGGTCGGCGCGGAGATCGTGCCGTTGACGACCTCGCCGGTCTGGGTCAGGGCGCGGTAGCGAAAATTCGGCACCGCCTCACCTCAGGGTCGTGACGCGGAGAATTTCGGCGGGCGACGTCAGGCCGGCGCGGCATTTGGCAATGCCGTCGTCGAGCATCGTGGTCATGCCCGCGCGGATCGCCATGGCGTCGATCTTCAAACCATCGGTGCGCTCGCCGATCAATTCGCGCAGCTCGTCGGACAGTTCGAGCAGCTCGAACACGCCGAGCCGGCCGCGATAGCCGGTTCCGCCGCAGCGTTCGCAGCCGCACGGCTCGTGCACGCTCTCGCCGGCACGGAAGCCGAGCGAGCCGAGCCGCGGATCATCAGTGAAATCGGCCGCCACCAGCGGCCGTGCGGTCTTGCAGCGCTCGCAAAGCTGGCGAACCAGGCGCTGCGCGATCACGCCGCGCAGCACCGAGCGCAGCAGGTAGCCCTCGACGCCGAGGTCGAGCATGCGCGGCACCGCGGCCGCCGCGGTTTCGGTGTGCAGCGTCGTCAGCACCAGATGGCCGGTCAGCGCCGCATGCACCGCGACATGCGCGGTCTCGGTGTCACGGATTTCACCGACCATGATTACATCGGGGTCCTGGCGCACGAAGGAGCGCAGCGCGGTCGCGAAGGTCAGGCCGATCGCCGGCTTGATCTGGGACTGGTTGACGCCCGGGATCTCGTATTCGACGGGATCCTCGACGGTCAGGATCTTGCGGGTCGGCTCGTTGAGGATCGAGAGGATGGTCGCAAGCGTCGTGGTCTTGCCGCTGCCGGTCGGCCCGGTGATCACGATCATGCCGTGCGGCAGCTTGAGCAGCCGCCGCAGCCTGGTTTCGTCCGATGTCGCGAAGCCGAGCTTGTCCACAACCAGGAGGCCGCGGTCCTTGGGCAGGATACGGATGACGCAGGCCTCGCCGTGCTGGGTCGGCATGATCGCGACGCGGATATCGATATCGGCGCGCCCGGCGCGCAGCCGCGCCGCGCCGTCCTGCGGCAGCCGGCGTTCGGCGATGTTGAGATTGGCGATGATCTTGATGCGGGAGACCACCGCCTGCGGCAGCACACCCGACAGCGCGGAGACCGGCCGCAGCAAGCCGTCGATCCGCAGCCGCACCGTCAGCCCGGAGCTGAAGGGCTCGATGTGGATGTCACTGGCGCGAAGCTCGACCGCCTTTTCAAGCAGGTCGTTGACGGCGCGGACCACCGGCGCGCCGCTCGCGAGATCGCGCAGGCTTTCGATGTCGTCCTCGCGCGGCAGTGCTGCCGCCGGTTCGGCTGCGTGGCTCTCGGTGGCATGAAAGCTCTGGTTCAGCGCGACCGCGACGTCTTCCGACGACGCAACTTTGATGGTGATGCCGTCGCCGAGCACGATCTGCGCCGCGCGCTGGGTGGCCTGATCGGTCGGGTCGACGATCGCGAGAACGTTCGATCCATCCGCCGCCGTGCAGGGATAGACCATGGTTTCGCGCAGGAAGCGCGGCGAGAACGAGGCGATCAGCGGCTGAGCCGCGATCATGTCCTGCAGCGTGATCCGCTCGAGCGCGAAGAAACGGGCGGCCTCGTCGGCAAACTCCGACGGCGAGAGGCTCGTGATCTCCCAAAGCTTCTGCTGGCGATAGTCGGCACCGCGTCCGGCCTGGTCGGGCGCCCCGTCGATCGGCGCGACGTGCTTGTTCTGACGGAGGTAGTCCACGAACTGCACGGACAGATCGTTGGCCATTCTTGTTGTCCCGTCATACTTGTTTGGCGATCGGCTCACGCCGCGTTTGCGGATCGGCTCGCACCGCGACATCGGCCTGCGCTCAGCCTCGGCTGTTATCGATCCGAAGTATGACAGCTGTGCGAAGTCGGGATTCCCTCGCGCTTCAAGAAACTTTGAGACGAGGTCGCGTGTATCGCAACGATTTCGCTTCACAGTTGCGAAGATGCGATGCTGCACGAGCCCGAACGACAATCATGTAACCAATTTATTTCTGTCATGTTCGATCGCTAAGAGTCCGTTGGGCGCCCGGGGATCGATCGTCTCGACAATCTGGAACTTCAGCCAGTCACAAGCGAAGGGCTTCATGCAACGCGTAAGCATACTCGGCCGCCGCCCGGCGATCCGTGGCGGCCTTGGTGCGGCATTCGTCCTGATGTCGCTGGGATTGCTCGCGTCCTGCAATTCCGCGACCGTCGGCGAGAGCGTGGATGCGTCCCAGCTCGACATCACCGATAAGGTTCGCTCGCTGGATCTGTCGCCGAAGCAGCCGCAACAGACAGGTGGCGTCGCAACCGCCGCCGGCCAGAGCGGCACGGTTCGCGCGGCGATGTATGAAGGCTCCGAGGTGACGGCCGTGTCCGACGAGCGGCCGCAGCCATCGTCCAGCGGCCAGGGATTCGACCTCAACTTCGAGAACACGCCGGTCGCGACCGTCGCCAAGGTCGTGCTCGGCGACATCCTGCATACCGGCTACACGATCGATCCACGGGTGCAGGGCACGGTCAGCCTGGTCTCGGTGCACCCGGTGCCGAAGTCGGACATGGTGTTCGTGCTGGAGAATGCGCTGCGGCTGAGCGGCGTCGTGCTACTGCACGACACCACCGGCTATCGCCTGACGCCGCTCGGCGACGCGGTCGGCGGCGGCCATGTCGACGCCGCGGCCGCCAATCCCGAAGCGGGCTTCGGCGTCTCGGTGGTTCCGTTACAATATGTGTCGGCGCAGACGCTGCTGAAGCTGACCGACAGCTTTGCCACGAGAGCCGGCGCCGTGCGCGCCGACACCGCGCGGAACCTGTTGCTGATCCAGGGCACCGGCGCCGAGCGCCGCAGCGCGGTCGACACCGTGCTGAGCTTCGATGTCGACTGGATGCGCGGCCAGTCGGTCGGCATCTTCCCGATCGCGAGCGGCCCGCCGGCGCCTTTGATCGCCGAGCTGGAGAAGATCGTCGATTCCGGCGAGAACGGCTTGAGCCAGAACCTGATCAAGTTCGTGCCGATCGCCCGCCTCAACGCGGTGATGGTGGTGAGCAAGAAGCCGGAGATGCTGCACACCGCCGCGACCTGGATCAAGCGGCTCGACCGCAACGACACCGCGCGAACCACCGTCCACGTCTACCGCGTCAAGTATGGCGACGCGCGCCAGATCGCGAAGGTGCTGACCGACATGTTCCTCGGCGGCTCGTCGTCCAGCCTGCTCGACAGTCCCGACAGCCAGCTCGCGCCGGGCTCCGGGAGCGCGTCGAGCTCAAGCGCCGATCGCCTGTCGCTGAACGGCAACAATTCGAGCTCGGGCACCAATGGCTTCGCATCCCGCAGCAGTCTCGGGACCAGCACGACTGCGGGCGGAATGAACGGCCAAGGCAACGGACTGGGCGGTGGGCAAGGCGGTGCCAACGTCAATCAGAACCAGGACAAGAACGCGGCGCTGGACAGCGGACACGGCTCGGGCGGCAACGGCCAGCCGATGATGCAGGACGTGCGGATCACGCCCGATGCCGTCAACAACAAGCTCCTGATCTATGCCGACCAGGCCAACTATCGCATCATCGAGGCGACGCTGCTGCAGATCGACGAGCCGCAAACCCAGGTCGCGATCGACGCCACGATCGCCGAGGTCACGCTGAACAACTCGCTGTCCTACGGCGTGCAAACCTATCTCACCAGCCAGAACCTCGGCCTGAAGCCGAACACCGGCTCGATCCTCAATACCCAGGCGACCGCGGCGCCGGCGACCACGACCGACGCGACCACAGGCGCCACCACCGTCGCGGGTTCGCTGACCAATGCCTTCATCAACCAGGCCTTCCCCGGCTTCAACTTCCTGATCGGAAACGCGACGCAGCCAAGCCTGATCCTGGATGCGTTGCACGCCGTCACCAGCGTCAAGGTGCTCTCCAACCCGTCGCTGGTCGTGATCAACAACCAGGTGGCGACGCTGCAGGTCGGCGACGTCGTGCCGGTGTCGACCGGCAGCGCGACCGTCCTGACCACCAGCAACACCGTGGTCAACACCATCGACTATCGCAACACCGGCATCATCCTGCGGGTCTCGCCGCGCGTCAGCGTCGACGGCACGGTGCGGCTCGACATCGAGCAGGAGATCTCCAACGTGCCGCAGACCAGCGCCAACAGCCTGACGCCGACGGTGTCGGAGCGGCGGGTCAAGAGCCAGATCTCGGTCGCCAACGGCCAGACCGTGCTGCTGGCCGGCCTGATCAGCGAGCAGCAGAGCGGCACCCGCAACGCCATTCCGGTGATCGACCAGATCCCCGGTCTTGGCGACGCCTTCGGACATCAAAGCAACGCCACCCAGCGTACCGAGCTGATCATCTTCATCCGCCCGCAGATCATCCGCAACGGATCCGACGCCCGCAATGTCGCCGAGGAGCTCCGCTCGCGCCTGCGCGGCAACATCGCCACGACGACCAGCAACCAGGCCGTGACCACCAGCATGCATTGAGCTGGGCCGCGAGCGACGGCCGATTTTCCAGGTCCAGCGCGGCCGATCGAAAAATCGGCTAGCCGGGACCCGGAATTCGGCGAGCCAGCACCGGATTCCGATGGCAAGAATGGGCAGAGATCGCCCACCGCCCCACGCTGGAGACCGTCGATGCCCCTGCGCAAGCACCGGATCAAGGGTTTGCTTAAACTGTCCTGCGCGCTGATCCTCTTGGTATTGGCGGCAAGACCGGCAGCGTCCGACGACCTGACGCAGGCTGGCGATCCGGCGTCGCTCGGCTTCTCGGCGGCGCGGTTGGCGCGGATCGCGCCCTGGTACCTGGCGCGCTTCGACAGCTTCCCGCCATCTGAGGGTCTCCTCCCCGGCGCCGTCATCGCCATCGCCAAGGGCGGCAAGCTGGCTTATCTGCAAGCGATCGGATTCCAGGACCGCGCCAAGACGATCCCGATGAAGACTAATTCGATCTTCTGGATCGCCTCGATGACCAAGCCGGTGACAAGCGTCGCCGCGATGATCCTGGTCGATGAGGGCAAGCTCGAACTCGATGCCCCCGTCGCCCGCTATCTGCCCGAGCTCGCCGAGATGCGGGTCGCATTCCAGAAGATCGATGCGAGCGGTAAGGCCGAATATGGCTCCGAACCGCCGAAACGAGCGATGACGGTTCGCGATCTGCTGCGTCACACCTCCGGCTTGATCTACCCGGAGCTCGACTTTGCCTATCCGGAACGCGGCCTCGCGAACCCGGCGGCGGAAGCCGGGATTCGCACCATCCACATGCTGTATGGCTGGAAGGCGGTGTTCCGACGCGATAAGACGCTGGCGGATTTCGTCTCCAGCCTGGCTGGTTTGCCGCTCGCCCATCAGCCCGGCGAGGTCCATGAATATGGCTGGAACGCCGACGTGCTGGGCCGGGTCGTCGAGGTGGCGTCCGGCCAGCCGCTCGACCAATTCCTGCAGAGCCGCATATTTGCGCCGCTGCAAATGGTCGACACCGGCTTTGACGTGCCGAAGGAGAAGCTCGACCGTTTGGTCGATTCGCCGATGCCGCAACGGCCGCCGATCTGGGACGTGTCACGACACCACCAAAACTGTTTTCCGGCGGCGGCGGGCTGGTTTCGACCGCGCCCGACTATGTCCGCTTCTGCCAGATGCTCTTGAATGGCGGCGAGCTCGATAGCGTACGCGTGCTCAGCGCGGAAGCGGTGAAGCAGATGACGACCAATGCGCTGCCGCCGGATGTCCGCATCTTCGGCGGCGACGAGGTCGGCAGCCGCGCCGGGACGACCTTCGGGCTCGGCTTCGGCATTCGGACTGATCCTGTCCATGGCTGGATCCCGGGCGCGCCCGGGAGCTTTTCGTGGGCCGGATATTGGGGCACCTATTTCTGGGTCGATCCCGCCGAAAGATTGATCGGCGTGCAGATGATCCAGGCGACGCCGGGCAGCAAGGCGCGCGGAGCATTGGTGTCGCGTGGGATCAATCATCTGACCTATGGCGCATTGGCGATCCCTGCGCTGTCCTCCTCTCCGGCGGCACCGATAACCTTGAGCCCCGAGGCGCTTGCCGAATATGCCGGGACCTATGATTTCGGCGGTACGGTGAGCGCGCGCGACAGGCAGGGCCTGGCCGATGGCAAGAACGGTTGGCTTGGCATCGAGGCTTTTGTCGGCATGGGGGAGGATGGCTTGAAGATCAACAAGCCGACGCCGGGCAGTCCTGCGACCAAGGCCGGCGTGACGGCAGGTGACGTCATCACCGAACTCGACGGCGGGCCGCTCAAGGGCCTGCCGCTCGCCGATGTGTTGGCCAGGCTGCGCGGCGCGGCCAACACCGCGGTCAGGATGAAGATCGTCCATGGGGGGCAGGATGGCGCAAGCGAGCTCAGCGTGGTGCGAGCCGCCTACCGGGTCAATGTCGTCCAGCTTCAGCTTCGCGTCGAACAAGGCAAGCTCGTCGCGGAAGCGACGGGGACCTGGCCGATCCTCGAATTCGAGAAGAGCAAGGTCGTGCCGCTGGTGGCAACATCGAGCAACGAATTCATCGTGGACGACGACGATCACACCCGGATCGCCTTCGTCAGGGATGCGGCGGGCAAGGTCTCCGGGCTGACATTGAATCCCGGAGCCTGGGAGCAGAACGCGGCGCTGCTCGCGCCGGCGGCGAAATAGGCGATCCGCCATCCGGATCGTCGACTACCCGACTGCGATCCGCCTCAGCCGATCGAGAGGCCGCTGCGCATGATTTGCTCGAGCCATGCCGCAAAGCGCGGATGCCGCGCAAACCGGCCTTGCAGCGTCATCAATTCCTGCTGGAACACCGGCAGCGACAGAACTCTTTCAATGTCGGGCTCCCTGATCTTCCAGATCGCCGGCGGAATGAAGCCATGCACATAGAGCTCATAGAGCTCGAAGATCGAGTGGATCACTTCATGCACGATCCGGCGATCCTCGAACGTCAGCTCCGAGGCGGCGGACGCGTCGAGGAATGCGCTGATCGGCAGCCGGCGCCGCAGATCGGAAATGCGGTCGGAATATCTGAGGAAGATATCGGCGCCGAGCCGCCGGTTGTTGGTGTGCAACGCGGTGTAGATCGCCGTGACGCCGACCATGATGGTCCCGAGCGTCATGAATTTGAGGATATGGTCGAGCACCGCCATGTCTCCTTTCGGCCCCGTTGCCGGATCACGCGGAAAGCCGCAAGCGATCCCAGCCAAGCATCTTCATGCCGGAGACAGGCGGCTGTTGTCGAGACGGTGCATCCCGACACGCTCGGCGTCGTCCCTGCGAAAGGCCCCATAACCGCCGAAGGTCATTGTTGCGCGGCGCTGCAACGACGATCCCGTTCACAACATCCGCCGCAGCGTATGGGTGTCTGCTTTCGCAGGGACGACAGCTTTGTGGGCGGCGCCGGCGTCGTTCAGCTGGCGGCCGGCGCCGTCAGCGCAAGCTGCTGCTTCACGCTCGGGCGCGCCTGCATCCTTGCGTACCAATCGCGCAGCGCGGCGCACTCGGTCGGCACCGGCAGCTTCACCAGCGCGGCGAAGATCAGGCCTGCGATGACCGTGATGTCGGCCATCGAGAACGCCGCACCGGCGATGAATGGCTGGTCTTGCAGAACCCCGTCGAAATAGCGCATCCCCCGCACCGCCTTGTCGCGCTGGCGCAAGCCCCATTCGGCGTTCTGATAGATCTCGACGTCGGGCCCGAGCCCTGGCGTGCCGTGGTGGAAATAGGTGCTGATGGCGTCGAGCAGCTCCAGCTCGGCGCGCTTGTTCATCATGTGGATCACGCCCTTGTCGCGCGGCGTGCGGCCGGTCAGCACAGGCGTACCGTCGAGCGCGTCCAGATATTCGGTGATCGCCGTGCACTCGGCGATGAATGTGCCGTCGTCGAGTTCGAGCACGGGCAGCGTGCCCGAGTAGTTCTTGGCGAGGAAGTCGGGCCTCTTGTGCTCGCCCTTGCGCAGACTGACGGTGACGAACGCAACCTCGGACTGCAGGTTTTTCTCCGACAGCGCGATCCGGACGCGGGCCGGATATGGACCGGTTGGCCAGTCGTGAATCTTCATCATTTGCCTTCCTTCTCTACCTATCACTTGGTAGGTCGTGATTAGAGCTTCAAATCCGGACGGTCAAGGCCTATCTATCGGTTGGTAGAGAGTCGCGAAGTAATGAGGATCCCGGCGTGAGCATAAGTTCCAAGGAAGCGATCCTGGCCGCGGCCAAACGGACCGCGCAGGCACGCGGCTATGGCGGGCTCAACTTTCGCGATCTCGCCGATGAGGTGGGCATCAAGGCCGCGAGCATCTACCATCACTTCCCGAGCAAGGCCGAGCTCGGCGCCGCAGTGGCGCGGCGGTACTGGATGGACACCGCGGCGGCACTCGAGGCGATGCTGGCCGAAGCCTCGGATCCCCTCGACTGCGTCAGGCGCTATCCCGACGTCTTTCGCAAGGCGCTGGCGAACGGCAATCGGATGTGCCTGAGCAGCTTCATGTCCGCGGAATATGACGACCTGCCGGACGCGGTGAAAACCGAGGTACAGGCCTTTGCCGACATCAACGTGGTATGGCTGAGCAGGGTTCTCTCCACGTCGGGGATCGTCGGTCCCAGGCAAAGCGAAGCGCGGGCGTGTGCCATCTTCGCCGCCGTCGCCGGCGCGCAACTGATGGCGCGAAGCCGCGCGGACATCGCACTCTACGACACGTTGATCGAAAGCTATCGCGTGGCGGGGCTGCTGCCGCGATGACCGTTACGATGTCTTGATCGGGCAGCGCGCGATCGCCTTCAGCTCGCTCTCCATCTTGGCACGTGTGATGGCGACGAGCCGCGAAGCCAGATCGGCCTGCGCGCCCTGCGAATCGACCGGCAAACATGCGATCAGTTCGGCATTTGCCGGTGACACGCCGCTCAGCGCTCCGCAAATGCCGGCCGCCATGCAGGCGATGGTATCGGCATCGCGGCCGAAATTGGCGCCGAGGCTGGCGGCCAATCGCGGATCGCCCTTGGCAAGGTGAACGATCGCGAGCGCGGCAGGAACCGTTTCGCGGCTGTCGCAGGCAATCCGCTGACGGAATGTCGCGTGATAGCGCTCGCGGAATGTCCGGTAGTCGGCGGCCTGATCGGCAAGTTCCAGTGCGGCTGCGATCAGAGCGAGCATGTCCCGGCCGCTCCATGGCTTCAGGTGAGCGGTCGACGCTGCGAGAACCGACCCGACCGTCGCCTCCGGCATCAGCGCTTCAGCGACCGCGGCGGCGATCGCTGCAGCACCGTCTTGGCAGAATGCAACGTCCGTCACGTGGAGCAGGCTTGCGATCTCCATGGCCTGCACGGCCGCGGCGCGCGGATTGCCGGCATTCACGATACCGACCGGCGCGATCGCCATCGCGGCGCTCGAGCTCGGCATCGTGCCCGCCGCAACCGTGCGCGGCAAATAGCCGTGACGCAGCTTGGCGGCCGCGTGCAGCACGGACGGAAAGAAACGCCCGACCTTGCTGCCGAAGATCATGCTGTGCCGATCGCGCCATTCCTCGGCCCAATGATCCGCATCGGCATAGCCGCCGGTCCGGATCAGCGCGAACGCGATCAGATCGCGCATGATGGTGTCGTCGGTCCCATCGCCTTCGAACGAATCCACCCAGCAGAAGCGCGCCTCGATCTCCGCCGGCTCGAGATTTTCGGTCGGCGTGCCCATGGCGTCGCCGATCACGCCGAACGCGAGGCACGCAAGGACGTGGGCTTCAAACCGGCTGGAGCTATTGGCTTCCATGACTTGTCCTCAAAGCGGAGAAATATGGACCGCTTGCGCCGCGATCGATCCGGTATCGACGACGAGACCGATTGCCCCGCCCGTCAGCGGCAGCCTGCTCTCGTCGCGCACCGAGAACGCCAGGCGGCCGTCGATGAAAGCCTCGATCTCGACGCCGTGCAGGCGAAGCTCCAAGGCATATGGCCGGTCCAACTGCCAGGCGAAGCGGTCACTCGCGAGGATGGTCTCGTCATGGTCGCGCTTGACGAGGCTGACGCGGCCGCCATCGACGTCGTTGAACAGCAGCGCGTAGTAGCGCTCGCGCCCTTGCAGGCGAGCGGCAAGACCCCATCCCCTGGCGAGCAGCGGCGTGACCTCCGACCTGACGGAATAGTCACGCCATCCCCGCGAGCCTTGCGAGATGAAGCCGATGCCTTCGCCGTTACTGACGCGCAGTCCTTCCCAGCGAGTCTGGAACTGACCGGCATTGTTTACCCAGGCATGCTTCCACATCGTGCTCAGATTGTCGTCCGGCCGATAGAGGCTGGTCTCGGGCGCGCCGGACCAGGTGAGATAATCGAGATAGACCGAGCCGTCGACGCCGAGCGGCGTTTCGGCTTCCAGTTCGAGCCCGATCTCGAAGATCGGATAGCCGTGCGTGTCCGGAATCCGCCAGCGCAGCACCGCCTCGTTGCCGGACCACAATGACTGCCGCTCGCCGAAGATCGGAACGAGTTGATCGCGCGTGTCATAGACACTGGCGTAGAGACGCACCGCAACGTGCTCGATATCTTGACTGGCCTCGACCCTGGCTTCGACGATCTGTCCGGAATGCAGCGTGGGACAGGCCAGGAGCTGATAGATCGGCATCGTGAAGACGTCCTTGTCGAAGAACGTCGGCGTCGCAACCCGCGCCACCCGCCCCGGCGCCAGGCGCCGGAAGCCGATCGCGAGGCTGCGGCGGCCATCGCGGCTGTGGCCTTCGACATTTTCGAGTTCGACGCAATGCAGATGCGCCGGCGCGTCCGACTTGGCGGAAAATCCCTGCAGGCTGCCTGGGAAATCGAAATTGAAGCGCGTGCCATTCTTTGCTGGCACGTAGCCGCGCGATCCCGCGAGTCTGTGCCCGGCCTGGATCAGCGCATTGGCCTCGATCACGGCATCGGTGATCGAGCCACCGCCATCCGCCGTCGACACATACATCCGGTCGGCGACCGGGGTGCGGAAATCGGGGCCGGCGTCGATGCCGGCAAGCCCCGTCCTGATACCGAACAGGCAGCCGACATTGCCGGCGTTACAATCGGTGTCCCAGCCGGCGGTGTTGGCGATGCGCATCGCATCCTGAAAGCTGTCGCCGCCATAGAGCGTCGCCAGGATGATGAGGGCGTGATTGGGAACGACATGGCAATTGCCGTTGAACTTGTCATAGCCGTAACGCTCGGCAATCAGCGCCCGCGTCCGCTCCCAATCCTTGCCGTTGTCGCCGGCATGCCATCCGCGCACGTCCTCGACCACGCGCCGGATCAGGCAATCGGCCGGCACGAATCCGAGACCCACATCCAGCAGCCTTCCGACATCGCTCTCGACAAAGGCCTGTGCCTCCATCGCCGCCAGCAATTTCGCGGCATGGACGGATTCGCCGTCGTGGCTGACCCGTCCCGCCTGCTCGGCAAGATACGCCGCCTGCTCGGGATTGCCGGGGCTCACCATCGCCCAACCATCGATGAAGATCTGCGCGCCGATCTGCTCGGCGACGGTCTTGCCGTTCAGCTCGATCGACCCGCTGCGTGGCGCCGGAATGCCGGATTTCAGCCGCTGATAGGCCGTATGCTCCGTCGAGTTGCCGATGCCGCCCCACCACAACACCGAGCGATCCTCGACGATGTAGTTGAGCCAGGTGTTGCCGATCTGCTTCGACGTCAGGCGCTCGGGATAGTCGCAATCGGCCAGTGCACGCGGAAAGGCGAAGGTCCCCGAGACATCGTCGTCGGTGACGACGAGATGATGCGAACGCAGCGCGACGTCCCGCCGCTCGTTGACGTAGTAATTGATCGGACCGAGCTCCCGCATGATCCGCTCGTAGGTCCATCCTTCGAACGGGCGTCCGAGATAGACGCCGATCAACTTGCCGAGCACGCCGGCATAGACGCGTTCGGCATAATCATCTGGTATCCGAGGCACGTCACACTCCCCTCGCCCGCGGCGCTAGACCGACGAACGCTTCACGATTTCAAATTTCAGCTCGCGGCTTTGACCGCGCGGCTTCAGGCCGCCCGGCTGCAATCTTTCGAGCAGCGTGCGCGCCGCGAGCGCGCCGAGGTCGAATTCCGGTTGACGGACCGTGGTCAGGCCCAGGAGGTTGGCGGCCGGGATGTCATCGAAGCCAACGATCGCGATGTCGCCGGGGATCGACAGGCCGGCGCCGCGCGCGCAGACCATCGCACCGATCGCCAGCATATCGTTGGCACCGAACACGGCGGTCGGACGATCCGGCCCCCGCGCCAGGATTTCGCTCATCGCACGCGCGCCGGACTCTTCCGAATAGCGACTGTCGGTGACGACATCCGGCACGAGACCGGCCTCACGCATCACCGCGGCATAACCGAGCGCACGCTGCCGGCTCGGCCCGACTTCCGCAAGGATCATGGCGATGCGCCGATGCCCGCTTGCGATCAGATATCGCGTCATGGCGGCGGAGGCCTCGGCGTTGTCGATATAGACACTGTCGATCGGCAGATCGCCGCGCGGCTTGAGCCGGCTCTCGAGCCGGACGATCGGAACGCTCTGCCCGGCGAGCGTCGCGAGTTGCGGAACGCGCAAATGAAAGAACGTACCGACCACGCCATCGGCGCGGCCCTGCAATAGCCAGCTCAGCGCCCGCGCCTCGCCGTCCTCGCGCCCGTCGGTGTCGAACATCAGCACGTCATAACCGGCGGGCGCGGCGACCGACTGCACGCCCCGCACCAGCCCCGGATAGAACGGGTTGGTGATGTCTGGAACGACGCAGGCAAGCGCCATGGTGCGGGCGCGGCGCAGCATCCGCGCCGGATGGTGTGGCTGATATCCCATCTCGCCGGCGAGCTTGAGAATGCGCGCCCGCGTCGCCTCCGGGACGGACGGCGTCTCCGCCTTGTTGATCACCAGCGACACCGCGGCCTGCGACACGCCGGCCGCCAGCGCAATGTCCTTTTGTGTGGTGCGCGGATTGAAGCGCGCCCTGCTCCCGCCGCGCGGTGTCTGGGTTGACGATCTCATCTCGTTTAATTATACGTATTACTAACGGAACTTCAACAAGCATAAAGCCGTCGTTCCCGGGGAAAAGAGGAAGCGCCGCCATGACAGTGACCAGACGCCAGATCGTTGCTGCCCTGCCCGCTGCCGCGCTCGCGGCGAGCCTCCCGCGCGCGCCGGCCCGGGCTGAGGGCGAGCGCACGACGGTGACCTTCTGGTTCGCGCAGGCCAACTCTGATGGCCAGGCGGCGCTGCGCACCGATCTCGTCGACGCCTTCAACGCCTCGCAGGACAAGTATCTGCTGCAGCTCGAGGTGAAGGGCGCGGCGGTCAACAATCTCCTGAAGGTCGCGCTGCTCGCCGGCAACGGCCCGGACATCGTGCAAACGTCGGGTCCCTCCTATCTCACTGCGATCGCCAATGCCGGCCAGGTGCTGCCGCTCGACGAGTTCGCGGCAAAGTACAAATGGAAGGAGCGCTTCCTGCCGGCGCTGCTCAACACCGGCGTCTACGGCGGCAAGCTCTACGCTTTGCCGCGCGATTACGAATCCATGCACATGTTCTACAATAAGCAGCTGTTCAGCGAGAACGGCTGGAAGGTTCCGACCAACCGCGCAGAGTTCGAAAGCGTCGCGGATGCCGCGCTGGCCAAGGGCGTCACGCCGATCAGCGCCGGCAATGCCGACTGGAAGGGTGTCAACGAATGGCTGATGACGGCGTTCTTCAACAACGTCGCCGGTCCCGATAATGTCCGCAAAGCGCTCGGCGGCGAGCTGCCGTGGACGGCGCCGCCCTTTCTCGAAGCCGTCGACCTCTCGAAGGCCTGGTACGGCAAGGGCTATTTCGGAAAGAACTACCTTTCCCTGACCAACGAGCAGAGCTTTCTCCAGGTGGTGAACGGCAAGGCTGCGATGGCGTTCAACGGCACCTGGTCGTTCGGCACCAAGTCCTACGGCATGTCGAAGCCCGACACGGTGATGGACGTGGTTCCGATCCCCGGCCTGAGCGACAAGGTGACCGAGCCGCTGCTGCATCTCGCTTGCGGTGCCACGCTTTCGATCGCGAAGAACTCGCCGAATGCAGAAGGCGCAGCCGCCGTGTTCGAGTTCATGCTGTCGCGGAATTTCTACCAGACCATGAACCGCGATTGGCCCGGCAAATGGGCGTTGCCGGTAAAAGACCTTCCGCCCGATCTTCTGCAGGGCATCGGCTATCCGCTGTTCGAGAAGACCATTGCCAGCCTGCACGACGCCTTCAGCAGAGGACGCTTCGGCTTCACCACCTGGACCTTCTGGCCGAACGCTGCGAACAGCTATGTCATCGAGGGCATCGAGCAGGTCTGGCTCAACCGGATCACCACCGACGCCTTCCTCAACCGCCTGCAGACGGTGTTCGCCCAGGAGTTCAAGGACGGAAAGGTGCCGCCGCTGCCTCCACGCATGATGTGAGCCGCAGAATGTGGCTGTTCGCGTTGCCCGCGCTGCTCATCAATGTCTGCATCATCCTGATCCCGGCGCTGCTGACGCTGATGGCCGCGTTCTTTTTCTGGGATGGCGTGGGCACGCCGGTATGGGCCGGGCTCGCGAACTTCCAGAGCCTGTTCGACGATCCCGTGTTCTGGACCGCGCTGACCAACAACTTCATCTGGACCGCGATCTTTCTGATCGTGCCGATGTGTCTGGCCGTGGTGATGGCGGCGGCGCTGATGATCGTCCCCTCCTCCCGTATCGTGGTGCAGTCCGTCATCTTCCTGCCGCGGATCCTCGCCGCCGCCATCACCGGCCGCGTCTTCCAGGGCATGATCTTCAGCCCCGTGACGGGATTGCTCGGCTGGCTCAATAATCACGGACTTTCGATCTCGGACCCGCTCGCCGATCCCGACCGCTCGCTGTATGCCGTCGCCGCGGTCGACATCTGGCATTGGTGGGGCTTTCTCGCGGTAGTGTATTTCGCCGCGATGCGACAGATCAGCGTCGATCAGATCGAGGCCGCCCGTCTCGACGGCGCCGGCTTTTTCGCGCTGCTGCGCTATGTGCTGCTGCCCGGCATCCGACCGACGCTGGCACTGATGATGATCCTCACCGTGATCTGGTCGTTCCAGGTCTTCGAGTTCATCTACATCGTGACCCAGGGAGGTCCAGCGAACGGCAGCGAGGTGCTGGCCACGCTGGCCTATCGTCAGGCCTTCTTCGCCGGCGATGTTGGAAAGGCGACGGCGGCGGCCTGCGTGATGAGCCTGTTCGGCCTGTGCGCGACGGCGGCGTATCTCTGGCTGCAAGGCCGCGACAGCGCGCACGCCGCATGACGGAAAGCCGCCTGAACCGGACGCTCTGCCTGGCATTGATCGGCCTCGCGTCCTTCACGTCGCTGCTGCCGATCTTGCTCGCGGTGATGAACGCGCTGAAGACGACGGTGGAGATCAGCACCAATCCACTGGCGCCACCCCACCAGCTGCACTGGGAGAATTTCACCGCAGCCTGGAACAATGCAGCGCTTGGACCGAGCCTGCTGCACAGCGCCGAGGTCGCAGGCCTCACCATCGTCATGGTTTGCGCCACCGCTGCGCCTTGCGCCTACGTGCTGGCCCGCCAGCGCGGCCGCGGCTTCCGCCTGCTCACCTTCTATTTCATGGCCTCGATCACCGTCCCGGTGCAGCTCTATCTCTATCCGCTGTATTTCATCTTCGCCAAGCTCGGCCTGGTCAACTCGATCCCCGCGGTGGCGCTGATCTACACGGCAATGTTTTCGCCGTTCGCGATCTTCCTGCTACGCACCTATGTGGTCGCAATTCCCTATGCGCTGGAGGAAGCCGCGGAGGTCGACGGCGCAACGGCGTGGCAGAAATTCTACCATGTCATGCTGCCGATGATGCGGCCAGGGCTTTTGACCGTTGCGATCATCGTCGGCCTCAACGCCTGGAACGAATTCGTCATCGCGGTGACGTTCCTGCAGAACGACAGCAACGTCACGGCGATCGTGAAATTCTATAATCTGACCGGACAGTACTCGACCGATTGGGGCGAGATGCTGGCCGCAGCGGTGACCATCGCGCTGCCGGTCGTGCTGGTCTTCGTGCTGCTACAGCGCCGCTTCATCGACGGCATGACGGCCGGCGCGGTCAAGTCATAGCCGCTCGCCGGCGTTCAGGTTCACGCTTTCGCCTTTTTCGCCACGATCTGTTGCAACGCCCAGCGGGCGTTTTTTCGTACGTCGGGATCGGCATCGTCGGCGATGACGGCCAGGAACGCTTCGCCGTCGGGATGCGCGATCTCGCCGAGCGCCGCGGCGGCCTCCTTGCGCAGGTTTGCCTGCTCATGGTTGACGCAGCTTCCGATCGGACGCACCGCGCGCTCGATCTTCATCTTGCCGAGGCTGCGGATCGCCTTGAGCCGCACCTGCCAGAACGAGTCCGCAAGCGACGCCATCAGCTGATCAGCGGCCAGCGCACCGTTGACGTTGAGTCCCAGCGTCTCGGCCGCCATCTCGCGCACCATCCAGTCCTCATCTTTGAGTGCGCGCGTCACCGTTTCCGCCGCCGGCTTCATCTGCGAGAATGCCAGCGCGCTCACCGAGGCACGCCGCGCATGCGCATCGGGGTCGTGGATCAGCGCCGTCAACGCCGGGATCGATTCCTCGAGCTTGAGGAATCCGATCACGCCGATCGCCTGCACGCGCACCGCAGCGTCCTGATCCTGCAACGCCTCCAGCGCCGGCTTCAGCGTGTCCTTGCGGCGCAGCTCCTTCAACGCACGTAGCGCGCCCATGCGGACGAAGGCGTGGCCATGCTTGACCAGCGGCAGGATGACGTCGGCGCAGGCCGGATCCTTGAACTCGGCCATGCTGTCGGCCGCAGCCGACGCCACGATGCTTTCAGGATCGACCAGCAATCGCGCCAACGCGCTGGCAGCCTCCGGCCCGTCGAACTCCCCGAGCGCCATCGCAACCTGCTGGCGCACGCCAGCGTCGGGATCGGACACCATGTTGGCGAGATGGCCGACCGCGGCCGGATCGCCGGAATGGCCGAGCGCAATGATGGCGACACGGCGCTCCGCCGGGTCCGCGGCCTGCAACCGCTCATCGGCGTCTTCGAGATCGTCGTAGGATTCGAACGGGCTCGACATGCTCACCTCAACAGATAGGGAATGTTGACGGTCACGGCGCCGGTCGGGCAATCCGCCTCGCAGGGCATGCAGTACCAGCATTCGTCGTAAGCCATGTAGGCCTTGCCGGTCATGTCGCTGATGCGCAGGACGTCGAGCGGGCAAACGTCGACGCACACCGTGCAGCCTTTGTCCGCGATGCATTTGGCGTCGTCGACCACCACCGGGACCGATGTCTGGTAGGAAGCGAGAGGCATCGTCAATCTCCTGTTGATCTTCGGTGAAAGCGTTTTCGAGCGAAGTGGATACCGGTTCGCGTGAAGAAAACGCGTCAGAAACAGACCGTTCACGCGCTGACGCGGATGCGCTGCTTGTCGTAGAGATCCTTCTCGTCGTCGGCGATCGGCACGACATAGGGCTCCACGGCACGCTTCTCGCTCGTCATCCTGCCGTCCTGCTTGGACAGCAGCGTATGGCAGAACCAGTTCTCGTTGTCCTTCTCCGGGAAATCCGTGCGCCAATGGTAAAGGCCCCAACGGCTCTCTTCGCGGAACAGCGAGGCATGCGCCGCCATGTCGGCGCAGTCCATGATCGACTGCACCTCGAGTGCGCGAAGCAACTCGTGCGCATTGCGGGCGATCATGTGCTGCTGCATGTCCTCGCGGACTTCGGCGAGCCTGTTCATGCCGAGCTCGTATTTGCGGGTCACCTTCGGCGGCTGCAGATAATCGTTCACCAGGCGCCGCGTCTTGTATTCGATCTGGTTCGGGGGAATGCCGTCCTCGCGCGTTGTCGGGGCCAGCACCCGCTCCCGCTCCAGCGCGACGTCGGCAGCGTCGAAATCAGCAAAATCGTGGCTCTCGGCGAATTCCATCGCATCGGTGCCGGCAACCGAGCCGTTGGTGAAAGCGCCCAGCATGTAATTATGCGGCACGCTCGCCATGTCACCCGCTGCGTAAAGGCCTGGCACCGTGGTCCGCGCGTTATCGTCGACGAACACGCCGGAGGCGCTGTGGCCGGAGCAGAGACCGATCTCGGAGATATGCATCTCGATCGATTCCGAGCGGTAATCGACCCCTCGCCCCTGCTGGAACAGGCCGCGCGTCGGCCGCTCGACCTTGTGCAGGGTCTGTTCGATCTCCTCGATGGTCTTTTCATGGAGGTGCTTGAGCTGGAGGAAGACTGGGCCCTTGCCCGAGAGCAGCTCATTGTAGAACTCGAGCATCATCTGGCCCGACCAGTAGTCGCATTCGATGAAGCGCGAGCCCTCATTGTTGGCGGTGAAGGCGCCGAACGGGCCGGCGACATAGGCACAGGCCGGGCCGTTATAGTCCTTGATCAGCGGATTGATCTGGTAGCATTCGAGGTTCGCGAGTGCAGCTCCGGCGTGATAGGCCATCGCATAGCCGTCGCCGGAATTCGCGGCGTTCTCGTAGGTGCCGAACATGTAACCCGAGGTCGGAAGCCCGAGCCGGCCGGCGGCGCCCATGCACAGGATGACGGCCTTGGCCTTGATCACCAGGATCTCGGCGGTCCGCGTGTTGACGCTGATCGCGCCGGCCACCCTGCCATCGGCGGACTTCAGCAGCCGCGTCGCCATATAGCGGTTCGAGATCAGGATGCGGGCGCGGCGAAGCTGGCGGTACAGCGCCTTCTTCACGGTCTCGCCGTTCGGCATCGGCAGCACATAGGTGCCGATATGGTGGACCTTCTTGACGGCGAAGTCGCCGTTCTCGTTCTTCAGGAAGCGAATGCCGAAGCTGTCGAGCTCCTCGATGATCTTGTAGCAGTTCTGGGCATATTTGTAGACCGCCTTCTGATCGACGATGCCGTCGTTGGCGATCGTGATCTCCTTGGTGTACTGCTCGGGCGTTGCGTAGCCGGGAATGACGGCGTTGTTGAGCCCGTCCATGCCCATCGAGATCGCACCGGAGCGCTTGACGTTGGCCTTCTCGAGCAGCACGACGTCAGCCTTCGGGTTCTTCAGTTTCGCCTTGAGTGCGGCCATCGGGCCGGCGGTGCCGCCGCCGATCACCAGCACGTCGCAGGAAACCTCCGAAAGTCCGTCGACGATCTGATCTAGTGCCATTGCCTGCTCCTGGTTCGCCGGCGCGACCGGCGCCATTGCATGAGATTTGCCGAGGTGGTCCCGCCGCGATAGCAATTAGTTGTCAGCGGCGGACAATTGCCGGCCCTATCGCTCGACGAACGCTTTCTCGATTACGAAGTGACCGGGCTGGCTGTGATTGCCCTCGGCAAAGCCGCGCGCCGTGAACATCGTATGGAGTTCTTCGAGCATCGCCGGGCTGCCGCAGAGCATGATCCGATCGGTATCGCGGTCGAGAGCGGGCTGCCCGATGTCCTCGAAGAGCTGATCGGAAGCGATCAGGTCGGTGATGCGGCCGCGGTTCCTGAACGGCTCGCGGGTGACGGTCGGATAATAGACCAGCCTGTCCCTGATCAAGTCGCCGAGGAATTCGTGGTCACGCAGGCTCTCGACGAGTTGCTCGCCATAGGCCAGTTCCGAGATTTGGCGGCAGCCGTGGGCCAGCACGATGGTCTCGTAGCTCTCGTAGACGTCGGGGTCCTTGATCAGGCTCGCGAAGGGTGCGAGCCCCGTTCCGGTCGACAGCAGCAGCAGCCGTTTGCCCGGCAGGAGATTACCGGTGATCAGCGTGCCGGTCGCCTTGCGGCCGACCAGGATGATGTCGCCTTCCCTGATCTTCTGAAGCCGCGAGGTCAAAGGACCATCAGGCACCTTGATGCTGAAGAACTCCAGTGCTTCCTCGTGATTTGCGCTCGCCAGGCTGTAGGCACGCACCAGCGGGCGGCCATCGACTTCAAGCCCGATCATCGCGAACTGGCCGTTCTGGAAGCGAAAGCCGGGATCGCGTGTCGCGGTGAAGCTGAACAGGGATTCGGTCCAGTGCTTGACCGAGAGGACCGTTTCCTTCTGAAAAGCGCTCATCGTTCGTCTCTCCTTGCATGCGCGATGCAAGGCAAAGTCCGGAATGACGCGAATCCCGCAACCGCGATCTGTCGTCTTCGGTCGATTAGTTTCACATTTTGCGGGCGATGATTTGCAAGCAGGCAATCCGCTGCGACAAGCCCGTGGCTTTGCATCGAATCCGGCAATTAGTTGCTGGCCAGCCCATCCGTCGCGGTGTCAGGAAGGACGGTGGAGAATAGCCATGACCGTGACTGCATTGGTGGCGCCGACCGTGACCGATTACGAAGCCAGCGTCGATCTCGCGACACTCGTCGTCCGCACCGCGCATGACGAACAGGTCGAGCTCGCCGCCGAGCAGCTTCGCCTCGCCTGCAAATGCGCCCACTGCACGCGGGCCCGCTTCGATGGACGGTTTCCCGAACGGTTTCCGGGAATCGCGATCACCGGGATCGACGATCTCGGCTACGGGCTGAACATCGCCTTCTCGGACGGGCACAATCGCGGAATCTATCCAAAAAATTATCTACTGAGACTGGCAGGACACTAGCCGATCTTCCGTTCTATCCGGGACCCCGACCGGCAAGCCTCCGTTCTATAAATACCCCGCTTTTCAGTGATGGATTTCCGCCCCCGCGCGCTTGGCGCGGTCCCGACATCACGCAGGCGTCGGCGCCTGGCCGTCCCGACTTGCCAACCCGCTCTGGCACGGACATTGCTCCTGTTTAGAACGGTTTGAACAATCCGGAGGCGGCTCGATGTTACTGCAGGCGGCCAATGCGGTTCGCGCGACCGTTCCCGCTACAATCCGGCCTGCCGGCAGCTCCTCGCTGCTGCTCACCGAGAACCGGCGATGGATCGGCGGCCCACCACCGCTGATGGACAAGCTCACGCCGCGCGAGCGCGAGCTGGTGCTGAAGCAAGGCCGCCGCAAGGTCCTCAATCGCGGACAGACCCTGTTCAACCAGGGCGGCAAGCACGACGGCATCTGGCTGATCGAAAGCGGCCGGATCCGTGTCTTCTACATCTCGCCCCAGGGGCGCGAGATCACGCTCGCCTACTGGCACGTCGGCAATTTCGTCGGTGGACCCGAAGTGTTCGAAGGCACCGTCCATCAATGGTCGGGCATTGCATCGAGCAATTGCAGCGTCGTGCACCTGCCTGGAAAAGAGCTGCGTTCGCTGGCCGCGGAGCTGCCAAATCTCGCCATCGGCCTGATCGAAGGCCTGACGTTCAAGGGCAAATGTTACTCGGCGCTGGCGCAGATGCTGGGGACGCGCTCCGTCACCCAGCGTCTGGCCCATCTGCTGCTGCATCTCGTCGAACTCTACGGTGTGGAGGACGCAGACGGCACGGTGATCGCGGCGGCGTTCACCCATGCCGACATCGCCCACATGGTCGGCGCCACCCGGCAGTGGGTGACGATCAGCCTCAAGCGCATGCAGGAAAAAGGCATCGTCCTGACCAAAC
This sequence comes from Bradyrhizobium genosp. L, assembly GCF_015624485.1. Lineage (NCBI taxonomy): Bacteria > Pseudomonadati > Pseudomonadota > Alphaproteobacteria > Hyphomicrobiales > Nitrobacteraceae > Bradyrhizobium > Bradyrhizobium genosp. L. Next base: position 6,044,517 of record NZ_CP061378.1, read on the forward strand.
GCTCCCAGATCGTGGTTTGTCGGCCCGAGGTCCTGGAGGAGATGCGGGGGCAAGCGTCCGATTGACGCCGATGCACATGCAATTGGCTTTAGGCGGCAAAACTGCACAAGGAGTAAGCAACCGGCATTTCCCGGCAACTAATCGACAGCGCCGATGAATCCGGATTTGCCCTGCCCGCGCCCTCACCCAATCATGGCAACCACAGCACATCCAACCGAAAGAGGATGAGAATGGTCCGCCACCTTCCCACGCTCTCGCTCGCGATGTCGGTGACGTCGCTGGCGCTTCTGTTCGCGCAGCCGGCCGCGGCGGAAACGGTGACGATCGGCATCGGCACGCAGGATACGACCAGCAACACCGTCACCGCCGGCGTCGTCATCCGGCAGCTCCATTTGCTGGAAAAATACCTGCCGACCGGCGGCAAATACGCCAACATCAAGTTCGAGCTGGATTGGCAGAACTTCACGTCCGGTCCGCCCGTCACCAATGCGATGATGGCGAACAAGCTGCAGATCGGCATGATGGGCGACTATCCGCTGATCGTGAACGGCTTCACGTTCGAAAACAATCCCGAGAGCAAGAGCCGCTTGATCGCGGTTGCCGCCTACAGCCTCTCCGGCTCGGGCAACGGCATCGTCGTCCACAAGGACTCGCCGTACTACGATCTCGCCGATCTCAAGGGCAAGCTCGTCAGCGTGCCCTTCGGCTCCGCGGCGCACGGCATGGTGCTGAAGGCGATGCAGGACCGCGGCTATGGATCGGATTATTTCCAGCTCGTGAGCCAGAGCCCCGAGGTCGGCTCGACCAATCTGCAGGAGAAGAAGATCGACGCGCATGCCGACTTCGTACCCTTTGCCGAGTTGCTGCCGTTCCGCGGCTTCGCGCGCAAGATCTTCGACGGCGTCGAGACCAATCTGCCGACCTTTCACGGCGTCGTGGTGCGCACCGACTTCGCGGACAAGTACCCCGAGGTCGTCGTCGCCTACATGAAGGCCATCATCGCCGCCAACCAGTGGCTGCGCGATGATCCCAAGCTCGCCGCAGAGAAAATCCAGGAGTGGACCGGCATCAACAAGGAGGTGGTCTACATCTTCCTCGGACCCGGCGGCAACATGACCACCGATCCCACCATCAAGCCCGCGCTGATCGACGCCGCCACCACCGACGTCGCGGTGTTGCAGAAGCTCGGGCGCATGAAGGAATTCGATCCGAAGAAATGGGTGGATGATTCGTACATCCGCAAGGCTTACGCCGAGATGAAGCTCGACTATGACGCGCAGCTCGCGAGCACCAGGAATTACGAGATCAAAGGCGAAGACAGCTTCTGCAAGAAGCCGATCGCCGATCCGCGCAAGGCCGGCCAAGTTTGGGTCGATGATGCCGGCATCCTGCCGTTTGCCAGCGCCTCCTGCACGCTCGGCGCCTACGCCGATTTCAAGGCCAAGGGCAGGAAGATCGACGTCGCCTATGTCTTCGACACCACGAGGGGCATCAAGCTGTTCGCCGACCAGGCATTCTATGCCGTCGGCGACGGCGAGGTGGCGCCGTTCTTGCTGAAGAAGGATGCGGAAGCCTATGCCGCGAAGATCAACGGCAAGGTTCTCGGCTTCGATGACGCTGTGAAATCCGCGGTCAACGGAGGCAAGACGTGAGCAGCAGTCCCGCCATCCTGCGGCCGCCGCAGGACGCCATGCCGGCACCAGCAGCCGTGAGCGAACCCGCACCCGCCGCGACACCCGTCCCGTCGCCGTCGTTCGGCACGCTCGCGGGGCGCTGGTATCGGCTCAATCAGGACCGGCTGCGCGCAATGGCGCTCGCCGCGATCTCGCTCGCCGCCTTCCTGATGCTGTGGCATCTGCTCACCACCTATCGCGTCGTGTTCTTCGTGCGCTTCACCAACGTGCCTTCGCCGCTCGCGGTCTATGCGAGCTTCAGCAGGGCGATCCACGATCCGAAGTTCCTGCTGCACCTGCTGCTGAGCTGCCGCCGCATCCTGTTCGGCTTCTCGCTCGCCGCAATCGTCGGCGTGCCGCTCGGACTGGTCATGGGACGCTTCAAGCTGATCCATGAGATCGTCTTCCCGGTCGCGGAAGTGCTGCGGCCGATCCCGGCGATCGCCTGGGTCCCGATGGCGATCATGCTGTGGCCGACCAACGAGCAGAGCATCGTCTTCATCACCTTCCTCGGCGCCTTCTTCCCGATCCTGGTCAACACGCTGCATGGCATGTCGCTGGTCGATCCGGTTCTGGTGCGCGCGGCGCAATGTCTTGGTGCCCGGGAGCGCTCGATCTTCCGCGAGGTGTATTTTCCCGCCTCGCTCCCGCACATCTTCACCGGCCTCACCGTCGGCATGGGCGTGGCATGGGTCTCGCTGATCGCCGCCGAGATGATTTCCGGACAATACGGCATCGGCTATTTCACCTGGGAAGCCTATTCGCTGGTGCAGTATCCCGACATCGCGCTCGGCATGATCGCGATCGGCGTGCTCGGACTGGCATCGAGCCTCGTGATCCGAAGCGCCGGCCGGCTGGTGATGCCATGGAGGCCGAAATGAACGAGGTTCGAAGCAGCCCGCCGAAGGGTCACATCGAGGTCAACAACTTCTCGCTCAGCTATGAGAGCATCGACGGCGCCGTGCAGGCCGTCACCGACACACACATCCACGTCAATCCGGGCGAGTTCGTCTCGATCGTCGGCCCCTCCGGATGTGGCAAGTCGACGCTGCTCAACGCGGTCGCAGGTTTCCTCAAGCCCACCACCGGGATCGTCACCGTCGATGGCGAGCCGGTGAACGGCCCGAGCGCCGAGCGCGGCATGGTGTTCCAGCAATATTCGCTGTTTCCATGGAAGACGGTGCGGGAGAACGTCGAGTTCGGCCTGAAGATGCGCGGCATGGCGCGCTCGCAACGCGAGCGGGCCGCGCGCACGCTGCTCGGCCTCGCCGGGCTCGAGGCGTTCGAGAAGCACTATCCGGAAAAGCTCTCCGGCGGCATGAAGCAGCGCGTCGGCATCGTGCGGGCGCTCGCCACCGGACCGAAAGTGCTGCTGCTCGACGAGCCGTTCGGCGCACTCGACGCCCAGACCCGCGTCATCATGCAGCAGATCCTCACCAACATGTGGCAACGGCTGAAGATCTCGGTGCTGTTCGTCACCCATGACATCGACGAGGCGATCTTCCTGTCCGATCGCGTCTACTGCATGACCGCACGCCCCGGCTCGATCAAGGCGGAAATCCCGATCCCGCTCGAGCGCCCGCGGCAGCAGGCGATGATGATGTCGTCGGAGTTCTTAGGGCTGCGTCGCGGATTGATGTCGCTGATCCGCGAGGAAAGCCTGAAGGCGATGGGCGGCGAGATCAACGACCTCGGCATGCAGGGACTGAACATCGAGCTGCACGGCCATTCGCTCGCCGAGGTGCTGTAGCGACCACGCTGCTCGGCCACGAACCCGATGCGCGCCAAAATGTCGAAAACAACCCCATGCAAAGGAGCCGTCAAGCTGCCGGCACGGGGAAATAGCAACTTGACACGTCGGGCAACTCAGCGGTATTTTTTGATTATTCCGAACTCGGTCGAATATCCCCGCTTTTGGCGCTGAAAGTCCGTCGGGTCTGGAAGCCGGCTACGGCGCCGCAAGATCGCGGACGGGGGCGACGGCACCGCGGTTCGTCTGTCAGCCGCCGGGGCCGTCCTTCATGATGTAGCCCATCAGGTCGCCCAAATTGTGCTCCAAATCCCGGATGATGTTCTTGACGACGTCTCCGATCGAGATCACGCCCACGACCTTGCCCGCGTCCAGCACCGGCAGATGGCGAAAGCCGCGCGCAGCCATCAAGGCCATGCAGCCGTCCAGCGGATCGTCCGGTTTGACCGTAACCGGCTTGCCCGTCATCACTTGAGCCACCGGCGTCTGCTTCGCATCGAGCCCGGGCAGCAGTACTTTGATGGCGCAATCACCCTGGGTCACGATACCGACCAGCACGTCGTCGTCGATGACCAGCACCGACCGGACCCGGTTGTCGCGCATCTGGCGCAAGGCTTCGACGACCATGTCGCCGGAACGGACATGGATCAGGGCGCCCTTCTTCTGGGCCAGAGCATTTTTGACTGTGCTCATCGACCTCCCCTCGTCGGCCCCGTCCTGCCGGCGTCATGGTCCGCGTTGAAGGTTAGTCGAAATATCTCGCCCTGTCAGCACCGCGCCGATGTCGCCGGCGAAGCCTGCCACCGATCCAGGCGGCGGGATTTTCACCGCTTCGATGCGTAACCCTGCAGCACCTTCATTACTTCCACTTCGAAGCCCCGGCAAAGGGACTGATTGCGGACGCAGAAGCCGCCGACTTGCTTCATCGCGCGCGGGAGCGGTGAGGCTTGAGACGGAACGAGCAACCGGCCCCAAGCAGACAAGCGCGATGGAATTGCACCTTCAGGCAGTTCGGCGCTTCAAGCTCGGTCGTTGGTGAAGACCGTGATCGTTCTGCCGCGAAAGCCCGGGAAAAATGCGAAGTGAAAATTCGGGACCATCTGATGGCCCGGATCGGGACGCACATTTGTCTTCAATGAAAATGGTAGCGGGAGAGGGACTTGAACCCCCGACCCCAGGATTATGATTCCCGTGCTCTAACCAGCTGAGCTACCCCGCCAGGGCGTCGCGATCGACGGCCGAGCGGCCGCGGGTGCGAACGGGCGGGATATAAAGAGTGGGGGCCGCGCCTGTCAAGCAAACCCGGCCCTCGCCACAACATATTGGAGACAGGCGTTATTTCGGTCTCACCGAGGGGTCGCCACCGGGGCTGCCGGGCGGCGGAATCACCGGGGTGTTGCCGCCTTCCGGGGTTGGCGCGCGGATCTCCGGATCGACGCTCGCGGGCGGGCACAGCACCCCGTCGGATTTGGCGAGCTTGTCGCCGAGCGGCTGGCTGCTGCCTTGACCGGTCGTGGTTCCGTCCGGCGCCGCCGCGCCCGGATGCGACGGCTCTCGCATCGGGGCGCAATTCGCGGTCCGTGCCGGCTGCGGCGGCGCAGTCTGGGCCGGCGGCGTTGCGGGCGCCGGCGGCGCCTGGGCTACGGCGATCGCGGGCAACGCCATCAAGGCGCAGGACAGCGCGAGGGTGCGGTTCAATCTCATGCCGGGAAAACCGCGACACCGCGCGGATGTTCCCCGTCAAATTGGTCGCAGCCTCACGTTTTGCGGAAACGGATCAGCGAGAAATGCCCCATCGGCGGCATCGGCCGCCGTTCCGCGAGGCTGACGCCGCCATGCCGCGCCGCCCAATCGGTCAGCCGGGCCCACGGAAATTCCGGCCGCCAGCCGAGCCGCCGCGCCAGCGGCGCGAAGGCGAGCTCGAAGGCCCGGCGCGGCCCGCTCTCGGCGCCGATGTGATTGACCAGGATCAACTCGCCGCCGGGCTTCAGCACGCGGATGAAATCGTCGAGCGTCGCCTCAGGATCCGGCACCGCGGTGATGACGTATTGCGCGACCACCGCGTCGAAGAACGCATCTGAAAATGCCAGGTTCTTGGCGTCCATCACCGCCAGCATCTCGACATTGCTCAAGCTGAGTGCGCGCACACGCTTGAGCGCCCGCCGCAGCATCGGCGCCGAGATATCGACGCCATAGAGTTTCGTGGTGCGCGCATAGTCCGACAGCGACAGGCCGGTGCCGACGCCGACATCGAGCACGCGCCCGCCGATCCGATCGGCCTCTGCGATCGTCGACTGCCGGCCCTGATCGAACACCTTGCCGAACACGAGATCGTAGACCGGCGCCCAGCGCCCATACGCCTTTTCGACCCCCTCGCGGTCGATGTCCCCAGCCATCCCTGCCCCGACGCCTTTTCTCTATTCTGCGAGCGTTGCCATTGCATCGCGTGGCACAGCGCGCGCAACACGGCTCGCGCTCGCGCTCTTGATGAAGCCGCCGCCCAGCACGCGCGCCTGCCCCGAGGCCGCGTCGTAGAACACGCAGGCCTGGCCGGGCGAGACGCCCTCCTCGCCGGCGACGAGCTCGACCTCGTAGCCGCCATCGGCGGCGCGCAGCCAGGCCGGCTGCGGCGCGCGCGTCGAGCGGACCCGGACATGGATCTCGATGCCGTCGCCGATCACGCGATCCAATGCGCCGTCGCCGATCCAGTTGACGTCGCGCAACGCGATGCGGTCCATGCGCAGCGCCTCGCGCGGCCCGACCACGACACGGCGCGTCGCCGCATCGAGCTTGACCACATAGAGCGGATGGCCGGACGCGATGCCGAGCCCCTTGCGCTGGCCGACTGTGAAATGAACGATGCCCTGGTGCCGGCCGATCACGTTGCCGTCGAGGTCGACGATCTCGCCCGGCGCGATCGCGTTCGGCTTCAGCCGTCCGATGATGTCGGTGTAGCGGCCGGTCGGCACGAAGCAGATGTCCTGGCTGTCCTGCTTGTCGGCGACCTCGAGGCCGAAGCGCCGCGCCAGCTCGCGGGCTTGCGGCTTGGTCATGTCGCCGAGCGGAAAGCGCAGGAAGTCGAGCTGCTCGCGCGTGGTCGCGAACAGGAAGTAGCTCTGGTCGCGATCGGCATCGGCGGCGCAGACCAGCGCGCGCGACCCGTCGGCCAGCCGGCGCGAGGCGACATAATGCCCGGTGGCGAGCGCCTGCGCGCCGAGCTCGCGTGCGGTCGACAGCAAATCGCGGAACTTGACCGAACGGTTGCACTCGATGCACGGCACCGGCGTCTCGCCGAGCGCGTAGCTGTCGGCGAAATTGTCGATCACGGATTCCTTGAAGCGGCTCTCATAGTCGAGCACGTAATGCGGGATGCCGATCCGCTCGGCGACATTGCGCGCATCATGGATGTCGCGGCCGGCGCAGCAGGCGCCCTTGCGATGGGTCGCCGCGCCGTGGTCGTAGAGCTGCAGCGTGATCCCGACCACGTCGTAGCCCTGCGACTTCAAAAGCGCAGCGGTCACCGAGGAGTCGACGCCGCCAGACATGGCGACCACGATCCGTGTGTCCTCAGGGCGGCCTTGGAGATCCAAATCGTTGAGCATCTTAAGGGGTCATTGATCTCTGTCGCGACGAGCTTTTGGCGCCCCGCGACGGGAATTGAAAGAAGTCTTTGTCCAGAGGGACTTGAACGCGTCCAAAGAACGCATCCAAGGCCGGATGGGTCGGTTCGGGACGCGTCGAAGGCCCGCCTTTAATATAGGCCGTATTCCGGGGAGGCAATCAGGGCAAGCCACGGGGCCGCCCCGCGTGACGGGCAAATCTTGCCGCCGGGCAAAAAGGAGACCGCGCGGAACCCTTCCGGAAAGGGTTCCAGCGTCAGATAAATACCTGAAATAGCTAGATATTATCTAGTTCCGCATGCTGGCCCAGTCCTTGCTGACTGGAGGCTGGAAGTCTCATTCTCGGGGTTGGGCCGTGGTCAGCGTCACGTCGGAAACACATGTGTCTTTTCAGAGCGCGATAGCGCGCTCTTCCCGTCCGGATCTGACCGCGCAGGCGAGCAATGACAGCTTTGCCGCGCTGGTCGACGGCAACACGGCTGCCGCCAACGACACCCGCTCGTACGACAATTCGAGCACGCAAACCCCACCGTGGCGCCGGACCGACGATCCGTCGACCTCGGATACGCCGCCGCCCGACAGTTCGGCGTCCGCCCCCGCGACGGACAATTCCAGCAGCTCCGCCTCGTCGCAGGACGACGGCAAGGTCGACGGCAGCCGCAGCAGTTCGCGCAAGGACAAATCGAAGTCGACGTCGAAATCCGACGGCTCCGACTCCACCGACCAGGCTGCGACCGCGGCACCGGGTCAGCCCGGCGCCGCGCAGGATCCATCCAGCGCGGCGGCCGCTGCCGCCGCTGCAGTTGCTGCTACGGCCGCACCGGCAAATACCGCGGCAACCGCCACCTCGTCCGACCAGCCGGCCGCACCGCTCGCGATCGCCGCGGCCGCGATTGCGGCAAGCTCGGCGATCGGAGGCACCGGCGCCGCTGCCGGCGCGCAGGCGGCAACCACCGCAACCGCCACGGCCAACGCAGGCAATGTCGCCAAGGCGGCCGGCGCCAAGTCCGAAACCCAGCTCATCTCCACCGCGGACGCCGCAACGGCGCAAGGCGCGGCGACCGCCGCAGGCAGCGCCATCACCGGCGGCGCGCTCGCCGCCACCGTCGCGACCGGCACGCCCGCCACCAGGACCGCGGCGCAACCCGCAGCTCCAGCGGCTGCGAAGGATGGCAAGGCCGCCGCGGCGGCCGATCCAAACGGCAACGCCAACGCCAACGCCGCCACGCCGACCACGGTCGTCTCCGGCGTCACCCAGACGGCAGCCGTGACCAGCAAGGCGCAGGCCGACAGTGGCGCCTCCGATGCCGTCAAGGCCGACGCCGGCGGCAATGCGACGCCGGCGCCGGCCGGCAATGGCCACGCCGCCGCGAACGCGCAGACGCAGCTCAATACGCCCGACGCCAGCGCGCAGGCCGCGAACGCTCTTCAGGCACAGCTGACGCCGACACAGGTCACGCCGACCGCGACACCGCAATTGACCGTGACGGCGGCATCGCAGAGCGCCGCGGTGCCGCTCGCAGGCCTTGCGATGCAGATCACCGCCTCGGCGCGGAGCGGCAAGAGCCGGTTCGATATCCAGCTCGACCCGGCCGAACTCGGCCGCATCGATGTCCGCATCGACGTCGATCGCAACGGCCAGGTCACCTCGCATCTTACCGTCGACCGGCCGGAGACGTTGCAGTTGCTGCGCCAGGACTCCAGCCAGTTGCAGCGCGCGCTCGACAATGCCGGCCTCTCGACCGGCAACAGCGGACTGCAGTTCAGCCTGCGCGACCAGTCGCAATCGGGCCAGAACAACAACAGCCAGCAGCAGCAGAACCCGAATTCGCACCGCCTGATCGTCAGCGACGACGACAGCGTGTCCGCCGCCACCGCCGGTCGCTCCTACGGACGTGCGGCCAGCGCGCTGGGCGGCGTCGACATCAGAGTGTGAGGAGTTTCGATGGCCGTCGATGCAACCATGCCGACACCGGTGGTTTCCGCGCCGAGCACCAATAGCGGATCGAGCTCCAGCAGCAGCAGCAAGAGCGCGTCGACCTCGACGCAGGGGATCGCGGACAATTTCCAGACCTTCCTGACGCTGCTGACGACGCAGCTGCAGAACCAGAACCCGCTCGACCCGCTCGACACCAACCAGTTCACCCAACAGCTCGTGCAGTTCGCCGGCGTCGAGCAGCAGCTCAAGTCGAACGACCAATTGAAGTCGCTGATCGAGATCGAGAAGAGCGCGCAATCGACCCAGGCGCTGGTCTATGTCGGCAACACGGTCGCCGTCGACGGCAGCAAGGCGCAGTTCGACAAGTCGGCGACCTGGAATTTGGTCGCGACCGAGGCCAACAACGCCACCGTCACGATCACGAGCTCGACCGGCCAAACCGCCTATTCCGGCAATTTCAACCTGAAGCAGGGCAATGCCAGCTTCGTCTGGGACGGCAAGGGCAATGACGGCACGCAGTGGCCGCCCGGCACCTACACCCTGACCGCCACCGGCAAGGACTCCAAGGGCAACGACGTCGCGATCTCGACCGAGATCCAGGGCATGGTCGATTCCGTCGACCTCACCGCCTCGCCGCCGCTGCTTTCGATCGGCGGACAAACCTACACCACCGACAAGATCAAGCGCGTGGTGCGCACGGTGCAGAGCGCGAGCTGATTGCGCCGTCGTCCTTGCGAAAGCCAGGACCCATAGCCACAGGGTTGCGTTGTTGAAGCGCGCTGTAGCCCCAGCGTCGCGCGGTAATCTAGATTCGGGGTAATGGGTCCTGGCTTTCGCCAGGACGACGCTGTGGGTAGTTCTCGATTCACCAACCACCACCGCGGTGTCATCACCCGCGCATGCGGGTGATCCAGTATTCCAGAGGCAGTTATGCTTGAGCCGATAGGCCGCAGCGTATTGGGTCGCCCGGTTGAAGCGGGTGAAGCGAGCGCGCCCGTCGCGCGATCAGTCGCTCTCTTCCCGCGCCAGCCGCTCGGCCTTGAGACGTTCGTAATTGGCCCTGAACGCCGCGTCGGCTCGACTGCGTTCGGCGATCGCTGCCTCTGCATCCTTGCGGCGTTGCTCGGCCAGCAGGGCCTTCTCTTCAGGAGAAGGCTTGGGTTTCCTTTGATAATCCATGCAAATCAACGCATATCAGCGCGGAAAGTTCCCCTGAGGCCGCAGCTGGTTCCCTGTCCGGATGTGCGCTGCCCCGCTCGTCCTTCCGGTACGCGAAGCTAGCAACCTCCCCGTAAGCCATGCGTTGCCGCCGGAATGACAAAGGCCGGTCTCCGCATGATGGCGAGCTGATCACGATGCCCAAATATTTCTTTCACCTTGCAGGCGATATCCCCGCCCATGATGTCCTCGGTCACCAATGTGCCGACGCCAGAGAGGCGGAGGCGCATGCGAATTTCATTGCGCACCGAATTGGGACCGAGAAGCCCGAGATGGTTCGCGACGGCAACTGCATCTCGGTTCGAGATGAAGCGGACAACGAGCTCTTCCAGGTCCCTCTCGCCTCGACGACGGTGTGAGAGGCAACGTCTTTCTCGCGACCCTTGAGCGGAGCTGACCCTTGAGCGGAGCAGATGATGAATGACGATTTCAAGAACGACATCATGATCGTCGGCGCCGTCAGCCTGGCGCCGGTCGTCACATTGACGCTGGCGGTCATCGCCATGGCCATGAGCGCACACTGATCGCGACAGCCGTCACAGGGCGACGGCTGGCACGCGTCGCCGTCACGTCGCTACGCCCGCGGCGTCGAGGATCAGCCGCGCGATCGCTGCGGGCTGCGAGATCAGCGCGAGATGGCTTGCCTTCACCTCGATCGTGGTGGCGCCCATCCGCTTCGCCATGAAGCGCTCGAGATCCGGGTTGATGGTGCGGTCCTCGGTCGAGACGGCATAGAAGCTCGGCTTGCTGCGCCAGGCCGCCTGCGTGGTCTTGCCGGCCAGGAGTTGTTTGTGGAACGGCTGCTGCACCGCGTAGAGCACCTTGGCCCTGGCTTCCGGCAGGTCGCCGGCGAAGTCGCGCAGGAACGCCGCTTCGCTCAGTCGGCCCTCGTCGCCATCGAACACGATGCCGGCGCTTGCCGGCGGCGTCGGATAGGTCTTGGCCAGTGCGGTGTAGTCCTCGCCGGCATCGGGCGCGCGTGCGGCGACATAGACCAACGCGGAAACGTTCGAATGGACGCCAGCTTCGGTGACGATCATGCCGGAGAAGGAATGGCCGACCAGAACCGTCGGGCCATCCTGGCGATCGAGCACGCGCTGCGCCGAGGCGACAGCGTCGGGCAGCGTGGTCAGGGGATTCTGCACCGACGTCACGTTGAGCCCGGCCGCCTGCAACAACGGAATGACCTCGGTCCAGCACGAGCCGTCGGCGAACAGCCCGTGCACCAGCACGACATTACGCGCCTTCACCGGCGGGGTGGCGGCCATGCCGCGCGTGGAGACGAGTGAAGCCGCGGCGCCGGCGAGCAAGGCAGTCGAGAAAGTGCGTCTGTTCATCATCATGACATCGAGTCCATTATTGTGCGGTCGATTGCGTGCCCACCTTTGTGGACGGACAATCTCTCCTACGCAGGCAGAGGGCTCGGGGTTACGCGCTCGCGAAATTGCGAGAGGACGCTTCCGTCAATCATCTCGCCCGGGGCCACCCCTCTCCCCAACCCTCCCCCGCAAGGGGCTACGGGAGCCCCGAAAGTGATTCCCCGGAGTTTGTGAATGTGATTCAAGGCCTTTCGACCTGTTTGGACGAGAGGCCTGCGATGTCTTTTGGCGATGTTCGGGTTGCGGAGCGGGCTGATTGGCTGATCGAGCGGGTGGCGACGGCGGGGACGCTGGTGCTACGCAAATTGGGGGAGACGCGCGCGGGCGAGAAGGCCGTGCATCGGTTTCTGTCTTCGCCCCATGTTTCGGTCGATCGGATTGTGGAAACGTTGGCCGGGCGGACTGCGGTTCAATGCGCCGGTCGCCGCATTCTGGCTGTCCAGGACACGACCGAGATCAATTTTGGCGGTCGTGACAAGAAGCGGCGGGGCTTCGGACCTGCCGGCGATGGCCAAACCCCTGGCTTCTTCATCCATCCAGTGATTGCCGTCGATATCGAAAGCGAAGCCGTGGTCGGTCTTGTCGATGCGGCGATCTGGACGCGGTCTGCGGATCGCGTCACGTCGCGCCGCAATCGCGCGATCGAGGATAAGGAATCGGCGCGTTGGCTGTTGGGCTGTCAGGCCACGGCAAGCGTGCTGTCCGATGCCGCCGAGGTGACAATGGTGGCCGATCGCGAAAGCGACATTTACCTGCTGTTTGCCCGCAAACCGGAGCGGCTCGATCTGATCGTGCGCGCCGGTCAGGATCGATCTTTGCTCGGTGGGGGAACGCTCTTTGGGGCGCTTGCCAGTGCTGAAGTGCTGAGCAGAAGCGAGGTCCGCGTGGCGCCGCGCGGGCCTGGTGACAAAGGGCGCGTCGCGACCGTCGAACTCCGCGCGGGCTCGGTGCACATCGCCCGCTCACAAAGTCTGGGGCAATCCGAGGCGGCCGGCAGCGTCGAACTCACCTTGGTGGAAGCACGAGAGGTCGATGCGCCGTCAGGCAAGACGCCGTTGTTGTGGCGCCTACTCACGACCCGCACCGTCACTTGTGCGACCGAGGCTGAACACGTCGTCCGCCTCTATCGCTTGCGCTGGCGCATCGAACAAGTCTTCCGCGCCCTCAAGAGCGACGGCTTGGCCCTCGACGACAGCCAAGTCGTCGACGCCGAGCGGATGTTTAATCTGACCGCCATCGCGCTCGCTGGCGCGATTCGGACGATCCAGCTTGTCGATGCCAGAGACGGCAGCCTCCGCCCGGCAACCGATGTCATTGACGAAAGCTTCGCCGTCGCGCTCGAGCACCTGTCAAAAAAGCTCGAGGGCAAAACGCTACGGCAGAAAAACCCGCATCCTATCGGCTCGCTTGCCTTCGTCTCATGGATCGCGGCCCGTCTCGGCGGATGGAATTGCTACTACAAGCCTCCAGGACCAAAGACCATGCGCGACGGCTGGAACCGCCTTGCCGCAACACTCGACGGCTATGCCCTTGCTACACAGTCACAAAATCCGGGAATCCCCTAGCCCGCAAGGGGGGAGGGAGCCTGACCGGCCTCCTCACCTTACGTGCGCAATGTTGCTCTCCGTTGCTTGATTGCTTCCGAAATTCATCAGCGACATCTGTCAGGCAGCCACCGGCGGGCGGGTTCCCTCCCCCCTTGCGGGGGAGGGTTAGGGAGAGGGGCGCCCCTTGCGCCACTGCCTGACGCAGCGCGCAAAGCATCCGCGACCCCTCAAATACGCCTCGACTGCCCCCTGTTCCCGGCAGTTCCAACGAGAATCGTATTGAAGCCTTGGGCTTAGGCAAATTTTAAACCGGCAGGCGTAGGTTACCTCCTGCGAGTTCAGTGGTTGAGAGTTTGTGAGTACACCATGACAGAACCCCATCGCCCGAGGGTGAAATACGTCATCGGGCCTGACGGCAGCCCGTTGACGATAGCCGACCTGCCGGCCCCCGGTACCAAACGGTGGGTGATCCGCCGCAAGGCCGAGGTCGTAGCCGCGGTCCGCGGAGGCCTGCTTTCCCTCGAGGAAGCATGCAGCCGCTACACGCTGACCGTCGACGAATTCCTTTCCTGGCAGTTCTCGATCGACCAACACGGTCTGGCCGGGCTGCGCACCACACGTATCCAGCAGTATCGGCAGTAAACCTCGCGCAAAAGGTTGCATTTGATGAAAACCGGTCTCGCTTCGCGAAGCCGGTTTTTTTCATGTCCGCGTTTTTGCCGCGGTTCTTAATCTTCGTTAACCAGATGGAAACCATACCCTAGGCAATAATTGCCCAGTCGGACCCCCGAGGGGCCGCATGCTGCCTGGGGGCTGTTGGTGCAAAGTCTGGTTGCTTTCCTGAGAGGTCTTGGTGCGGCCCGTCTCACGGCCATGGTTGCGGTCACCGCAGCCCTGATCGGCTTCTTCGCCTTCGTCATCATGCGCGTCACCACGCCGCAGATGACCACCCTGTTCACCGACCTGTCGACCGAGGATTCCTCGGGGATCATCAAGGAGCTGGAGCGCCAGGCGATCCCGTACGAGCTGCGCAATGACGGCGCCATCATCATGGTGCCGAAGGACAAAGTGACGCGGCTCAGGATGAAGCTCGCCGAGGGCGGCATGCCCAAGGGCGGCGGCGTCGGCTACGAGATCTTCGATAAATCTGATGCCCTGGGCACCACGAGCTTCGTCCAGAACATCAATCATTTGCGCGCGCTGGAGGGCGAGCTTGCCCGCACCATCCGCGGCATCGACAAGGTCCAGGCCGCGCGCGTCCACCTGGTGCTGCCGGAGCGGCCGTTGTTCTCGCGCGAGACGCCGGAGCCGTCGGCCTCGATCGTGCTCCGGGTGCGCGGCGCGCTGGAGCCGCAGCAGATCCGCGCCATCCGCCACGTCGTGGCCTCCGCCGTCAACGGGCTGAAGCCGCAGCGGGTCTCGATCGTCGACGAGGCCGGACAGTTGCTGGCCGACGGCGCCGCCACCGATGCCGATGCGTCAGCCGGCGACGAGCGCCGCACCGCCTTCGAGAAGCGGATGCGCAAGCAGGTCGAGGACATCGTCTCCTCGGTGGTCGGCTCCGGGCGCGCCCGGGTCGAGCTGTCGGCCGATTTCGACTTCAACAAGATCACCGAGACCTCGGACAAGTTCGACCCCGAGGGCCGGGTGCTGCGCTCGAGCCAGACCCGGGAAGAAAGCAGCGCCACCGCCGACAATAGCGGCCAGGTCACCGTCAACAACGAGCTGCCGGGCAACCAGAACGGCGACAACGCGGCGCGCGCCAAGGACCAGAGCAAGAAGAGCGAGGAAACCAACAATTACGAGATTTCCCGCACCACCAAGACCGAGGTGACCGAGGCCGGCCGGGTCAACCGGATTTCGGTCGCGGTGCTGGTCGACGGCGCCTACTCCAAGAACGAGAAGGGCGAGCTCGTCTATCAGGACCGTCCCAAGGAGCAGCTCGACCGCATCGCCGCCCTGGTGCGCTCCGCGATCGGCTTCGACCAGAAGCGCGGCGACCAGGTCGAGGTGGTCAATCTCCGCTTCGCCGAGCCGCCGACCGCGCAGCCGATCATCGAGCCGACCGGCTTCCTCGGCATGCTGCAGTTCACCAAGGACGACGTGATGTACGTCATCGAGCTCGGCGTCATGATGATGCTCGGCCTGGTCGTGCTGTTCATGGTGGTCCGCCCGCTGGTCAAGCGCATCGTGGCGGTCGACGCTCTCCCCGCGCTGGTGCCCGCCCCCGCGCTGGCCGAAGCCTCCGAAGGCACTGCAGCCACCGGCCAGGCCCTGATCCCGAGCAACAGCGCCGCCGCGCAGCGCATCGACGTCGCCCAGATCCAGGGCCAAGTCCACGCCCAGGCCGTGCACCGGGTCGGCGAGCTCGCCGAGCGCAACCCGAACGAAACCGTCGCCATTGTTCGTCAATGGCTGAGCGAACCTGCGGAGGGTTGAGATGGCCGCCGTCCCGCAGACCACCAACACCAACGACATCACCAACGTGCTGTCGACGCTGGGCAGCCGCCAGAACGGCCGCCCCAAGAGCAAGCCGCTGTCCGGCCCGAAGCGCGCCGCGATCCTGATGCTCGCGCTCGGCGAGCAGTATGGCGGCAAGATCTGGTCGATGCTCGACGACGACGAGGTGCGCGAGCTGTCCTCGCACATGTCGACGCTCGGCACCGTCGAGGCCGACACGGTCGAGGACCTGATGGTCGAATTCGTGTCGCGGATGTCGGCGTCGGGTGCGCTGATGGGCAATTTCGACGCCACCGAGCGGCTGCTGCAGCAATACCTGCCGACCGAGCGCGTCGCCGGCATCATGGACGAGATCCGAGGCCCCGCCGGCCGCAACATGTGGGAGAAGCTCTCCAACGTCCAGGAAGAGGTGCTCGCCAACTACCTCAAGAACGAGTACCCGCAGACCATCGCCGTGGTGCTCTCGAAGCTGAAGCCGGAGCACGCCGCGCGCGTGCTCGCGATCCTGCCCGAGGACATCGCGCTCGACGTGGTCGGCCGCATGCTGCGGATGGAAGCGGTGCAGAAGGAAGTCATCGAGCGGGTCGAGCAGACGCTGCGCACCGAGTTCATGTCCAACCTCTCGCAGACCCGCCGCCGCGACGCCCATGAGGTGATGGCGGAGATCTTCAACAATTTCGACCGCCAGACCGAGACCCGCTTCATCACCTCGCTCGAGGAAGAGAACCGCGAATCCGCCGAGCGCATCAAGGCGCTGATGTTCACCTTCGACGACCTGATCAAGCTCGACGCCGCCTCGGCGCAGACCCTGATGCGCAATGTCGACAAGGACAAGCTCGGGGTTGCGCTGAAGAGCGCCAACGAGGAGGTGCGCGCCTTCTTCCTCGGCAACATGTCTTCCCGCGCCGGCAAGATGCTGATGGACGACATGGCCGCGATGGGCCCGGTTCGGCTGCGCGACGTCGACGAGGCGCAGGCGCTGCTGGTCAACCTCGCCAAAGACATGGCCGCGCGCGGCGAGATCACGCTGACCAAGAACCGCGCCGACGACGAGCTGGTGTACTGATGGCCGCGCCCGCAAAATTCATGTTCGACAACGATTTCTCGGCGCCCGACCGCGCCCGCGAACGGGCGCCGACGCCGGCCGAGATGGCGCAGAAGATCGCCGATGCCGAAGCGCGCGCCTACCGCGCCGGCCATGAGGCGGCGCTGCGCGAGGCCAAGGTCGAGAGCGACCGCCGCGCGGCGCTGGCATTGGAGCAGATCGGCGCCGCGATCAACGGTATCGCCGCGCGCTTTGCCGGCGTCGAGACGCGGATGGAAACCGAGGCGGTCGACGTCGCGGTCGCAGTCGCCCGCAAGCTCTGTTCCGAATTGGTCGCCCGCGAGCCGCTCGGCGAGGTCACCGCGCTGGTCAGCGACTGCTTCTCGCATCTGGTGGCGACCCCGCATCTGGTGGTCCGCATCAACGACGCGCTGTACGACGCGGCGCGCGACAATATCGAGCGGCTGGCGGCGCAGAGCGGTTTCGAGGGCCGGCTGGTGATCCTGGCCGAGCCTTCGATCGCGACCGGCGACTGCCGGATCGAATGGGCCGACGGCGGCGTGGTGCTGGAGCGCGCCGCGATCGAAGCGAAGATCAACGAACTGGTCGGGCGCTATCTGGCGTCCCGCGGTCAGCCCGGCTGACGGAGAAACGAGGACAGACCATGAGCGACACCGACACCCACGTCCCGCTTCCCGACCTCAACTCCTCGGATGCGCCCGGCATCGACGACGTCGGCTACAACGAGGACGAACATGCCTCGCGCATCGCCGCCGACCTCGAGGCCGTGTTCGACGTGCCGGTGCAGGTCTCGGCGGTGCTCGGCCGCTCCAAGATGGACGTCGGCGACCTGCTCAAGCTCGGACCCGGCACCGTGCTCGAGCTCGACCGCCGCGTCGGCGAGGCGATCGACATCTATGTCAACAACCGCCTGGTGGCGCGTGGCGAAGTGGTGCTGGTGGAAGACAAGCTCGGCGTGACCATGACCGAAATCATCAAGGCGGACCGCTCTTAACAATTCAACGGTAGCGCGCGGGATTCGCGCGACCAGACGGACAGGAGACTATCATGCGGCTTCTCATCGTTGGCACCCTGAAGGGCCAGCTCACCACCGCCACCAAGATCGCGATGGAGAACGGCGCCACCGTGACCCACGCGGAGACCGCCGAACAGGCGATGCATGTGGTGCGCGGCGGCAAGGGCGCCGACCTGCTGCTGGTCGATGTCGGCCTCGACATCCGCGACCTCGTGATGCGGCTCGAGGCCGAGCACATCCACGTGCCGATCGTCGCCTGCGGCATAACCAGCGACGCCCGCGCCGCGGTCGCCGCGATCCGCGCCGGCGCCAAGGAATACATCCCGCTGCCGCCGGATCCCGAATTGATCGCAGCCGTGCTCGCCGCGGTCGCCAACGACGCCCGCGACCTGGTGTGGCGCGACGAGGCGATGGGCCGGGTGATCAAGCTCGCGCAGCAGATCGCCGGCTCGGATGCATCGGTGATGATCACCGGCGAGTCCGGCACCGGCAAGGAGGTGCTGGCGCGCTACGTGCACGCCCGCTCGGCTCGCGCCAAGCGGCCGTTCATCTCGATCAACTGCGCGGCGATCCCCGAGCACCTGCTGGAATCCGAGCTGTTCGGCCACGAGAAGGGCGCGTTCACCGGCGCGGTCGCCCGCCGCATCGGCAAGTTCGAGGAGGCGACCGGCGGCACGCTGCTGCTCGACGAAATCTCCGAGATGGACGTCCGCCTGCAGTCCAAGCTGTTGCGCGCGATCCAGGAACGGGTGATCGACCGGGTCGGCGGCACCAAGCCCGTGCCGGTGGATATCCGGATCATCGCGACCTCGAACCGCAATCTGAGCGAGGCGGTGCGCGATGGCACGTTCCGCGAGGATTTGCTGTTTCGCCTCAACGTGGTCAATCTGAAGATCCCGCCGCTGCGCGACCGCCCGGCCGATATCCTGGAGCTGGCGCAGCATTTCGCCAAGAAATACGCCGAGGCCAACGGCGTGCCGGTGCGCCCGATCTC
The DNA here is from genome assembly GCF_015624485.1 of Bradyrhizobium genosp. L. Taxonomy (NCBI): domain Bacteria; kingdom Pseudomonadati; phylum Pseudomonadota; class Alphaproteobacteria; order Hyphomicrobiales; family Nitrobacteraceae; genus Bradyrhizobium; species Bradyrhizobium genosp. L. The sequence goes on from NZ_CP061378.1 coordinate 6,063,178, forward strand.
GGCCGAAGCGCGCAAGGTGCTGACCAGCAACCGCTGGCAGGGCAATGTCCGCGAGCTGGAGAACACCATCCACCGCTCGGTGCTGATGGCGCAGGGCGACGAGATCGGCGCGGACGCAATCCTGACCCCCGACGGCGACCGCCTCGACCTCGCCAAGACCGCGCCCGCGGTGGCGCATGCGACGCTGGCGGCCGAGCAGGTCACCCGCGCCTTGGTCGGCCGCACCGTCGCCGATGTCGAGCGCGACCTGATCCTGGAGACGCTGAAGCACTGCCTCGGCAACCGCACCCACGCCGCCAACATCCTCGGCATCTCGATCCGCACGCTGCGCAACAAGCTGAACGAATATGCCGACGGCGGCATCCCGATCACGCCCGCCGGCAACGGCGCAGGCGACTATCAGCGGCTGGCGACGGCGGGCTGAGCGACGGAACGCAGGCGCGGCCGCCTCGCCGCGTCACGAATAGCTCGGCGCGTCAGGCTTGCGGAATATCCGGATCGGATCGCCGGGCGTGATGGTGCGGCCGCTGAATGCCGCATAGGCATAGAGCGCGAGATAGCCGACGGCGAGCAGGCCTACGACATAGAATAGAATGGCTCCGGCGCGCTTCATCGAACCGTCACGTCTGCGAAACATCCCGGGCTTTTAATCCCTGGCCTGCTTGAGCGCCACCGGCAACATGCCGCGCTGCGCCATCGCCGTTTCATCGCTTGAATCTTGCTCTCTTGAATCTTGCGCGCAGTTGCCGTACTCAATCTCCTATTGCTTTTACTTTTTTAACAACTGGAGAGAGATATGGCTCTTTATGCGCAGTCCGCCGCCGGCACCCACACGACCAATTCGAGCTCCTGGACGTCCATTCCGGGCCTCACCCTCACGATCCCTGAGGGGGTGGGCACCATTGCGATCGTCGTTCTCAACATTCCATTTCCGTATGCGACGGGTAACAATACCCCGGGCGGTAACTTCGGCATCAACATCAATGGCGCGGTGTCGCCTGTCGTGGCCGGTTTTACCTACAACGAGCAGGTCCCACAGTCCACGGGCCGGGTTCCGACGACGCTGGTCGTCGGTGTTCCGCTTGGCAACAAACCGCAGGTCATTACGGGCGTCTGGTCCAACGTCCGCGGCAGCACGGTGATCATCGATACGCCCGCGACGCTCACCGCGGTGTTCTGACGATATCGTTTCAAGCGAAGGCCCCATCCCGCGCCCGATGCGGGATGGGCGGGATTTCTGAAGCATCGGGAGATGCCTCAATAACAGATCACAGTGGTCCGGGCTGCGGCAGGCGAAAGCAACATCATCATCGACTCGCCAGCGTCGCTGACTGCGATTTTCAGCCAAAGCGTTTTCGAGCGAAGTGGATACCAGTTCGCGGGAAGAAAATGCGCTAAATTAGACGCTGGCCCGCTTCAGCTGGATCCGCCACGCTTCGCGCTCGATGCGGACGGCTACCAGCGGCGCCTTGTCGGGGGCGACGGGCGGAGAAAAGACGAAGCCCTGCACCACGTCGCAATCGAGGCCGCCGAGCACATCCAGTTCGGCCTGTAGCTCGGCGCCCTCCGCCACGACGGTCATGCCGAGCCCGTGCGCGAGGGCGATGATGCCGCCGAGCAGCTTGCGCTTCTCCGGGGCGGTGGAGATGCCGTCCACGAAGGCCCGGTCCACCTTGAGCCGGTCGAAGGGCAGGCGCGTCAGATAGCCGAGCGAGGAATAGCCCGAGCCGAAATCGTCCAGCGCCAGCCGGGCCCCCAGACCGGAGAGCGCCGTCAGCGTGCGACTGATCCGCTGCTCGGTATGATCCACGAACAGGCTCTCGGTCAGCTCCAGGCACAGGAGCTCCGCCGGAAAGCCGGTCTCGGCCAGCACCGAAGCCACGGCCATCTCGAAATCCGCGCTCCAGATCTGCGCCGGCGAGACGTTGACCGAGACGGTGCGCCGCGGCAGCCCGGCATCCAGCCAGGCACGGCCCTGCCGGCAGGCTTCGCGCAGCACCCACAGGCCGAGATCGACGATCAGCCCGGAGCTTTCGGCGATCGGGATGAACTCCTCCGGCGAGATCGGCCCGCGCTCGGGATGGGTCCACCGCAGCAGCGCCTCGAAGCCGGTAACGTGACCGGTCTTCATATCCACCTGCGGCTGGTAATGGGCGTGCAGAGCGCCGGTTTCCACGGCGTGGCGCAGATGCCGCGCGAGATCGAGCCTTTGATCGACCGCCTGGGCATAGACCGGCTCGAACAGTTGCGCGCGGCCGCGCCCGGCCTCCTTGGCCATATAGAGCGCGAGGTCGGCGTTGCGCACGGCGGTTTCCGCGGTCGCCCCATGCTCCGGCAGGCGGGCGATGCCGATGGTGGCGCCGACGAAGGCTTCGCCCTCGCTCAGATCGACGGGGCCGGACAGCCTGCCGATCAGCCGATCGGCAAGCCCGGTCAGCGCGGCATCGGACGTGCCGCATCCCTCCGCCAGCACGGCGAATTCGTCGCCGCCGAGCCGGGCGATGAAGGCGCGCGGCCCCAACTCCTGCCGCAGCACCGCCGCCACCCGGATCAGCAATTCGTCGCCGGCGGCATGGCCGAGGGAATCGTTGACCTCCTTGAAGCGGTCGAGGTCGATGAGCAGCAGCGCGCCGACCCGGCCGTCCAGGGCACAGCCTTCGATCAGGGCGGCAAGCTGGCGCTTGAACAGCGCGCGATTGGCGAGGCCGGTCAATGGATCGCTGTAGGCGAGCTGCTCGAGCTGGCGCTCGGCCTCCTTCCGCTCCGTCACGTCCTGCACGGTGCCGATGATGCCGATGACCTTGTCGTGCGCGAGCTCGGCCTTGCAGATCACCGCCAGATCGCGGGGCGTGCCGTCCGCATGCAGGATGCGCAGATCCGTAGCTTCGGTCCTGCGGGTGCGGACGACCCGTTTCTGGACGTTGCGGAAACGGTCGGCGTCGTCACCCACAAAATAGGGCCGCATGGTCTCATCGGTCGGCTCGAACGTATCCGGGTCGAAACCGAGCAGCTGGTAGAGTTCGGGCGCCCAGACCGTGCGGCCGCCGTCCAGCCGATAGCTCCAGGTGCCGATCTTGCCGAGCTGGTGGGCTTCCTCCAGCGCCCGTGTGCGCTGGTCGAGCAGCGCCTTGGCCGCTCGGAGCTGGGTGATGTCGCTGGCCGTGCCGCGATAGCCGAGAAAGACGCCGTCATCGGCGAAGATCGGCTTGCCGCTGGTCGAGATACTGACACGCGATCCGTCCTGTCCGATCACCGTATAGGTGAAGTCGCGGAAAGGGCGATAGGCCTCCATGTCGGCGCGGTGCCGCGCCATGCCTTCCTCGTCCTCGGGCGCGTAAGCCAGTTCCCAACGTGCGCTGCCGCCGGAGGCGACCGTCTGGAAGGCCGCATTGCCGTCGAGCAATTTGGGATAGGGCAGCAGGCGATGCTGGGCGTCGCTCTCCCAGCACCAATCCGATGCCGTGCTGACAAAATCGGCGAGCCGCTGCTCGCTCTCCGCCAGGCGCCGCAGCGCAGAGGTCTCCACCGTGACGTCGCGGACAATGCCGGACACGCGCCGGACCTCGCCGCACGCGTCGAATTCCGCTTCGCCGTGCACCACACAGTCGAGCACGCTGCCATCGGGCCTGCGGAGCCGCGTCTGCACCGCATACGGCTTCCCCTCCGCCCAGCAGGCCGCGTAATGCGCTTCGAGAACGGTCCGGCTTTCAGGCAAATAGCGCGCGTGCACCGTGGCGATCGGGATGAAGCCGTCGATCGTCTCGAATTCGTAGAAGGCGGCGAACTCGGGCGATATCCAGAAATCGGTCGCAGCCGCGCTGTGCGATTCCCAGTAGCCCATGCGGGCCATCCGGATGGCGGAGCGCAGCGACCGTTCCTCATGCCAGCGGCGACGCGCTTCCCCTGCGGGTGCCTGCCCTTGCGGCAATCTGCTAACGGCCATTGGTCCCCAACCAAACGCTAACGCACACTCGCCCCACCGACCATTAGCATAGAGCGCGACAACCTTGGAGCGAAGGCGGTCACAATCCGGGGATGGTCCGCATATTTGGTGTAGTTTCGGTGAATTCCGCGATCGACGGCAAGATACGGAACGGGCCGATCTGGATGAAACTCTTGATGTTGCGGTTAAGTTCGGGTTGCTTCAGCCGCCCGTCGCCTCAAGACTTCAAACCTGGACTGTATCTGGCACCGCCAATCCGCGCACCGGATGTTTCAGCCGAGACGCAACCAGAGCGAGAATCCTAGCGCAGTCCCCGCGCATGGACGTGGCGCGACGGCAGGCTGACTTCGGCCAGCCGCGCGGCGTCTTCCTCCTTGTCGATCGCGACGTATTCGCCGTGCCAATAGGCCAGCGCGGCGGTGCGTTGCGACGACACCACGTCCAGCACGCGGCCGATCACGATCGCATGCGAGTACCGCTCGATGACCTCCTCGACCTCGCAGTCGAGCGCGGCGAGCGCATCGACCAGCAACGGAACGCCGGAGGCGCGCGTGGTCCATTCGGCCCCAGTGAAGCGCGCCGCCCCCTTCAGGCCGTCCTTGCCGGTGAAGCGCTCGGCGATCTCGACCTGATCGGCGGTCAGGATGTTGACGCCGAACACGCGATGGCGCGCGATCAGCGGCCAGGACGAGGCGGCACGGTTGATGCCGACGATCAGCGATGGCGGATCGACCGACAACGACGACACCGAGCTCACCGTCATCCCCGAAATCTCCGCACCGCGGCCGGCGGTGATGACGCTGACGCCGCCGGTGAGGTGACGCATCGCGCCGCGGAATTCGCCGGCGGAGACCACGGGCTCGATCGCGACGTTGCGGACGACGGGGTTCATGACGGCCTCACAGCGTGTCTTCACTGCCTTCGAGCAGATGCTTCAGGATCTCGCCCTCCAGCGCGGCAAGCTCGGCCGAGCCGCGGCGGCGCGGCCGCGGCAGGTCGATCATGACATCCTGCGCGATGCGGCCGTCCTCGATGACCAGCACGCGGTCGGCGAGCGCGACCGCTTCGGCGACGTCATGGGTCACCAGGATCGCGGAAAAGCCCTGGTCGCGCCAGACCCGCTCGAGCAGCGCCTGCATCGATATCCGGGTCAGCGCATCGAGCGCGCCGAGCGGCTCGTCGAACGCCAGCACGCGCGGCTGGCTGACCAGCGCGCGCGCCAAGGCTACGCGCTGCTTCTGGCCGCCCGACAGCACCGAGGGCCACTGCGCCCGCTTGTCGCCGAGCCCGACCTCGACCAGCGCCTGCTCGGCGCGCGCCTGCGCATCGGCGGACGAACGCTCGCGGCCAAGCCCGACCTCGACGTTGGAGAGCACGCGCGCCCAGGGCAGCAGACGCGGCTCCTGGAACATGACGCGGATATCCTGCGCCCGCGGCGGTTCGCCAAAGGCGATGCTGCCCGCGGTCGGTTTCTCGAGACCGGCGATCAGCCGCAACAGCGTGCTCTTGCCGCAGCCGGAACGACCGACGATGGCGACGAATTGACCGGCGGGAATATGCAGATCGATGCCGCGCAGCACCTCATTGTCGCCGAACGATTTGCGTAAACTCCGGATGGTCAGCGACAGCCCGCGGGCGGCCGTCTCCGGCCCCCGGCGCAACTGCTCGGCCTCGGCGATGAAGTCGGCACGCGCGACCGGTTCGGCGTTGGCTGACTGGAAACGAAGCACTTCTTGCATTCTCATTCTCACTTGTTCTGGAAGGCCGGATGCCAGGACAGGGTCAGCCGCTCCAGCGCCCGCGAGGCGCTGTCAGCGAGCTTGCCGAGCAGGGCGTAGATCAGGATCGAGAGCACGACGACGTCGATCAGCATGAACTCGCGCGCCTGCATCGCCATGTAGCCGAGGCCCGACGAGGCCGCGATGGTTTCGGCCACGATCAAGGTCAGCCACATGATGCCGAGCGCAAAGCGCAGGCCGACGAAGATCGAGGGCAGCGCGCCGGGAAAGATCACGCGGCGGAACAGTTCGCCGTCGCTCATGCCGTAGATGCGGCCCATCTCGATCAGCTGCGGATCGACGGTGCGGATGCCGTGCAGCGTGTTGAGATAGATCGGGAAGAATACGCCGAGCGCCACCAGAAACAGTTTGGCCTGCTCGTCGATGCCGAACCACAGGATGACCAGCGGGATCAGCGCCAGATGCGGAATGTTGCGCACCATCTGCAGCGTGGTGTCGGTGAGCTTGGCCGACAGCTGCGAGAGGCCGTTGGCGAGACCGAAGGCGAAGCCGATGCTGCCGCCGATCAGGAAGCCGATCGAGGCGCGCCAGAAGCTGACCCAGATGTTCTTGATCAATTCACCCGACAGCAGCAGCTTCCAGCCCGCCAGCGCGACGTCGGTCGGCGCCGGCAGCACGCGCGACGGCACGAAGCCGGTCACGCAGGCGAGCTGCCAGATCAGGACGATCGCAAGCGGCACGATCCAGGGGATCAGGCCGTCGACCTTGGGCAATTTCGGCGCGGTGACGCGCGGGAGAGAGTCGATCAAACTCATGATTGCGATGCCTGTTTCTGCGGACGGTAGTCATTGCCGATGGTTTCACCGAACGGCCCGGTGTTGACGCGAATCGGCGTCACGTTGTTGCCGTGCCCGAGCGACAGCAGCGGGAACACCAGCTCGGCGAAGCGATAGGCCTCCTCGAGATGCGGATAGCCGGACATGATGAAGGTATCGACGCCGATGTCCTGATACTCCTTGATCCGCGCGGCAACGGTCTGGGGATCGCCGACCAGCGCCGTGCCGGCGCCGCCGCGCACCAGGCCGACGCCGGCCCACAGGTTCGGGCTGATCTCGAGCTGGTCGCGCCGGCCGCCATGGAGCTCTGCCATGCGCTGCTGGCCGACCGAATCCATCCGCGCGAAGATTTTTTGCGCGGCCGCGACCGTGTCGTCGGTCACGTACTGGATCAGCTCGTCGGCGGCCTTCCAGGCCTCCGCATTGGTCTCGCGCACGATCACGTGCAGGCGGATGCCGAATGACAGCTTGCGGCCGCGCTGCGCGGCCACCGCCCTCACCCGCGCGATCTTGTCGGCGACCTGCGCCGGCGGCTCGCCCCAGGTCAGATATTTGTCGACGGTATCGGCCGCGACGTCGATGCCGGCATCCGACGAGCCGCCGAAATACAGCGGCGGACGCGGCGATTGCACCGGCTGGAACAGCAGCCGGCCGTCCTCGATCCGGATGTGTTCGCCGTCGGCGTTGACGGTCTTGCCGGCCAGCAGGTCGCTGTAGACGTTCAGGAACTCGCGCGTCACCGCGTAGCGCTCGTCATGACCCAAGAAAATGCCGTCCCCCCTGTTCTCGATCGGATCGCCGCCGGTCACGACGTTGATCAGGAGACGGCCGTTCGACAGCCGGTCCAGCGTCGCGGTCATGCGGGCGGCGACGGCAGGCGATTGCAGGCCGGGACGCACAGCCACCAGATAGCGCAGCCGCTCGGTCCAGGGCGCGACGGCGGACGCCACCACCCAGGAGTCCTCGCAGCTTCGTCCCGTCGGCAGCAGCACGCCGTAATAGCCGAGCTGATCGGCGGCCTGCGCGATCTGACGCAGATAGTTGAAGTTCACTTCGCGGCCGCCGATCGACGTGCCGAGATAGCGGCTGTCGCCGTGGGTCGGCAGGAACCAGAGGATGTTGGCGTTGTCTGCGGTGCTCACGTGCCCGGCCTCCATGCGACGTCGGAAATCTTGATGTGTTTGGGGATCAGGCCGAGCGCGAAGAATGAATCGGCCACCTGTTGTTGATCGGCGATGACCGCGTCGGTGACCGGCTTGATGCCGTAGGCCTGGCGCTTCAGCGCCACTTCCACCACCGGCACCGACAGGCCGATGGTCGGGGCAAGCTGCTCGGCCACCGCGTGAATGTCGGACTTCGCCCAGTCATCGACCTCGCTCAACTGCGCCAGCACGAGATCAACGATCTTGGGATCGCTCTGGAGGAATTTCTTCGAAGCGAAGTAGAACTGGTAATTCGCGACGATGCCGGTGCCGTCAGCGAGCGTGCGGGCGCCGGTCGCGGCTTCCGCCGCCGACTGGAACGGATCCCAGATCACCCAGGCATCGACCGCGCCGCGCTCGAACGCCGCGCGCGCGTCGGCGGGCGCGAGATAGGCCACTTCGACGTCGGAATATTTGACGCCGGCCTGCTCCAGCGCCTTGACCAGGAGATAGTGGACGTTGGAGCCCTTGTTGAGCGCGACCTTCTTACCCTTCAGCTCGGCCACCGACTTGATCGGGCTGTCCTTCGGCACCAGGATCGCCTCGCCCTTCGGCGCGGCCGGCTCATAGGCGACATACTGGATCGGCGCGCCGGCGGCCTGCGCGAAGATCGGGGGCGCCTCGCCGGTGTTGCCGAAATCGATTGCACCGACATTGAGCGCTTCGAGCAGCGGCGGGCCGGACGGGAATTCGGTCCAGACGACTTTGTAGCCGACCGCCTTCAGCTTCTCCTCGAGCGAGCCCTTGCTTTTGAGCAGCACCAGCTTGCCGTATTTCTGGAAACCGATGCGGACGACCTTGTCCTGCCCGTAGGAAGCGCCGACGGTCGCTGCGACCATGCCGACCGATAGCACCGCGTAGGCAATCCAGCGTCGAAACAAACGCGTCATGGGAACGTCCTCGATGGGGGTGGATCAGCTCTGGGGGTTGCGCCAGACGATGTCGCGGATCGCGATCTGCTTCGGGATCAGGCCGAGCTTGAAGAAGCGGTCGGCGACGCCCTGCTGGGTGGCGATGATGTCGTCGGTCACGGGCCCGACCTTGAACGCCGAACGGTTGGCCGCGATGGTCTGGATGTCCAGCGCGATGCCGGTGACCGCGCTGAGCGATTTCGCCACGTCTTCGCGATGCGCCTCAGCCCACGCCGCCGTCGATGTCGTGACGTCGATGATCTGCTGCAGCAGCTGGCCGTTGTTCTTCGCGAAGTCGCGGTTGGCGATGTAGAACGAGTTGCTCTTGGTGATCTCGTGCGCATTCACGAGGATGCGGCCGTTCTGCTTGGTCTCGCCGATCGCGAAATACGGATCCCAGATCGCCCATGCATCGATGCTGCCATTGGCGAAGGCCGGCCCCGCGTCCGGCGGCGTCAGATAGACCGGCGTGATGTCGGCGTAGGTCAGACCGGCCTTCTCCAGCGTCTGCACGGTGATGTTGTGCGCGCTCGATCCCTTGGTAAAGCCGATCCGCTTGCCCTTCAGCTCGGCGATGCTGCGGATCGGCGAATTCTGCGGCACCAGGATGCCCTGGCCGTTGGTGATCGGCTGTCCTGCGGCATACACGATCGCAGCACCGGCAGCTTGCGCGAACACCGGCGGCGAATCGCCGACTGCGCCATAGTCGATGCTGCCGACGTTCATCGCCTCCATCATCGGCGGGCCCGAGGAGAACTCGACCCATTTCACGTCGATGCCCTGCGGCTTGAAATGTTCTTCCAAGGTCGCGCGCTGCCGCGCGATGACGAGCACGCCGTTCTTCTGGTAGCCGATACGAATTTCCTTCACGCCGGCTTGCGCATGCGCGCGCTGAACCAGCGCAGCAGCTGCGGCTGTGCCGAGCGAGAATTTAAGGAACTCACGACGCTTCATTCCAACGACCTCCTGACGATCGCGCGTTTTGCAGCGCACGATCACGCGTTGTCAGGATGATGGGGGGCGCGAATGAAGCTGTCGAGCACCGCACAAAAATAGCGATGCCCGCACTTCGGTGCGGGCATCGCGCGGGCCGTTTCTTTTAAGGCGTGGATCGCGTGTAGCGAATTATTTTCCTCACGGAAACGCGAGGCGGCTCGCACAAGAATCGATCAGCCTGCGGCAGCGCTTTTGGTGCCGACATTGACCGCGAGCTTGCCATAGCGGTCGGTGAAGGCCTGAGTGTCGATCTCCTCGAGCTTGATCGCGCCTGACAGCACGCCCTGCTTCCATGCGTCATGCTCGGGATCGTGCTGGAACTCGGGCATCACTTTCCGGCCGAACAGCTCAAGCGACTCGCAGATATGCTCGTGCGTGTTCTTGCCGGCCTGGTTGAGCAGGATCACCTGGTCGATATGCGACGAGCGGAAGCGCCGCAACTTCTTGCGGATCGTCTCCGGCGAGCCGATCAGGCCGCCGCGCAATGCGGCCTCCTGCGCCTCCGGATTGTCGCGCTTCCACTTGTTGTACTCGTCCCACATGTTGACGGTGCCGGGCGCCGGCCGCTGCCGGTTCTGCGCCTGGCCGTAGTAGCGCAGCGCGAACTGGAAGAAGGTGGCACCGTCGGCACGCTTGCGGGCTTCCTCGTCGGTCTCGGCGCACATGAAGAACGAGACCAGCGCCATGTTCGGATTGATCTCATAGTCGGCGAGCTTCTTCAGCCGCTTGGTGATCGCGTTGTAATAGGCGTGCACCCAGGCATGCGCCGCCTCGGCGCTGACGAACTGGAAGCCGAGCGCACCGAATCCGTTCTCGCCGGCACGCTCGATGGTCGGCAATTGCGAGCACGCCATCCACAGCGGCGGGTGCGGCTTCTGCACCGGCTTCGGCACCACGTTGCGCAAGGGGATATCGAAATACTTGCCGTGATGCTCGGTGCCGACCTTGGTAAACATCGGGAAGATCGCGGCAACGGCTTCCTCGAACACCTCGCGCTTGGTCTCCATGTCGCGGCCGAACGGCGTCAGCTCGGTGATCGAGGCGCTCTCGCCCATGCCGAACTCGCAGCGGCCGTTGGAGAGCAGATCGAGCACCGCAACCCGCTCGGCGACACGGGCCGGATGGTTGGTGGTGAGCTGATAGATGCCGTGGCCGAGCCGGATCTTCTTGGTGCGCTGGCTGGCGGCGGCAAGGAAGGATTCCGGCGCCGGCGAGTGCGAATACTCCTCCAGGAAGTGGTGCTCGACGACCCAGGCGTAGTCGTAGCCGAGCCGGTCGGCGGTCTCCAGCTGCGTCAGCGCGTTCTGGTAGAGCCTGAGCTCGTCGCCGTCGGTCCAGGGGCGCGGCAGTTGCAGCTCGTAGAAGATGCCGAATTTCATGGCGTCACTCCCAAAGGTCGCGTCCCCGCCTCCCATTTTTTGGACAGTCTAGTGCCGCCCCAACCCAAGTCTAGCCTTGGGGACGAAACTCCAATTCCGCGCAGCGGAAGCTGGCTTGATTGGAACGCATGAATGTTTAGCTTGTGCAGGTCTGAGTCGCGGCGTTATCGGTCGCGTGCTCGCCCCTCCGAAAGCCCCAAGACGATAGTCACGTGACCACCTTCACGCCGCACCAGGATTCCGCGCTGAACGCCGTCGCCGAATGGCTGAAGGCCAAGCCCGGCAAAAACGGCACGCCGCCGGTGTTCCGCCTGTTCGGCTATGCCGGAACCGGCAAGACCACGCTGGCGCGCCACATCGCCGAAGGCGTCGACGGCGAAGTCAAGTTCGCGGCCTTCACCGGCAAGGCGGCGCTGGTGATGCGCAACAAGGGCTGCGACAGCGCCTCCACCATCCACTCGCTGATCTATCGCGCCCGCGAATCCGGCGTCGAGCAGCCGAGCTTTGAATTGTGGGACGACGCGCCGGCCTCCAAGGCCAAGCTGATCGTGATCGACGAATGCTCGATGGTCGATGCCGAGCTCGGCCGCGACCTGATGTCTTTCGACTGCCCGCTCTTGGTGCTCGGCGATCCCGCGCAATTGCCGCCGATCCAAGGCGGCGGCTTTTTCACCGACGCCGAGCCGGACGCGATGCTGACCGAGGTGCATCGCCAGGCGCAGGACGATCCGATCGTGCGGATGTCGATGGACATCCGCGAGGGCCGCGAGCTCGAGATCGGCCGCCATGGCGAGAGCGAGGTGGTGTCGCGCAAGGAGCTCGATCCGGATCGCGTGATGCGCGCCGACCAGGTGCTGGTCGGCCGCAACAACACCCGCCGCGCCTACAACATGCGGGTGCGGCAGCGGCAGAACATCGAGGATCCTTTGCCGGTGGCCGGCGACAAGCTGGTCTGCCTGCGCAACAACCGCAAGAAGGGCCTGTTCAACGGCGGGCTGTGGCGGGTCAAGGCGCGGGCGCAATCGAAATCCAGGATCATCACCATGCGCGTGATGCCGGACGAGGATTTTGGCCACAAGGTCACAAAAGTCTCGGTGCGCGGCGAATGTTTCGACGGCGGCATCGAGGGCATTCCGTGGGAGCAGCGCAAGCCCTATGACGAGTTCGATTACGGCTATGTACTGACGGTGCACAAGTCGCAGGGCTCGCAATGGGACGACGTGGTGCTGTTCGACGAGAGCTTTGCGTTCCAGGACAGCCGCGCAAGGTGGTTGTATACGGGGATTACGCGGGCGGCGAAGCGGCTCAGCATCGTGGTGTGAGGCGTTCCCCGGATGCTGCGCAGCGCGAAGCGGTGCGCTGCTGGTCCGGGGTCCATGATCCCGGGTCGATGCGGCACCATGGGTCCCGGCGCTGCGGAGCGGCACTGCGTACCGCACCGCGTCCGGGACACAGCGACTATTTCCCCGCCACGAAATAGAAATCCTCACGTCCGGGCAGCGAGCCGTAGGTGAACGGCTGCTGCTTGTGCTTGGTCGCGGTCCAGACGTCGTCGCGGACGATGTCGAACAGTTTGCGCACCTCGACCTTCGGCTCCTTGATGTCGCGCGCCAGCGCCATCGCAAACGGCGAATTCGCGGCGTCGCCGTCGAGCGCGGTCTCGCCGTGCTTGGCGGCATAGACCACCATGAAGCCGGCTTCCGGCTCGATGTTGGAGAGGCCCTTGTTGACCAGCTTGAGCGCGATGGTGTGCTTCATGGTCTTCTCGAACGGATTGTCGCGGCAGGCATCCAGCATCACCAGGCGCAGCTTGCGCGCGCCCGACACGGCGGCGATCACCTGCTCGAGCGCGACCGCCTGGCTATCGGCATCATGGTCGCTGGCAAGTCTTGCGTCGGTCGGGATCAGATAGTTGATGCCGCCGATCTCCATGCCGTGGCCGGCATAATAGATCACCGCCCAATCCGACTTCTCAGCCTCGGCGCCGAACGCGCGCAGCGCGGCGAAGAACCTGTCGCGGCCGAGATCCGCCTCCAGCGTCACCACGGCAAAGCCGAGGCTGCGAAAGGTCGACGCAACCAGCCTGGCGTCGCGCGGCGGGTTGTCGAGCGCGGGGACGTTCTTGTAGGCGCCGTTGCCGACGATCAGCGCGACCTTGCGCGGCTCGGACGACGGCGCCGGCGCGGGCGACGTCCCCTTGGCGGATTTGGGCGGCACAGGCGGTAGATTGGCGACGGACGGCGCCAGCGCCGCCAGTCGCTCCCTGGCGAATTTGCGCGCCACTCCGGTCTCGGTGTCGTCGACCAGCGTCAGCGCAACGCTGGCCGAGCGATAGTCGGCACGGGCGGCATTGATATCGCCGCGCTTCTCGAACAATAGGCCGCGGCCGGCATGGCCGCGGATGTTGTTCGGCGCGGCCTTCAGCACCTCGTTGTATTCGGTGAGCGCGGCGGCGAGATCGCCCTTGCCGAAACGCGCATTGGCGCGGCTCACCAGCACGAAGACGTCCTTTGGCGCGGTCGCGAGTGCTGTGTTGCAATCCGCCAGCGCCTCGTCGAATTTCTTCATCTCGGTGTAGGTGATGCAGCGGAGCGAGAACACCCTTGGTCCGTCGGGCTTGAGCGTCAGGGCATCGCCGAAATCGACCAGCGCCGCGTCGTACTGCTTGAGCTGGGTCTCGACCCGGGCCCGGTTGTAGAGATGGATGTACTTCGCTTCGGCGAAGGAGGCGGTGTATCTGACCGCGAGATTGAAATCGGCGAGCGCACGCTGGAGCTCGCCGGTGCGCATGTAGATCAGGCCGCGGTTGTTGTAGGGATTGGAATAGCGCGGGTTCAGCTCGATACAGCGCCCGAAATCGGCCATCGCATGCTGGTCGTCGCCCTTGTTGGAATAGGCGACGCCGCGCGAGTTGAGGTAGGAGACGTTGTCGGGGTCGGCGGATAGCGCGCCGCTGAAGGCTGCGATCGCGCCGTCATAGTCGCGCTTTTTGGCCAGCGTGTCGCCGCGATACCCGAAGGCTGCGGCCCGCGACTTGCCTGTGATCCTGTCGTCGGCGATGACGGTCTCGCAGGCCGCAAGCCGTGCGGTGGCCTCGGCCTCGCCGTTGCGGCAGGTGTCGATGTCGCCGGCCGCATGGGCGGCTCCGGCGAGCATGAGAACGGCAATCAACGAGAGCAGCAGACGTAGCATCCGAGCGAGGCCCCCAAGCTGATAAGTCGCGCCCTCCCGGTCGCGGTTCACAGATGCAAGGACGGGTCGATTCCGGTCAAGTGCGGCCCGAACGGCGCCATGGATGTCTGCCTAAGCCATTGCAGACCCGTCGAAATCCTTCACGAAACCGTGTGGGCTTAGGCGTAACAAAACACCCCCTCGCTCGTATCTTGGGGCATCGGAGCAGCTCGGCGCGATTTGCGAATGCCGGCTCCCGCTCTAGACTGGCCCCCAAACAGCGTTTCCCACGAGGACCTCCAATGCCCCGCAGCTTCATCAGCCGCCTCACGCTTGGCGCCGCCGCGATCGGCGCGCTGGCCGTTGCCGCCTTTGCCGTCGCGCCCTCGCTTGCCGCCGAGGACGCCGTGATCATCCCGCCGCCCGCCTCCGATGCGCAGGAGAGCGGCCTGAAGACCGTCGTCGTCGCCGGCGGCTGCTTCTGGGGCGTGCAGGGCGTGTTCCAGCACACCGCCGGCGTCGCCAGCGCGGTGTCCGGCTATTCCGGCGGCAGCAAGGCGAATGCCGACTACGAGAAGGTGTCGACTGGAACCACCGGCCACGCGGAATCGGTCGAGATCAAATACGACCCGCAGAAGATCTCCTACGGCAAGATCCTGCAGATCTTCTTCTCGGTCGTGCACGATCCGACCCAGCTCAACCGCCAGGGCCCCGATAGCGGCACGCAGTATCGCTCGGCGATCTTCACGACCAGCGACGAGCAGAAGAAGGTGACCGACGCCTATATCGCCCAGCTCAACGCCGCAAAGGTCTACGGCAAGCCGATCGTCACCAAGGTCGGCGCGCTGCAGGCGTTCTATCCGGCGGAGGGCTATCACCAGGACTACCTGACGCTGCACCCGAACCAGCCCTATATTGCCTATAACGACATCCCGAAGGTCGAGAACCTGAAGAAGATCTTTGCGGAGAACTACGTCGAGAAGCCGACGCTGGTGAGCAGCACGAAGGCCACCAACTGACGGAGGAGTTTCCATGTCCGACACCAAAACCGACGGCAAGGTCACGAAGAGCGAGGCCGAGTGGCGCAAGGAATTGACGCCGATGCAGTATGCCGTGCTGCGTGAGAAGGCGACCGAGCGTCCGTTCACCGGCGAATACGAGCATGATCCCCGCAAGGGCACCTATGTCTGCGCCGGCTGCGGGCAGACGCTGTTCGAGTCCGACCAGAAGTTCGATTCCGGCTGCGGCTGGCCGAGCTTCTCCAAGCCCGCGGCCGAGAGCCATGTCGACGAGGAGCGCGATGCCAGCCACGGCATGATCCGCACCGAGGTGCTGTGCTCGAAATGCGACGGCCATCTCGGCCACGTCTTCAACGACGGCCCCGGCCCGACCGGCCTGCGCTATTGCATCAACTCGGCGGCGCTGAAGCTGAACGAGGAGAAGTGACGGCGGACACGCGTCATGCGCGGGCTTGACCCGCGCATCCATTGAAAAGAGTCATTCGTTGCGATGGATTGCCGGGTCAAGCCCGGCAATGACGGTGGGCGATGGCAGCACCTGCCGAATAATCTCCCCTCACGTCGAACGTCTCACCCGCCCCGCGCGACCAAGAACCGGTCGCGCGGGGTTTTGCTTTGACGGCCACCGTTCTTGCCCGCACGGAAACGAGGGAAGTTCTAGTGACCGCCCCGGAATGACGACGTAGACATCGCCCGGCCGCCCAAAGTGTGCTTCACTCACCTTTAGCGGGGCCGTCGGCGTCTCGCCGGGCGGCCGCCGCCTCCTCACGAGGAGGGCACCATGTCGCTCGGACTGATCCTCATCATTCTCCTGCTGATTATCCTCGCGGGCGGCTATAGCGGCCGGGTCGGCGGCTATGGCTATGGCCTCGGCCACTCCGGAATGGGCCTTTTCGGGGTGATTTTGATCGTGGTCCTGATCCTGGCCTGGCTCGGCAAGGTATAAATACTGTAAGTCTTTGAAATAAAACGACTTATAAGAATTGTTGCGGTGCCATGCGTGGATTCATCATGTGCCCTGCCGGGCCGCTTCCGGGGTCGCATTTCTGTCAAATAGGCCTATATTAGGGGACGAAATGAGTGTACGGCGCGCCGGCCGATCGCAGGGCGCCGTCCCCAAAAATCCCAATCGCCGCGCCAGCGCTAAAAACAAAGAGGTCGTCGACCATGCGTCCCCTGCGTCCGTTCAACTACAACACATCCGCCGAGCTGTTTCCTGCCGCGATCCGCAAGAAGAAGCGGGCCGGCTTCGCCTATCGCCGTTTCGGCACCGCCGCCGAAGCCGTGCAGTTCGCAATGGAGCAGTTGCCGGCAGATTCGCTGAACGGCGCCTATTTGCAGGTCGAGGAAGCCCGGTTCGACCAGAACGGCATCCGCTCGCTCTATGAGAGCGAAGCCTTCCCGCTGCCGCGCCATCCGCGCCCGGCCGCGAGCCAGACCGACGCCGACGCCGCGTAACGCTTCTCCGCTACGCTGCCTGACGAAAAGCCCTCGGACGTGTCCGGGGGCTTTTGTTTTGGG
The DNA here is from genome assembly GCF_015624485.1 of Bradyrhizobium genosp. L. Taxonomy (NCBI): domain Bacteria; kingdom Pseudomonadati; phylum Pseudomonadota; class Alphaproteobacteria; order Hyphomicrobiales; family Nitrobacteraceae; genus Bradyrhizobium; species Bradyrhizobium genosp. L. The sequence goes on from NZ_CP061378.1 coordinate 6,079,895, forward strand.
CAAATTACAATCGTGGCTGCTTGTCGAGCCAACGTCGCAGCAGGCGGACGTTGCGCATGTTGGCGCGGAACATGACGTCGAAGGCGTCGCCGGCCACCGGCACCATGCCGACCACGCCGTCGAGCGCGACATTGCCGAGCATCCGCGCGGTGATGTGCCAGGGCGCGCCGAGCAGGCGGGCCTCGCGCACCAGCCACAGCGAGATCGCGGTCGTGATGAGGTCGCCGATCACGGGGATCAGGCCGATGATCCCGTCGATGCCGTAGCGCACATTGGTGCCGGGCACGATGAAGGCGACGTCGAGCAGCTTTGCGATCGTCTCCAGCCGCACCAGCCGCTGCTCGCGCGTCAGGTTGCCGAACGGGTTGGCGGCCGATGTGCGGAAGTCGAACTGCAGCCGCTCGAACGCCGGATGCGACGCCGCGTCCGGAATCTCGCGGCCATCCTGATCGATGACCTTGCCGCGCGCCTGAGCCCTGCCGAACGGCGGCCGCGATCGCGCAGCATGGGGTGTGAAGATATCGTCCTCGGGCATGTCGATCACATGGGGTACGCCAACAGGCGGTGCAAGTTGCGGCACATTACCGCTGTGTCATCTGCGTAGGGTGGGCAAAGGCGCGGCACGCGCCGTGCCCACCATTCTCGGCGTGCTCACGATGGTGGGCACGCTGCGCTTTGCCCACCCTACGTTTATTGGCTTTCGCCAGGACGACACCGGGATTGATGTCGCCACCGCTCAATGCTGCGCCGACGTCGCCGCCGGCTGATACAGCTCCTCGGCATATTTGTGCGCGAGCCACGACGTGAGCACGGCCGGGATGAAGCCGACCAGCCCGTAGAGGATGAACTGCACCGGACCGCTCTCGGAGCCGTGCGAGGCATACAGCAGCGCCGCCCCGATGAAGCCCGCCGCGCCCACGATCAACGTCCGCAGCGCCGGCGCGATGCGCCGGACATGCATCAGGATGTCGTCGACCGCCGCCAGCATCAGCGACGGCACGATGCCGAACAGGTAGTTGTATTGCAGCGACTTGCCGAACACGACGAACAGCTTCACCACCTCGCCGCCATTGGTCTCGGTCCAGTAGCCGGACTGATAGGTGGTCGCGAGCAGCATCAGGAAGCCGCCGATGAACGGCCCGATCGCAGCAAAGATGAGATAGCGTTTCATGGTGAATGCCTTGCCAACCGATCCCACCACACGAGACTGTCAATTCTAGGATTATCGGCACTCAAGGCCGTGTCAACGGCTAGGGCTTGAGATTGCAACTAAAGACCTGAAAACCAAATGCAGTTCCCGAGCGCACCGTCGAAATCAAAAGTGAGCTTTGTAAGCGCCGCGGGCCGTCGCGGAGCGCCGTCAATTGCTATCGTCTGATTGGCCGCGACCCCCTTATTTAGTATCTCTTCGTAGTAGCAACGCTGCACTTGCGGCCTACTTGTGTCACTTAGCTCAAAGCTCCAGCCGGTCACAACAACACCTGCCCCAAAAGGCGCGGACTTGAACACCGTGTACCGCGTGAAAGGCAATTCCTTGCTATTTGCCGTTGCATCAAGTTGGAGCTGCCGCTTTGAAGGCTGCGGAACATCTGTCCTAAAATCACCTGTCACGCGAATAGATGATGCTGGATCCAATTTAACGGTACTACCTTCGGCCAACTTCACCGTTTGGTTTTTCGCAAGATTTACCTCGGTGTTGGCAAGAACCATTGTGCCGCTAACTGACGTTTTGATCTGGGCTCGCTGGAATGCTTCATTCAATGCTCTTGCTACAATCTCGGCGGACGGGTTCACGGAAATCGTGTAACTATACCCCCAAAGAGCCACCGCACATCCGGCGGATATTAAACAAGCCGCAATTGCGCAGCCGCCACAGAGCCAGCCAAATGCAACAGCCCGCTTGATGCGGGCGTCCGCTTCGATGCGAGAATTCAGGTTCGCCGCAAAGGCCGCCAAGTTTTCGTTGCCATCTTTAAACTTCATTGGCCTTCCTTCCGGAACCAAACACATCTGGCCGTGGCAGCAGTCACGTCGAAGGCCTTCGGGACAACCTTGATTGCATCGGGAACGCCGTCAGTCGCAAGATCAATCCGGATTGCAAGGTCCGAATTTTCCGCCCTTTCATTGTAGTAGCAATACTGCGTCGTCGGCCGTTCTTGGGCGCTTGTAAGAAACTCCCAGCCTGTCAGCACACTTCCTTGCTCAAACGGCACGGACTTGAATACCGTGAAATTAGCAATCGTCTTCGCCTGCAATGCATTCTTAGGAGTCGGTGAACGCGGCGCAGAGATTGATGGAAGCTGGACGCGAATTTCCCCATCTGCCGCGACCTTTGCGCCAGGATCGAGGAGGAGACGTGAATCGTTATCCAAGACAACCGTCGCATCCTTCGCCAGCCTTAGTTCCGGAGATACAATTTCAACTCGGCCATCAGCACTTCCGTGAAGATCAACGGCCGACAGCGCTTTCTGAAATGTCGACGAGAGCAATTCCAACTGGGATGATGTTCTCGTAACAAACGAATACCCATACAATCCAACTCCCGTTGCGACGCCGAAGCCGAAGCCGAGAACACCAACTCCCACCACTCTCCAAAAGCCCACACGACCAGACACAGCGGACATCTCCGCTGAAATTCGGTTGGAAATGGCTTCCGTGAGGTTTTGATTTAGCGGGGTTGGAATCTGCTCCACACTAAGCACCCCTGTTAGCTCTGTCAGCGGCCGCTGCAACTGCATCCGCGGCCTCCTTGCGGATCGCGGCGACGAGTGGCCCAAATAGATAGGCAGCAGCCTCGTCCGGAATAGTGACAGCAGCTAAGTCCTTTGGCTTCTTGATTCTGCGGACAGCCGTCATCGCGATTAACGTTGAAGAGCAAGCCGCAGCGATTGACGAAACTACTATGAGAAAGAACTCAAGAGTCTTGAGCTGTTCTGGCGTAACCTTGTCAGGGTCGACCCGGAATAGCATTGCAGCAAGTGAATGAAGCTGCGACTGAAATACCGACTCTCTATTCTCCGCCTCCGCCTTGCTCATCGCTTCCGAGATCGGCCGCAACTCGTCACGCTTCGCCCGTAACCCAGCATCCGCCTGCACAAGCGCCGCCTGTGCTTGATCAATTTTTGCCTTCGTTGACGCGATTTCGCTATTGAGCGTCTTCAGGGCTGGATTCTGTGAGCATTTTTGGGTGACCGTCGGAGCACCACCCGGCAGTGGATTTGGTATGGAGAGGGCCGAGCAGTTCTGCATAGGCTGCTTCGTGAGTTGCTCATTCAGCGACTGGAGTGCCTGCGTCAGGGCATCACGATCTCCCCGCTTTTGAGAGACGGTTTCTGTGGCTGCTTCGATCTCGGCCTGCTTTCTGGAGAGATTGTCCTGAAGGCTCTTCACCACATCATCTTTCCGATGCGTGTCTTCTAGGCGCGGCGTAAAGGAAGCTGCCCCGATCGCGTAAAGCGAATTTGATGTCACGGCGACCGCGCACAACACACCAACCAACGCCGCGAGTTTGACTATCCAAGAGTTTTGAGTTCGCACGGCTATCGCGAGTGGCACGCGAGCCAGCTCAACCATCGCCATTGCGACCGGGAAGAGCATGGCTTGCACTGTCTTGAAGGGTGACGGGTCCGGCAATTGAGCGACTGTGACGTAAATGTTCGTCAGAATGAGGCCGATGATCGTGAATTCGACCACGAAGGCGAGAACGATCTGCTTCACGTTAATCGAGTAACCGCGTTCTCGGTCACGCAGCAGTCGAGCCAGCTGACGCTTAGGAAGCTTTTCGTCGACCAAGAGTTCAGCTTGATGCAGGGGCTCAACCGTCCCCGCAGGCCCGGAATAGTTCATAGACGGCCCCCACCAACGGTTGTGGGGTTACGCTAACTCAACAGTTGGCACCATGCCAAGACAGCAGAACAACGGGTCTAGGCGCACCCCCGGGAAATTACGGCCTTGCGAAGGACCTACTCCCCCCACGCCGCGAACGCGTCGTTGAACGCGCGCTCGCCCGGGGCGCCCTTTTCGATCGCGATGATGGCGCGGCGCTGGTTGGTGTAGACCAGTGGCACGTCGAACCAGGAGCGCTCCTTGAGGAGCTGCATGTTGCGCGAGCGGTCCTGGTCGACGTTGGAGAGGCCGACCAGGAAGAAGCCGTCGGTGACCTTGACGGCGAGGCCGGCAAGCGGCGTGCCGCGGGCCTGCTCGTTGGACTTCATCAAGATGCCGGGCACGTTGCCGACGCCGCCATTGGCGAAATCCTGCGGCAGGATGAAGGTCAATTCCGCGGTGTGGCTCGCCGGCAGCGACGAATCGGTGTTGCGGCGGAACGACATCGTCATCTTGAACTTGCGCTCGGGGATGTCGATGTCGGCGCGCACGGCGATGTCGGGCTTCGCGTTGCCGCTTCCCTTGATCTGCTCGGTGCGCCAGACCACCGAACCGACATACTGCTTGCCCTTCGGATCCGACGGATCTTCGTCATAGAGCACGACTTTCTGCGCGACCGGCGCGACCGGCTCGCCCGACGACGAGGGCTGGCCGACGCGGTCGGTGATCTTCTTGCTCGCGGGCGTCGAGGTATCCTTCGGCGCCTCGGTGGCCGTGGTCGGCGATTTGTTGAACAGGCTTGAGACGAAGGCCGTGGCCTGCTGGCGCAACAGAATGCCGGTGCCGACCAGGATCAGCAGGATGCCGATCACGATGGCGCTCTTGAACGGGAACATCGAGCCGACGCGCGGCGGCCGCTTCGGCTCGCGCTCGGCGCTGCCGATCCGCGAACGCTGCGGCGCTTGCGGCGGCTGCGGCGCGTAGCGCTCGGCCTCCTCGATCGCCTCGTCGTAGGAATAGGGCTGCGCGTCGGGATCGGCGCCGCGGCTCTCGAGATTGGGCTCGAGCCGGTCGAACTCCGGCGAGGGCGACGGCACGTTGGCGTAGGTCTTGCGCGCGTTGCGGCTGGCCTGCGCCGCGGCGCGGCCGAGATCGTCGGCGTCGGCGGTGATGTCGCGGAAGCCACGGACGCCGGGGGCGGCCGGAGGCACCGGCGGCGGCGCGCCTTCGCCGCCGCGGCGCGGGATCGGCGGACGCTCGCGGGTCGGCGGCAATTGGGCGTCGGCAGCAGGCGCCTGCGGAGCTTGCGGCCGCGACGGCAGTGGTGGCGGCGGCGCGGATGGCGGCGCATCGGCGCGCAGATTACGCGGCGGGCGGGGTTCGCTGGCGGGACGCGGGCGCGGCGGCGCGGGATCGGCCGAACTGCCCTCGAGCGGGCGGGCGGCGCTGGCGCGGCGGAAGCTGTCGCCACCGCGGGCGGCAGCGGCGGCGCCGCCGCCGGAACGGGTGGCCTCGCGGGCGCGCTGGGCGGCTTCCGACTCGACCTTGCGGACGGCCTCTTCCAGCGACAGCCGTTCGCGGGTGATCTCGGATTCGGAGAGCGGCGGCTGCACGCTGCGGAGCTGCTGGATCAACGCCGTCCGCGCCCGCGCGTACAGCGCGCGGCGGGCTTCGCCGGGGGCGGTCGGGTCCAATCCGGCAATGGCGCGGGCGATCAGCGGGTAGTAGTCAGCCATTTCCACACAATTGGTGGGATATAGGTAATATCCCGTTAAGCCTCGAACGGATTCTGTACCAGAATAGTATCTTCACGTTCCGGACTGGTGGATAGCAGGGCGATCGGACACCCCACCAATTCCTCGACCCGGCGAACATATTTGATGGCCTGGGCCGGCAGGTCGGCCCAGGACCGGGCATTGGCCGTCGGCTGCTTCCAACCTTCGATGGTCTCGTAGATCGGCTCGACGCGGGCCTGGGCCCCCTCGCCGGCCGGCAGATGGTCGATCTCCTTGCCGTCGAGCTTGTAGCCGGTGCAGACCTCGATGGTGTCGAAGCCGTCGAGGATATCGAGCTTGGTCAACGCGAGGCCGGCAATACCGCAGGTGCGGACAGTTTGTCGCACCAGCACGGCATCGAACCAGCCGCAGCGCCGCTTGCGCCCGGTGTTGACGCCGAATTCCTTGCCGCGACGGCCGATCTCCTCGCCGATCTCGTTGTTCAGCTCGGTCGGGAACGGGCCCTGGCCGACCCGGGTGGTGTAGGCCTTGCAGATGCCGAGCACATAGCCGACCGCGCCCGGGCCCATGCCGGTGCCGGTCGCGGCCTGCGCCGCCACGGTGTTGGACGAGGTCACATAGGGATAGGTGCCGTGATCGACATCGAGGAGCGCGCCCTGCGCACCCTCGAACAGGATGCGCTTGCCCTCGCGGCGCTTGATGTCGAGCAGCCGCCACACCGTCTCGGCATAGGGCAACAGCTTCGGCGCCAGCGCCGTCAGCTCGTCCAGGATGCCCTTGCCGTCGATCTCCTCCAGATTGTGGCCGCGGCGCAGCGCATTGTGGTGCGCCAAGAGGCGGTCGATCTTGTGCGGGAGCGTGTCGAGGTCGGCGAGGTCCATCAGTCGGATAGCACGGCGGCCGACCTTGTCCTCATAGGCCGGGCCGATACCGCGGCGGGTGGTGCCGATCGAGGTGATCGCATTGCCGGATTCGCGCAGCGAATCCAGCTCGCGATGCAGCGGCAGGATCAGGGTGACGTTCTCGGCGATACGCAGATTGTCGGGGCCGACGGCGACGCCCTGGCCCTTGAGCTTGCTGACCTCGTCGAGGAAGGCCTGGGGGTCGAACACCACGCCGTTGCCGATCACCGCGAGCTTGTGGGGGCGCAGCACGCCGGAGGGCAGCAGCGCCAGCTTGTAAGTCTCGCCATTGATCACGAGCGTATGGCCGGCATTGTGGCCGCCCTGGAAGCGCACGACGATGTCGGCCTGTTCCGACAGCCAGTCGACGATCTTGCCCTTCCCCTCGTCGCCCCACTGGGCGCCGACGACGACAACATTGGCCATTTCGAAGATGTTCCCTTTAGGTGTTTTCAGCCCATGATCGCGGCGAAAACGCGTCCGCCCACAACGATCATGCTCGGTGTGCCCAGCCTCAATCACGGCCCGAGGCCGTTCGCACGCAAGGCGCCTATCGGATAAAGGAAGCGGGTCGGCTGCGCAAGCAAGAAGGGCGCGTTTTAAGCCTTTTGGATAGGCTTCAACTCCTTGAATCCCCTGAAAATTCCGTAACACGCGAGCCGGCGCGCGGCTGGCGGGAATTTAATGTTGGGGCGGCGTGCGGCACGCCGCGCCGACGATTGATCGCGGCCTGCATTGCGGCGATCATCGGCTTTCACCAACCGGCGCGATCATGCCCAATTCGACACCAGCCACCATGGCGCTCAGGAAGTTCGGCCTCGCCTTCAGGCTCCACACCTATGTCTATGATTCGAGCGCCGAGAGCATCGGGCTGCAGGCCGCAGAGGCGCTCGGCGTCGAGCCGAACCGGATGCTGAAGACGCTGATGGCGGAGGTCGACGGCAGAGCCGTATGCGCCGTGGTGCCGTCGGACTGCGAGCTCAGCATGAAGAAGCTCGCCGCCGCGATGGACGGCAAATCGGCCAAGATGATGAAGCCGGCCGACGCCGAGCGGCTGACCGGCTACCATGTCGGCGGCATCTCGCCGTTCGGACAGAAGAAGCGGGTGCCGACCGCGATCGACGCCTCCGCCCTCACCCACATCACGATCTTCGTCAATGGCGGGCAGCGCGGCCTGCAGATCGAGATCGATCCGAACGATGCGGCACTGGCCGCAGGCGCGACGATGAAGGCGCTGACCGCAACGCGCGACTAGATTACGGCCCAGGCCTTCACGTCACGGCTTGCACGTCACGGCTGTTCGCGCGCCCACAACATCGCCTCGACGATCGCCTCGCGGAGCTTCGGCCGCACCTCGTCGGAGCATTCGATCAGGGCCATGATCGCATTGGCGCGGGCGGCAAAGCGGTCGCGGCGCTCGTCGTCGTCGGGCGCCGGTCTTTTCAGGACGTCCATCAGCATGTCACTCTTGGCAAGGTCCGCGACCAGCGGGAATGCTTCGATACAGGTCGAGGTCACATATCCGGGCTGAACTCGTCTCACGCCTCACCCCCAATACCCCGCAGCAATGGCTGCCGATCGACCTGCGATTGCCGCTGGACGTCGCAGCATCTGGGACAGGAGGCGCCAATTATGATACCCCCGAAATCGGGGGGTTTGGTCAATGGGCCTGGAACAAGCGATCTCGATCATCGAGACCTCGGCCACGATGGACGAGCTTCGCACCTCGCTGCACCGGATCATCCAGGACTACGGCTTTTCCGGCTTCGGCTTCGTCGATGCGGGCCGGCCGGAGCTCGATCTGCCCTACTACACCGGTACCTTTCCGCGGGCGTGGGAGCGCACCTACATCCAGAACGATTTCGTCCACAGCGATCCGGCACTGGCCCGGTCGCGCCGGACCAACACACCGTTCACCTGGAGCGAGCTGAAGCTGCCCGCGCGCAACGGCCGCAAGCGGCCGCCTGAGGTCAGGACCATGGATGCCGCGCGGGAATTCGGCTTCAAGGACGGCCTGGTGGTGCCGTTCCATTATCGCGACCGGTTCGGCGCCGTTCACTCCAGCTCGACGGTGTTCTTCTGGGAAGACCAGGAGCAAAGCTTCGACAGACTGCTCGCCGGCCACCGCCACGAGCTGCATCTGTTGATGATCTACTGGGTGCAGCGGGCGATGGACATCGTCAACCGCGACCAGCGCAACGCGCCGACCATCCTGAAGCCCGCCGACAGCGCCGAGGCGATCAAGCTGACCGGCCGCGAGAAGGAGGTGATGGCCTGGGCGGCGCGCGGCAAGACGGTCGCCGACACCGCGGAGATCCTCCACCTCTCGCCGGAGACGGTGGAGGGCTTCATCAAGCAGGCACTGCGCAAGCTCGATGCCTCCAACAAGACCCATGGCGTGGCGAAGAGCATCGCGCTCGGGATCATCGACCTGTGAGATGCTGACGGCGAGTGCGCTCAGGATGCGGTGCTGAGCTCCGGCCCAACCTTGCGCGCCCAGGCCTCGCGCCGGCGCAACAGCAACACGAACAGCGCGACCAGCGGCACCATCGCGGCCAGCAGCGCGCTGCCGGCAAACAGCGCGGCCGCCGGCGTGTGCCAGGCATCCTGCAGCCGACCCGCAGCGGGAGGACCGGCCGCCATCAGGAGATAGAAGCAGGTGTAGAAGATGCCAAAGCCGAGCGAGCGTTCGCGCGGCTGCAACAGGCGCGCCGGCAGCGACAGGATCGCGCCCGACAGCGGACCGACCGCGACGCCGAAGACCAGGCCTGTGATCGCCGGATGGATGCCGGCGGCGAACAGAGCGAGCGCGACGGCCGCGATCAGCCCGCAGCCGATGATGGCCGCAACCGGCCTGCCAGCACGATGCACGAGGTAGCCGCCGAGGGGGATCGCGACGATCGTGAACCAGATCGCAAGGCTGACCAGCGAGGCGGCCGTGGTCGGCGTCACGCCCTGCCCCTGCAACAGCAGCGGCGCGTAGCTGAAGAACAGGATGCAGGCGAGGTTCATCACGCCCCAGATCGTGCCCGCGACGAGCACCGGCAGCAGCACCGCCGGCGGCAGCCGCGCGGTGACATCGGAGGCCGCCTGCGCGTTCGCCTGCGGCGCAAGGCGCGGCAGCAGCGCAAACGCGATCAGCGCGGCGCAGGCCGCGGCCGCGCCCGACAGCATCACCGCCGGCCAGCCCGAGGCATGCAGCAGCCAGGCCTGCACCGGCAAGGCCACCATCGCGCCGAACGGCCAGCTCATCTGCAACAGCGACATCGCCAGCACGATCTCGCGGCCGTCGAACCAATCCGTGATCATCTTGGTGGCGACCAGGATGATGATGGTGGCGCCGACGCCGCCGGCGAGGCGCGCCAGCAGGGCGGCGGCGAGACCGCCGGAAGCGGCGAGCGCGACGCCGGATGCGATCATCAGCGCGAGGCCGAGCGCGCCGAGCCTTTTCTCGTCGACGCGCTGCCCCAGCAGTCCGGCCGGGAAAGCGACGATCACGCCGGGCAGGAGATAGGCGCCGATCAGCAGGCCGATCGCGGCATAGTCGAGCGACAGATCATGCATCAGCGCGGACGTCGACGAGCCGATCGACTGGAATTGAAACCCGGTGGCGGCACGCGCGGCGAACAGGACGGCAAGGATGATCCATCTGAGCCGAACCATCGCCGCTCCCGCTCAATCCCGGTCGCCGGCCACCAGGCTCACGCTGACGGCGTCGGACAACTCGCACAATTCGTGTTCTGAAATCTCGTTGGACGACAACCGCACCTGCATGATGGCCAAGTCGACCAGATGCGAGGCAAACGTCAGGCCGCCAGCCTGCAGAACGTTGCGCTGCTCCGTCAGCACCACAATCACGTTGCGCAACCGGCGGCTACTCAACTCATCCATATCGATGCCCCTTGAGTGGCCGTTGCGCGGTCGCGAGCAGCCACTGGCGGGTGGCGCTCGCGTCGGCGAACAATTCGATGGCGCGCGCCGCCACCGCGTGAACCGCGGCGGCGTCGACGCCGTAGCGCGGACGGCTGATCGAGGCGTCGTCGAGGAAGGTGACCTGCTTGCCGCGATGAAAGGCATCGATCGCGGTGGCGAGGCAGCCGTCCTCGGCGCAAAAACCGGCAATCGCGAAGCCGTCGATCCGCGACACCACGTCCTCGAACAGCGGGTTGCCGTAGCAGGACGGCTGCTCGCGCTCGAACACCATGTCGGCCCGCTTCGGCTCGAAGCCCGCGATCCAGGGCGACGGCGGCGCCCGCTCGCCCGGCGCCGCGGCGTCGCAGCGCCGCGTAAAGGCGATCGGCAGGCCGATCGCGCGGGCGTGCCGGATCGCGACACGGCAATTGTCCAGCACGCGCGCCACAAGTTGCGGATTGTCCCGCGCCAGATCCTCGCAGCTGCGCGTCTGCAAATCGACCATCACCAGCAGGCCGGTGGACGACGCCCCGACATAGCTGCGCAGATTGATCACCGAGCTCATTGGTGGGCCGCCTCGCACAGGCCGCGGCTCGCCGAGCGCTCGAGGATACCGGGGCGGTCCCACTGCCCTTCGGGACGGATGATCCGATAGGGATCGTCCTGCAGCGTGATGCTCTGCGGATGCTTCTCGGTCTCGAGCTTGACCTCGACATAGTCGAAGTCGGAGAACACCAGCTCGCGCCCGTCCATCAGGCGGAAGCCGCGCGATTCCCAGACCTTCAGGAAGCGCTTCTGCGAATGCGCATAGAGCGTGCGGTAGCCCTTCTTGCGGCAGAGATCGATCGCGGCGTCGAGGATCTTGCCGGCAAGCCCGCCGCCGCGGCCCTCGTGGCGGACCGCAAGCCGCTCGAGCTTGGCGAACTCGGCGAAATAGCGGATCCGCATGCAGCCGACCGGCTCGCCGTTCTTGTGGCAGATCAGGTGCGTCGCGGAGAAATCGTTGCCGTCGAATTCCTCCTCGAACGGGCAGCGCTGCTCGCCCATGTAGATCGCGCCGCGGATCGCGATGACGCGCGTCATTTCATCCATCGAGCGCACCACCTCGACTGTGACCCGATCGCGCGGCGCGGGCTCGACCTGCGGAAGGTCGCCGGAGCGGTCGAACATCTGCAGCTTCGAGGTGAACAGGCCGTCATACTGCGCGCCCGGCGTGAAGCCGAGCGGCTCCAGCACGCGCAGGCCGCCCTTGGTGACCGGACGCGAGTAGATGTTGACGCCGCGATAGAGCGGCGCGGAGAACTTCTCCAGCACCAGCGGAATGCCGGCGGCGAGCACGCCCTTGGCGTGGATGCCCCAGACATAGATCCCGGCCGGGCGCTCCGACTGCCGCGCGATGTAGCACAGCTCCGGGTTCTTGGTGTCGAGCCGGCCGTCGATCAGCCGCCTTGTCCCCTCATGGGTCAGCGGCAGCACCGCCAGGAAGCCTTCGCCCCTGGGGGCGTTGATGTCGTAACGGTGGCGCCGCGCGATCGCCCAGAACGTATCGGGATTATGGTTAGCGACCGTCTGGAACAGCCGGTTCGCGGTCAGCCCCGGAATGTCGACGCGGGCGGCGTCGATCAATTCGGCGATGCTTTCGGCGTCAACATTGAAGATGACCGCGCGTCTGGCCATTTGCAGCGCGGTCATCCGATCGAGCGAATGTGCGGCAGATCGCCCCTGCGAGGTCGTTCCACCGGCGGTTTTACGTAGGAGATCGAGGTCGAGCGCAGTCATTCCATTCGTCTCTTGGTTGTGGAAAGCCCGTAGTTCTGCAATGAATAATGAAAGGAGAATGGAGGCATTTTGTATGCACTCAGGTGAGCGCAGGGGTGCGCACGGTGGTGCGCACATCCCGGGCCGGATGGCCAATTGGGATCTGATCCGGATCTTCCTCGAGGTGGCCCGGATCGGCAGCTTTCGTGCGGCGGCAGAGCAGCTGAACATGTCGGCCAACTTCCTGAGCAAGCGCATCGCGCTGCTGGAGCGGGCCTACAACACCACGCTGCTGACGCGGCATGTCGACGGCATCCGCCTGACGCGGGAAGGCCAGCAGATCCTGGAAGCCGCCAAGCGGATGGAGGAGGCCTCGTTCGGGCTCGAGCGCGCGCTCAACCAGGCGACGCCGGCGCTCAGCGGCGAGGTGCGCCTGGCGGTGACCGAGGGGCTCGGCACGTTCTGGCTGGCGCCGCGGCTGGTCGAGTTCCAGCGGGTCTATCCGGGCCTGCTGGTCGATCTCAACTGCGAGATGCGCTCGGCCGACCTGCTCCGGCTCGAGGCCGACGCGGCGGTGCAGCTCGAGATGCCGGAGCAGCCCGACCTCAAGCGGCTGAAGCTCGGCCGGCTGCACATCATGCCGTTCGTCAGCCCGTCCTATGTCGAGATCTACGGCATGCCGAAGGGGCCCGACGACATCAGGCAGAACCACCGCATCGTGATCCAGGACGCCGAGCAGACCAAGGGCAAGGAATGGTTCGACCTGCATGCGGGACGCGAGCAGGTCGGCTTCGTCGCGATGCGCAACAACGTCTCGACCGCGCATCTGTGGTCGATCGCGAAAGGCGCCGGCATCGGCTGGCTGCCGACCTACGTGCCCGCGCTCGGCGATCCGCTGATCCCGCTCGACATCGGCTACAAGTTCGAGCTCGACATCTGGCTCGCCTATCATCCCGACGCCAAGAAGATTCCGCGCGTGCGCCAGCTGATCGACTGGATCGTGCAGTCGTTCGACGGACGGAAATATCCCTGGTTCAGCGACGAGTTCGTGCATCCGAAGGATCTTCAGCGCGCCTACAAGGATGCCGAGCCGCTGGTGAATCTGTTCGCCGGCTTCAAGAAGGTGTCGCGTCCGAAGGTCGTCCCGCTGCTCGCGAAACGCTCATCGGGGGGCGAGCGATGACCGGACGGTCCCACGAAATCGATCAATTCGTGAAGGCGCGCTGGCGCGCGATCGGCCTGTCGCCGGACGATCTCGCCGAGGTGCTCGGCGCCGGCGCGGAGCAGCCCGCGAAAGCCGGCAACGGCGAGATCGCCGTCGGGCGGCTGGTGCAGCTCGCAACCGCCTTGGGCGTCGGCAACGGCCGCGGCGGTGTCGAGGCGCGCCGATCAGGCGCGAACGAGGCGATCACGGCCGAAGCGCTGCTGGAATTGCGGCTGCTGCGGCTGTTCCGTGACCTGAAGGAGCCCGGCACGCAGCGCATATTGGTCCAACTGGTCGAACAGATCGTCAAGCGCCAGGCCGCCGCTCCGCCCGAGGCCGGCTGACCGCGATCCCTCGCGGCCCGCGCATGGTCGCGATGCATCCGCCGCCATTGATGGAATGGCCAAATCCGTGTCTGTGGCTGAGGCCGGGAGATACCGGCCCGGCGGCGATCCGCGGGGCGCGGGCCGCGGCGTCATCGAGGCCGGGCCCCATTGAATGTCTGCTTCCGAATCCACTTCGACGCCCGCGTCCGGCGGCTGGATCGCCAACCAGCCCTATCTCCTGCTGTGCATCACCGCGACGTGCTGGGCCGGCAACGCCATCGTCGGCCGGCTTGCCGCCGGCCACATTCCGCCGGTGACGCTGTCGTTCCTGCGCTGGTCGGCGGCATTCCTGATCGTGCTGCCGTTCGCCTGGAAGCACCTGGCGCGCGACTGGGCCGCGATCCGCAAGAATCTCGGCATCATGGTGCTGCTGTCGATATCAGGCATCTCGGCCTTCAACACGCTGCAATACTGGGCGCTCGAGCACACCATGGCGCTGAACACGATGCTGCTGCAATCGGCAGCGCCGCTGGTGGTCGCGCTGTGGTCGCTGGTCCTGCTCGGCGCCCGGCTGACGGTGGCACAATTGTGTGGCGTGCTGCTCTCGCTGTGCGGCGTGCTGGTGATCCTGCTGCATGGCGATCTCACCTCGCTGTCGAAGATCGACTTCAATAAGGGCGACCTGATCTTCATCGTCGCGCTGGTGATCTTCGCGCTGTATTCGGTGCTGACGCTAAAGCGGCCCGCGATCCACGGCCTCTCGGTCGCGGCCTTCACCTTCGGCTGCGGCGCGCTGTTCCTGATCCCGTTCTTCGTCTGGGAGCTCTCCGCGCGGCCGGTGATGCAGCTCACCACCAATAATCTGCTGTCGCTGTTCTATGTCGCGGTGTTCCCCTCGACGCTGGCCTATCTCTGCTTCAACCGCGGCGTGCAGCTGATCGGCGCCAACCGCGCCGCGCCGTTCTTTCACATGGTTCCGGTGTTCGGCACCGTGATGTCGATCGTGTTCATCGGCGAGCATCCGCAGGCGTTCCACTTCATCGGCTTTGCGCTGGTGCTGGCCGGCGTGTTCGCGGCGTCGCGGAAGCAGTCGGCGGCGTGATCGATCCTCCCCTCTCCGGGCGGGCGAGGCGAAGGGGACACGGTGACTATTTCGGGCAAATCCGCTATTTTCCCGAGACTGCTTCTTTCCCAGGACTGCTTCGCGGACTGATCCGGACAACATGGCGCGCGCCAGCAATGTGATGATCGGCACCCTGACGCTGGCCCTGATTGCCGGCTCGCTCGGCGGCTGGCTGGGCTATCAGCGCTATGCCGGCATCAAGCGGCTGGTGCCGTTCCGCGTGATCTTCGAGGGCACGGCGTCCGGGCTGCGCCGCGGCGGCAGCGTGAATTTTGCCGGCGTGCGCATCGGCGAGGTGGTGTCGATCAGGCTCGACCGCCACCGCGTGGTGGCGATGACCCGGATCGAGGGCAATGCACCGATCCGCAAGGACACCCAGGTCGGCCTCGAATTCCAGGGCCTGACCGGGATCGCGGCGATCTCCTTCACCGGCGGTACCGACGATGCACCGGAGCCGCCGCTCGGCGCCGACGGCATTCCGGAGCTGACCGCCGACCCCGAAGGCACCATGGGCGTGCAGGAGAAGCTGCGCGTCGCGCTGCGCAATGTCGACCGCATCATCGTCGAGAACGAGGCCGACGTGAAGGACACGCTGCGCGGCTTCGAGACCTTCACCGATTCGCTGTCCGGCAACGGCGAAATGGTCGCCGCCTTCGTCGATGCCGCCGCGGACGGCGTCGACGCGGCCGACGCCAAGATCACCTCGGCCGACAGATACCTCAAGACGCTGGGCAGCGACAAATATGGCGGCGAGCTGCTGCCGACCGTGATCTCGTTGCGCGAACTGGTGCAGAGCTTCGACAAGAAGTCCGGCGCCTTCATCGCCGACACCCGCAAGACGCTCAACGACGTCAGCCAGTCCGTCAACGCGTTCAACGCGAAAATTGCCGGGCCGGCCCGCAGGCGCTAACGTGCGCCCTTGAACCAAGAACAACAACGGAAACGCTGACCGTGCACGATCGAACCGCGCCCTCCCCGCCTCCCGCAACCGTCACCCGTGCCACGAGCGCCGTACCGCGCCGCTTGCAGCGCTATCTCACGCTCGACGATTTCGAGCCGCAGGCGCGGCGGATCCTGCCCAAATTCCTCTATGGCTACATCTCCGGCGGCGCCGAGACCGATGCGGCGCGCGCCGACAATCGCAAGGCGTTCGAGGAATACGGCTTCGTGCCGCGCGTCCTGCAGGACGTCTCCGGCCGCGACCAGACCACGACGCTGTTCGGCAAGAGCTATGCCTCGCCGTTCGGCATTCCGCCGATGGGCTCGTCGGCGCTGTGCGCCTATCGCGGCGACATCGTGCTGACGCGCGCGGCCGCCGCGGCCAACATCCCGATGATCCTGTCGGCCTCCTCGCTGATCACGCTGGAAGACGTCCGCGCCAACAATCCGGACGCCTGGTACCAGGCCTATCTGGCCGGCGTCGACGAGCGCATCGAACCGCTGGTCGACCGCGTCGCGGCCGCCGGTTACGACACCTTCGTCGTCACCGCCGACGTGCCGGTGCCGCCGAACCGCGAGAACAACATCCGCAACGGCTTTCAGGTGCCGTTGTCGATCACGCCGCGGGTGTTCTGGGACACCATCAGCCATCCCGACTGGCTGCTCAACACCTGGGCCCGCACCGTGTTCAACCACGGCATGCCGCATTTCGAGAACATGGATGCCAAGCAGGGCCCGCCGGTGCTGTCGAAGAACCTGATGCGCAACATCGGCAACCGCGACCAGCTCGCCTGGAAGCATGTCGCGCTGATCCGCAAGCGCTGGCCCGGCAAGCTCGTGGTCAAGGGCCTGATCTCGCCGGAAGACGCGCGGCTCGCCCGCGAGCATGGCTGCGACGGCGTGCTGGTCTCCAACCATGGCGGCCGCCAGCTCGATTACACCTTCTCCGGCCTGCGCACGCTGCCGGAGATCGCGGCGCAAAAGGGCAACATGACCGTGATGGTGGACGGCGGCATCCGCCGCGGCACCGACGTGATCAAGGCGCTGGCGCTCGGCGCCGACTTCGTCTGGGTCGGCCGCCCGTTCCTCTATGCCGCGGTTGCCGCGGGCGAGGCCGGCGTAACGCGTGCGATCTCGCTGCTGCAGGCCGAGATCGACCGCGACCTCGCGCTATCAGGCATCCGCAGCCTGAAGGAGATCACGCCGGAGCTGGTGCGGAAGTTTTGAGCGAGTAGCGTCCGCGGCCCTGCGAGCACGAGGGCGCACTGCCAAATATCGAAAACAACCCCATGCAAAGGAGCCGGCGGCTGCCGGCGTTCGACGGCAACTTGACACGTCGGGCAAATCAGCGGTACTCTTCCAATATTCCGAAATCACGCATAGCGCGCCGCGCCCATGCAGAGCGCGGTGATCGCGAGCAGCCCGGCCGCGATGCGTTGGGCGACCGCGAGCCGCGAACGGGCGCGTGATCCATCATCCGCATTGGTGCGCAGCTGCCTGACCGCGCTGCCGCCGACGACGATCTGCACCGCGACCGCAGCCAGCGCCGAAATCGCGCCCAGCGCCAAAATCTGCTCCGACCGCGCGAACGAGCCCTCGTGAACAAGATGCCAGAGCGTGGCGCCGGTGACGATCGCGACCGTCGCGGCGCCGAGCTGCGGGCCCAGCAGCCGCTCGCCGCCGAGACCGCCGGTGCGCGCCAAAGTGAAGCTCGAGCCAGCCCAAAACACCGATGACAGGACGTGCAAGGACAGGGCTATGATGAGGGCGGTCTGCATGGTCTCGCTCCAGAACGGTCTTTGGAAATTAGATATACATAATGTATAATCAATTCGACGAAAGCAAGGCAGACGGATGCCGCCGCGCAGCTATGTGAGCCCGGCGCGCAGCGCGGCCGCGGCCGAGACCCGCGAGCGCGTGCTCGAGGCAGCCTCGCGCACGCTGCGCGAAGGCGAGAGCATTGCGCGCTTTTCGCTGGACACGGTGGCGAAAGCGGCCGGCGTGACCCGGCTCACCGTCTACAACCAGTTCGGCTCGCGGCGCGGGCTGCTGGAGGCGGTGTTCGACGGCATCGCCCGGCAGGGCGGGCTGCATCAGCTCGCCGAGGCCTGGACCACGCCCGATCCCCAGGCCGCGCTGGATCGGGTGATCGAGATCTTTTGCGGCTTCTGGAGCCGCGATCCGGCGATCGGCCGGCTGCACGACGCGATGGCCACCGATCCGGAGTTCGCCGAAGCCATCCGCGAGCGCAACGACCGCCGCCGCCGCGGTTTTACCGCCATGGTCGACCGGATCGCGGGCGACGCGGCGTCGCCGCAGGCCCGCAAGGACGCTGTCGACCTGCTGTTCATGCTGACGAGCTATCCGACCTTCGCCTCGCTGCGCCCGGGGCGGACGCGGGAGGAGGTCTGCCGGCTGCTGCAAGCCGCCTGCCGCGGCGTGATTGCGCCGCTATCATCCTATAACTCACGGGCGGCACCAAACACTCAGCGTCGTCCCGGCGAAGGCCGGGACCCATGACCACCGATAGTCATTGTTGCGCGTTGGCGGAACGACGAGATCGCCCCCTAACATCCGCCGCGGAGTATGGGTCCCGGCCTTCGCCGGGACGACGACGCATATGGCACCGTTCACGTTTCAGGGTGACGGCATCAGAGCTGCGTCGCCTTGAACTTGCTGTAGGCCTCGCGTGTCGCGATAATCACGTGCGCCTCGCAGCCGTTGTTGCGGTGCGGGTCGCAGCGCGTCTCGTAGTCGGCCGAGGTCATCATGTCGATGAAATCAGCCACGCTCGGATAGTAGACCAGCGCGATGTAATCCCATTGCTGGCCGGCCGGCTCGCCCAGCGCGACCGCCTCGGCATTGCCGGTCCACAGCAGCGTGCCGCCGCGCGCCTTGATCATCGGCACGGTGAGCGCGCTGTAGCGCAGATAGGCGTCCCGGCCCGAGCCGTCGCCATCGAGCGAGCGTGGGCGAAACCGCATCAGATTGACCATCACCACCGGTGCCGCGCGGTCGAGCTCGCCCAGGCCTTTGATGTTCAGGAGATCGACACCCATTCTTTCTGCTCCATCCAGGCATATATTTCCGAGCGCTGGCCGCGGTCCGGCCGCAAAGATTATGTCACATCGCAAGGCTACGCTGAAACGCGCCCGGGCTCGAGGCTTGCACCTCCAGGCTTGCAAGCGGCCCCTGCGCCTCCCGGAGGTCAAGGCCGTGATGACCCTTCCCGAACTTGCGGCCGACGCGCTCGGCAAGTTCCTCGGTGAATACATGCAGCGCCGGTTCGGCAGCTCGCAGACCGAGCTGGTCGAGATGGTGCCCTCGATCGCGCGGATCGCGATCGAATGCATCGGCAACAGCGACGCGCTCTACCACAATGTCGAGCACACCATGCTGGTGACGCTGGCCGGCCACGACATCCTGCGCGGCCGCGCGCTGCATTCGCACATGACCGCGGAGGATTATGCGCATGTCATCATCGCCTGCCTCACCCACGATATCGGCTATGTGCGCGGGCTGTTCGAGGCGGACGGCGAGAACGGCTATCTAGTCGATCCCGACGGCCGCAAGGTGACGCTGACGCGCGGCGCGTCCGACGCAGGCCTGCTGCCCTACCATGTCGACCGCTCCAAGATGTTCGTGATGGAGCGGATCAAGGGCATCCCCCAGCTCGACAAGGGCCGCATCGCGCGCGCCATCGAGGGCACGCGCTTCCCGTTGAACGTGCCCGGCGAGACCGAGGAATTCGGCGAGGAGGCCGCGCTGCTGCGCGCCGCCGACCTGATCGGGCAGCTCGGCGATCCCCACTACATCCGCAAGGCCAACGCGCTGTATCTCGAATTCGAGGAGGCCGGGGTGAACCGCCAGCTCGGCTACGACTCGGCCGCCGACCTCGTCGACCGCTACCCGCAATTCTATTGGGACAGCGTCGCCCCGCAGGTGCAGCGCGCGATCCGCCACCTCAACGTCACCTCCAGCGGCCGGCAATGGATCGCCAATCTCTACAGCAACGTGTTTCGCGCCGAGCGCGACATCTCGCTGTCCGGGCCGCAGCCGTAGACGCGCGTCAAACTATCCTGCGGGAATGTGAGTGTATGACGCGCGACGTCGCAACAATTTCGATGTCGTCCCGGCGAAAGCCGGGACCCATAACCACGGAAGGGCATGGTTGCGCAACGCTGGGGCCGCACCTTTTTTCCAACAACCCAATCCTGTGGTAATGGGTCCCGGCTTTCGCCGGGACGACAGCGGTGGTGGTAGCCGCGCATGGCTCCAATCCGCTCTTTCGCCTTGTCGCGACGCCGGTTCGGGCACAACATCGGCGGATAATGACCGCCTTGCCGTCCGCACCCGCCGTCCCGACCAGACGCTCGCCGCTCAACTGGCTCAACAATCAACCCTATTTGCTGCTCAGCCTGACCTCGCTGTTCTGGGCCGCCAACATCGTGCTGGCGCGGCATGTCGGCAGCCATGTGCCGCCGATCACGCTGACCACGATCCGCTGGTTCGGCGTGTTCCTGATCCTGCTGCCGTTCGCGTGGCCGCATCTGAGAGCGGACTGGCCCAAGCTGCGCAGCGCGCTGCCGCTGATGCTGTTGCTGTCCGCGGTCGGCTTCGCGTTCAACAACGCGATCTCCTACTGGGCCATGCAATATACCGAGGCGCTGAATGCGCTCTTGATCCAGTCGGCCGGCCCGCTGTTCGTGGCGCTGTGGTCGCTGGTGCTGTTCGGCGTGCGGCTGACGCCGGCGCAGCTCGCCGGGATCGCGATCTCGCTCGCCGGCGTGCTCATCATCATCCTGCGCGGCGATGTCGCGGCGCTCGCCTCGATCAGCTTCAACCGCGGCGACATCATGTTCGGCGCTTCACTGGTGTCGTTCGGGCTGTATTCGGCGCTGATCCCGCGGCGGCCGAAAATCCACCAACTCTCGCTGATCTCCTTCACCACCTGCTGCGGCGCGTTGATGCTGCTGCCGGCGGCAATCTGGGAGTTCTCCTCCGGCGCGACCTTGCAGTTCGACCCGCTGACGCTGGCGACGCTGGCCTATGTGCTGATCTTCCCGTCGACGCTGGCCTATCTGTTCTTCAACCGCGGCGTCGCGCTGATCGGCCCGAACCGCGCCGCGCCGTTCTTCCATCTGGTGCCGGTGTTCGGCTCGGCGATGGCGATCCTGCTGCTCGGCGAGACGCTGGCGCCGTATCACCTGATCGGCTACGCGCTGGTGCTCGCCGGCGTCATCATCGCTTCGCGCCAGGGATCGGCGAAAAGGTAGTGCGGCGAACGCCGGAATCGTAGGGTGGGCAAAGGCGCACTTGCGCCGTGCCCTCCATCAAGTGTCGTGCGCGTGAAGGTGGGCACGCTTGCGCTTTGCCCACCCTACGCACTACGGATCCGACCTTACGCCGCCCGCACCTTCTGCAGGAACTCGTCGACCGCATTGCGCAGCGCGCCGGACTGGGTGTCGAGCTGGCGGGCGTTCGAGAGCACGTCGCCTGCCGCGGTGCCGGTGGCGGCGGCCGCCGAGGTGACGCCGCCGATATGGGCCGAGATCTCGCTCGAACCGGCCGCGACCTGCTGGATGTTGCGCGCGATCTCGCGCGTCGCATCGCCCTGCTGGTCGATCGCGGTCGAGATCGAGGCGGTGATCTCGCTCATCTGCGCGATCGTCGCGGTGATGCCGCCGATCGAGGTCACCGCCTCGCCGGTGGAGGACTGCATCGCGGCGACCTGCGCCGAGATCTCCTCGGTCGCCTTCGCGGTCTGGTTGGCCAGCGCCTTCACTTCGGAGGCGACCACCGCGAAGCCGCGGCCGGATTCGCCGGCGCGCGCCGCCTCGATGGTGGCGTTGAGCGCCAGCAGATTGGTCTGGGCGGCGATCGAGTGGATCAGCTTGACCACCTCGCCGATCTTCTCGGCGCCGGTGGAGAGCGCCTGCACGGTGGCATTGGTGCGCTCGGCATCGGCCACCGCCTGGCTTGCGACCTCGCTGGAGCGCGCCACCTGGCGGGCGATCTCGGCGACCGACGAGGAAAGCTCCTCGGCGGCGGCGGCCACGGTGCCGACATTGTTGGAGGCAGAGTCGGAAGCCGCACCGACGGTCGCCGCCCGCGCGCTGGCGTCGCTTGCGGTCGCGGTCATCGATTGCGCGGTGGTCTGCATGCCGGCGGCGGCCGAGGCCACCGAACGGACGATGCCGTTCACGCTACGCTCGAAATCGCTGGCGATGTTCTCCATCGCGGAGCGGCGTTCGCCGGCGGCACGGGCCTGGGTCTCGGCCTCGGCCTTTTCGAGATCGCGGATCCGGATCGCGTTGTCCTTGAACACTTGCACGGTAGCGGCCATCGCGCCGACCTCGTCGCCGCGGCCGACACCGGGAATCTCGCCGTCGAGCTTGCCGTCGGCGATCTCGCGCATGCGGGTGCCGAGCAGATTGAGCGGCCGGGAAATGCTGCGGCCGATCAGCCAGGCGACCGAACCGGAGATGATGCCGATGCCGAGGATGGCCAGCCCGAGCAGCCAGGCGATCGGCCGCATCTTGGCGTCGATGTCGTCGAGATAGGCGCCGGTGCCGAGATACATGTCGAAGCCAGGCACGGCGACCGCGTAGCCGAGCTTGCGGATCGGGGTCTCCTGGCCGGGCTTCACATATTCATAAAACAGCAGGATCGAGCCGTTGGCCTTGACGCCGTTCATCAACTCCCAGGACAGCTTGCGGCCGTTGGTCACGACCTCCATCCGGTTGGTGCCGACCTGTTTCGGATCGGGCGCCAGCACGGTGATGCCGTCATAGCCGGTGCCGAACAGGTAGCCGGAGCCGTTGTCATAGGTCATGGCGTTGGCGCGCTTGCCGAGCTCCGCCATCGCCGCTTCCTTGGTCAGCTTGCCGGCGTCGACGTCCTTCTTGAGGCTTTCCGCGTAGTTCTTCGCCATTTCGACCATGGCCTTGGCCTGGTCGATGCGCGCATTGGTCATCTCGCGCTGGATCAGATTGATCGCGAGAACGCCGGCCGTGCAGAGGCCGACCAGGGTCACCCCGACCAAAATGCCGAGCTTGGGGGTGATCTTCAAATTTGACAGCTTCACGGGGGTCTCCAGGAGCGATGGGGAACGCGACGCGATTGGCGGATTTGATGAGGTTGAAAGTATTGATGCCCCTCACGGTAACGTGAGACATTTACCCGTTGGTTACGGTGGCTCCCCGTAGAAGCCCGGAGGATCGGGCCGCCAGCCGGCCGGCAAGTGTGGAGCGCGCCGCCGGGGTCGCGTAGAAGCATCCGAGGCGACGGGTCCGCCCGTGGCCGAGAGAGCAAGAAGCAAGAACAGAAGACTTCAAATCGGGAGCAGACGATGTCGAAATTCAGGGTGGTGACGCCGAAGGGCGCGAGCTTCACGGTCGCCGGCGGCGGTTATGACTATGAGCGGGAGGCGCTCGACCCGATCGGTGCCGAGATCATCGAGGCGCCGGCCAACGAAGCCGAATTCATCGCCGCCGCGAGAACCGCGGATGCGATCTACGCCAAGGGCATGCCGATCACCAAGGCGGTGATCGACGCGCTGGAAACCTGCAAGGTGATCACGCTCGGCAGCGTCGGCGTCGACTCGGTCGACGTCAAGGCCGCGACCGCCCGCGGCATCCCCGTCACCAACATCCCCGACACCTTCATCGAGGAGGTCGCCGACCACGCCATGATGCTGCTGCTGTCAGGCTTCCGCCGCCTGGTCGAGCAGGACAAGATGGTGCGCAGCGGCCGCTGGGCCGAAGGCCGGCCGGCGCTCTTGAAGATTCCGCGCCTGATGGGCCAGACGCTCGGCTTCGTCTCGTTCGGCCGCGTCGCCCGTGCGGTGGCCAAACGCGCCGCGCCGTTCGGGTTGCGGATGATGGCCTACGATCCCTTCATCCAGGAAACGCTGATGTACGACCACGGCGTGATCCCCGCGACATTGTCGGAGGTGCTCACGCAGTCGGATTTCGTCTCGATGCACGCGCCGGCGCGGCCCGAGGTGCATCACATGCTGACCGAGAAGCATTTCCGCCAGATGAAAAAATCCGCCGTCTTCATCAACACCGGTCGCGGCGCCACGGTCGACGAGGAGTCGCTGATCAAGGCCCTGCAGGAGGGCTGGATCGCGCATGCCGCGCTCGACGTGCTGGAGAAGGAACCGCCGTCGCACAACAATCCGATGCTCGGAATGGACAATGTTACCTTGACCGCCCATGTCGCCTCGGCCTCGGCACGTTTCGACGAAGCGCGCAAGCGTCGCGTGGGCTACGAATTGTCACTAGTGCTGCAAGGCATGTGGCCGGTAAGCTGCGTCAACCCGTCGGTGCTGCAGAACACCGCGCTGCGCCGCTGGCAGCCCGTCAGCATGGATCGCGGTCCGAACAGCTAAGGCGGGAAATGCGTGCTCGCGCGAGGTTCGCGCGAGCATGCGCAGCAAGGCCGAAGAGCCCTCACCGGCGATCAACGCCGGGAGGGTCACAAAGCAGGGAGGAATGCATGAGGAACGACCTCACCCGTCGTGACGCGCTGGCGCTGGGGCTATCGGCGGCAGCACTGGCCGCAACCGGCGCATCCGCGCAGGAGGCATCGAAGATCAAGGCGGCCGACGCGGCGGCGCCGTCGCTGCCGATCGAGAAAGGCGCGTCCTTGCGCATGCTGCGCCCGGTGCGCTTCGTGCAGGCCGACGAGGACGTGTTCCGCGCCAACGCCAAGAAGTTCACCGACAAGACCGGCGTCGAGGTCAAGGTCGATTTCGTCGGCTGGGAAGACATCAACCAGCAGACCGCGGTGACCTCGAACTCCGGCGCCGGCCCCGACATCATCATCGGCTTCGGCGACGCACCGCATATCTATATCGACAAGCTGATCGAACTGACCGACGTCGCCGACTATCTCGGCAAGCGCTATGGCGGCTGGCTCGCGCTGGCGCAGACCTACGGCAAGCGCGCCAAGTCCAACAACTGGATCGGCCTGCCGTTCGGTGCCTCGGGCGGTCCGCTGGTCTACCGCAAGTCGCTGATCAATGCAGCCGGCTATGACAAGGTGCCGGAAGACCATGCCGGCATCCTCGCGCTCTGCAAGAAACTGAAGGCCGCCGGCAAGCCCGCGGGCTTCGCGCTCGGCAACGCCGTCGGCGACGGCAACGGCTTTGCGAATTGGCTGTTGTGGTCGCACAACGCCGCGCTGCTCGATGCGGAAGGCAACATCATCGTCAACAGCAAGGAGACGATATCAGCGCTGAAATACCTGAAGGAGCTGTATCCGACCTTCATCGCCGGCACGCCGTCCTGGAACGACGTCTCCAACAACCGCGCCTACTCGTCGCAGGAGATCGGCCTCACCGCCAATGGCGTCTCGCTGTATTTCTCGCTGAAGAATGATCCCGCGACCAAGCCGGTCGCCGACGACACCGAGCATCAGTTCCTGCCCAAGGGACTGGCGCCGACCTCGCCGATGTCGGGCCTGACGTTGAACGCGATGGTGTTTAAGCACTCGCCCTACCCCAATGCGGCGAAGGCGTTCCTGCAATTCATGCTGGAGCATGACCAGTACGAGCCGTGGCTCAACGCCAATTCCGGCTATTGGGCGCAGCCGCTGGCGGCCTACGCCGATGCGGCGGTGTGGTCGGGCGATCCCAAGGTCGCGATCTTCAAGGACACGATGAAGAGCCCTTATTACAACGGCTACAAGGGACCGATCTCGACCGCCACCGGCGCCGTCAACGCCGATTACGTGCTGGTGCAGATGTGCGCCTCGGTCGCAACCGATGCCGCGACGCCGGAGGCGGCGGCCGCGGAGGCCGAGCAGCGGGCCAAGCGGTATTTCCGGCGGCAGGGGCGGTAGCCGGATTTCGACGTTTACGCCGTCATTCCGGGGCGCGAAGCGAACCCGGAATCTCGAGGTTCCGGGTTCGATGCTGCGCATCGCCCCGGAACGACAACTCAAGCCAGGACAACCGTCTGATGTCCGTAACGACTCTTCCAGCCCGCACCTACGCGCTGCACCAGCCGAACTGGATCGTGCGCCTGTTCGACTACAAGCCGTTCCTGATCGTGATGTGCCTGGCGCCCGCGATCGGCCTGTTGCTGGTGTTCCTGACCTATCCGCTCGGCCTCGGCATCTGGCTCGCCTTCACCGACACCACGATCGGCCAGCGCGGCATCTTCATCGGCCTGGAGAACTTTCAGTATCTGCTCAAGGATCCGCTGTGGTGGAACGCGGTGTTCTACTCGATCTTCTACACGGCGGTGGCCACGGTCGGAAAATTCGCGCTCGGCTTCTGGCTGGCGCTGCTGCTCAACAATCATTTCCCGTTCAAGAGCCTGATCCGCGCCATCGTGCTGCTGCCGTGGATCGTGCCGACGGTGCTCTCCGCGCTGGCATTCTGGTGGATCTACGATCCGCAGTTCTCGATCATCTCCTATCTCCTGGTCGACGTGCTGCATCTGCGCACCAGCTATGTCGACTTCCTCGGCTCGCCCTGGCCGGCGCGGTTCTCGCTGATCGTGGCCAACATCTGGCGCGGCATCCCGTTCGTCGCGATCTCGCTGTTGGCGGGATTGCAGACCATCTCGCCCTCGCTCTATGAAGCCGCGATGCTCGACGGCGCCAGCGCCTGGCAGCGCTTCCGCTACATCACCTTCCCGATGATGATGCCGATCCTGGCGATCGTGATGACGTTCTCGATCATCTTCACCTTTACCGACTTCCAGCTCGTCTATGCCATCACCCGCGGCGGCCCGGTCAACTCGACGCATCTGCTGGCGACCCTGGCGTTCCAGCGCGGCATCGCCGGCGGCGAGCTCGGCGAAGGCGCGGCAATCGCGGTGTCGATGATCCCGTTCCTGATCTTCGCGACGTTGTTTTCCTACTTCGGCCTCGCGCGCCGCAAATGGCAGCAGGGAGAAGCCAATGACTGACGTCACCGCCTCGCCGGGCAACAGCAACGTCGCCAGCGCCACGCCGGACACCATGGCGTGGGAATCCCGCAGCCGGCGGATGGTGATGATCTATCTGCCGCTGGCCTGCTTCGTCGTGATCCTGCTGTTCCCGTTCTACTGGATGGCGATCACCTCGTTCAAACCGAACGCGGAGCTCCTGAACTACAAGGAGCACAACCCGTTCTGGATCACCTCGCCGACGCTGATTCACATCAAGCATCTGCTGTTCGAAACCGACTATCCGCGCTGGCTGAAGACGACGATGCTGGTCGCGGTCGGATCGACCTTCCTGTCGCTGTTCGCCTCGACCCTGGCGGCCTACGCGATCGAGCGGCTGCGCTTCCGCGGCAGTCCTTACGTCGGCCTCGGCATCTATCTCGCCTATCTGGTGCCGCCGTCGATCCTGTTCATTCCGCTCGCCACCGTGATCGTGCAGTTCGGCCTGTTCGATTCGCCGCTGGCGCTGATCCTGGTCTATCCGACCTTCCTGGTGCCGTTCTGCACCTGGCTCCTGATCGGCTATTTCAAGTCGATCCCCTACGAGCTCGAGGAATGCGCGCTGGTCGACGGCGCGACCCGGCTGCAGATCCTGCGCCGGATCACGCTGCCGCTCGCGGTGCCCGGGCTGATCTCGGCCGGCATCTTCTCCTTCACGCTGTCCTGGAACGAGTTCATCTACGCGCTCGCCTTCATCCAGAGCGGCGCCAACAAGACGGTGCCGGTCGCGATCGTGACCGAGCTGATCACCGGCGACGTCTACCAATGGGGCGCGCTGATGGCCGGCTCGCTGCTCGGCTCGCTGCCGGTGGCGTTGTTCTATTCGCTGTTCGTCGACTACTACGTCTCGTCGCTGACCGGCGCGGTGAAGGAGTAGCGGGACGCGATCCCTCCCCAACGTCGTCCCGGCGAAGGCCGGGACCCATACTCCGCGGCGGATGTTGTGGACAGGACTCGTCGTTCCACGGGCACGTAATAGCGAGCATCGGTGGTTATCGGTCCCGGCCGTCGCCGGGACGACGCTGATGTTGGTTTCCATGGCACAAAGGGGTTGCCTTCATCCCGCGCTGTGCTTCGCCCGCTCGGTGATCAGCACCTCGAAACCTTCGAACTTGGGATGGCCGAGATAGAGGCTGCCACCGGTGTCGTTGCCGGCGCGGGAATGGGCGCGGCGGAACGCGTCCGACCTGGTCCAGGCTTCGAATGCGGCCTTGTCGGCCCACACCGTATGCGTGGCATAGAGCGTGTGGTCCTCGGCCTCGGGCCCCTTCACCAAATGAAACTCGATGAAGCCCGGGGTGTCGCCGAGATAGGATTCCCGGCTCTTCCAGACGGTCTCGAACGCCTGCTCCGAGCCCGTCTTCACCTGGAACCGGTTCATCGCGATGAACATGAAAGCAGTCTCCTGTCTGCGGCGGATACGCCGTATCTCGCTGGTCGATCTCGTTGATAGCACAATGTCATCG
This sequence comes from Bradyrhizobium genosp. L, assembly GCF_015624485.1. NCBI lineage: Bacteria > Pseudomonadati > Pseudomonadota > Alphaproteobacteria > Hyphomicrobiales > Nitrobacteraceae > Bradyrhizobium > Bradyrhizobium genosp. L. The sequence goes on from NZ_CP061378.1 coordinate 6,108,029, forward strand.
CCCGGGCTTGACCGGGCGATCCAGTATTCCAGCGGCGTTCCTTTTCAGACGAAAGGCTGCGGCGTACTGGATGCCCGCTCAAGGCGGGGCATGACAGCGAGTTTGTGGATCGGCCCGCCCTCACCCCGCCGGAACCATCACGACGCCCTTGTCCTTGGGCCAGCGCACCCGCCAGGCGAAGTTGATGTCTTTGACATCGCCGGGCCTGGCCTCGAACGCCCATTCCAGCACGCCGCGCCTGTCGCGGATGTTGGTGGTGGTCGCCGGCGTCGAGGCGGGCAGCATCTCGACCACGATGTCCTCGTTCTCACTGACCGGCAGCTGGTCCTGGATCGCGACCTTGATCGGGAAGTCGTGGCCGTTGCGCACCGTGGTCTTGAAGGCGCGCTCGTCGGTCTTCGATGTGGTCACGATCAGGCCGGCGGAGCCCTCGTTGCGCTTCACCACCGTGCGCTCGATCTTGACCTTGTCGTCGGCACCGAAGCCGAGCCGCACGGTCTCGTCCTTGGCGGTCGCCGCCATCCGGCCGCGGCCGACGAAGATGCCGTCGCGATAGATCGAGACCCGCCCCGGCAGCAGCGGCGCATCGTCGGCCTGCACGAAGCTCGCCTCGAGGAACGCGGTCGGGTCGATCACCGGCACCGCGCGGATCGCGAGGTCGGGCGTGATCTTCGTGGTCGAGATGCGCAGGCTCTTTGCGCCTTCATTGGCTGCGACGCTGACGCGGCCGGGGATCTTGAAACTGGCCTGGAAGGCGCTGGTCTCTGCGACAGCCTCGCGTTCCTCTGCGGGTCTGACGGCCATGTCGGCCATCGCCGCCGAAGACACCGGAGCCGGCATGGCGCGCTGCTGTAAACCGTCGACCGCCTTGCCCGCCGCCATCGGCAGCAGCGGCTTCGGGTATTGCACGAGCAGCGGGTTGAGGTCGGGCGCATTGCCGCCGCGCGCGACGTGCACGGTGGAAACGACCAGCGCGACGTTCGACCAATCCTCCCCGGTCGACTGCGTGATCTCGGCGCGCCGCACCAGCTCGAGCGCAGGCTTGCGGTCCCTGGCGCCGGCGTCGAGACGGGCGTCATAAACCGGCATCCAGCGGGCGTTACGCACCGCGTAGGTCACGCGCAACGTCGCCTTCGTCGCGGCGGCCGAAGCGACCTCGATCCTGACCTCGAGCTTGCTAGGCGGCTTGGTGGCGCGATCGGCCTCGAGACGCGCCAGCTCGCGATCGATGTCGCGCTGCTTGCGCGTGGCATCGCGGATGGCGTTGTCGGCGGTCGCCACCTCATCGGCGACGGCGGAGAACGCCGTGCGCCACTCGCTCACCGGACGCGCTTCGCCCTTTTCGCCGATACCGACCGGCGACGCCTCGGCAAAATGTTCGGCAAACTTCCTGCGCGCCTCGGCCGACGCGATGAGGCCTTGCAGATCCTCGCGCTGGTCCTTCAGCGCCTCGATGCGCTTGTCGATCTCCGGAAGGTTGGCCGGCGGAGCGAGATGCGGCGGCCGTGCGTCGATCGCGCCGATCGTCAGCGCTGAACCGGCCTCGCCCTCGACCCGCAGCGAAGACGGATCGAGCCCCAACGGGAAATCCTTCGCGACGAGCGTGTTGTCGCCGGCCGGCAGATCCAGCGTCATGACGCGGGAGACGCTCGCGCCGTCGGGATAGACGGTGACGGCATCGACATTGGAGGCCGCATCGAGATCGGCCGCCTGCAGTGGGCCGGCAACCAGGGTGCTCACCAGCACGAGGCTGGTGGTGACGAGACAATTGGCAATCAATCGCATGGTATCCCTCCGGAAGCGCCGCATCGCGCACGAGATGTCGAGGGTGCGCCCGGTCGACCGGCGCACCGCTCCTCGTGCTGAGACGCGGCGAGGAAGGAACTGGTTCGATTGAGGTGTCGGTGCGGCGCGACGGTGGCGCCGCCACGGCCGGCAGGTGGCGCGGCGATGTCTCTCGAACCTCAGCGCGCGGTTCTGCGCCGGATCAGGAGAAAGTTCGGCACGAGACCGACCAGCGTCAACGCGGCCATGATCCACCAGCCGCGCTGGAAGGCTGCGATTCTGTCGGCCATCGAGACTGGCGTCGCAACGATCGCGACAAAGATCGCAACGCCGATTGCCAGCGCGGACTGCCGGATCATGTTGATCACGCCGGAGCCGGTCGCAAACGAGGACGGCGGCAGGGAACCGGCGCCGACGCCCATCAGGGTCGGAAAGGTCAACCCGACACCGACGCCGGTGAACATCATGCCGATGATGAAGGCCGGCAGGTTGACCTCCGCGCCGAGGAAGGTGGCCCAGATGCCCAGCGCGGCTGCAAAGCTCAGGATGCCGGCGGCGATGACCGGCGCCGCGCCAAACCGCGCGATCAAGCGGCCGGCGAACAGCAGCGAGGTGAACGGCACGAGCAGCGGACCCGGCGCGATCGCAAGACCGGTCTTCAGCGCCGACCAGCCCCACACGGTTTGATCCCACAGGGCGACGGAGAGCAGCATGGCGCCGAACGCCGCCGTGTAAGGCGCGATCACCAACGAGGCGCCGGTGAACGGCCGCACCGAGAACAGCGCGGGATCGACGAACGGATTCTGCGATCTGAGGCAATGCCAGGCGAACGCCGCAAGGCTGCTCACGGCTATGGCGAAGCCGATCACGATGCCGAGCGAGTTCCATCCCCAATCGTTCGCCTTCACGATCGCAAACGTCAGCGCGCCGATGCCGCAGGTCACGAGCAGGGCCGCCCAGAAGCTCGGGCGCGGCGCGTCGTGGCCTGGCACCTCGGGCAGGCGCAACCAGCCGACCACGATCGCGACCAGGCCGATCGGCACGTTGACGATGAAGATCCAGCGCCAGTCGAACGTCACCAGCACTCCGCCGACCAACGGTCCCAGCGCTGCCGCAAGGCCGCCGACCGCCGTCCAGGTACGCACCGCGCCGGCCCGCTGCTCCGCCGGAAAGGACGCCAGCAGCAGGCCGATCGACGTCGGCGTCATCAGCGCGGCACCTGCGGCCTGCGCGATCCGGGCAATGACCAGGAATTCGACGTTGCGCGCCAGCGCGCACGCCGCCGAAGCGGCGGTGAACAGCGCGACGCCGAGCAGGAAGCTCAGATTGCGGCTATGCCGTTCGGCGAGCCGCCCGAAGAAGACCAGCAGCGCGGCATAGGCGATCGCATAGCCGTTCAGGATCCAGGAGAGATCCTCTAGCGAGGCGTCGTGGTACTCCCGTGCGATGTTCGGCAGCCCGACATTGACGATGAAGAGGTCGAGATTGGCGAGGCAGATGCCGACCGAGACGATCGCGAGGACCATTCGCGGGGATGCCGTTGCCGCACGGCGCCGCGGCCGCTCGGCAGGGGCCACCGGCAGATCGATCGTCTCCGCATCCACTTCCGACATCACGCTCTCCGGATTATGTGCATATGCATCTATTGCAAGTAGGTGCATATGCATGTAATTGTCAAGCCTGCTTTGGAGGCAACAAGCGATGGCGGGGACCGAAACGACCAGGTGCAATCTCACGGCGTTCCGCAAGGCGACGCGGCGCGTGTCGCAGCTCTACGACGCGATTCTCGCGCCGTCGGGACTACGTGGCACGCAACGCGCAATTCTTGTCCGCATCGCCAGATCGGAATCGTTGGCGATGGGCGAGCTTGCCGCGGCAATGGTGCTCGACCGCACCGCCCTCACCCACAACCTCAAGCCGCTGCAGCGCGATGGCCTGGTCAGCGTCGTCACCGACAAGGACGACCGCCGCTCCCGCCGGGTGCGATTGACCAAACGCGGCGAGGCCGCGCTTGCGGAATCGCATGACGCCTGGCGACGGGCGCAGCAGCAGTTCGAGACCGCCTTTGGCGCGAAACAGGCGGCCGATCTGCGGCAAACGCTGGAGATGATCGCGGCACTCGACTTCGGCGAAGTGTCGCCGGCCGCGTAACGCACGTGCAAATGAAAGCGGCCCGGCGTTGTCGCCGGGCCGCTTAATGTCAGGCCATCGAGCTCGGTCGAGACCTCAGCTATAGATCTCGAACAGGCCGGCGCCGCCCTGGCCGCCGCCGATGCACATGGTCACGACGCCCCACTTGGCCTTGCGGCGGCGACCTTCCTGCAGCAGGTGGCCGGTGAGCCGGGCGCCGGTCATGCCGAAGGGATGGCCGATCGCGATCGAGCCGCCATTGACGTTGTACTTCTCGGGATCGATGCCGAGCTGGTCGCGCGAATACAGGCACTGGCTGGCGAAGGCTTCGTTGAGCTCCCAGAGATCGATGTCTTCGATCTTCAGGCCGTGACGCTTCAGCAGCTTCGGCACGGCGAACACCGGTCCGATGCCCATCTCGTCGGGCTCGCAGCCGGCCGAGGCCCAGGCCACGAAACGGCCCATCGGGTTGAGGCCGCGCTTCTCGGCATCCTTGGCTTCCATCAGCACCACGGCGGCGGCGCCGTCGGAGAGCTGGCTGGCATTGCCGGCGGTAACGTACTTGCCCGGGCCCTTGACCGGCTCGAGCTTGGCGAGACCTTCCAGCGTGGTTTCGGGACGGTTGCACTCGTCGCGATCAACGACGTAGTCGACGATCGACTCAGCCTTGGTCGCCTTGTCGACCACCTTCATCTGGGTCTTCATCGGGACGATTTCGTCCTTGAACTTGTTGGCCTGCTGGGCGGCGGCCATGCGGCGCTGCGACTCCAGCGAATACTCGTCCTGGTATTCGCGGCTGAGCTTGTAGCGCTCGGCGACGATGTCGGCGGTGTCGATCATCGCCATGAAGATGTCGGGCGCGGTCTTCAGCAGGTCGGGATCGATCGATTCCTTCGGCGTGCCGCCGCCGGGAATCGAGATGCTCTCGACGCCGCCGGCGACGATGCAATCGGAACCGTCGGAACGAATGCTGTTGGCGGCCATCGCGATGGTCTGCAGTCCCGACGAGCAGAAACGGTTCACCGAGACGCCGGCGGTCGACTTCGGCAGGCCGGCGAGCAGCGCCGCCTGGCGGCCGATGTTCGGCGCGCCGTGCGCGCAATTGCCGAGGTAACAATCCTCGACATACTCCTTGTCGACGCCGGCGCGTTCGACCGCGTGCTTGACGGCGTGCGCAGCCAGCGACATCGGCGCGGTGATGTTGAATCCGCCACGGCCGGACTTCGCCAGGCCAGTGCGCGCATAGGAAACGATTACGGCTTCACGCATTGTTTTCTCCCTCTGAGATCGCCGGATAGTGGCGCGTCTTGACGCCTTCGTACACCTAATTTCGACCGGTACAATAGCAATACCGGTGGCCGCCCAAGCACAAACGCCGCCTCCGGGACCGGAGACGGCGTTCTGTTCCGCAGATCGGAATATCTCGGCTTTCGATCAAATTCGTAGGGTGGGTTAGCCGAAGGCGTAACCCACCATTGCAGCGGCGAGAGACGTGGTGGGTTACGCTGCGCTAACCCACCCTACGACCTACGGCCTTGGTCTAGAACGTCAGCGCCTTGGCCTGCTTGACCTGCGGCAAGGCCTGCACCTTGGTGAGCAGATCCGCCGGCACCGTGCCGTCGACCTCGACCAGCGCGATCGCATCGCCGCCTTGCTTGACGCGGCCGAGATGGAAGGTCGCGATGTTGATCTTGGCATCGCCGAGCAGGCTCGCGAACGCGCCGATGAAGCCGGGCTTGTCCTCGTTGGTGACGTAGATCATCGACTTGCCGAACTCGGCGTCGACGCGGATGCCCTTGATGTCGACCAGCCGCGGCTTGCCGTCGGCATAGACGGTACCGGACACCGAACGCTGCTGCCGCTCGGTGGTGACGGTGACCGTGATCAGGCTCTCATAGTCGCTTTGGGCGGCGCGGACGATCTCGTCCACCACCATGCCGCGCTCTTTTGCCACCACGGGCGCCGAGACCACGTTGACCTCGCCCAGCATCGGACGCAGCAGGCCGGACAATACTGCCGAGGTGATCGCCTTGATCTTCATCTCGGCGACGTGGCCTTCATAGGTGATCTCGGTCTTGACGATGCCGCTCTCGGTGAGCTGGCCGGCGAACGAGCCGAGCTTTTCGGCGAGCTCGATGAACGGCTTCAGCTTCGGTGCCTCTTCGGCCGTGATCGAGGGGAAGTTGACCGCATTCGAGATCGCGCCCGAGAGCAAATAGTCCGACATCTGCTCGGCGACCTGCAGCGCGACGTTCTCCTGCGCCTCCGTGGTGGAGGCGCCGAGATGCGGGGTGCAGATCACGTTGGGATGGCCGAACAGCACGTTCGAGGTCGCCGGCTCCTCGACGAACACATCGAAGGCGGCGCCCGCGACGTGCTTGGAGTTCAGGGCATCGACCAGCGCCTGCTCGTCGACCAGGCCGCCGCGGGCGCAATTGATGATGCGCACGCCCTGCTTCATCTTGGCGATCGCCGCCGCGTCGATCAGGTTCTTGGTCTTCTCGGTCAGCGGGGTGTGCAGCGTGATGAAATCGGCGCGCTTGAACAGATCGTCGAGCTCGACCTTCTCGACGCCGATGTCCTTGGCACGCTCCGGCGACAGGAACGGATCGAACGCGATCACCTTCATGCGCAGGCCGAGCGCGCGGTCGGCGACGATCGAGCCGATATTGCCGCAGCCGACGACGCCGAGCGTCTTGGCGGTGATCTCGACGCCCATGAAGCGGTTCTTCTCCCACTTGCCGGCCTGGGTCGAGGCGTCGGCCTGCGGGATCTCGCGCGCCAGCGCCAGCATCAGGGTGATGGCGTGCTCGGCGGTCGTGATCGAATTGCCGAACGGCGTATTCATCACGATGATGCCCTTGGCGGTCGCGGCCGGGATCTCGACATTGTCGACGCCGATACCGGCGCGGCCGATCACCTTCAACCGGTTGGCCTTCTCGAGCAGCTTTGCGGTCGCCTTGGTCGCGGAGCGGATCGCAAGCCCGTCATAATTGCCGATGATCTCGGCGAGCTTTTCCTTGTCCTTGCCGAGATTGGGCTGGAAGTCGACCTCGACGCCGCGGTCTTTGAAGATCTGCACGGCGGCGGGAGACAGCGCGTCGGAAATGAGAACCTTGGGTTTTGACATGGGAACTGTTCCTGGGCCTTCCTCGAAGGAAGGATCGGCCATCAAGGACCGGAATGGGTGAAGTCTCGGAACGATCTCTTTCCCTCTCCCCGTTCTTACGGGGAGAGGGTTAGGGTGAGGGGCATGTATCCCCAGACATGGTGAGAGTTGAACTCGCGGTGAGTCCCCCTCACCCAGATCGCATCTCACGATGCGATCTGACCTCTCCCCGCACGCGGGGCGAGGTGAAGGAGAGCTACGCGGCCTTCGGCAGCGCGGCCTTGGTCTCGGCGAAGGCCCAGTCGATCCACTGCGTCAGCAGTTCGACGTCCTTGGCTTCAACAGTGGCACCGCACCAGATCCGCAAGCCGGCCGGCGCATCGCGGTAATAGGCGAAGTCGAAGCCGGCGTTCTCCTTCTCGACCAGCGCGACCAGCTTCTTGCAGAAGTCGGCCTGGACGTCAGCGGGAAGCGAGGTGATCGCGGGATCGGTGAACTTCAGGCACACCGAGGTGTTGGAACGGATCGACGCGTCCTTGGCCAGGAAATCGATCCACGGCGTCTTCGCCTTCCAGTCGGCGATCGCCCTGGTGTTGGCATCGGCACGCGCGATCAAGGCCTTCAGGCCGCCGATCGACTTCGCCCAATGCAGCGCGTCGAGATAATCCTCGACGCAGAGCATCGACGGCGTGTTGATGGTCTCGCCCTCGAAGATGCCCTGGTTGAGCTTGCCGCCCTTGGTCAGGCGGAAAATCTTCGGCAGCGGCCAGGCCGGCTTGTAGCTCTCGAGCCGTTCCACCGCGCGCGGGCTGAGGATCAGCATGCCGTGCGCCGCCTCGCCGCCGAGCGCCTTCTGCCAGGAGAAGGTGACGACATCGAGCTTGGCGAAGTCGAGCGGTTGCGCGAAGGCGGCCGAGGTGGCGTCGCAGATCGTCAGGCCTTCGCGGTCCGCGCGGATCCAGTCCGCGTTCGGCACGCGCACGCCCGAGGTGGTGCCGTTCCAGGTGAACACGACGTCGGAGTTCTGATCGACCTTGGAAAGATCGGGGATGTCACCGTAGGCCGCGTTGAGCTTGGTGACGTCCTTCAGCTTCAATTCCTTGACGATGTCGCTGACCCAGCCCTCGCCGAAGGATTCCCAGGCGAGCGTGGTAACGGGCCGGGCACCGAGCAGCGACCACAGCGCCATCTCGACCGCGCCGGTATCCGACGCCGGCACGATGCCGATCTTGTAATCGGCGGGCACCTCGAGCACTTCGCGCGTCAGTTCGATCGCGAGCTTGAGCTTGGCCTTGCCGACCTTCGCGCGATGCGAGCGGCCGAGGGCTGCGTCCTTGAGATTGTCGGGGTTCCAGCCGGGGCGCTTGGCACAGGGGCCGGAGGAAAAATGCGGCACGTGAGGCCGCGAAGCGGGCTTCGCTGCAGTCATAATCTACCCTTCCAGATAGCTGCCTCTCGGTGGGGAGAGGTTTCCCGCCGCCGGAGATAGTGGAAGGGCACCCAAACGTCAAGGAAGTTCGGACGTGTCGGGACGCTCGCCCGGATCACAGCCGATTGATGCGGCCTCCTCGATCGGCTGCATCGCCCCCTGATCGAGCAGATCGGCTGCCAGCGTTACCAGCTTAACCGCCTTGCGCCGGCTCGATATCTTCAAAATGCTCTTCTCGCCGGCCTGCACGATGTATTCGTTGCCGACCCGCACGATCGAATAGTCCGACATCTGAAATCCCCAAGCTGCCGCCGCGCCCCGTGGGAGACGCTGACATAGCCCAGTCGTTCCTCCCCGTAAAATCACGGAGATCGGCTTAGTTTATTGGTCCTTAACCCGATAGCGGAGCGAGAACCACCGCAGGCACGCAAGAGCTGAGCGTGCAACTCGATGCGCACATCTCAGAACCGAATCACCATGCCGAGATGACTGCGCGAAAATCCGAGCCGTTCATAGAAGCGCTGCGCATCGACGCGCGTGTGATGCGTCAGCAGCTCGACCAGCATGCAGCCTTTCGCGCGCGCTTCCGCCACCGCCCACTGCACCAGCTGCTCGCCGATGCCGCGGCCGCGACAATGGCTTGCGACGCGAACGTCCTCGAGCAATCCGCGCGAACTGCCCTGCGAGCTCAAGCCCGGCAGCACGGCGAGCTGCAGGCACCCGACGACGGTGCCGTCGCCGTCGACGGCGACGACGAGCTGCAGATTGGGATCGCGATCGACCCGCTCGAACGCCTGGTAGTAGCTTTGCGGCAGCGGATCCTCGATCCGCTCGCGCGGCCCGCCGAGCGGATCGTCCGCCAGCATGCCGATGATGACGGCAACATCGTCGCGGCGGGCGCGGCGAATGGTGACGGGTGAAGTCGTGGTCATCCGTTCGACCCGATGTCAGCGCGCCGGCGACAGGCCGAGCTCGCGCTCGACATCGGCGATCCAGCGGCAAATCGCGCCATAGCGCTCGAGCGCGAGGCCGCCTTCATGCGCGAGGCGCGTATAGGCGACGAGCGAGACGTCGGCGAGCGAGAACGCCTCGCCCACCAGGAAGCGCGCATCGGCAAGGCGCCGCTCCAGCTGATCGAGCGCGCCATGGCCGCGCTTCAACAGGTTCGGATCGATGTCCGAGACGGCCTTGCCGAGATACACGGTGTGAAAGCGGCAGACCGCCACATAGGGCTCGTGGCCGTTCTGCTCCCAGAACATCCAGGCATCCATCTGGGCCGCGCGATAGGGATCGGCCGGAATGAGCTCGCTGCCGCGCGCGAGGTAGCGGATGATGGCGTTGGATTGCGCCAGCGTCCTGCCGTCGTCGAGCTGCACGGTCGGCACCTGGCCCCAATCGTTCATCGCGAGGAATTCTGCGGTCCGGCTGCCGCCCTTCATGATGTCGATCTCGACCCATGTGTAGGGCAGCGACAGCCTGTCGCATACCCATTTCACCTTCAGGCAATTGCCCGAATTGGTGTCGCCGTAGATTTTCATCCGATCGCGCTCCCCGGCACGATGAAGGTTCATCGCGCTCGTGCGAGCGATATCGGATCAGCCGCGACTTGCGGAGTCAAGCCGAAGCGAAGGCAGGGCTAGAACTTGTAGCCGAGACCGACGCGCACCGTGTTGACGCTGGTGTCGACCACGGTGGTGTAGCGGGCGTATTCCCACTCGGCACGCATGAACAGCCCGGCCATCAGAGCGACATCGATGCCGAGGCCGCCGCTGTAACCGACCACCAGGTTGTTATGCCGGACGTCGGTCGCGCCGTTGACGAACGGCTGCGACCACGGGCCCAGCGCAGAGGTGGCGATGGAATCGTAGATGGTGACGGTGCGCGAGATGTTGGCATTACCGAACCCGACGCCGCCGAAGATGTAAGGCAGGAAGCAGCCGTAAGCATAGGCGGCGCGGCCGCGGAACGTGGCCATGTCGGTGATCTGGATCGACGCGGACGAATCGACGCGCACGTCGTGGAAGAAGCTGTCGGTCAGCGCCGCGCCGCTGATCAATTCCTTGCTCGCGGTCGAGGTGCCGCCATACGCGCCGTGCAAGTAGCTCACTTCGGCACCAACCACGACGTCGTCGAACTGCCAGTTGTAGCCGGCAAAGCCGCCGAACCCGGTCCCGTGTTGCGAGACCTTGCCGAGCCCGAGATTCCAATTCTGGACATCCATCTGCTGGATCACGTTGTGATCGAGCAGCGGCGTAAGCAGGTTGGTGTTGGAGCCACCGAAGTTCTCGGTCGACGTTCCGTAGCCGGCCTGGCCGCCGACATAGAAGCCGGCCCAGTTGGTGCTCGACCGCGTCAGCCCGTCGGTGAGACCGCCGCGCAGAACGGGAAGATCGGGAAGATCGGCGGCGTGCGCAGCCGTCACCGCCCCGAACATCATCGCCGCCAGCCACAACCTACGCATCGCAACGCTCCATCCACCACCGGACTACATGCTGATCATCGCCTGTTAACCTTAACCAATCGTTGTCGCGGGCCGCATTTCACACGCTGACGTCGTGAGCGCGCGACAAAGCAAAACGGCGCGGGATGATCCCGCGCCGTCTGCAATCGTTAACCGATGAAGGCTCTCGTTAACTCTTGGATCAACCCTTGCGGATCAGCGGCATTGCCGGCGGCGGGGGCGGCACGTCGCAGCAAGGCAGGTTGAAGCGGACGCCGAGCTTCACGTCCTGCGAGGTGATGTCGCGGAACTGGAAGGTCGAGACGCCTGTCGGGGTGCCGTCGAAGAAGTGGCCCTGGCCCTGACCGGCGGTGCCCATGTCGAGATAGCGATACGCCAGTTCGACCGTGAAGTTCTGGTTCACCCGGTAGGCGACACCGGCGTGCACGGCCCAGGCGAGGTTGGTCTTGGTCGCACCGTCGGCGATGTAGGAGCTGGAACCGACGCCGCCCGGGAAGGTGGCGTTGTCGGAGAAAGCCGACGTATGGATGCTCGCGGCACCGACACCGGCACCGATGAACGGGGTCAGGCACCACCAGGTTCCGAGATCGGCGTAGACGTTGACGAGGCCGACCCAGCTCGAATAGCCGCCGTGATAGGTGTCGCCGAGCGACGACGGCGGCGTTCCGGGGAAGGTGAAGAAGTCGGTGCCGTTGAAGCTGACCTTGGAGCGATACTCACCGGTGATGTCAGCACGGAACCAGCTGTTGAACTGGTAGCCGACGCCGACGCCGTAGATCATGCCGCCGTCGAAGCCGGTGCCATACTGATTGAAGGCGGTGCCTGCCGGCAGCGTGTCATAGAGATTGGTGTGCAGCTTGCCGGTGCTGTTGGCCATGCCGACGTCGCCGCGCAGATACCAGCCGCCGAAGTCCTGGACCGGCGGAGGGGCATACGCCATCGGAGGCGGCGCCGCGATGGGCATGTCGGCGGCAAACGCCACCGTGGACAACAGGGATGCCGCGCCCGCGGCAATCAGAGACTTAACGCTACGCATTGGCTTCGTCCTTTTGCCAAGTGAGGCGTCAAGAAAAGCCCCACGTCTGAAACTCACGTGCTGGACGATGGCAGCAAATACTTAAGCGGCACTTAACCCTAATTTTTAAGGTTGATTTTTTCTCACTGATTTTCGTGGCTGTTGCTTATGGGTTGATAAAAAGCGTGCGCGTGCGCCGCAAAACATGGCGAACGCGCCACAAGTGCTAACGATGTCTTGATGTGCAGGCGCCGTTCGCCGCGCACGCGCCGCTCGTGTTAGCGAATGCTTAATGCAACCGCCCCGCCCTCGCCGCGACAGAGGCTCAGCGAACGGCCTTCGGCATCTTGGGCAGGAACACCGCAAGCAGCCCGATCGCCGGCAGGAAGGCGCAGAGCTGGTAGACGAAGGCGATCGAGGTGTGGTCGGCAAGCTTGCCGAGCACGGCGGCGCCGAGGCCCCCGATGCCGAAGGCGACGCCGAAGAACACGCCGGAGATCATGCCGAAGCGATGCGGCATCAGCTCCTGCGCGAACACGATGATCGCCGATGTCGCCGACGAGATGATCAGGCCGATCACCACCGTCAGCACGGCGCTCGCGAACAGGCCGGCATAGGGCAGCGCCAGCGTGAACGGCAGCGCGCCGAGGATCGAGAACCAGATCACGTATTTGCGGCCGAAGCGATCGCCGAGCGGACCGCCGATGAACGCGCCGGCGGCGTTGGCGGCGAGGAAGATGAAGAGATAGAACTGCGCGCCCTGCGTCGACACGCCGAACCGGTCGATCAGATAGAAGATGTAGTAGCTCGACAGGCTCGAGACGTAGAGCTGCTTGGAGAACATCAGCGCGACGAGCACGACGAGCGCGATCATCACCCGCCGCTGGTCGGGATGATCGGGATGCCGCTCGATCACGGCAGCCTTCTTCGCCGCGACCTGCGGCTTGTACCAGACGCCGATGCGCCACAGGATCACGATGGCGAGGAACGCGATCGAGGAGAACCACGCGATCGAAGGCTGGCCGAACGGCACCACGATCAAGGCCGCGAGCACCGGCCCCATCGAAGTGCCGAAGCTGCCGCCGAGCTGGAACACCGATTGCGCGAAGCCGTAGCGTCCGCCCGAGGCCAGCCGCGCGATGCGCGACGATTCCGGGTGGAACACTGCGGAGCCGAGGCCGATCAGCGCGGCCGCGACGAGGATCATGCCGTAGCTGTGCGCCACGCTGAGCAGCAGCAGGCCGACGAAGGTCGAGCCCATGCCGATCGAGAGCGAGAACGGCTGCGCCTTCTTGTCGGTGAAATGCCCGACCAGCGGCTGCAGCAGCGATGCGGTGAACTGGAATGCCAGCGTGATCATGCCGATCTGCGCGAAGTCGAGCGCGTAGTTCTCCTTCAGGATCGGATAGACCGAGGCGATCAGCGACTGCATCGTGTCGTTGAGGAAGTGCGAGAAGCTGATGCCGGCGAGCACGACATAGGCCGGCCCGGCGGCGGCCGCCTTCGCGGCCAGCGCAGGCGTCAGCTCAGGCACCAGCACCGGCTCGCCCAGTGCCTCTTCGCTCACGACAGGCTTGTTCAATGCAGCATTCCCGGCAGCGGATTCGCAAAAATACCTCCGTGTCGTACGACGCGGAGGTGGTTGCGACCAGTTGCGTTAGCCGATGGCTGCGATGCGCGTGTTGGCCAGCGATGCTGAGACAGGTCTATCACCGTCATCCTGAGGTGGCCGCTTCTTCAGCGGCCCTGAAGGATGCGCGGCCACCAGCCAGGCCGATTCATCCTTCGAGGCTCGCGAAGTGCTCGCACCTCAGGATGACGGGATTGGCGCACAAGCTTTGGGAATCAACGCCCCTTACGCCGCCGCTTGCCCCAGTGCATGGACGATGGTGTCGACGACGTCCTCGACCAGGATGCGGTCGTCGCCCTCGCCCATGACGCGGATCACCGGCTCGGTGCCGGAGGGACGGATCAGCAAGCGGCCATGGCCGTTGAGGCGCTTCTCGCCGTCGGTGATCGCCGACTTCACCTCGGCATCGTCGAGCGGCTTGCCGCTGCGATAGCGGACATTCTTGAGGATCTGCGGCAGCGGTTCAAAGCGCCGGCAGACCTCCGAGACCGGGCGACGCAACTTCTGCACCACCGCCAGCACCTGCAGCGCGGCGACGAAACCGTCGCCGGTGGTGGCATAGTCGGACAGGATGATGTGGCCGGACTGCTCGCCGCCGAGATTGTAGCCGCCGCTCAGCATCTGCTCGAGCACGTAGCGGTCGCCGACCGGGGTGCGGATCAGCTGCACGCCATGGCCCTGCAGGAAGCGCTCCAGCCCGAGATTGGACATCACGGTGGCGACGATGCCGGGCTTCGAAAGCCGGCCGTCTTCCTTCCAGCTCTGCGCGATCACCGCGAGCAGCTGGTCGCCGTCGACGATGTGGCCGCGCTCGTCGACCAGGATGACGCGATCGGCGTCGCCATCGAGCGCGATGCCGATGTCGGCGCGCATCTCGCGCACCTTCTTCGACAGCGCCTCCGGCGAGGTCGAGCCGCATTCCTTGTTGATGTTGAAGCCGTCGGGTTCGACGCCCATCGCCACCACGTCGGCGCCGAGCTCCCAGAGCGCTTCCGGCACCACCTTGTAGGCGGCGCCGTTGGCGCAATCGATCACGACGCGCAGGCCGTCGAGCGAGAGCTCGCGCGGCAGCGTGCGCTTGGCGAATTCGATGTAGCGGTCGTGGACGCCGTCGATGCGGCGGGCGCGGCCGAGGCTCGCGCTCTGCGCCAGGCGGCGGTCGAGCGATTCGTCGAGCAGCTGCTCGATCTGCTTCTCGACGTCGTCGGACAGCTTGAAGCCCTGCGGGCCGAACAGCTTGATGCCGTTGTCCTCGAACAGATTGTGCGAGGCCGAGATCATGACGCCGAGATCGGCGCGCATCGACTTGGTCAGCATCGCGACCGCCGGCGTCGGCATCGGGCCGAGCAGCAGCACGTCCATGCCAACGGAGGTGAAGCCCGCGACCATGGCGTATTCGATCATGTAGCCGGAGAGCCGCGTGTCCTTGCCGATCACGACGCGATGGCGATGGTCGCCGCGCTGAAACACCAGGCCGGCAGCCTGACCCACCTTGAGCGCGAGCTCCGGCGTGATCAGCCCGTTGGCGCGGCCCCGAATCCCGTCGGTCCCGAAATATTTGCGGCTCATGTCACCCCCACACGGACCTCTCGACCACCCGACGAGAGAGTCCCGAACGCCCACCAGTCTAGCGTGCATCGGCCTTATAGACTGTCAGGCGCTAAAAGGACTTCAAAAAATATGATGAATCATTACCGCCATCGAACCCTTGGGTTCGAGCTTAAGGCACTGAAAAGTATATAATTATTGTCTCAAGCGCAAGCCGGACGAGGCCCGATGCCAGCTAATCCTGGCCGTTGCGCTTGACGTGCCGGTCGCCCTTGGTGGGCGCCGGCTGGGTCACGTTGACGGGGTCGGAGCCAGGAAAGGTTTCCTCCAACCCCTCCTCCAGCGCCTCATCGAGCCGGCGCTTTTCCGCACTGTCGTCTGCCTTCGGCTTGGAGCCTGATTGCGTCATCGTGCGCTCCTTTTCGTCCTCGATTTGGCACGCCGTCTAACCATGCTAGATGACGGCAAGATCGAACTCCTACAAGGCTTGCGACAACAAGAAGGGCCGGGAACCTCCATGAAGCACATTACCTGCATCGAAGATTTGCGCCAGCTGCACAAGCGCCGCGTGCCCCGGGCGTTTTTCGATTATGCGGATCGCGGCTCCTATACCGAGGACACGCTGCGCGCCAATTCCGCGGACCTGCAGCAGATCAAGTTCCGCCAGCGCATCCTGGTCGACGTTTCCAAGCGCAGCCTGGCGACCACGATCCTCGGCGAGCCGGCGGCGATGCCGCTGATTCTGGCGCCGGTCGGCCTGCTCGGCATGCAGCATGGCGACGGCGAGATCTACGCCTGCCGGGCGGCACAGGCGGCCGGCATCCCGTTCACCCAGAGCACGATGTCGATCTGCTCGATCGAGGACATTGCGGCATCGGTCGACAAGCCGTTCTGGTTCCAGCTCTACGTCATGAGGGATCGCGGCTTCATCAAGGCGCTGATCGAGCGCGCGATCGCGGCGAAGTGCTCGGCGCTGGTGCTGACCGTCGACCTCCAGGTGATCGGCCAGCGCCATCAGGACATCAAGAACGGCATGACGGTGCCGCCGGAATGGTCGCTGTCGAAGCTGATCGACTTCGCCACCAAGCCGGCCTGGGTCTCCGGCGTGCTGCAAGGCAAGCGCCGCACCTTCGGCAACATCGCTGGCCACGTGAAGGGCACCGAGGACCTGACCAAGCTGTCGGAATGGACGGCGTCGCAGTTCGACACCTCGCTGAACTGGAAGGACATCGACTGGATCCGCTCGATCTGGCCGGGCAAGCTGATCCTCAAGGGCATCCTCGACGTCGAGGACGCCGAGCTCGCCGCCAAGACCGGCGCGCAGGCGATCGTGGTCTCCAACCATGGCGGCCGGCAACTCGACGGCGCGCCGTCGTCGATCGAGGTGCTGCCGGAGATCGTCGACGAGGTCGGCGACAAGCTCGAGGTCATGTTCGACGGCGGCATCCGCACCGGCATGGACATCATGCGCGCGCTGGCGCTGGGCGCCAAGTCCTGCATGATCGGCCGCGCCTATGCCTACGGGCTGGGGGCGGGCGGTCAGGAGGGAGTCGCGAAAGCGCTCGATATTCTGGCGAAGGAGCTCACCACCACGATGGGCCTGTGCGGCGTCAACACGATCGCCGAGATCGACGACAAGGTGCTGGCCGTCTAGCTCTCCGCCGCTCGTTAAGCCGTCGTCCCGGCCTTCGCCGGGACGACGTGTTGAGAGAGTTTTGCTTCGCCTCACATCGGCGGCGTGATCCCGTCGCGGCCGACATTGACGCGGTTGGCTTCGAGCGTGCCGTCGTCCTTCTTCACCGCGCCGAAGATGATGATCTTGGCGCCCGCCTTCAGCTCGGACTTGTCGCCGGTGACGAAGGTGACGACCGGAGTGCCCGGCGGCACCACGACCTTCTTCTCGCCGTCCTTGTACTTCACCAGAATGTTCTGGCCGTCGGTGCCCTTCACCGTCTCGGCGACGGTGGCGTTGGTCATGGTCGAGTTGGCGCGCAGGTCCCAGGGACGAAAACCTTCGGCGGCGCCGCGCTGGTTCTCCGGGAAGATGTGAACCGCGATCGCCTTCTGCGTGCCGTCGGGTTCCGGCATCGCGGTGACGCCGATATAGGAGCCGGGCTTGATCTCCGCGAGATCGGTCTTGGCGACGCCGAACACCGCGACATTGTCCGTCGTGCGCACCTTCATGTCGGTGCCGTCGCGCGATTTGATCGACAGCATCGCTCCGTCGACCGCCTCGATGGTGCCGCGGATCCGCGTCATCGGCGGCTGCTGCGCGGAGGCGATCGAGGTCAAGGCAACGGCGAATAGCGCCGCGAACAGCAGTGATTTCGGCATGGAATGTCCCTCTCGGAGGTGTTGGCTGGCGGAGTCAGGAACACCGAAACGTCGAGGGTATTCCGTGCCTCTCGTCGGGAGATACGCGTTGGACGCGGCGTTTGTTACTCTTCGTCGTCCCGGGCAAGCGAAGCGCGGCCCGGGACGCATAACTACAGGGTCGCGTTGTTGATGCAGGCTGTGGCCTCAGCGAGTTCGATCACGCAAAGCGCTCGCTATGGGTCTCGGCCTTGGTCGGGACGACGTGTTGGGTGAGTTTCGCGGCAGCCGTCACATCGGCGGCGTGATGCCGTCGTGGCCGACGCTGACGCGGTTGGTCTCGAGCGAGCCGTCCGGCAGCTTCTTCATGAAGGCGATGATCTTGGCGCCGGCCTTGAGATCCGACTTGTCGCCGGGGACATAGGTCACGACAGGCGTGTCCGACGGCACCTCGACCTTCTTCTCGCCGTCCTTGTATTTGACCAGCAACGTATGGCCGTCATTGCCGACGACCGACTCCGCGACCGTCGCATTGGTCATGCTGCTGTTCGGCTTGAGATCGTAGGGCCGCGAGCCTTCGCCGGTGCCGCGCATGTTTTCCGGGAAGACATGCACCTCGACCGCCTTCGGCACGCCGTCGGAACCGGGCACGGTGGTGGTGCCGATGAAGGAACCGACCTTGATCTCCGACAACCCGATCTTGGTGAGGCCGAGCACGACCATGTTGCCGGCCATGTGCAGCTTGACCTCCTCGCCGCTGCGCGACTTCACCGCGAGCGTCTCGCCGTCGACGCCCTCGACGGTTCCGCGCACCCGCGTCGGTGTCGGCGGCTGCTGCGCCAGCGCGGCGAGCGTGGATGCCGTCACCATTGCGACGGCGATGAACGGACGGATGACGGCGGAACGGCGGGACGGCATGGCGGGAACTCCAGGCGAGGACAGAGGCTGACCTAGCACTGGACACCCGCGCTGTGATGCTATTCCGCGCCTCAAGTCTTTGTGAGATCGGCCTCGACCAGCGCGCGCAACTCCGCCGTCACCTGCGGGCGCTGCCCAAACCACAATTCGAAGCCGCGCACCGCCTGGTGCAGCAGCATGCCGAGCCCATCGGCGGTCTTCAGGGAGCGCGCCTCGGCCGCCGCGAGCAGCGGCGTCAATAGCGGCACATAGACAAGATCGGAAACGACTGCGTGCTGCGGCAGCAGCCCGACATCGACCGCGAGCGCCGGCTGGCCGTGCATGCCGAGCGACGTCGTGTTCACCAGCAGCCCCGCGCGCGGCAACAAATCATCGACCGCATTCCATGTCGCCGGCTGCACCTGGGAGCCGAACCGATCGGCGAGCGCGCGGGCGCGATCGATCGTGCGGTTGACCAGATGCACCCGCGCTATGCCGCGCTCGATCAGCCCGAACACGACCGCGCGCGCCGCGCCGCCGGCGCCGAGCACCAGCGCGTCCGTCGTCTTGTCCCAGCCCGGCGCGCAGGCATCGAGATTGTTGATGAAGCCCTCGACATCGGTGTTGGTCGAGCGCAATTCCCCGTCGGCAAACCACAGCGTGTTGGCGGCGCCGACGGTGCGGGCGCGCTCATCCGGCGTCGACAACGCCAGCGCCTGCTCCTTGTGCGGAATGGTGACATTGGCGCCGACGAAGCCGCGCAACGACAGGCGGAAGATGAAGTCCTTGAACTCGCCGGGCGGCACCGCCTCGATCACATAGCCGCCCTCGATGCCGAGCGTGCGCAGCCAGTAATGATGGATCAGCGGCGAGCGCGAATGCGCTGCCGGCCATCCGATCAGGCACGCGGCGCGGGTTTTGGTCGTCGATGTCATGCGCGGATCCTGCTTCGTCCCCCCCTGAAATCGAGCAAGCCGCGTCAAGTGTCAATGCATGGTCATCACGACGACATGATCACGATTAAATCTAGGATTGTGCGCTTGAAACAGGACCCCTCTTGGTAGATGATGCGGTCTTTCCAGCGCGTCCATTTTCAAACAGGAGTTTCCACGATGCCCAAAGAGTTCGGCCAAGGCATTTTCAGCGCATATCGGCAAGACGGCGTCCTGCATGTGGTCGCGACCGGCCAGAAGCCGACCCTGCAGACCAAGGTCACGATCGACCAATTGCCGTTCATGATCTTCCCGCCCGAATTCGCGCTCAACTTCGAAACCGACGGCATCACCAGCCCGATCGTCGTTCCCTTCGACATCGATCAGGCCATTCCGAGCTACCCGAAGACTGTCAAGTTCGTGATCATCGTCGACAAGAACGGAACCCACAAAATCGACATCGTTGACAAGCCGGACAGCGTCGGCAACGCGACGACAGATCCGACCGCGGCGAATTTCGTCGTGTATCAGCAGATCGGCACCGATCGCTACATGATCGCCAAGTCCGACGCGATCGTTCCGGCCATCTACTTCAAGGTGTTCGGCCCGGACACCTATGCCAAGTGCCAAGCCTATGTCGCCGCGCACACGAAACCGGTCGTTCCTGAGCTGGACATCGTTCCGGGATCGCTCGATGCATGGATCGATCGTATGCCCGGACCGGGGCCCGGCCCCAAGCTGATCGTGACGGTCGATGCGGTCGTCGAGGTCGATTGGACCGTCACCCTGGTGTCGGCCGTTCCGCAAGGCATCAATCCGCTCGACAAGCTGCTGAGGTTCGACATCGTGCTCCCCACCGGCCCCGTGCACAGCAATGCGATGATGAAGAAGTCATTCCGTTACGAGGAAACGCCGGCGCAGCAGAACTACACCGACGTGACGATCGAGAACGGCGGCAGTGGCGCGTCGACGAAGGTCAAGACCGTCAATTAGATTTCGACCGGTCGCAACGACCGCAGAGATCAACGTCAGCAATATTATGCAGGCTGGCTCCTTTGTGGAGTCAGCTTGTGCTGGATTCAGTCGATTTGTCTGGCCGTTGCGACGACGAGCAGACTGAGCGCGAATGCGATGGCCGCTGCGAACCAGATCGCAGCCAGGTTGATCCAGCGATAGGCGAGCGCCCCGAGCAGCGCACCGATCACCAGCGCCGCCCATAGCGACAGATTTGGCAGCCAGGCCCAGCGTGCGCCGCCGGTCAGTGCGGCCGCGGCGAACTGACCGACCTTGACCAGCGCCCCGGTCATATAGGTGAGGCCGAGGCCGGCGCCGCCATCGATCTGGAACACGGCATTCTCCAGACCCATCGCCAGCACGATCGCGGCAACCGCGAGGTTCGGCAGGCCGAATGCGTAGGCCAGCGCAGCTCCAGCGAGCAGCAACGCTTCGGCCAGCAGGATCAGCGGCTGGCGATGCGGGAGCCGGCTGAGCACGATCAGGCTGCCGGCCGCGGCGCCCCCGACAAACAGGACGATCAGCCCCAGCGCCTCCAGCGCATGCTCCCAATGCCCCTCGGCCAGGGTCACGCCAAGCCGCGTCGAGTTGCCGCTCATGAAGGAGACGAACAGGCCGCCGAGATGCAGATAGCCGATGCCGTCGACATAACCGGCCAACGCGCTCAGCGAGCAGGCCAGCGCCAGGTTACGGCGGGATTGAAGCATGATGTTCGAGAACCACTGCGCATCGAAAGCCGCAGTGTTCATGAAAGCGGTCGACTTGGAAAGGGATTGAAAGCGTAAAGCGTGATGGCAACCATCCCGTCATTCCGGGACGATGCCAAGCATCGAACCCGGAATGACGGTCGCATCATCACGCCGCGTCGCGGTGCGCGGCGATGATCTGGTCGGCGGCGCGGCCGGTCACTTCGGCCATGCGGTCGAACTGGCGGGTGAAGGTGCCGGCGCCGGCGGTGGCCGAGCGCAGCTCCACGATCAGGTCGCCGATCTCGGCTTCCGGCATCGTGGCGCGGACGCAGTCCCAGCCGCTCCAGCCGTCGCGGGTATCGAAGCCGAGGATCTGGCCGCGACGCGCCGACAGGATCGCGTTGATCTTGGCGGTGGCCTCCGTCGGACAGACGATCTCGACCAGGTGGATCGGCTCCAGCAGCACCGGCTGGCACTGCGGCAGCGCCTCGTTGATTCCCATCCTTGCGGCGGTGCGGAACGCGAGGTCGGAGGAATCGACGCTGTGATAGGAGCCGTCGGTCAGTGTGACGTCGACGTCGATGACCGGGAAGCCGAGCGGCCCACGTGCCAGCGCGTCGACGACGCCCTCCTCGACCGCGCCGATATAGTTGCGCGGCACCGCGCCGCCGACCACCTTCTCGTGGAATTCGAAGCCGGTCCCGCGCGGCTTCGGCTTGACGTCGAGCACGACGTCGCCGAACTGGCCGTGGCCGCCGGACTGCTTCTTGTGCCGGCCGCGCTGGGTGACGGCCTTGCGGATGGTCTCCTGGTAGCCGATCGCCGGCGGGTGCGATTTGACGCTGACGCCGTAGCGGTCCTTGAGCCGCTCCTGCGCGACGCGCAGATGCATCTCGCCCTGTCCCCACAGCACGGTGTCGTGGGTGCGCGGGTTCTGGATCATGGTCAGCGACGGATCCTCCTCGTTCAGCCGCAGCAGCGCCTGGCCGAGCTTGACGTCGTCCTTGCGGTCGGTCGCCGCTATCGAGATCGACAGTACCGGCGCCGCCGCATCGACCTTCGCCAGCGAAGCTGGCGCGGTCTTGCCGCTCGAGACGGTGTCGCCGGTCTTGATCGCATCGAGCTTGCCGAGCGCGACGCTGTCGCCGGCCTCCGCCGACGGACGCTTGCTGTCATGCGCGCCCGAGACCGCCAGGATGCCGGAGACGCGCCCGCTCTCGCCGGACGACGATTGCAGCGTCGCGCCGTCGTCGAGCTTGCCGGCGAGCAGGCGCGCGAACGACAGCTTGCCGCCGTGCTGCAGATGCACGGTCTTGAACACGTAAGCCAGCGCGTCCTTCGCCTGCTTCACGCCGAGCCGCTTCGCGGTCTCGGCGACGCCGGGCGCCTCATGGCGCAGCGCCTTCATCAGGCGCAGCACGCCGTGCTCGCGCCCGGCCGAGCCGAGCAGCACCGGACAGATCAGGCCGTCGCGCAATTCGCGCGCGAGATCGTCGAACACGGCATCGCGCGGCGGCTGGATGTCCTCCAGCAGCTGCTCCATCAGCGCGTCGTCATGGTCGGCGAGCTTCTCCAGCATCGAGAAGCGGGCTTCCTTCTCGCGATCGAGATTGCCGCCGGCGAGCTCGACCACCTCCGACGGCTTGTGCTCGCGATAGACGAAGGCGCGCTCCAGCGCGAGATCGACGAAACCTTCGATCAGATCGCCGTTCCAGATCGGGATCTGGCGCAGCACCAGCGGCACGCGCGAGGCCGGCTGCAAGGTGGCGAGCGTCTCGCGGATGCGCTTGTTGGCGCGATCGATCTTGTTCAGGAACAGGAAACGGGGAATGCCGAGCTCCTCGAGCTCGCGCAGGATGATCTGCAACTGCGGCAGCTTCTTCTCGTCCGCCTCGCAGACCACGACCGCGGCATCGACCGCCGGCAACGCGGCACGCATGTCGTGCGCGAACTCGACCGAGCCGGGACAATCGATGAAGGTGTAGCTGTCCCCCATGAAGCTGGTGCTGGCTGCGGTGAGGCCGACGCCCATCTTGTGCTGGCGTGCCTCGGGGCTGGCATCGCCGACGCAGGTTCCGGCATCGACGCTGCCGGCTGACTTGATGGCGCCCGTGCGCGCCAGGATCGCTTCCAGAAGTGTGGTTTTACCGCTTTGGAAAGGGCCCACCAGCGCGATGCACCGTGGACCTCGGGGACTTCTGACGTCTTGTCCCATTGCCGCCTCCTCGCTTTGGAGCTCGGCCCATGATTGGGTCGGCGACCTCGAATGCTCCGCCCGTCCGCAAGTTTTGGCAAGCGGGAAAAATCGCTGCGGTGCGGTGTCGCGGGGTGCGCGCTTATTCCTCTCCCCGTGCTTTGCGGAGAGATTCAAACTTGCGCAGGAGCGGCAGTCGATCGGGAAGTTAACGTCCCGGACGCAGCTCCAGGCTCTCGAGCCCCGCGGCGACATTGACGCCGACCTGGCCCTGCACGCTCAGTGGTTGCAGGGCGATGGTGTTGTCGGAACCGCCGATCAGCACATTGCCGCCGACGCCGACGCCGAGCGTCGCGCTGCCCTGCGCGCCGGCATAGTTGCCGGACAGCGCGCCTGGTCCGAGCTGCGCCACCGGGGCGTAGACGCCCCAGGCCAGCGCCGATTCCTGGGTGATGCCGAGATCGATGCCGACCTTGCGGATGGTCGCGATATAGCGGTCCTCAGGCAGGCCTTCGGCGCGCAGCACGCAGCCGAGATTGGTCACGGATCCGACGATGAAGCCGATGCTGGCGCCGCCGCGGCACTCCAAGACACCGACCTGGACGCGCTGCATCGGCTGCTGCGCATTGGCGCCGGACATCGAAGTCACGAGCGAGACCGAAAGCGAGACCATGGCGGCAGCGGCGAGGAGGATGAAGCGACGCATGTTGGGAAATCTCCGGCTGAAAAGCGTGATGCGGGCAGAGAACGGGCCGCGCCCCACGGGGCCCGCGCCTGCTATGCCACAACATCGAACTTTCAGCCAGAATTTGACGGGTTCGACCTCCGATTGTTGCCGGATGTGGCGGCGTTGCTATACACGCTGCCGTCGCGCAGAGGCGGTCGAGCAATCAACGACAAAAAAGAGGCCCGCTTTCGCAGGCCTCTCCGATCAGCATCCTGATCCGCTTAGTGGTGGTGGTGATGACGGCGGTGATAGTGCCGGCGCGGACCGCCGTAGCGGACCGGCTCGAGGTCGATGCCGGCGATGCCGGCCGCGACGTTGAGGCCGGTCTGGCCCTGCACGCTGATCGGCTGCAGCGCGTAGGCGTTGTTCGGGCCGCCGAACAGGAAGTTGCCGCCGGCACCGAGGCCGACCGATGCGTTGACGCCGACGCCGCCGTAGCTGCCGGCGAGCGCGCCGCGCGGAAGCGTCGTGGTCGGCGCGGTCACGGCCCAGGCGAGCTGCGACTGCGCGGTGAAGCCGAGGTCGACGCCGATCCGCTTCACGGTCGCGACATAGGGCTCGGGCCGGCGGCCGCCGCTCTGGAACACGCATTCAAGCTGGGTGACGGAGCCGACGACGAAGCCGACATTCTGTCCGCCCTGGCATTGCAGGACGCCAGCCTGAACCTGCGGCGTCGCGTTGGCGGTGGCGATCGGCGCCAGCAGCGCGAGCGTGGCGAGGGTGAGGGTCGAAAGTCGCATTTGGGTCTGTCTCCGCAGGTGAACTGAAATTGCGCGGCGGACACAAGTGAAGCGTCGTGTCCAAAACAAGGCAGCGCGCAAAGACGCCCTAAAAACTTCCCGCGTGTGGCATCGATGCCCACGCGCATCGTGAACGAGATGAGAAGGATGTGATTTGACTTGCCGATTTTACCGGCGCGCACGATCTCAAACACAAACAGAAACGTTCCCGCACAGAGTGCGGGAACGTTTTCTTCGAGCGAAACCGATGAGCGCAGATCGTTAGCGCAGATTGCCGCAGAAGCGCTGGATGCGCTTGCAGGCGTCTTCGAGATCCGAGGTCTTGGTGGCGTAGGAGATGCGGAATGCCGGTCCGAGCCCGAACGCCGAGCCCTGCACCACCGCGACGCCTTCGCTCTCCAAGAGCTCGGTGACGAAGTCCTCGTCGTTGGTGAGAACCTTGCCCGACGGCGCCGTCTTGCCGATCGTCCCGGCGCAGGACGGATAGACGTAGAACGCGCCCTCGGGGCGCGGACATTCGATGCCGCTGGCCTGGTTGAGCATCGAGACCACGAGGTCGCGGCGCTCCTTGAACACCTTGTTGTTGGCCGCGATGAAGTCCTGCGGTCCGTTGAGCGCCTCGACCGAGGCCCACTGCGCGATCGACGACGGATTCGAGGTCGACTGCGACTGGATCGTCTGCATCGCCTTGATCAGCTGCGCCGGGCCGCCGGCATAGCCGATGCGCCAGCCGGTCATGCAATAGGCTTTCGAGACGCCGTTCACGGTCAGCGTGCGATCGTAGAGGCTGGGCTCGATCTGCGCCGCGGTGGTGAAAACGAAGTCGTCATAGACCAGATGCTCGTACATGTCGTCGGTCATCACCCAGACATGCGGATGCTTGACCAGCACGTCGGTGAGCGCCTTCAGCTCGCTCCTGGTGTAGGCCGAGCCGGTCGGGTTCGACGGCGAGCACAGGATCACCCATTTGGTCTTCGGCGTGATCGCCCTCTCCAAATCCTCGGGACGCATCTTGAACCCGGTCGACGCCGGGCAGATCACCGGCACCGGTTCGCCGCCGGCGAGTGCCACCATCTCGGGATAGCTGACCCAGTACGGCGCCGGGATGATCACCTCGTCGCCCGGATTGATGGTGGCCATCAGCGCGTTGTAGAGCACCTGCTTGCCGCCGGTGCCGACGATGATCTGGTTCGGCTTGTAGGACAGGCCATTCTCGCGCGAGAACTTGTTGATGATGGCTTCCTTCAATTCCGGAATGCCGCCGACATCGGTGTACTTGGTCTTGCCGGCCTCGATGGCGCGGATCGCCGCGAGCTTGATGTTGGCGGGCGTATCGAAGTCGGGCTCGCCGGCGCCGAGACCGATGACGTTGCGGCCCGCGGCTTTCAGCGCGCGTGCTTTGTCCGTGACCGCGATCGTCGCGGACGGCTTCACACGGTCGAGCGCAGCGGACAGGAAGGCCATCATCATCTCCTGATCATCTCTTGGCAAACGTCGTGAGCCCTTGGCCACGACTTGATTTGAATGGGATCGATGCACCCTAGGCCTGTCGCCGCGGCATCGCAAGAAGCTTGGCGGCAAGATGCGAAAACTTTCGCTGAAACACCGAGACACGCGCAATTTTCCGCAAGTTCCGAGCCCGAATGACTCATATCCGGCAAGCTCGATTTCCGCTGGCCCAAAGCGAATTGCTCCGAGGACAATCGGTGTCGCGCGGCGCCTGCTGCGCGCCTCTCGGAACGGTCCACGGCATGCCATCTGCGGACAGCGTGACCCACCTCGACCACGTTAACGCTTGCCCTCCGCGTCGGGCCTGCACCGTGCAGACGTCGCGCAAGCGTGATCCGAGTTGTCCGGCCGTGTAAATGGAATCATTCTGCACGCGTGCAGTGCGGTAGACGTTTCGACTTTTTCCACGATCGAGGGCTTGCGACGCACCTGCATCGGCATCATTGTTTAGCGGCGTTGCGGTGTGACAGGCCGCGCAGTTTTGAAGCGTACCGTCTCCTGATCGAGTGAACCCCGACGCACCGAGTGAACCCCGACGCAATGTACAAGCTCTATTCGATGCAGCGCTCCGGCAACAGCTACAAGGTCCGGCTCGCGCTCGCGCTCCTGAACACGCCGTACCAGGCGATCGAGATCGACATCCTGCGCGGCGAGAGCCGCACCCCGGACTTCCTGGCCAAGAACCCGAGCGGCCAGGTGCCGCTGCTCGAGGTCGCCGACGGCCGCTATCTCGCCGAGTCCAACGCCATCCTCTGGTACGTCGCGATCGGTACGCCGCTAGCGCCGGAGTCGCGGATCGAGCGCGCCGAGGCGTTGCAGTGGATGTTCTTCGAGCAGCACGCGCTGGAGCCGAACATCGGCGCCGCCTATTTCTGGTTGTCGCTGGTTCGAGGCGGCCGCGATCTGCAGACGCACGCGCTGGAGGATTGGATGGAGCGCGGCTATGCCGCGCTGCAGGTGATGGAGAATCACCTCAAAGACCATGCCTACTTCGCCGCCGAGCAGTTCACGGTCGCCGACATCGCGCTCTACGGCTACACCCACGTCGCCGACCGCTGCGACTTCGACCTCGCGACCTTCCCGTCGGTCCGCGCCTGGCTGAAACGGGTCGAGCAGACCCCCGGCTTCGTCGCCATGGATTGGCAGCCGGCTCCCGAGATCGGGCCTGAGCCGCGCCTCGCGGCCGGGGTCTGAACAGCGGGGATAGCGGGAAAACTGCTTAAATAGCGGGCAAAACCCTGACCGGCGTCATGTTTCTGCCGTTTTCTGGGGACCCAGCCGCCGCAATCTTGCCTGCGACGATCAGCAGATTCGTGCGGATGTCGCGAGTGATTCGCTCGCGGCCCGAGGGATTTAGACCCATGACGCGGTTGCCCGGCACGACCGGCTTCCAGGGCCGCCCTGCCCCAGTGGCATCGTCGCGGCTGACGAACGCGATCGCCGCATCGCTCGCGATCGGCGCGCTGGCACTCTGCCTCGTCGTCATGCTCACGCTGCTGTCGAGCGGCATCACGATGGCAACGCCGATACCGACATGATCCGCCACTTCCTGACAGCACATTGACGCGCGAAAGGCGCGGTAAGAGACGGCGCGACCCCCATGTTGAAGACACCAGTCGGACTAGTGACGATGACCTTGACGGTCGCGATCCTGCTCGCGGCATCGCTCCTGATCGTGACCGGCACGCAGGGCGAAGACCGCGCCAATCCGATGCGCGTGATGACGCCCATCGGGAGATAGGATAGCCCGCGCTATCACCATTTGTGGAAGATGAAGAACGCGCCGGCGGCGATGAAGGCAAAGCCCAGTGCGTGATTCCAGCCGAGCGGCTCTTTCAGATACAACACCGAGAAGCCGGCGAACACGACCAGCGTGATCACCTCCTGCATGGTCTTGAGCTGGGCTGCCGAATACACCGCGCTGCCCCAGCGATTGGCCGGCACTGCCAGCCAGTATTCGAAGAAGGCGATTCCCCAGCTCACCATGATCACGATGGGCAGCGGATGATCCTTGAACTTGAGATGACCGTACCAGGCGAAGGTCATGAAGACGTTGGAGCCAAGCAGCATCAGGATCGGCAGCAGTGACGGCGAAATGGCGGGCATCGATGTCCTCTTGAATTGCGGCACGCGGTAACCCGCTTGCCCGGAACCGGGTTCCCTGCCCGTCTCATATCATTTGATTTGAAGGCGATGAAAGTCTGTTCGGCCCAGGCAAGTGCCGCTTAACGGTCGGGACGGAAATGCCGGTCCTGTTGCAGCCCTGTCGTCAACCTGCGGCCCTATTGTTCGTTGGACAGACAATGAGAACGAACATGCGGTTCGACTGGCGCGCAATTTTCGGTCCGGCCCTGGCGGCGCTCGCAGCCGCCGGAAGCGGCATGATCAGGTGGATGTCGCAACAGAAATCGCGCGACGCCTGCGCCGCCGAACAGCAGCATCACGCGACCGCAGCGCGGCTTGCCGCCGCGCTCGACCAGGTCGATATCGGCATCGTGCTGCTCGACACGGATACCCGCGCCGAATTCATCAACCGCGCCTTCCGCGATTATTTCGCGCTCTCCGACGCGCAAGCCGCGAGCAAACCGCCCTTCATTGCGCTGATGTATCATGGCCGCGACACCGGCGCCTACGAGCTGCCGGAAGACGAGCTCGCCGCCTTCATCGCCAATCGCATGGCGATGGTGCGCGCCGGCGATGCCACGCCGATCAACATCAACCTTGCCGACGGCCAGGTGCTGCGCTTCGCCTGCACGGCGCTGCCCGACGGCGGCCGCATGCTGAGCTACACGCCGGTGACCGATCTGGTGCGGCACGGCGATGATCCGGCCAAGGCCGACTTCTATCGCGCGCAGCGCGCCGGCCGCGAGCGCCACCTGGCGCGGCTGATGCGCGCCGCCGAGTGAGGCGCAGCATTGCTTCGCACGATTGATCCTGCGTGACGGCGACGATAGAACGTTGCCGAGCGTTCGCCCACAACGCAGGATTGATCATGTCCGACGACGTCACCATCCGCTTCGTCACAAGGCAGGACTACGCGCAGTGGCTTCCGCTGTGGGACGGCTACAACGCGTTCTACGGACGTTCGGGACCGACGGCGCTCGCGCCCGAGATCACCGCGATGACGTGGGCGCGCTTCTTCGATGCGTATGAGCCGGTGCACGCGCTGGTCGCCGACGCCGGCGGCACGCTGCTCGGGCTGACGCACTATCTGTTGCATCGCTCGACCACCGCGATCGAGCCGACCTGCTATCTGCAAGACCTCTTCACCAGCGCAGCCGCGCGTGGCAAGGGCGTCGGCCGCGCGTTGATCAACGGCGTCTACGCCCAGGCGAAGCTCGCCGGCTCGCCGCGGGTCTACTGGCAGACCCACGAGACCAATCACACCGCGATGCAGCTTTATGACAAGGTCGCGGAGAAGCCGGGCTTCGTGATCTATCGCAAGATCTTCTGAGCACACCGCAGAACCGCTGGCCTCCCTGTGGATTGCATCCAGGTGTCACCGGCGCGTTACAAAGCCCGGCTAGGCTTTTGCTTGCGTAAGATCAGGCCCCCCGTCTCGGATCTCGCGCCACGAGCGGTCCCCGTCAGTCGCCGCGTCTGACCGGGACCGCTTTTTTCTTGCACGCTTTTTTGCAGCATCGCCATGCGCCTGTCCCGGCGGAGCGGAACCCTGTCCGCCCCGGCACGCGCGTCACAATGAGGAGATGGCGGTGATCGACCGGAACACGAGAGGATAGTTATCGCGCGGCCTAACCACGGACGTCGTCCCGGCGAAGGCCGGGACCCATAACCACAAATGTATGTTGTTATGCCGTGCTGCGGCCCCGGCGTCTTCCAACAATCAAGAACGGTGGCTATGGGTCCCGGCCTTCGCCGGGACGACACTGTGGGTGTGGCCCGCGCTTACACCACCAGCCCCTTGATCGGTTTCACCGGCGCGCTGTCGGGGAACACCGCATCCGCCAGCGCGCGCTCGCCGATGCCGAACTGGTCGTGCAGCACGCCCTTGATCACGGCGCGCAGATCCGTCGTCGGGGCGAGATCGCGGGCCTGGTAGAGATTGGCTACCTTCAGGCCCGGCCAATCGGTGATCATGCGGCCGCCGCTCACCGCGCCGCCGGCGAGCAGTGCGATGGTGCCGGTGCCGTGGTCGGTGCCTTCGGTGCCGTTGATGCGCGCGGTGCGGCCGAACTCGGTGGCGACCACGATCACGGTGTCTCGCCAGCGTGGCCCAAGGCCGCTTTCGAACTCGGCGAGCGCGCCGTCGAGCCCGCCGAGCAACTGCGCGAGGCGCCCGACCGGGCCGCCCTCATTGGCGTGAGTGTCCCAGCCGTCGAAGGCGAGCGCGCCGATCCGCGGGCCGTCATCGGCCGCCATCAGTTTCGCAGCGCCTCGCGCCACGAGCCGCATCGCGGCCGCAGCGCCGCCGCCCGGCTTCGGCCGCATCGCTTCGCCCTGCGCCTGCTTCTCGAGCTGCAGGCCCTGCGTCAACGCGCCGGCCAATGCGGGATCGCGGTGCTGGTAGAGATCGAGCAGCCGCGTCCCGGTGTCGTCGGCGGCCTGCGGCAGCGTCACCGGCGCCCAGCCGACGGTCGGCGCTGTGCCGCGCAGCACCAGCGGCGTGGTCGGGCCGACCGCGAGCGCGCTCATCACCCGCTCGCCCCTGGGCAACGCCTCCAGCGCCCGGTTGAGCCAGCCCGACTGCACGCGGCCCGGGCCGGGAAAGCCGCTCTCCAGCACGTCCTGCCCGTCGAAATGCGAACGGTCGCGATAGGCGGTTGCGACGGCATGCACCACCGCGGCCTGCTTGGCGCGATACATCCGCGCAAATTCCGGCATCGCCGGATGCAGACCGAAGAAGGAATCGAGCATCACCGCAGCGTTCGGCCCATCGGACCGCAGCGCGATCGCGCCATGGAGTGCGGCATAGTCGGGATCGCCAATCGGCGCGACGGTGGCGAGGCCATCGAGCGCGCCGCGCAGGATGATGACAACGAAGCGCGGATCGCGGCCGTCCGCCGCGCGAGCCAATCTCGGCAAATACGCCCACGCCGCAAACGACGCGCCGCCGAGCAGCAGCGCGCGCCGCGACGTCGCCTGCATCACCAAGCCCTCAGAGCATGCCATCGTCATCTCCTCTGGAATTCCGGCGACATCAGCAGCAGCGCCAGCGCCTGCTGGCGCGATTCCGCGCGCTCGATGGTGCGCCGCGTCTCGGGCGAGGCCGCATCGGCCGCGACGAGCTCCAGCAGGTCGCGCGGATCGAACCGGTCGGCGAGCTGGGAGGCGACCTGCGCCGAGATATCGAGCCTGAGCTTCATGCCCTCGGGCGCGGCCCACGCCGCATTGGTATCGGGAAAGCCGTTCGGCCCGGCCGGCGTCCAGAGCGGCTGGCCGAGCACATTGAGGCCGCCGAGATAGCGGCCCGGATCCTCCGGGTTGCGCGCCAGCAGGCGACCGGATGCGATCAGGAATTCGTAGGGCGAGCGCATCTTGGTCAGCGGCGCCTGCCAGGCCTCGTTGGATCCGACCAGCGCTGTGGCCAGCGCTTTCAGATCGCCATCGGTCCCGGTGAAGACATCCTGCAGCTTCGCCGCCACGGCCGGCGGCGGATCATCCGCAACGAAGTGGCGGGCGAATTTTGTAGCGATGAATTTGGCGGTCGACGGATGCCGCGCAATGTCAGCGAGCACCGCCTCGCCCTGCGCGATGCCGCCGGGCTGATAGGTCTTGCCCAGCACCTGCTGCGGCCCCGGCTGATGCGCATTGGCATTGAACACAAAGCTGCCGGGCGCGCCGAGCTGGCCCTGGCGGCCGGCAAAGGTCCAGCCCGTGATGACGCGCGCGAACGAGGTGACGTCGTCCTGGGTGTAGCCGCCGCCGACGCCGAGCGTGTGCAGCTCCATGATCTCGCGCGCGAGATTTTCGTTGAGGCCGCGGTGGCGGTTGATGCCGGCGCGTGAATCCGGACCGAGCGATTGCTGGTTGTCGAGGAAGAACAGCATCGCCGGATGCTGCTCGACCGCCTTCAGCATGTCGGCGAAGCGGCCGAGCACATGCGGACGGATCGCCTCGCGCTCGAACGAGCCGGCCCACATCCGCGCCAGCGCGCCCTTGTTGGCGGAGATGCAGAAGTGGTTGGACCAGAACACCACGAGACGCTCGACGAAGCCGCAATCGGCGACCACGCCGCGCTGCAGCCGTGCCAAGGCCTCGGCGCGAAACGTCTTCTGGATGATGTTGGGCGGCTCGGCCGGCGGCTCGGGCGGATTGATCGACGGCTGCATGGCCGCCGGCGCCATTGCGTTGACGGTGTCGGCCATTTGACCTTGCGCCTGCATCGCCGCATCCTTGCCGGCAATCTCCTTGGCGGCGGAGGAGAGCGACAGGTTGCGCCGCATCGGCTGCCTGGCATCCGGGGCCGGCGGCGTCTCGCTCGTGGCGGGTTGCGCCGCTTTGGCGGCGTCACGCGCCTGCCGGATCTCGAACTGATAGTCGAACACCTGCTTGCCGAGCTCGGGCGTCGAGAGCAGGCCGGGCATTTCCAGCAGCGCGCCGTTCGGATGCGCCAGTTCCGCAAGCACGAAGCCGCGCGGATCGGATGCCGCGTTGATGAAGTCTCCGGCCGCGCCGCCGCGGGCACCGAAGCCGAAACGATTGAGAGCCACCAGTGCTGCTTGCGAATCGCGAGCCATGTTAGTGTCCTGGTCAGCGTCCCAAGGTAGCGTCCCAAGAGTTCCCTTGATCGCGGGTCCCCTGTATATGGATCGCGCGCCATCATAGCGCGGTTCGCGATGAACCCGAGATTAACTCGCGCATTAAATCGCGGTTAGGAATCCGCCCAACATCATGAACGACGCCTCTGAGAAATTCCCCACGCGACGGCTCGCCTGCGCGACATGCGGTGCCGAATTCTCCTGCTCGCCGACGGGGCCGTGCTGGTGTTCCGACGAGAGCTTTCGCGTGCCGATGCCGAGCGATGGCGGCGACTGCCTGTGTCCCGCCTGCTTGCGGAAACTCGCGGAACAACACGTAGGCGTGAGCGCGACGTGAGCGAACGCTGGATCGTCGACGCCGTCCTGCTCGACATGGACGGCACGCTGCTCGACACCGAGCGGGTGTATTTCGATAGCCTGGTCGCGGCGCTCGATTCATGCGGCTACGGCGATGATGCCGCCGCGCTCTGCCACGCCATGATCGGGCTGCCGGGACCGGTCTGCGAAGCGATACTGCGCGAACGCTACGGCGCGGCCTTTCCGCTTGCCGATGTGAACCGCACCTTCGTCGCCACCCGCGATCGCATGTTCGCAGCCGCCCTGCCGCTGAAGACAGGCACGCTTGCCCTGCTCGACGGCCTCGCTGATGCCGGGTGCCCGATGGCGATCGTGACCTCGTCATCCCGCCGCACTGCCGAGCGCCATCTTGCGCTCGCCGGCATCCGCGACCGCTTCGACACATTGCTCACGCTGGATGACGTCACGCATGGCAAGCCCGATCCGGAGCTCTACCTCAAGGCCGCCGCACGCCTCGGCGTGAGGCCGCAAGCTTGCATCGCCGTGGAAGACTCCAACCATGGCGTCGCCGCGGCGCACGCTGCGGGCACCATCACGTTGATGGTGCCCGACATCGCGCAGCCGACCGCGGAGACGCGCGGAAGATGCGCCGCGGTGCTACCGGATCTGAATGCGGTGCTGCGGCTGCTTCAGGAGCGCGGCGCATTGGCGCGCCGCGCGCTGTAGCGCGCAGGGTGGGCAAGGAGCGCAGCGACGTGCCCACCATCCGCGACGTGCTCGTGATGGTGGGCACGCGGAGCCTATGACGGAAACTACCGCACCACCGCCGCGGTCTGCCCGAACAGCAGCTTGCGCTCCTCCTCGGTCCGGATCGCGGGCTGGCCGAAATTCGGGTTGACCTCTTTTGCCTTGGCGTAGGCGCGCTCGGTGGCGGGGCGCTTGCCGATGGTCTCCAGCCAGCGCTTCAGATGCGGGAAGTCGTCGATCTCCTGGCCCTGGTTCTTGTACGGCACGACCCAGGGATAGCTCGCCATGTCGGCGATCGAATAGTCGCCGGCGATGAATTGGCGATCCGACAGGCGCTTGTTGAGCACGCCGTAGAGCCGGTTGGTCTCGTTGACATAGCGGTCGATCGCGTAAGGCAGTTTCTCCACCGCGTAGTTGCGGAAATGGTGGTTCTGGCCCGCCATCGGCCCGAGCCCGCCCATCTGCCAGAAGGTCCACTGGATCGCGTCGTAGCGGCCGTAGAGATCGGCAGGCAGGAACCGGCCGGTCTTCTCGGCGAGGTAGAGCAGGATCGCGCCGGACTCGAAGACGTGTAACGGCTTGCCGCCGCCCTTCGGCGCGTGATCCGTGATCGCCGGCATGCGGTTGTTCGGCGCGATCTGCAAAAAGTCCGGCTTGAACTGGTCGCCCTTGCCGATGTTGATCGGGAAGACCTTGTAGTCGAGCCCGGTCTCCTCGAGGAACATCGTGATCTTGTGGCCGTTCGGCGTGCTCCAGTAGTAAAGATCGATCATGGGGGACGGTCCTGGATTGAGGCGTGCACCGGCGTGCGCCGCGAAAGAAGATGCGATTGCATGAACTTGCGCGCAACCCGCCGCTGAGTCAATGACGGCATCATGACCGCGCGCGAATGTGATGAGCGGCCGCGCCATTGAGCCGCGACGGGATTGGACCTAAGCTCGGCGCATTATCTGCATCATCATTTTTCGGCGGGGCTTCCATGACGAACGACTTGGCACGGCGTGATTTCCTGAAAGGTTCGGCCGCGATCGCGGGCGCTGCCGCGGCGGGCGCGTTCTCCTGCGTCGAGATCGCGAGTGCCGCCCCGATCGAGGTACCGACGGTCGACAAACTCTCGATCCGCGTTCTCGTGGATTCCAGCTTCGACCAGTTCTTCAGGCCGAAGCAGGCCAACGGCGTCTCGATCGCGGCACCGCCGCGCAGTGCCGACTACCAGCGCTCGCTGCACAATGAATGGGGCCTGTCGCTGTGGCTGGAGTCGGAGGCCAAGGGCGCGCAGCGCACGCTGATGCTCGACTATGGCTACACGCCCGACGTGCTGCTCAACAACATGGCGCTGATCGGCGTCGACCCGGCGAAGCTCGACGCGCTGATCGTCAGCCACGGGCATTACGATCATTTCGGCGGCCTCAACGGCTTCCTCGACAAATTCCGTGAGAAACTGCCGGCCGACGTCAAGCTCTATGCCGGCGGCGAAGACAATTTCTGCCATCGCGTCAGCGCGACGGCGACCAAAGGCCAGTTCACCGATTTCGGCACGCTCGACCGCCGCCAGCTCGCCGCCCAACGCGTCACCACGGTGCTGTGCGAGACGCCGACCGTGATCGCGGGCCACGCCTTCACCACCGGCAAGATCACCCGCCGCAGCATGGAGCGCATCCTGCCGCAGACCTGGGTCGAGTTCGGCATCAAGGACGGGCTCGGCTGCAACACCAGCCACTATCTGCCGGCCGAGCTGGACGGCAAGATCGTCCCCGACGAGCACATCCACGAGCACGCGACCTGCTTCAACGTGCGCGACATGGGCCTCGTCGTGATCTCGTCCTGCGGCCATGTCGGCATCGTCAATTCGGTCAAGCAGGCCCAGGAGGTCTCCGGCATCCAGAAGGTGCACGCCATCGTCGGCGGCTTCCATCTCGGGCCGGCACCGAAGGACTACCTCGCCGAGGTCGTCGCCGAGATCAAGAAGCTCGACCCTGACGTGCTGATCCCGATGCACTGCTCCGGGCTCAACTTCGTGCAGGAGGCGACCGCGCAGATGGGCGACAAGGTGCTGGTCACGACGACCGGCAGCCGCCTCTCCTTCGGCATATGAGGCTGCGTGCCATCGCATGCGCCGGCGTCGGAATGTGGCTGACGCTGGCAACGGCGTTCGCCACCGAGGCGCCCGCGCAGTCGACGCGGTCGGCCGCCGAGACCATGGACATCCTGATGTGGAACAGGGAGCCGGTCGGCGGCCCGTTCGCGCTCATCGACCAGGCCGGCCATCAGCGCACCGACCGGGATTTCCGCGGCAAGCTGATGCTGGTCTATTTCGGCTTCACCTACTGCCCCGACGTCTGCCCGACCGATCTGCAGGCGATCGGCCTTGCACTCGACAAGCTCGGCCGCGACGGCGACGACGTGCAGCCGATCTTCATCACGGTCGATCCGGAGCGCGACACCGCGCAGCATCTCGCCGAATATGTGCCGATGTTCCACAAGCGGCTGATCGGTCTCACCGGCAGCGCCGCAGCGATCCAAAACGTTGCCGACGCCTACAAGGTGTATTACGCCCGCGTCCCGCTGAAGGACGCGGACTACACCGTCGATCACACCGCCTACATCTACCTGATGGATCGCGACGGCAATTATCTCGGCTTCTTTCCGCCGGGCACCTCCGCGGATCGCATGGTGGAGATCATCCGGCCGAGGCTCGCGGCACCGGCGCACTAGCACAATTCAATGCATGCGCCCGTGCGCACGCAAGAACGTCTCACCGCTTTCCGTCACCGTCACCCGCAGCCCTTCGACCGAAGGCCGACGCGCGACGTAGCCGCGGTCGACCGCGTCTTCCCAGATCGTCAGCCGCGGGCACGACGTGCGCCAGGTCTCGATCACCTCGGCATAAGGCCGCGGCTGCCGCGCGATCCACTCCACGAGATCGAGCACCAGGGCGTCGGTCGTCTCTGCCATCGCATGTCTCCCTCAACGTCCCGAGCATGATCTTGCGGATGCGCCAATATTCCCGCGCCTGGCTCTCGTTCCCGCCTCTTGATTTCTCCCCCCGCTTGGCCTCTCCGCACAAATCGAGTTATCTTGCCCTTGCATCAGTTTTCCTGAGGGTCCGGCATGCGGCGGCTGCTCTTTCTCAACGGCATCAAGGCGTTCGAAGCGGCGGCGCGGACCGGCAGCTTTGCGGGCGCGGGCGGCGAGCTGAACGTCTCGGCGGCCGCGATCAGCCGGATGGTGCATCTGCTGGAAGAGCGGCTCGGCGTGGCGCTGTTCGAGCGCAAGGCCAACCGTCTGGTCACCACACCGGCCGGCCGGGCCTATCAGAGCGGGCTGACGCCGATCTTCGACGCACTGGCGAGCCTGACCGCGCAGGTCACGGCGTCGGTGAGCACGCGCGTGCTGACGGTCGGCGTCGGACCGACGTTCGCGATGAAGTGGATGATCCCGCATCTCGCCGAGTTCCGCAAAGCCGAGCCCGACATCGAGGTGCGGATCACCACCGGCGGCATGCAGGTGCCGTTCGCCGACGACTGGAGCTGCGGCATCCAGCTCGGCAGCGGCGAATGGCCGGGCCTCGTCGCCGAGCCGCTGTTCGCCGCCGATCTGTTGCCGGTGTGCACGGCGCGGCTCGCCAATGCCGTCAAGCGCCCCGCCGACCTCAAGGGCCCGAGCCTGATCCGCGTCGCGCATTCGCCGGACGACTGGCCGTCCTGGCTGAAGGCCGCCGGCGTGCCGCGGCTGACCGCGCGCGGACCGGAATTCCAGTTCTATGGCCAGGCGCTGCAAGCCGCCGTCGACGGGCTCGGCATTGCGATGGGCATCCGGCCTTATATCGACGACGACCTCGCCGCCGGCCGCCTGGTGGCGCCGTTTGCCCTCAGCGTGCCGAAGGGGATGCGCTGGTATCTCGTCTACCGCCGCTTCCAGACCGAGCAGCGCGACTTCGCCGCGTTCCGCCGCTGGATCATCCGCGCCGCGGCCGCGCCCGCCGCGCCGCGCAAGGGCGCGCGCAGCGTCATCTGATACCGCCAGCTGCGCAATTGACGGGGAACCCGCGGTTCCACTGCTCCCCGCACAAATAAACCCCGAGCCCTGTGAACTGGTTCACATTTGGCGCCGCGCGTGCGTGCTTCGATTGAGAAGGGAATCCCGAGGTCGCGATGATTTACGGCGGTTTTGAAATCAAGTCGTTCGAAGTGGGGAAGGGGCAATGGCACGCCAGGGTTCAACGGATCGATCAAAAGCCGGTCGTCATCGATGGCATGCCGTTTCCGACGCTCGAAATCGGCTTTGCGTGGTCCGATCGGGATGCGGCGATCTCCGACGCGACGAAGCTTATCGACCGGCTGCACCCGCGCAATGGTATGACGGCGGCGGTCGGAGCGTCGGCGTGACCGGCAACACCCTGGTCGCCGTGGTCCCGCAATGCGAGCCCGATCCGGTCTGGCCCGCGCAGGTGCGGACCAACTGCCCGGATTGCGCCGCCAGCCTCGACCTGCTCCGCGTCATTCCCGGGCGCGCCGCCGAATACTGGACCATGCGCTGCGGCGGCTGCGGCGGGATCCATATGGACATTGTGGACCGCCCGCGCGCCTGACATTGCGTCCCGCTCCGCCCTGCTGACACCCTGCTGTCAGCAGCCTCGCTTGCGCGGACATCCGCGCGCCCTTTGCTCTTTTCTCGTTGCCGGACTCGCCCCATATTCCGGCCATGGCGAAGACACCAAGCACTCCGAAAAAGCCCGGCAAAACCCCGAAATCCAAGGCACCAAATTCCAGGGCGTCGAGGCCCGACGTCCAACCGATCGGGCCTGCGCTCGCTGAACTGCTCAATCCCGCGATCAATCGCGGCGACGCCGGCATGGGCTCCGGCACCGGCTTGCAGCCGCCGCCGGACAATTCCTGGGACCGCCGCGCCGGCGGCGAGGCTGCCGCGCATCGCGCGCGGGCCTCGACGCGGGAGACCGGCCAGGACGTCGCCAAGCGTGACGCCGCCGGCCTCGAGGAGGCACCGCAGGCCAATTACGGCACCTCGGCCACCATCCCCATCCTCGATCCCGAGCTGGCACGGCAGCTTGGCCTGCCGACTGCCGAGGACGATGACGAGGCCCTCGCGCGCCCGCCGCGCAGCAAGATGGAGGCGCTCGGCGTCAAGGCCACCGCCGACGCGCTGGAGAATTTGATCCGCGACGGCCGCCCCGAGTTCCGCAAGGACGACGGCTCGATGCGGGTGTGGACCCCGCACCGGCCGTCGCGCCCGGAAAAGTCCGAAGGCGGCGTGCGCTTCGAGATCAAATCGGCCTATGAGCCGAAGGGCGACCAGCCGACCGCGATCGCCGACCTGGTCGAAGGCATCGCGCGCAACGACCGGACCCAGGTGCTGCTCGGGGTCACCGGCTCGGGCAAGACCTACACCATGGCGAAAGTGATCGAGGCGACGCAGCGCCCGGCGCTGATCCTGGCGCCGAACAAGACGCTGGCCGCGCAGCTCTATGGCGAGTTCAAGAGCTTCTTTCCGGACAACGCGGTCGAGTACTTCGTCTCGTATTACGACTACTACCAGCCCGAGGCCTACGTCCCGCGCACGGACACCTATATCGAGAAGGATTCCTCGATCAACGAGCAGATCGACCGCATGCGCCACTCGGCGACGCGCGCGCTGCTCGAGCGCGACGACGTCATCATCGTAGCCTCGGTGTCCTGCATCTACGGTATCGGCTCGGTCGAGACCTACACCGCGATGACCTTCGCGCTGAAGAAGGGCGAGCGCATCGACCAGCGGCAGTTGATCGCCGACCTCGTCGCACTCCAGTACAAGCGCACCCAGGCCGACTTCACCCGCGGCACTTTCCGCGTCCGCGGCGATGTCATCGACATCTTCCCCGCGCACTATGAGGACCGCGCCTGGCGCGTGAACCTGTTCGGCGACACCATCGAGACCATCGAGGAGTTCGATCCGCTCACCGGCCACAAGCAGGACGAGCTCGAATTCATCAAGATGTACGCCAACTCGCACTATGTGACGCCGCGCCCGACGCTGGTGCAGGCGATCAAGTCGATCAAATCCGAATTGAAGATGCGGCTCGACCAGCTCAACGACCAGGGCCGCCTGCTGGAGGCGCAGCGGCTGGAGCAGCGCACCACCTTCGACCTCGAGATGATGGAGGCGACCGGAAGCTGCGCCGGCATCGAGAACTATTCGCGCTACCTGACCGGCCGCCGCCCCGGCGAGCCGCCGCCGACGCTGTTCGAATACGTCCCCGACAATGCGCTGGTTTTCGCCGACGAGAGCCACGTCACCGTGCCGCAGATCGGCGGCATGTTCCGCGGCGACTTCCGCCGCAAGGCGACTCTTGCTGAATACGGCTTCCGCCTGCCCTCCTGCATGGACAACCGCCCGCTCCGCTTCGAGGAATGGGACATGATGCGGCCGCAGACGGTGGCGGTATCGGCGACGCCGAGCGGCTGGGAGATCAACGAGGCCGGCGGCGTGTTCGTCGAGCAGGTGATCCGCCCGACCGGGCTGATCGACCCGCCGGTCGACATCCGTCCCGCACGCACGCAGGTCGACGACCTCGTCGGCGAAGTGCGCGCCACCGCGCAAGCCGGCTATCGCAGCCTGATCACGGTGCTGACCAAGCGCATGGCGGAGGACCTGACCGAATACCTGCACGAGCAGGGCATCCGCGTCCGCTACATGCATTCCGATATCGACACCATCGAGCGCATCGAGATCATCCGGGATCTCCGCCTCGGCGCGTTCGACGCGCTGGTCGGCATCAATCTGCTGCGCGAGGGCCTCGACATTCCCGAATGCGCGCTGGTCGCGATCCTCGACGCCGACAAGGAAGGCTTTCTGCGCAGCGAGACCTCGCTGATCCAGACCATCGGCCGCGCCGCGCGCAATGTCGACGGCAAGGTGATCCTCTATGCCGATAGCATGACCGGCTCGATGGAGCGCGCGATGGCCGAGACCACGCGCCGCCGCGAGAAGCAGGTCGAATACAACGAGGCCAACGGCATCACGCCGGAGAGCGTCAAGAAGTCGATCGGCGACATCCTCAACTCGGTCTACGAACGCGACCACGTGCTGGTCGAGATCGGCGACGGCGGCATGGCCGACGATGTGATCTCGATCGGCCACAATTTCGAGGCGGTGCTGAGCGATCTCGAAACAAGGATGCGCGAGGCGGCCGCCGATCTAAACTTCGAGGAAGCCGCAAGACTGCGCGACGAGGTCAAGCGCCTGCGTGCCACCGAGATGGCCGTGGTCGACGACCCCACCGCCAAGCAGCGCAATGTGCAGAAGCAAGCCGGCGCCTATGCCGGCACCCGAAAATACGGCGACGCCGCCAACCTCCCGGTCAGCGCGCTGAAGAACAAGTCCGCCCAGACCTCGCTCAAGGCCGGCCGCGGCGGCAAGTCCGGCTCACGAATCCACAAGCCCGATCTCGACGAGATGCACGGCCCGGAGTCGCTGCCCTTCCGCCCGGACGGCGCGCTGCCGGCCAAGCCGTTCGGCACGACCAGTAGGATCATCCAGCCGACGGATTCGCGGCAGTCCGGGCCGGAATTCGGGCCGTCGCCGCGGAGCAGCGGCGGAGCGCCGGGGAAGCGAGGTGGGTGGAAGAAAAGGTAGCACCTAGCGAACCGGGGCCCCTTCCGACTAATCTAAAAGGGGGCCCGCCATGATTAACCTCTTCATCGCCAATACGGATAATTCCTGGTTCGACTTCCTCGCGGCGGAAAGTCGCTTGGCCGAGGTCAACTTTTGGTGGCCCGGGGAGACGAGTTTCAAGGCGCTACAGCGGGGCGAACTTC
Source organism: Bradyrhizobium genosp. L (assembly GCF_015624485.1). Classification (NCBI taxonomy): domain Bacteria; kingdom Pseudomonadati; phylum Pseudomonadota; class Alphaproteobacteria; order Hyphomicrobiales; family Nitrobacteraceae; genus Bradyrhizobium; species Bradyrhizobium genosp. L. Next base: position 6,149,728 of record NZ_CP061378.1, read on the forward strand.
TCGTGTTTCGCTTGAAGAGCCCGCGCAACAAAATCGGCGGGTTTGGGGTCTTCAGCGACCACTGTTCCCTTCCGATCCAGATGGCTTGGGAGACATTCGGTCGGGCAAACGGGGTTTCATCTTTGGAGGGCTTGCGCAGCGCTATCGCTCGGCTGCGAACCAATGTAGCCATCGTTCCATCTACGGATATTGGCTCAACAGTGTTAGTTGAGCCAGTCTTTCTTCCCGAACATCTTTGGCTCGACCTTCCAGAATCGTGGTCGTCGAGTATTCAACGAGGAAAGCGCTATTCGACAGAGAGTGCCGATGGCTTGCGTCTGTGGGATCGCCTTCTGGAGGCGGCGAGATTGAGTACCGCGACCAATGTGGCTGGATTCCAGTCTCATGAGCAGGCCCGTTTCGGAACCCCAACTCTCATTGCACCGCGTCTGGGACAAGGCGCCTTCCGGGTTGCAGTGACTGAAGCATATGGCAGACAATGCGCGATAACTGATGGCAAGGTGCTCCCTGCCTTGGATGCCGCGCACATTAAGCCATACTCAGAAGGCGGGCATCACGCAAAATCAAATGGCATCCTATTGCGGAAGGATATCCATTCGGTTTTCGACGCCGGGTACGTGACGATCAAGGACGATCTGACCTTCTCGGTAAGCAAGAAGGTGAAAGAGGTCTTCAACAACGGAGAAGAATACCTGCGTTTGCATGGTCGTTCCGTTCGCCCACCCGAGCGCAAGGCGGATTGGCCAGACTTGGAGCTACTTCGTTGGCACAACAAAGACCGCTACCTGGGTTAGCGACTGCGGCCTCTCGCGGGCAATGGCTTATCACCGACCTCCATTCGTTAGACACGATCGACGACAATGAAACTCGGCTTCGAAGAATCACAAACGTCTTACACAAGTGGCTCGCAAAGCGCTCGCGCATGGACGGAGGCCTGGGTGAAGGCATGGGCCTACTGCCCGCATTGCGGCAGTGCGAAGATGTCGCAATTCGCGAACAATAGCCCGCTCGCCGACTTCCTCTGCGCATCGTGCAGCGAGGAGTTTGAGCTCAAAAGCCAGAAAGGCAAATTTGGCCCGAAGGTGGCGGATGGCGCCTACAAGACCAAATGTGAACGGCTGGCCGCCAGCAACAATCCGAACCTTCTCCTGATGAACTACGACCGTACGACGCTCTCTGTCGTCAATCTGCTGATCGTGCCAAAGCATTTCTTCGTCCGCGACATCATCGAAGAGCGAAAACCGCTCAAGGCGACGGCCCGCCGCGCCGGATGGATCGGGTCCAACATCCTGCTCGGAAAGGTCCCGGAGTCCGGTAAAATCCATATCGTTCAGAACGGCGTCATTCGAAACAAGGAGCTGGTCCTTGCCGATTGGCAAAAGACTCTGTTTCTTAGAGCGGAGTCGCTGGAGTCTCGCGGTTGGCTTCTCGACGTGATGAGGTGCGTGGAGTCACTCGGCAAGCCTGAATTCACTCTGGAGGAGGTGTATGCTTTCGAGCGACATCTTGGCGATCTCTATCCTGGCAACCAGAATGTCCGGCCTAAGATACGCCAGCAGCTTCAGTATTTGCGTGATCGTGGGTTTATCGAGTTCCTATCGCGAGGAAATTATCGCCTGAAGCCTTAAGAGGTTGGCATGGCTTGGTTTCTCAATTTTTACCGATGCGAGCACTGTGAGAAGCGATGGACCGACGAGTGGTCCTGCACGTGTGACGATGAGTGTCCGCGTTGTGGCGCGCGCGACATGACGCCCTTCAAGAGCGAGGACTTGACCGAACTGATCGAGCGGCACGGCGACGAATTTGTCGTGCTGCGTTCTCCGGAGTCGGCAGAAGATGATCCGAGGTATCGCGAGCTCGGCCGATTTCCGACTTACGCAAAGGCGGAAGAGTTTCTTGCTTCCACGGAGTTTGACTAGGCTGGCGGCTGCGGCGCGAGAACGCCTGGGCTCGCAGGACGCCGCTTCTGCGGCGTCCTGCATCCCGACGAAATCACCGCAACTCACGCAGCTATTCCCTGAAAGTAATATTTCCGATTGGCGCCATCATACGCCCCAGCCCGCATGCAGCAGACCTTGAAACCTACGTCCGGAGCCGCACGGGCACAGATCGTTGCGGCCGAGCTTTTCGCTCAGCTCGACGTCGCCATGGACGATGCGATGCCCGCGCTTGACATGGGTTTCTGAAGGGAAGGATTTCCGCCGCTTACGCGTGATGCTGAAAGCTGGGGAGGTTTTCGAGATCGCGATCGTTGCGCATGATGCCCTCCATTGGTTTGCGATCACGGCCAATTGCCGCGGCGCTCATCTAGCACAGGAGCGTTCGCGAGGGAACGCTCACGTCACGTCGAAGGCCGGATGATAGCTGACGTCTCCGCACGGCGACGTGCCATTGACCACGAGCCGCTGGAAGTACGGGCTCGGCCTGCCGCCATAGGTCAGTGCGGGATCGCTCACAAAGCCGAACTGGCCGTAGTAGGCGGGATCGCCGAGCACGACACAGCCGGCGGCATTCAATGCCACAAGCCGAGCCAAGCCTTCGCCGATCAGCGCGCGGCCGATGCCCTGGCGCTGCGTCTCCGGCACGACTGACACCGGGCCGAGGCCGTACCAATTCCCGACAGAGTGATCGATCTGCACCATCGAAAAGGCAACGTGGCCGACGCTAGTGCCGTCGTCGGAGATCGCCACCAGCGAGATCGTCAGCGCGCCGGCCGCGCGCAGCGCTTCGACGATGCGCGGCTCGGCGCCGCTGCTGTGAGGCGCTGTCGCGAAGGCGGCCGCCACGATCCGGCGGATCGCGGCGGCGTCTTCGTTGCGTTCGTCTCTGATCTGCATGCCGCAGTTAGGACACCGCTGCGACCGATGGCAAGAGGCTCACCCCAGACTTGCCGCCACCACTGCCAGCAGCGACATCATGATCACCGTCGTCATGAGCTGTAGCGAGACGCGCGGCCTGGACCGCCATTGCGCGATCTTGTCGGAGACCGAGAGGCTGGCGTCGTAGAACAGCGGCTCGTGGCCGTTCTGCATGCGGGGAAACCACGCTGCGAGCTTGGGTGCGATCAGCGCGTAGATGATGGAGGCGATCGCGACGAAGATGGCGGCGCCGCCGCGCTCGGTGACGATCTCGCGGGCGCCCATCACCTTCAGGATCAGCACCGCGGAGGCGAAGGTGGGCAGGCCCTGGAAGACGGCGCTCAACGCAAAGCCTTCGAGCCGGTTCTGCGCGGATGATTTCGGTGCAGCGACGGCGTTCATGGCGGTGGTCCTCTCTGGGCGACGCGACCAGTCTGTCGCGCCGGGCCCGAGGTTGCCGTGACGCGCGTCACACCGTGCGTCGCCGGGACGCGGATCGTTCATCGATCGCCGCGCAGGACCTCCGGTCCGTGGCAAATTCGACACGACGGGCAACTCACCAAAACCCAGCAAAACCTGTCAACCGGTCGCTCCGAAAATATTTCGGTTTATCGGCAGTCAATTTTGATGTATAGATTTGCCCGTCCCGCCCGACCAGAGGGGCGTGCGCACGTCACGAACGCGCGGCGGGATGCGGTGGACGGCTTGCTTGCGCGGACGAGCGCACGGCAAGGCGGACGGCGAAATCGTGCAGGCCTGACGCCCTAGTGGCAGGTGTCCCTCGCAAGATGCGCAAGCATCTTCGCGAGGCGGTGACAAGAAAGCCCAGTCTCACCGGGGAGAGCACGTATAAGCCGTAACCCATCGCGCAGGGAAAGCCGGATGTTTCCGGTTACACCTGTGGTCCTACCCCGGTGCTACCTTTATTGCACCGGGCCCATGGGTGCGATCGGCACCCGGCTTTCCCTGCGCCCTCTGATCGCAGAGCGGCGAAAACGAAGAGCAAGACTCGGGCAGGTCATGTCGCGAGAATGCGAAGTTGCGTCCAACATGCTGCTGTCGTCGCCCAAATGCGCAGGTGATGACATCGAACGGGCTGTTTGACAGGTGAATTGGATTTTCCTGATGTCGTCCCGGCGAAGGCCGGGACCCATCACCACCGAAGTCGATTGTTGCGCGACGATGGAATGACGAGTCCCGATCACAACTCCGGCTGCAGAGTATGGGTCCCGGCCTTCGCCGGGACGACAGCGGAGTGTGCGGCACCCGCAGCGCCCTACCCCGACCGCCGATTGCTGGTGTTCTGGGTCAGATTGCCGTGCGCGGCCTGTTCGCGGATGTTGTGCTTTTCGTCGTCGCGGTGGCCCTTGGTGGTGTCGAGCGGGACGCCGGGCGCGCTGCCGGGGCCCTTGTGGCTCTGGTTGTCGTCGGGGACGGGCTGGATGTTTTTGGTCTGAGGTTTCGTCATCAAGGTCTCCGTTGCGCAACGAGACAACGCCGCGCGAGCGCGCGGCGTTCCGGGACCGTGACTTCACAATCGATGCGGCGTTACAGCTTGCCCTGATCGCCGTGCTGATCCTGTTGCTGCTGCTGGCGCGCCTGCTGCTTGGCGTGGTGGCGGCCGTAGAGGCAGCCGGCGGCGGCGCCGAGCATGCCGTGATGGCCGGCATAATGGCCGGCGACGCCGCCGACGATCGCGCCCTTGACGCAGCCCTTGGCATCGGCGGGCGACGCCGCGGCAAGGGCCGTGACGGCAATGGCGGCAGCAAGAACGATTGATTTCATGATGTGGCTCCGTTGCGAGGTTGCCGGATCAACGGCGAAGCCACCCCGCCGGTTCCCATCGCGTGAACCGGAAAACCGCTGCGCGCGTCACACGTCCATGCTCTAACCGCGATCGCATTACAGACGAGGCTTTTCATGCCGCATCGATCCACTCTCCTGGTCGCGCTGGCGATCTGCGCCGCCGCGTTCTCCGCAGCGACACCCGCCCGCGCACAAGACAGCGACCGCGCGCTGCTTGCGACCTTCTGCGCCGCGGCCAACGTCAAGGGATCAGCCTGTTCGCGCGCAAGATCCTACCCGAACGCCGCCGGCCGCGCCTGCAACGTCAAGCTGACCAGGGAGCGTTACGCGGGGCGCTTCCTTGGCCCAGGCAATACGCTGCTTGCCGTCAACTATGAGAGCGAGTGCGAGGCGCACGTCAACGATTTCGGCGGCGTCGCGCTGTTCGAGCAGCGCAGTGGAGCGTACCGGTTCGTCCGCTTCCTGCCGGGCGTGCAGGGCCACGATTGCGTCGTGCTGCCGAAGGACGCCGGCCAGGACATGCTGATCTGCACGGTCGGTCACATGGGCCAGGGCGCGCTCGAAAGCGCGGTGGCGCGCATGGCGTTCACGAACAAGCCCGGCAAGGGCGTCGCGATCGCGCCCGACTTCCTGGTCAGGGCCGAGGACGATGTCGGCGCTTTCGGCGCCAATGTCGTCAACTGCAACGAGGGACCGAAATATTTCGGCCTCTCCAACCTCACCGCGGGGCCGCGTCCGAACACGGTGGCGGTCGACATCGACCTTGCCGACGACGAGACGATCCGCACCGCCTGCGGGAAGGGCTTTCCGAAGCTGGACGAGCTGTATCACGAGCTGCAATCCGGCGAGGCCTTTGTTCCGGAGGGCTACGGAAAGAAGCAGCGGTTCACGATCGATCTCGTGACGCGCAAGGTCGCGCCATCGCAGTAGCGCCGACCGCAACACTCGACCCACGATGCACGCAATGGTTGCCGAACCGAACCGCCCTCTCGCGCGTCCAACTATTGGTTGATTGTGGAACGGTTCCGTCCACAATGCGCAATCGGGAAGCAGAATCGGCGGAGTCGTCAATGGGCGAGGATCTCAACCGGCAGCGCGTGCTGAACTTCCTCGACGTCTATTATGCCGGCGGCATCGAGGGCGCGCTCGACCGCTGCAGCGACGACGTCACCTTCCTCGCCAATGCGCCGATCGACATCCTGCCGCATATGGGCCAGCACCGCGGCAAGGCCGCGCTGCGCCAGATGTGGACCACGATCCACGAGCGCTATTCCGACATGCGCTACGAGGCGCCGATCCTGGTGGCCGAGGGCGACAGGGTCGCGGCGCAACTGCGCGTGTTCTTCCGCAAGCGCAACAATGCGCGCGTGGTGCAGTTCGACGTCGCGGTGTTCTACAGCTTTCGCGACGGCAAGATCACCGAGATCCGCGAGATCATCGACACCTTCGACCTGGTGCAGCAGGTGCTGGAACGCGACGTCGCCACCCTGCTGACCGGCCGCGCCGAGGCTTAGGTCACTCCCCCTCCCCGCACGCGGGGCGCAGCAATCAGCCCCCGCGAATCCGCACGCCGACATTGAACCTCGCCGGCCCGGCGCCGACCTATCTACCGGGCTTGTTGCGGAATGTCGGGGCTGAACCGTCATGAAAATCGCGTTGCTGGCTCTGCTGGGCCTCGCCTTGGGCGCGCTCGGCGGCGCTGCGCTCGGCATCGGCGCCGGGCTCGGATGGATCTCGTTCTTCAAGACCACCGCGATCGATAGCGGCACGCTGGTGTTCTTCACCTTCATGCCGCTGGGTGCTGCGATCGGCGGCATCGGCGGCGCGCTGCTGTTCGCCGTGGTCGCGATCCGCGACGCCGAAATCGTGATCGAGCGCCAGCCGGCGCGACAGCGCGAGCGCTGAAGGGCAGGAAAGCTGCGGCTGGTGAGTAAGGCGAGCACGCTGGTCAGGCTCCCTCCCCCCTTGCGGGCTACGGGAGCCCCGAAAGTGATTCCCCGGAGTTTGTGAATGTGATTCAAGGCCTTTCGACCTGTTTGGACGAGAGGCCTGCGATGTCTTTTGGCGATGTTCGGGTTGCGGAGCGGGCTGATTGGCTGATCGAGCGGGTGGCGACGGCGGGGACGCTGGTGCTACGCAAATTGGGGGAGACGCGCGCGGGCGAGAAGGCCGTGCATCGGTTTCTGTCTTCGCCCCATGTTTCGGTCGATCGGATTGTGGAAACGTTGGCCGGGCGGACTGCGGTTCAATGCGCCGGTCGCCGCATTCTGGCTGTCCAGGACACGACCGAGATCAATTTTGGCGGTCGTGACAAGAAGCGGCGGGGCTTCGGACCTGCCGGCGATGGCCAAACCCCTGGCTTCTTCATCCATCCAGTGATTGCCGTCGATATCGAAAGCGAAGCCGTGGTCGGTCTTGTCGATGCGGCGATCTGGACGCGGTCTGCGGATCGCGTCACGTCGCGCCGCAATCGCGCGATCGAGGATAAGGAATCGGCGCGTTGGCTGTTGGGCTGTCAGGCCACGGCAAGCGTGCTGTCCGATGCCGCCGAGGTGACAATGGTGGCCGATCGCGAAAGCGACATTTACCTGCTGTTTGCCCGCAAACCGGAGCGGCTCGATCTGATCGTGCGCGCCGGTCAGGATCGATCTTTGCTCGGTGGGGGAACGCTCTTTGGGGCGCTTGCCAGTGCTGAAGTGCTGAGCAGAAGCGAGGTCCGCGTGGCGCCGCGCGGGCCTGGTGACAAAGGGCGCGTCGCGACCGTCGAACTCCGCGCGGGCTCGGTGCACATCGCCCGCTCACAAAGTCTGGGGCAATCCGAGGCGGCCGGCAGCGTCGAACTCACCTTGGTGGAAGCACGAGAGGTCGATGCGCCGTCAGGCAAGACGCCGTTGTTGTGGCGCCTACTCACGACCCGCACCGTCACTTGTGCGACCGAGGCTGAACACGTCGTCCGCCTCTATCGCTTGCGCTGGCGCATCGAACAAGTCTTCCGCGCCCTCAAGAGCGACGGCTTGGCCCTCGACGACAGCCAAGTCGTCGACGCCGAGCGGATGTTTAATCTGACCGCCATCGCGCTCGCTGGCGCGATTCGGACGATCCAGCTTGTCGATGCCAGAGACGGCAGCCTCCGCCCGGCAACCGATGTCATTGACGAAAGCTTCGCCGTCGCGCTCGAGCACCTGTCAAAAAAGCTCGAGGGCAAAACGCTACGGCAGAAAAACCCGCATCCTATCGGCTCGCTTGCCTTCGTCTCATGGATCGCGGCCCGTCTCGGCGGATGGAATTGCTACTACAAGCCTCCAGGACCAAAGACCATGCGCGACGGCTGGAACCGCCTTGCCGCAACACTCGACGGCTATGCCCTTGCTACACAGTCACAAAATCCGGGAATCCCCTAGCCCCTTGCGGGGGAGGGTTGGGGAGAGGGGTGGCCCCGGGCGAGATGAGTCTCGCTCTCGCAATCTCAGCCGCGTGGCGCTGGAGAGAGTCCCCGTGTGGACCCCTCTCCCCGCCCTCCCCCGCAAGGGGGGAGGGAGCCCGACTGGAGTACTCACCTAACAAGACCGGGCGAATCTCCCTGCCCGACAAGTGACCTGGTTCACACTCCGAAGGAATCCCCTGCAATTGTGCATTGCAAAATTGTCATTTGCGTTTTGGGCGATCCGGTCTATCTGAGGCCGCAATAGCGATGTGCAGCAACCTGGCACGGCGTCGGCGCTGACGCCCATGCCGGCCGTTTGCTTTGAAAATCCAGCTTCAGGACCACCACCAAAATGACAGAGCACAGCCTCTGGCGTTTTTCGCGCGCGTTGCATCGCGCGATCAACGAACGCCAGCTTTCAGACGTCGAGCCGCTGCTCGACGACGAGGTCGAATGGGCGATCTACGGGCCGATCGACCTGTTTTCGTTTTTCGGCGCGCGCCGCGGCAAAGCGGCGGTGCTCGAGGTGATCAAGCAGATCGCCGAGAATGTGCGGGTGCACCGCTTCGATCGTGAATCGATCATGCTGGGCACGGACTCCGCGGCCTCGATGATCCGCTACTCGCTGACGGCGCTCGACTCCAACAAGCCGATCTCGCTGCGGATTGCGCATTTCGCGCAGTTCAGGGACGGCCGGCTGACGAGCTTCCGCGTGCTGGTCGATACGTTCGACCTGGTCGAGCAGACCGTCGGCTATCCGATCCATCTGCCGCGCATGGCGGGCTGAACTTTCGCACGGTCCACGCGTTATCACGCGTTCGTCATGCCCGGGCCTTGCTCCGGCATCTGCGCCCGTTTTGCCAGCCCCGAACGGGCCGCGGCCGGGAAATTGCGCGAGGGCATTCGCGCGGTGCCCGGGCATGACGATCCCCTGCACACGATCTCTTGTCGGTCCCTTGCGTTCGCGGCCCCATTGCCACAATTTCGCACCACGGCATCAGCATGTTGCCGGCTTGGAATTTGCGGGCTGGGAATGACTTCGACATCAGGATTTGGCTGGGCAAGGCTGCTTGGCCGGACAAGGCTGCCGGTGCTGGCGGCCGGCTTTGGCTTGGCCGTCTATTTGGGCTCGGCGCTCGCCGCTTCCGCACAGACGCCGCCCGCCCAAGACAAGGTCGAGCAAGATAAGGCCGAGAAGCCCGACGAAGCGGCCGAGGAGGCCGCGCCGGACGCAGAGGCCCCGGCCGCCGAGGCCCCGGCGGCGGATGCCAATGCTGACATCATGAAGGACATCGACGAGAGCAAGCTCGACTGGAGCCAGCTCGACACCGATTCCACCTCGCTGCCGACACTGGCGCCGAGGCGCAGCGCGAAGCCCGCCAATACCGCGAACGGCGATCCGGCCTGGTCGACCAACACCAACGCCAACGGCACCTCGGCAGTATCGGTCAAGCAATCGCTCTCGCCGTTCCTCGACACTCGGATCGGCGCCGACATGACGGTCGCCAGGCAAGGCACGATGACGACGTCGGAGCAGATGTCGGAGCGGCTCGCCAATGGCGGCAGCCTGCCGCAATCCGGCGGCTCGGCCTGGGCCACGATCTCGGCCCCCGGCGTGGCTTCGGTGTGGGACAAGACCTCGGTCGAGGCCCGTGTCGATCCCGGCGCCGAGCAGAGCAAGCTCGGGACCTCGCTGAGCAAGCAGGTGCCGCTGTCGGACGATTATTCGCTGACCCTGAAGAACGGCTATACCGTCACCGAGCAGGGCACGGTGATGCCGGTGCCCGGCGTCATCAATCGCGCCACGCGCAGCTACGACACCGAGCAGTCGGCGAGCCTGTCGGTCAACGACACCGGCACCAGCATCACTGCGGGCCAGACCTCGAGCTTCGACGACAAATGGCTGCGCCGGGTCGGCGCCGAGCAGAAGCTGCTCGATGGCGTCACCGTCTCCGGCTCGGTCGGCGAGACCGCGCAGGGCACATTGAACAAGAGCATCTCGGCCGGCTTCAAGCGCTCATGGTGAACGGTTCGTTAGCCTTGTCGCGCTAAAGATCAGGCATTGCCGCAACTTGGCCCAGATGCGGTCAAATTCGGCGGGACTGATGGTTCCGCAACTTCATCAATTCGTCGTGCGGGGGACAGCCGCGCTTCGCTTCGCGAACAAGGGGAAAGCCGATGAACGCCACCAACCGTACCGAAGACGCCGAGCCGACGACGCCCGAGGTCGACAGCAACCTCGCTGCGGTCTCGGAGGTCGAAGCCGGCATCCGCGACTTCGTGCGCAACGACATCGCCTATCTGCGCCGCCCGGTCGCGAGCCAAGAGGCTGCGAGCGCGACCGCGCCGGTCGAGCCGAACACCGACGCCACCGTCAACAACGTCAACTCGCTGATCCAGCGCGTCGCCGGCACCTCGCTCGCCGAGATCGAGAAGCTGATCGGCGAGCTCGAGAGCCTGCGCGACCTGCTGCATGCCGAGGGCCAACGCGTCCAGCGCGAGATCTCCGGCTATGCCCAGCTCAGCCAGGCCGCGATGAAGTCGACCCGCATGATCGCCGACAACGTCTCGCAGTGGAAGCGCGCCGCCGACGGCCTGCGCAACAGCTGATCCGGGCTGTCACAAACCTGACGTCAAACGAAGCCGCCGCCTTCCCGATCGGGAGGCGGCGGTTTTGTTTTGTGAGTCCGTTGCCCAGACAACTTGCAGAATTTGATTTGAACTTTAAATGCGCAGCCCGCGACCAATGGCAGCCGTCATCACGCGGCGACCTTACGCGGTATTTGGGGCTGGGCAGGACTTCATGCAGAGCATTCGACCTGACAAGACCGATCCCATTCCGCTGCGCCGGCCGCAGGCGAGCGTCGGCACCATCATGATCCGGTTCGTCGGGCTGCTCGCGGCCGCAACCGTGGTGCTGGTGCTGATCTGGACCAGGTAGCTAAAAAATAAACGCGACGAGGATGACCTCATCGCGCCCAAAAAGAAAACTCGGTCCGGACGCAGCAAGCTGCGTCGATGGTTACTGCACGCTGAACTAGCGATCGATGCTCGCGGTGGTCTCGAGCGAATAATTGCCGTCGGCGAAGCCCTTCACGACCATTCCGGTCGCCAGCATCACCACCAGCGTCACTGTTGCGAAGATCACGCCGACCAGTTTCAGCGCGCTGCGATCTGCCATGGTCATCCCCTGACGTTCTTGCCCTTAATCCATAGGCAGGGACAAAGGTTCAAAATGCGTTAGCAAAAATTCAGTTCCAGGCAACGCACAACCGCAGGGGTCGGCAGCAGGAATCTGCTAACCATGGCCTTCCTGCAACAGATCAGATGCCCGCGGGCAACATCAGGAACCGGGATTGCGCCGCGGCACGAAGGCGGTGGCCAGGAACGAGAACACCACCTCGTCGCGCTGGTTCACGCCGGTGTTACGCGCCTGCAAAATGCCCCATTCGGGACGGCTCGACGAGGTGCGCTTGGTCTCGACCTCGTTGGTGAAGCTGATGGTGTCGCCTGAAAGCACCGGGCGGATCCAGCGCAATTCGCGAAACCCCGGCGACGGGCCCCAGACCGCGACCAGTTCGCCGCGCGCGGCTTCCTCCGCGGAACGCAGCTTGCCGTCGGCAACGAGCAGCTTCATGCAGACGGCCGCGACATGCCAGCCCGACGCGGCGAGCCCGCCGAACAGCGAGTTGCGCCCTTCCTCTTCAGAAAGATGAAAACGCTGCGGATCGAACTGCGCCGCGAAGCGCTTGATGTCTTCGGCGGTGAAGGTGAACGACCCGAACGCACGCCGCGCGCCGATCTCGATGTCCTCAAAGAACGCCATGCTGGAAGATTCCTGTTTTGGGCATGATCTTCTCGGAAAATCGCTTCACACTTTTCCGGATCATGCCCCGGCTCCATCGCGACGGCTGACGATGATCGGCGATTCCATCTCGCACAGCACCTCGCCCTTGGCATTGCGGATGGTACCCTTGAAGGTGACGATCCCGGTCGCCGGGCGGCTCTTCGAGACGCGGGCTTCGACCACGTCGACATCCAGCGTCAAATCGTCGCCCGGCCGTAGCGGCGCCATCCAGCGCATCTCGTTGACCCCGGGCGAACCGAGCGAGGCGGTGCGGCCGATGAAGCCGTCGAACAGCATCCGCATCATCAGCGAGCCGAGATGCCAGCCCGAACCGGACAGGCCCCTGAGCATGGATTTCTGCGCCGCCGCCTCGTCGAGATGCATCGGCTGCGGGTCGAATTCGGCGGCAAAGGCGATGATCTCCTCGCGCGTCACGTGGCGCGGGCCGAACGTCCCGAAGCGGCCGGGCTTGAAGTCTTCAAAGGTCAGCTGGGTCATGGATGAAGATAGTAGCCGGAAGGGAGCCCGATTGTGGCCGTTATTTGCCGCAATCACAACCTCGGCCGCTCGCATGGCTCGCCCGCGGCTTGCCCGGCGGGCGGATCAAGGTTAGCCCTTGGCCGCAGGGACAGGGTTTAAAACGAATCATTCGTTCGGCTTGCCGGGGAGAAGCATCGATGTTCGATTTCCAGGACCTCTTCCAGTGGGACAGGTTTATCACGCCCACGATCATCAAGACGTTCTACTGGCTCGTGATCGGCGTCATCGTGCTGTTCGGGATATCCGGCATCCTGTCCGCGCTCTCCGCCATGGCGATCAGCCCGTTCGTCGGCTTCATCCTGCTGCTGGCATCGATCGCCAGCGTCATCGTCGGCATCGTGTTCTCGCGCATCGTCGCCGAGTTCATCCTGATCGTCTTCCGCATCAACGAGCATCTCGGCGCGATCCGCGACCAGGGCAACATGCGCTGAAGCCGGCTCCGTGCCCGCCCCGGCTCCGGGTTAAGAGCCGGTGAATGCAACGCGGCCAAGTCGAGCGACGGCGCGAGCCGGACCTTAGCGTTTTGAGTGTAGGGCTGGCCCCTCAAGAAAATTTGGGGGAAACCAATGAACACCGTCATCCAGCACGACCCGCGCTATCCGAGCAGCCGGACCGCCCAACGCGTCAACGACGTGTTGATCGTGTCGTCGTTTGCGTTCTGGGCCACCGTCATCGCCTTCGTGCCGGTCATGGCCTATCATCTGCTCGCCGCCTGAGTGGTTAATCCGCGGTAGCACCCGTGGTCAAATGCAAGCGAAATTGCGGCCGGGATCTTAAAACCGGTCGCGTATCGTCTTCGCTGCCAAGAACAAAAACAACGCGGGGGCGTCGTGAAGTCGGACGTGCGTATTGCCGTGGGGTCCGGTCCTGCCAAACCGGGCTTTACGACTGAAGATATTTTGTGGGCTGTCGGCATCTGGTCTGTGATCCTGACCCTGGCGCCGGTGATTATTTTCTACATGCTGATGGTGGCGTAAGGCCACCACATCGTCATTGCCAGCCAACGGGTCGCGCGAAAGAGCGCCCGATGACAGGCTCCGCGAAGCAATCCATCGATCCGCGTTCGTGGAACGATGGATTGCTTCGCACGCGATGACGCGCGCACAAAAAACGCGCGGCAGCCGCGCGTTCTTCACCTCGGGCAAAGGCGGCGTGATTACGCCGCCTGCTTGTGCATCGCGCCGGAGGCCGACGCCGTGCCGCGGATCGCCTTGATCGAGCGTTCGATCGCGGCCCACAACCGATTGATCTCGGCGGCGGCGCGGCCTTCCGAAGAGTATTCACGCGCACCTTCACCCTGCCCGAGCGCCATCAGGAGATCGGCACGGTTGGTGATCTGGCCGCTCCACACCGGAGCACGGAACTTGGCCAGCGCTTCACGCGCGATCGCAACGATCGGGCTTTCGGCGTTGTCGCGCTGTGCCGGTGCGCCGTTGATCACGACCGCATAGGGCTTGCGCATCGAACGGCAGGTCTGGATGGTTTCCTGCACTGCGTTGACGTCGAACACGCCGGGCCGCGCCGGAATGATCACCATCGTCGCGTTCTTGATGGAATCGTCGACCACGGACGAGAGGTTCGGCGGCGTGTCGATGAACACCCACTCGATGCCGTCACGCTTGGCCTGCGCGATGATGCCGCTGACGGAGTTGACCGCCGTCTTGATCGGCGGTTCGTTGGTGCCACGCAATTTGTGCCAGAGAGTCAACGAGCCCTGCGGATCGGCGTCGATCAGCAGACAGGGCTTCGTTGCCTTGTGCACTTGCGCGGCAAGGTGAGCAGCCAGGGTACTTTTTCCCGAGCCCCCCTTACGCGAAGCGAAAACAATAACGTTCATACCTTGGCCTCCTCATTGACCCCAGGCGGCGAAAATGAATCAGCGCGTTGATTCGCGAAAGAAAAAAATCTTGCAATTCGCAAAGTAGCCAAGATTAGCGGTGCATTCTGGCTTTTGAGTCACACTCTGCACACGACACAACCGCAAATGGAAGCAGCGGCGGCGCGGTGTTCGCTGTGAAACGCAACGCGCGCTTCATGCGAGAAGCCGAGTCAAAACAACACGCTGCTGCGCGATCTCAAAGTATCGGACAAGTGCGCGCGATGCGGCGCTAGCGTTTTTCGGCAGCCTTGGCGCGCTCGCGCGCCGCCCATTTGCGTTCGATCCAGCCGAGCAATTGCGCGGTGGGTTTCTGCAGCAATGGCACATCCTGCGCGAACAAAAGGAGTCCGAGCGGCAGCATCCAGAGCCCGAGCACCGGCAGGAACGAGAAAATGCCGCCGAGGATGAGCAGGATCGCGAGCGGAATCCGCACATAGCGCGACGACGGCCTGCGCAGCCAGGCGACGAAGCGCGCCGGCCGCGGCGGAAGTTTTGCCTCGAACCAGGCGAAGTGCCGATCGATGTCCTGCTTGTAAAAGTCGCTCACGCGTCGTCTCCATCCGTGCGCGCAATGCGAAACCGAATTCGCAACAAGCGCACACCGGGCAGATGATGCTGCGTGACAGCGTCACAAGGCGTCAGTCTGTCGCGCATGGCGGCCTTGAAATGACCGCCAGATGAACCAACGCGCAGGCGTCGCGGAGGTCAGCGCCGCCACGCCGGCTCGTCGCCCCTTGATCCCGCGCTAGAGCATTTTCGGTTCTGATTGAATCAGAACCGAAGCTCTAGCTTTTTGTTTTGACGCGTTTTCTTCACGCGAACCGGTATCCACTTCGCTCGAAAACGCGCTAGACAATGTGCCAGCCGGGATCGACGGTGCCTGCGGCGGCGATGACGTGCGCATTCGCAATGTTGCCATTGTCCCAGATCGACGCCGACCCGTTGTCGTTGCGCCACACGATGTCGCTGTGGCCATTGCCGTCGAAGTCGCCGGTGCCGGCAATATGCCAGCTGCCGTCGACGACGCCCGCGGCGGCCACGACATGCGCGCTGGCGATCGCGCCATTATCCCAGATCGACACCGATCCATTGTCGTTCTGCCAGAGAATGTCGCTCTGGGTGTTGCCATCGAAATCGCCGACCCCTGCGATGTGCCAACTGCTCGCTACCACCCCGGCCGCGGCGATGACATGCGCCTTGCTGATGTCGCCATTGTCCCAGATCGAAACCATGCCGTTGTCGTTGCGCCAGAGAATATCGCTTTGGCCGTTGCCGTCGAAATCGCCGACGCCGGCGATGTGCCAGCTGCTGTCGACCGTCCCTGCGCCGGCGATGACGCGGGCGCCGTTGATGTCGCCATTATTCCAGATCGACACGGACCCGTTGGTGTTCTGCCAGAGGATATCGGTGCGGCTGTTGCCATCGAAATCCCCGGTTCCGACGATGCTCCAGCTCGGCGCCACGACGCCGGCGCCAGCGACCACATGGGCGCTCGCCATCGCGCCGTTGTCCCAGATGCTTACCGTGCCGTTGTCGTTGTGCCAGAGGATGTCGCTCTGGCCATTGCCGTCGAAATCGCCCGAACCTGCGATGTGGTAGCCGCTCGGAATGCTGCCGGCCGATGCGATGACGTGCGCCTGGTTGATCTGGCCGTTGTTCCAGATCGACACCATGCCGTTGTCGTTCTGCCACAACAGGTCGCTGTGGGCGTTGCCGTCGAAATCGGCCTTCTGTCGCGCCAGGATGAAATCGGCGGCCGTCAGCGTGGTCTTGTCGACGTTGTACAGCGTCAGCGAGTCCGCCCCCAGCGTGAGCGTCGCAGGCGAACCGGGATGGGTGTTGTTCAGCACGTCATTGAAGCTGTGCAGCGAAAAAAAGTTGGCGAGATAGATCCTGTCCTCACCATGGGTAAAATCGAGGATCGTGTCGGCCGAGCTGCCCGGACTGAAGACGAAGGTGTCGGGGCCGTGGCCGCCGGTGAACACGTCCGACAGCGAGTCACCCCGCAGCGTTTCGTTGACGCCGTTGGTCCCGATGGTCTCCCGCACCAGCCCATCGATCTGCATCCCGATGTGCGACCCGCCCGGATCGGTATTGCCGTCGGCGATGGCGGTGTTCAGGTCGGTCCATGCGGTCGCAAATTGTCCGCCGGCAAGCGCGGTCACCGCCGGCTGGTACTGCGTCCCGTCCTGTGTCTCGAGGTCGGCGCCTGCCACCTTGGTCATGGCGGTGGGATCGAAGATCGCAGCCGATATGTTGTCGTTCGCATCCCGCGTGCCGGCAAGCGTGCTGCTGACCCAGGTCAGGTCGAGAAAGCCGTTGGACAGGAGGGAGAGTGCCGGGTCGATGTGGTTACTGGTGTAAACCGTCCCGACCGTCTGATCACCGCGAAGCGCGCCGGTTGCAGTGTAGAAAGCGAGATGAAGATTGGCAGCGGACCCGCTTGCCGGCTGCACGTAGGCGATAGCGAAGCCACCGTCCTTCAGCGCGACGATATTCGAGTTGGAAAGGCCGCCGAGGTTGTTCAGCGCTGTCGGTGCGAGAACTCTTGCGCCGCTTGCGGTGTCGATTTCCATGAAGGCGTTATGCGCGCCATTCTGGTTGGATTCCGTAAAGGTCGTGACAATGTTGCCACCGCTGAGAACGGCAAAATTCAGCGAGGTCGGATCGATGTAGCCCGCGCCATCCCCGACCTGCCAGTGCGTCACCAAACTGAAATTGTAGGCGCTATCATAACCAACGATCGAAATCTGGGCTGGACCGTCCTCGGCCGTCAGGACAGCAAGCTTGTTGCCGGGCAACGCGGCGAGACGATCGGATGAATTAGAACCGGTCGCGACAGGCAGTATGCCCTCTTTGCTGAAAACGTGGTCGTAGCCCGCGCTACCTGTCCCCGACGGCGTGTAAATACCGAAGCCGGTATAACTGCCCGACAAGTCGCTCATCCAAACGGCAATGTAGTTGTTCGTCCCCGGCAGACTGAGGAGTGCCGGATTGAAGGAATACGAACTGATGTCGCTGCCACCGTAGCCGGCCGCTTGCGAGCCGTCGGAATTGAAGCGATTGACGAAAATGCTGTTCAGGATGGTTTCGAACGACGCCGGGTAGTAGCCATAGCCGAGGGCAATCGAGCCGTCGCCAAGCGTCGCCAGCGACGGCGCCACCTCCGATCCCTGGAAGACGTTGGCATTGATCGAACCGTCGAACTCCGATTTGACGTTCGCGATGTAATAGGAAACCGTGGTCATCCCAATTCTCCACGCAGTCGGAAATCGCCGGTGCGGCAAAGCCAGGCAATGAGCCGCCAATGAAGCGGCATTCAAGATGCGCGGACATGCGATGTCATCACCCGGGCGGGTGACGACGGGCGCGCAGGTGACCGCGGCTAGTGCGGTGCGGCAGCCGCCATCACAGCATCGGCTCTGATGCGATCAGAACCGACGTGCCGGCAGGTTTGGTAAGGATGGAAAGCTTCGTCAGTGCGCCGCCGGCTTCGCCGACTTCTTCGGCTTGCGCGGCTTGACGACCCTGTGCCTCTCCGCAACCGGTCGCCGCGCAGGACGCTCGACGACTTCGCGCGGTTCGGGCCCAAAGAACGCCCTGCACTGCGGCGACAACAGCGCCTTGTTCCTGATCATGCAGGCCGTGACACGATCGACGTCGGGGATATCAGAGTTGCAAAGCCGGAACGCATCCGGCGTGCACGCCTGCTGCTGATCGGCCGTGTAGGCTTGTGACGTGCCCGGCAGCAGCGCGATGCCGGCTGCCAGCGAAAGCGTCAACGCAAACGAAAATGTCCTCGAACCCGATATCCCCATGCGCGTCCCCCAACACGTCGTTTCGCGGGGAGTGTGGGTGAAGGGAGGGAGAAGTGCAAGCGGGCGAGATGACACGCGTGACGTGCCGCGAGCGGCGTGTCGGCCGGTGCTTTGGATGGTACAGTTGGGTGGGCTCGAACCACCGACCTCCTGTTCCACAGACACAACAAGGGCTCCGCCGGTGCTACGCTACTCTCGCCAATAATACGAAAATAGCAGCACTATCAACGAATAAGCTCGCCGTCCCCCGCCTTGCCCGCGCTGCAATTGGCGCTATGGTGGTAGCTACGTGGTAGCTACAGAGGCGATCAATGGCGGTTTCGAGTATAACGATCCGAGCAGTGCAAGCCCTCAAGCCGGGCCAGATTATTTGGGACGCAGACCATCGTGAAGCGGTCCGGGGCTTTGGCGTTCGGCGTCAGCGCGACCAGGCGACTTACGTCCTCAAGTACCGAGTGTTCGGTCGGCAGCGCTTCGTCACCATCGGTCCTCACGGTGCTCCGTGGACGCCCGAGCTGGCACGCAAGGAGGCCAAGCGGCTTTTGGGCCTGGTGGCCAATGGCAAAGACCCGGCGGACGAGAAAGCCAAGGCGCGCCTGCAGGCAGCTGACACGCTCCGGACAATCGCGGATCAATATCTCCGGAGTGCCCAACAAAGATTGAAACCCACGACCCATTCAGAAATTAAACGATACCTATTGGTCAGTTGGAAACCCCTGCATTCGATCTCCGTTTTCCAGATCACCCGGCGTCATATCGCGGCTCGTGTCGCTGGCCTCTCATCAGGTCATGGAACGGTTTCAGCAGCACGCGCCCGCACAGCCCTGTCGTCAATGTTCAACTGGGCTATTCGCGAAGGTCTCGACATTCCCGCTAATCCCGTTCTCGGCACTAATCGACCCGCCCAGCCGGGAAGCCGCGAACGGGTCCTCACGGAGACGGAGCTATCTGCAGTCTGGCGGGCCTGTGGCGACGACGATTACGGTCGCATTGTGCGCTTGTTGCTGCTCACAGCCCAACGCCGTGATGAGGTAGGCAGTATGCAATGGGCCGAACTTGATACCAGTTCGGGGCTCTGGACACTGCCAGGCGCCAGGACCAAGAACCATCGCGAGCACTTGCTGCCATTGGTTCCCGCCGCATTGGCCCTGCTCCCACCCCGCCGGGACGGCCGTGACTTCCTATTTGGTGACGGTCCCCGACGCATCGGTGACCCGCATCGTGGGTTCTCCGGCTGGTCGAAGTCGAAGACGGCGCTTGATGCGCGCATCGCGGAAGCCTTGGGCGAACCTCTGGCTCATTGGACAGTTCACGATCTTCGGAGATCTGCGTCCACGGTGATGGCCGACCGGCTTGGCGTGTTGCCACACATCGTGGAGGCGATCCTAAACCACGTCAGCGGCCACCGGGCGGGCGTTGCCGGGGTGTATAACCGCGCCCGGTATGCGGCCGAGATGCGCGAAGCGCTTAAACGCTGGGCAGAACACGTCGCAGCATTACCAGCCCAAAAGCCTGGACGTGCTGACACTGTGATAGCCGGCGCCGGCCTCTCTCATCCTGGTTTCTCCCAAGAGGCTACCGGGGTCCATTCTTAGTTCAAGGCCGGCCCGCGAGCGGTCGGGGGTTCGAGTCAGGAGACCGCTACAGTCCAAAACCCACTTTTGGGGATAGTGGGTCACGCATGGTAGCGGGGGACCGCTACATTGTTAGACCCACTATCTTGGATGCCCTGTTTTCCTATCGGCGGGCAGCCTAAGGCGCGAATCAGCCTGTTGACAGCTCGTCAAAGGCCGCCATCCACGCGCAATTCTTCGCCCCCAGAATAGTGCTCGAATAGTTCAAATCCCAGAGACGCAACCACCGATGCCGACATTCGCTGATGGTAGCCATTTGAGCCGTGAAGGCCGCACCGCTACGAGGAGCCGAACCGAATGGCGGAATCAAAACCTGCTTGATTTTCAATGATTTCAAAGCGCATTTGGAAAAACTGACGGAATTGGTATCCAATGATATCAATAGCCTAGCGGCCATTTCCAAATGAAGGTTCGCCACCCATGACCAGCCAGCGAAGCGTTCGGTCACGGTCCGTCCCTTGCGGACACATCGACAGGCGTAGTCAGCGCGAAGCGGTAGTGGAGCGCGGACAACCGGGCTTAAGGCTCTGCCGATTGATCAACGCCTTTGCAGTCAGCGCTCACGCGGCGGCGCGTTCATGCCGGGAGCCAGTCCGGGAATGATCTGCTCGGCGGACTTTGCCTCCGGCGCGACTTCGACAGGAATGGTTGCTGGTTGCGCCAGTTCCGGGGTTGTAACGGGCAGGCAATTTGGACGGGGCTGCGCCCCGGTGAAGAGATCGGCGACTTGATCCTCGGCGTTGTGCAGCAAGCGGCCGATCCAGTATGGGTGAATTCCCTCTGTTTCCTGCCCAACCGTGATGGTCGCGGTCATTCCGGAAACCAATGGGACGCCAGGCGGAATCCGATCGATGGCGATCCGAACGGGCACGCGTTGAGCGAGCCGTACCCAGGTGTAGACCGGATCCACATTTGGCAATCCTTGCGCCCCCGACGCCGCGTTCGATGCGCTGATGCCTCGAGTGACGGTGCTGACATGGCCAATGATCGGCTGAGCATAACCCATCAACTTCGCCTCGGCATGATCGCCAACACAAACCAGCGCCATCTTGGTCTCTTCGAAATAGCCATCGATCCAGAAGCTGTCCGCGTCGATGACCGAGATATTGCTCGTTCCCGCGTGCGCGAAATCGCCGACCCGCATCAGCATATTGGTGACATAGCCGTTCACGGGACTTAACACTTTGGTTCTTCGCAAATTGATCTCGGCTTGCGCGAGCTGCTGTTGCGCGACATCAAGCGCAGCTTTAGCCTGAACGGCATTGCCAGCATAAATCTGCTGTTCCTCCGGCGTGGTCGCCAGATCAGTCAGGTGCTGGCGGCGCTCGGACTGGAGCTGCTTGACCTGGAGGTCGGCTGCTCGCTGCCGCAGGGTTGCAGCGCCAGTAAGCCGGGCGACTTCAAAGTCGAACGGGTCGACGGTGTAGAGTACATCGCCCTTGTGAACGAACTGATTGTCGGCGACCCGTATGTCGACGATCTGTCCCGATATCTGTGGCGCGATATTGGCGACTTGCACGCGCACCGTGCCGTCGCGCGTCCAGGGAGCCATCACATATCGCTGCCACGTCAGAAGCGCCACAAGGATCGCCGCACGCGACCCTCAGCGTCGTGCAATGGTTCGCCACGCACGTTGAACCATCGATAGGCACCATCTGCGCCTCGAAATCGGCAATTGGCGGCGTGCGACGCCGTGGCTTCGAGGTTGCGCAACCAGGTTTCTACCTTGAACGCGATGTCGTCCGGATGAACCTTGTCCATCCACCCCCAACCGATGATCTCCTCGACGGGTGATCCAAGGTATTCGAGCAAACCTCTGCTGACGTAGTCGATGTCGCCGTCCGGCCTCGCTCTCCAAACAAGGGCAGGTATCGTCTGAATGGTTTCACGGAGCGTTAGCTCACTCTGCCGCAGTGCATCCTCGGCATGCCTGCGTTCCGTTACGTCGGTTGCAGTGCCGATGAACTCGATGAGCTCGCCGTCGTCACTGAGAACCGGATGACCTGAGGCATTAACGTGCCTGACTGTTCCGTCTGGCAGACGAACCCTGTACTCGGCGAAGGAATCGACTCTCTCGCGAAGCGCCTTCTCAAATCTCTCCTTTACCCAATCGCGATCCTCGGGGTGGATTTGCTGTCGAAAATTGTCTCGAGATGGTACGCTCTCCCGCGGATCCAATCCGAAAAGTCGGAACATTTCCTCGGAGCAGGACCTTTTCGGAGCGCGGATCCCAAGCCCAACTGCCCGTATGCGTCAGCTTCTGCGCTTCGGACAAGTAGGCCTCACTTCGCATCAGAGCATGCTCTGCGCGTTTGAGCTCTTCGATATCCAGGTTCACCCCGACCCATTGCAGCAAGGTCCCGTCGCTGGCCCGGAGCGGCTCGGCGCGACTGAGAAACCAGCGGTAGCCCCCCTGCGCGTTGCGAGCTCGGAAACTTACTTCACCTGCTTCGCCTGTGCGCAGGCAGGTTGACCAGACCTTGCGGGTTTCGTCGTGATCATCAGGATGCAAGAACGGGATATGGGCGTCCCACGCCGCGCCGGTATCGATGCCGAAGCGCAAGGCATGATCTTGCGGAAGACCAAGGTAGTCCGCCGTCCGCTTGTTCACAAAGGTAAGCCCGCCGGACGAGGTCGCGTACCATGTGTACGCTGGAATCACATTCAGCGTGGCTCGCAGTTGTTCCGGATCCGCAAGTACTCTGTTGTCACTGTTTGACATAGGTCTCTCGATGCCCGAACCCAACGTCGATCCTAGCAGGCGGCTTCATTCGGGCAGACCCGCACGCCTCATTGCGTCTTCGTATCGCAGTAGATCCTCCTGCCGATAGGGGCCGAGCACCTCTTTCAGATTCGATATGCGAAGTGTTGGGTTGACATGGCGCAACAGGGCCACCGCTTCGCGTGCCTCCTCTGTTCTTCCGGCCAGCACGTTGCTGGCCGCTTTGATCCGCAAGACCGCTTGATTGCTGGTACCGTCCTGGAAGGCCAAGGCCGACCAAGCGATCGCTTCGTCGTAGCGGTCCAGATAGAAGTAGCAATGCGCCATCCCGGCCTTGGCTATCGCGGTCAGCGGATCCAAGGGGCTTAGCCGGACCGCGCGCACGAACCGCTCGAGTGCGGCTTCACGCTCGCCCAACCAGTTCTTTATCCATCCGCCATAGTGCCAGGAATCCGCCAGGTTGGAATTCATCGCAAGTGCGCGATCAATCAAGCTTGAACCCGACTGCAGGTCGCCCGCACCGTATGCGAGCGCCCATCCGCTAAGGGACAGGGCCATCGCATCGTCTTTGCCCAGCACGACCGCCCGTTGGCTGAACTGCTTCACCTCGACGATCTCGTCCGAGGGTTCGGCGCTCCAGCCAAAAGCTTTTGCGCTCACATGACACAAAGCCACTCGTCCGTGCGCCGTGGCGAAATCCGGATCGACGTCGATGGCGCTCTTGAACAAGCGCAGCGCCTCGCTATTCGCGTGTCTGCTGAATTCGTAAAACTTCGCCAACCCTCGCAAATAAAGGGAGTAAGCGTCAAGACTTTCAGTCGGCTTGCGCCTGGCGCGGTCAATTTCGGCCTTCTCGATCGCAGGGGCGATAGCTCCGACGACACGCTCTGTCACCCGGTCCTGCAGCTCGAAAATGTCAGCGACGTCACCGTCGAACCGGTCGGCCCAAAGATGAGAGCCCGTTGCTGCATCAATGAGCTGTCCTGTGATTCGCAGTCGGCTTGCCGCTTTTCGGACGCTGCCCTCCAGGACATAGCGCACGCCCAATTCGCGTCCCACCTGCTTCACATCGACGGCACGTCCCTTGTAGGTGAAGCTCGAATTACGGGCGATCACGAACAGCGCCTTGAAATGGGAAAGAGCCGTTGTGATATCCTCTACGATACCGTCCGCAATGTATTCCTGTTCGGGATCGGCGCTCATGTTTTGAAACGGCAGTACCGCAATCGAAGGCTTGTCGGGCAATTGCAGCGATCTGCTGTATCGGTCCGACGATTGGATACTCTCCGCCGTCGAGGATGTAGATAAACGCGCGGCATAGATGCGCACCGGTCGATCGATGTTCTTCAGCCATTGTTCGCCGAGATCATCGAAAGCGAACGTCGTCTTGCCACGTACCTGTCGATACGCATCGTCCGAAAGGCACACCTTTCCGGGCTCGCATTCAGTCTCAACGCGCGCCGCGATGTTGACGCCGTCGCCATAAATGTCGTCGAGATCGACAATGATATCGCCGACGTTTATTCCAATCCGGAATTGGATACGCGGTCCCTCCTCTTTGGCTACTCGCTCGGCCATCTTCTCCTGGACCGCCATCGCGCACGTCACAGCATCGATCGCGCTGGCGAACTCAACCAGCA
The DNA here is from genome assembly GCF_015624485.1 of Bradyrhizobium genosp. L. NCBI lineage: Bacteria > Pseudomonadati > Pseudomonadota > Alphaproteobacteria > Hyphomicrobiales > Nitrobacteraceae > Bradyrhizobium > Bradyrhizobium genosp. L. The sequence goes on from NZ_CP061378.1 coordinate 6,173,896, forward strand.
TGCCGTCACCGGTGGTTTTGACGATGCGGCCATGGTGTTGGACAATGGACGGATCGACCACTTCGCGGCGGTGCGCTTTCAGAGCGGCAAGCGTTCCGACCTCATCGGCGCCCATGAGGCGCGAGTAGCCTGCGACATCAGCAGCAAGTACCGCCGCCAGTCGACGTTCGATGCGCTCCTTTGCCATAGAGGTCACCCAAACTCAGGTCAGCGCAGCATAGCCGCAAGTTCGAATTTTAGTGGCCGTGTTCGGCATCACTAATTCGCTTGACATTCTTCACTCCGAGCCGATCCGGTTCGGCATCACAGTAGTCGAGCTTGTTGAACTTCCGCAACGCCTCTATTGACGAAAAGCCGCAACAGGGAAAATTCAACCGCCGCACTCCCCGTTCATGAGCGATCGGAATCACCGCGGATATCACTCGGAGACTTGTTCGTCCACCGGTGGAACGCGCGCCTGAAATTCGCTGCATCGCTGAAACCGAGAGCCAGCGCGATATCTTCGTTGGCCAGCGCGGTGCTGCGGAGATATTTCAGCGCGATCTGCGTTCGCAGTTCGTCTCGCAGTCCGCGAAAGGAGAAGCCCTGCTGACGAAGCTGGCGCCGCAGCGATCGTTCGTTCATGCCGAGCAGCTTCGCGACGGCCTCAAAGCTCGGCGGGTTGGCGATATCGCGGAGCAGGAGCGCTCGGACCCGTCCGGCCACCCCCATCCGCAGCCTGAGGTCCCCAAGCAGGTCGTCGCATAGGGCCACGATGGTCGGGTACGTCGTCTTGTTGCCGAGATCCGCGCTCCGATCCAGCCATTGCGCCTCAAACACGATCTGGTTGGCCGACTGATCGAAGCGCACCGGGCATCCGACGATATCAAGCGGAAGATCGAAGTCCGGCGCCTGCGGATAGGCGAGCCTGATCTCGGAAGGCGTAAAAGTCGGCCCCATGATATCGCGCATCAGCGATATGTGGATGCCGATCTGCATTTCGGCGATGAACCGATAGAGCGCGGAATCGGCAAGCGCGTGCAGATTCGGTTCGATGGTCCATCGCGCGGACGTCTTGTCCTCCTGGAACTCGATCGTCGTCAGCGGCGCGGCGAGTGCGTGGCAGCGCATCGCGAATTCCATCGCCTTGCGAAAGTCGGGGCAGCAGAGCAAAGCGTAGCCGTACATTCCATAGGTCGAGATGTGGATCGATCCGCCGATCCGATAGGGCAAATGGCGATCCGTGGACAGGCGCAGCGCATTTCGACAGACGGCAATGAGCTGCGTCAGGGAAATCCGCGCATCCGGTGAATGGACGTCCGCGGCCGGGATATTCACGTCGCGCAGGATGTCGTCGGCCGGGACGCCATGATTCACCAGCATGTCGAAGACCGCGCCCAGCTTGGTGGTCTCATAGACCTTGTCGCTCGCGCCGACAGTCAGGATGTCGCTGCGGGAGCCCAAAGATGTCTTCAATTGCGTGGTTCGTCGCAAAGTGAACCAGCCTTTCGTCCAGTCCGGACACACGACACAACAGCACTCCAACCAAACCGTTCGCGAATACCGACGAACATAGCCGGTTCGCGGAACAACCCAAGGCATATCAACGAACCATTCTTGCTGCGAAGCAACAAGAGAACCTGCGACCAAGAACGCCAAATGGCAAAAGAGAGCAATCTCGGTAAAGACCGTTGCCCTCGATGAGAGCAGTCTGACCGGTTCAGACCCGGTCGCCGTCCGTTTCGGACCTTCACAAATCTCGGGCATCACGCGACGCTTCGGACTAATGTCGCGCGGTGGGACCGTCGTGAGACAGGACGGCAGACAGGCGATCCGCTCCGGACGCTGCCACGCCCGGGGAGTGACAAGTCGAGGGAGGCCGCCATGGTCGGAAGGCTGATTCAAACCACCAAATCTGCGTATCAGTATCCACTGATCTTCAAGCAGCTCTGGCACACGCCGCGCGTGCAGGCGCCGGACCAGGAGGTCGTCTACCGCGACCAGAAGCGCTTCACCTATCGCCAGACCAAGGAGCGGATCGGCCGGCTCGCCTCGACGCTGCGCAAGGCAGGCGTCGAGCCCGGCGACACCGTCGGCGTGCTCGAGTGGGACAGTCACCGGTTTCTTGAAGCTTTCTTCGCGATCCCGATGATGGCGGCCGTGCTGCAGACGGTGAATGTCCGTCTCTCGCCGGAGCAGATCGCCTACACGATCGGCCACGCTGGTGCCACGACGCTGCTCGTCAACGAGGAGTTCGTGGGATTGCTCGAGGGGATGAAGGGCCAACTGCCCAAGGTCAAGCGGATGATCGTGATGTCGGATAAGCCGACGCCGCAGACCGGCAGCCTGTGCTTCATCGGCGAATATGAGAGCCTGCTCGCCGCGGCCTCGCCGGACTACGACTTCCCCGACTTCGACGAGAACACCCAGGCGACCACCTTCTACACAACAGGCACAACTGGATTGCCCAAGGGGGTCTATTACAGCCACCGCCAGCTCGTGCTGCATTCGATCGCGGGGTTGGCGCTGTTCGGCATGGCGGGCTCGCAGGGCCGCTTCTCGCGGGACGACGTCTACATGCCGATCACGCCGATGTTCCACGTTCACGCCTGGGGTTTTCCGTGGTCGGCGACGCTCGCCGGCGTCAAGCAGGTCTATCCCGGCCGCTACGAGCCGGCGATGCTGGTCAAGCTGATCAAGAGCGAGGGCGTCACCTTCACCCACGGCGTGCCGACCATCTTGCAGATGCTGCTCAACGCCGCCGCCGCGGCCAATGTCGATCTGAACGGCCTCAAGATGGTGATCGGCGGCTCCGCCCTGCCGAAAGCGCTGGCCAAGCAGGCACTCGAGGCCGGCATCGACATCTTCGCGGGCTACGGCATGTCGGAGACCGGTCCGCTGGCCGCGGTATCGCACGTCATGTCCAAGGATCTCACTGGTGATCCCGACGGAGAGGTCGAATTCCGCGCCAGGGCCGGCATCGCAGGTCCCCTCGTCGACCTGCGCATCGTCGACCCCGACATGAACGACGTGCCGCATGACGGCAAGTCCGCCGGCGAGATCGTGCTGCGCGCGCCCTGGCTCACCCAGGGCTACTACAACAATCCCGAAGGCTCCGAGCAGCTCTGGGCCGGCGGCTATCTGCACACCAGCGATATCGCAGTGGTCAGCCCGGGCGGCTATGTCCACATCACCGACCGTATCAAGGACGTGATCAAGACCGGCGGCGAGTGGGTCTCCTCGCTGCAGATCGAGGACCTGATCACGCAATGCGCCGGCGTTGCGGAAGCCGCCGTGATCGGCGTCAAGGACGAGAAATGGGGCGAGCGGCCGGTGGCGCTGGTGGTCAAGAAGCCATCCGCCGCCGAGGGCCTCAGCGACGCTGCCATCAAGGACCACCTCAAGACCTTCGCCGACAAGGGCGTAATCTCGAAATACGGCATCCCCGGGACGATCCTCTTCATCGACAGCATCCCCAAGACCAGTGTCGGCAAGATCAACAAGAAGGAGCTGCGCGAGCAGTACGGCGACATGTGACGCCTCGGGCGCAACCACGACGAGAACGCGGAGGACGACGACATGAGCAACCTCACAATGGCTGGCCTGGGTGAGCGCGTCGGACAGGAGCTTGGCACCTCCGACTGGGTCACGGTCGACCAGCCGCGCATCGACACCTTTGCGGCCTGCACTGGCGACAACCAGTGGATCCATGTCGACATTGAACGGGCGAAGCGGGAGAGCCCGTTCCGCGGTCCGATCGCGCACGGCTATCTGACGCTCGCCATGGTGGCGCCGCTGTCGATGCAGGTCGGCGTCATCCCGCGCGATGCCGCGGCCGGGTTGAACTACGGCATCGACAAGGTGCGCTTTCTCGCGCCGGTGCCGGCCGGTGCGCGCGTGCGGCTGCGCGTCGTGCTTGCCGCGATCGAGCCCAGGGAAGGCGGCCAGGTGATCATGAAGACCCAGAACACGCTGGAGGTCGAGGGGTCGGAGAAGCCCGCCTTGATCGCCGAAACGCTTGCGCTTCTGATTCCCGCGACGGGAGCACGGCAATGACCACGCAAGATCCGGCTTCCCCGGCAACTGAGATGTCCGAGGAAGCATCGCGAACCACGCTGGCGCTCAATCCGCTGGTCGGCATCCAGAGCCAGGACCTGGTCGAGAGCGCCAACATCCTGTTCAAAGCCGTGATGAACGAGCCGAAGGTCGCCACCGAGCAGTGGCTGTCCTTTGTCGGCGAGCTCGGTTCGATTATGGCCGGCAAATCCGAACGCGCGCCGAGGGCGGGCGACAAGCGGTTTTCGGATCAGACCTGGAAGGAGAGCTCGCTGCACTCTGGCCTGCTCAAGGCCTATCTGGCGTGGGGGGAGGCGGTCAGCGGCCTGGTCGACAAGACCAGCCTCAGCGACGTCGACAAGCAGCGCGCGCACCTGGTCACCGACATCCTGATCGACGCCGTCGCGCCGACCAACACGATGCTCACCAATCCGGCTGCGGTCCGCAAGTTCATCGACACCGGCGGACAGAGCCTATGGAGCGGCTTGAAGAACTACATGGACGACCTGACGCGCAACCGCGGCATGCCGTCGATGGTCGACACCAGCGCGTTCAAGGTCGGCGAGAATCTGGCGACCACCCCGGGTGCGGTGATCTTCCGCAACGAGCTGCTCGAGCTGATCCAGTACACGCCGATGACGGCGACCGTGCGGAAGCGGCCGCTCGTGATCACGCCACCGCAGATCAACAAGTTCTACTCGCTCGATTTGTCGCCGGACAAGAGCATGATCCGCTTCCTGCTCGAGAGCGGATTCCAGATCTTCGCCATCAGCTGGCGCAACCCGACGGGAGCCCATCGCGATTGGGGACTGGACACCTACGTCGCGGCGGTCGACGAGGCGGTCGACGCGGCGCGCGAGATTTCCGGCAGCGAGGACATCTCGATGATGGGGGCCTGCTCCGGCGGCATCACCTCGACAGCCTATTTCGCGACGCTCGGCAGCACGAAGATCAAGAACCTGGTGCTGGCGGTCTGCCTACTCGATCCCAATTCCGCCGACGAGAGCGCGTTCGGCTGCCTGATGACGCCCGAGACCATGCGCGCGGCAAAAGCGTCGTCGCAGCTGCGCGGCATCGTCGACGGCCACGACCTGGCGCGGATGTTCGCCTGGATGCGACCGAACGATCTGATCTGGAACTACTGGGTCAACAACTATCTGCTTGGCAACCAGCCGCCTGCGTTCGACATCCTGTACTGGAACGCCGACACCACTCGCCTCCCTGCGGCGCTGCATGGCGACTATCTCGACCTCTATTTCTCAAACCCGTTCGTGAATGCCGACAAGCTGACACTCAATGACAAGATGGTCGACATGAGCAAGGTCAAGGCCGACAGCTATGTCGTCGCCGGGGTCACCGACCACATCACGCCGTGGAAGGGGGTCTACAAAACGGCGCAACTCATGGGCGATGGCACCACCTTCGTGCTTTCGAACAGCGGGCATCTGCAAAGCCTGCTCAATCCGCCGAGCAATCCCAAGTCGTCCTTCATGATCGGTCCGGTCGGCAGCGACAAGCCCGACGCCTTCGTCGCCACGGCCGAGAAACGCAAGGGCAGCTGGTGGCTCGATTGGCGCGACTGGCTGCAAGCCCGTTCGGGCGACGAGGTGACCGCATCCGCCTCGCTCGGCAGCGCGCACCATCCGAGCCTTGCTGCTGCACCGGGGACCTATGTCTTTGACTGAGCACCTCACCAGCGCGGATCAGGCGAGGCCGGTCCCGGACGGCAAGCGCGGCACGATCGAGGCGCGCCAGATCACGATTGACGGTCAGCCGCTTGAGGTCGCGATCAGATATGGCGACGGCAGCGGGCCGCCGCTGCTGCTGTTCAACGGGGTCGGCGCCAACTGGGAGCTGGCAAAGCCGTTCCTTGAGGCGCTCACCAGCACGACCGCTGTCATCTTCGACGTCCCCGGCGTTGGCGGATCGCCGCGACCGGGATGGCCCTATCGCCCGTCGACGTTGGCGCGGTTGGCAGCCGATCTCGTTGCCGAGCTTGGTTACGCGGAGGTCGACGTCGCCGGCGTGTCCTGGGGCGGCGGCATCGCGCAGCAATTCGCGCACCAGTTTCCCAAGCGCTGCCGGCGGCTGGTGCTCGCCGCGACCGCACCCGGCTTCACCATGGTGCCGGCAAGCCCTTCGGTGTTGTGGAAGATGGCGACGCCGCGCCGCTACACCGACAAGGCCTATATGGACCGGGTCGCGGCCGACATCTATGGCGGCGCGTTTCGCCGCGACCCGTCGCTGATCGGTCGGCATGCGGCCGGGATGCATGGTGCGCGCAACATGGGCTATTTCTATCAGTTGCTCGCGATGGCCGGCTGGACCAGCCTGCCGTGGCTATGGTCGCTGCCGCAGCCGACGCTGGTCTTGATGGGCAGCGACGATCCGCTGGTGCCGCCGATCAACGGTCACATCCTGGCCGGGCTGATTCCGAAGGCCGAGCTGCACATGATCGACGACGGGCACCTGTTCCTGGTGACGCGGCCGCAGGAAACCGCTGGCCTGATCGAGGCGTTCCTGACCAGCGAGAGCCGCGAGGCCGCGCCGTCGTCGCTGCTGTCGCGAACGGCCGGCCGTCTCAAGGATCTCGTTCCGATGTCCGGAGGCGAGCGGGAGAAGTCTTAAAACACGGCAACAAGGGAGGATATCATGGCAGACAACACCTCATACATCGAGATGCTTCGCAAGTTTGGCAGCGATCTCGGCCTGCCGAAGCTGAATGTGGAAGAGCTGCTGCAGGCCCAGAAGAAGAATCTCGAAGCGCTCGGCCAGAGCGCGAAGGTCGCAGCGCAAGGCGCGCAATCGGTTGCGCAGAAGCAGCGCGAGGTGGTGGAGGCTGGATTGCGCGAGGCCGCGACCTTGGCGCGCGAATACAAGCCCCTCAAGATCCAGGAGAACCTCGCGCTGCAGACCGAGTTTGCCCGCAAGATGTTCGACATCGCGGTGAAGGGCGCGCAGGACAGCGCGTCGACGGCACGGCAGTCGACCACCGATGCGGTCAAGATCATGCAGGACCGCATGAAGGAGAGCTTTGAAGAGTTTCGTGCGAGCGTCCGCCCGAACAAATCGTCCTGATATCGCACGCCGCGACGCCGCAACGAGATTGATCGGCCTCGGCAACCAAGCCCTGCCGGGGCCGCGACATGGCAAAGGCGAAACATCGCCACGCATCAGGGAAGAAACCATGGCGAACCCCGCACGGGCTACCAAGCCGGACTATGCGCCGCCGCCGATCAACGGCGATTTCTACAGCATTGCCAACGTCCTGAACGAGCAGGAACGCGCGCTGCTGCGGCGTGTGCGCGAGTTCACGGAAGGCGTGGTCGCGCCCGTGATCGAGGACTATTGGGCGCGCGATGAGTTTCCGTTCGCAATCATTCCTGACATGGCCGGGGTCGGCATCGGCGGCGTCGGCTACCAGGGCTATGGTGCGGCCGGCGGCAGCTGGCTCCTGAACGGCTTCGTCGCCATGGAGCTGGCGCGGGTTGATTCGTCGATTGCGACCTTCTGGGGCGTGCACACCGGGTTGTCGGCTGGCTCGATCTATCTGTGCGGCGACGACGCGCAGAAGCAGCGCTGGCTGCCCCAGATGATGCGCTTCGAGACAATCGGTTCGTTCGGCCTGACGGAACCGTTGGTCGGCTCCGCCACATCGGGCGGGATGCTGACGACCTGCCGGCGCGAGGGCGATGCTTGGATCCTCAACGGCCAGAAGAAGTGGATTGGCAATGCCACTTTCGCCGACATCAATGTGATCTGGGCCCGCGAAGAGAGCTCGAACCAGGTCAAGGCCTTCGTCGTCGGGAAAGACAATCCGGGCTTCGCAGTCGAGAAGGTCAAGACCAAGATGGCGCTGCGCGTGGTGCAGAACGGATTGATCACCCTGAAGGACTGCCGCGTGCCGGAGGCGGACCGCCTACAGAACGCCAACACGTTCAAGGACACCGCCAAGGTGCTGCGAATGACCCGCACCGGCGTGGCGTGGTTCGCCGTCGGCTGCCAGATGGGTGCCTATGAGCATGCGCTGCGTTACGCGACCGAGCGCAAACAGTTCGGTAGGCCGATCGGCGGCTTCCAGCTCGTTCAGGATCTGCTGGTCAGGATGCTCGGCAATGTTACGTCGACGCAGGCGATGATGCTGCGGCTTGCGCAGCTGCAGGACGAGGACGTGATGCTGGACGAGCACGCCTCGCTAGCGAAAGCGTTCTGCACCGTCAAATGCCGCGAGACGGTCGGCTATGCGCGCGAGCTGCTCGGCGGCAACGGCATCCTGCTCGAGAACCACATCGGCCGCTTCGTGGCTGACGCCGAGGCGATCTATTCCTATGAGGGCACAAGGGAGATGAACACCCTGATCGTCGGCAAGTCGATCACGGGATTGAGTGCTTTCGTCTGAAAAATCACACGACGGAGAAGTGGCATGAACGGCGCGGAAAGTCTTTTGCGAACGCTGGTCGAATCGGGTGTCGAGGTCTGTTTCGGCAATCCCGGCACGTCGGAGATGCACTTCGTCGCCGCCCTCGACAGAGTCGAGGGCATGCGGACCGTGCTCGGCTTGTTCGAAGGCGCGGTGACCGGCATGGCCGACGGTTATGGTCGCATGGCCGAGAAGCCGGCCGCAACGCTGCTGCATCTCGGACCGGGACTGGCGAATGGACTGGCCAATCTCCACAACGCGCGTCGGGCCGGGACGCCGGTCGTCAATATCGTCGGCGACCACGCGACCTATCACGCGCAATATGACGCGCCGCTCACGTCCGACGTCCACGGCTTCGCGCGGCCAGTTTCCGCCTGGGTGCATTCGTCAGCCAGTGCCCGGACTGTCGCCGCTGACGGCGCTCTCGCGGTACAGGCAGCGTTGCAATATCCAGGTCAGATTGCGACCTTGATCCTGCCCGCCGACACCGCTTGGTTGGAAGCGGATCGCCCGGCGCCGGCGTTACCGAAACCAATGCCGGCGGAGGTTTCCGCTGACGCGATCGACCACGCTGCGGCTGCGCTCCGGTCGGGCAAGAAAACCATGATCCTGATCCGCGGGGCCGGGCTGAAGGAGCGCGGGCTCAACGCCGCTGGTCGCATCGCCAGAGCGACCGGCGCACGAATCGCCTGCGATACCTTCGCGCCGCGTTGCCAGCGCGGCGCCGGCCGCGTGCCGATCGAACGCATTCCCTATTTCGCCGAGCAGATCGTGGAGTTCATGCACGGGACGGAGCAGCTCATCCTGGTCGGTGCCAAGCCTCCCGTCAGCTTCTTCGCCTATCCGAACAAGCCATCCTGGTGCACGCCGGAGGATTGCAGGATTCTCTATCTCGCCCACGAGCACGAGGACGGCACAGGCGCCCTGGACACTCTTGCCGAGGCCGTGAAGGCCCCGGGTCAGCCGGAGCAGGTCGGCGTCTTGAACAGGCCGGACCTTCCGACCGGATCGCTCGATGCGCGGTCGGCCGGCCAGGTCATCGCCCATTATCTTCCGACTGGGACCATCATCTCCGATGAAGGCGCCACGGCCGGAGGCGGCGTGCATCGATTTGCCGCCAGTATCGAGCCACACGACCACCTGGCACTGGCCGGCGGTGCGATCGGACAGGGTATCCCCCTCGCGACAGGCGCCGCCGTGGCGTGTCCGGACCGCAAGATCGTCTGTCTCCACGGTGATGGCGGGGCGATGTATACGCTGCAAGCGCTATGGACGCAGGCGCGGGAGGCGCTCGACGTCACCACGGTGATCTTTGCCAACCGCTCCTACGCGATCCTGAACATTGAGCTCGGGCGCGTCGGGGCCGGCAACGCCGGCCCCAAGGCCTTTTCAATGCTCGATCTCCATAACCCCGAACTCGATTGGGTCAAGCTGGCGTCCGGCATGGGCGTCGAAGCAACCCGCGCTACCTCAATTGAGGAATTCGCGAGCCAGTTCGGCAGCGCGATGAACAATCGCGGTCCTCGCCTGATCGAAGTCGTTCTATAGTTGCCTACGTCCAATCGAGAGAAATCGTCAGTTTCGTTGGGCAGTCCAGTAGCTTTGCGGAATTGACCTCCAATGATATCAATAGCCTAGCGGCCATTTCCAAATGAAAGCTAGCTACCCACGACCAGCCAGCGAAGCATTTGGTCAGGGTCCGTCCCTTTGCGGGTACATCGACAGGCGCAGTCAGCGCGAAGCCGTACTGGGGCGCGGACAACTGGGCTTAAGGCTCCGCCGATTGATCAACGCCTCAGCGGCCAGCGCTCACGCGGCGGCGCGTTCATGCCGGGAGCCGGTCCGGGAATGGTCTGCTCGGCGGACTTTGCCTCCGGTGCGACCTCGACAAATGTGGTTACTGTCTGCGCCAGTTCCGGGGTTGTGACGGGCAGGCAATTTGGACGGGGCTGCGCCCCAGCGAAGAGATCGGCGACTTGATCCGCGAGCTTGACGCAACAGCAGGATCTGGCCAAATCCCTATATTAGAGACGGTGCGCTTCTGGCCCCGTTCTCTACTGCTCTCATGATCCATCCGTCTCGGTGAGAAAAGCAAACCAATACGAGGCTTCGTGACCCATGCACTTGCGCCCGACAAATAAGCCACCGAGATTGGTGTCGCCCTATTCCTCTATCGAGGTTGCGATGGCGATAGGAATTTCACTAGATACCTTCTATCGCACACGCCGAGTTCGGCACCTGCGCGACGGTTTGCCTGCACCGATCAGCGAACGCGGTCCACTTAAATGGGAGCGCACCGGCTTCGACGCCTGGCTAACTCGCCACCACCCCATGCGCGCCAAAGACACATTCGCACCACCGCCTGCAGCAAGCGATGAAGAACATCGTGAGCGCCTGAGAACGGCCTACGGCCATCTCGGCGTTCGATAGCCGCGATCGCGCTAGAGTCCAATCGATGTCGCCTTAATGCTGTACTGAGCGCCGCTCGTCGGATCCGCGCCACGACCGGCCCGGATCGTGATTCCGTCGAGTTCGGCCTCGATGATCCCGGCACCCGCCTTGGCCTTGCAGCGCAGCGCTTTGCGCTCCCGGCCAACAGCAGGCGTCGGCGCCACGGCATCCACCACCGCTGGCACAAACTGCACTTCTTCCGCTTCGGAATGACCGCTCGCTGCTTCTCGCAACTGACGTCGCCAGCCAAACAACTGCTGCGGCGACAATCCATGCCGTTCTGCTACCGAACAGACCGAGTCACCGCTGGCAATGATCTCAGCAACAATCTGCGCTTTGTCCTGTCGCTCCACTTCCGTCGACGACCGGCTCTGGTGAAGACCTCAAGCCGCCGCACTGGCTCCGTGATAGCAGTATGCACTGTGTCCATTCTAAGCCCGCAGGTCACCCCGTCATTCGGTAGGTGACCCTTGAACAGCGCTTACCATCGCACGGTGTGCGGCCACGAAAAACGTCGCACGAGCGCAATTTGTTCGATCGGCCAAAATGTAAGAAGCCCCGCAGGGCCAATCTCTTGAGGGTAGTTGCGCACCAGGGCTCGAACCAGGGACCCGCTGATTAAGAGACAGCCCCGGGTTGAGAATAATCAATGACTTACTGATCGCACCACCGAGCTTATCCGACCGAAAGTGGGCATTCGTCGCACGATCACAGTCATCGCACTGTCTGATATCTGAACACGCGCTATTCTGACCTTACAGGTCAACTGCGACTACAAGGCCATCGATCGATAAGTTCAAATCGACAAGGCGCAAGGCCCGGCCTCTCCGAACTAGTTCCCAATACGCGAAAGGCGATCCTTCTGCGTCGCCCGCGCCGATCTCGCAAGAATCGGTGGTTGCGGGGGCAAGCAACACCCGGTTCTCGTGATTGATTGAACAGGGATTCCGAAACAGTTGACATGAGGTCGATGTGGAGGAGAGAGTGTCAGTCAATCCCCATTGATTTGCTAGCGGTTTTCCATTTCCGCAAGGGAGAACCTACGGTCCTGGCCGCGGCAATTGGCGCATCCCGTACGCCCGCTGCGCACCAAGCCTCTGCGCCAACTTCCGTTGGACACGGCCGCTGGCCGGGCTATCCGCCGCGGCGACGCTCGCAAGCTGGTGGAGGAGTTGATCGCGGCCAACAACTCCTTAGGGCCTAGGTTCGAGGGCAAGGGTGGCGGCATGGAGAACCCTGACCTCCCAGTCAGCATGTGCGGCTCTGGTTCTGCACGCCACCAGCTGCTCAGCAGCGTTACTTCGCAGTCATCGAATGCAAGCCGTTCCAACGCCCGGCCAGATCGATATCGATATCGAAGAGGTCCAGCACGCGGCCAAGCGTGTAGTCGATCATCTGCTCCAAATTCTCCGGTTTCGCATAGAACGCTGGGACCGGAGGAGCAATGATGGCGCCCATTTCGGTAACGGCAGTCATGGCGCGAAGATGTCCCAGGTGGAGTGGCGTTTCCCTCAATAGGAGAACGAGCCGCCGCCGTTCTTTCAGCACGACATCGGCAGCCCGGGCAAGCAGCCCCTCCGCTCCGCCCGCCGCGATACCGGACATCGTCCGCACTGAACAGGGTGCGATGATCATTCCGGCGGTCCGAAAGGAGCCGCTTGCGATGGGTGCCGACAAATCCTTTTGACCATAGCTCTGATCGGCAAGCGCCCTGACGTCGGACAAGGGCTTCCCGACCTCATGGGAAAGCGTGACGCCTGCCGCGTTGGACATGACCAAATGTGTTTCCACTCCGGCCGTGCGGAGCAACTCCAGTAAGCGAACACCGTAGATTGCGCCGGAGGCACCGCTGATTCCAACTATCAGTCTCTGCTTCGCCACCGGGCTATCAAGGCGCTTGTCTCGCGATGCAACGTGACCGGGGTTAACAGTGGATCCCGAGCTTGAGCTCAGGCTGGCGGAATCGGGCGCAGCGCCGTTCGTGTCGAGGATCGCCATCGTGCCGAGCCGAGTCAGAGGAAGTCCGAAAGCTTGACTTTGCCCCAATTCATCGGCCAGGCGCGCCTGAAATCCTTGCGGTCGTGTCGCGACTTGATGGTTGCATCGATCCCCATCTTGCCGACTACGCGAAACGGATAGAACTCGTCGGGTAAAGGCGCAGCCGACGGATCGTAGAGCGAGCCGCGCGTGCGAGGGACCACGAACGTATCGCGTTCCGGGTCACATCGCGTAGCGATGGCGTGATAGACGTCGGCCGGATCATCGAGGTCGGTATCGGGACTGACCGCAACGACGAGTTTCGTATTGATCCAGGGAGCACCCATCACCATCATCAACGCATCGTTCACGAAGCCATCGTGTCGGTAGTCGAACTGTATGATGCAGGACAGCGCCGCCCCCCAGGTCGGAAAGCGCACATCCTTGACCGCAAGCCCCATCTCGCTCAGGCGATTGTAGAGAACCGCCTCGTGGCAGAGCCGCGGCAACGTCTGGTGGTCGGTTGCCGGACAAGTCTGATGATTTCGATAAATCGGCCTGTCCTCCCGCATGGTAATCGCGGTAACTTCCAGGGTCGGCACATGCTCGTACTGAGGGATGTGATACATGCTCGGGGACGTCACTGCGCCCACCGTTTGCGCGGCGAAGTGGACGTACCCCTCGATGATGACCTCCGCCTGAGTTGGAACCGGAAGAGGAACAGTCTCGGCATCCGTGACCTCGATATCGCGATCCATGATCGTGCCGATCATGTCGAATTCGCCCCAGACGTCGAGATGCAGACCGGAATAGTTGGCCATGATCTCATAGGCCGGAGGTATGCCGCCCATCATCACGATCGGCATCTTGGTCTCGCCCATCTGGCGGTATTTGTTCATGATGCGGACGCTGTGCGGCGTTGCGAAGCTGATCGCCCCGCCATGGCGGCCGGTCACGGTCGTGCCGGCGTGGTTCGAGTTGAGAAATCCGGTCTCGGGATCCCGGATGATGTTCGCGAGCGTGATGTAAGGTCTTGCATCGTCCTCCTTGTGAAAGGGGATCGGCAGCCGCGTCAGATCGGCATCGGCGCCGACCCAGCGCACCTCCTTGACCGGTCCGCCGGAAACCCTTACCGGAGGACGCGGCGGCAGCCTGAGCCGATAGGCCAACGTCCTGAGATAATCTTCGCGTGAAACGCCGAGCGCGCGTGCCTGGTTTTCGCGATTTTTGACCAGGATATCTGCGACACGGAAGCCGGGAGCCTCGATGATGTTCTCGAACAGGATCGGATCATCCGTTTGGGCGGAAAGAGCGCCAATGTCGCGGATGCCAACAGGCTTGCGGATTCGGACGACGGCGTTTGAGTGAGTGTGAAGATAGTCACGCAGGCTCGCTTCGAGCGGCTGGAACGGCTTGGCCACCGGAAGGTCGCTCGGCGTGAATACAATTGCTTCGGCCATTTCGTACCTCTTGCCTCGTTTTCGATCGGACACGACTTGATATCTCAGGCGGTCTCGCTCGGTCGCAACATGGCCTCGACGCTGCACGCAATCTCCAGGAGACGCCGGTCCGCGTTCCTGCGGCCGATCAGCATCAACCCAACAGGTAGACCATCGATCGGCAAAGGCAGCGAGATCGACGGACAGTTGAGGATATTCGCGATGCGAGGATTGCGCAGGACGAGCCCATTGAACTCGTGAAATGCTGCATCATCCTCGAGCGCAGACAGCAGCGGTGCGCGGATGGGTGTCGTCGGCAGAATGAACACCTCGTTCTCGGCAAACGACCGTTCGAAGGACTTGATCGCGGCCTGCCGAAGCCGCGTCATGCGCACATAGTCGACGGCGAGAACACCTTCACCCGCCTCGATGCGAACCCGCGTCTTCGGATCGACCCCCTCGAGGCTCGCAAGGCCTAGATTGCGGAGCGTCGCGCAGACCTCGATTGACGTAAATGTTCCGATCTTGTCGATCTGCGCAACCTCGTCGAGCGTCCTGTCGATAGATCCATCCGCAATCGGCACACCATGCGATCGCAGCCGTTGGATTGCATTATCGAATGCAGCCGCGATCTCCGGCTCGCACCGCTCAAAGAGCCGACCACGGGCGATCGTGAGAGAGAACGTTCCGACAGATGCGGGCCGCAACCCTGACCGGATCTGCTCTCCCGAAAGCACCATGTCGGCGGCGGCACAATCTACGACGCGCAGAGCGATTGGACCGATCGTGTCGAGGCTGGACGACAGCGAGAAAGCACCGGCCGTTGACACACGCCCGCTGGTCGGCCTGAAGCCGACCGCCCCCGAAAGCGCCGCGGGAATCCTGATCGAGCCCCCGGTATCGCTGCCGATTGCGATCTCGGCCATGTTGTCGATGACGGACACTACGGCCCCCGATGAGGAGCCTCCGGGAGCACGGCTGGCATCTCGTGGATTACCCGGCGTACCGTCATGGGGATTGGTGCCGAGCGCGGAGAAGGCAAACTCGGTCATCTGGGTCTTGCCGATGATGATTGCGCCCGCCGCACGCAGACGCGCCACAACAGCTGCGTCCTTGACAGCCGGCGACTGCCCTCTCAGGACGGCGGAGCCAGAACTCGTCACCGATCCGGCGATATCGAACAGGCCTTTGATTGAGACGATCCGGCCGTCAAGCGGCCCGAGCGTCGCCCCCGATGCGCTACGTCGGTCAGCGGCATCGGCTTCGCGTCGGGCGCTCTCCGCGAACACGTCAGTGAAAGCCTTCTCACGTCGCTCTTCCGGCGAACCGATCCGGGCCAGAGCGGCTTCCAGTCGCCTGGCTGCATATAACGGTTGCGTGTCAGATTTGGCCATCATGACGATCAGGAGACCACCGGCAGGACATCGACATCGTAAGCATGCGCAAGCGAACGGCTGAGGACCGGATCCTTCAGTTCCATCTCAAAGCGCGTCGCCGGCCGTATGCCGCCGATCGTGCCGGGCGTGCCGCAAAACATCAGCGTGCCGGCCGGCAGCGTGTCCGAGCCGGTGTGGCGACGAACGAGATCGCGCGGCGTCCTCAACGACGACACCGCGCTCTCCTGGTAGAGCACCCGCTTACCGTCGAACGTGGCCCATGAGCGAAGAACCAATTGATCCCAATGCGCTTCGACATCCGCGTAGCACCAGAGTTGTGAGCCGACCGGCTTGCCGCAGAGCTGCTTCGATAGCGCGATGCCCGAAGCTTCGGCCTTGCGATCGGTATGGTCGGACCCGATTCCAATCCAGAGACCGTCGGCCATGGCGACCACGATGGGTTCGACCTCACCGGAACTGTCCGGACCAAGCACGGCCAGGCGATCTGTCTGCGTCAGTCCCTGTGCCGCAACACGGTAATAGAGCGGCGTCGTCGATGGGCGCGGAATTCCGAGAGCCGCGAGCTCCTCGATATGGTGCTCGATCGACGCGGCATCCCTGCCCGCCCAGCCCGCGATCACGAGCGCTTCGATTTCGATGCCGACGTGATCGGCACGGTCCTTTGCGACACGATCAAACTGCATGAACATGGACTTTGCCATCCTTGGTGAGCGGAACGAGAATTTCGCCGCGCTCGATTTGTAATGTGCGATCGGCGATACGATCGAGCAGGGCCGGCGACGATTCGGTGATGAGCATTGCTAGCTCCGGCCGGTGCTTGCGCAGCTCACCGAGCGTGCGCGCATAATCGAGCGCCAGAGCGGGCGCCAGGCCCTGGAAAGGTTCATCGAGCAACAGGACCTTGCACGCCACGGTCAGCGCGCGGCCCAGCGCGACTATCTTGCCCTGGCCGCCGGAAACGCCACCGGCGGGCCTTGATCGCATCACGGTCAATTCCGGTAATAGCGCATAGATTTCATCGAGCCTGCGCGCGATCTCGGTCCGGTCGAGCTTCAGCGCTAGCGCCGGAAGTCGGATGTTTTCCTCGACGCTCAACTCCGGAATCAGACGGCGATCTTCGGGCGCATATCCTATCCCGGCGCGAGCGCGGGTGTAGGCGGGGCTGCTGCCGAGATCATCAGCATCGAGCCGAATCGAGCCCTCGTCGAGCGTGATAAGTCCCATGATCGCGCGGAGCGTCGTGGTCTTCCCGGCACCGTTGCGACCAATCAGGACCGTCGTTTTGCGCGCGATGATGGTGCAGCTGACCTCGCGCAACACACGTACGCCCTCGATCGAGACGCTGACCTTGTCGAGACTGAGCATCAAACGACCCCCACGACACGTTCGCGGACTTGAGCATTGCTGAACACCTCGTCGGGCCGCCCCTCGGCCATGATGTTGCCGGCGTTCCACACCAGGACGCGGCTCGCATAGCGGGCGACGACATCCATGTCGTGCTCGACGAACAGCGCGGTGATGCGGCGCTGGCGCAGCGCGCTCATCAGCGCCTCCATGAGCGGGAAGCGTTCGAGCGCACTCACGCCACTGGTCGGTTCGTCGAGCAGCAGAAGCCGCGGCTTGAGAGCCAACGCAACAGCGATATCCAGCAGTTTGCGATGCCCCTCCGGCAGCGTGTTGCTGATCCGACCGGCATCGTTGGCGAGCCCGACCAGGTCGAGCAGCCGCTCCGCCTCCTCGCGCCGCGGCTCGGTATCGAGCGGCCGGATCGCGGTCCACAGACCGTCCGTTGCCGCCAGAGCCAGCATCATGTTGTCGATCACGCGCTGCGCGGAGAACAGCTGCGGGATCTGGAAGGACCGCGCGACGCCGCAGCGCGCGATGGCGCGCGGCGATAGCCGGGTGATGTCACGGCCGTCGAGCAGCACACTGCCCGAACTTGGCCTGATATAGCCGGTGCAGATGTTGAGCACCGTCGTCTTGCCCGATCCGTTCGGGCCGATGATCGCGAGAAACTCGCCGTCATGGATCGCGACGCTCACGCCGTCGGCGGCTTTGACTCCATTGAATGCGACATGGAGGTTCTTGGCTTCCAGGATCGGGCGCGTCATAGGCTCGACGCCTCCTTGCGCACGAACAATCCGTAAAGCCCCTGCGGCATGAACATGATCACGATGATCAGCGTCATGCCGACGATTAGATTCCAGGCATCCGTGACGGTCACGGCGGCGCTGTGCAGCAGCTCCAAGAACAAGGCGCCGATGAACGCACCCGGCACGCCGCCGATGCCGCCAAGCACGGCGATCAGCACGAGGTGACCCGACGCGGTCCAGAACGCGAAGTCAGGGACGACACGCCCGACTGCAAAACCGGCGATCGCGCCGCCAAGCCCCGCAAGCGCCGCTGAGATGACGTAAGCGATCAGCAGAACCGCCCAGACGGGAATACCCAGATATTCGAGCCGGATCTCGTTGGTGTGAACGGCCGACAGCGCATGCCCCAGCGGACTGTTCAGGTAGCGCTGGACGGCAAACCCGACGAGGACCATCAGTGTCAGACTTAGGTAAAACAGGACGCACTTGAACATTGGCTCGGCGAACACGACGCCGAAAACGGTCGGGATCGGAACAGGCATTCCGTCGGTTCCGCCAGTGACGCCGTAGAGTTTGGTGCACAACGCGTAGAACACCATCGAGACTGCGAGATTCAGCATCGCGAAGAAGATCGCGCGGTAACGGACAAGAAACGATCCGGCGATCACGCCAACCAGTGCGCCGGCCAGCACCGCGAGGATCAGCAGCAGCCCGAGATCATTGATACCGGCCCGCGCCAGGAACGCGATGCCATAGGCGCTGGTAGCAAAGAACATCGCATGGCCGATCGAGATCAGCCCCGCGCGGAGCAGTACGGCGACGCCGAGCGCCGCAAAACCCTTCGCGATCGCTAGCGTCAACACGAATTGAAGCCAGGGCGCCGCCAGCGGCAGCGCCGCAAGAATGAACACCGCCGCAACGGCAACAAACGTTCGCATCATATCCTCCGCGCCGTGACCGATCCGAACAGGCCGTACGGACGGATCACGAGAACGACCAGCATCGCCGCATAGGGCGCAACAGCATCCAGCGACGGCGCCAGATAGATTGCGAGCACACGTGCCAGGCCGACGATCAGCGAGGCGACAGCGGCTCCCTCGATCTGTCCGAGTCCGCCGATCGCCGCGACCGCGAAGGCGAGCACCATGGTGTCGGCACCGAGCCCCGGTGCGATACCCGACGTCGGCGCCGCAAGAGCTCCGCCCAGTGCGGCAAGGAACACCCCGAGCGAGAACGCCAGGATGAAGATCCGGTTGGTGTCGATGCCGATCGACTGCGCCATCTCGCGGTCGGTCACGACGGCCGTGATCAGCCGCCCAAGTCGGGTGCGATTGATCAACAGCCGCAGGCCGACGACGACGAGAAGAGCCATGCCGATCAGGAGGATTTGATAGTTAAGATAGACGACACCACCGATGCTCGACGTACCGAGCAATCGCATCGGCGCGTCTTCGTAGAAGGACTGCACGCCGAAGATCATACGCTGGACGTCCTCGAGGATGAGGAACAACCCGAACGTGATCAGGATCTGCACCCCTTCCGACTTGCCGTAGGTCCATCGAACCAAGCTGCGCTCGATCAGCGGACCGAATATGGCCGCGACGAACACGGCACTGAACAGCAACGCGGCGAACGACAAATACGGACTGAGCTGCCGGCTCGAGATGAACAGGCAAGCCGAGGCCGCGATATAGCCGCCGATCGAATAGAGGCTGCCATGGGCAACATTGAGGACGTGCAGGACGCTGAAGACCAGCGTCAGGCCGACCGCCGCGAAGAAGATCAACGCGGCGCTGGCCAGGCTGTCCAGCAGCAAGGGGATGATTGCATTCGACATCGGCCTGCGCCTTACGTAGTTGGGGTGAAGCGAACCTGTCGTCGGGGTTATTTGTAGCTTCCCGGCTTCGGTAGCCCCTTCGCGAACTCGGGCTTGAGAGTCGATATCCAGGCGAGCGGATCCTGACCGGCTTGCGGCATCAGGCTATCGCCGGGGTAGCGGACCATGTCGCCGATCACGGGAAACGGCTGCGCCGGTGTCTTCACCGTGACGCCGATGATCTGGTCGACGAGGCCGTCATTGTCCGCGCGCGTCTGCATGGTGCCGGTCAGGGTCTCGACCTTGCTACCCTTCATGGCATCCGCGAGCTCGGCCCGCGTCGGCCACCGTCCGCCGTTGTTCTTCATCGCGGTCCGGTAAGCGGACTTTACGTAGATCAGCGCGTTGGCCATCTTGACGGACGGGAACACGGGGTACTCGCCGAACCGCGCCTTGTACGTCTCAGCAAACTTCACCGTCTCGGAATTGGCCTTGGCATCCGGCGACATCCACCAACCGTCACCGAGAACCCCAACGATCACGCCGTCGGGCAGCGGCACCCGTTGCAGCACAGTCTCGCCGATCGCGAGGATCACCTGGCTGGATGTGAAGAGTCCACGCGGCGTGGCCTGACGCACGAAGTTCTCGAGATCGGCGCCCCACAGATTGGAGAACACGACATCCGGACGCGCGGTGGCGAGGCGCGAAATCTCCGTCTGGTAGTTCGGTGAGCCGAGCTTCGGATAGAGCTCGGCAACGATCTCGACGTCTGGCTTCAACGCCTTCAATGCCGCGGTAAATATCTTAGCCGCATCATGGCCGAACGCGTAATCCGGATTGATGATCGCAACTGTCTTCACGTCCGGCTTGCGATTCAGGAGGTAGATCGCGTAGGCGATGAATTCAGGCACGGTGTTGCCGTTGGGACGGAACACGTATTTGCTTTTGCCGTCCATAAGGAGCTGATGCGTGTCGCAGTTCCAGCCTACCGTCGGAACCTCGAGTTGCTCCGCGATCGGCGCCAGTGCCAGGCAGTTCGCGCTCGACAAGGCAGCGATCATCACCTGGTTCTTCGCATCTCCCGTCAACCGGCGATATTCAGCGATCACCCCTTGCGCTCCCTGTGCCTCGTCGACGTAGGTCGCTCTGACCGGCACGCCTTCGATTCCGCCGGTCGCGTTGATCTCGTCAATCATGACGTCGGCGGCATTCTTGCCTGGCATGCCGAAGGCTGCGGCGGGACCGGACGTGAACGTGAAGATACCCAGGCCGAGCGAGCTCGGCTTTTCCTGTGCGGCGGCCGGAGTGGTCGCCATGACACCGAGGGCGAGTGCACCGGCGAGACCATCGACGACCAATCGGAGGTTGGATTGCGGCAACCTGCGATCCAGTCTGAAGAGCCGGTGAAGTGACGAAAGGCAGCGCGCGACTGCTATGGAAATGCCTTCGAAGGCCATCTGTCTTCTTTCCCTTGGCCGGTCAAATGACTTTGTTGGCGACAACGATCTGGGATCAAACCGGATCGAAATAGTGCATTTCCAGAAGCAGGCAGCCGGTGACCGACTTGAACGGCCCATGCGGTGCATGCGGCGGCCGGCAGGCGTAGGTGTTCGGCGGGAAGCTCTTTCCGCCCTCGCCTTTCACATCGTTGCCGACGATCAGGTCGCCCGAGACGAGATAGACCTCTTCCCAGTATTCGTGAGAAAACGGTGCGGTCGTATAGACGCCCGGCGCGAAGCGAAGCAGCCGGGTTCGAGTCCCGTGCCGGTTCTGCTCGTCCAAGCCGCCGGCAATGATCTTCTGCTGGATGCCCGCTGGATAGCCCGCGGGCGTTTCCCAGCCGCTGGCCATGTCGAGCGTGTAGAATTCGTCGTGCGTCTTGTTGACAGGCATGAATTGTCTCCCCTGGATCAGGCGGCTTTACGGGTGGTCGCGATGCCATTGAGGTCGTAGGAATCGAGCATGGTCTGGACCAGCCGATCGGCACCGGCCCAGTCGTAGGTACGATAGGAATGTCCCTTGGTGACGAACGTCGCGCCGGCGTAGAACATCTCGTACTGTTGGTGACGTGACCCAAACTCGGAGCCGACAGCATCCCACGCGAGCTTGTAGAACTTCACGCGATCATGTGAGTTGGCCTTCGGCGACTGCTGGGTCTTGCCGATCAACGCGGCGATCTCCGGGTTGCCTAAGTCGGCGACTGATGAGGGCAACATGATCATGCCGCCGCCGGCGAGCTCACGGAGCGTATTGACGATGTGCGCGTAGAGCTGCTGCGTGAGCACCTGTGCCGAATAGAGGGTGTGCCGGTCCGGGATGAAATAAGGACCAACCTGCGTACCTTTCGCCTCCATCGCCGCGACCAGCGCCTCCACCATGCCGGTCTCGGCCGCCAGCTGGCCGAGCATCTCGCGCACCTGCGGGAACTGGGTGACGCCGTTCATTTCGGCGGTCCGATGCGCAAGACCGGCCAGGAACTTGAGCTTCACGCTCAGGCGCACCATCGCCTGGTAGTTCTGATAGACGTGGCAAGGCGTGGCGTGAAACTGCTTCTGGCACATTTCGACGTTGCCCTCGATGAAGACACGATCCCAGGGGACCTTGACGTCGTCGAAATAGAGAACCGAGTCGTTCTCGTCGAAGCGGCTCGACAGGGGATTGTCGAATACTGCGCCGGCGGTGTCCTCGTAGGACTTGCGCGATAGCATCTTGAGGCCCTTCGTCTTCATCGGGATCGCGAAGGACATCGCATAGCGCTCTTCGCCCGGGCGCATCGGTTGGATGGTCGTGACGAACACCTCGTCGGCCACCACGCCCCCGGTGGCGAGCATCTTGGCGCCACGGATTGTAATGCCTTCGGCGTCACGATCGACCACGCCGGCGGTGAGGAACGGATCGGCCTGCTCGGCCGCGCCCTTGGAGCGGTCGGCCTGCGGATTGATGATGACGTAGGTGAGGTAGAGATCCTTGTCGCGCGCGTAGCGGTAGTAGCTCTCGAGCGCTCCGGCGCGGGCCGGATCGTATGCTTTGAAGACGTCGAGACCCATGTAGAGGCCTGAGATACAGGACGCGACGTGATCCGGGGCGCGGCCCATGAATCCTGCATGCAGCGATGCCCACACTTCCAGTGCCTTCCGCCGCTCGACGAGGTCGGCGTAGGACGCCGGAAGCTGCCAAATCCGGTTGGCCCGTCCGGCATCGGTCTCGAAAGTCATGAGATCGGCGTTCTCCCTGGCGTTCGCAAAGTCGAACAGCCCGGCCATGGAGCCCGCCAGGTTGCGGAAGGCATGATGCGTTGTCACGTCGCCCACCGAGGCGCCGTTAATGTAGATGGTCCGGCCATCCTTCAGGCCTGACAAATATTCCTTTGCGCTACGCATCGCGTTTCTCCGGTTCGAAGCTAGTAGTGAATGGGAAGCGGCCAGGTCGGCACGCGCTCGGTTTCATCGACGAGATCGCGGTAACGCCCGCGAAAGAAGATCAATGGCGAGACCGGCTCACTGCGCGCAGCGTGCCTGATGACGCGGACCACGAAGATCACGTGATCGCCGCCGTCGTAGTTTCCGAACGGCGCGCACTCGAAATGGGCCAAAGCACCGGATATCAGCGGTGCTTCCGCGTGGCCGACCGACGTCTTGACTTGATCCCACTTGTTGGAAAGCGCGCGCGCAAACTGATCGGAGATCTGCTCCTGATCGCGGGCAAGGATGTTGACGGCGAAACCCTTGGCTTCGAGCATTGCGGGCAGGCTACGGGCCTTGCGGTCGACGCTGAACAGGACCAGCGGCGGATCGAGCGAGACGGAGTTGAACGAGCTCATGGTCATGCCGACAAGCTCGTCACCCCTGCCGCGCGCGGTCACCACCGCAACGCCGGTCGCGAACTCCCCCAGCACACGCCTGAATGCACGGTCCTCCATGGGACGCCTGCCTCGCTATTCCAACCCTAATTTATAATTCTCAAGTAGCTTTCTGACAAAGCTATCTGAGAATGTCAAGCCCCTTGCTGGGCGGACGTATGCGTGCTCTTTAGGCGAACTCATAAAGCGATGATTTCGCGGGGAGAATGCCGAGTGACCGATGCGCTCTTGACGGCGTCGAAACCCGACCTGCTCGATAAAGACGGAGACCGCACGCTTCGCGGCCTGCTCTACGATTATTTCGCGTTCGGCCGCTGCCTGGAAGCTGCCCGCGAAACGTTTGCGAGCTTTGTCGACCTGTCCCCGACCCAGTATCTGATCCTGATCGCGATCAAGAATTCGACAGCGGATGAACCGATGGGCGTCAACCAAATCGCCGAACGACTGTATCTAAGCGGCGCCTTCGTCACCAACGAGATCAACAAACTGGTCTTCGACGGATTGCTCGAGAAGAGCCCTCATCCGGAAGACGGAAGGCGCGTTCAACTCACCCTCACCCAGCACGGAGTGAGCTTGTTGATCCGCCTCGCCGCCCTGCAACGACCGGTCAACGATGCGTTTTTTGGCATACTTTCTCGCGAGGAGTTCAAGCTGCTGTCCCAGCTGCTGTCTCGCCTGGCTTCCAACGCCGATAACGCGTTGAAGCTCGCCGAACATGTTCGCGCGACGCTCAAGCTTCAGGTGGATCAGCAGGCTTTCGTAGCCAGCGCGCGGATATCACGCAAGAAGCGGGGCACCACGGTTCGCGCCGTCCGACGATCACCCTCCAGCCGATAAACCGGTCGCACGAAGACGATTTGGGGACTCCTGGGCTCGAAGCCGGGATAGCTGGATAAATGAGCGTCGCCGCCGGCCTTACCTTCAGGCGCGTCCGCGCGATCCTGAACCGGACGTCGCGTGTGATCCGGCATCGGCACCCGCGTGCAGCCGCTCCCGTAAAGCATCGATCAAGGCCCTCACACGGGCAGGCATTTGCGTACGGGTCGGGAAGACCGCCCATATGCCAACTTCGAGCGGCTCGACATCGGCGAGGATGATCCGCTGCAACTCTCCGCGCTCGACTAGTTTATGCACATCCCAGTAGGTCAAATAGGCAATGCCGACGCCCGCGATGCAGGCTGCCCGCACGGCATCGACTGTGCTGGCCGACAAAGCACCGTTGACGCGGACCTGGTCCATCTCGTCGTCACGCATGAATGGCCAGGTATCCATCGCGTGCAGCTTGATGCACGGGTGCCTGACCAGGTCGCCGGTTGTCCTCGGTTCTCCAAAACGCGTGACATAGCCGGGCGACGCACAGAGGGTGAATGGGTTGTCTGCCAGCCTGGTCGCAATCATGTCGGAAGGCTTCATCACCGCTACGCGCACCGCCACATCCAGTCCTGCCGTCGCAATATCGACGACGCCGTCACTCAAGGTCAGATCGACGCGTAGTGCGGGATTGTCGGCGATCAAGTCGGCGACGACGGGGACGACAACAGAGTGCCCAATGACGTTTGGGGCCGTGATCTTCAGTACACCCGACAGGCCTGAGCCGGCGGTCGACACTGACTCGAGCGCTGAATCGCGAGCTTCAATGAGAGCAACTGCATGAGGCAAAAAGGCCTCGCCCTCATGAGTAAGCGAAAGCGAGCGCGTCGTGCGGTGAAATAGGCGCACGTCCAACTCGGCTTCCAGGCCGGCCAGCCTCCGGCTGACCAGCATCGGCGTCGCACCGATCTGGCGCGCCGCAGCCGACAGGCTGCCGACCGACACGATCGTCCGAAACAGCGCAATGTCTGCGAGATCCATATTATAACGATAATCAATATAGTGCTTATCGTCCAGCCCGGCTTCTGCACGATGCCAGCAGAAGCTAAATCGACGCCAATCGAGCTAAAAACCTTCACTTTCTGGAAGAAAGCGCATTTGGCGTCAAAGGAGACCTTGGCCATGGATATCGGCACTAGCGCACTTTTCGCGCCGATCGTTATAAAAGGCCATGCCGTGAAGAACCGCCTCGCTGTCGCGCCGATGACCCGCATCACGGCGACCGAGGACGGCCGGGCGACCGAAACCATGACCCGCTACTACGAACGCTTCGCGCGGGGCGGCTTCGGAATGGTCAGCACCGATGGCACCTACACCGATCAGGCGTTCTCCCAGGGCTATGTCCACCAGCCCGGCATGACCGATCAAGCGCAGGCCAAGGCCTGGAAGCCGGTTGCCAATAGCATCCGCGCGCAGGGGGCACTCGCGATTGCTCAGTTGATGCACGCCGGCGCGATCAGCCAAGGCAATCGCTTTCGCGATGGCACAATCGGGCCGTCTGCAATTCAGCCGAAGGGCGAGCAGATGAAATTCTATCATGGCAAGGACCGCTACGCGTTGCCGGCCGTCATTACGGAAGAGCAAATCGCCGATGCCATCACCGGCTTTGCCGACTCGGCAGCACGGGCAATCGAAGTTGCCGGATTCGACGCCATCGAAATTCACGGCGCCAACGGCTATCTGCTTGACCAGTTCTTGACCGCCTACTCCAACCACAGAGCGGACCGTTGGGGCGGTGTCACGGAAAACCGCGTGAGGTTAATCGTGGAAACTTTGAAGGCGGTGCGGGCCAAGGTCAGCGCCACCGTGCCAATCGGCGTCCGGATCTCGCAGGGCAAGGTGAATGACTATAATCATAAGTGGGCGGGCGCGGAGAGCGATGCCGAAATCATCTTCGGCAGCCTCGGCGATGCCGGCGCGGACTTCATTCATGTAACCGAATTCGAGGCGTGGAGACCGGCGTTCGCCGAGGGCGGGCCGTCATTGATGCGCCTCGCCAAGCGTTATGCTCCGAAAGCAAAGATCCTCGCCAATGGCGGCCTGCACAATATCGAGCAGGCGGTCGCTGCGCTCGACGACGGTGCCGATATCGTCACGATCGGTAGAGGAGCTCTCGCGAATCCCGACTTGCCCAGACGTCTGTCCGAACGCAGCGCCTTGAAGGAGTTCGATCCGGCCATCCTGGGTCCTATCGCCGACATCAAGGAAACCGAACTGGCAATGTGAACGAAGCCTGGTTGCGTCATCTCGCGAGCCACTGAGCCGGCAGTTTTTCCGAAGGTCGCTTCCTTAGCAGCAAGGGACGATCATGCTCGGCTCAATCTCAGATGGTTCGGTGGCGCCTTCGCTCATGCTGGAAGCGTTGAGCTTGCTAGATGGACCGGAGCACCTGAGAGCTGCGGCCCATCTTCGAGATGCGATCAACGAGCTGGCGCCGCAGAAGCAGCAAGAGCGAACTTCAACGCGTGGCGTGCGTCTCAAACGCGCATCCAGGAAGCGGCTCCGCGGGTTCATCGGCTTCATACGATCGCCGACAAGCAAGGCGCCGCTCTGCGGCTCCTCATTACAAGGCAGATGATGATCCACCTCCTGCACAACCCTCTTGAGAAGGAAATCACGATGACTAGCAAATCAACCCAGCCCACTATCGTGCTTGTGCACGGGGCCTTCGAAGACGCGTCGATCTGGAATCGGGTGATCCAGCGACTCCATCGCGACAGCTACCCGGTCGTCGCCTTCGCCAACCCGTTGCTGGGCGTGTCGGTCGACGCCGCCTACCTGCGCAGCGCGATCGACCGAATCCAGGGACCCATCATCCTGGTGGCCCATTCCTACGGCGGTGCCGTCATCACGGAGGCCGGCGGGGACGAGAAGGTTAAGAGCCTCGTATACGCGGGCTCAATCTTGCCCGCGGCAGGGGAAGCTCCGGCCCAACTGATCGAACGGTTTCCCGGCAGCTCATTCCCAACGTCGACCGATGTGATCCCCTACACCCGACCCGACGGAACCAGCGGCAAGTATGTCCTCTACCAGGCCGACAAGTTTCACAGTCAGGTCGCAGCCGATGTGCCCGCGAGCGAGGCCGCCATGTTGCTCGCCACCCAACGCCACATGGACTTCGCTTGCTTGACCGAGAAACTGACGTCCGCTGCATGGACGACTAAGCCTACCTGGCAGATCTTGACCACGCAGGATCTCGCCATTCCTCTGGCCGAACAGAAATTCGAAGCCGATCGCGCCCAGTCCACCGTCATCGAGATCAACGCTTCGCACGCGGTCACCGTCTCCAACCCGGACGCCGTGGCCGACGTGATCGAACAGGCCGCCCGCGCAGCCGCGAAGTAACGGCGGTCTGTGGCGGCTCCCACGGCGCAGCGGCCGCGACGATGGCACAGCCTCGTCGGTGGGCCGTTTGCTGGTGAGTTGTTTTCGACGGGCCGCCCCGCTAATCGGCGAGGCGGCCCTTGTATTTCTGCAGTCCGGATGTCGACGTCCAGCGCAAAGGTCCGCATCGGAGAAAACTAGCGTATGGCGGAGAGAGTGGGAGTCGAACCCACGGTACACGATCGTGATGCTGAATTCCAATAGACAGCCGGCCGCCAGGCTCGGAGCGCGGAAGCACTTGCCGCGACTCAATAGCTCAACGCAAGAAGCTGTTGCAGAAGGCCGAGCAGTTGGAAAGTTCGACTGCGATCGAAGCCTTGCTGACGATGGCGTCCAGCCGCCCCGCGTGGATAACGCGCGGGCACCACTCGACGGCGCCCATGCCTATTGCGTGTAGTCAGAAAGGCTGTAGCTCGGCTAGCACCTCGGGAAATAGACAACGAGGTGTACCGCCCCATTGAGCAGAGCTTGGTTGTGATTCATGCCGATGCCGAGTTGAATCACAGCCGGAATGCCCTGCTGGCGGAGCGCAAGCATCGCTACCCTACGACGATGGGCAGAACGGATTGTCCGCTTTACTCGCTCTACTATCCTAATCTACGACGGGCGCGTAATCGGCATGTACCGTCAGATTTGCGCGCTGTATCGAATGGGTGAAGGTACGGAAACAAAGGAAAAGTCGAACACAAGTCCGGCCGAGCAATGTTCGATCACAAGAAACCTCGCACGAGACCGGATTTGTTCTCTCAATGAAACTAAAAAAACCTTGCGGACCAATCTCTTGAAGGTGGTGGGCGCACCAGGGCTCGAACCAGGGACCCGCTGATTAAGAGACACACCGGGGTTGAGAATAATCAACGACTTACTGGTCGCACCACCGAGCTTATCCGACCGATAGTGGGCATTCGTCGCACGATCACAGTTATCGCACTGCCTGATAGCCGAAGAGCCTTGACCCAAATGCGATTGAAACCAAACACTCTGGGCGTGGAGTAAGAAAGAATTCCGCAGGCGGCATGACTTCAAACGGGCCGCTAGAAGAGTGTGGAAGCGTAACTTAGGGAGACTGCTCTGGACAAGCCGCGCAGACCACCGCCCCCGCAGATGGCTTCAATAGTGCAAACCGGGATCCGCGATATCGTTAGGTAGCCGATGACCGGATTGCAGCGCTTTCCAAACGCGCCCCTAAGCACCAGCGCCCACCGGCGTTCTTTACCACTCGGACGTCACTCTCTAGGCTGACGCGAGCCCGCAAAGCTATGCATTTTCAGGCCATGAGAGTCATTCAAGGTGGAGGACCAAACTCCACGAAATCGGGCCTGCTTCCCGCCAGATGCGTCCGCGCCTCATAAGGTGGTGGCGGCTCCAATAATTGTACTACGCAACCATCGGTGGGCGGGGACATCGTCAAAGCGCCGATGCCAGCTCATCACGTTGTGCAGAACTGGGGCTTCGAATGGCAGCTCCCTGATCTCGATCGGATAGGCGCGACGGAACTCCATCGCCAGCTTGCGTCCGAGGATGGCGACAAGGTTCGATTGTACCAAAACCGCCCCCGCGGAGAGATAGGGCACGTCAGAGGCGACAAGGCGGGCGCTCTTCCTTGCTTTGAAGAACGCATCCACAAAGTCCAAATTCTCCCCGCTCGAGCTGATCCCCAGATGCCCCAATTCGGCAAGCGCCCCCGCCGTCAGCCGTTTTCGTAGCGCCGGATGGCCGCTCCGGAGCACGGCCACGAAGCGATCCTCGATCAGCTGTTGCGAAGCGAACCGCTCACCATCGATAGCCCGCCCCGACAACGCAAGATCGAGCTCGCCGCGGTCCAATCGATCCGTGAGATTCAGGGTCCCGCTGGGCACGAGTGACAGTCGCACGGTCGGTGCTTGCGCGCGCACCGTGGCCAAGATCGGCCCCACCGCGACCACGGCTGCATAATTGTTCACCGCGATCGTGAAGCGCCGGTCCGCCGTGGAAGGGTCGAATGTGTCACCTTCGACCGCGAGCTGGAGCTCGTTGAGGGCCTTGCGAACGGGAAGCGCAAGCTGCTCGGCTCTCGGAGTCGGACTCATTCCCGCGGGGGTGCGGATGAACAGCTTGTCCTTCAGCGCATGGCGCAGCCGGTTGAGTGCGTGACTGACGGCCGGCTGGCTGATGGCGAGGCTCTCCGCGGCCCGCACCGCGCTGCGCTCGCGCAGCACCGCGTCGAACACCAGGAGCAGATTGAGATCGAGGTTGCGAAGTCTCATGGCATTCTCGGGCTTCGATGCACAATGTGAATTGGAACATTATCTCAATTCATTTGAATAATAGTCCCACTGCGGCCAGCTTCAAGTCATGTCAACACGCTCGCCATACGGGATCGCCGCCCGACCATCGCGCATCGCCGCGAAGGTCACCGTCGCAGTCATTGCCGGGCCGGACGCCCCGCTGATTGCGACGCCTGCGGAGCTGCGCCGCTGGCGCCGTCTGACGCCGCTCGCTTTGTGGTCGCCCGTTTCCGTCCGCAGTGACCCTTCTGATGAGAATTTGCCCGATGAGATCCTGCGCGGCGTTGCCGCTGAGCTGGCGCGGCAAGACATCGAGGCGGACCGGCTGATCCTGCTTGCAGAGGGTCAGGCGGCCCGTGCCGCCCTCGAGCTTGTGCTGCGGGGAGACATCGGCTGTGCCGGCCTGCTTGCGATCGCAGTTCCCTGCGCGGCGCCGTCGTTTCGTATCGTCCCCACCACCGCGGCGATCCGGCTTGTCGTGCGGCGTGAGGATCGCGGGGGCACGCAGCTCGATCTCATTGCCGCGCTGCGCGCTGCCGATATCGACGCACGGATCATCGGGTTCGATTCGACCGCGGCGAACGACGCGCGGACCGCGGGGAACGCAGCCGAAACCTTCGTCCTGGAGCTGGTCGCAAATGCCAGCCGCCAACACCGTCATCATGGAGCGTGAAGCGATGCCGTCCAGAAAGACTCTTCTCCTCGCCAGCGCGGTTCTCCTGATCGGAGCCGGGACCGGCGCGTATGTCCTGCACGTCCCCGCGCCGAGCCATGCGGCTGAGCCCAAGGCTACACCCAAGGCCCTATCCACGGCCGTGCCACTCGTTCCGGTGACGGCGGCGCATGCGCACAAGAGCGACGTGCCCATCGTGCTCGAAGGGCTCGGCACCGTGACGCCCATCAACACCGCGACCATCCGCACCCAGGTCCAGGGGACGCTCGACAGCGTCGATTTTGTGGAGGGCCAGGACGTGAAACGCGGCGACATGCTGGCCAAGATCGATCCGCGCGTGTTCGAGGCGCAGGTCGACCAGGCGGAGGCCGCCCTTGCCCGTGATCAGGCGAGCCTGAAGAACGCGCAAATCAACCTTGCGCGGACACAGCCGCTTGCCGCGCGCGGATTTGCCACCCAGCAGCTGCTCGATACGCAAGATTCCCAGGTGGCGCAGGGCCAGGGCACGGTCGCGCTGGACAAGGCCGCGCTAGAGGCTGCGCAAACCCAGTTGAGCTACGCCACGATCAGCGCGCCCTTCGCCGGGATCACCGGCATCCGCCGCATCGATCCCGGCAATATCGTGCACCCAACTGACACGACCGGGCTCGTAACTCTCACGCAACTACAGCCGATCTCGATCATCTTCACCCTGCCCTCGACCGACATTCCCGACGTACAGAAAGCGATCACATCCGGCGAGGCGTCCGTCGATGCCTATGACGCGGCCAACACGCACAAGCTGGACCATGGCAGCCTGATGCTGATCGACAATCAGGTGGATGCGTCCACCGGCACGGTGCGGCTGAAGGCGTCCTTTCCGAACGAACAGAAGAACCTCTGGCCGGGATCGTTCGTCAACATCCATCTCACCGTCGCGATCCGCCATGACGCCGTCACCGTGCCACTGACGGCTGTGCAGCAGGGACCGGGCGACAACTTCGTCTATGTTGTCGATACCAACCATGTCGTGAGCGCGCGCGAGATCAAGGCCGGCCAGTCGCGCGACGGCAAGGTGCTGATCGACCAGGGCCTGTCCGGGGACGAAACCGTTGTCACCGCCGGTCAGTACCGGCTGAAGCCCGGGACATCGGTCGAGGTCGTACCTGACAGTCGCAAGGACTCGGTTCAGAACGCCACCACCGCAAGCGCAGGTATGCTGCCATGAGCATCTCCCAAGGCTTCATTCGCAAACCCGTCGCCACAGTCTTCTTCGCGATCGGCATCACGCTGATCGGCTTGGTTGCCTTCTCCCGGTTGCCCATTTCGGCCCTTCCGACGGTCGACACGCCAACGATCCAGGTCACCGCGCAACTGCCAGGCGCCGATCCTCAGACCATGGGCTCGTCGGTCGCCACGCCGTTGGAGCGCCAGTTCGGTCAGATCGCCGGCCTCACCGCCATGACCTCGTCGAGCGGCTTCGGCAACACCGAGATCACCCTGCAATTCGCGCTGAACCGCAGCACTGATGCGGCTGCGCAGGACGTGCAGGCCGCCATCAATGCGGCGGCGGGGCAATTGCCGAAAACCATGCCGTCGCCACCGATCTTCCGCAAGGTCAATCCGGCCGACGTGCCGGTGCTCCTGATCGCGCTGACGTCGGACACCGAACCGCTCACCAAGGTCGATGACTATGCCGACAGCATCCTGGCGCAAAAGCTGTCGCAGGTGCCGGGCGTGTCGTTGGTCACAATCGGCGGCATGCAAAAACCCTCGATCCGTGTCCAGGTCAATCCGGCGAAGCTTGCCGCGGCCGGCATCGACCTCGAGCAATTGCGCGCGACACTCGGCAACGTCACCGTCAACCAGCCCAAGGGCGTCCTCTACGGCGATGAACAGGCCTACACGCTCGCGACCAATGACCAGGTGCTGACGGCCAAGGGCTATGAGAATCTGATCATCGCCTATCGGAACGGCGCACCGGTACGGCTGCGCGACATCGGCCAAGCCGAAGTCGCGGCGGAGGACGTGACGCTGCACGGATGGTACAACGACAAGCCGGCGGTGGTCCTCGCCATTCAGCGTCAGCCGGGCGCCAACGTGATCGGTACGGTGGATGGCATCAAGAAGCTGCTGCCGCAACTGGTTGCGGGCCTGCCCTCGGACATCAAGGTCACGATCGCATCAGACCGCACGCAGACGATCCGCTCCAGTGTTGCCGACGTGCAGTTCACGCTGCTCCTGACCATAGCACTCGTGGTCGGCGTCATCTTCCTGTTCCTCCGCAATTTCTGGGCGACCATCATTCCCGCGATTTCGGTGCCGATCTCGCTGATCGGCACGTTCGGCGTGATGTATCTCCTGAACTATAGCCTCGATAATCTGTCGTTGATGGGTCTTTCGATCGCGGTCGGCTTCGTCGTCGACGATGCGATCGTCATGATCGAGAACGTCTCGCGACACATCGAGGAGGGACTGTCGCCGCTGGAGGCCGCGCTGAAGGGTGCCGGCGAAATCGGGTTCACGATCATCTCGATTTCAGTGTCGCTGGTTGCGGTGTTCATTCCGCTGCTCCTGATGGGCGGCGTGATCGGACGTATGTTCCAGGAGTTCGCGGTCACCGTCTGCGTTGCGATCGCCGTCTCCGTTGTCGTGTCGGTGACGTTGACACCGACGATGTGCGCTTACCTGCTTTCCAGCCACGGCGCGGGTACGGGCGTGGCATCGCGGACGCTGGAGCGCGGTTTCGTGGCGATCCAGCACGGCTATGAGGCTCTTCTGTCCGTTGCGTTGCGCTTCAAGCTCGCGACGGTGACGGTCATGCTTGCGAGCGTGGTGGCGACGGGCGTGCTGTTCGCCGGCATCCCGAAAGGATTCTTTCCCCAGCAGGACACCGGCATGATCACCGGCATCACGGAAGCCTCGGCCGACGTCTCACCGACAGAGATGGCCGAGCTGCAACGGGGCGTGATCGACGTGATCGCAAAGGACCCTTCGGTCGCCAACGCCACCGGTTATATCGGCCCGGGCGGCCCTACCGTGACCGAGAATAACGGCCGCCTGTTCGTGTTGCTGAAACCGCGGAACGAGCGCCAGTTCAGCGCCGACGAGGTAATCCGGCAGCTCGATGCCAAGCTCGCCAAGCTGCAGGGGATCGCCGTGTTCATGCAGGCGACGCAGGACATCAATCTTGCCAGCCGCCTGTCCAAGACCCAGTACCAGTTCACGCTCACGGATGTAAACCAGGACGAGCTGAACACCTGGGCCAGCAATTTGTTCGATAAACTGAAAAAGCGGCCGGAGCTCGCCGACGTCGCCAGCGACCAGGCCAATGCTGCGCGTCAGCTCAAGCTCAAGATCGACCGCGATGCCGCCTCCCGCCTAGGCATCGATCCGGCGGCGGTGGACAATACGCTGTACGATGCGTTCGGCCAACGTCACGTCGCCCAGCTCTTCACCACGTTGAACACCTACTACGTGATCCTCGAGGTCGATCCGTCGTTTCAGTCCGGCCCCTACGCGTTGAACCGCATCTACGTCCGCTCGTCGAACGGATCGGTGGTACCGCTCAGTCAGTTCACGACCATCGAATATGGCTCGGCGGCGCTGGCGGTAAACCATCAGAACCAGTTTCCGTCGGTCACGCTAAGCTTCAATCTGTCGCCCGGAACGGCTGTTGGCACGGCGGTCGCCGCCGTACAGCAGGAGGCGGCCGCGCTGCATATGCCGTCGACCGTTGCGACGAGCTTCCAGGGCAACGCCCAGGCTTTCCAGTCTGCGCTCGCCTCCACGCCCGTCTTGATTCTGGCCGCGATTGTCGCGGTCTATCTGATCCTCGGCATGCTCTATGAAAGCACGATCCATCCGGTCACGATTCTGTCGACGCTGCCGTCCGCCGGGCTCGGTGCGCTCATGGCGCTCTGGACTTTCGGCTTCGGGCTCGACGTCATCGGGTTGATCGGGATCATCCTCCTGATCGGCCTCGTGCAGAAGAACGGCATCATGCTGATCGATTTCGCGCTCGAGGCCGAGCGCCACAGGGGAATTTCGGCCGAACAGTCCGCGCTGGAGGCCTGCAAGGTCAGGTTCCGTCCGATCCTGATGACGACCATGTGCGCGATGCTCGGCGGCGTTCCGCTGATGATCGGCACGGGGACCGGATCGGAATTAAGGCAACCGCTCGGCTTCGCGATCGTCGGCGGCCTGATCGTCTCGCAGCTATTGACGCTGTTCACAACGCCGGTGGTCTATATCTATCTCCAGAACGTCAGCGACTGGTTCGCACGTAAGCGCAAGACGCATCGCGCTCCCCTTCCCGCCGTCAAACCGGAGCTCGCAGGATGAACAGCAAGAGAAGGGGTGGCCCGAGGGCTCGGAATGGCGTGCCATCCGTCCGCATGAGCATCGTTCCGGAGCTCTCGGCCACTTTCTGGATCAATTGGCTACTCGCGGCTATGGCGGGCGAGACCGCTGGCCATGCACTCAATCATATCTACCTTCACCGTTCGGGAAGGGTGATCGTCGCGCTGATGCTAAGCTTCCTTGCGACGTTGATATTGCAGGGAACGACCGGGCGGCTTCGGCGGATGATCTTTTGGTTCGCCGCATTTTTGCTGAGTCTATTGGGTGCAGTGCTGGCAGAGACAACCGATGTCTCGATGGGAGTCGGTGACAACGGCGCGATTTTACTCGTCGCTATCTTGCTCGTCTTCTCCTTCGTGATCTGCTATCGCCTCACGGGAAACCTGCCGGGTCCCGCGGATGACACCGATGTACGCGGCTTCTTCTGGGCCACGGCAATGCTGGCCCAAACCGTCGCCAGCGCATGCGCAGACTGGATCGTTGACCCCGGCGGTCCGTCGGAGCGCCTGGCGATCGCCGTGATCGCGCTTGGCATCGCAGCGACCATCGGGATCTATTCGTGCACGCGCATGCCGCGCTCGGTTATGTTTTGGCCCGCTTTCGTTCTATCGGGGACCGTGGCCGCGCTCGCAGGAGACGTCATTCTGAAATCGATCGAATGAAGCACTCAAAATGCTGGAGTAGCCAAATTTCCGGCTAAGCGCTGCTTCGACAGCATGGCGTCCCGCCGATTCCTTAGCGAATTGAAGATGCATCTGCGCAACTAGAGCAAGCAGGTCGTCTCCGCGGGCCTTGCCGCAGAGCCCGAACCGGAACAGACGGATGCTGCGGATTCGTCGCGCAAGCCCGCAAGCTCGGCGAGCAGGACGCACCGGGCAAAGGCGTAACTTACCGAACTACCTGGACGGCCACGCCGACACAGCTCTATTTCCACATGCCTCCCGCAATGAAGGGCGTGGCTCTCGACGCTTTTGTCGGATTAGAGTCACGCCTGATATTCAGGCGAATGGTACCACCTCAGTGCATTCTGCAAGCTGTCGAACTCGATGATGACGAAACGGCCGGACGCCTCGCCTTCGAGATTCTACAGCTTTCCTCCGCGAATAGCGAACCGGCCACCGTAAGGCGCCAGAGTTGCCGGCACCTTCGGCCCGTATTCCTTCTCGACATCGTGGATCGATTTGATCGCTACCACGAAGGCATGAAGTGCCGCTTCCACGTGCCGCGAGGCTGGCGGCGGCCCACGCCCGAAGCGATCCAGACACGGCATCAACGGCCGTTAGACCCTTTGTGATCGTCGCAGCGCCCCCGGCGATCCTGCCGGGGTCGCCGCGCAACCCCCTCAACGCGAAATGTAGCCGGCAGCCTCGGGCTTGAAGCGGTAAATCAGGTACGGCGTCTTGTTCTCCGCCCTGCCACCGTGGAACATTGCGGCGGCCGACACTTGGGATGCGGACACATACATGTACCCGTCCGGCGAGGCCGTGATCCCGTCAGGCCACACCATGTCGGGATCGTTGAGATAGGTGCGGTACTTGCGATCCGCTCCGATAATCCCGATCGACTTGGTCTCGACGGCGGTAAGATAGAGGTTGCCTGCGTAATCAATCGACAGGCCGCCATTGTTCGGCTTGTCCGAGTAGCGCTCGACCTTACTGCTTAGCTCTTCGGGACTGACCTTGTCGTTGCTCAAATCGGCCGCCTTGATGCGGTACAGTGATCGGCCGCTGAGCGGTGCGAAGTAGACCCACTCCGACTTGACGTCCATCGTGATGCCATCGCAGCCGACCTTGATGATCGACGGCTTGCCGTCCTTGCCCGGCACCGTCAGATCGTTGCCGTCGACGGTTATCGGCACATTCTCCGGGACGGTCGATTTATCGCCATCCAGCACGCGCCGCGCGACGCCAGTATCCATGTCGATGACAATGATGGCTGCATGCGAGCCATCGCCGCCCGGTCCGATATTCTCGTCAGCGATGTAGAACTTCCGATTTTTCTGATCGATCACGATATCCTGCGGCTGGGACCCCTTCACCGTGACCGGTTTCGGCATATAGTAGATGCGCTCGAGCCTGTTTGTGCGCGTATTCCAGCCGACCAGCTTTGGTGTGATCTGCGTGCGGAAGCCCATGTCGATGATCCAGACGACGCCGGCTTCGTCGGACCGAAGGCCCAGCACATTGTCGAGGTACTGATCCGTGCCCTTGCGCGGCGTATTCCACTCGACATTCGGGAATGGCTCGAATGTCGTCGCCGAGGTCAGCCGCGCGACCCGGACGTCGGGGCTGTAGAATGGATGATGGCTGAAGATCAGCTGGTTGTCCGGCGTAAAGGCAATATTGCCTACGGACTGCGGTAGTTTGGCGATAACCTCCGCTTTCTTGCCTCCGCTATCCGCATGCACCGCCGTCGCCACGATGGCTGCGGCAGCCAAGGTGACAAATCGGATCCCTCTTCTCACGCTCTTCACGTTGCTCGCTCCTTGTGACTTCTTGAATTGCTATGCGCGCTGCGCCGATCTTTGCCGGTTGTCGCCTGCTGGAATGATGGCAAGGTCTCCCTGGACGCCGCAGCTGCCGCTTATTCGACAGTCACCGATCCATATCGATCTTTGCGCGCGTCACGTTGCGCGCTAATCTAGGTGCTGACAATTACGCACAGGTCTGTCCCCTAGTATCACGGAGTGAACCATGAAGAAGCTCGGCGGCAAGACCTATGATTGCGCGGCTGGATGTCCGGTGGAGGCGACGCTCGATCTGATCGACGGCAAGTGGAAGGCGGTGATTCTCTATCATCTCCTCAGCGACACCATCCGCTTCAACGAGCTGCGACGGCGCCTATCTCGCATCACGCAACGCATGCTGACGCGACAACTCCGCGAGCTCGAGGCTGCTGGCCTCATCCATCGCGAAATCTATGCGGAGGTACCGCCGCGGGTTGAGTATTCGTTGACCGCGCTCGGGCGCTCGCTCGAACCCGTCGTTCGCATGCTCTGGACGTGGGGCGACCAGTATCTCGCGGGGCGACGTTCGCGCGCCCCTTCTCTAAACGGAGCAGCCTCCCCGCCTCAATTGGCCGATCATTGAAGGCGAGCTTATTTTCCACCGGGCCGGCATGCCTCGAGTACGTTGCACGCGTACAACGCCGCGTCTCCGATTTCGTTTGTAGTCGAAGGAACCAGACGTATCGAGAGGCCAGAAGAGAGTTCCAGCCAGATGAGTTGGTCGCAATGACCACCACGTCTTCGATCGATGAATTCACCATCGCTACCTCAGGCACCTCGATGGCCGGGTCTCTGGAAAACGCCAACGTATGGAGAGGCCAGAGACATTTCTGTTGCCAGCCTGGTCCCTCACGAGACCACCGCAGTCGCTTCGATTTCAGCACGGGCCGCGAGCGCTAGATTGATCCCGTTATTCGATCGCCGCTCGACGTCCTTGCGCTGCATTCGAATTGGCATCAGGTGGTCTTCAACGCTCGCAGAGCCTGCGTCGAGGCTAACGGTAAGCGGACAAGCGGATCCTTGCCGAGATA
The DNA here is from genome assembly GCF_015624485.1 of Bradyrhizobium genosp. L. Classification (NCBI taxonomy): domain Bacteria; kingdom Pseudomonadati; phylum Pseudomonadota; class Alphaproteobacteria; order Hyphomicrobiales; family Nitrobacteraceae; genus Bradyrhizobium; species Bradyrhizobium genosp. L. The sequence continues at coordinate 6,212,455 of NZ_CP061378.1, forward strand.
CTCACCTTTCATCGCCGATTGATAAAGTCGTGCTTGAACGAAAACGTCTCACGCATAACGAGCATCCCGACGAAGGACAGCTCGCCAGCTGAGTCGTCTATGAAGGTACCCATCACGCCAGAGCTGCCAAGATGGCTCTTAGTTGCCAGTCTGAGCTCGGATCTCGGGAGAGCGTAGCCATTCGCTAATCTGCGCGCCGCTCTCAGCCTGCCGCGCTCGCTTTAGCAGCGCGTCTTTCTCGACCCCGTGCGGCATTACCTTCGCCCTGTCGCGGAGGTCTTTGGCCCGACCTGCTAGTCGCTCCTCAAAGGTCTCCGTTTGGATGACCCGATGTCGTATCTGCGTCATGAGCTTCCCTACGAGTTCCCTGCACGGAACGAGGACTCTAAGTCGACGCCATAGGTAAAGTTCCTAGTTGGATGCCTTTATAGCCACCTCGACCTCATCGGCCAGCGCCCGGTGATGAGCGGCTAGCTTGGCGAAAAGCGCCTTCTTCGTCCCATTGGTCGCAAGCCTGCTGATGAGTTCGCACTCCTCGGCTTCAATGCGGAGCTTTTCCAAGTGAGCCTTCATGTCCTGCATCTGGAAACAGTAAACGCAATGAGAGGCCTCCGCTATCTGATTCGAAGCTACCCCGAGCTGCGAAATGAATGCGGACAGGACCGAGAGCGACCATCTGGTCTTGCCTGCAAGTTCAACGGTTGGCCTGCGAAGCCCCAATTTCGGTTGAGGACTTAAGATCGGCTTCTATGCCCTCCTCCCGGCCCGATTACCTCGATCCTCTCCAACCCGGCCACCGCAGTGCAGCAATATAATGGAGGCGCTTCGAGAGGCCGCAACAATGTGGGCCGTCGAAAGGGTCACTAGCCGATGTTGGATCAAACTCAGCTCCAATTTACCAAGGGCCAGAAGACAAAACCGCAAATGCGGATGACATCACAACAAGGCTACCGCAGTTTCGACCCCACAGGTGCCTCAGCAAACGCTCTTCGAAAAGCGGGCAGCCTGTCTGGAAGACCCATGTTTTCGGTGGCTCGCTCTAAATCGCGCCAAAACTCGCCACGCACAGACGTGAGATGCCCGAGTTCTTCGAGCATATCGAGGACTAGCTCAGGTTCATTGTGCTCCACGAACTTGTGGTATCGGGTCAAAAGTGCTGCGTAGTTGGGCTCGTGTCGTACGGCAAAGCGCGTCGCGCACGCTCAAGCAGCGCTTCGGCAAGCTTCCAGCTTTTGCCTAGATTCACGTCCGGCATTTGGTCTCGCCAACAGGAACTGCGTCTCGCCTCGTCCGCTCAGGTATTGCGGGCATTTGCCATGATTTTTCGAATGGCGACGGATAGCTCGGCCTGACTGAAAGGCTTTTTCAGAAGAGCCTGTTCACCTGTGGGCATTTCGGGAATGGCTCGTTGAGCCGTGTATCCAGAGGTGAGCAACACCGGCAATTCCGGGCGCAGCAGTCCAATCCGCCGCGTTAGCTCCACACCACTCATGCCGTCCGGCATGACGACGTCGGTAAAGACTAGATTTAGGCTGGCGGTTCCCTGAACTATCTCAAGCGCAGCACTTCCAGTTGCTGCGGACAGAACCGAATAGCCGAGATCCTCGAGCATTCCGCTGGTCGTGACTCGCACATCGGCGTCGTCCTCGACAACCAAGACTAATCCAGTCCCAGCCTCCAACTTCGTTTCGGTTGGTTTGCGGACAGTTTGGACCGGATCGTTAGATCGCTTCAGAAACACTTCGATGAGTGTGCCTTGTCCCGGCATGCTGGCCACTGCGACAAAACCTCCGGATTGTTTGGCAAATCCGTAGACTTGGCTCAAACCCAATCCTGTGCCTTTTCCGACATCCTTCGTCGTGAAGAATGGTTCAAAGACATGTGCGAGCACTTCCGCCGACATTCCAATCCCCGTATCCTGGACGGAAATCATGGCGTATTCGCCAGCCGATGCTTCCCATCGGGAAGCCAACGCCTCGTTAACGCGCCGGTTAGCGGTCTTGATGACCAGTTCACCTCCATGGGGCATCGCGTCGCGCGCGTTGATCGCAAGGTTAACGATGGCGGTTTCTAGCTGGTGCGGGTCGGTACGGCATTCCCAAAGGTTCAAGTCTTTGATGAACTTTATCTTGACGATCTCACCTACCGCACGCTCAAGAAGGTGTTCGAACGTTGGGATGAGATCATTGATCTGGACCACCTCCATTTGCAGATCCTGACGGCGAGAGAACGCCAGCAGCTGATGGTTCAATTTTGATCCACGAGCTACGGCCTGTCGCGCGGTCTCGAACAGACGAACAAGCTTTGCGTCGTCCGGCAAACGACGGCGCAGCATATCGAGGCTGCCACCGATGATCATCAGAAGATTATTGAAGTCGTGCGCAACACCGCCAGTCAATTGTCCGACCGCGTCCATTTTCTGGGCTTGCCGCAATTGCTCGTCAACTTCGCGTCTTTGCGTGACGTCTGCTGTGACGCCGGTGATCCGAATGGGATGTTCTCCGTCATAGAAGGTTCGGCCCTTCACACTGACCCAGCGCACTGCGTTGTCGTTAGCCCTCCGAATCCGACGTTCAAACTGGACGTTACCCGTCTCGCGGGCTCGCTCGAACGCCTCGTGCACCTTGGTTTGATCTTCCGGTACGAAACGACTTACCAGCGCCGGCAGGTCGAAGGAAAGCAGACCCGTGTCGCCGAAAAGTCGGTCGTGCTGCGGTGAGCGGCTCAGTCGACCGTCGAAAAGATCAAGCTCCCATATTCCCATTTCTGCAGCGTCGAGGGTCAGCTGAAGATTCTCTTCCGTCTTGCGCCGTTCGTCTATCTCGCCGGCGAGTTTCTCGTTCGCAGCACTCAGTTCACGGGCTCTCATATGGCTGAATGTCAAATCCGTCACGATGCCGCAAACCAGCCTGGGCATCGCGTTGTCCACCTTCAAATCGACAAGCGAAATGTTGACGGGCACTTCTTGTCCGAATTCATTCACAATCGCAAACTCTCCGGAGACCCCCGAGCCGGCTCCGGTCGCAATCATGCTGGAAAGGCTCTCAGCCTCGTCAGCCCTGAAATATCTGACAAACGGTTGGCCGACGATGCCATCATGCGGACCAGCGACCAACGTCGCGAAACGCGCGTTGCAATACAGAATTATCCCTGTCTCTGACAGAGTAATCGCTCCTTCCTGCATTTGCTCAACGAGCACTCGGTAGGGCCGATCGGCATTTTCGAGCGTATAGACCTGCTGCCCCTGCGATCCAGCAATCACGACGGCGTCGACTGCGCCGGTGCGGATGGCATCTAGAGTTTCTTCTGCCTCCCGAAGGCGAGAGATCAGCTCTTCGTCGGTGAGTGATCCGTAATCCGTGTCGTGGGTCGCGCGTTCCGCCATTGGATGGTTAGCCCGCCGGCTTGACAGGCGTCAGGTTCAATCCCGCAAGAACTCTCTCCTTGTCGGAGAGATCCCCGATGATTCGACGCAGCGGTTCAGGCAAAACCTTGACGAGTGTGGGTGTAGCAACGATCTGCAGTTCCCGAGTAGAATTTGGATTTTCGTATACATCGACGACCTCAAGATCGTACCGGCCCTCAAGATTCTCCTCACATATCCTGCGCATGTTGGCTATGGCTCGGGCGGACCGTGGCGTAGAGCCCGTTACGAAAAGGCGCAACTTGTATCGGTCCCCTGAGCCGTCTGCAGAAGTCATGCCGGGCTCTTTCCTATAGGTCGCAGATCCAAACCGACAATGACCCGCTCGGAGTTGGAGAGGTCACCAATCATTCGCTTGAGCGGTGGCGGTAGCCGGCGAACAAGGGTCGGAATCGCGACGATTTGGTCGCCTGCAGCCAGTTGCGGTGAAACGACGAGATCAATCACTTCAATCTTGTATCGGCCAGCAAGATTTTCCTCGCATATCTTCCGGAGGTTAGCGATTGCCGCTAGGGATTTCGGCGTCTGGCCTGCCACGTAGAGACGCAAATTAAAGTCGGTGGTGTCGTCGTCGCCGTTGGAATCTGTCATCGGCTAGCTCCGCGCTTCTGTGCCATCGCAGCCCGATCGGAAGCGGCAGATGCGGTCCGAACGTCTTGATGCGCGACGACCTTTGAAACCTCTTCCTCCTCGGCATCGAGTTCCGCTCGCATTTCCGCGATTTGCCGCTCCAGCGCCTCTCGCTTGCGCATTAGCTGGCGTTTGCGTTGCTCAGTCTGTTCGTTGCGTTCGCGGTCGGTTTCACGCTCGCGTGCTTCCTGCGCCATTCGAGCAGCCCCCGTCAGTACGCCCTCCGGCCCGAGGTAAGGCTCTGTCAGATGAATGCCATCGTCGGCGAGCTCGTACTCACGAATCTGCTTCGAATGACTCATACCGCGCGATTTCAGCAAATACAGGGTGCGGTTGCGCTCGCCATCCGCCTCGACGTCCCGCAACGATATCCATGTATCCATAAGCGAGGAAACACTTCGCTCGCTTTCGCTCATCAAATCGTCGACGCCCGACAAGCTGGTGAATACGGCCGTGATCCCTTTGGTCTTGCAGACATCGGCGAGCCGAACAAGTGTCGCATGGATCTCTGCCGCGGGACCGCGAAAAGCGGATATCGGGTCAACAACTATCGTAGCGGGTCTAAATCTCTCGATATCCCGGTTCATACGAGCCAGGTGCATCTCAAAACCGAAAAGGCTCGGCCGGGCCGCTTCGAACCGTAGCAAGCTGGAGTTCAAATGTTTCTTCAGATCGATTCCGACCGATCGCATATTCCTCACGACCTGATCCGGAGATTCCTCGAAGGCGAAGTAGAGGCTGCGTTCACCTCGGCCGCACGAGGCATCTGCAAAAGCTGCGCCGAAAGTCGATTTACCCGTTCCCGCCAGCCCAGAAATCAACACGCTTGAGCCCTTGTAATAGCCTCCCTTGCCGAGCATAGCGTCCAAGTCCTCAACGCCCGTAGGAACGGCCTCGTCCGAAATGGAATGACTGAGACCAGCCGACGTAATCGGCAGGACACTGATTCCCTCGTCGTCGATTAAAAACGGATACTCATTCGTACCGTGCGCCGAACCTCTGTATTTGACGACCCGCAGCCGACGCGTAACCACCTGCTCCTGGACCCGGTTGTCGAGAAGAATCACGCAATCCGAAACGTACTCCTCGATACCGAAGCGAGTGAGCTGGCCTTCACCGCGCTCCGCTGTGATGATGGCGGTTACGCCTTTTTCCTTAAGCCAGCCGAACAAGCGCCGCAGTTCCGCTCGGAGGATCGTGGTATCGGCGAGCCCCGAGAAGAGCGCCTCGATAGTATCGAGAACAACGCGCTTCGCCCCGATCGTGTCGATCGCGTGCCCCAACCGGACAAAAAGACCTTCCAGATCGTACTCACCGCTTTCCTCGATCTCGGCGCGCTCGATCCGGACGTAGTCAATCGCCAACATCTTCTTCGATATCAAACCTTCGAGGTCGAAGCCGAGCGAATGCACATTCGCAGCCAAATCCTGTTCGCGTTCTTCGAAACTCATAAAAACGCCAGCCTCGTCGAACTGAGTCGCTCCGTTTACGAGGAACGTCATTCCAAAGAGCGTCTTTCCGCATCCGGCTGAGCCGCATAGAAGCGTCGGCCGACCGACGGGCAAGCCACCGAGAGTCAGATCGTCTAAACCATCAATGCCCGTCGCCGTCTTTGGCAGACGAACTGACGATCCTGGCTCGGTGATCGAGGATTTGCGATTTGGCATTCAAGACTCTTTTAAACCGGAGCGGCCAACTCTGCGGCTAGCGGGCTGACGTTTCGACGCTTGAGATGGTCGGGATAAGCCAATCCGTTCCTTTAGTGCCGTCTCGAGAAAATTGGTCAAAGTTCGATTTTCCTGTTTCGCATGAGCGCGCGCGACAGCCAGTAACTCAGGATCAATTCGAACCGTGATCGCCTGCTTCATGACTTCGCGCCTTCGCTCCTAAAAACGTATTGTCCTCGTATTTCAGAAGCAATACGTCCGCAGTCGCGATTTTTCTCCGGATTTTAGGAACAAATGTAAGACTGAGCGACAGTGCTTCGGCACGCGATCGTTCGCAATTCGATCTCATTAAGCCAGCCGATCCGGCAGAGGGACTCCGTTGTAGCGCACTCCTGAGGCAGGTTGGCCGCCTCCGAATGCCGTCGACACCGGGCTCGACTTGAACGAGGTGATCGGCTTCAGGCAAGGCGTTTGCTCAAGCATTTCGCGTAGGAACCAACAGCGTCGTTCAACGTTTCATCCGGCGGACAGATTTGTGGGGCAACGCGCAATGACCGCCGAGAGACCATTTCAAATCGCGACTTTCGGGCTTCTTGCTTTCTCCACTGTTCTGGCTTCGATGCTGGTCATGACTGCGTGATGAAATCGCCCCTCATCATCATTGACGTATCAAACCCCAACGCCTTTTCGGGGAAAGGCAGCCAGATCATTCTGGAATTTTCAGATGAGGATGCCGCCATAAGGGTAGCGCTAACAATCGCACGCGAAACCGGCCGTGCTGTCACGGTACGGACTGAGGATGCGCGTGTGATCGGCACCATTTCCGCGTCCACTGCTCACTAACGTTCGCCGAAGTTCAGCTCGCGCTGTTGGATTTCGAATGTCATGTCGAGCAGGTCAGGCCCCCGCGGGGATTTGCGGTCGAGTAGGATGATGCCGCGCTCGATCTGAGCCCAAAGTGAGAGGCCCCCAAAGTCTGATACGCAGATGCCCGCGCCCCTACGAGAAGGTCCCCGGCATTCCGATCGTGTGCTTCGATATCGTCGCAGCTAACGGGATCAAAAATGGGGGATTGAAATCGAACTCGCTTGCCGACATCTCATTCCGAATGCGGATGGGCCGTCGATATCAAGCTCGCAACAACAGTCGGGATTCGATGCACTCCTGATCCGAGTACACCTCCCGAACCTATAATCCGAGTACACCTCCCGAACCTATAAGCTGAGTCGCAACCGCGCCGCCTCAAGCTTATTTAGGATCTCATTTACGACTCAGGAACTGCCTACGTCGGGCGCGTATCCGCCCGAGCTCGAATCGAGGCCTGAACCGGCGACAAGCAGAACCCGATGCGGATGGCATCGCAGTTGGCTGGCGGAGGCTTTTTTCCGAAAGCGAGCCTCCCGATGTGTCAAGGATGTGCTCAAATCACGGACGTGCAACGACCTCAAATTGCGTTTCAGGCAGTAGGCCAGCGCCAAGCGTCCCGAATGCGGTTTTAAACCTACTGCTATGATAGTGCCTACCCTCGCGTTTTGTTCACGCCCACCCAGCTTGCTCCGAGCGGACGTCGCCGATCCGATGCTCAGGGAAGTGCGGCCCAAGCGCTTGCCGAACGACGTTTGTCTCCAAATCGGCTCTCGGCCTCCCGCGACAGTCGTTGGATAAACTTCGGCTTGTGCAATGGCGGTCAACTGTCCGTCTTCGCCATGCGCCGATACTCGCGCGGAACAACACCAAATGCTGATCTGAAGCTCCGCCCAAAGTGCGTCATATCGGCAAAGCCCCATCGCCGGGCGATGTCACTGATGGTCCTATGGTCCTGCTGCCTATCTTCGAGGGCCCGTCTACAGCGTTCCAGCCGCATCGCGAGTGCGAGCCGCATGACCGAGGTGCCGTCCTCAGAGAGCAGTGCATTCGCATAACGTAGGCCCATGCCGGCGGCAGCGGCGACACCTGCCGCATCAAGATTCGGATCGCTTAGCCGGTTTTCGATGGCCGCGCGAAGATTGAGCCGAGCGAGCGATCGTGCCGAGCTCCTGTCTGGCTTCTCAGCATTTAGTAGCGAACTGGCGACAAGGTCCATGAATTGAGTTTGCGCAATTCCTTCCGAGGTCTTGCCCTGACGGCCCGCGATTGTCGGTAACATTGCCAGTAAGGACGAGGTCCATCGATGTTCGGGCTGCTCGGGCGTCAGCGCGATCGCGAGCAACCTACGGGCCTCACCTACGCGGGCCTCTAGTCCTCGCCGATGTATTTTCGCCACCAGAAGCTTAGAGCCGGATGAAAACCGAGCGGTATAGGGGCGCAACGGATCGAGCAGTGTCATGTCGCCGGTTCCAAGAACCGCGCGGCGATCATCCTGCTCAAGAGCCAGGTTGCCGGCGGTTTGGCGACAAATGAACAGATCATCAGTCTCAGCCTGAGCAATATGTTGGGCTGTGCGAGAAACAGCCATAGGCGACGTCGCGAACGACACGAGGCCGATGTCGCCGAATGTTCCAGTTTCGATCTCTGCCTCGAATGTTCGGCGGCTCTCAGGCGTGGACGAGTGCCTCACAATGGTCTGACAGGCGACCGCGTGCCAGAGGTCAAACCGCTCGTAAGGTCGCACGCTGGACGTCGAGAAGAGTTTTTTCATGCACTCTGGTGCCATGGTGGCCGAGTCACCGTGCCAACATAGCCGATTTTGAGGCGCTTCAGGCAGTGGATACGCTGCAGCGGCGCCACGATGGGGAACGTACTTCGGCGCGAAGGACCCATCTTACCTCGTCTTTCTATCCCCGCAAGCCGGGGCCATGGTGTTCGACAGCCTAGGACAGTCGTGGGTTCGTTCTCTTAAATGTCTGTTAGGCCCAGTAAAGACTTGCCTCAAGCGTTCAATCTTCTCTTATTGCAACCGTGGCATTCGGGGACAACGATATCTTGCGGAATGACTCCATGGCGCTGACGGCTACGCTGATCTACTGGGTTATCATCGTCATGTGGCTCGCGGTCATGGTGACCGTCTGCCTAGCCTTCGTCCGCAATCCGCGAACCTTCGGCGCCGTTCGGCTGCTGCTGTCGGTCATCGTTATCGATACTGCTCGTAACATCGTTGAGAACCTCTACTTCGGTCTGTATTTCGGCGCGAAATATGGAATGCTTCCGGCTTCGCTCGGTGAACTGCTTGGCAACCCCGCTTATCTCATCATGCCGAAGGCTTTGAATGTCGTGGCGGCGTGCGCCGTGCTCGGACTCCTAGTGCTGCGATGGCTACCGCTGGCGTCGAAAGAGCGACACGATGCGGACGAGGACATGCAGCTGAAGGCGAAAGCGCTGAATCAGGAAACTGAGGAGCGAACGCGTTTGTTCGAAACCTCGCTCGATCTCATCCTGATCACCGATCGGAGAGGCAACTTCACGCAGGTAAGCCCGAACTCGCTGGCAACCATCGGCTATCATCCTGGCGACATGATCGGGCGCTGCGCCAGCGAATTCATATATCCCGCGGATCTGGATCCGACACGCCGCGAAATGAAGCTCGCCCGCAGTGGTCGACACACCCTCAATTTCGAGACCCGGTACGTTCACGAAAACGGTAGCGTCGTCCCCTTGGCATGGTCCGGCGTCTGGTCCGAGCCCGAGCAGAAGTATTTCTTCGTCGGGCGTGATATGACCGAGCGCAGACTCGCCGAGGAGCAGCTCCGGCGGCTTGCCTTGTTTGATCAGCTCACCAGCCTTCCCAACCGGGCGAGCCTGCACGGTGATCTGCGGGCAATATTGGAACGCGATGAGAGCGAAGCCTTGCGGCATGTCACGGTTGCGGTGATCGATGTCGACGGCTTCAAGGATGTGAATGACACGCTTGGCCATCCGATCGGTGACCTGCTGCTGCGGGAAGTCGCGCGCCGCATGACTTCGGCGCTCACCTCCGCGCGGGTCTACCGGCCGGGCGAAGATGAGTTCGTGCTGCTATTCGAGAACTGCGGCGATCCACTGGTTGGAGCCGCCGCGATCGACACGTTGTTGCGCAGCCTGGGGGGTGCCTTCGACCTGGAGGGGCAAAGGGTATTCATTACCGCGAGCGCCGGTCTCGCGATCGCGCCGGAACATGGCTCGACCGTAGATGAGCTGCTGGCGAATGCTGAGCTCGCGCTCTACGACGCCAAGAAGGCCGGCGGCGGGATATCCCGAATGTATGTCCAGAGGTTGCGCGCAGATGCGATGCAGCGCCTTAAGCTCGATGGCGAGCTTCGGCGTGCCTGCGAAAACCGGGAATTCGTGTTGTACTACCAACCACAGGTGCGCACTGCCGATGGCCACGTCACCGGGGCGGAGGCACTGCTGCGCTGGAATCACCCTCAGCGCGGTGTCCTCGCGCCGGGTACGTTCATCGATGGCCTGTGCGAAAGTGCCGTTGCAATGGATGTCGGCCGCTGGGTCCTGGCGACGGCCTGCGCCACCGCCGCTGCCTGGCGGGCAAAGGGGCTGCCTGCGATGCGGATCGGGGTCAATCTGTTTCCGGTCCAGTTCGGCAACGGTGGCTTCCTGCAGGATGTGGAACGCACGCTGGCGGAAACCGGTCTGCCGCCCGATGCACTCGAACTGGAAATCACCGAGAACATCGCGCTTGGTCGTGACGATGAAGCTCTCACTGCACTCAAGCAGCTGCGCGCCAGCGGGGTGGGCATCGCGTTTGACGATTTCGGCACCGGTTACGCGTCGCTCAGCTGCCTCCGCCGCTATCCGCTGACCCGAATTAAGATCGATCGCGGCTTTGTGAAGAAAATTGGCACCAGGTCGGCGTCAGAAGATGCTGCGATCCTTCGCTCTATCATCGCGATGGGTCGCAATTTGGGATTGGAAGTGATTGCGGAAGGGGTCGAAACGACGGAGCAGGCACGGTTCCTCAGGACCGAGGGATGTCAGGAACTGCAGGGCTTCCTGATCTCCCGGCCGCTGAGCGCGGATGCGTTCGAGCGCTTTCTCAGCGCCAACAAGTCTGAACTTACGCCGTTTATGCCAGATCGGACACTCACGACCTGATCCGTGCATCTCCACCAACAGGCCGGCGATAGCATCCTCACATTCTCATTGTCCTGGCTCCGTCTCGCGGTCGACATCAGCGGTCATCATACCGATCTTGCCGTTGCGAGTATTTCCGCCACGTTCTATTCGCGGCCGGCTCGCCCAATTCGTTGCGGTGTAATCGGAAGAACGGGTACTCAGCGTGCCAGATGTGCGACACGAACTGACACCCCAAGCGGCACCTGCGATTGCCAAGAATTAGGGTCGGGATCAGCGGCCTGAAGGCGACGGTTGGTGACTGCGGCACCCATTCCCGTTCGTCGCCGTCGAGATCAAGCGCGGCGCCGACGAATGCGTCAGGCACTATGCCGACGGGTTGATATAGCTGGTACGCGATCTTGCTTTGGTCGATCGAGCGGCGCTCGGGCGCCAGTTCCGACGAGGACATATTGCTCATCTTCTTCTCCAACATGCGAACCGACCGTGGAGATTCGTTCGCCTTGAGGCTGCGCGCGCCGCCGCTCCACGGTGCAAGAGGCGGCGCGGGCGTTGGATCAGGCGGCGGGTTTCAGCTTGCCCAGTGCGGACCACTCCCCCCTTTTATAAAGCTGTCATTCGGCGTCTGCGCGAGATGCTTAGTGTAGTTCGAGATGAGCTCTGTCGCGGCAAGCACGAGCCGGTCGAGCACCGCCTCGTTGTCGTAGCCCGCGGCCTTGAAGGCGGCGACGTCGGCTTCGCCCACCACACCGCGCCGACGGGTGACCTTGGCGGCAAACTGGCGTAATGCTTCGAGCTTTGCATCGGCGATCGAGCGGCCATCGCGGACAGCGGCGATCGCCGCATTGCCGATCTTCGCCATGCGCGACAGGTTGGTGTGGCCGGCCATGCAATAGGTGCATTCGTTTTCGTAGATGGCGAGGTAGACGATATTGCGCTCCTGCGGCGTGATATTGGTCTTCTCGGCGATGCCCCAGAGCGTGCTGTAGGGCAGCGCGCGTTTGCTCCGCCAAACCTCTACCTCGGCCTCCAGGCTCAAGGATTAGACTGCGTTCTTGCCGCGGTCTTCGTGGGTCGCGCTCATCTTGGTTCCTTCGGATTGCTCGCGCGCTTAAAGCCGCTGGAGATGAAGGATGTTCTCGCTTTCGGAACAAACCTCTTGTGGCTACCCGCCGGAGCAGCACCATCGCACGAGCCTAAGACAGTCGATCGAAGGTCTCGGACCGTACACCTTCGCTGCTTCTCCTGGCGCTGCCGACCGCGGCGGTAGCCGGTGAGGGACATTGGATCACCGCGACGGCGATGATCGTGGTCTGCTACGCCTTCAGCCCTCTAGTTATCGAGCGGCTTTCTTGGGCCTACCGGGCGAAGGCGTACTCGCGGGCGGCAGACAGTCTGGCAGCTTTCGCCATCCGCTCGACAGGATCATCGCCGAAGGTCGGCTCTGCTGGCGAGAAAGTCGCGGACCGCCCGTGGCCACGCCCAAGCGCCGATCGAGAACAGCCTTGGTCGTGATTCAGAGGTGAGGCGCGACCGGACTATGCATATGACGACGAGCGCTGTGAGTTGCTCGTTCCCTTGGGCCAGGACGGCTTAAACGCCGTCTAACCGAGACGTGGACGTTAAGAGATGTTTCTTCAGCGCATGCTCCAGACCTTGGCGAAGAGAATCCGGGGTGTAAGGTTTTGCGATGAAAAAAGCGCCCAAACGCGCGGCTTCGGATTTGACCCCGCTGTCGCCTGTTGCGAGAACGAGGAGAAGACCGGGCCAACGCGCGTGGGCATCCTCCGCAAGTTGCAGGCCGGAGATACCGGGTAGCCCGACGTCCGTGAGGAGGATGTCAACGGGTCTTTCATCCAGGATTTTCAGGGCCTCCCGAGCCGTGCCGGCCTCCCTCACTTCGCATCCGATTTCGCTCAGCATCTCCGCCGTCGTGAGGCGGATCAGGTCGTCGTCTTCAACGACCAGCACGGTCGCGGCGTTGAGAGCCTTTTCGTTCGTAGAGTGCTGCGATCCGCGAGCGACGCGCCTTTGAGCTTGATTGGCCAACACGTGTCTTATTTTTCGGGCGAGCGCTTCGCGCGTGTAGGGTTTAGCCAAAAGCTCCACTCCGGGATCGAGCCGCCCGCCATGCACGATGGCGTTCTGCGTATAGCCGGACGTGAAAAGCACGGCGACGTTGGGCAAGCGTTCCTTCGCTTTTCGCGCCAGGTCCGGGCTACGCAGCGCGCCTGGCATCATGACGTCTGTGAAGATCAGATCGATCGGGATGCCGCTATCGACGACAACGAGTGCGCTGGCTGCGTCTTTCGCCTTGACCACGCGGTACCCGAGTTCGGCGAGCATCGAGACCGCGACCTCCCGGACTTCGTCGTCGTCCTCAACTACAAGAACGGTTTCCTCGCCGCCTCTGACCTCACCGGATGAAGTGGCGATCAGAGCGTCCTCGCTGGCGACGTTTCGCGGGAAGTACAGCTTGACTGTGGTTCCGGCGCCGATCTCGCTGTAGATTTTGACGTGGCCGCCGGATTGCTTGAGAAAGCCGTACACCATGGCGAGGCCCAGGCCGGTGCCCTTGTCCTCCGTTTTGGTGGTAAAAAACGGTTCATAGACCCGCTCCAGTATATCCGGCGGAATACCGCAGCCCGTATCAGTCACGGCGATCATCACGTATTGTCCCGCGGACAGTTCGTCATGCTGACGGACATATTCGTCGTCGAGGAAGGCGTTGCTGGCCTCGATCGTCAGGCGTCCATCACCGTTCATCGCGTCGCGGGCGTTTATCGCGAGATTCAAGACCGCATTCTCGAATTGATCCGGATCGATCAGGCTATTCCAGAGCCCGCCGGCGACCACCGTCTCGACCTCGATCTCCCCGCCGAGAGCGCGACGAAGCATATCATCCATGCCTTTGATCAGACGGCCCGCGTTCACTACCCTCGGCTCCAGCGGCTGGCGCCTTGCGAAGGCAAGCAACTGGGAGGCAAGTTTCGAACCGCGGGCGACGCCCGCCAGCGCACTTTGGACACGCATCTCGGCCCGGGCATTGCCGACGATGTCCTTGCTCAGCAGTTGCAGATTTCCACTGATGACCTGCAGCAGGTTGTTGAAGTCGTGAGCGACGCCGCCCGTGAGTTGCCCGATCGCCTCCAGCTTTTGCGAACGGATCATCGTCGCCTGCGCCGCCTGGAGCGCAGCTTCCGCCTCGCGACGTTCGGTGATATCCCGCGTCACTTTGGCGAAGCCGACGAGCTTGCCGTCGTCGTCTCGGATGGCGTCGATCACAACGTGGGCCCAAAAAGCAGTGCCGTCCTTTCGGACCCTTTGACCTTCGTGCTCCCAGCGCCCGTGCCGGGTCGCGGTGTCGAGGCCGATACGCGGCAGTCCCGCAGCGCGATCGGCTTCCGTGTAAAAGTCGGAGAAGTGACGGCCAATGATCTCTTCGGGGGCATAGCCTTTGATGCGCTGGGCACCTGCGTTCCAGCTCGCCACCCGGCCCGCCACGTCCAACATGTAAATGGCGTAGTCGGTAACGCCCTGCACCAGCATTCGAAACTGCTGTTCGCTTTCGCGCAGTTTAGTCTCGGCGGCCCTTCGCTCGGTCAAGTCGCGTGTGATTTTGGCGAAGCCGACAAGGCCGCCCTCGGGCGTGCGGATTGCGTCAATGACAACGTGGGCCCAGAACTGAGAGCCGTCCTTTCGCACGCGCCAGCCCTCGCGCTCGAAGCGGCCAGTGCGCTCGGCTTCCGCCAACGCCAGCGCGGGGATATTCTCCGCCCGTTCAGCGTCAGTGTAGAAGGTCGAGAAGTGGCGTCCAATGATCTCATCGGCCTCATAACCTTTGAAGCGCCTGGCACCGGGGTTCCAGCTGGTCACGCGGCCCTCGCGATCCAGCATGAAGATCGCGTAATCGGTGATCGCCTCGACGAGAAGCCGGTAGCGGCCGTCGCCGGACTGGGCGGCTTCGAAGGAGCTTGAAGTTTCCATGCGGATTCCTATCCCGCCCGGGGAGAGCGGTTGCAGTATGAGTCAAACATTGCTCGGTTGATCAGGTTCCCGGGCGGCTCCCGCCTGTGAGCTAATTGGCGTTAGCCAAAGCCGGACGCGGGCTATAAAAGGTGAGGGGTCGGGGATTGTCTCAGACCAAGAGCCCGCAGCGCGATTGGATCAGCCGTAATGGAAAGGTGTAAATTACTCATTCCGCGCCATGCACTAAGTCGCCTCTCGGTATCGCGGCCAAATAGGTGCTGCAGGAACGCCCTTCACATACTTTCAGGCGGCCTTCATCGGGTGTGCAGCGATCGCCTGTTCAAGAAGCTAGCGAAGTCTGGTAGTCTTCGCGCGATGGGGCGACCTATACCGCGCCAACAGCGATTCCCCGAAGCGGGCGAACAGCCCGGCCGGTACCGGATATACCTCGGTGCAGCCGGCCTGTCGTAGCGATTCCTCGGCAAGGCCGCCGCACAGAACGCCGATCGTCTCGATGCCGGCCTTTCTGGCCGCCTCGGCGTCGTAGGGTGTGTCGCCGATCGCGTCTGCGCCTTCGATCTTCAGTTTCTTCAGGACGATCTCGAACACGTCCGGAGCCAGGCTTTGATTCTTTGGCGTCTTCAGCCGATGTTGAGACTTCGACGAGGTCGGTGATGTCCGCGATCTTCAGATATTCGTCAAGCTCGGCCTTTTCGCTGACGATGCGATGGCGATGCGAAGCCCCTCATCTCGCACGCGACGCAGCAGGCTCGGGACTGCGAAGAACGGCTGAATGAGCGGCAGGTACTTGTTCTTGAACCGCTCGCCGCGCCACTCTTCCAATTCCTCGCCATGGCTGATCGTCCTCGGACAGAAAGAAGGGAATGAGCTTGTCGCCCCCTTACCGATCTGGCTGCGGGCTTTTTCGAAACTGACGTCGTGACCGAACTTCACCATGGCTTCCCGCCACGCTATGGCATGAAGATCGACGGAGTCCAGCAGCGTACCGTCGAGGTCGAAAATCGCGGCTTTAGGCATTCAGGTTCCTCCGAGGCAAGCCGGCCCGATCTTCGCGTACCAGGCGGCACAGGGCGTGTTTTTAACGATGTGCCGGTCGAGGTCTGGCGATCCGTCCTTCCACCAAACGGGGCCTCGCTCGCTAAGCGTCCGGTTGAAATCGTCGATCGCCTTCTGCGCGGCGACCTCCGCCTCGAGGTCGGCGCTTTGCTTGACGTCGAGAACCACACGCCGATCCGACATCAAGCGGGAGACGAGTTCTTTGCGCTTCGTTTCGTCGAGTCGGCAGTCGCCATCCGCCTCAGCCTTCCGCGTCGGCGAGATTGCGATCATTCCTGTTTCGCCTTCGCGCCGCCGGTCATCTTCGTATGGCATGGTCGATCGCTTCGGCGAGTTCGCGGGCCTGAAACGGCTTCTGCAAGACCGGCACATCCGACCATTCGGCTCTGATGCCGCATGCGCCGTATCCCGTGGCGAATATGAAGGGGATTTCTCGGGATCGGAGAGAAGCGGCGAGCGGATAGGTCTCTTCGCCGTTCAAGTTGACGTCCAGTATCGCAAGGTCGGCGCTAGCGTCGGCCACAATCTTGCTGGCCTTCGACATGCTTCCGGAGGTGACCACCACGCGATGACCGAGGTCTTCGAGCATGTCTTCGATCATGATCGCCACCATGGATTCGTCCTCGACGACCATGACCTCCAGGCTAAAGTCGGCTTTCGCGGGATCGATCCATTGGTTCATCGCACTTTGCCCTGTCCGTTAGCTTCGATAGGGGACCGGATCACCGAGACGACGCCGCTCGGCCGATATTCGATGGTCGCCTCGCCTCCCAGATCGTGCGCAAGGTTGCGCTGGATCAGTCGTGTGCCGAAACCCTTGCGGGTCGGCTGGGATACCGGAGGACCGTCCCGTTCGGTCCATGTCAACACCAGTTCGCCCAACGTGTCTGAGGGCGCGACCACCCAATTTACTACGACAGTCCCCGCTTCATTGGAAAGCGCACCATATTTCGTCGCGTTCGTTGCAAGTTCATGTAGCGCCATCGACAGGGCCAGCGCCTGTTTAGGTGTCAGCCAGACGTCCGGGCCCTCGATCGACACTCTTGCGTCCTTCGATGCGAAAGGCTCGAGAGCCCGCTTTGCTACCTGGCGAAGCCGCGCTCCCTCCCAACTTTCGACGGTGAGCACGTCATGAGTGCGAGAAAGCGCCATGAGACGGGATTCAAACAAGGCCTGCGCATCGGTAGTGCGCTCCGTGTTGCGCATGGTCTGCATCGCGAGCGATTGCACCGTGGCAAGCGTATTTTTAACGCGATGATTCAGTTCGTTGATCAGGAGGACACGCTGCTCGTCGGCCTTGAGCCGTTCGGTGATGTCGGTATTAGTACCGAACCAGCGAATGATCTTCCCGTCGTCACCGCGGATCGGGAGAGCGCGCGACAAGAACCAACGATAGGTCCCATCCTTGCCACGTATTGGAAAGGTGTCTTCCCAAGGCTCCCCGGTCATGAAGCTCATCTTGATTTTGGCCAGCACCGCGTCGGCATGGTCGAGATGGACCGCCTCACGCCAGCCCCATCCCATCATATCGGCCAGGCTCCGCCCGGTGTAATCGAGCCACCGCCTGTTGAACCAGTAGGCCAGCCCACCGGCATTGGCCATCCAGGCGAACTGACTCATATTATCGGCAAGCGCGTGGAATTCGGCCTCGCGTTCCGCGAGCTCCGTTTCGCCGACGACGCGATCCGTGACGTCGTACCCTTCCACGAAAATGCCGGTTACGACGCCTTGCGCGTCCACGATCGGCTGATAGATGAAGTCCAGGTAGCGCTGTTCCTGCCGCCCGTTACGCCGCAATCGGATCGGGTGGCTTTTGCCTGCCACCGAAGCCCCTGACAAGAAGACCTCGTCGAGCAACTCGAAAAAGCCTTCCCCTTCCAATTCGGGAAAAGCCTCTCGGACGGGCTTACCGATAAGGTCTCGCTGTCCGACCAGCTTCAGATAGGCGCCGTTGGTCAGCTCGAATATGTGGCCGGGTCCCCGCAGCACGCACATGAAGCCCGGCGCCTGCTCGAACAAGCCCCGGAGCCGTTCGCTTTCGGTCGCAAGCTGCCTGTTGAGGCGGTCGACGGTTTCCTTGTCCGCGGCGAGCTGTTCGTTGGCCAGCTTGAGCGATTCCTTCGCCTGCCGACGAACGTCGGCGAGCTTGAGGTTTCCGCCAACCTGCGCGAGGAGTTCGCGCGCGGAGAAAGGCTTGACGAGATAATCGTCGGCTCCGGCGTCAAGTCCTTCTACCCGCGCTTCCTCGCCTGCACGCGCCGACAGCATGATGACCGGCAGATCGCTCAGGTCAGGATCGCCACGAATTGCCTTGAGCAACCCGAACCCGTCGAGCTTCGGCATCATGACGTCGGTCAAGACGAGGTCGGGGCGCTTGGCTTTAATGGCTTCGAGGGCGGCAAAGCCGTCGGCGACCGACTCGATCGCCCACCGCTCCCCGAGCAGACGGACCATGTACTCCCGCATGTCGGCGTTATCATCGGCAACCAGGATACGGGATTTTTGGGTGCCGCTCCATTCGCCAGCCACGTCGGCGGGGGGACCGTCGATCCATCGCAAGGCCTCCTCGACATAGGCATTGGCTCCCTTCGAGGCCAAGCCAACTATGGCACCGCCCACCACGACTTTCGCCGACGGAAGGTGGGCGGTGCCGAAGGGGATGCGGACGGTAAATCTGCTGCCGCGGGCCGGTTCGCTGTCGACCTTGACGGCGCCGCCATGAAGTCGCACGATTTCCTCGACCAGTGCGAGTCCGATGCCGGAGCCCTCAAAGGACCGGCCTTTCTGACCGCCGACCTGGTAGAAACGCTCGAATAGTTTCGGCAGTTCGTCGGCGGGAATACCGGCTCCGGTGTCGGTGACGGTGAGTTCGGCGGCTTTGCCATCGGCGGACGTCTGCATGGCGACGTATATTCCGCCTTCGAGCGTGAATTTGAACGCGTTCGACAGCAGGTTGAGAACAACCTTTTCCCACATGTCACGGTCGACATAAACCGGCACGGGGAGAGACCCGCTTGCGACCTGGAACTTCAAGCCGGCCTTTTCGGCCGCGGACCTGAAGTTCGCTGCGAGTTCGACCGTCAATGCGTCGAGATCGACGGGCTGGAAATTCGCATGCGCGCGTCCGGCCTCCAACCGCGAAAAATCGAGCAGCGAATTCACCAGTTTCAGAAGCCGCAACGCATTGCGGTGTGCGACCTCGACAAGCGCGCGGCTCTCTTCGGTGGCGACGGCGCCCGGATCCGCCAGGAGATCTTCCAACGGGCCCAGCATCAGGGTCAATGGGGTACGAAACTCATGCGACACGTTGGAAAAGAATGCCGTCTTTTGTCGGTTGATATCCTCTAGCGCTTCCGCTCGACGTTTTTCCTCCTCATAGGCCTGCGCGCTGGCGATCGTCGCTGCGATCTGTCCGGCGACGAGCTCAAGAAATCCCATGTATCCCTCATCGAAAAGCCGAAATGGATTCAGCCCCACAACGAGGACAGCCGCGCGGCTGGTTTCGCCGCTGGGCAGGATGGGCAACAGCACGGCTTTGCTCGGAGCCTGATTCCAGGCACCGCTGGGCAGTACCAAAGAGAACCTGGCGGCGAGATCGTGAACGAGCACCGGCCGTTGCGCCTGGAGCGCTTCGTGAAGCGGCCAGATCGAACGTTGGTCGGGTTTCAAGACCTTTGGAGCCGCAGGGTGGCCGCCCTCTATGCCGCATGAACCCGCCAGGATAAAATCGCCGGAATCCCCATCCACATCATAGAGGATTGCGAACGGCACATCGCGCGAGTTGGTGCAAAGCGCTCCCAAGCTTCGCGCGCAGGCTTCCCGCCACGTGCGCGCTGCGGCGGCCTCCGCCGCAAGCTGGCGCAACAGCGAGAGTTGCCGCTCACCGATAACGCGCTGGGTATCGTCGGTATTGGCGCAGATGATGCCCCCGGCGCTACCGTCATCGTCGGGTATGGGGCTGTAGGAAAACGTGTAGTAGGTCTCTTCCGGATAGCCGTTGCGCTCCATGATAAGGAGCTGCTCCTCGACGTAAGTCCCTTCGATGCCGGTCATGGCGGTGGCCAGCAGCGGGCCGATGTCGCCCCAGATTTCGTGCCAGACGCGCGACGTGGGCTTACCCAGCGCCCACGGATGCTTTCCCCCGATGATCGATTTGTAAGGGTCGTTGTAAAGGTAGATGAGTTCGGGTCCCCAACCGATCCATATCGGCTGGCGCGACGTAAGCATGATCCGGACGGCCGTCTTCAGGCTTTGCGGCCATCGCTCGGGCGGTCCGAGCGGCGTTGCGCGCCAGTCGATCGCACGCATGAGAGCGCCCATCTCCCCGCCGCCTGCCAGGAAATTGGGCCCCGCCGCTGCCTGTTCTAAAGCCAATCCTTCCAACGATGCCGCCCTCGAAAACCAACGTTCTACGCGAAATGATCCGCACCCGGCGGAAGCAATGCTTATTCAGCGGCGAGTTCGAAAGGACGCCCGTCGGCGGAATGTCCATTGCCCGCCCGCTCGCTATCCATGACGCCAGCCCGGGTCGACGGGTCGTTCAAAGTTCCCTCCTTTTTCAACGCACAATAATTCCCGAGGAAGCGTCGGGTTCCTTGGATATCCGGGAAAGGCCTGTGATTACGGCGGTGGGCCCGCATCCGAATCGGCTGACCCAGCTTCCCGGGGGAGACCAGCTACCGAAGGCCCCCAGCCTTGCTAGCGCCCCCGTGCTGCGGCCGGCGCAAGTTCGCTCCCATTGCGGGCTGCCCGGAGGACGCGTCGGTTCTTATGTGTCGGCGGAATTTGAAGGAGCTCGGCTGGCAAGCGTTCCGTCGTACCCATCCCGACCTCGAGATTCTTCGGCTTTACGGCGCAGGCCAGGGTCCATGCGAGCCGCTTGCCAACGACCTCAACAACTTGCGTTGTGGGTACCTTGGCCGACCGGCATTGCAGTCAAAGCAGCGCAATGAGTAATCAGCTAACCCGGAATCCACTCGCATCCGACATCGGAAACGATTCAGCGGTGCGATGATTGAGTGCCAACGTATCAACCCGTCGGAGGCACCATGGGGCAAAAGGTGCGATGCCATCGAATGGATCCTCGACGAGGGCAAGGAGATCATGGAGGAGTATGAGGATGAGCCGGCGCTGGATACCGGGCTTTTGACGGTGGCGCAGGTCGTCGAAGACTATGAGATCTTACGCTACGGCACGCTGAGATCATGGGCCGCGAAACTTGGAATGAAGGACGCGGTAAAGCTCCTTGACCAGACACTAACCGAGGAAAAGAAGACCGGCGACACGCTGACAAAACTCGCCAACGGCGAAGTCAACGCGGTCGCGCGACCGATCCGGGAAGTCCCGGTCCGGCCGGGCTTCCCTCTTCGAATCTTGTGGACCTAGCCAAGAACTCTTGCGCGCAGGGCGGTGAACCAGCCCCAGAGCCGGGCGAACCAAGGCAGCGTCAGCAGCTTGGGTTTGACGATCTTGAACAAGCGTTCGACAAGCAGCAGACTGGCGCCGTACGCCGCGACAATCATTGCCGTGCCGGTGACCCAGTGCCCATCGCCAGCGACGGCAACCGCGATCAGCTTCAAAGGCTCGACGACGCTGGCGGGCAACAGCAGCAGCGCCAAGGATTGATAAGGCCCCAGCTGCTCGATGCGGGCACGAAGTCTGTTCCCATCCTCGGTGCCGGCGTTTCTGCGCAAGTCTATCATAAAAACCCCGGACACAAACGATTCGGCGTCGCGCGCTCCCGGTGCTGCACGCGACGCCGAACGGCAACGATTACGACCTCTGCGCCGCTCAATGATGCAGCAGCATGATCAGGATTATCAGCGGGATCGGAATTCCAAGCAACCAAAGCAGAATAGGCATTGATCTCTCCTTTTTCGAAAGTTAGCGATTAAATGCGGTCTTGCCGTAGCTCTTCTTTTCCCACGTCCCGTCGCGGAGCCCGCCGCCTTCCATCGCAGCGGCCGCGGCGGAGAACGCGCCGATGAACAGCGACAGCGTCAGCCAGATCGCAAGCTGCATGGTCGTCTTCCGGGCGTTATCGAGGTCGGCCTTGACCTGGTTGGACACGTCGTTGACGCGCTTTTCGGCCTCGGCCTGGCTCAGGCCCGTCCGCGCCGAGACCACCTTGGCGACGTAGGTCCGATCGGCGGGATCGAGTCCGCCGTCCTTGCGAAAGCTGGTCGTGAACAGACGGACCATCTGGGCGTGGGTGTCGGAGGAACTCTGCTGCGCTTGCGCGGACGGATTATCGGAGCGAAGCAACGTGTCGACGTACCTATCCATCGGCGATGATTGCGCAGAGTTGGTTGCGGCCGCCGTCGTCCCGGAAGCCGCCCCGCCGATCAGCGAACTGGCCGGTGACGCAAGAACCATCGCGCCAAAGACGGACGCGACCGCCCAGGCCAAAAAGCCGTGGGCCGTGTCGCGGAATTGCACTTCGTCGGTGTGGATTCCCGTCCACTTGGTCCGCAAGCGGCCTGCCAGATAGCCGCCGACCGCCGAGGAGATCATCGCCATCACGATGAAATAAAGACCGGTGCCGATCTCGAACGTCGTCGACGACACTCCCGACCCGGCCCAAGGAGAGACCACCGCAAAGCCCATGCCTGCTCCGAAGGAAAGGAGCAGAAGCGTCAGCGCGCAGGATGCCGCGGCGCCCGCAAGAATGGCGGCCCAAGACACGCCAGAAACCGTTGGTTCAACCAGTTCCGTTTCCGTCCGAACCGATTGAGGCGACATCGCTTCCATCTTCGTTTCCTCCGCGATTGGCTTTGATCTGCCCAAAGAATGCGCATCGAAAACGAAAGTTCCAGAATCGAAAGTCAGGGGCGATGCGACGAAACCGCCGTCGGCTCGACCACGACCGCGGTGCGCCGAGCCGTTGGTCCCTGCTCCTTGCTGGCTTTGACGAAGGGGCCGAGCGCGTAAAGGCCTTCGTCTTTTCAATAGGCACCCTTGACTGGCGGTCGATGAATACGGTGCAGCCAGCTTCCTTTCCACCGGGTGTTTCGGGATCCGGCAGATCGATCCGGTCAACGATCGCTTACATGGCCCGTACCTCATCCACGGTGAAGAAATGCCAGGGTCGGCCCGCTCGACGGTTGCCCGGCTCAGGGCTGTCGTACCGACCAGCCAGGCGGCAAGCCAAAGCCGACGCTGCATGGGAGATCTCGTTGCGTCACCTCGCGGCACCGTAAGAAGGTTTCACTCGTTTCTATGCAGCGTGCTCGCCGGCCGAATGAACCGCGCCCGGAATAATGAAAAGGACCCGGGCAGCCTTGGGGCGCGATGCCTCGGTCCTTTTATGCCGCGCAGGATGACCCGTGCGGCGCGCCGGAAGGTTCCAACCCGTCTTTCCCAATCCGATTAACCTATGTGCCTTTCGTCACCGATCAGCTGGCTTATAGTCAGCGTCGTCGGACGGCTGTGGCAGATATCGGTGAAGAGATCGTCCATCACAGCGCTCCCGCCCCACGCAAACAGGGAGCAGTGCCATCCATGGTCATCAAGCGGCGACGCTTCAAGCAAATCCAGTCCCTCGAAGAGCGCTTGGTTGGACGAGGCGATGCGCTTGCGAGCGCAAGCCAATCTGCTTCCACCGGGTTCGAAGCAGGAAGCAGTCCTGAGCAAAGTCCGGCAGGCAGACGCCGCCCTCCATATAAGCAAGTGGCTCGCCTCACTGGCCCCAAAGCGTCGATGTAGGTTTGCGCTCCATGATTGACCAGCCGCATTTGGATTTCTATTCGCTCCCGGCGCGGGGTCTGCCTTGGCGTCGCATTCTTCAGCGCTGTGCTGTTGATTGCTATCGTGCTGACGCGGGCTTTCGTCATCTAGCAAGAAGGCGTCGGTGATCCGGAAGAGCTGCGTTTCGCAAGGAGACCGTTCGACAGATCCTCGTGCAAGGCAGTTCTACTCGGACGGGCCGCCCCGCCCCGTCCATCACCGGTCGCAAAGCGGAGCAGCCACTCGACCGCCACGCCGATAACAGATCCCGCAGCGACATCGCTCACCAAGTGAGCCAACAGGACCACCCGCGTCGACATCAGTCCGCTTCCGAGACCCCATGCCAATCGACGCTGCGGCGCAGGAAGTCGGCTGGCGGCAGACAGCAACACGCCGATTTGGATCGCGTGTCCCGACGGAAAGGAGTCGTCCGCCTGTCCGGAAAATGGGATGCCGTGCTGATGGCCCAGCAAGGTCATACGGTCGGGTCGCTTTTGATTGAAGACAGATTCGAGGAGATGCAACGCTAGAAACGCCGTAACGGATGTCGCGAGGAGATGAACGCTGGCAACGCGCTGAGAACGCGACCTGCGGCGGCCCGATAACCACCAGCCCGGTGCGGCGGCACGCACGACGTGCTCGTCGGCGGCCCGCGTCAGGATCGAAGCTGCACGCTCTGTCGGCGGCGTCGTGTTGCGGACAATCACCCGCGTGACGGCAATATCGGCCTGGCTTGGGAGACGGTGATCGGCATCGAACTCTCACCGGCGCGACCGCGACATCGATTAATCTGCCGCTTGATCCCGGTTCCTCCCCCGCTGGATGACGTAACCCGAGGCCTCTTCGAGACGAGGCCTCGGGTGCATTCGGAGGTCACCACTTCTGGCGGCCATACCAGTCGTTCACTTCCTTGGTCGCCTGATCCTTGGCATAGCCATAGCGCTCTTGCAGGCGGCCTTCGAGCTGATCCTGCTTGCCGTTGATCACATCGAGGTCGTCATCCGTGAGCTTGCCCCACTGCTCCTTGACCTTGCCCTTGACCTGTTTCCAGTTGCCTTCGACACGATTCCAGTCCATCGCCGTTCTCCCTCGAAAGATGAGACCGACCAACGGAGCGGCGCAGGCTTCGTTCCCCCGGCGACTGCGTCAAGACTTCGCAACCTGCGTCGAAAGCATTCGCTTCGATAGCGCCGGGCCTTGCCTGCATACACGGGAGGCGATCGTGCGTGGCCCTCCGAGTCAGAGATAGGAACTTGGCTCTGCAGCAAAGGTTGGGTTGCTCAAATCAACCCGCACGAACGGAGCGAGCCTATGCCCGATAAAGACCTCAGCGCCCTCTTCCTCGACACCCTCAAGGATATCTACTACGCCGAGAAACAGATCTACAAGGCGCTGCCGAAGATGGCAAAGGCCGCCAGCTCGGACGATCTGCGCGCAGCCTTCGAGAAGCATCATGACGAGACCGAAGGGCATATCGAACGCCTCGAGCAAATCTTCGAGCTGATGGGCAAGCCGGCGCGTGGCAAGAAGTGCGACGCCATCGAAGGCATCATCGACGAAGGCAAGGAGATCATGCAGGAGTACGCCGACACGCCGGCGCTCGATCCAGGCCTGGTCGCTGCGGCACAGGCGGTCGAGCACTACGAGATCGCA
This sequence comes from Bradyrhizobium genosp. L, assembly GCF_015624485.1. Lineage (NCBI taxonomy): Bacteria > Pseudomonadati > Pseudomonadota > Alphaproteobacteria > Hyphomicrobiales > Nitrobacteraceae > Bradyrhizobium > Bradyrhizobium genosp. L. Next base: position 6,237,604 of record NZ_CP061378.1, read on the forward strand.
CGCTACGGCACGCTGATGGCATGGGCGACCAAGCTGAGCATGAAGGACGCCGTCAAGCTCATCGGCCAGACCCTGGCCGAAGAGAAGAAGACCGATGAAGCCCTCACCAAGCTCGCCGTCAGCACCATCAATGCCGAAGCGGCCTAAGGAGCGAACCATGAAGCGTATCATCCTGGCCACCGCAATGGCCTGCGTGCTGGCCGGCCCGACCATGGCCCAGTCGGCCGGTGAGAAGACTGGCGTCAATTCCGTCCTCGGCGTTGCGCCCAAGACGGAGGATTTCATCAAGGAAGCCGCCACGAGTGACATGCTGGAGATCGAGGCGGCAAAGATCGCCCAACAGAAGGGCAATGCGACCGAGAAAAAATTCGCCGACCAGATGATCACCGATCACACCAAGACGAGCACCGAATTGAAACAACTCGTCAGCGGCGACATGAAGTCCGCGCTGCCGACCGCACTCGACGACAGCTCCGAGAAAAAGCTTGACAAGCTCCGCAACACCAAGCCGGAGGATTTCGCCGCCGAGTACGACCCGATGCAGGTCAGCGCGCACAAGGACGCGGTCTCGCTGTTCGAGCGCTATGCGAAGGGCGGCGACGATGCGAAGCTGAAGGATTGGGCCGGCAAGACGCTTCCCGCGCTTCAGCATCATCTCTCGATGGCGCAGGACATGGACAAGAACCGGAAGTAGCCGGCTTCGTCGGAGCGAAGCTGCGGATAACTTGTTGCCTCACGTTCAGCGGTGTCTTCCGGCTCTACCTGAAGGGTGATCCGCACAGCGTGTCGCCGCTCCCTCCGGCGAACGAAGCCGCAGGACACGGCGGTATTTGCCGCTGCGGGTCCCGGCTTGTGCTGCCAACGTCCCGCTGGATTCCGATCACGAATCGCGAAGTGGCCCCGGCACGCGAAGCGCCGAGGCCGTTCGCCGCCGGCTCGGGTGGACTGGGGATGGAAGAGCCGCGAGGCATCGACTCCATGCCGGCCAACAGCGCTTCGTTCCTCGAATGTGTTCATCCGGTTTTCGGGGCGACGGCAACGCCCTTGGAACGAAGGAGCACAACTGCCATTGACAAAGGGCAATCCTTGCAGCGGTGACAAACATGAAAAAGATTCTCACGATCGCTCTTTTCGCACTCGCTACATCCGGCGGCCTTGCCGTTTCGAGCGGGAGCGCTTCGGCTCGCGACTATCCGTGGTGCTCGCAGGGTCGGCAGGAAGGTTATCCCGGCGACTGCAATTATCAGACACGTGCGCAGTGTATGGCCTCCGTCTCCGGCAGAGACGCCGCCTGCGGCATCAACCCGCGTTTCGCGTATGGCCAGCAGCGCCAGCGCCCTTACAATCGCTATTAAAGCGGTAGCCGGGCCGACGCCGAGCCATAAACGTTGCCACCGTCGAGTCCGGGTTCTCCGTTGCGGCGACACGGCTTGGATCCAAACGGCGCGGCGACCGGGGCCGCTCGATCTTGAAGAATAGGCCTTAAGGCGAGTTCTCATGTCCCAGACTGTCGGCGATTTCATCGTTCACCGCCTCCACGATTGGGGCGTGCGGCACATCTTCGGCTATCCCGGCGACGGCATCAACGGCGTGTTCGGCGCGCTCAATCGCGCCGACGGCCGGATCGAATTCATTCAAGCCCGGCACGAGGAGATGGCGGCGTTCATGGCTTCGGCCTACGCCAAGTTCTCCGGCCGGCTTGGCGTCTGCGTTGCGACCTCGGGCCCGGGAGCTTCCCATCTTACGACCGGTCTTTACGACGCCCTGCTCGACCATCAACCGGTGCTCGCGCTCGTCGGCCAGCAGGCGCGCAACGCGCTCGGCGGCCAATACCAGCAGGAGCTCGACCTGGTCTCGATGTTCAAGGACGTCGCGAGCGCCTACGTCGCACAGGCGTCCTCGCCTGCCCAAGTCCGGCATCTGATCGACCGCGCTGCTCGCATCGCTCTGGCGCGGCGCACGGTGACTGCCGTGATCTTGCCGAATGATCTTCAGGAGGAGACTTATCAGGATCCGCCGCGCGCCCACGGCACGCTGCGATCGGGTATCGGCTATGCGCCGCCTCGTATCCTCCCGCGCGAATCCGAGCTCGACCGCGCTTCGGACGTTCTCAACGCCGGAAAGAAGGTCGCCATGCTGGTCGGCGCCGGGGCGCTTGGTGCGACCGATGAGGTCATCGCGGTCGCCGACCGGTTGTCGGCAGGCTGTGCGAAGGCGCTGCTCGGCAAGGCCGTGTTGCCTGACGATCTTCCCTGGGTGACCGGATCGATCGGTCTGCTCGGCACCGAGCCGAGCTATGACCTGATGATGGAATGCGACACGCTGCTGATGGTTGGCTCGGCCTTTCCTTACTCCGAATTCCTGCCGAAGGAAGGCAGCGCGCGTGGGGTCCAGATCGACATCGATGCCGGCATGCTTTCGATCCGCTTTCCGATGGAGGTCGGCCTGGTCGGCGACGCCGCCGAGACGCTGCGCGCCTTGCTACCGCGGTTGCAGCAGAAAAGCGACGACGGCTGGCGTCAATCGATAGCGGGCAATGTCGGGAGATGGTGGTCGACGCTGGAGGATCGCGCGAAGCAGCCCGCCAAGCCGGTTAATCCGCAGCGGGTTACCTGGGAGCTGTCACCCCGGATCCCCGACCGCGCCATCATCACCAGCGACTCCGGCTCTTGCGCCAACTGGTTCGCGCGTGACCTGAAGATGCGGCCAGGCATCAGCGCCTCGCTTTCTGGCGGCCTTGCCTCGATGGGCGCGGCTGTTCCCTACGCCATCGCAGCCAAATATGCCGAGCCTGACCGCCCGGTGATCGCATTGGTCGGCGACGGCGCGATGCAGATGAACAACATGGCCGAGTTGATTACGGTCGCAAAATACTGGCGGACCTGGAAAGACCATCGCTGGATCGTCTGCGTGTTCAACAATCAGGACCTCAACCAGGTCACCTGGGAGCAACGCATCATCAACGCCGATCCGAAGTTCGAGGCATCGCAGCGCATTCCCGACGTCTCCTATGCCCACTTCGCCGAGATGATCGGTCTGCGCGGCATCTATGTCGACCGACCCGACCTCCTCGGCTCCGCCTGGGACCAGGCGCTGGCGAGCGACATCCCCGTCGTGCTAGAGGTCAAGACCGATCCCGAAGTGCCGCCGCTGCCGCCGCACATCACACTGGAGCAGGCCAAGAACTTCTCCATCGCGCTGGCCAAAGGCGACCCAAACGAGATCGGCGTGATCCGCGGCGCCGCGCGACAAGTGCTGGAAACGATTCTGCCCGGCAAGGAGTGAGACGAGCGCCGTGCAGGCCCGCATAATTGCTGCTAGCCTCCGCATTGATTCACAGTCGAGAGAGCCGATGGCCCGACGTACCGGCAGCGCCGACCTTCCGCTTCATGGCGGACGCGTTCCGCAATGGCTTGCCGGACGCATGACGACGTTAGGTGTCGTCATCACGCAGGCCATCATCCATCACTACGGCCGTGACGCCTTCCTGCAACGCCTTTCGCATCCGTTCTGGTTCCAGTCGTTCGGCGCCGTGATGGGCATGGACTGGCATTCGTCCGGTATCACGACGAGCGTGATCGGTGCGCTCAAGCGCGGGCTGGCGCCACTGCAGGCTGAGCTTGGCATCCACGTCTGCGGCGGCCGGGGCAAGCACTCACGGCGCACGCCAGACGAGCTGATGGCGCTTGGCGATCGCATCGGGTTCGACGGCGCCGCCCTGACCCGCACCAGTAAGCTGGTGGCCAAGGTCGACAGCGCGGCGGTCCAGGACGGTTTCGAGCTCTATCTTCACGGCTTCTTCGTCACTGACGATGGCAAATGGACCGTGGTCCAGCAGGGCATGAATGACAACAAGCGGCAGGCGCGGCGTTATCATTGGCATTCCGAAGGCCTCCGCAGCTTTGTCGACGAACCGCACAGCGCGATCGACGGCCCGTCGCAAGGCGAGATCGTCAATCTGACTGACCATCGCGCCGCGGGTTCGCGCCAGGCGCAGCTCGACCTGCTCGCCGCGATCGGGCCCGACGGTATCGCACGCCAATATGCCGAACTCACGCAAAAAGCCGCGGCGCAGCCCGACCTGCCGCACCTGATCATGCCGGAACATCACGACGTTAGGGCAAGCGATGTTTTTATCCGCCGGCTGCACGGTACCTTGGCTGCGGCAGCCGACCGCGGACCGCTGGACTTTCCCGAGCTGCTGCTCACGCCCGGCGTTGGAGCCCGCACGGTGCAGTCGCTGGCAATGGTTGCCGAAGTCCTTCACGGCCAACCCTATCGTTTCCGCGACCCGGCGCGCTTCTCGCTCGCCCATGGCGGCAAGGACCGTCATCCCTTCCCGGTGCCGATCAAGGTCTATGACGAGACCATCCGCGTGCTGAAATCGGCCGTGCAGCAGGCCAAGCTCGGCCGCGACGAAGAAATCCAGGCGCTGAGGCGCCTCGACGACCAGGCTCGCAGCGTGGAACGAACGGCAAGCGGTCCGTCGTTCGATGCATTCGTGGCAAACGAGCACGTCCGCTCGCCAGCCCTTGACGGCCGTTCGGTGTCCGGCTGGGAGGCCAATCTTGCGAGATGCAATGGCGTCACCAAGTCCTGAGGAGGGCCGCTCGATACCTGAACCTGGATCGTCGCGATGGCACGCATTCTGATCGGCACATCCGGCTGGCATTATCCGTCCTGGCGCGGACCGTTCTTTCCCGACCGGCTGCCGCTGAAGCGTCAGCTCGACTACTACGCAAGCCAATTTCCGACCACGGAACTGAACGGCGTGTTCTATCGCACGCCGACCGAGCAGGCCGTCAAAGCCTGGCACGACACGACCAACGACAACTTTGTCTTTGCCTGGAAGGCGTCCAGGTTCATCACGCATTGGAAGCGCCTGTCGCAGGATTCCGCTAACAGCCTTGACCTGTTGGACCAGCGCCTCCGCCTGCTGGGTCATAAGGTCGGCCCCGTGCTGTTTCAGCTCCCGCCCAATTTCGCAGTCGATACCGATCGGCTCGCCGCGTTCCTCAAGCTCTTGAAGCGCCGTCGGCGATATGCATTTGAATTTCGCCATGCTAGTTGGTACGAGCCGCGCATTCTGAAGCTGTTGGGGACGCGCAACATCGCGCTCTGCATCTCCGACCATCACGATGCGCCGGCGCCGTGGAAACGCACCGCCGATTTTGTCTATGTCCGCGGCCACGGTCCGGGCGGACGTTATCGTGGCCACTACAGGCAGGCCCAACTCGCGGATTGGGCGAAGCGCATCCGCGGCTGGAAGCGGCAGGGATGTGACGTCTACGTCTACTTCGACAACGACCAGAAGAGCGCGGCGCCCGTCGATGCTCGCAAGCTCTGCCAGTTGCTCGGATCTACAGTTCCGCAGCCGACTGAACGATAGGAACGAACAATTTTGCCTGGCATTGGCTTCTGAACAGAGGGACCGATGCAATGCCGTCTGACACGCTGAAAGCCATCGCGCTGAACTGCACGCTCAAACCGGGAAAGGACGCCTCCTCGACCGACAAGCTGCTCGGGGAAGTGCTCTCTGCCCTTCGGCACCATGACGTCTCTGGCGAGGTGATCCGCGTCGTCAACCTCAACATCAAGCCGGGCGTGACCTCCGATGAAGGCGCCGGCGACGACTGGCCCGCGTTACGCAGCAAGATCCTTGCCGCCGATGTTCTCATCATGGGTACGCCGATTTGGCTCGGTCAGCCCTCGAGCGTCGCCAAGCGCGTCATGGAACGGATGGATGCATTCTTGGGGGAAACCGATGAACAGGGCCGCATGCCGTCCTTCGGCAAGCTTGCGATCGTCGCCGTCGTTGGCAATGAGGATGGTGCTCACCACTGCCACGCCGAGATCTTCCAGGCGTTGAACGATGTCGGCTTTACCATCCCCGCCGGCGGCGCGACCTATTGGGTGGGCGAGGCGATGGGATCGACCGATTACAAGGATCTTCCGAAACCCTACGACAACACGGTGCAGACGACCAAGATGCTTGCTGCCAATGCCGCGCATCTCGCGCGCTTGCTGAAAGCGGCAACCTATCCCGGCGTGTCGTAGATCGCGAGTGGGGATATGCCACTTCATTCGAGCTGGACCGACATCGCCGTTCGCCTCGCGCTGACGGTTCTCGCGGCGCGATCGTCGGCTTTGACCGCGGCGCGCGCGGCCTCGCCGCCGGCCTGAGGACGACGATCCTGGTCGGGCTTGCGGCGGCGCCGGCGATGATCCAGGCCAACCTCCCGCTCACGCTCGAAGGCAAGGTTTCCGGCTCCTTCGCGGTGATGGACCCGATGCGGCTGCCGCTCGGCATCCTGATTGGGTCGGGTTCAATTGTCGGCGGCACGATCCTCAGAAAGGGCGGTCTCGTCACCGGCGTGACGACGGCAGCGACGCTCTGGTTGATCACCGTGATCGGACTTTGCCTCGGCGGGGGGCAACTCGCCCTAGGCTGCGTCGCCACAGCCATCGGCTTCATCACGATCGCGGGCCTCAAGTGGATCGATGTCAGGATTCCACGGGGTCACCGTGCCGCCCTCATCGCCACGGGCGAGGTTGACCTCAGCATGATCGACGCGTTGCCGAACCTGATTGAGCCCCTGCCACGGCATCTCCGGCCCGCATCAGGCCTTCGCAAACCGCTGCCTCAGATAGCAGAGGCCATCCAATGTCAGCCTGGACTCGCTCATCTCGCCGCGAGCTACCGCCGCCTCAAGAAACGTCTCAAGGTCGGGGAGCGCACGATCGAACTTGTCCGCGATGCCTGTCAGCTCGCAGGTTTCCCTGATGCGCTCGATCGGTCGTTCCAGAACGCTGATCTGAACCATGCTGGCTCAAGCGCGCGTGGAGTGGATCGTTCCTAAGTGCCTATGCGCCGCGTTGTGCCCGCCACTGCGAAGCCGGTTATTAACGTGCCCGACGCAAACTGTTCGGCGACGCCGCCAGCGTACCATCCGATGATCAGCAACAGACTGCATTCAGTCCGATCGCGGTCTTAGCCTTCGGGAAGAAAATTCGAGCGCGGCGGCAGGGAGCTCGGGAACGGCCGCGCCACCATCAGGGTTGCCCGCTCGTCGGTTTCCAAGGCGATTTTTTGCGCAAGCATCACATCGCCTGCCACCAGGGAACCGACAGGATAGAAGCACCAGCCCCTGACGACGCGATTCCTGGCGTCCACTTCATAGACATTGGTCGATGTGCCATAGCAAATCCGATAGCGCTTGCCCGAGTCCGAGCCGATGACGTCGAAGCGATTGTATCTTTTGAATTGCGATAGCTGCTCCGGCGACGGCCATTCGGACATCAGCGCGATCCCGCGCGCCTCGGTCCGGCTCATAAGCATGCCAAGTGTCCCACATCGAAACCAGGGTTCCGTGCAGCACCCTCACGGCATGCCGCAAGACGGCCAGCACTCCCGCTCAGCGTGGGCGTGCCGGCATGGCGCCAACCGCCGACCAGGCGCGGGTGGAACAGGGTTTCGTTCGCCGTAGGGATCAAGGGCTCGGACAAACGTCGCCTCGCCTTTCCCGGTACGGGTCGCCGCACTGTAGCCGTCAGCGACCAATTCCCGAAAGCGCGCTTCCGCCAAGGCCAGTTGCCGAGCATCAGCGGGATCGAATTCGTGGCGGGTGTCGCCTGTGTGATCCATGACCAGGAGCATTGCCATCACTGTCTCCTCTCGAGCCGTCGCGTGGTTTCAGACGATCGGAACCGCGGTCGTTTGCCTGCCGCCCATCCATTCCGGTCGCGGCGCGCCGTCGCGATGCCGACCGCCGGCGCAGGCCGCAGCCCACGCCGCGACAGCGCCAAACAGCAAGGCGGCCGCGATCGAGAACGCCAGAATGATCGAGCCGCGTCGCGCGCGCTGGATTGCGGTCCTAGCATCTCCCAGCGCGGTATCGACGCGCTTCTCGGCCTCGGCAGCAGGCGCGCCCGTCGCGGCGGCGACCTGCTGAATCAGATAAGCGTGGTCATCGGCGCTGACGCCGCTATGGCTCGAACTGGTGAGCAGGATGCGGCCGGCCTCCGCCCGATCGTAGCCGATATCGAGATTGGCGGGACGCTGCGGCGACCGGTACAAATGATCGAGTTCGGCGCTCAGCAGCGGCTCGGCAGACGTCGCGGACGGCCTGTCGCTCCCGGACGGACGAACGACGGACAGCCCGATCAAGGCAACGATCGCCGCCGTCATGATGACCCCGAGCGCCCACGCCGTCAGGCCGTGAAGCCCGTCGCTGCTTTCAACGAGGTCGGGTGGCAACGACCCCACCACGCGCTGGGCGCGGCCAGCGATATAGCCGCCGACACCGAAGCTCACCAGCGCCTGCAGGATCAGATAAAACCCCGACAACAAGGCAAGGGCAGCAGAAGTATCCCGCCATGTTGGCGAACTTGAGCTCACACCGAGCCCGATCGCCGCACCGAAACTGACAAGGATCAGGGAGAACGCCGCTGCGGCGAGAGCGCCGGCGATGACGGGACTCCATAGCATACGAACCCCGCTCCTGCTGTCGACGGGTGGTGCACAAACGTTTTCCATGAGGCGCCTACCGCAAGCCGAAGAAGGACAACACCGCGAGAATGACCACGATCAGGCCCACTAAATAGATCAGCTGGTTCATACAAGCCTCCGCTTAGCCGCGCCCTGACAATCGTGGCAGAGACGCGAAGTTCCTAGAAATGCGCGTGGCTCGAGGCAGCCTCTGCCTGGGCGGAATAGTTGCGTGAAAGGCCAACTGACAAAGGGCTTCGGATACGCTTGCTCGGACAAGTTCATTCAACGGGCTCACTCGGATGGATAGAAGCCTGGTAAATTTCCTCGCCGTCCTCGCCCTTCACCACAACCTTAGTGAGCGATTTATCATCTATGTCGGCTGAGATTTGCTTAGCGATTTCGTGGGCGAACCTTTGCGCCGCCTGTACGGTTGGCAACTCAATGCCCTGCGGATCTTGCAAGACATAGCCGTCAACAATCTCAAAATGAAACCTGGGCATTGCGTCCTCCGAATAACGGAAAATGCATGCCGGTTCGGGATGTTCCGACGAAGCAACAGGTGGACGATATAAGCGATGCCGGCAGCCTTGAGCAGGTAAGACTGGAAAGGTGACTAGGCCTGTCCCGCGGACGTCCGCAAAAACAAAAAGAAGCCCGGGAGCACCGGGGAATGCTCGATCAAGGGCGAAGGGGAGCCGTTGTCCAGGATGTCGACCTCGTAAGTTTTCGGAACACCAATAATGAAACCGATTGTCCGATCCCCGTTCGTCTCGAAAAACGCCGCGCCCGCGGCGGGCTCTCATTTAGGAACGGATTACATGGGCTGCGCGTTCCTGAATCATGAGTGAGAGCGTAGCCATCCTCATAGAAGCCTGGGACTTTCTTGAAAGTCGGGCGAGGTTGCTAACAGCTCTGAAACGAACCGCTTCCTTCTGACCAAGATTGGTCGAAGCGGCCTTGGCTGGAGAGCGACGTAAGATCATGCTCACCAACCGGGCTATTGACGCGCGCCGAAGCCAATGTCCGATCTCGCAACGCTATGGAAACGTGAACGTCAGGATTTCGTTTCGATTGTAATCGACTATCCTAAGCAGCTAGAGCATGACCGTGGTTAGAACGCTAATCTCGACGAACGATCTGGAGCGTGTTGCGATCCGAGAAATTCGCGCCGCTCCGGGCGCAGAATACGTAGCCGATGTTCGCATTGAGCGTTCAGGAAGTGCGTGGGCGCTAATCGTGAGCGCGCGAGTTGGTGCCGATCTTGATCGTATCCAGCACTCGGTTCGAAAAGTCGAAGAACATCTGCAGCAGCGTTATGAACTCTACGATCAGTCATGAAGACGGATCACAGATGGTCGACCGCGGTGAGCGATCGGCATAAGGCTGAGGCAGCCTCAATGCCGCGCTCCCACATCTCGGTAGATGATGGAAACGCAAAATAGTCCTCTCGTGGCGGAGCGAACCTCAATCGCCGTATCGGGCCTTCCGCCCACAAAGTTGAATCATTCGCTATGCCAACAAGTGTTTGCATAGCTTCGACCTCAGCGGCCTTTAAGTCGCGTAAATCCAGACCTTCTTCGTCCACGTATCTCTCACCGCCCCCACTCTGAACGTCGAAGTAGTAGCGTGGCATCGCTCGTCCCTCCCGTCCGCAAAGGCGGGAGCGCGCAGTGTCTCTCAGGCACCGACGGCCAACACTTTTTGCCGGTGATGGCTCCACAACACATGCATTCGCGGGTTGGTTGCTAGCTTCGCGAACGTTATGGCTCCGTCGGGGCTGCTCTACCAAGAAGGGAGGCCTCGACGCGAAAGTCCGCAGCGCGCTTTCCTTCGGCGGAATCGCTAAGAAACTCGCAATTAGAACTTAACAACCGTTCGCAGACCCAGAACGGCTGCGTCTTTCAACGCTATGCCGCGCACGGCGCTCAGAGGATCCGTGGTACCACCGCCTGGATGCTTGATGAACTGAATGTTCGGCTGCAGCGTGATGCCCGGTCTGACCTCGTATTGATAGACCGCTGCGAGCACGGCCTCAGATGTCCTGACCGACCAGGAAGGCCCGAAAACGGCTTGGAAATCGCGGTCCAGTGCCTGAGCGCTCGGTGAATTTGAGGTATTTTAACGAGGAGCTTTGGTCAATGAGCGTTGTATGCAACCGTGGGTCTAACGGGCTCATGCGCGCCGCGCGGCCGAAGCTCCGGATCGCTTCCTCTGGCAGTCCGGCATAGATTATGCGTACCCAGCCTCTGCTGTTCCATGTCGCCCATGAATTTGGATTGAGTGCGACCGCGCGGTTCGCCATTTCGATTTCGGCTTCACTATCGCCGACCATGGACGCCGAAACTACGGAAGCCTTTGCCAAATTGTCCGGATCATTGTCATCAATGCTCAGCATCAAACGAACAAACCGGTCTGCAGCCTTTCGATCGAACTCAGGATCAACAGAATATCCCAAAACGACGTTCTGCATTTGACAGAGGCCTCCCAGAGCCGCGACAGCACCAAACCGAGGGTCCAGCTCCAAGGCGAAACGAACCAATCCTATCGCCTCGGCGAACCCTTCTCGGGTCATCAGGTAATGCTGCTGCATAGCGCGGAGATAGAAATCATACGCAGAGGGGTTCTCCGGTCGCCGTCGCGATTTGCGTTTGAAGTATTTTTGGTTCAATTGCTGAGACGACGGCTATCGCTAATTCATCATGGAGAGCGAAAACGTCGGCAACGTCACGCTCAAACCTGTCGGCCTAAAGATGGGTGCCTGAAGCCGCGTCGATCAACTGCCTGTGACGCGAACTTTCCCCGACGCCTTCCGTACAGATCCTTCGAGGATATAGCGCACCCCGAGCTTGCGCCCGACCTTTTTGATATCGACAGCTTTAGCCTTGAAGGTAAAATTCGAGCGGCGTGCGATAACGAACAGAGACCTAAAGCGCGACAATGCAGTAATGATATCTTTCACCATGCAGTCCGCGAATTATTCCTGCTCTGGATCACCGCTCATGTTCTCGAACGGCAGTACGGCAATGGAGGGTCTTCGGCGATCGCAAGCTCCTTGTTTTGAAGCCTTATCTGGTTGGCAGCTGGTCCGCCCTCCTGGTCCTGCGCTTCCCGGACTACTGCGACGAAGCGAAAGCCTTTGCGCGCCAACGTTTTGATGAAGCGCTGCTTCTCACGGGAGTCGCCGATTGCCGTTCGAACAGTATTTAAGCGGGTTGTCAGCGCCGCGTCGGATACACTGCGTCCATTCCAAATGGTATTGATTATGTCGTCCCTGCTGACGACATGTTCTCTGTTGCGGATGAGATAGCGCAAGAAGTCGAACACTTGCGGTGTGGTCGAGACAACATGTGGCAGCAAATTTTTCGACCAAGCCACCGCTGTCTTGTGACTTCCTGTACGTACTAGCTGGAAGCGGGCCAATTTTGTCGCCTCTACAGCGCACTTCGGGGTCGCCGGTCGCTCATCGAATATCAATGGACTTCTGGTTTTCGGGCTAGGACGTGTACTGTCGGCTTCCAGCAATGAAGCAGACGTAGCCCCAGTTTAGTCCTCGGCGGCCGCTTGTGACCCAACTCGGACATCCAATGGCCTGGAACCTCGTCAAGTGGACTGGTGGCGTTTACTAACCCGTGGTTTGATAGGCGTGATTTGAGGCTGGCTCCGGGGGGACTTTCGGGTGACGAGTGGGCGCTTAGAGCGGCGACTGGCGGCAGTGCTGGCGGCTGATGTTGCCGGCTATTCACGGCTGATGGGTGCAGACGAAGTCGGCACGCTCGACGCGCTTAAGGCCCACCGCCGTGAGGTTATCGACCCAGCTATCGTCGGCCACAACGGGCGCATCGTCAAGACCACAGGCGACGGCATGCTCGTGGAGTTCGCCAGCGCCGTCGATGCCGTCACCTGCGCGATAGCGATCCAGGAGAAAATGGCCGAACGGAACGGCAGTTTTACTCCAAAGATCACCTTCCGGATCGGCATCAATATCGGCGATATCATCATCGACGGCGACGATATTTTTGGCGACGGTGTCAACATCGCCGCACGCGTGGAGAACGAATGCGAACCGGGCGGCGTTTGCCTCTCCGGCAGCGCCTATGAGCAGATCCGCGGCAAGACCGCGTTTGCGTTCGACGATGTGGGCGAACGGTTGCTCAAGAACATCGACCGGCCGGTGCGGCTCTACGCGAATCGAACTACAGCCAGTGGCGGAAAAGCGCCGGCTGACATTAAATCGCCGGCTCCACTAGTGGAGTCACTTTCGCTACCGGATCGGCCCTCCATCGCCGTGTTGCCATTTCAGAACATGAGTGGCGATCCAGAGCAGGAATACTTTGCCGACGGCATGGTGGAGGACATCATCACCGCCTTGTCGCGATTCAAGACCGTGTTCGTGATCGCTCGCAACTCTTCATTCACGTACAAGGGGAAGGCTATCGACATCAAGCAAGTCAGCCGCGAACTCGGGGTTCACTACGTTCTTGAAGGAAGCGTTCGAAAAGCCGGCGGACGACTTCGTATCACGAGTCAGCTCATCGACGCCGCTACTGGCGCACACCTCTGGGCAAACAAGTTCGACGGCTCATTGGCTGATGTCTTCGACCTGCAAGATGAGATAACCGAGAAGGTCGTTTCATCCATCGCACCAGCACTGGAAATCGCTGAGATTGATCGGGTAAATCGCAAGCCGACCGACCTGCTTCATAGTTATGATCTGTTTCCGAGGGGGATGGCTTTGCTTTATCAGAGCGCGGATGTGGCAATGCATGATCGAGCGCATGACGCGTTCAAGAGGGCGGCGGAGCTTGACCAAGAGTACGCTGCCGCCCACGTCATGGTTGGCTGGACTAGCCTGAGAAACCAAGCTTACACCGGGATCAAGATATCTCCCGCTCGCTTGGAAGAAGCACTACGATCTGCGGAAAAAGCAAGAACGCTAGCCGAAGACGACGCTTTTGTGCAGGCCAGGGCTGGGCACGTGTTGGTGTATCTTGGCCAGAAATACGACCTCGGTCTTTCGCTTGTGGAGCGTGCGGTTACATTGAATGCGAACCTTGCTCCGGCTTGGTACAGCCGCGGCGCGGTCTCGCTGATGTGCGAGAAGGCCGGGGAAGCGATCACGAGTTTCGATCATATGATGCGGCTTAGTCCTCGCGACCCCCTGCTCGTTACCGCTTGGTACATGACAGGATGGGCGCATTTCACGAATCAAAACTACGCCGAGGGGGTTGTTGCGGCTGACAAGGCCATGCAGAGAGTGGCCGACGCGCACTCGCTGGCAGCGTTCGCGGCAAATGCAATACGAGCTGGCAAAGTGACAGAGGCTCAACGCGCCGCCGAGCGGTTGCTCCAGTTCCAACCCGGCTTTAGAGCATCGCACGCGCACTATCTCTTTCCAGTACGGTCCTTGGCCGTCCGCGACATCATCCAAGCAGCGCTCCAGGACGCCGGCATCCCCGACTAGTTGATCGGTTATTGCAGGTCCGGGTTTGGCCCAAAGCCGATATGCAATACGATCTGCATGAAGTCAGCTTCCGAGACCAAAGCGGACGCGACGAATTTATGAGAACCCCGGCGGCGGGGGTGAAAGCGCTCTGAGCCATGTGCGCCCAGGTACCGGCCTAAAGTACGCGTCCGGTGACAGCCCCTAGTTAGGTCATCTTGAGCGATGGCTGACAGCGCTTACGCGGCGTGAGCGACGTTCTGAGGTCGCCACTTCCAAGGCATGCCGGACGTCGCGGCGCGGCGCCTAATGGAGCACGCCCCCGCCTTCGAGCCAGTGTTCGATGGTCGGATCTACATTGAGAAGATCAACGAGCCGTCCTGTACAGCGACACGGCAACGCCGGCGGAATATAGTGCTGGGCTCAAATACGCGATCGCAGGGCTGGCTGGAACTCCACGAAAGCGGGACCTTCGTGAAGATGCTTCAGCCCGGCAAGGACCTGTTCGTCTGAGGGCCGGCCGGAGGACCAGGGATGCGGGCGGCACGCTAGCCGGCTGTTGCGATCAGGGTTCTCGACGACCGTATCCTCGCGCCCAGGGGATAGAACAAATGCAAGACATGAAGGCGCACCTGGAAAAGCTCCGGGTTGAAGCTGAGGAGTGCGAGCTGATCAGCAAGCTCGCAGCCAACCAGACGAAGAAAGCACTTCTTCGCCAAGCTGGCCGCCCATCACCGGGCGCTGGCCGATGAGGTCGAGCGCACCATGGCCGCGCCGCCCCAATAGGACCTTCTGGCGACCCCGGTTTATTGCGGATTTCGCCCAGCTAGACACTTGCTGCTAATCTGCCAATATCAATACGCGCCACGGAGAGGGAGTATGCCGACGCCGGAATGCGCAATTGATACCAACACGGTCGTCTACTTTAGATCAAAAAAGAAACTAGTTTTCCAGCGGCGAGTTGCCGACGCTCTTGAAGGGCTCTCAATTGGCGAGCTTCGCGAACTTCTAACTGAGGTCGAACGTTATCTTGTAGCTCACGGAGCTTGCGAATAGGCAAAGAGGCCACCTCAGTTGGCGGCCTCTTGTGCGGATTGATTAGGCTGTCTTGTCGACCGCGCCTTTTGCGGGAGCGGTAGTTGCGGGCGCGGCGGTCGGTTTTTCCTTTGGCGCGTGTGCCGGATGGGGTTGGTGAACGGCAGGCGAGTGTGCTGCGCCGCCAGCGGGTGAAACGCTCATTCAAATGCCCTTTTTGTTTACTCATGTATCTTTCTTTACTGCCCAGACAAGAATCGTCCGTTAAGCGATGCTCGGACTTCCAACCAATTCAGGCGACTCAAAGACCAAACTAGGCCACTAGCGGATAAGCAGGCCAGTACCGAACGTTGGGCGTCAGCTTCGGGACGGTTGCGGTCTGACATGCAGTCGGCAAGACCTCCGCATCCAGAAGGCAAGAGCCGCAGCTGTCATTTGGAACGTAGCGGGCCTTGCCGTCTTTTCCCGAAGATCATCGGAGAGGAGGCCGGGATGTTGGTGGCGGAGCGATTGATCAGGCGAGCGGTGGCAATTTTCTCGGTCGCATTGTGGACGTCCGTCGCGTCCGCGCAGCCCGTCAGATGGACGACGTACACAATCCCTCAAACTGGAACCTCGGTCGACTTTCCTGCGTCCGTCTTCACCGAGGCGGCCGGCAAGCCCGACGGCCACGGGCAGCGTTTCCGGACATCGGACGGCCGGGCTGACATTACCATTCAAGCTACGCCAAACCTCTCTAACGATTCGCCCGCCACCTTTCTCGCGAAGAAAAATCCCCCTTCGCACATCCAGTACAAACGTGTCACGCCGCGCTTCTTTGCGGTTTCCAGCTATAAGGGCGACAAGGTCTTCTACGATCGATGCAACTTCTCGGATCGTATGGTCCACTGCGTCCTGATGAACTATCCGGCCAGTGAAGAGCACGACTGGGACGGCATCGTCACTCGCATCAGTCTGTCACTCCGCGGCAGAGGCTAAGCGATTTTTTCGACCAAGCCAGAGCTGTCTGGTAACTTCCCGTACGTACTAGCCTAGAAGCGGGCCAATTTGTCACCTGTACAGCGCACTTCGGTCGCCGGTCGCTAATCGAAATATTGAGGGACTTCTGGTTTTCGGGCTAGGAGGTGACTGTGGCGGGGCCTCTTATATGAGCAAATACGGGCATTTCACCAGCCTTTCCGGGGCGGCCCCCCGCTTTAGATGTTATTCCGCTCCCACGGTTTCATCCACCGGGATTCGCAATTGCTGCGACGCGCTACCTTTGCGCCATGCTGCATTGGCGTTTTGCATCCCCGCGAGCGCCATTCTCGTCTACGTCGAGCAAACATGTCGGCGACGTTGACCATATCAAGCTATTCGCGGACCAGGACGCCGCAGAGAAGTGGTTTGAGGAAAACAACCCGAGCTTGGCGTTCGAGATGAGGTGCTGGAGTGAGCTACATTGGCCAGCGCACCGTCTCGATGGACCATCCCCGCCGACTATTCTAAGTTGGCGAGTTTCTCTTTGTTCTCAATCGCCCGGGCGCTCGCGAACATTCCCAATACACATCTTCGGGCGGCCTCGTGGTACTCGCCCTCGCTGCGCACCACGTCCTTTGCGATCTTGTTCCTCGTCTCTTCAGTCTTGAAAATCTTCGGCAGCCGAGCGAAGACCGCATCAACTGCAGCCTGCATTTCGTTTGCTTTCTTACTATCGAGCAACATGCGCCACCTCTTTGCTTGTTGGCTTACTTGCAGCGAAAAAGGGTACCTACCGTAACGTATCTGGGCGCGCTGAACCCTCGATGAACGCATCTCGCCAACGTCATTTTCTTGATGGCGGTGTATCCGGCCGCATCAAAACGCGGCCCGGGCCGCTTGGGCAAATCGTCCTAAGTGGTGGTCGGAAGAGATCCGAGCCGCTCCCTTCGGTGGTGGTTGAAAAATTCGGTGCTGGACGGTCTTAACCCCTGGTGGCCTGGTTTGAATTTGGAAGTGGCCTGATTTGGCTTAAGCGGTAAGGAGCGAGGCCGGGGCGGTAGGCGCGAAACGGGCAGAGTGCTGGACGGGCCGAGGCGCCCCGCCCCCGCGGGCGCGCCTCGCATCATAGTTTCGGCGAGTTTCAGAAGGCGCCGCCTGGCAAAAATGCTGGAATATAGCAGTTCGACATTTTTAATCCTTGCCCGCGGCCTTCTGTCAGAATGCGCCACGGGTTGCGCTACTCCCCGCCAAAGAACGCGCCTCGCGATCACTCCTCCAGCCCGGCCTTGTCCCGCATCTTGTCGATCAGTTCGGATGCCTCCGCCTTCGTCAGCTCCCTTTCGGGCAGGGGCTTGTGGGCGTGTTCAGAAAAAGTATTGAGGTACGACTCCTGGGCGCCGGTCATCGGATCATTCCCGGACACCCAATCCTTGGGGTATTTCTGCGTGTTGTCGGCCATATCGCTCTCCTTTCTTGGTCAACTTGTAGCTTGCGCCCTCGTTCCCTATTTGTACTCGGGGCCGAGGAGATAGGCATGGACAACCTGATCAACGAAATTCGAATGAAAATCAGGGCCCTGCGAGTCAGCATGCTTGAAGCCGAAGACATCATGCGCGAGCAGATCGACCGTGAACGAGGAATGTTCAGAAATCGCGGGCGAAATCCTGACCACGCGCGCGGCCATGAGGGAGCTGGTCCGCGATCGGGAGGTCTTGGGTGACCATGACCCGATCCGTGCGAACAGCTGTTATATTCCCCGGCGTGAGCCAGAGGCCAAGCGGTCCCACAAACAGATCAAGCGGCACCTCACGCCTCGGTAGGCTCCTGTAGCTTGGCTGCGCTTCAATGCTTATCTCGTCGCATCCTCCAGCCTGTAAAATTTCGCCTAACCAAAAACTGGCTTTATCGATCTGCTGTTGGTCAGTTCGGGCAGCCCTACCAGATGAGATTGTGTCGGTTGTGAGTAAAGCAGCAGCAAGCCGCCCAGCCGAACCGTTCGCTGTGCCGCTTTCGGTCCCCACTTGATCTGCATAAGCCGCCGGCCCTCGGCGGACGACCTTCCGCCCATGCCAGATCCCAACGAGCTGACCAACGCAGCCAAAGTGATTGATGCTCGCCTGGACGAAGCGCGCCGTACGATAGAGGAACCGCCGCCGATCTCCGCGAGCTCACCTGGAAGCTCCGTCGGAAGATGAGCTAGGGCCGCTTCGGCGCAAGCAGTTTCAGGGCGGTCTCGATTTTGGCCAGGAGTGTTTGGATTGCGGTCCTTTCGTTGGGCCCGGGCGCTGCCTCGAGGCGCTGCAAAAGCTGTCGCTTCTGTTCGGTCAGCTTCGCCACCGTCGACATCGAACGTCCCTTTTCCGAATCGGAAGGGCCGCGCAGGCGGCCCCTCCTTCTCCACCGATCCCGCAGACCCTTAGTCGATCTCTTCGATGACGCGGCGTTCGCGCGGCTCGACGATGTAGGTATGGCTGTCGCGGTTGATGTAACGGTATTCGCGCAGCGTCGGAGCGTCGCGATAGACCTCCTCGGGGAAAGTCTCGACCTCGACGCCCTCCGGCACGCGCTCGCCGGTCCGGATTTCGGTGCGGACCGTGCTGCCGGTGGTCACGTGCTTCTCGCGCTCGACCGGCCTCGCCTTCGCATGCTTCCGGATCACCTCGCGATCGCGATCGCTGAAGGCAGTCTTGTGCTCCTCGCTGCGGGCGGGCGCGGAGGCGGTGGACCTGCCAGAATACGGCAGCGTGGCGACGATCTTGTAGCTGGAGGGCTCCACGATGACGATTTCGTCCTTCACGACGACGAAGTCGTAGCCGCGGTACTGCGGAACGATCTCGACCACGTCGGCCGGCAGCTGCTGCAGCCGAATGTCGCGCGGAACGACCGTTCCGACCGACACCGAGAAGTTCACACTGGTGAGCGGCCTCACGTCGAGACGCGAGATCGACTGGCTAACGCGGGTACGCTGCTGGTCGTTGATGTTGACCGAGGCATTCACGTTGGCCGACGAACGGTCGCCGGTGTTCTGCCGATCTTCGCTTCGCTGAGCGGCATTCGTGGAATTCGAACCGGTCTGGTTCTGCTGCGCCTGATTGCTGCTAGATGCCGGCGGATTGGCCGACTGGGTCTGGCTGCCGGAGGGTTGGCTGGTCTGGGCCTGCTTCGATTGCGGGTTGGTCGTGTTGGTCTGGGCCTGACTCGGCGAATTCGAGGACGTCGGGGCCTGCGACGTGCTGGTGTTGTTACCGGAGTTCGGCGACTGGCCCGCGGCGCTCTGGCTCGTCGACGAAGGCGATTGCGTCTGGGCCGAATTGGTCGACGAAGGATTCGAGGTCTGCGGTGATCCAGTCGGCGCCGTGCTCGACGACGTGGGGCTCGTGGTCGAAGCGGGTGAGTTCGCAGTCGAAGGCGTCGGGGTAGTCGTGGAATCCTGCTGCCGCTGCGCCGACGGAGCCCTGGTCGAGGTGCTCGGCGAAGACTGGGCGAAAGCCGAAGTCGCGATGGCGACTAAGGCGGTTGTGACCAACAATAAACGCTTGTTCATCTGACACTCCTGAAATTGCGGTGCCCATCAACATCGTAAAATGGCCGAGGTTCCAGCCGGGAATTGGCGGCAATCATGTGCGTGTTTATCGCGTGCTGCCTGCGGATCTTCCCCACGATGGCTTATGCAACCTCGCCGCCTTTCGGGATAAAGTGGAACTTTCAGCTTTCTCTCTCGTTTGCGTAATCCTTAGACGCTACTGGAGGAGAGGACATCATGAAGAAGCTGATCGTGTGCGGCGTGCTGGCCGCTTTCGCTTTGAGCACCGAAGCCGCAAGTGCCGCGGAGTTCTACGTCGTGCGCGACGCCACCACGAAGAAATGCACGGTCGTGGACAGCAAGCCAACCACCACGACCACAACCGTCGTGGGCGATGGCGTCTACAAGACACGCACCGAGGCCGACGCCGCCGTGAAGACCACGAAGGTCTGCACCGAGCAGTAATTTCGACGGCTGGACCGCGAGATCCGTCGACAAGACCGTGCCTTCTGTTCACATGCCCTGAACAAGTCGACGCTAGAGCGGGCCGCCGGCGAATTCCGGCGGGCCGCTTCTTTGGATTGAGGATGCCTTCGCTCAGGCCGCGCGGAGGCGTTGCATGCGTCGGCTGCCGGAAATATCGGTGGAGTTGAGAAGTCTCGGCGGAACACTCTGACGCGAGGAGTTCGGCGCGAGCGCCGCCCTCCGCTGGCGGCTCGATAGCCTGCTTCGATCAAGTCGAGCACCCCGCACCCCTTCTCGGTGATCCGCCATCCCCCGTTCAAGCGCACGACGAGCCCTTGGGCGAAGAGGTCGAGATCGGGGACGCGCGCGGCGAGGCGTGGTCCGATCCGCCACTCGCGCCCGCTGGTGGACAGGATGGCCATGTCCCGCTTGAGGTCCGCCGTGCAGACCCATCGGGACAGCTTACGAGGATCTCGAGCAACGTGACGTGGAAGTTCGCTCCGGATCTGTGCCTTTGTCGAGTGTCGCCGAGGCAGCAACCATTGCCTATTTTTCCCGTTAACGGCCGGGCACGCACGAGAAAGGAATTCCGATGAAGAAGATTGCAATGTCCGCACTCATGGTCGGCGCCCTCGGTCTGGCCTCGGTGGCCACGACGTCTCCCGCCGAAGCTCGTTGGCGAGGCGGAGGCTGGGGGCCGGGCATCGCCGGCGGCCTGGTTGCTGGTGCCGTGATCGGCGGGCTTGCGGCCTCGGCGTACGGCTGGGGACCCGGCTACGGCTACTACGGCGGCCCCGGCTACTACGGCGCCGGCTATTACGGCGGTCCGTACGCGTACGACTATGGCTACGACGAGCCGTATCGCTGGGGCGGTGGCTACACCCGCACCTATTACAGCGCGGCCGTCCCCTACGGCTACCACTATCGTCGCGTCGTGCGACCCGCCTACGCCTATTACGGTGGATACTATCGGGTCGTTCGGCATGGCTGGCACCGTCACCACTGGTAAGACCTGTCGGTCCGACGCAGAAGAGGCCGCGCTTCAGAAGGGTGCGGCCTCTTCTTGTCCTCTCCACCATTCGGCCGGCGGCGGGCCGTGCCGCTCGAAGGCAAGCTGCCGTTCGGTTGCTCTTTTCGACACCTTTGCTGCGCGCTTGCGGGGCGGCTTGTGGGCTGCTTATTACGATATTCTGACGCTTGGGGCTCATCGCAGCTGGGTAGGCGGGCCGCGCGCAAGCCCGATCTGCTTCGGCGCTGCGATACCGAACGACTAATGTCGTCGTTCAGACGGCTATCTCGGTCCCATCGGCCAGGTGCAGATCCCTACCGTTCCGCTTCGACAAACGCCACGGCGGTCCCCTTTGTCACGCTCTCCGCGACGCGTTCGGCATCCCAGTTCGTGAGACGGACGCAGCCGTGAGACTCGGCCTTCGAGACCTTGCCCGGTTCAGGCGTACCGTGAATTCCGTATCCTTCGGCGGATAGGTTGATCCAGACGGTCCCGACCGGATTGTTCGGACCGGGCTTGATGGTGAAAGGCTTGTCGGAGTGGACGCCCCTGAAATGATAGTCGGGATTATAGCGGTATGTCGGATTGCGGTCGATCTCGGTCACTTTCAGCATGCCGGTCGGCGACGGTTTGTCTTCGCTTCCCACCGTCGCAGGATAGAAGCCGATCAATGCATTCGACTTGTCGAACAGTTTCACCGTCTGCTTGGCCTTGTCGACCTCTACCCGGTCCGCCTTGGCAGGCGCTCCGTCGCCGTTCTCTCCGACATCCACGACGACGATCGTGTCGCCTGCGCGATCAAACCGCTGCCCGGGATTCATTGCGGCCAACAGCTGCTGGCTTTCGTGGAATTTCTCTGCAAGCCCCTCCCGCGGGCTCGTGAAGCCGAGCTTGGGAAGATCCTTCATGTCCACCATCCTGGACGGCATCTTGTTCAGAAACGGCCCCGCGACGTCCTTCTCGGTGATGGTGTAGTTGGTGACCACGGGCCGGTCGTCTGTGCGGAGCGCTTGCCAGACGTCCGCCGTCAGATCGTCCGAGCCCGGCAACTGATCAGCTTCGGCGAAGGCCCGCAACGCCTTCTTGGCATTCTCTCCAAATTTGCCGTCGATCTCGCCAGGCGAGAAGTGCGCACGGTCGAGGAGAACCTGTAGTCTCACGCCCGCTGGGGTCGCTTTCTCCGTCGACAAGGTCTTCTTCGATGGCTCCGCCGAGTTGATCGCGTCGGACTTCAACTCCGCGCTGAACGCCGGAACCGCGACCGCGACAGCGATCAGGGCAGCACAGATCGGCCTTGCTCTCGCGAACCACATTCCGTGTCCTCCCGAATGACTAAGGGTTTGCGACCGCTTCGCGCGCTGGACGCGGCGGCAACCAGCTTCCGGTATTGAGCCTCATAGTTTCTCGCCATTCTCGTCGCGGAAAAACGCTCCTCGAACCGCGCGCGGATCGCCCGTCTGTCGAGCCGAGGCAGTTCGCCGACGGCACGGACGGCCTCCTCTTCGTTCTCGACGATGAAGCCGGTCACGCCATGCTCAACAACTTCGGGAACGGATCCGGAGCGATAGGCGATCACGGGTGTCCCGCATGCCATCGCCTCGACCATGACGAGACCGAAAGGCTCCGGCCAATTGATTGGAAACAAGAGAGCGGCCGCTCCGCTTAGGAACGGTTGCTTCTTCGCCTCATTCACTTCGCCGATGAGCCGGACCGCCTCGTCGTCGACGTGCGGCTCGATGATCCTCTTGAAATATCCGGTTTCTGCCCTCGGTATCTTGGCTGCGATGTGCAGAGGCGTCCCAGCTTTGTGGGCGATGCGGATAGCGACCTCTGGACCTTTCTCCGCCGTCAAGCGGCCCAGGAACGCCAGATAGGATCCGGGTTCGTAGCAAGGGCGAAGCCGGTCCGGAGGGAGTCCGTGGTGGATCGTGCCGAGCCATTTCGCATCTGGGAGAGGGATGCGTTGGTTATCGGAAATCGAGATGAAAGGCGCATCTGCAAAGGCCCGAACAACGTCTGGCAGGCCGGGCAGGTCCAGCCGGCCGTGCATGGTGGTCAGGAACGGCACGCCGAGCCGGCCGAGCAGCGGAAGCGGCAGCCAGTCGATATGGGAATGAATCACGTCGAAGTCCGTGGCACGGTCGGCGACCGCTTCCATGAGCATGGAGATGGCGGAATTGGGATCAGTCCCTTTGCGCCCGAGCCGGAGAGCGCGAGGCCAGACAGGATGAAGTTCTCCTCGTGTACGGGAGTCACCGCTCGCGAACAAAGTGACGTGGTGACCCAGACCTACGAGCTCGTCGACCAACCAGGCTACCACCCGTTCCGTGCCTCCATAAAGCTTCGGAGGAACGCTTTCGGCCAAGGGCGCGAGCTGGGCGATGTGCATGGGTCTACTCTCCCGCTCCAAAAACGGAGCGTATTGCCAGGACTATCGCCGCTGAAAGCAGATATGAAATTGCGAGCAGCGTCCAATCGCGCCGTGAGCTTTTGGCAAGGAGCTGCTGGAACAGACCCATCATCTGCCTTAACGTTCCTCTTCGGGAAGCCGCGCCAGATAAGCTCGTCCGAAGCTTGCAAGTTCTTCGATATCGCCTTCGCGCTCTTGCGACGTCCCGTTCAAATGATGTTCGAGAAAGCACCGTTGATCGTCCGACGCGCCGGCGCCTTCATGCGTCGCGTTAATAGACACTCCAAACCGATCTACCGCCATCTTAATCGCAGCCTTTGTGCCATCGCCGGACTCCGGCTCAGGAATATCATCGAATCGTCAACGCCCACCGGAACCGAAGGTTGCTGCTTTTTCCCGAAATGCGCTCACCTTCGCGGTCGCGCGGGCGCAATTTCACGAGGGATGCTGCGAAGCTCGGCATGACGCAATCCGCGCTAAGAGATCGTCCGGTCTCTCGAGGAGCGGCTCGGGGTTGGTTGCTGAAGGAGAAGGCCCGCGCTGTTGCACACCAATTGCCCGTCGACGTATCGGAAGGTCGGCTCATCGAGTCCTGGCAGATTGGTGTCCGCCGTTCTCAGGATATCACCTGTACTACCCCAATCGGCGGCAGCCTTCCCGGGCGTTCACGCTGCTGGTCGACGCTCGAGCGGCCTTCTCACTGATTTGGGTAGCGCTCGCCTTCACGATTGGGGCGCGATTTCCGCAACTCGCCGCGGTCATGCTGATTGTGTACCCCGCTTGGGATGCGGCCGCGAACTATTGGATGCGGCGTGCAACGGCGGACTCGTTAGCAACCCGAGCCAGGCGCTCAATTTTGTCGTCAGCGCAATTACGACGCTCGGCGTAGCCATCGCCCTTACATATAGCATGAATGCCGTTCTGGTGGTTTTCGGTGCGTGGGCCACCCTTTCTGGCGCGGCCCAACTCGCGACGGGAGTACGGCGCTGGAGGTCTTACGGCGCACAATGGGCGATGGCCCTCAGCGGTGGACAATCGGCGCTGGCAGGGGTGTTCTTCATTCACGTAGCAAGCGGCGCCAAGGTGCCGAGTATCGCGGACGTTGCAGGCTATGCAGCGGTCGGCGCCTTCTACTTTTTAGTTGCTGCAATCTGGCTAACGATAAAGGACGCTCGTCGCGGAAACGAAGGCGCCATTGGATGAAGACAGAGCGCCGCCTCGCTGCGTCTTATCTCACCTTCGAGCTCGTCGGCGCCTGCCGACGAGGCTCTGAAGCTTCATCGGCCTCTGCCGGACCGAACGCCCTCCATCGGCGACGTTGGCCATGACCTGCAACATTGCGCCCTCGCGCGGCCCGCGTGCCAGTCCTGTACGTCAGTATGACGTCGCCTTCGCGCCGACCGGTGCTGATCGCGGGACTGCGGCCGAACGCCGGCTCGCTCCGACAATTCCGCGGCGTGCGCGACAACTTATGGACTGTCTTCCCGTCTGTTCTTAGGAGCAAGTGTGAAATCAAGACCGCAGAGCGCCGGAAAAGCACCGACGCCGCCGTGGTGCGCTGCGATATTTTGGTTTTTTTGGAAACTAGCTCCGACAAAGGTGTTGTGCGCTTGCGACTACCTCAAGGAGGACGCTCATGAAAACATACGTTCTAGTGCTCGCGGCGACTGTCATTACATCGACTCCGGCGGTGGTTCAGCCGGCAATCGCTCAAAACCAGCAAAGTGAAGCCGACAAGGGCGTCAAGACCCGCAATTCGGGAGAATCAGGCTACGTCGGAGAACAGGAAAAGCAGGGTGCAGCGGCGACTCCTCCGGGACGGCCGGATGCTGCTAGTTCAACGGCAGCCAGCGGCGCCACCAGCGCACAGAGTTCAGGAACAGGCATAAGCGGAGCACCTGGAAGCAAGAATGGCCCCGCCGCAGGTCAGAACACGGTCGGGTCCGATAACCATAATCAAAGCGTCCAACAACAAGATCCTTCGAACGTTCAAGGCTTGCCGGGCAACAAAAGCGGGCCGCCTGCAAAGCGTTGATCGTTGGCCTGACACCGGCGAAAGCTGCTGGCGAAACCTATATCGACACTCGGAATCGCCGGATTGTCGCTGTTGTTGTTGGCTCCGCTTACTTGTGTCGAGACGATGGCTTCTTCGCCAGCAGCGCCTTTTCCAATACTTGGCGCAACGTCTGCGCGCGGAGGGCTTTACGATGAGTAGGATGACCGAGCGGCCCCGGCTTCCATCGCCGCAGCAGCTGCACAGAACGCGCCGATGAACAGCGACGGTGTCAGCCCGATCGCGAGTTTCACGGCAACCTTCTGCGCGTTGTCGTCAGCTTTGACTCGGTTCGAACCACCGCACGGCAAGTCATCGGCGGCGCGGAGGTCGCCTTCAATCAGCACGACTTTTCGACCTCCGTTGCAACCAGCGCCGCACCCTCCTGGGCGTCTTTGCTCTCGTCGAAATTGGTGATCAGGTTGTCGGCGCGTTCGCGGGCGGAGGCGACGATGACCGCGTGTACGATGCTGCGGTCACCGCCGGTGACGATGGCGCGCTTTTCATGAAGGCGAGCCGACCTCTTATAGCTCGTCTCGCCGTGGTCTGGACGCTGATCCATCTTCGCCCTCGAGCCGGTCGCTGACCGCGACGGGCGGCTTGGGATCGTCAGGCATGGACCGTGCTCACTTCGTTCGAACAGTCTTATCATCTCGATGGAGATCGGAGAAACTTCGATCCGGGCCTCCAGATTCGCGCCTAGCTTACGCCCTTAGCGCCCTCTCTGATCTTCTTCGCTCGTCCCCGATCCCGGGCTGCCGATCGGTACGCCGTTCGTCGAGTGCCCAACGCCAGCGTTTCTATCGGCTTGAGTCGCGGCTGGGCTCGTTGCGTTCGCTGTCGGTCGTTGGACGTTCGGATTGTTTTGGCTATTGTTGGTGTTCGCGTTGGCCCCCGTGGTGCTGCCTTGCGTCCCCATGCCAGACGGAGCGGATGGTCCGGAGTTCGCACTGCTCGGCGCGGTCCCTGTACCCGCGCCTGCGCTGGCAGCGGATCCAGCAGACGCCCCACCCGAACCACCGCTCGCCCCTTGCGCTAAAGTGGGTGAGGAAAGTGCGACGCACGCAACTGCCGCAAGCAAAGTTTTGCCAATCATTGAAAATCTCCGTTTCGATCGAAAAGCGTGGCCATGACAGTTTGTTCCTTGCCCGCGATCACCGCCCGTAAGGCGGCAAGACGTCGAGGTGTTGGCCGGCGAGTTTTCGGGCGCGCCGGCCGGACGTCGCTACACTCGGTGGCGTCGGTGATGCCTGTGGTGGCGGGAGGATTTCATGCGCATGCCGCCCTTGTCCGAAGGGTCATTGGCAGTCGCTCCCGGATTGGCAAACGATGGGCTGCTGGCCGCGCCTTGGCCGCTCTTAGCAGCCGGCGAATTGCCTTGGCCGCCGCCGCCTCCACCCCCGCCTCCCTGGGCGGCTGCTGCTGCGATCGACCCAAAAACAAATGCTGTAGCTACCAGGACTCTTCCTGCTCTCATGTGGGTTTCCTCTGATTTCAGCCCCAATGGCAAACCGGCGGAAATTCCACACGTTCCAAACATGAGACGTCCGCGGTCCGCCACTCGCATGCGCGGCATTCATCTCTGATTTCAGACATGAATCGAGTTACCACCGTTTCGCCATTGCGCGTGATGTCGCCGCGTCCTGGAAGTAACCGATCCGCCATTGGCTCGGACAGGACGTTGCGGCTTCTCTAACGCCCGATTCGGCGCAATTCTCGCCGAGGCTCTGCCAAATAACGCGCTGCCGGCGAGACACCGATCCGTGACTTTGATGGTCTGACCTGCCAGAGCTGGAACGAGCGCATGTGGACCGACGGCAGCCCGATGGACCCATCACCCTCGATCGACCAGGCCATTAACGGTGTAACGCCTGGCTCATATCTGACTCTCACGCTGCAAGACGCCGCGCTCGGTCGACCTCGCTGCCCTGCCCTGTCGCGACCTACCCATGTACACGAGCTTGCTCGCCGGCTTCGCTGCGAGACGGGCGTAAGACGGAGAAGCGGCCGTCGGCCGAGCTTCTGCAACTGGCGCCGAGCGAGACGATCTATTCATGAGTGCGCTTGCCCGCCGACTGGATCAGGGCATACCGCGAGAAAGCTGCCAAATCTTCTATGGCGACGTTGATCGTGGAGAGCCCGCCGTCACTACTCAGTGCGCTGCGGCGAGCGCACCGGCGCGGCGCTCGGTGGCTTCGATCTGCGTCGGCGCCCTCATCCTCGCTGCGGCCGTCCTGCTCGACGGGAGGCGTGCGACCGCGCACTGGCGCAAAGCTGACAGCCCACTGGCCCGCGCCAATGCCGCGCGAACTCCAGTAGGTGGCGTCGGCGGCTTGGCCTCAACGGTGCGGACGATCACTGTCTCGATCCGGGCATCCTCGATCGTGCGCGGCGCTTCTGATCACGGTCCATCAAAGCTCGGCGCATCGGCCGGCACCGGGAGCATGCCCGTATATTTCCTCTTTGGAACCACAGAGCGCTCAAATTCGACCGCTGTCTACGTATAGGTATGCAGCACGTCTTCTGGCCGGCGAACCATTGGTAGGTTCTTGTCGGCTCCCCTTGCACCTGTCTGGCTTCCTCCAGCGATCGGAAGTGCTTCGCTATTCCGATAAACGTCCATGAACGGCTAGGCGCGGTAAGCGACGACGTTCCTGAACCGCAGCCTTCGTCGCACCGCGGCCGCGGACCATCCGACACCGCCGGCAAGCTTGACCTAGCGTTCTTACAGCTCCTCGCGCCCCCGCGCGGAAAGGCAGGGTGAAGAATTGCCAACGCGGCATTCACGGTGCATTCAGCAGGCCCGGTCTAGCTGGCATCGGGCATGGTTGCACGATGTTGGCGAGGTTAAATTGGCTTATCGTTTTGACGAAATGGCGGTAGTGGTGGATTGGCTGGATTGCTGCAAGAGCCGTGATCTCGAGGCCATGCTTGACCTTTGTGCCGAGAATGCCGCACTTGACTGCGCATGCGACGGTGTCCAGGTCAGCGGGCGATCCGCACTTGCGGCCTATTGGGCGCCGAAGTTGGCGAATACGTCATCGGGCGCATTCGGGCTCGAAGAGATCACGCCGCGCGACGACGGCGTGATGCTCGACTATCTGGACTTTGAGAGCAGACCGGCTCGGGTCCTGTTTGCTTTCGACAAGGAAGGCAAGATAGCGCACATGGGCTGCGCGTTATCATCATGACGATGCGTCCAGCCCGGCTTGAGGTTCGATTGGCAGCCAGCAGCGGACGACGGTGCGGCCCTGCTCGCACAATAGCATCAAACTTCCATTGAGCGCGCGTACACGTTCGTGCATTCCGGTCAGGCCCCTGCCGAACGCCTGATCGTCCGACAAGCCAATGCCGTCATCCGAAATTTCCATGTGGATCTGGCTGCCCTCGATCGCCACGGCAACGTCCACCGTCGTTGCCTGGGCATGCCGAAGGACGTTAGTGACGGCCTCTTGGATGACACGGTAGACGGTTTGCGATAGCAGGCCGTCGAGGTCATCCACACCAGGATCAATTCGAGCGGTCAGGTGGATCTTGCGTGCTTGCGACTGCGCTCTTCGAAGCAGCGCATGAATGCTCTCGAACAATCCAAGCTCCGCAACATAAAGCGGGCTTAGTCCCTCCAGCACACGCCGGTTGGCCTGCTGCAAGGCCGCCGCTGCGTTCAGAATGCCATGCGCAGCCGAGCCTGGATGGGGAGGGCCCGGAGCCTCAGCTTCGGACAGCGCGGTGGCGTTGGCGCGGATCGCGAACAGCAGCGGTCCCATCTCGTCGTGCAATTCCCTGGCCAGTTCGCGGCGCTCGTCATCCTGCACCGCGACGATCCGGCGCAAGAGCTCGCGGTTGTCATGGCTGAGACGCTTCAGTGTCGCCGCGAGCTGGTTGGCCTCCTCACAGCTCTGACAGATTTCAGGAGGACCGGTGATCGGGATAACAGTGTCGTAGTCGCCGTTGCGCATTCGGGTCAGACCAGCGCCTAGCCGCGTCAGCGGACGAAGCGCCGTCCCGGTCGTAAAGTAGGCGCTGGCCGCGGCTAGCAGCGTAAGCAGCGCGCCCGATGAAACGATAGCCAGGAAGCCTTCCCACTTTTCGAGAATGTCCGGCGACAAGTCGGGGTTGAAGACAATATCGCCCACGTGATCAGCACCGATCTTGATTGGATAGGTCGAGCCGAACTGAGGAACATCCAGGAGAGCGGTAAACCACGCCGGAACATAACCGTCGTACAAGCGCGTTACCGGCGGGGGCACGTTGGGTCCAGTTCGTACAAATTCGATTGACCCGGCGGTTTTGAGCGCACCGGCGAACGCTTCGAGGGTCGGCTCCGGATTGCGTGCCGTAGCGAGGGCGGCGTTCAGAGCGTCAGCGACGAATTGCGCGGAACGTGCACCTTGTGCGTTTTCATACTCGAACTGATCGGGTGACACGATCTGCAGCGCAAGGCCTCCTAGCAGCAAAGCGCCAAGGATCATTGCTGCCATCGGCAGCAGCAGCCGCTGGCGAAGCGAGAGTTTGTTCCATGTCTTGGGCAATTCAGCCCCGTTCCTCGATCTGCTCTTTCAAATTCCTTCTCGATCTCTATGTATTTGTATAACCGAGGGCGATATGCACGATACCCCGAAATCAGGCATGCGGATATTGATCGTTGACGACCACCCTGTGGTAGTGTCGGGCTGTCGCTCCCTGTTTGCGTCCGACAAGTCGGTCCAAGTCGAGGAGGCCGCAGATGCCAAGGCCGGTCATCGCGCCTTTATTCAGAAACGGCCCGACGTGACTGTTGTCGACATCAAACTTCCGGACCTATCCGGATTCGAGTTGTTGCGGCGGATCCGAAAAGACGATCCAGACGCGCGGATTATCATGTTCAGCATGAATGACGATCCCGCCTTCGTGGTGCGCGCGGTGCAGATGGGCGCCCAAGGCTACATCTCGAAGGCAGATGATCCCCGCCTGTTCGTGAAGGCCGTGCGCAAGGTTGCAGCCGGCGAAAGATTCATTTCACCGCACCTCGCGGAGGCCGTCGCCTTCGCGGGAGCCGCGATCAAGGCCAGTCCCGCGACCCAAATGAATTCCCGCGAATTGGAGATTCTGAGACTGCTCGGGCGTGGAGACAAAATCGTCGAAGTCGCATCGGCTCTCGGCATCTCTTACAAGACGGTAGCCAACGTCACCTCGCTTCTCAAGCAGAAGCTAGGGGCGAAGAACCATTCCGACCTCATCCGCATCGCGGTTGAACTAGAGCTGGGATGAAGTCGTAGAATGGAACTGGCCGCGTGCGGTGACGCGGCCAGGTCCGTATTGCCTCGAGGCGATCGCATTCGTTGGGGCAATGGAACCGACGAATGCGGCCTGCCGGCAATCCCTCGCTAATGGCTCCGGTGCCTCACCAGCTCGGCAGCCCACCGGGCGGCTCCGCAACCCGATAGCTTGCAAAACGTTGCGCACTGTTGCGGGATGCGGGTCGCGGTTTTGCAACTCGCTGCATCCGTTCGGGCGCTCGGTGCGAGGAAGCCGACAGACGTGCGTCGGCATGGCTGACCGGCGCGGCTTGTCTTGCGGTGGCAAGGCTGTCGGAGGCAGACGCAGTATCCGCTGCGGCGGTGTCCCCGGCCAATGGCTTCGTGGATACAAACGGCGTGTTCGTGTCGATCCGTATCGCCTCCGGCCATCTGTGGCGCGAGTGGATCCGAATGATCGAGCGATCGATATCGTTTTGCGCAACGACGGGCGCCGGTGTCGGAAAGTACCAATTGCACAAAAAAAGCAGTCCCAACACCAGCCCGCCCGTGAACACAAAATATCGAACTAAGAGCATGAAGCGTCCACCGAGATCGCGCCGGATTGCGCAAGTGCAATGGGAAAACGTGGCAATGGTTCCTAACCTGACCCGTTTAAAAAGAAGGCCGCCTGTCGGCGGCCTCATCGGATCGGAAGATGGGCTTACCAAGTAACCCATCTGTCATCCCGCCAGTAGCCGCGTCCCTCGTGCTCCCGGAACGTGTAGTGCTCTTGCGGTCCCCACTTCCAGCTATCTTCATGGACGATAATCTTCGATTCCGCCGGATATTCGTAGCGCTCGTGGGTGTGCCAGCATACATTTCCAGAGCACACGATGGCCGCAGACGCGCTCATCGCGGACGCAGCCAGAAATCCAGCTACGAGAATGGCAGCGGCGGCGGCTTTGCTCGCTAATCTCATGTCGTTCTCTCCTGCAGTTATGAAGGACATTACCCGGATGCCAAACCCGGCGATCTGGCTCTCGTTCCAAAGACCTTGGGAAAAATATGCAATCCAAGGAACGAATGGCACCTATCGCGGTTAAGGTGGTGCTTTGCGACACAAGCAACTTCCCCGAACGGCTCCGGCGCGGCCCCCCCGGCACGCCGGGGCCGAATTTTGGAGCCGCAGATTGCCGCGAGCAATAAACTTAGGCATTTCTGACGACCGCCCGCGCTCCGGCGCATGAACGACGGGAGAGCGGATCGGAGGCCTGGAGGGCAGCCGGATCTGCTGCAGACCGGGCTTCGGGCCGCTCTGAGCTCGGACGTTCCGGCTGTCCGGATCACCGGCGTGACCGCAGACATCAGGCGAAGACGCGAAGTTGACGAGTAGTTGCGACAAGCTCAGAAAATGGAGGCGGTCGGACAGCTGACCGGCGGGGTCGCACACGACTTTAACAATCTCCCGATGATCGTTGGCGGCAGCCTCGATATGCTGCTTCGTCGTTTGCCCGACGCGAAACTCGTTCATTTATCGAAACCGCTCGGCAAGCCGTAGCTCGCGGATCAAAATTGAACCACCAGTTGCTGGCGTTCTCCCGCCGCGAAACTCTCCAACTTTAGGTTGTGCAGACCAACGATCTTATACAAACTTTGAACACCTCCTTGAGCGCGCCGTCGGCGACTGTAAAGATTGAATTCATCAAAGATTGGAACGGCTTATGACGCGCTCCCCGGGGAGCGATGCGCTATTGCCCCCGTCGTCTCGTAGGTGACTGATGCGCACGCCCGGTTGGACATCGCACATCACCACGAGGCTTGGCGCGCAGGCTCCGGGCGCCAGGACCACACGATTTTGCCGTAGGCGGACCACACCGGTCGTATGCGCGATGGTCTCGCTCACGGTTGCCCGCCCTGCAAAACCTCATCGCGCCGACGTGGCCCACCCCCACCGCCGTCCGGCCCGCGTCGTGACGATCGCGATACGCCCCTCTTCCACGGGCCGGGTTGCGACGACACATACGCCATTTCCGAATTTCGGTAAAGTGGAATATTTTCCCGACGGGGTTGCCCCACGGCTGGCGTGTTTTGCCCGACGGGCAACCCAACGTCTTGTGGCCCGGAATGAACCAAACCGGCCAATTGGCGTTGATTCCGGCATCGCCGGGTGACAACCGGACATCACGGGGACGATGGACGTGGCGCATTTTTCCGGTTTCTGCCCACGACACCAACGCATCGGTACGCGCTGACATCTGACCTGTTCCCGGCGGTGCAGCCCGGCATCCGACAATCCAACTTCGCTATGACTTCGCCGTGCCAGGCTCGGCTGGTCGAGAAGCTTCGCCGAGACAAGCAGCCGGCCGTGTAGTCACTCGCGCCAAACGTCCCTCAGCTCCTCGGCGGTCACCAGATCGACCTAGCCGTGGAAGGGCGTGCGGTACATCGTCATCAGCGCGTCGTGCCCGACGTCGGACGAGCTGCACAGCGCGTCCTCGACGATGACTACCCTGAAGCCGAGATCGGCCGCGCCCAGTACCGTCGAGAGCACGCAAACGTCGGTTTCGGCGCCGGTAATGACCACCGTGCCAATTCCCCGCTCGATCAGGAGACTTGCCAGAGCCGGATTGCTGAACGCCGAATAGGCCGGCTTGTCGACGATGCGAACCGGTGGGACGTAGCGCGCAAGCTCCGGCACCAGCTCAAGGGCCGATGGCGGAAGATGGTTGCGGGTGGCCTGGTGCCAGCGCCGAAAATAGTTCTGCCACTGCCCTGGGCGATCTTCCGGCGCCTGTGGCGTAATGAAGCGCGTAAAGATCGTCCGGGAATGATAACGCGACACGATCGAGACGATCGTCGGCAACACCCGCTCCATCCAGGGCGTTTCCCAGAGCCCGCCGGGCGCAAAGATGTTCTGCATGTCGGTGCAGAGGTGAACGGCGTTCCTGATTTCGCCGACGTCGGACTTGTTGCTCATCTGCCCGCTCGATGCTGTTGGAGCACCCGCGCCAAATAGGCCGCGGTGCGGCTCGATTTGTGCCGCGCGATCTCAGCCGGCGGTCCCGCTGCAACCACCTGCCCTCCCTCCTCGCCGGCACCTGGCCCGATGTCGATCACCCAATCACTTGCGGCCACGACGCTCATGTCGTGCTCCACGACAACAACGGTGCTGCCCGCCTCCACCAGTCCGTTGAGCTGAACGACCAGCTTCTCGACGTCGGACGGGTGCAGGCCCGTCGTCGGCTCGTCGAGCACGTAGATGCTGCCTGCGCGCTGGGTACGCTGGAGCTCGGTGGCGAGCTTCACCCGCTGCGCCTCGCCGCCGGACAGCTCCGTTGCCGGCTGACCAAGGCGGATATATCCGAGCCCGACCTGCCGGATCACATCGAGTGACCTTGCAATGTGGACATCATCGGCGAAAAACGCGTGGGCTTCGTCGACGGTCATTCCGAGAACGTCAGCGATCGACTTGCCATTGAGCTTGATCTGGAGCGTCTCGCGATTGTAGCGCGCGCCCTGGCACTCGGGACACGGCGCATAGACGCTCGGCAAGAACAAGAGTTCGACGCAGACGAAGCCTTCTCCCTGGCAATTTGGGCAGCGTCCCTTCGGCAGGTTGAACGAGAAGCGCCCGGCATCGAAGTGGCGCCGACGCGCTTGCTTCGTTTGCGCGAACAGCTTTCGCACGTCGTCGAAGAGACCGGTGTAGGTGGCGAGATTGGAGCGCGGTGTGCGTCCGATCGGCTTCTGGTCCACGATGACAAGCCGTTTCAGGCGATCGAGCCCGTGGGTGATCTTGCCACTCGAAGTCTCGGCCGGCGGGCGCTCAAGCAGGTCTTCGCCGTCGTCGTCAGATGCATGAGACTGCCCAAGATGCGCGTTGAGCGCCTCGACGAGGAACTGGCTCACGAGGCTCGACTTGCCTGAGCCGGACACGCCGGTGACTGTCGTCAGCACACCCAGCGGGAAGGCGACATCGATTCCCCTGAGATTGTTGCGCGTGATATCGCTCAGCCTGAGCCATCCCTGCGGCGAGCGCTGCCCTTGCTGTGGCGGAACAGCGCGGCCGAACAGGTATTTTGCGGTGCGCGATCTCTCGACGGACCTCAGTCCATCGATAGAGCCGCTGTAAAGGATCTCGCCTCCATGCCTGCCGGCGTCCGGGCCGACGTCGACGATCCAATCGGCGTGGCGTACGATGTCCAGCTCGTGCTCGACGACGAAGAGCGAGTTGCCGGCCGCCTTCAGCCTATCGAGCGCGCGGAGCAGCGCCTCGGTGTCGGAGGGATGAAGCCCGGCGGACGGCTCGTCGAGCACGTAGACCACGCCGAACAGATTGGAACGCACTTGCGTCGCCAGACGCAGGCGCTGAAGCTCGCCTGGAGACAAGGTCGGCGTGCTGCGCTCTAGCGTGAGATAGCCGAGACCAAGGTCGAGCAGCACGCCAAGCCGCGCGCTCAGATCCTGCGCGATCCGTTGCACGACGATCGCCTTCTCCGGGTGAGCGTCCTGCCGGCCGACTATGCCGTCGCGATAGGGCCGCATCAGCGCTGCCAATTGCTTCAATGGGACGCGCGCCATGTCGGCAATATCGATGCCGGCGAACTTGACGGACAGCGCCTCAGGTTTCAGCCGCTTGCCCTGGCAGACCGAGCATTCGGTGCTCAGCATGAATTGCGAGACGCGCTTCTTCATCATCGCGCTGGTCGTGTTGGCAAACGTCTCCATGACGTAGCGCCGGGCGCCGGTGAAGGTTCCCTGATAGCTCGGCTCCTCCTTCCGCCGCAGCGCTCGCCGGACCTCCTTGAGGTCATAGCCCGCATAGACCGGAACCCTGGGCTGCTCGTCCGTAAACAGAATCCAGTTTTGCGCCTTCTTGGGAAGTTCGCGCCAAGGTGTATCGATGTCGTAGCCAAGGGTCGTGAGGATATCGCGCAAGTTCTGGCCATGCCATGCTGTCGGCCACGCCGCGACGGCGCGCTCGCGAATGGTGAGCGTATCGTCGGGCACCATGGAGCGTTCGGTCACGTCGTAGACCCGCCCCAGGCCGTGGCACTTTGGACAAGCCCCTTCTGCAGAATTTGGCGAGAAGGATTCGGCATAAAGCAGCGGCTGCGACTTCGGATAGTCGCCGGCGCGCGAATAGAGCATCCGAAGCAGGTTCGACAGCGTCGTGACGCTGCCGACGCTGGATCGCGTCGTCGGCGATCCCCGCTGCTGCTGGAGCGCGACAGCCGGCGGCAGCCCCTCGACTTCGTCGACTTCGGGCACGGCCATCTGGTGAAACAACCGCCGAGCGTAGGGCGACACGGATTCCAGATAGCGCCGCTGCGCCTCCGCATACAGCGTCCCGAAAGCCAGCGACGATTTTCCCGAGCCGGAGACGCCGGTGAAAACCACAAGGGCGTCGCGCGGAATGTCCACGTCAAAGTTCTTAAGATTGTGCTCGCGCGCACCGCGCACCCTGACAAATCCAGAAGCCGATCGCCCCGTGCCCTGCTCCAGCTTGTAAACCTTGTCGTCCATCACGCGCTGCCGATCCCTGTCCGGACAGACAACGGACCCGAAACCGCAATGATCCGTCACGTGGCGCCGCTGTCTCTCGCTCTCTCTTGGAACTATTGCCAAGCGCGCAGGTTCGTTCCAACGATCGCCTGAAATGAGGCACCTTTGCTGTTCCCATACTGGATCGACAAGACCGCGGGCCTGCCAGGCACACTTATTGCGGGATGGCTTGTGGCGCTCACGGCGTGGATCGCGATGCCGCTCCCGGCGCAAGCAGCCCTTTCTAGCTCGCAGCTCGAACAGGCCGTTCTCGCACCTCGCGCCAATGCGCAATTGCCCTTGCAAACGCCGCTGAGCGACCTGGACAATCGCTCCGCGCCGCTGCAGACCTGGCTCGGCGGCGTCCCGACGGTCTGGATCCTGGCCGACTACACCTGCGAAACGCTGTGCGGGCCGGCAATTTCGATCGTGTCAAACGCGCTGTCCGATACGGACCTCCATGCGGGCAAGGATTTTCGGCTCATTGTCGTCGGCTTCGACGCCAAGGATACCGCCGCCCAGGCGCTGGCCATGAAGAATGCGCAGCTCAGTCC
Organism: Bradyrhizobium genosp. L; assembly: GCF_015624485.1. Taxonomy (NCBI): domain Bacteria; kingdom Pseudomonadati; phylum Pseudomonadota; class Alphaproteobacteria; order Hyphomicrobiales; family Nitrobacteraceae; genus Bradyrhizobium; species Bradyrhizobium genosp. L. Next base: position 6,274,307 of record NZ_CP061378.1, read on the forward strand.
AAGGAACGGGCTCGGCGAGCACAGCGTGTTTCTCCGGGCGACGGCGCCCGATATCGGCGCCTTGACCGACGCGTTCGGCGTTCGGCCGATCTACGATCGCGAGCATGACCAGTTTGCTCATCCCGCGGCCGCCTTCGTGGTGACGGCAGACGGGCGGATTTCCCGCGCGGTCTCGGCGCTCGCGGTCGATGCCACCAGTCTGCGCCTTGCGCTGGCGGAGGCGGGCCACGGTCATGTCGGCGGCTGGAGCGATCAGATCCATCTGCTCTGCTACGGCTTCGACCCCGCCAGCGGGACCTATACGCTTGCCGCGCGGCGGCTGCTGGTCGCAACGTGCTCCCTCAGCATCATCGTCCTTGTTCTGCTGATCGAGCTGCTGCTTCGGCGCGAGCACGCCACCAGATAGCGCCCAAAGGCTCCCGTTCTTCCGATCGCATGAAGACCGCGTCGAACGCCAGCCAGAGCACAGCACTGAGGAACAGCCCGGCCGCAATCAACATGGCGCCGGTGACCATCGCTGACAGTCCATGAATGGCCGGCAGGATGAGGATGGCGGCTTCCAGCCAGCGCATCGTCAGCGTCAACCCGCACAGCGCCCCCAGCCAATGTGGGTCTGATCGCACCCGGCTACTGAGCATCGCGCAGAAGGGGAAGACGAATTGCCCGAACGAAAGCGCCGTCAGGACGAACTGCCAGCCGCTCTCCGATCGCACCAGATACCAGGTGACCTCTTTGGGGATGTTGCCCGACCAGATCACGATGTACTGCATGGCGTGGAGGTAGCACCACAGCAGTAGCACCGAGAGCAAGAGGCCGCTATAGCCTCGGCTCGGACCGATTCTGCGTGTCGACAAGAGGCCCGCGGCAATCACGAACGCCGTTCCATTCACCAGCAGGAAGCTAAGGAAGATGAGACCGTAGATCGACGAGTGAAATTCCGGCTCGAGCTGCTCCAGCCAGTCAATCCCGGCGAATGACACGGTCAGCGTCCACACGATCGCTCCGACCGAGGCCGCGCGCACCATCGCTTCGTCATTGCGCCAGGCGCGCCGGAGCCATTCGGTGAGCACGATCCAGATCAGGAAATAGAGCACCGCCCGCAGCATGAAGAACCACGGCGCAAACCAGTGCGCCTTGAACGGTGGCAATGTGGATCCATCCGCTATGGCCGGATAGATTTCCTTCATGAAGAGCAGGATCGGAATGAAGGTCAGCGCGACGACGGGCAGAATGCCTGATGTCGCTACGAAGATCGGATGCAGCGTCTCGGTCCAGCGGCGGCGCACCAGATAGCTAATCATGTAGACGATCAGCGCCCCGATCGGAATGGCGCCGAGGGCGGTCCAGGCGACAAGATAAGCGGCGATGGTCGAGCGGGCGTCGACGACAAATCCGGTCATCAGGACCAAGCCTGACACCACCGCCAACACGCTCCTTGCGCCGCCCGGCGTTGTCATGGCCGGCTCTCCAGCCGCGCACGCTCATTTGCCGGGACATCGTCGAGCGAGGCCTGGCGGCTGAGCTGAAGCGCGCGGATATAGGCGACGATCGCCCAGCGATCCCTGGGCGGCACGCGGGCCGCATAGGAATACATCGCACCATGGCCGTTGGTGATGACGTCGAAGAAATATTGGTCGTCCGCGGCGCGCAGCCGGTCGTCGTGATAGCTCGCCGGGCGCGGCATGCCCCGCCGAACGACGATGCCAGTTCCGTCACCGCCGGCGCCGTGGCACGGCGAACAGAAAATGCCGAAACGTTCGCGCCCTCGTGCCAGCAGTTCGGCCGATAATGCGGGTTTGGTACTCGCCGCCCTCTCCCGCTCCAGATCGTCCCGGGCAACCGTGTTCGCTGGTGGCTGCCGCAGCACGGTGCCGCGGAACAACGGCACGCGCGAATATTCGCTGTAGCGTGGCTGCTCGTCCATATTCTGATCACAGGCGGCAAGCAGGCCCGCCAGCGCGACGATGGTTAGCCACCTGTTCATTCCGGCACCAGTTCCACCGACAACGCGCCGATCCTGCTGAGGAACGCGAGTGTCTCACTCGCATCGAACCTGGCATCGTCAGCACCGACGCACAGGAAGAACCGGTCCTTGCTGACGCGGTGAAACCGTTCCCCGTTGAATACGGGATAGCTGAGCCGGGGCAGCCCGTTCTGCCACAGCATGGCGAACAGCATGGCGAGCGCGCAGAACAGGATGGTGAGCTCGAAGGTCACGACCGCGAAGGCCGAGATCGGGTAGATGGGCCGTCCACCGACATTGAGCGGGTAGTCGGAATTCGTGAAGAACTGCATAGCGAGCGCGGTGCTCGCGCCGGCAATCGCTCCTCCGAGGCCGACGAAGGAGATGGTGGGCCGCGGAAACCGCAGAATACGATCGAGGCCCTCGACCGGAAACGGCGTGAACGCGTCGAGATCGCGATAGCCGGCCTCCCGCGCCTTGCGCGTCGCGGCGAGCAGGTCTTCCGGGCTCTTGAATTCAGCCAGCGCGCAGTAGAGCCGATCAGCCATGCTGCTGCTCCTCTTTCTCCTCGTGGAGCAGCTCCTTGCTCTCGAAGATCGAGATCATGGGGACGAGCCTGATGGCGATGAGGAACGGCACCAGGAACAGACCGATCGTGCCGAAATAGGTAGACCAGTCCCAGAAGGTCGGCGTGAAGTGGCTCCACGATGACACCAGGAAATCGCGATAGAGGCTGGTGACCAGGATCATGTAGCGCTCGAGCCACATTCCGATGACCACGGATACCGAGATCAGCAGCAGCATCCATCCGCTTCGCCGCACCGCGCGCCACCACAGCGCCTGCAGCGGGATGAAGTTGAAGATAACCGCGCCCCAATAGGTCCAGGCGTAGGCACCAGTGAACCGATCCGCCAGCGTTTGAAGCTCATGCGCCTCGCCGGAATAGACCGCGTCGAACACCTCGAAGACATAGCCATAACCGGTCATCAAGCCGGTCGCGAGCAGGACCTTCCCGAGCAGGTCGAGATGATCGTCAGTGACGAGATTTTTGAGCTCGAACCACGAGCGCAGCGACACTGCGATGACGGAGACGACCGCGAAGCCCGAGAACGCGGCGCCCAGCACGAAGTAAGGCGGGAAGATCGTCGAGTGCCAGCCCGGGATCTGCCCGGCGGCGAACAGCAGCGACACCTCGCTGTGAACGGAGACGACCAGCGGCACCGCAAGCCCCGCGGTCAGCCGATACGCCTGCTGCCAGCGCTGCCAGTGCCTGGCCGAGCCGCGCCATCCGAGCGCCGTGATGCCGAAGAAGATCTGCCAGCCGCGCCGCGTCGCGCGATCGCGTGCCGCGGCGAGATCAGGGATCAGGCCGGTGTACCAGAAGGCCAGCGAGATCGTCAGGTAGGTCAGCACGGCCCAGATGTCCCATTCCAAGGGGCTGCGGAACTGCGGCCACACGCCCATCGTCGCGGGATAGGGAAACATCCAGTAGACGTACCAGGGCCGGCCGAGATGCAGGAGCGGATAGATGCCGGCGCACACCACGGCGAACAGCGTCATGGTCTCGGCGAAGCGATTGAGCGAGTTGCGCCACTCGCTGCCGGTGAGCAGCAGCAACGCCGAGATCAGCGTGCCGGCATGACCGATGCCGAGCCACCAGACGTAATTGTGGATCGCGAACGCCCAGTTGACGGGGATGTTGATGCCCCAGATGCCGACGCCGCGGGTAAACAGCTCGGCCACCGAGACCATCAGCAGGAGCAGCAGCGCGCTCGCAACCGACATCGCGATCACCCAGCGCCGGTCCGCCGGAAAATGCAGGGGGATGCCGGTGAGCTGGTCCGCGATGCCGCCCATGCTCTGGCGCGTCGGCAGGACGTCCGATTGCTCGCTCATCCCTGCCTCGATTCCCCATCATCCTCGCGCCAGCGCGCCAGATAGGTTGTGCGCGGCCGCGTCCCCAGCTCCTCGAGCAGGACGTAGTGGCGGCCGTCGCGCTTTAGACGCGACACCTCCGAGTTCGGATCGTTGACGTCGCCGAACACGATCGCCTTGGTCGGACAGACCTGCTGACACGCCGTCACCACCTCGCCATCGCGTATCGGACGGTTCTCCTTGTCTGCTGCGACATGCGCCGCCTCGATTCGCTGGGTGCAATAGGTGCACTTCTCCATGACGCCGCGCGAGCGCACCGTCACGTCGGGGTTATGGGCAGCGTGCTCAGGTGAATCCGCGGGCGCCCGATAGTCGTAAAAGTTGAAACGCCGCACCTTATAGGGACAATAGCTGGAGCAGGTCCGCGTCCCGATGCAGCGATTGTACACCATCTGGTTTATGCCTTCGGGGCTGTGCGTCGTCGCATGCACCGGGCAACCCATCTCGCACGGCGCGTCCTCGCAATGCATGCAGGGCACCGGCTCGAAGAAGCTGCGTGGATCAGTGATGTCGCCGGTGTAGTAGCGCGCGATCCGCAGCCAGTGCATCTCGCGGCCGGCCCTGACCTGATCCGCGCCGACCACCGGCACGTTGTTCTCGGCCGTGCAGGCGGTCACGCAGGCATTGCAGCCGATGCAGCTGTCGAGATCGATCACCATGCCCCAGGCGTTCTTCGCCGACGGCCAGGAGGCATAAAGACTGGCCTGCTCAGGCTTTGCCTTCTCGACCTGCCCCGGGCTGAACTCGCGGGCGAGATCGAATCCGTCGAGGCGATGATGCAGCTGCGTCACCGCCAGATCTTCACTTGTGTCGAGCTTACGCAAGCTTCCCTGCGTTAGCCACGGCTCGGCTGAAGGCCGCAGCTGATAGGCATCGTAGCCGAGATTGTCGCCCACCTGCCCGGCCCGGGTCCGGCCATAGCCGAGATAGAGCGCGACCGTGTTGTCGGCCTGGCCCGGCATGATCCAGAGCGGCCCCTTGACGTGACGCTCACCGACCGTCACCTCGACATGATCGCTGTTGGTGGCGCTGAAGCGCTTCGCCAGGGCCGGGCTGACCGCGATCACATTGCTCCAGGTCACGGTCGTCAGCGTCTTCGGAAGCTCCTGAAGCCAGCCGATATTGGCAAACTGGCCGTCCCAGACCGTCGGGTCCGGCTGGAACACGATGTCGAGACCGCCGGCCGAGTTTGGCGGCGCCATCGTATTGCTCACAGGCGACGCGGTGACGAACGGCGCCGCCCCCGCGATGAAGCCATCATGCAGCGCCTGCTTCCATCGCGCGTCGAACGCGTCGCCGAAGCTCGCCTGCCAGGTCTCGCGGATTGCGGCATCGGGTGTCGGATCGACCTCGCCCAGCAGCTTCGCGAGGACATAATGCACCGATCTGACGTCGTAGAACGGCGAGATCACCGGCTGAAGGATGGTCACGGTGCCGTCGACCGCGCGCGCATCGCTCCAGCTCTCCAGAGGATGCGCAAGGGGAAGCTGCCATTCGCAGAGCGCGCCGGTCTCGTCGCGGTGCAGGCCGAGATGAATTGAGGCGTGAACACGCTTGATGGCGTCGCCGACATTGAGCTCAGCGGCTGCGCTGTAGACGGGATTACAATCGATCACGAGCAGCGAGGTGACGCACTCCGCGTTGATATCTGACACCAGATCGGCCAGCGCGGCTGCATCAGCCGGCCCAGAGATCGGGACCGTCAGCTTCAGCGTTTGGCCGGCATTGCCGAACTGCTGGTTGATCCGCGCAATCCAGATCGCCGCGGCGGCGCCGCCGCTCAGTCCCGAGACGAACAGCGAGCGTCCTGCCCGATCCTTGCAAGCCGCAACCACGTGCGCAATCCAAGCTGCTTCAGCGTCCGTCACATCAGGCTTCGATGCGTCGGCGACACCAAGCGCGTTTGCCAGTGCCTCCGCGAGCACGGGCATCCGCCTCGCATCGGCAATCAGCCGGTGCGCCGCCAGGGCGCCCGTTGCCGTCGGCACGCTCTCGGCCATCAACAGCCGGTTGCCGGGCCGATCATGCGACCGCCGACGCGCTTGCGCCCAACCCAATGCGTTGCGCACCTGATCGGGGCCAGGTCCTAGAAAATCATCGTCGAGGCCGACCACGACGTCGCAGTCCGCGAGCACATAATGAAGATCGACGGGCTGGCCGTAGACCGCGGTAGTGATCTGCCGCCTCGCGCCATGTCCCGCGGCGGCATGGACATGAACGCGCGCTTTAGCAAACTGCTTCCGAAAGGCGTCGATCTGCCGCAACAATGTCGGCGACGTCGTCGGCCCGAGCAGCAGCCGCACGCCCTCGCCCTGATCGGCGCGCCAGTTCTCGCGCATGGTACCGATTGCCGATTCCACATCGGCCCAGCTCACGGCCTCGCCGTGGCGGCTCGGCGCGGCTGCACGATCGGGATCATAGAGCTGCAGCACCGCGCTCTGCATGAAGATGTCGCTGCGGCCTTGCGTGACCGGATGGCCCGGATTGCCATCGAGCTTGGTCGGTCGACCCGCATGCGCCGTAGCGATCACCGGTTGGGCGTAGCCGTCGAGCAGCACCGCGGTCGCATAATAGCGCGGCAATCCTATCGTCTCGCTCGGCGGCTGGTCGACATAGGGCAACGCGGTGATGAACGAGCTTTTCTCACAGCCCGTCAGCCCCGCCAGCGCAAAGGACGCGCCCATCAGCTTCAGAAAATCGCGGCGCGCTGTCTTGGAGAATTCGTGGACAACAGGATATTCCGCGTCAATGAAGGCCTGAAACCGCGGATCGTCAGACAGCTCCTCGATGCCTGCCCACATGCGCGGTCCGTCCGCTGGCTGATGGTCGGTACGGCGCTTCATCGGTGGCACACATAGCAATGCGTGAGCTCGCCGAAGCGGATGCCCTCATGGGCGGCGATCGTCTCACCCTCCTTACGCGCGTCCGCCGGCGGCGTCCACGCCATGTCCGTGATGTGATCCTCGGGGCGCAGATGCGGTGCGGGATCACGGTGGCAATCGATGCAGAACTGCATCGTGAACGCCTTGGCACGATAGGTCAGCGCCATCTGATCGATACGGCCGTGGCAGCTTTCGCAGCCGACGCCCTTGGCGATATGGATGTCGTGACGGAAGAACACGTAGTCAGGCAGCTTTGCGACACGCGTCCATGGGATCGGCGTGTTGTCTGCAAAGCTCTTCCGCACCGGTTCCAGCATCGATGCATTGGTCCATATCTGCGAGTGACACGTCATGCAGGTCTCGGTCGGTGGGAGGCCGGCCTGCGGCCCTGCCTCGACATTGCCGTGGCAATAGCGGCAGTCGATGCCGAGTTCCCCTGCATGATGGCGGTGACTGAACGGCACCGGCTGATGCGGGCGGATGTCGGTCTCGGTCATGTAGGCCGAATGCGCCAACCCGACAGCGGCCACGATGCTGCCGCCGGCAAGCGACAGGCCGCCGATCAGAAACAGGCGAATCCAGGTGTCCGCCACGGGTGAGAATATTTGCACCATTCTCGCTGCGAGCCGATGGCGAGCTGTCCGGTCGACAATCTGGCCCCCGGACATTGGTTCCTAATGTAGGAACACAATCCCCGAACATGCATTGTCCCGCCGCGATCGAGGACAGCACACTCATGACGGGCACCACCCACGTCGACTACGAGCGGTCGGACGTCGGACTCCGCCTTGTCGGCTGGCTGGCAGCGGGCCTTGCGACTTTCGTCGTCATCACACCGCTCGTGCTGCCCTTCCTGTTCCCGCTTTCCACCAAGCACATCACGCCCGCGAGCCGCCCGGCGATGAGCTTCAATGCGCCACCGCTCGAGGTCATTCCACAAGCCACGTTGCAGGCAACACGACAGGGGGAAGCGCAGATCGAGCACGGTTACGGCTGGGCCGATCGCAGCCGAGGACAAGTCCGCATCCCGATCGATCGCGCAGTCGAAATCCTCCTGCGCAAGGGATTGCCGGGATGGCCGTCTCCATGAGCTCCTTCCGACCAGGGTTTTCCTAGATGTGGCGACAGTGGATTCCGTTCTGGCATCCCGGGCTCTCGCCGCACAGCGGCGACGTCGATCTGCTGTTCGCGGGTCTTCTGATCGCAAGTGCACTGGTGCTCGCATTGCTGTTCTTTCTGCTGGCGCTGTTTTGCGCGCGCTACCGCGCAGGCAATCAGACCGACCGAAACCATCGCATCGAGAAGAGTTGGCATTGGGAGGTGAGCTGGACAGCCGCCTCGTTCGTCTGCTTCCTCGGCCTGTTCGTCTGGGGCGCAAGCGTCTATTTCCAGATCTATCGCACTTCTGCGGACGAGCACGACATCTTCGTCGTGGCCAAGCAATGGATGTGGAAGACGCAGCATCCCGGCGGCCAGTCGGAGATCGACGCGCTGCACATTCCGGTCAAACGTCCTGTCCGCCTGGTGATGGCCTCGCAGGATGTCATTCACAGCTTCTTCATCCCGGCGCTCCGCCTCAAACACGATGTGGTTCCGGGTCGCTACCAGGACCTCGACATCGAAGTCGACAGGCCCGGTCACTATCACCTGTTCTGTGCTGAATATTGCGGTACCGACCATTCCGGCATGATCGGCGAGATCGTTGCGATGGAACCGGCCGACTTCTCCAACTGGCTCACGCAGCAGGCGCCATCGAGCCCGCTCGCGCGCGAAGGCAGCCAGCTGTTCCGTGAGCTGGGTTGCAGCGGCTGCCACGGCGGTGGCGGAACGATCCGTGCGCCGCCGCTCGAAGGCGTCTACGGCAAGCCGGTGCCGCTCGCAGACGGCACCACCGTGATCGCCGACGACAAGTACATCCGCGACTCCATCCTGCTGCCACGTAGCCAGGTGGTTGCAAGCTATCAGCCGTTGATGCCTTCGTTCGAGGGCAAGGTCAGCGAGGACCAGCTGTTGCGGCTCGTGATCTACATCAAATCGCTCGCGAGGCACCCATCATGAGCGAGAGAAGCTATCTCACCACTGACTACACGCTGCGATCATGGTTCCTGACGACGGACCACAAGCGGATCGCGATCCTGTATTTCGCGAGCCTGATCTTCTTTTTCTTCATCGGCGGCGCGGCCGCCACCGCGATCCGGATCGAGCTGGCGACGCCGCAGGCCGATCTTGTCAGCTCGGACGTCTATAATCGCCTGTTCACCATGCATGGCATTATCATGGTGTGGTTCTTCCTGATCCCATCGATTCCCAACACGCTCGGCAACTTCATTGTGCCGCTGATGATCGGTGCGCGCGATCTCGCCTTCCCCCGGCTGAACCTGATGAGCTGGTACATCTTCATGCTGGGCGGTTGCACCACGCTGTTTGCGATTCTGGCGGGCGGCGTCGATACCGGCTGGACGTTCTACACACCATTCTCGACGCTCTATTCCAACAGCTATGTGATCGTCGCGGCTGCCGGCGTCTTCATCGCCGGCTTCTCGTCGATCCTGACCGGGCTCAATTTCATCGTCACCATCCACCGCCTCCGTGCCCCGGGATTGACTTGGTATCGGCTGCCGCTTTTCCTGTGGTCGCTCTACGCGACCTCAGTCATCCTGGTCCTGGCAACACCGGTGCTCGCGATCACGCTGCTGCTGATGGCGACCGAACGCTTCTTCGGCGTCGGCATCTTCGATCCCAGGATCGGTGGCGATCCGCTGCTGTTCCAGCATCTGTTCTGGTTCTACTCGCATCCCGCGGTCTACATCATGATCCTGCCGGGCATGGGAGTGATCAACGAGCTGATTTCCTGCTTCTCGCGCAAGCAGGTGTTCGGCTACAAGTTCGTGGCGTGGTGCAGCCTCGCCATCGCCGCGGTCGGCTTCCTGGTCTGGGGCCACCACATGTTCGTCAGCGGCCAGTCGCTGGTTGCAAGCCTCGTGTTCTCCTTCATGAGCTTCATCGTCGCGGTGCCCTCAGCGATAAAGGTGTTCAACTGGACCGCGACGCTACATAAGGGCTCGATCCATTTCGACGCGCCCATGCTCTATGCGCTGGCCTTCATCGGCCTGTTCACGATCGGAGGTCTCACTGGCCTGTTCCTCGCCTGCCTCGCCTTCGACGTGCACGCGACCGACACCTATTTTGTCGTCGCGCATTTCCACTACATCATGGTCGGCGGCATGGTGACGGCCTATTTCGGCGGCCTGCATTATTGGTGGCCGAAGATCACCGGGCGGCTCTATTCGGAATATTGGGCGCGCACGGCGGCGGTGCTGATCTTCTTCGGCTTCAATCTGACCTTCTTTCCGCAATTCATTCTCGGGGCAGAGGGCATGCCGCGGCGCTATCACGTCTATCCCCCGGAATTTCAAGTCTGGAACGTGCTGTCCTCCGGGGGCGCCACCATCCTCGCCGTCGCCTATCTGATGCCGCTGTTCTACCTCGGCTATTCCGCATTCTTCGGCAAACGCGCGCCGGCGAATCCCTGGAACGCGCCCGGCCTCGAATGGCAGACGTCCTCGCCGCCGCCGGAGTTCAACTTTGAGACACAGCCGGTGGTGACGCGCGAGCCGTATCAATACAACGAGCGTTTCGAGGCGGAGCCGCAAAATGCCTGAGAGCTCCGCCTTCGCCCCGCAATATGCATCGATCCCACACCGCGACCACACCGCGGAACTCGGCATGTGGGTGTTCATCGCAACGGAAGTGCTGCTGTTCGGCGGCCTGATCCTCGCCTATTTCGTCTACCGGCACGCTTTCCCACAAGGCTTCGCCGCAGGCAGCCGGCACACCGAGATCGTGATCGGCACCACTAACACGGCCGTCCTGTTGACGTCGAGCTTTCTGGTGGCGTGGGCCGTCGAGATCTTTTCGCCGGCCACCACTGGGATCGTCACATGGCTGCTGATCGGTGCGGCGTGTCTCGGCCTTGTCTTCATCGTGCTCAAAGGCATCGAGTACCGCGGGGAATATGACGAACATCTGGTGCCCGGGATCGACTTCCAGTTCGCTGGCTCAAAAGCCAATGGGGCCCAGCTGTTCTTTGTCTTCTACTTCATCGCCACCGCAATCCACGCCCTGCACATGCTGATCGGGATCTGCCTGCTGGTCACGCTCACGATCATCTGCCGGAAGGCGCCGACGACGCGCCATCGCGCGGCCCTGCACAGCGCGGCGCTGTACTGGCATTTCGTCGACGTAGTCTGGATCTTCCTGTTCGCGCTGATCTACCTGCCCGGAAGGTCTGCGTCATGACGGACTGGCGACCACCGATTGCTCTTGTTGGAGCCTGGCTCGCCCTGCTGGCCTTGCTGGCGCTGACGGTGACTCTGGCTTACGTGCCGCTCGGAGCCGGCAATGGCGTCGTGGCCCTGACCATCGGCACGATCAAGGCAGGCCTTGTCGCGGCCATCTTCATGGAGCTGCGACATCGCGGCGGTCTCACGCTCGTCTTCGCCGGCGCGGGACTGTTCTGGTTTGGAATCCTGCTATGGCTTGGATCAATGGATTTCCTGACGCGGACGTGAGGTTCAGTTCGTCCTTCAGTTCGTCCTGGCGTCGAGCGCCGCGCGCTCTTTCCTGGCCTCGTCCTCACTGACCGGTGGGGCCTTGCCCCAGTGGTTGCGGACGTAAGTCGCAACCGCCGCAACCTGCGCATCGTTCAATTGCCAGCCGAACGCGGGCATGGCGGGGCCAGTCGGCTCCTTGTCGGTCGCGACGCTCTGCGCGCCCTGGAAGATCACGCGCAGCACCGTCGTAGGGTCGCCCGTGTTAACGGTCGCCGCGTGTGCGAGGTTCGGGATGAGATCGGGAACGCCTGATCCATCCGACTTGTGACAGGCCGAGCAGAGGTCCTGATAGATCGCACCGCCCGCGGCCATCACATGCGCGTCCGCCGAGCTGTCCGCTGCGGGCTTCGGCCCCGAAACGTCTTTCAGATAGGTCGCCATCGCCTTGATGTCGTCCTCGCTGAGCTTCGACGTCGAGAGCTCGACAACTTCGCCCATCAGGCCAGCCGCTGCCGCAAACCGGTTGTGGCCGGTCTTGAGATATTGCGCGAGATCGTCGGCCGACCAGTCCGCAAGCGGTCCCTGCCCGCTGGTGATATCAGGCGCGACCCATCCCTGGAGCGTGTAGCCCTGCAGCTTTTTGTCGGACTTGTCGCCGCCCAACACCGTCTTCGGCGTATGGCAGGCGCCGCAGTGACCGGGGCCTTCGACGAGATAGGCGCCGCGATTCCACTGCTTCGACTTGTCCTGCTGCTCCAAGAACTGGCCCGGTCTGAAATAGAGCCTGTCCCAGACCGTCATCGCCATGCGCTGGTTCAGCGGGAACGGCAGCCTGTTAGCGGCCACCGGATTATGAACCGGTTCGACCGTCGACAGATAAGCGCGAATGTCCTTGATGTCCTCTTGCGTCATACGCGCGAAGTAAGGAAACGGCATGGCCGGATAGAGCCGCTTGCCGTCGCGGCGCATACCTTTCCGCACGGCCGCGTCAAACTCCTCGTCGCTCCAGGCGCCGATCCCGGTCTCCTGATCCGGCGTGATGTTGGGCGCGACCAGCACGCCGAACGGCGTTTCAATGGGGCGGCCGCCGCTAAGGGGATGATCGCTACCCGGGACCGTATGGCAGCTGCCGCAATCGGCCGCAACAGCCAGATAGCGTCCGCGCTCGACGGCGGCGAAATCCTGCACGCCCGCCCCCATAGCGCCGCAAATTCCGGAAGCGAGCGCGAGCGCAGCGAGAGCGAGTTGTGCAACTCTACGCATTGATCAGCTGCCCAGGTTTCTTGAGATATTGGGCGCGGATCGCATCGGCCGCCCAATAGGCGAGCGCAGCGACAGTACCGGTCGGGTTGTAGCCGGCGTTCTGCGGAAACGCGCTGGCGCCAAGTACGAACAGGTTTGGCACGTCCCAACTCTGGAGGTAGCGGTTCAGCGCGCTCGTGTTGGGATCCACTCCCATGATCGCGCCGCCGCACAGATGCGTGGTCTGGTATTTGGTGATGTCGTAGGGCGCCTTGCGATACTCCTTGTGGACCTGCTTTGCGCCCATCGCCTGAAATATCTCGGCGAGCTTGTCGGTCAGGAATGTGTTCTGCTTGATCTCGTTGTCGTGGAAATCCATGGTGATCCGCACCAGCGGCCGGTTGAAGCGGTCCTTGTAGGTGGGGTCAAGATCGACATAAACGTCGCGGTAGCTGTACATGCTGCCGTGGACGCCGGTCCCGGGCTTGATGGCGCTCTGATAGTTCTCCTTGACGGCCTTCTTCCACGCCGCGCCCCAAAGCGGCGTGCCCGGCGGCACCGGCGTGGTTTCGATCGGCCGGCCATTGGTTTGCACATTCCCCATGTAACCGCCGCCGACGAAGCCGTGCGGACCGTGATCGAAATTGTCGCCGTTGAATTCGTCGATGCACATTCCGATCGCGCCTGACGCGATGAAGGGATTGAAGACAAATTTCACCGGATCGAAGAAGCTGACGACGTCGGAGATGGTCTGGTGGGTGAAGTTGCGGCCGATCACGCCGGTATTGGCCGCCGGGTCATAGGCCTTGCCGATACCCGACAGCAGGAGGAGCTGGACGTTGAAGATCGTGTAGGCCGAGAGCACGACGAGGTCGGCCGGCTGCTCCCATTCGTCGCCCGCGCTGTCGACAAAGGTCACGCCGGCGGCGCGCTTGCCGGAGCCGTCGACATTAATCCGCGTGACCTCGCTGTTGTCACGGGCCATGAAGTTGGGCTTGCGGATCAGTGCCGGCAGGATCGTGGTCTGCGGCGAGGCCTTTGAATAGTTGCCGCAGCCGAACCACTCGCAGAAGCCGCAATAGGTGCAGGGCCCGAGGCGAACACCGAGGGGATTTTGGTACGGTCGCGACATGTTGCCGGAGGGCTGCGGGAACGGCTTGTAGCCGAGCTCGCGCGCCGCCTTGCCGAACAGCGTGTGACCGAACGGCTGCTCCTGCGGCGGATTGGGATAGGCGCGCGAACGCGGTCCCTCGAACTGGTTGCCGCCGTCCATGATTTTGCCCTTGATGTTGCCGGCCTGGCCGGACGTGCCGCAGAGATATTCGAACCGGTCGTAATGCGGCTCGAGCTCGTCATAGGTCACGCCCCAATCCTGGATGGTCATGTCGTCGGGCAGAAAACCGGCGCCATAGCGCTCGGTCAGATGCGTCTTCAAGACGAAGTCCGAGGGCAGGAAGCGCCAGGTCTCGGCATTCCAGTGCACCCCTCCTCCGCCGACGCCGTTCGGCGGCATGAAGGCGCCCCAGCTTCGGATCGGTAGCGCTGCCTCGCTCATCTTGTTGCGGAAAGTGAAAGTGGTCTGGCCCGGCCTCAGGAACAGCTCGTGCCTGATGCGGTAGCGCAATTCGTCAGCCGCATAGCCCGGCGGGTAGTCGGTTGCGGTATTGCGCCACGGGCCACGCTCAATTGCGATGACGTCGAGCCCGGCGTCGGCGAGCTCATGGGCCATGATCGAGCCGGTCCAGCCGAGCCCGATGATGATGACGTCCTTCCGCGGGAGCTTACGGGCCATGTGTGACGCTCACGATTTTGCCGGGGTCCAGTCCGCGCGCCCCGCGATGCTGACGGGCGGATGCGGATAACGTTCGTTGTGACGACCGACCCAATCGCGATAATCGTAGCGAATGCCCGGAAAGCCGATCATCTTCCAGCCGACCATGTCGATATTGCCGCCGTGAATGGGATCGGCAAAGAAGCCTTCGGGTACGTCCTTCAGCAGCGCCGAGAAGAATCCGAGGGCATCGACCCCATCGAACTTGACCTCGCCTGACTCAATTTTCCGCAACACATCATCCTGCGCGGTAGCATCGAGCTCCGCGAAGGATTTTCCGCCCTGGGTCGATTTGCAGTGCTTGTCGAGCGCGGCCAGCGCCTTGCGATAAAGCTCGGCATGGGTCATCGCCGATTGCGGCCCCTGCTCTTTGCTCCCTCTGGTGTATGGCCCTAGCATGTAGAGGCCCTGGTTCGAGCCGTAGGGCCCTTTGAGCTGACGATCGATGAAGACCGCGCAGCCGGCGATCTTGCCGCCGGGCGTCTCCGGATCGGGCGGGATGATGCGATCGACGATCGCTTCCAACGCGCGGGCTTCATCGAGGGTGAAGAACTGCCAGGGACCTGGGCGCACCATCTCTGGCGGCGAGTTCGGATGGGGCGCCCACGGCACGTGATTGCGGATCACCGTCGCGCGCGTGAGGGATGTCGTCCCGACAAACCAGGCCGCGAGTGTCAAAAAGGTTCTGCGCTGCATGGAACATCCATCAGGCCCGTGTCGCCAACGTGAGCCGAATTTGGAGGTTCCTATGCGCAGGTTAGCCTTTGGTAGGAGCGCATCTCCACGCTAGATGCTGAGCAGCGCGATACCGAGCTCCAGCCGCTTCTTGCGGCGCAGATGAACCACGGTCTCCGTGATCGTCACTTCCAGCGTCGGCTGGACCGATCCCGACAACAGATGGCCGCCGCGCAGCGTGCCGTCCTGCAAGCCGAGCACGGCGTGAAGATGCAGGTTGGCGTTGCCTTCGTCGCCTTGCGCAACATCGCCGAGCAGGCTCAGCACCTCGCATTGCTCGTTCACCTCGATCGGCTTGTAGGTCTTGGCCGCGAAGTCGAACCAACCGAAATTCGCATGCGCGAAGGCGCCGATCGCCGCGACCGAGGCGCCCGTGATGTTCTCCCGATTGGCAAATTCGGTGATGGATTTGAGGGCCTCCTCGCCCTGTTCCAAAATCAGGACAAACACGCGCTCGGCGCCGTCATTGATCGTCTACGATTTCATCCGACATTCCTACTGCTATGAGGTCTGTTACGCCGCCGAGATCGGCACCTCGCCGCCCTCGATGATCTCGGGCGGGACGTCCTTGAACAGCCGCACCGGCACCGACTTCGCCGCCGGCACCTTGCTGCCTTCGGCATAGTGCCAGAGGGGGATCAGCCCGTTGCATTCGGGGTAGTAGCCGGCGATGCTCCGGCGCGGGATATCATAGGGCACGACCTGAAGCTCGCTCAAGCTGCGCTCGACACCATCATTGGCCTCGGTCACCAGCGTGACCGTGTCTCCCGACTTCAGCCCGTCCGCCTCCATGTCAACCGGATTCATCAGCACGACGTAGCGGCTGCCCTGGATGCCGCGGAAGCGATCATCCTCGGTGTAGATCGTGGTGTTGAACTGCCCGTCGGCGCGCATGGTCATCAGCTCATACACGCCGTCACTCTCCTGCGGCGGAGCGAAGGCCGCCTCGGGCACGGTGAAATTGGCCTTGCCGTTCGGCGTCTTCCATTTGCGCTCGCGCGCCGCCAGCGGCCGCGGAAAGCCGCCGGGCTCGAACATGCGCTTGTTGAAGTCCTTGAACTGATCGGGATAGGTCTGCTCAATGGCATCCCTGACGCGCGAATAGTCCGCGATCCAGCCGTCCCAATCGACCTTGGAGTTCGCCTTGAGGGTAGCCTTGGCGAGACCGGCGATGATCGCGGGCTCAGACAAGGCATGTTCAGCGACCGGCTTGCGCTGACCGCGCGAGCCATGAATGCAAGCGGTGGAATCCTCCATCGATACGGCCTGCGAGCCGCTGGCCTGCTCGTCGATCTCGATGCGGCCGAGACATGGCAGGAGGTAGGTGACTTCGCCCGGAACGATGTGGCTGCGATTGAGTTTCGTTGCGATCTGCACCGACAGACGCAGGCCCGACCAGGCCGGCTCCATCAGCGAGCGCTCGGGGATTGCGCGCACGAAATTGCCGCCGAGACTGACGAAGCCGCGAACGTCGCCCTTCAAAATGCCTTGGCAGGCGTCCACGGTGGAGAGACCGTCCCACCGCGGCGGCTCGAATCCGTAGAGGTCAGCAAGCTTGTCGAGCGGCACCAGCTTCGTCTTCTCGGAGATGCCGACCGTGCGCTGACCTTGGACGTTGGAATGCCCGCGGATCGGCGAGATGCCGGCGCCCGGCTTGCCGATATTGCCGCGCAGCAGCAGCAGATTGACAATCATCTTGGCGGTCTCGACGCCGTGCTTGTGCTGGGTGACGCCCATCCCATAATTGGCGATCACGGCGTTGGCAGCCATATAGACGTTGGCGGCATCGATCGTCGCGGCGCGCGTGAGACCGGAGGCTCGCTCGATTGCGTCCCAGTCTTGCGCGCGGCAGAACGCGGCAAACTCGTCGAAGCCCGACGTATGCTGCGCGATAAAGTCGACGTCCACGATGCGCGGCGATCCGTTCGCTCGTGCCAGATCATCCGATTCGATCACACATTTGCAGATGCCGACAATCGCCGCAGCGTCGCCGCCGACGCGGACCTGATGATATTGCGTGCTGATGCGCGTGCCGCCCGCGATCATCTGCAGCGGGTTTTGCGGATTGACGAAGCGCTCGAGGCCCCGCTCCCGGAGCGGATTGAAGGTCACGATGGGCACGCCGCGCTGGGCTGCCTCCTGGAGCGGATGCAGCATCCGCGGTGCATTGGTCGTGGTGTTATGACCGAAGAAGAAAATGCAGTCGGTGTCGGCGAAATCCTTCAGCTGCACCGTGCCGACGGGAACTCCGATGACCTGAGGCAACGCCACGGAGGTCGTCTCGTGGCACATGTTGGAGCTGTCGGGGAAATTGTTCGTTCCATACATCCGGCCGAACAGCTGGTACATGTAGCTGGCCTCGAGCGAGGCGCGGCCGGACGTGTACATGATGACCGAACGGGGATCGAGCCTATTGAGTTCGCTGCCGATCTCGCGGAACGTCTCGCTCCAGTCGACCGCCACGTATTTGTCACTGACCGGATCATAGCGCATTGGATGGGTCAACCGGCCCTGCTCCTCCAATTGATGATCGGACCAGCACCGCAGCTCGGTGAGCGTATGCTGAGCGAAAAACTCCGGCGTGACCGTCTTGCCGGTTATCTCCCAGGCGGTCGCCTTGGCGCCGTTCTCGCAGAATTCGAACGGATGCGGATTTGCCGGCTTGGCCCAGGAGCAGCTCACGCACATGTAACCGCCGGGCTTGTTCTGCTTCAGCAGAATTTCGCTACCGAGGATCGCGACCTCTTCCTGCGTGAGAATGTGAACGACGGCGTTGAGCGAGCCCCAACCACCGGCGGGAGCATCATAATTTTCGACTTTGGCTTTCTGCCGCATGGCGGGCCCTTCAGCTACAAGCCCCGATCGGAAAACGGAAGGCGGCATCGCTGGTTCCTACGCATTCGGAACATTGCGCGCGCTGGCGCGTCGATATTTCGTCGCAGGACGAACATCATGCACGGCTTCCGCTCCACCAGACACGATCGCATTCCGACGCCGACAGCGTCGATCAGGATGCCTCGGCTGACCTCGCACGGGACGCAGGACCAGCGCGTCGTGGCCGAGGAGTGTCCCGTGGCGCTCGTGTTCGACGGCACGACGATGGCTGTTCTCATGGCCACCCCGTCCGATCTCACCGACCTCGCTCTCGGCTTCTGCCTGACCGAAGGATTGGTCGAGGACGCCGGCGAGATCGAGGAAGTGTCGGTCGTTCCTGGTGCCGACGGCATCGAGCTACGAACCTGGCTGCGGCCACGCGCCGGACGCCTGCTGAAGGATCGGCGCCGGCGACTGGTTGGTCCGACCGGCTGCGGCTTGTGCGGCATCGAGAGCCTCGCCGAAGCCAATCGGATGAAGCGCACCGTTGTGCGGCGGATCAGTCTCACCCCGGATCAGATCCGCATCTCGATCGAGCGCCTCGGCGCGGCGCAAATCCTCAACCATGCGACGCGCGCGACGCACGCCGCCGGCTTCTTTCGGCCCGGCCAGGATGACATGATCCTGCGTGAGGATGTCGGACGCCACAATGCGCTCGACAAGCTCGCCGGCGCGCTGGCCTCGCAAGGAGTGTTGGGCCACACCGGCGCCGTCGCCCTCACGAGCAGAATCTCGGTCGAGCTGGTGCAGAAGGCGGCCGCGATCGGCGTCGGCATCGTCGTCGCCGTCTCCGCGCCGACCGCGCTCGCGATTCGCACCGCCGAGGCCAGCGGACTGACGTTGATCGGCATCGCACGCGGCAGCGACTTCGAGATCTTCAGTCATCCCGCCGGCGTTTGCCGTTGAGCGAAGGAGACGGCCTCAGCAAAAGGCGGACTTACGCCACGACCATCCCAAGCATGCGACGGCTGCTATCGGGTGTTTGCCTTTATGTCACTGATAGTCGCACTAGGGATTGGCCGAGCTCGGTTCCAGGTCGGATCGTGAGGCGCCGCAGCCCATTCATCCTGCCTCTCGCAAGATTTTCCTTGATCTCTCCGTGCACACGTCGCACACACGGCGCTACCTAACTAACTGAAAAACCTGAACTCTCGCTCCAATCCATCATGGGCAAGTTTGAGCTATTTTCAGCAATCAACGTCCAACGAGATCATGTTGGGCACGAGTGCCCCCCTGTGTGAATAGCGCGGCTCGACCGGCCCCCGTCATCGAGGGAATTTGCAACGGGCGACCGCCAGCGATGAGGGTCCTCGGCTATCCCCGACGTGCACAGCTCTCGCATTGGTCGAACCAAATGCTCAGTCTTGCCGCTTTGAAAGCGCCGCAGCTCTCACCGCTTCAGCACTCGCGATCCTAATCTCGTTCCAATTTCGCTCGGCGACGAGCGCGCGGGGAGCCATATACATGGCTCCCACCGCAAATACATTTGGCTGGCTGAGATATCGTTGGAGTTCGTATCCGAGATGCCGCCGGTTGGGCAGAAGCTCACATCCGGGAAAAGTGGGAATAAGTGCTGGAGCCAACGAATGCCACCATTGAGGTCGCTGGGAATGAACTTCAACTCTTGAAATCCAGACTGGCGCGCTTGGAGCACTTCAGTCGGGGTCGTCGCTCCGGGAAGGAATGGCAAGCGCACGCGCTCCGCCGCCTCGGCTAAGTGGTGAGAAAGCGCAGGGCTCACCAAGAACTGGGCACCCGCCTCTCTCGCCTCCGGAAACTGGCTCGGCTTCGTGAGAGTCCCCGCTCCGACGAGCGCCTTCTTTGCCTTGCGGCTCATCGTCTCTATGACTTTAAGGGCGGCCGGCGTACGTAAGGTCACCTCGATCAAACCGATACCGCCAGCCTCGAGAGCTTCGAGAAGAGGCACCGCATCATCGGAATTCTCGACGTACAAAATAGAGATCATCCGAGAGCGACCGCCGAAACGGTCGTTCAGCGTTGATGAAGCATCGCCGCGATCAAGCTGCATGAGACAGTCCCTGCTATGTAGAAGGCCCTCTTCTCTCCGCCGAACTGAATCCACTTGGCGCCGTCGGCAAAGCGGATCGTCAATCCAAGCCCTTCATAGAATCTGGCTAACGATTCCCGGCTCCAGGGCGGTAAGATAGACGTGCTTGAGCTTCATCTCTGGCTTCCAATTTCCGGGCACAGAATCTGTCGTGTCTCTTCTCGCGCCACGATTGTTCCATGATACTTGCGCAGTCCGCTCGGCATTAACGTTCGAAGTCTTCAACGCGCGCATTGCCATCGCATGTGAAATTCAGCGCCGTTGTGACCTTCAGCTCACCGACGTTCCTTCTCATTTGCAGGCCTTCAATCGGCACGTTGGCCGCGGTCGCCGCCAGCTGAGCTTACGATTGGTCAAGCGATGCCTTTCCAGCGCAAGAAGCCGCTCGCGATCGGCAACAAGGCGCTGTTCTCCGGCTTCATTGCTCCGGCATTGGCTTCGCCGATCGAGAAAGTGCCGGGTGAAACGCGTTGGCTGCACGAAATCAAGTTCGACGGATATCGCGTCCAGGTTCATCTCGCCAACGAGACCGTTTCCGTTTTCACGCGGCGCGGCAACGACTGGACCAAGCGCTTCAAAAAGATCGCCGACGATGCCTGGCAGATCTCGGCGGCATCCGCGATCATCGACGGTGAAATCGTTGTGCCCGGCCCTGACGGTACGACCGACTTTTCTATCCTGCAAAACGAATTGAAAGGCACGTCAAAGCGCATTGTGCTCGTCGCGTTCGACCTGCTTTATCTCAACGGCCGCGACGTTCGTAAGCTGCCGCTTTTCGACCGCAAGGCTGCGTTGAAGAAGATGGTCGACGGCACAAATATTCAGTTCAGCGAGAGCTTCGAAGCAGACGGACCGGACACGTTCGCGCATGCGTGCAAAATTGGCTTGGAAGGCGTTGTGTCAAAGGTGCGCGACAGCGCCTATCCAGCTGGGCGCAGCCGGGACTGGGTCAAGAAGACCTGTGCGCAACGAGAGACGTTAGCCATCGCGGGCTTCGCACTGAAAGACGGCAAGTGGGACGGCATCTATGTGGGCCGGCGCAAAGGCGCCGACTTGATCTATGCGGGCAAGGTCGACCATGGATTTGAGAAGGCTTCCGCCGCGCATCTTCAAACACTGCTGAAGCCGTTGATCCGGAGAACGCAGCCCTACACAGAGCGCATCGCCCATAAGGCGATTTGGGTCGAACCAGAAGTGTTGGCCGAAATCGAGTACCGCGCGAAATCTGGCGATGGTAAAGTCCGCCACCCGTTTTCCCGTGGCGTGCGAGACGACCTATGACGGCGCCGCGAACCGTTCGCCGGCGTTAAAAAAGGGACGGCGCCGACCATCAATCAAAAGCGAACTGGAATGAACGGAATATTCGTTGTGTCATCTCGCCTTCGATCCCTTTGGCATGATCGTGCCAATCCGCGGTCGTCGTTGTTTCGCACGGCGGCGGATCACCCCTTTTCACCGCGTCGGCATCAGCCGCTATCGCCCGATGAACGGCGTCGCGTATTATCTGCAGGGCTTTGTCAATCGTGTCCGGAGCTGACGACAACTTCCCAGCGCTTTTCTACGCTTGATTGTGCGACATTGAAGCCCATCGGTCATAGGAACGTTCCATCGTCACGACGATTGCTTCTAAAATAACCAAGGGAGGACCACCATGGCTTTAGAGGCAAACGAGGCCGGCAACCT
Source organism: Bradyrhizobium genosp. L (assembly GCF_015624485.1). NCBI lineage: Bacteria > Pseudomonadati > Pseudomonadota > Alphaproteobacteria > Hyphomicrobiales > Nitrobacteraceae > Bradyrhizobium > Bradyrhizobium genosp. L. The sequence goes on from NZ_CP061378.1 coordinate 6,296,073, forward strand.
GATCGGTAGCGACAAGGTTGAAGGCACCGCCGTCTACGGAGCGGACAGCAAGAAAATCGGCAGTATTGAACGAGTGATGATCGACAAGACAAGCGGCAAGGTGTCCTACGCCGTGCTCAGTTTTGGCGGCTTCCTCGGCATCGGCGACGATCACTATCCGCTGCCGTGGCAATCGCTGAAGTATGACACCAACCTTGGCGGCTACGTCGCAGGCATCACGGAGAGCCAGCTTCAAGGCGCCCCGAAATATCGCGACGACGCCGGTTGGAATTGGAATGACCCGGCGGCCGGCCGATCGGTCAACGACTACTACGGCATTCCTTACGGTTAAGCGGCGGCGACGACGATCGCCGATTATCGTCAGCTCGATCATTGGCCATGCCGGCCACCGCCCGGCGTGGCCGTGGTCTGTATTTCCGCCCAAAATGTCAGTTCCGATTTGCGTATACTTTGCATGTCCCAGCTGTGGAATGGTCTATGTCGCGACTCAAGATCGCGGCATTGCGCCGCTCCGCCGCACTGGCCTTTTTAAATGCGAAGGCTGCGGGAAGACGGTCCATCACTGGGCTGGGCTTTATGATTTCTCTGATTGGATGGCTGTAAACTTGAGAGCCGATTGAAGTTCATTGGTTTCCCCTTAACTGCTGTCCAAATGCCGTCGCGATCGCCATCCGGACGCGACCCGGGCTGCTTGACCACCTGCCCGCTGCGAGGATGCATCGTTTGATGGGCCACGCGTAGAACAGAGGCCAGGCGTGCGGTGAACTCGGATTGGTACGATAGCTCTGTGGGCGGCGACAGAAACAAAGGGGTTTTTGTCGATAAGCGTCCCAAAGTTAGCCCCGACAAGCGGGACTAAAGTTGCTGGAACGGTAACGCGATGGATCAATATCTTGCGACCACCGGACCGCCGAAGTGATAGTTGATGCCACCCTTAATGGTGTGGATGCTTGCGCCAATGTCGACGCCAGGCGGAATGACACCAGCTCCGTAATTCTCCTTGCCGAAGTCGGCGTACATGTACTCGGCCTTCGCCGACCAGTTCGGGGCGAACATCCACTCAACGCCCCCGCCAACCGTCCAGCCCGAATGAATGTGGCTTTCGGAAGCAGTAATTCCGAAAGCAGTTGCCGAGAGTTTGTTGTCGGCCCATGCATAGCCGCCCTTGGCGTACAGCAGCGTGGCACCAGCCGCGTAGCCGAGGCGACCGGTGACGCTACCAAACGCGTCGATCTTGTCGGTGCCGGTCACGCCGAGGACAGTGGTCGAATACTTGATGTCTGAGCCGGCTGCATCGACTTCAATGCCGAAAACGAACGGGCTTCCGCCACTCTGCCAGTTGTAGCCGATCGTAGCGCCGCCGAAGCCGCCGTTCAGATCGCTGGTGCTGATCGAGGCCGACCCGAAGCCCGCAACGCTCGCGCGAACACGATCAGACCAACCGTAGCCACCAAACCCGCCGATGTAGAAACCCGACCAATTGGTACCCGGATCGATGACCGGCGGCGGTGCCTTGGTGTAGGGGCGAGCGGCCAAATCCGCGGCATCCGCATTAGCGAAGCCAAAGACAGCCAGAGCGGTCGTCGCAAAGAATAATTTCTTCATCGCCAGAATCCTCTTCATCGCAGAAAATAAAACTATGCCATCGGATTCGCGAGGCAGCTGTAGCATGCAAGCAACAGTTGACCGGGATAGGCGCAGGATGAAAAGGCGGGCCGAGCACCATGCGCGTTGCGCGGCATAGACGTGCAGGGCATGGACGAGATTCGAGGCGGTAGGGGCTAAGCGTGGGCGCCGCATCGACAGCCCGTCACCGACGGTGACTGCTGAGAAGAGAAGGCGGTTTCTCGCTGCTAGCCCGCCTGGCGCGATTGCGCGATTGGTTGCGGCGCCTGCAGGTTGGGTGCCTTCAACCACTGGCTCATCTGCGCGGCGGTCTCAGCTGCCGAGCCCATTTTAACAGCATTTCTTTCTCGGTACCGGGCGGCATTGCCTTTGCTCGGCCACGAAACTCTTTAGCCCGCTCTTCGAGTCGCTCTTCGAGCGTCTTGACCTGCTTAACTCGCCGTCGTCTTTGGACCATGCGAACCTCCCTCGCTGTCCTGCCAAAGCGACGATTTCAAATCGAAAAGAAGGAAAAAGTTCCGATTCTGAGGAGGCATTTTTCGTCACCCGCTCGGCCAGAACCGAGTCAATGCGGGCCGGAACATTTTGGCTTGCGTGCAGTTCAAAGGCGGTGCCGCGGTCTATTGCCCTCGAGGCATACGGTTTCCAATGCGGCCTCAGGTCCCCTCGGAACCGGGTCGCTGGGGCGACTCCGGATCTCCACCCCAAGGCCCCGGAGTCGCCCTTTACGCTTATTGGTCGCTTCGAGTGACGAAGATCTGACCGCATTCACACTGGAATGTCAGAAGATATCCGCTTGATCCGGTCTTGACCCTTCTCTTTGCCTACAAGCTTCATGTTTCGCGAACAGGATGGACACGCAAGCGCGCTCATCTCCCACTGCCGATCTTCCTGGTCGCGCGCGGTCAACGTGCATTGCCCATCGATTCGGGGTGCAGCTCGCGTTTTTTAGCCTGAAGGTCGGCCGGGAAATTTGTGATGGCGTTCAACGCGCGCTGATCCGCAATCCCCCCCGGAAGCTGCGTGTAGTGAGCAATCTTCTTATCCAGTTCAGTGCACAGCTCGCACATGCTACCCGCTCCAGCCCGCCCGCAGAAGCAATTAACACATGTTACTCCTTGTTCCTGTCGTCTTCCTGAAGCAGGGAGCTGGATCGATCCTTCAACAGGCGGTTGATAAGCATTTCAGCGCGGCGCTTCGCGAGCTCTGGCAATCTAGTCCGCACCGTAGCATGTCGAATCTCGCCATCGATCGAGATGGTGATTTCGAACTTGTCGTCATAGCCGGCGCGGGTCACGGTGAACGTGACGCCCCGGTAACCATAGGTTTCTGGCATGCGCGCGCAGTAGCAACCTGCGCACGCCCGTTGTACCGGGCTGATACGGGCTACGGTCCTATTCTAGGAGCACGTCCATGCGTGGGGCGTAGATCGCGTCTTACAACGAGAGCAGCGGATCTCATCGGGACGCTGCGAGACATGACCGGGATGGTATGAGGCCCGGTCGAAATTTTTTGCGTCCCCCCTTGAAACCAAAACCGGTTTTGCTAATTTTTTTGGCGTCACCTGAGGGTGACGACCGAGGCGCCCTCCGGGGCCTCGGATTGAGACGGGCACCGGTCGTGTCCGGTGCCTCATACCATCTTGCTCTTTGGAGGATTTGGCTATGCGCACTTATGACTTCTCGCCCCTGTTCCGGTCGACGATCGGCTTTGATCGTCTGTTCGACCTCGCCGAGACGGCTCAACGGGCTGCCGAGGAAAGCTATCCCCCCTACAACATCGAACGGCTGGCCGAAGATCGTTACCAGATCACGCTGGCTGTGGCGGGCTTCTCGCCCGACGAGGTTTCGATCACGGCCGAGCAGAACGTCGTCACGATCGAAGGCGGCAAGACCGAGAAGACCGAGCGGGAATTCCTGTATCGGGGCATCTCGACCCGACATTTCAAGCGTCAGTTCAACTTGGCGGACTACGTCCAGGTCAAGGGCGCGGCCTTCGACAACGGGCTGCTGAAGATCGAACTGGTCCGAGAAATCCCGGAGGCCATGAAGCCGCGGCGCATCGCCATCGCCGGCGCATCGGCTTCTGGCAACGTCCACCAGATCGAGGCCAAGGCGGCCTGATCCATTGCTCTCCGACAATGCCGCGCGTCTTCCGACGCGCGGCTACTGGCTTCGTCTAAAGAATGGAGGACACTATGCGGCCGACGACCGCTTCCAAAGACAACGTGATCGACTTCAACGCGCTCCTGCATCCCGGGACGGTGTTCGAACATCCCAGGGACGTGCTGGCGCACCCTTCGCTCTCGACCTCCGAGAAACGCGCTATCCTGGCATCTTGGGCGTCCGACGCATCGGCCATCGCCTCCTGCCCGTCATTGAGGGCGCCAGTGGGGCTAAAGGCGCCGGTCACCATCGACGAGATCCTGGAAGCGCTGTGCGAGCTTGATGGTGGTCCACGCAATCCCCCAGGTGGCCGACCGAACCGTCTCTGCTCGACATCTCGGGTCCTGGCTGCCTGAGGAGGAGAGTTCGATGACGCAGATGGGATTGCCCCAAGACGTGCTGAACCGCATCGAACGTCGATGGATGGCCAAGTTCGCGCAAACTCCCCAAGCCCGGCCTCGCGCAACCCGTTGCGACGATCCACTGCGGTCGCCGCAAGTCCGTCGACTTCTGGATGGATCTTTAAAGCCTCCGAAGTGTGATAGAGCCATCGAGTCCGACTGCGCCTGAAGGTCGGGCGCCTGCCGATCACCAGCACCTCCGGATAGCCCCGCGTTCCGGAGGTCGCACCCTAGTGTCGGTCTACTTGGTGAGCCGAGAGTCGTGATATCGAGCAAAAAGCGTTGCCGGCCCGGGATAGACTCGGAAGCATCCAGGATACCGCAGTGAGTTTTCCGTGAATCCACCACAACGCACGCCGATTGTCGCGATTTTCGCCTTTCCAGCCGCGATGGCATCGTAAGGCGTGTCGCCGATCGCGACCGCGTCTGAAGCTTCGATCCCGAGCCTTTTCAGCGCAACATCGAAGACGTTCGGCGCGAGCTTGGATTTTTCCACGTCGTCGAGCCGGAAGGTACAAATCAAGACCGCAGACGCCGCCACCGACGCCCACGTGGTGCGCTGCAATTTTTGCAGCTTTTTAGGAAACTAGCTCCGACAAGGGTGTTGTGCGCTTGCGACTACCTCAAGGAGGCGCTCATGAAAACATACGTTCTAGTGCTCGCGGCGACCGTCATTACATCGGCTCCAGCGGTGGTTCAGTCAGCAATCGCTCAAAACCAGCAAAGTGAAGCCGATAAGGGCCTCGGGTCCGATAACCATAATCAAAGCGTCCAACAACAGGATCCTTCGAACGTTCAAGGCATGCCGGGAAATAAAAGTGGGCCACCTGTAAAGCGCCGATGATTGTAGCGGGTGTCTGTACCGGCCAGAAGTTGGACTGGAATCGTCGACCAGCCGTAAGAACTAGGCGGCCCGGCCGCGTCCCCGACGTCGCGAAGGCGAGATTTTGTTTGAACCATTCACTCACCGATCAGACCGACGTGAGCTGGGGGATTTCAGGGCCCCGTAGTTAAGCCAGCGTCGCGCGACGAACATACTCCGTCTCCGCGACGCTGTTGCTTTTTAAATGTTCAACCATAAGGTTGATTACAAGCAGTTGGCGGCTAGCCCTGATCCCCGGCCCGCCGACTGGGGAGACCCCGCTCAGGCGGGGCTTTCTACTCTGTTCGCCTGGCGACTGTGGCGTGCTCTTGGCAGTGTCCTCGCCAACTTTTGCGCACACTCTCTCGTCGGCCGCTCCCGCCCTCTTTTGCCGTGCCGATGATTCGCAATATGGGACAAAGCCGCAGATTAGGATCGTTTCTCGGGCGCTGCAATTGAGGGGGCCAACTTTCTCTTAAGCAAGTTTCTGCGATGGAATCCAGCCGCGCTGATGTCATCACGTATCCGATCACTGACAGAACGCACCGAGCGTTTCTTCCGCCACGCACCGCGTTCCTTTTCTGGAACTGGCCCACCTCGCGCGACGATCAGAAGATTGTTCCGGTCATCGATATACACGTCGAACATCATCAAGAGCCTCCCCGACCGAACATAGTGGGAGCCGAAAGGTGGATGGTGATGCAAACGCAACAACTGCAGGAATAGCAAAGTCAGGCCGGTTAATAGCGCCCGATCTTTCGTATGGCCTACTGCGCCGCGCTCCGCGGCACCCAGATGGTTCATCAATTCTCGTTTGGCGGATCCCGCCGGCCTCGAGCCCACCGGCTTGCAAGCGCGCCACCCAACCCGCCAAAATGATAGCCCGCGTACAAGCCGGACAAGGCCGTGACATGAGAGTCCTGATAGCGGTCGCAACGACCGAACAACGCCGTAGCTGCCAAGCGCGACCCGTTGGCTTTCCCTACGCACCGCTCTCGATAGTCCGCGCCCTGCCTGATGCCGTTCAACGCATTGTCCGGTCACCTACGCGCCAACATCACACCGATTAAGAATCGCGACCATCAGAGATTGGGTTGGAGCTTCGCGCGGGTGGCCCTGGAGAGGTGGTCGAGCCAAGTCGGCATTGTGTCATTGTCGACGAGTTCGCCCGATAAGGCCCCAAGCGTTACAGCGGCTTCCGATTGTGGCGGCTTCGCCACGACATCGTCGGTCGTCATCCCAACTACTACCGAGAGGCCGGTCCGGCAAACGCGCCCGTGATCCTGCCGCTGCATGGCTTCCCGAGTTCGGGCCACATGCATCGCGACCTGATCCCCTTGCTCGCCGACCGTTACCGTGTGATCGCACCTGATCTGCCGGCTTCAGGGAAACCAAGGCACCGTCGCAGGGCAGTTCAATTACAGCCTCGACGCGCTCGCGAACGCCGCCGAGGGCGTTGTCGACGCGATCAGGCTAACGCGCTACGCCATATATATCTTCGACTACGGGGCGCCAACCGGATTGCGTCTGGCGCTGGCCCGCCCCGAACGCATTACCGCGATCATCTCGCAGAACGGGAATGCGTATGTCGAGGGTCTGCGAGGGCTGGAACTACTGGAAGGACCCGTCGCACGCCAACCGCGATGCGTTGCGGGACTTCCTCAAGCCCGAGGCGGTGCGCGACCAGTATGTCCATGGTGCGCCCAATCCGACACTCGTCTCGCTCGACGGGTCGAACCTCGATTCCTTCTTCCTCGCCGTCCCGAGAGCGCGGCCGGGTTCGATACGTTGATGATGAAGGTATGTTTCTGGCTCATCGTGAGGTTAAGAGCAACATTGACACCAGGACGGCCGAAAAAGCGAACAGCCCAAATATGGCGATCTGCAACAATCGCTCGGCCTTCATTGCGCCCCCTCCGCAAATCGATCCGGCCCCAAAACGCGCAAGGGGCTCAGACAGTTCCAATCTATCAGGAGGCGCTTCCACAATTGATATCAGGATGACTCCGGATCAGCAGGGAAAGACTATGAGCTCGAAGGCGCGAGAATTTATCGACTTCTGGATTGAAAACAGCGTGCACTCCGTCGAACAGTATCGGACTGTCGGCGCGTTGCAGGATGTAGCTGAGCTCAGTCGGCGCCTCGTTGGGGCTGCCAAGGGGCTGGGTATTGCGGAAGCCGACTTGCGGGCCGAGATTGGGGAAATCTCCGGACTACACCGGCTTAAGGCAGCGAACAACGCTGAGCGCGAGCGGCGCAAGCCAGCCTAGGCGCTACGGCGTCTACTTATCCAACCGACGAACATCCCCCGGCTCTAGGCGGAGCTCCTCGAACATTTTTTGTTGCTTGGCCGTCAACGCGATATCCAACACTTCCGCAGTCCAACCTTCCGGCGCGGCGGCGAGGACCAGCGTCAGTGCTTGGCTCGGTTTGGCCAGCGCAATCCAGAGCTGGGTTTGGCTACCGTCCCCCGTCACTTCAACGACGGTGAATCTATTGCCGTAGGACTCTCCCATGATAGCCAATTCGACATCGAAATTTCGGTCTCTATCGGTCGATCAATCCGGTGGCTTGAGGCCGGGGGACCGTAGCCACTCACTCATGTGCGCAGCGGTATCGTTCTGCCGGGCCTTCTTTAGCAGGCTCTCTGTCTCTATGCCCGGGCGAAGATTCTTCGCTTCCTCGCGCAAGCTCTTTGCCTCTTCGGCCAGACGCTCTTCAAGTGTCTGAGTTTGCTTAAAGCGCCGTCCTTTAATTGCCATGCTGCGGGTTCCCTCATCGGTCTCTGCCCAGATGGGAGAATCAAGCGAGAGGGCTTGTTTAGTTCCTAGGCCGATTAAGCCCAGCGGGCCATTTGCTTCCCGGCCGCAGCGAGCCGGCCAATCAGCTACCGGAGCGCCCGCCTCAAGCGGAAACACGCGACCGCCGTCGGCTGGTGGGGGCCGGTCCATAAGAGCGGGACATTCACCCGGATGGCACAGGCTGGAAAAGACCTGTTCGCCTACCCGCCTTGGCGCTCTCGCTCGATTTACGCATCGTAATGATGACCGATCGAGCGTTTACCGCAGCCTCAGATCGGCCGCGCGCTGCTTTTTGCTCGATCCCGCCGCGAGCGCTCAGCGCCACAAATCTTGATCTTCGAGCAGAAATGCCCCCGCGAGCTCCCAAAAGAAGCGGCCCCAGCACCCTTGGAGGTTGATGCTGAGGCCGTCTTCCCGCGCCGCTGAGTCGAAAGGGGCCACCTCACGCAAGTGGCCCCTCACCGGGAAATTGTCCAAAAACGCGTTACGGCATGAAATGCTCGGGCCCCGGCAAGAGTTTGTTTACACTTATCCACAGATCTTGGGGATTCCGTAAGAGCACGGTGTTCCGCAGCGGAACCGACCCACGCGCCGGCTCGCCAACGTCGATGAGTTCAACTTCGTCCCGATCTGCTTCTCCCTCTATCGCCGCGCTGAGCTACAGATCTGGCAGCCTTCTTCCGAACCGGCGTCACCACACAGATAAGGTAGGCTACTAGCCGACCTCAATCTCTGCATCGCCACAATCTAAGGGCGCAGGCCTCCAGTAGGGTCGCGCGGGCTCGCGTTGGGACACAACGACGGAAGGCGGCAATTTTTCGCTCCGGACCCTCTTGACACCAGGATCACGTTTTCTAATTTTTTCTCGTCGCCTCGGCTGTGCCAAGGCGACGTCGGGGCGCCAATCGGGCCCAGGCAAAACGGGCACCGGTCGTGTCCGGTGCCGTTCGTAACCATCTTGCTCCACGGAGGATTTGGCTATGCGCACTTATGACTTCTCACCTCTCTTCCGGTCGACCATCGGCTTCGACCGCCTGTTTGACCTCGCCGAAACGGCTCAGCGAGGCGGTGAAGATAACTACCCGCCCTACAACATCGAGCGTCTTGCCGAAGACCGCTACCAGATTTCGCTGGCGGTCGCGGGATTTGCGCCGGACGAGATTTCGGTGACGGCCGAGCAGAACGTCCTCACCGTCGAGGGCAACAAGGTCGAAAAGGCCGAGCGAGAGTACCTCTACCAGGGCATCTCTACCCGGCGATTCAAACGGCAATTCAGCCTAGCCGATTACGTCCAAGTGAAGGGCGCCGCTTTCGATAATGGTCTTCTCAGCGTCGAGCTCGCCCGTGAGATCCCCGAGGCCATGAAGCCCCGGCGGATCGCGATCAACGCAGCGCCTGCGCGGACGACGCGGCAGCTTGAAAGTGCTGCGGCCTGATCTGCCCACTGGGAGCCGCGTGCGGGACGTCTGTGCGCGGCTCGACAACCATCACGTTCGTCTTTTGAACGGAGGCAACCATGCGGCCGACGACCGCGCATTCCAAAAACGTCTTTGCGTTGCGCCCGACGATGAGGCGCGGAGACGCATTCGAGCATCCCCTTGACGTTCTCAGGGACAACTTTCTCACGACGGCGGAAAAGCGAGCGATCCTAGCCTCCTGGGCGTCGGACGCCGCAGCCGTCACCTCAAACCCCGCTCTGCGTGCTCCGGCGGGTCTGAAACCCCCGGCCACCGTCGACGAAATCCGGGCTGCGTTGCGCGTCCTCGATGAAGGGCCAAAGCATCCACCTGGCGGCAAACCAGCGCGGCTTCGCTCAACCGTTCGTCCTCTTGCGGCATAGGAGGTATCGATGAGTGATTTCAGGCTTCCCAAGCATGTCATGGACAAGGCCGACGCCCGGTGGTGGTCCAAATACAGCGCTGAGGGAAGACAGCTTTCCATCGCTGTTGATCAGCGACTTGAGCAGCTTCGCGCCCATCGCAACAATATCCAGCGCTACCGCCGGCTGCTGACGAACAAACTCTCTGAGCTAGAGCGGCAATTTATCGAGAGACGCCTCGCCGAGGAGACGGATGCTGCGCGGCTTTTGGCTGACAACATTCTGCCGATCAGTCGCCAAACGCCTCAGGTGGTCAACAATATCAGCAGCTCGGGACGGGTACTGTGACGCTGCAGTTCCTCATTCAGGGCAGCGAGAAAGTTATTGGCCATTATCAGCGTCTGCTTGATACGGCAGCGTCGGAAGAGGAACGGGCCCGTTATCGAGATCGCATTGAGGAAGAACAGCACCGGCTGGGTCGACTGCAGCGATCGTCGCAGGCACGACATGCAGCGTGATGCTACTCGCCATCATCGCCTTGCGTGCGGGTTGTATAACCAGCCCGAGCATTGCTACTCGCTTCGGCCCGCCCGCGACTGTTGCCGACCTTCGCCGCCTTCCTGGATGAACGACTTGCCGATCCAAATGATGCAATCCTAGCGGGGAGCAACATGGCTATAGACTCACTATCTCAGACCAAAATGGGCACGGAGGGTTTAGCTCTTTGTATCGCGGGAGTCTTGTGTGAACGCGATCCTTCGCTTCTCCCTGCGTTCCAAGAAAGTATAGACGCGCTTTGTCGTGTCCTTAATGACCGGGGAGATCATGAAGCTGCCGCGATGGTGGGGGCGTTCGGGAGAGCCCTTGTCAATCCGCAATCAAACGTTCCCCTCATGAGCTGAGTGCGCACCCGGGACGAAAAAGATATAGATGCTCGTGTGCTGTTTGATCTCGGCGTTCACGACGCTCGCGAAGCCGCCTCGCCCGCTCAGCGGGCTGCGGCAGCGGGGGCACCAGCGCATCGACCTTTTCGGCCGGCACTGTCTCCATCGCCTGATCAGCCCCGGAGCGCGCTTCCATGGATTCCAGGATGAGGGCCCCTTGGGTGTGATCTGCCAACCCCCTCTTGGCGCTCGACGAGCCCCTCCGAAAAGATGTGAAGGTCCGGCGCGCGCAGCCAACCGCATGGTGTGGTCGCACATAAGACAGGGCCCGAGGCGGCACGACAGTCTTCGAGATAAATGTCTTTCGTTGTGCTGAGGGACGATTGACGCCATCAGCAACTCCTCCGATACGCAGCAAGCCACGGCGACTGACGCAGAAGCAAAGCTGCGGCAGTTACCGTGGCATGGCCGGGATCACCCTCATCTGCTCACTGCCCGGTCTGTTCGATGGCGGCGGGCATCTTGGCGACTGACATCAGGGACCGTGCGACCTGGTTGAGCAATTGGTCGGCGTTTTCTTCTTCCGCCAGCGATTTCGACAGGAGGCTGACGATGGCGCTATGGCGTAGCTGCTGGGCGAGGTTGCGCGCCGTCGTATAGCCGGCAATCTCGTAATGCCCGACCCGCTGCGCCGCACCGATCAGGGCGAGGTCGGCCGCGGCATCTTCCTTCTCTTCGCCTTCGGCCATGACTTCCTGACCCTCTTCGACAAGACCCATCATGCCCTTGCAGGGCTTGGCGCGTGCGGACTTGCCGAGCAGTTCAAAGCATCCATTGATGCGTTCGATCTGGGTTTCGGTCTCGCCGAGATGCTGTTCGAACAGCTTGCGCAACTGGTCGAAACGCGCGGCTTCCGCCATCTTGGGAAGCGCTTTCGTCAACTGTTTCTCGGCGTGCAGAATATCGCGGAGCTCGTCGATGAGCAGATCGCCAAGACCCGCCTCGTCGACCGGCGGTGAGCTCCCGGTGACGATAGTCGACGCGGGACCGGGTTCCCGGGCCTGGAGTGCCGGCGATTCCGTGAAGACCCATTCGCCGCCCTCGTTCCAGGGCCCGCGGGCGTCGATCTCACCATGATCGCCGGTGCCCGTGGAGTCGTTGAAGAACTGATCAACGAGGCCCGGCGTCGGCGCAAGGCGGCCAATGCTGAAGGCCGGCTTGCTCATACTCTCGAGGGCCAGCGAGAATGCCTTCATGTGGGTGATTTCGCGGGTCATGAGGAACTGCAAGGCGTCCTTGGTGCCGGCGTCGTCCGTAAAATTGATCAGGCGTTCGTAGACGATCTTGGCCCGCGCCTCGGCTGCAATGTTGCTTCGCAGGTCAACATCGAGTTCACCATGAACTAGCAGCATTCGCCGTTTTTTGGAGGATAGGTAATGGCCGCGCAGCAGTCAGCGATCCGCGCATATTCGCGGCTTAAGCTTACCTCCGGCGGTGATCGCGTAGAGTTAAAGCGGCTTCGCGAGGATCGCACAAAGCAAAAGGCCCCCGGCTAGCCGGGGACCTCGCCAAGAGAGGTACATTCGTCCTTAGCCGCTCGCGGTCTGATTGACCGCCGGCGCGAGCTTGGAAAGCGCAGCGTCAGTTTTCTTTTCCTCCTCGAGCGTCTGGCTCAAAAGAGCGGCGGCGTCCTTCATTCCCAGCTGGGTTGCCCAGGCGATCAGAGTGCCGTACCGCGCCATCTCGTAATGCTCGACGGCTTGGGCGCCTGCCAGCAGGCCCGCGTCGAGCGCCGACGAGTCCTCGAAGTCTTCCATGACCTCGTCCGCCTCTTCGGTCAGACCGAGGATGGCGGGACAGGTTTTGCCCTTTGCGGGCTTCTTGAGCATCTTGAACACCTGCTGAATGCGGTCCAGCTGACCTTCGGTTTCGGCCAGGTGCTTCTCGAAGGCAGCCTTCAACTCCTCGGAGTTCGCGGCCTTCGCCATCTTCGGCAGTGCGACGAGTATTTTACGCTCCGCGTAATAGATGTCCTTGAGGTTCTCTTCAAACAGGTCTTCCAGGGTCTTTGATTGGCCAGCCATCCTTTGCTCCTTTACAAGGAATAAGCCAAATAACGAGGAGCGATCGTGATGGTTTCTAACGAGGAACCGGCTGAGGCCCTCATCCCGTTACGAATAAACCAGGCCATCATGGCAGTCGATCGGTCGGTGGCAAACGCTAAGAGGTGATATCTGCAGCAACAACAGCTCAACCCACGTGGTCTTGGGTTTTGAGTGACTTACCCAAATTCCTCTTTGGCGAAGTGACGGTGTCGAGCGCCTCCCTAACCTTGCTCGACGTCGTGCGGGTCGAGAAGAAGGTGGCAAAAAGAAGAAGCGAAAAAGCGAGCACGGTAGGAACGGCCTTACCGAGATCCGCATTTGATCCCCGTGGTAGTCATGCGACCACAATGCAGAGGGCCTTAGCACCCCCACTACCCTCTAGGGGAGCTAAGGCCTCGCGTTGCTGAGCGGCGGCTAGCATTTTTCGGCGCGAGATCTAGACATAGTAAAGGTCAAAAATCCCGGCGAACCGGTTTCGGACGGGGAAGTTGCGCAACAAACGCTTAGGAATGAAGACGCGGAGCGCCGCTGACTCGCCTGGAAAACGGTCTGCGAAACAGTCCGACAGCAATTGAGCCACACGGAAGGCTACCGAACACGTCAGCCACAGCGCTCCCCATTTGCCCGCTGAAAATGCGCACTTCGGTGTGGGCGGTCTGTTCGACGAAACTCTATGCTGCGCTGGTATCGTCCTCGAGGTCGTCAAACCCGCCGAGCTCGACGATTTTCTCAATATCCTTTAGCGTGACGACCCTCCGCTTCAGGTCGAGAATCTCTTGCGTTCGGAACGACTGGAGGACCCGATTGACATGGACGACGCTTAGCCCGAGTGCATCGGCCAGCTTTGATTGAGTAATCGGAAAGTCAAACTGCTCGTTGATGACCAATCCCATGGCGGCCAATCGTTGCCGCAATTCCCCAATCAGATACGCCATGCGGCCGGAGGCCGATCGCGTTCCGAGATTCACAATCCATTGGCGGAACAAGGCGGCGTCAACCAGTGTCTCGCGCCAGAGTGCTCGTGCCAGCGCCGGCCGCGTTTCAAGGATGCGTTCAAGCGCATCGTGATTTATGAAACCAACCCGCGCTTCCGAAAGCGTTGTCAGGTCATGATCCATGCGCTTTAGCGGCAGGCCCTGGAGGTCGGGTATGTCGCCAGCGATGTGGAACGACAAGATCTGTCGTTTGCCGTTTTCCGAGACTTTGGAGCGGTAGGCGAAGCCACTCAGCATTACGCAGCACTGGGTGCTGAGGTCTCCTTCGCGAACGATAATGAAATCTTCCGGCAAATCCTTTACGGGAGCCATGATCGACCGCAGAGCCTCGACGTTCTCATCGGGCAGCTCAGAGTGCAGCCGCAGCTTGCGGATCATCATGTCGATAGGCATCTGAGGGTTCCTTGAGAAGGCTCCGGACCGCTACGACCATACGCTTGGAACGAGGGCGGATGTAACCCATTATTCCGCCTGTGCAATGATCCTGGTCAGGCTGCCTGAAATGCCCCGGTATTTTTTTCACATCCAGCATGGGGAACGTCATGCCGACGAGACCGGGGTGGAGCTCCCCGGCAAAGACGCCGCCTGGAAGGAGGCCACCTTCACGGCCGGGCAACTCCTTCGGGACCTCGATGGAGCGTTGAAGCCCGGGCAGGAATGGCGACTGGAAGTGACCGATGAAGCGGCAAACCCGGTCTGCGTACTGCATGTGCTGGCGGAAAGATACTGAACGCCTCGAGCCTGATGGATTGACTCCACGTTCTCTTTTTGTTCTTATAGTGGGAGAATCCGCCCGAATTCATCAAGGCGCTGGCGGAGGTGCGGTCGCTCTGCACGAAGGAAGGCTGGTGCTATTTCCATGTCCAGGCCATCCAGGTCGCCATTGACCAGTATGCTGAAGCAGCGTTGGGCAACCGCGGCTTCTTCCTGAATAGACCGCACAATAACGGCCCGATCAGGAGGGGCGACGTCCCATAGGAACGGGTTCAATTCAAGGCCGTTATCGACAGCGGAAGTACACTGGCTAAACTGCCCGCCGTTGCCCCCTCAACGGCGGGTTTTTGCGAGTTGCGTTTTTGAGGCGTACCAAAATCGAGATGCCGGGGTTCATTAAACCCCAGCTCGCGACCCTGCGGAGCAACCCTCCGTCGGGCCCAGTGGATTCACGAGATCAAATACGACGGCTACCGCGTCCAGCTCCATCTCGACGACGGCAAAGCCAAGGCATTCACTCGCAACGGCCTGAACTGGGTAAAGCGTTTCTCGACCATTGCCGGCGCCTTCGACATCCTCGGCCAGGCCGTCGTCGACGGCGAGGTCGTTGTGGTCCATGAAGGGGACGAACTTCTCCGAACTGCGGGCAGAGCTCGCCAGAGGCGACCAGGATCGTTTGTTGTACTACGCCTTCGATCTTTTGTGGCTCGACGGGCATGATCTGCGCAAAACGCCGCTGATCGAGCGCAAGGCAATGCTGCAGGGCCTGTTCGATACCTACCGGCTCGAACCGCCACTCCTATTCAGCGAGCACATCCCGGGTGACGGGCAGCAGCTCTTCGAGCACGCGGCCAAGCTTAATTACGAGGGCATCATTTCAAAGCGGGCCGACGCTCCGTACTGAGCGGACCGCGGCGAAGCCTGGCTGAAGGTGAAGACGGTCCAGCGCGAGAAATTCCCGGTCGTCGGCTTCGTCAAAGACCCTACTGGCGTCGCCGCGCTACATCTCGGCAAGCTGGACGGCGACAAGCTGCTTTACATGGGAAAAGTCGGCACCGGCTGGTCCCGGACCACCTCGGCGCACATCCGCAGGAAGCTCGATGCCGTGGTCAGCCCGAAGTCCAAGCTGACAAAGCCGACGCGGATGCCGAAGGCCACCTGGGTCGAACCACAGTTCTATGCCGAAGTCGAACACCGCGACATCACGTCTGAGGGCTTACTTCGCGCCAGCTCGTTCAAGGGGCTGTCCCGGAAATAGCCTGGGACTTTCTACCCACGCCCGGGTCTCAGCCTTCGGCTCCAAGCCGTCACAGGATATGCATCGCAGGTCGGTGCGCTGGTCGAGCGACATGACCGCCCTCAGCGGCTTGCCGCAGTGCTGGCATCTGGTCAGGTCCATGGTCGTTCCCCGTTTGCGGCCATAACCGTGTCGAGGAACGAAGTTCCTGCGCGGCGTTGGGGGGTTTTTTAGGAGGATTGGATGGAGACGGTGGTTGAGCGTGTTGTTGGACCTACGGCATGATGGTCACGCTAGCGCCGGAGGAAGAGGAAGAGGTCCGGCAGCTGGTTTTGAAATTCGTCGAAGAGCAGACAGGCGATGACAACACCATCGCCGTCGAGGCCATTAAATTTCTCAGAGGACCGAAGCCCTCCCGAAAGCGCCGGCCGAAGTGATAAATCCTCACTGTCCGATCTGCCACGGCCTGGGCTGGGTGTGCGAGAACCATCCGCACCTGGCGTGGACGAATGAACCGGGTGGTTGCGAGTGCGGCCCCGGGACGCGCTGCGAGTGCCAGCGATCCGATGACGTCGACGCCGGCCTTGAAGAGCCGGACGTGAGCGGGGTGCTCGATGAGACCCCGCCCAACCAGCACTAACGTCGCGCTGACTTTTCCCGGCGGTTATACGGCGAGCGGTTGATGGGCTTCAAAGAGATGCCTTCACGCTGCGCCTTGCCGGAGATCGAGGCCGGCGGCCGCTCCATCTTGAGGCTGATGACGCCAGTCGGCGTGTTCGCCTTGGCCAATCCGCGAAGCTGCTTCACCTCCTTGTCCGTCCACGGCTGACGGGAATGCCTTTTGTATTTCGGGTTGGCTTTGCGCGGCCCTTCTGCCGATCGGCGAGCCGGGCCGTTTCCATGCTGCTTGTGCCATGTAGTCCTCCTTATGATCTTGAACAAGCGAATCACGGTCTTTGTTCCGGAACGGGAGATCACGCCGAGAGTTACGCTGGCATGGGAGACGTCCGTCAAAGCATCCAGCACACCCTGTCGGTCGACGAGCGACTGGCGCAATGGGCGCGGGAAGCAAGAGAGCAGGCGCGGCCGCTCCCCGATAGTATGCTGCGGGACGCGCTCCTCGAGAAGGCGCGCCGGTACGAGACGCAGATATCCATGCACGTCAGTGTGATCTCGGGCGAGGCCGAGGCCCGGCGAGCCGGAAGGGCAGAATGATTTACCCGAGGCTCAGCACGTAGAAGTACATCGCGACGATGATCGCGATGCTGAGCAGGATGATGACGATAAAAAATCGACCCATAGGCATCAAGGGGTAAGGCGACGTGGCGTTCCTTTCAGGAGGAGCCAGCGGCATGCGGCACTTTAGCTCATCCCGCTATTTGGTCCGGCTGCTGCCGGTCTCATTGCTCTCAGGCGCTGGCCGAGGCCAGCGGAATCTGAAACAGCTCGGCGTCACTTTCGTCCCGCACTGAGATGAAGTTGCCTTCTCTAACCATTTCCGGTTTCTCGGTCCCGATGCGATGCGCGATAAAGTCAGCATGCGACTTCGCCTCGTCCGCATCTTGCAGATCCTGGCCAAGAACGTCATGCGCGGCAATGTCGCCCGCGAGGTGAAAGAAATACCTGGGCATGCACGGCAACCACGCCGGCCCACACTCGTTCCTGAGAGCGAAAATATTGGGGCGTGATGGCTGGGGGTCGGCTGCCACTTCAATTCATCCCGGCGAGGGCTATGGCAGGCACCGTTTACGCCGGGAGGAGAGATGCGCGACGACATCGAGCGAGTGGCCCAGCGCTACATCTAGGTCGGCACATTTCCAGCTGCTTGGTGATCGGATTGGCGCGGAAGGTGTACCAGTGCGCCGCATCACAGGGTTCGCTACCAGTATTGTCAAGCGCGAGCGTGCCGCTCACGCGCACCGCGCCGGATGAGACGTCGGCCACCGCGTTGATGCTGCCGCTGACGACACGGTCGGTCGTTGCGCCACTGCCCGTGATGCTGACACCGTTGACCACCAGGTTGGTGGCGCTGATGGTGCCGGAGACTTCGAGGGCATTGGTGGGCGAGACATAGTTGATGCCTACGACTCCCGCGCCGCCTGGCCCATTACCGGAAATACGCATTCTTTCGACACCGGCGGTAGAAAATGCAATCGGGTAAGCACCGTTGCTCGGCGCCGAAAGCATGACGCTATTCGGGTCGGTAGGGTAGCTGCTGCCGTTGAGTTGAAGAATGGCATAGGTGCTCGAAGTATTCGCCAGAATTAAGCGTGAGCGTACACTACTGCCCGTGTTGGTACTGGTCAGGCGAATATAGTTGGTACCATTGTTGGGGGCGACAATATCCAGAGTCGTGCTCGGTGTATTAGTTCCGATACCTATATTACCGGAGCTATCAATCATCATCCGGTTGTCGATGCTATTGGTGCGGACGGACAGGGTATTGTCGCCAGCAGCACTGTTGATATCAGCGCCCGTGGCGCTGACGTAAAGCCGGTAGCCAGAGCGTAGCTGCTGCTGCGCACGACGCCGTTGACGTCTAGTTTGTAAGCGGGGGTGCTGGTGCCGATGCCGACGTAACCGCTGCTGACAATGCGCATGGCTTCGGTGCCGGAGGTGATAAAGGATAAATACTGATTGCCTGCATCCCCAAAAATTTCGTTATTGGCGCCATTCCAGCGAATACTCCCCGAGCATTATTTACATAGAAGCCGTTCCCGGCATAAGTGGCGTCGTTCACAAAGATATTCCCACTCGCAAAGAGATTCGTGCCGCTTATGGTGCCGGCGCTGCTCACACCGATCGTCACGAGGCCCCGCGACGGATCGAACCAGCCGGCGTTGGTGCCAGCCCGGGTAAGGCTGATATAGCCGGTGCCGCTGATGGCCAGCATGGAAGTGGTGCCGCTGGTGATGCGGTCGGTGCCGGCGGCGCCGACATTGGTGAGGCCCGATCCATCGCCGATCAACTTCGCGGCTGACAGATTGCCGCTGACACTCACGTCACCCGCCGTGGTCAAGCTCGGCGCCCAGGTCGGACATCCAATATCGCCCGGCCGCGAATGGTCACCGATGCAGAGCCGATTGGTGTTGTTGCCCAGTGTCGACGAAATCGTCGCCATGTTGCCCCAGTCCTGCGCCACGGCGGCGCCGGCCATCAAGGCCAACGGCGCAGCGAGCAACACAGAGCGCATGTCGCATTATAAGGGTCAACCCGCTGAACTGTATCGTCGGCTGTACGGTTTTACGTCAGGTGTGTGGCTGGTTCCTTCTACAAGCTCGCACCGTGCCCGACCGAGGCCGAGCCGAGGAGCAATATCGCTGCTTCTTACTTTCTCAGTGAATTATCGGAGGAATGACATGGCACGGGCAGCGTGGAAGCGGCCGGGCAAGCCGGTGAACCGCTCGCCCTATAACCGAAGAGCGGCGAAAGAAGTCGAAGAGGCGTTAGTGGGTCGGCTTTTCATTGCGATGGTGATTTCGAGCGTCGGCATTTTGCTGGCAATCTACCTTCACGTCGTCATGCTGTAGAACCTTGATGACGTCGGGTTCATCAATTCCATCGACCGCGCCCTGACATTCACACGGCATCCCTGCCCCGCACTGACAGCCCGATGGCCACCTGTCTAGGAAAGGCGCGGATGGTTCTCGCACACCCATCCCAGACCGTAGCAGATCGGACAGTTGGGGTTGATCACAGCGTGTCCGGTGTCCGCAACGGTGAGCCCTTATCCTCGTTCAGCAGCTCCTGCTCGGCTAACTGCCAGAACTCCTCGTCTCGTCCTTCCGGCTTGCCGGCCTTCTCCCAAAGCTGATAAGCACGCGCCGCCACGGCCTCATCAATTCGTTTATTCATTGGTCTTCTCCCAACCCGTAAACGGATATGAACTTCCTCCGTTCCTGCTGCTTGGTGAGGCCCTTGAACGAGCTTGCCCTGAGCAAACCTTCCGAGATGATGCCACTCCACTGCAGCGGCACGCACGCTAGGTTGGGCACGCTTAACCATACGCAAATTCAAAACTAACTTATGTAAACGATCACCAGTATAATCGGGATTATATGGTAATCCCATGCTTGACGACGAATTTAACCGACAACGCTCGATCTTGATCCGTAACCTGGCCGATAAAGCCGACGACCCCTTCATCAAGCGGCGTCTGCTCGACCTCATCTCGCGCTACGAACAGCGACCGGTCAAAGCCAAGCCATTGTCGGTGGTGCCACTGGGCTGGCCCGACTCCTCGCCTCCGGATGGCGAGGCAGGCTAACTCCTCCATAGCGGTCAAAGTCATTCACGTTGAGGCCGTCGGTCGTTGCCAGCTCAACGCGCCGCCGAGCGGTTGCTCCAGTTCCAACCCGACTTTAGAGCATCGCACGCGCACTATCTCTTTCCAGTACGGTCCTTGGCCGTCCGCGACATCATCCAGGCAGCGCTCCAGGACGCCGGCATCCCCGACTAGTTGATCGGTTATTGCAGGTCCGGGTTTGGCCCATCGCTTCACTCCGTGCGATGCAGCGGCATGTCCGGAGTTCTGGGTAGACCGGAAGTGACTGGCAGAGGCCAAACCGACGCGATTAGCCCCCAATGGACATCGCCGTTTGCTATCGAGTTTTTCCTACATAGTACGTGGATCGGCGGCGCGAGGAGACCTTTGAAGTGGACCCCGTATCGGAGCTCCTTATTCCCTTCTACCGGTCTTGTCGGGACTGGAACAGGAGTTGGGAGAAGAGACTATCCTGATGTGACCCACGGATGTGACCCAAGGAGCCGCAGAGAGCGCGGCGTCAACAAGCTACGCAATGTCCAAGCCCTATCGTCCACGCCCAGCACCTTCGCTGGCGTCGTGCGGAGGGCTTCTTGAGCGCGGTACAGGTTAGTGGCAGACAGGGCAATAGCAGCAACGTGGTTGTCCAGCTTTTTTGAGAAGCCGTTTCGTCACCCGGGTGAAGCGGCCCGACGAATCTGCGCAGGGACAGGTCTGCCGCTCGAGATAGCTGTTTGAAACATACTGATCCGGTTCGCCGCTCATAGCCAATTCAAACCAGGAGTTATGTAGCGCTTTTCGATTCAGGCCTGCTCTGTGTACACCCTGGTAGGGTGTCAGCGGCTTGATTTTCTGTGACGAGCAGTCAACGACCCCTCTGATCTTCTTCGCTCGTCCCCGAACCCGGGCTGCCGATGGGCACGCCGTTCGTCGAGTGCCCAACGCCAGCGTTTCTATCGGCTTGAGCTGCGGCTGGGCTCGTTGCGTTCGCTGTCGGTCGTTGGACGTTCGGATTGTTTTGGCTATTGTTGGTGTTCGCGTTGGCCCCCGTGGTGCTGCCTTGCGTCCCCATGCCAGACGGAGCGGATGGTCCGGAGTTCGCACTGCTCGGCGCGGTCCCTGTACCCGCGCCTGCGCTGGCAGCGGATCCAGCGGACGCCCCACCCGAACCACCGCTCGCCCCTTGCGCTAAAGTGGGTGAGGAAAGTGCGACGCACGCAACTGCCGCAAGCAAAGTTTTGCAAATCATTGAAAATCTCCATTTCGATCGAAAAGCGTGGCTATGACAGTTTGTTCCTTGCCCGCGATCACCGCCCGTAAGGCGGCAAGACGTCGAGGTGTTGGCCGGCGAGTTTTCGGGCGCGCCGGCCGGACGTCGCTACACTCGGTGGCGTCGGTGATGCCTGTGGTGGCGGGAGGATTTCATGCGCATGCCGCCCTTGTCCGAAGGGTCATTGGCAGTCGCTCCCGGATTGGCAAACGATGGGCTGCTGGCCGCGCCCTGGCCGCTCTTAGCAGCCGGCGAATTGCCTTGGCCGCCGCCGCCACCGCCGCCTCCACCCCCGCCTCCCTGGGCGGCTGCTGCTGCGATCGACCCAAAAACAAATGCTGTAGCTAACAGGACTTTTGCTGCTCTCATGTAGGTTTCCTCCGATTTCAGCCCCAATGGCAAACCGGCGGAAATTCCACACGTTCCAAACATGAGACCTCGGTGGTCCGCCAACCATAGCGCTGTTCCTTCCAGCGCGAGAAAGAGCGGGAGCCGGTGACCGATCAATGGTGCAAGTGCTCTTCGCGTTGATGAAAGAATTGAAGGCCAGAGTCGCCCGTTGGCTCCGAAGGTTTTCCACACCCACGAAACGCGGTAGCTCGCCGCTGTTCCGATCCACCAGCTATCGATAAGTTGCACTGGGATTATTTTCCTACTGCAGTGGGGAATGACCAAAGCAGAGAACCGAGCGGCAGCGCGCGCATACCAGCAACAGAAACAGCGTGATTGGACGCAGCCATTCGTACCGACCGCATCAAGGAGGATCTGCTCCAGCTGGAGCGGCTGCGGACCTACATCGTCCGCCAACGGAGGGTTCTTGTGCCGAGCGACGCGTTGCTCTTAGCGATCGACGACTATGTGGAGCAGCTGACCGGAGATCGCACCGCGCTCCATATGAAGGGGCACAGCATCGGGTCGTGACCGTATTTTGACGGTGTGGGACGGATCTGCATTGCTTGTGTCAGTCGCCGCACTAGCCTTCTGGAATCGCCGACTGTAGGGCAACACGCTGATGCCGAGCACCTATTGGACAGACGGGGAAGATATTGGGCTTTTGGCCCTGTGCGCTGCCCGATTTCACCTGCGTGAAGTCGCCGACGCGCTCGGCCGATCCGAGGCAGCAATCTCTCTTCGTTCGGCAATGCTCGTCAATCGGCTCTTCAGCGCGCCCGACGATGAAGAAGGCCTCGGCGACCTTGGGGGGCCGGAGTGCCGAGGCCTTCTTCCTGCCGCCGGGGGACGGGCCCCGCGGGGCCCCACTGCAAGCCGGCAGAGCTCGGAAGGTTCCGAATCTCCGGCGTAGATTCGCAAAGACGGCCCCGCACGACTTTCCGGCCATGCCAATGCGGAGAGGACCCTCGAGATCCCACCAGAAAGCCCGAGGCTGCGCGCGCCGCCTTCGAGGAGAGGCCTGGCAGGTTCTTTTGTGCGAACTGGTAGAGGCCAATTTTCAGGAATGGCGCGACCAACGCGACTGGACCAAGCGCAAATACGCCATGTGGGCCCGAGGCGAAAAGCTGCCTTCTCAACAACCATCGTCGATAATGGGCTGTCCTTGCGGCGCGCGCTTCGATAGCCACGTGCTGGCCGAGAATCTGATTCTTCTGCCATACATCTATGCGGCACGGCAGCGTGACGGAATTTGCCGATGAAGATGATCGAACCGCGACCCTACGCCATACCGGAGATCGCGGCGCGCCGGCTGGTGGAGCACGCACGCGCCTTCGAGCCGGTGTTCGACGGGCCGAATCTACATCGAGAAGATCAACGGACCGTTCCTGTACGGCGACAAGGCAACGCCGGCGGAATATAGCGCCGGGCTCAAATACGTGATCGCGCAGGGCTGGCTGGAACTCCACGAAAGCGGGACCTTCATGAAGATGCTTCAGCCCGGCAAGGACCTGTTCGCCTGACGGTCGGTCGGAGAACCGGGGATGCGGGCGGCAACCTCAAGCCGGGCCGAGAATGGCGTATGGAAGTGACGGACGAATTTCGAAACGTTCTTTTCACCCTGCATATCAATGCGGACACCGCGGCTTGAGCGCGCTCGCGCCCATGACCGTAACTCCACGGGGTTGCGCACCTAAAGGTTCGAATTCCGTCCCGGCCTCATCTGCACCTCCGGCCTCGCCCGGCGCTCCATTCATTAATTTCGAGCCGGTCGTTCCCTGCGTCTCACACCGGCGTACCAGTCGGCATATGGAGTGTTCTTTTCCATGTGTCGATTGAAGTCCGGTGCCCCATCGTCCCACCATACGGGCCCACGTTCCCCCAGCGCCTGCTTTGTGGTGTCGACAGTGCGATGGGCACTTGCTTCCGCGGCAGGGTCGCCGCTCGCTTTTGCGTCCTTGACAGCTCGTCGTGCACGCATCAGGTCTTCAACGAGTCTGGACTTCGTCTCTTGGTCCAGGTGGGGGTTTGACATCCGCCACAACCTTCCCCGCACGACAAAGTATCTGCCATCCGGCGTCACCGGATGTTTGAGGCAAGCCATGTCAGATGAATGGCTTGCCGCCAGTCACCGCGATCGTCGTCCCCGACGTGTAGCTCGAGAGCGGGTCTGCCAGCATCACGTAGGCCGTGGCAAGTTCGGCCGGCTGACCGGCCCGCTTCATCGGGACTTGTTTGCCGAAGTTCTTGACGGCGTCCTCGGGCATGGTCGAAGGGATCAAAGGCGTCCAGATCGGCCCTGGAGCGACCGCATTCGCGCGAATGCCCTTCTCAGCCAGCATCTGAGCCAGACCGCCGGTGAAATTCTGGATGGCGCCTTTGGTCGTGGCATAAGCCAGCAGCATCGGATTCGGCATGTCTGAATTCACGGATGCCGTATTGATGATCGCACTGCCCGGCTTCATGTGCGGGACCGCCGCCTTCGCGAGGAAGAACATCGCATGGATGTTCACCTTGAACGTCTTCTCCCATTCCTCGTCGCTGATGTCGCCGATGTCCTTGAAGGTTGCCTGGTGAGCCGCGTTGTTCACCAGAAGGTCGATCCCGCCGAGATCCTTGACGGTACGCTCGACCAAGGCCCGGCAGTGTTCGGGGCTCTGGATGTCGCCCGCGACAACAACCGCCTTACGGCCTTCCTTCTCAACAAGCGCCTGGACCTCCTTGGCGTCGTCATGTTCGTCCAGATAGGCGATCAAGAGATCGGCGCCCTCCCTGGCGAAGGCAATCGCAACGGCGCGCCCAATGCCGCTGTCGCCTCCCGTGATGAGAGCCTTGAGGCCCTTCAGCCGGCCCGATCCCTTGTAACTGTCCTCGCCGTGATCGGGGCGCGGATCCATCTTCCCGGTCAAGCCCGGCATCGGTTGACGTTGCGTGGGAAATGGAGGCTTCGGGTAATCGATTGGCATGTCGCTGTCCTTGGGATTTTGACATGTAAATCCCGAAAAGCATTCGAGGTTCCAGAATGGGGCTGTCTGGGAGCCGACCGGCCGCTCCGTCGACGCACCGCGTCACCGGCTCTCGGATCGCCGGCTTGACCACCTAATAAACTTGCTCGCCATCGACCGGCGTCATCATCGCAGGAACAGCAGGATGATTTTGGCGTTCCTTGTTCCTCATTTTGAAAGGAGACGTGGAATATGGGCTTTTTCACCAAGGACATCAAAACAATGGAAGACCTGCTGATCCATGGTCTGCAGGATATCTATTACGCCGAGCAGCAAATTCTGAAATCGCTTCCGAAGATGATCGAGAAGGCGACCAACCGCGACCTCGTCACGAGCCTCAAAGGCCACCTCGAGGAGACCAACAAGCAGGTCGAGCGGCTTCAGAAGGTGTTCGAAAAGCTCGGCAAAGAGCCCAGCGGGACGCAATGCCCAGCGATCGACGGCATCATCAAGGAGGCCGACGAGACCGCGGGCGAGATCGAAGACAAGTCCGTCCTGGACGCTGCTATCGTCGCGAACGCGCAGGCTGTCGAGCACTATGAAATGTGCCGCTACGGAACGCTGATCGCGTGGGCTGAAGAGCTGGGACACGACGACATCGTCCGCTTCCTCACAACCAACCTGAACGAGGAGAAGGCGGCCAACACCAAGCTCAACACGGTCGCGCTGCGCAAGGGCGTCAATGCAAAGGCGTCGACCGCCGTGTAACCATCGGTCGGGGTGAGAGCGGCTTCGCGAGACCGCGAGGCCGCTCGTCTGCCGAAGCCTTACGCCGCGTGGCTGACCGCATTCCGCGCCGCAGGTACCAGGCAACGATAGACACGACGAGCCAGGCGATAGAGGCTGCTCCGAAGGCGACCACCGTATTTCGGGTCACGACCAAAGAAAAAACGGCCGCGAATGCCAGCAGTCCAACGGCGCCGAGAGCGGCGCCTGAGGCGTCCAGAGCGGCCGCCTTGCGCCCTCTCTTGTCGCCGTCGAGGCCGACTTCGCGCTTCCGACGAATTTCGTGTTTCTCGATGAGTGTCGCACTGGCACAGAATATGGCGGGAAGGGCAAGGAAAAGTCCGCCAGTCGAGGCGCCAAAATAGCTTCCAATGAGCCCTGTCGCGACGGTCGCCGCACCGCCCAGCGCAAATCGGATCAGATACTCATACCAGCGACCTCCCGCAACGATGACGGCGAAATGCTGATCGGGGTCACGCCTGGCCTCCCACGAACGTCAGCAAGCTGAACGCCACTGCCAACCAGACGATAAGCGAGAGCACTGTCGCCGGCATCGCGCTCAACTTCGCGCGTACCAGAAGCTGGCAGACGACGACACTGTACACAGCAAGCGCGATCGCACCAGCGATCATGGCACGGCTTTGCGCGGCTGCATAAGCCGGACCGTGTTGATAAACGACGATGCCAAGGGTGGCGAGCGCAACCGATGGCGCGGCTCCGAACAGCCCCGCAAAGCTTTTTGGGCGCAGGAGATCCCCCAAAACAGCAAAGGCGGACACGACTACGCCGCCGATGAGGAAGCGGAGAAGATACTCACTCATTTCGCCTTTTTCCAAAGCGTCGAGAGCGCGCCACCGCTGCCATCCAGCGGATCCTTCGGCGGCAACGGGACCTTAGGAATTGTTTTCAGGTCACGGGGGCGGTCTTCGACGCTCGTGCATTCGTCGTACGTACCGGCCTTCGGATAGGCGCCGACGACCAGGAAGTCGTCATGGGCAGAGAGGCACTGGTGTCCTGTGCCGGCCGGCAGGATGGCGACGTCACCCGCCTTCAGGGTGAGAATGCGCCCTTTCTTGCCTCCGAAACGAACACGGCCCCTGCCACGCGCGATGCCCAACACTTCGTGAATTCGCGAGTGATAGTGCACGTAATCGTAGATGCCGTCCCGCCACGTATCCCCCCAGCCATTGGCCTCGAACAAGTCTTCAAACACTGCTGCGGGGTCGTGGTGTCGATCGAGGATTACCGCGCCGCGATAGATGATCAGAGGCCATTTCGGATGGTTCGGCACCAGACCATCGTCTTCGAACCGGATGGTCCGCGGTTTTCGTTGTCGTGCGAATTCGGGTGCCTTGTTCTTACCGGGCCGTCGTAGCCCTGTTGCGCGCTCGATGGACTCCTTCATGCTTTCAAGTATCGGCATCGTCGCTCTCGTTCCGTGTCGAGTAGCCAGTCCATAAGCGAAGGGAGCGCTCCAGGACCGCTCCGAGGGCAAAGCCCGCAATGACACCGCTGGCCCAGTGCGCGAGGACCACGATCCTGGTCAGGGAGAGCCCAACGGCTACAGTCCGGACTAAGCGGCGGGGACCCGACGGCAAGGTGCCGGCAGCGGATGCCAGCGCCCCCATGTGCAAAGCGTGGCCGGAAGGGAAAGCGTCTTCTTGCTTGCCAGAGAACGGGACGCCATGAATGTGTCCGAGCACCGTTAAGCGATCGGGACGGGTCTGGTCGAACAGCAACTTCAATCCATGAGGCAGCAACGAAGCCGCAACCGTCACGAGGAGGGCATGGTCGCCCCCCTGCCGAAGCGGTTCGCTCGCCCTGCGAGAGGCTAACCAGCCCACGGCCGCAAGCATGAGAAGCACCTTTTCATCGGCCCCCCAAGTCAGAGCCTCCGCGAGCTCCTCGGGGGCCGACTCGGTGTGGCGCGCGATCCCGCGTGCGATGGTAACGTCCGACCCTGTGGGTCTGACGGCACGGGAAAAATATGGCTCCTGCCAACAGAAGTGCTTCGAACCGGCATCGGCGAAGGGGCCCGGAAATGAGGTACTCCTTTTCAACGCACCAATCCGGCCGAGGTTCACAAATCTGTCACAAACTTCCGCGGGGTGGGTGCGAGAGAGCCTGGCAGCCAGGATTGTGAAACTGCCTCTCGCGTCCGTTTCTGAACATTTCGCCGGCTCGTGGATTGGGCATCGATTGGAGGCGCGCCAATGTCGAACTTTATGGCCCTTGTCGTTGAAGACAACACCTTGCAGCGCGAGGCACTCGCCGAACTTCTGAGAGACCAAGATGTGGAGGTCGTCGAATGCACCACGGCGGAGGCCGCCGAGCTAGTCGTGGCTAACAGCGGGACGGAGCTCCTTGCGCTTGTGACCGACAATTCGCTTGCCGGCAAAATGACCGGCGTCGAGCTTGCCGAATATACCCTGCAGTGACAGGATCCAGGAAGGTTTAAGGGCCGATGCGATTGGCAGGTACCGTTGTTGCGGTGTCATCAAGCCCGACGCACGGCTTCTCCAAAGCGGCCAAAGATCGGATCGTCCTCGTCGCGGGCTCAGGGGTTGAAGGCGACGCCCATGCTGGGTCGTACGTCCGGCACCGCTACCACGCGAGAAGGTCGCCTCGGCTTCCCAATCTGCGTCAGGTTCACCTCATCGCCTCCGAATTGCTCGAAGAACTGAGGGCTATAGAATACGACGTCCATCCGGGAAACCTCGGAGAAAACGTGATGACAGCGGGGATCAACCTCACGCGCCTGCCTTCGGGAACACTGATCCGGTTGGGAGAAACCGCCATCGTCGAGTTGACCGGCCTCCGGACGCCTTGTGTCTTGATCGACCGCTTTCGGAAGGGATTGAAGAAAGAGATGATATCGGATCGCGCTGGAGAACCGAAATTCCACTGCGGCGTGTTGGGCGTGGTCAGGAACGGCGGGAGCGTCGCGGCCGGCGATAAGGCAACGGTGGAGTTGCCGACACTGCCATGGTCGCTCCTGCCTGCACTGTAAGGGCGCCCGGTGACCTAGCTTCGGCTCTTTTCCCGCTCGCGGACAACGTCCTCCGCCTTTTTGTCCTCGCGAAGCCCGAGATAGGCGGGATGCCGTATCTCTCCCGACGACGTCCACTCCGTGAACTTCACTCCAGCCACCAGTTTCGGCTTGACCCAGGTCGTTACGGCCTCGTCCTTTACCTTGGCCGGGAACGGAGATTTTGCAGTCTTCAGCTTTATGAGTTTGCCGTGAAGCTGTTCAAGAACCTCGTGGCTGAAGCCCGTACCGACGTGCCCGATATACCGCCAGGCCCTGCCCTCTCGCAGTGCAAGCGTCAGCGCGCCAAAGAACGGCCGCGTCCGCCTGGGCGCCGTGAATCCGACAATCACAACCTCCTGTCGTTTCGAGGTCTTGATCTTCAGCCAGTTGTCGGTCCGGCGGCCCGAGAGGTAGAGGCTGTCGGCCCGCTTGGCCATGATCCCCTCCAGGCCCGCCTTCTCGGCTTCACGGAAGAACTTCGTTCCTGTGGTTTTTCGATGCCGGCTGAAAGCGATCAGTCGGTGACGTGGCAAGATCGCCTTGAGCCGCGCCTTCCGCTCGAGCAGCGGCAGCTATCGCAAATCCTCGCCCTCATGAAACATCAGATCGAAAGCGCAGTATTGCAGCTTGGCCTGGTGCCGCAGTGCGTTCCGCAGCAGCTGGAAGTGCGAAATGCCGTCCTTGTCGAGCGCGACAAGCTCTCCGTCGATGACCGCGTCGCCCTTACGTCTTCGAGCGCTTTCGCGACGTCGACATAGCTGTGGCTGATGATCTTGCCGTTGCGGCTGTAGAGAGTGACCTTGCCACCTTCGATCGTCGCGACCATGCGGAAGCCGTCGTATTTGTCCTCGAACACCCACCCCGCATTGTCGAACGGCCCGTCGATCAACGTAGCGAGCATCGGCTTAAGGCATTTCGGCAAGGTCGAGGTCCGCGGCATGGTCAGACGTTCCGTTCGAGCAGGTTGCGGAAGGTGATCGAATAGCGAAGGCTGTCGACGCAGGCAATGCTGTGTTCCCACTCGCTGCGCGACGGACCGTGAAGCAGATGGACGGAGCGCGGATCGGCGGTGAGAGTTTTTGCGCTCCCAGGCCTTGCCTGTCTTGCGGCGCAGCCTGAACACGCAGCCCGAAAGAAGCGAGATCCCAACGACGTTGCCGACGACGGCCCTGTCCCTGTGCCAGCCGATGCCCGCTCTCGGTGTATATTCGGTCACGAGAGCCTGTTCGAACTCCCCTTGGGGATCGCCGCGAAGGTCTCAGTTCGTGCCCGAATGTTCGAAAGGAAGTCCGGAATGGTGTTCATGTTGCTCAGGCCGCCACCATTGAAATCATAACGCCAGCCGAACGATGCGACGCGCCGCTTTCCGGTGAAGTCTTGTTTCAACTCCTTAAACGGAAGAACCTCGAGACTACGCTGCAAGGCCTGCTCTTCACCCGAGCTGAGAAAGTCCGGCTGAAACCGCAAACCTTTCGGCGGCAGGTCTTCTCTAAACAGGTCGAGCATAGGATTAACCACGCTGATGCCTCATTGCCCGCGCCGTCACTGAACCTCGCCTCTAACTGCGGCATGACAGCCGGGTTCACAAGTCGCCGAATCCGCTTCTCCATCAGCATGGGTGAAGCCACGCCGAGCATATCAATCTTTGAAAGGAACTCTCCCGCCGCACGCTCGTTTGCCGCAACACCGTGGGGATAGGAACGAAACCGACCCTCGCGGTTGATTCCCATCTTGGCAGGGCCGCTGAGGGGAATCGATAGCATGGCTAACAAGAGAAGACGCTTTAAACAAACTCGAAACAAACTCGATCTCTAGAAGAGCGCTTGGCGGACGAAGCAGTACGCTTGCGCGCGACAGCAAAGGAACTGCCCCTAGGGGGTGACAGAGAAGCGCTATTCAAGAAGGCGCGCCAAGCCGAAACGGCCGCTCGTATGAGCGAATGGCTTCGATCGCCGGACCGGCACGACGTGACCGAATAGCAAATCTCATGCCTAGTTGGTTGTTATGGGAGAGTCCTACGGCAACAGATTCACCGTCGTTGAACTGACGACTGACGATACGAAAACCCAGATTTGGGTTGCGCTCGCCAAGCCAACCCCGGCGCTGACGCTCGTTCTTGCCGCCGCTCCTGAGGGCTGCACCGCTCAAGTATTGGATATTACGCTGACGGCCGAGCAGCAGCTGAAGTTCGAAGAGCTTAACCTCAAACCCGGGGATGTTCACAGGTTGGACGGTCGAGCAATGCCTGCCGGATGAACCGCCGCCGTCATGATCGTCTTCCATCTCGCGACGGATGGTCACAGATACAGCTGACAACAGGCACCAAAATTTGCAGATCAATTGTGGCAACCTCGAAACTTGTTGCCACCTGAAGAAACGCTCTCGTTGATCACATACGAGCTGATGGCGGGATTCTTTTTAGAGCGGCGTCGGGCTGGCGAAGGGACGTCGATAGCCGGCTCCAGCGGTTGCCTTCCAGACTGTTCCCGTTTTTCCAACGAGCTTGTGTGGAGTTCACCGATACAGGACATGGAGCCCGCGAGTAGATGGCCGACCGAGCTAGACGTCGATTCCGTAGGCCATCAACGCCCAAATCGCGAAGCATAGAATGCAAGGGGGCGAAGGGAATTCGGCCCACGAATGCGCAGGTTATGGTCATAGCGACAGCGACTACGCAACTGACCAAAATACACCCCGTTCTCGAGTTCTCACTCGGAACTTGGATTGTGGTCACTGATGGCGGCGGCCGGGAGCTTGCGCAGGATATTCTAGATCGATGAAGGAACCGGTTAAAGCAGTATTAGTTGGCGTCTATTCCCTTGAGCCCGCTGGAGGTGCGCTATGGCGAAGACTTCCGATCACGGCATCACCATTGATGAAAAAGGGCAGGAACAGCCGAAGGATAAAGACCGCGCGCAGAAGGCGACCAAGACCGAGCCCGGCCACATGCCGCCGCGGCTTACTCGGAAGGAAGAAGAGCCCAAGAAAGACGAGAGCTAAAGGTGGCTCATCCTACCTCAGTCCCATCCGGGCCACCGCCTTTTCGGCGATCTCGCGGGAATCGTTAGTGCCAGTTGTGCCGATGGCAATAACATCGCGAGCCACCATTTTACAAAGCGGGTCGTCACGATCGAGCACGCCCAACAAGCCTAGGGCGTGGTCAAACGCTTTATCGAGAAGCTCAATTTCCTCGGGTGAGTACTTGCTACTCTTCAGCAGCTGACTAATTGGCATTGGGTTGCCTTTAGCAGTTCGCCCGTATGTTGGCGCTGAGTTCCGATTGTAAAAACTTAGGTCGCCAGGGGGTCCCGTCAGACTTCATCTATTCCAGCCGCTGTTAAAATCGGCCTTTCGCCCTGAATCCAAACGTAGCCCATGCGCATCAGCGTCTCGAGATCGGCCGGATCGACGGGGCTTAGCGTGAAGCGAGCCGCTCGGATGTCCCGCAACACCCAGCGGAGCCGAATTGCCTCATCGAGGGTAACCTTTTTCAATTCGTTCATTGGTTGGATCGCCTAGAGGGTGGAGGGTTGGACGCTCAGAAGGGCGGCTTGCTCTTCATGGAGATGGCGCTCTATGAATTGCCGCTCTATTTCCGATAATCGGGTCTGGAGAAGACGGCGATAGCGAGAAACATTATTCGTGTGCGAACGCAGGCGAGCCAATTGTTCGTCAATCATCATCGTTACCCTGACGGTCTAAATAGTCCTTCGATAAGGGCGAGCCCGGTCGGGAAATAGGGAAACATTTTGCGTCGTCAAGATGCAGGTCGATCGCTGGTGGCGGCTGCGCATCTGTCAGGCGGAGTGCGACCGGGCGAGCCCAAAACTACAATCCAGCAGGACCAAGCCGGAGTTTAGCGATGGCCAAGGCCCTCGCCATGTCAGGAACGGCGAGTCAAGCTCACGCGTGCGACGCAGGGCTTGAGCTTGAGGCGGCCGACCTGCTGAGGCCAAAGCCAAAGTGAAAAAGGAGTATGGCCCGCAGCGCAGCGAGGACCATTCTCCGGCCCTGAGCGGCGGACACGCCAAAGCGAACCACGGTCTTCCAAAAGGAGAGCCTGGCAGTTCGCCAAGAGTTTGAGCGCGGCGGCGAAGCGTTGACGGAATTCCGCCTATTCACGGAAGCCAATCGTCTGGTCAATTACGAGCTGGGTTTCGGCCAGCGTTTCGACTGCCCGGATGAACTGGTCCTTGCTCCGGTTCGGCCTGCGGCTTCGGTTCGCGAAGCACGATCTTCCCCGATACCGCCACGCCCGGCGCTACCACAGTGTTGTAGCCCTCGCCATCCTCATCGGGCCACGCTGCGCCGATTCGGGTCGAAGAGAGCTTGAAATTTCGAGCGGGCCAGGCTGACAAAGGCGACCGCCTGGCGATGCAGTCGAGCTGGTGCAAGGGTGGCCGGGCGCGCGAGATCCCGGTCGCGCATCCCGTCAGCGGGCGCTGCTCGACAAATTGCGCGAGGCCTGCGGCGATGGCTCGCTGATTCCGCAAGGCCAGCGCTACATCCATTACCGCAAGGAAGTCGAGCACATGACCTGGGGCGCCGGCATCCGCAATATGCACGGGCATCGGCACCGGTACGCCCAATGGCGCTATGAATCACTGACCGGCCACCCCTGCCCTGCGGCCGGTGGCTCCACCTATGAACGCATGAGCCGGGCCGAGAAAGCGGCCGACTTCCGCACCCGGATGCAGATATCCAACGAGCTTGGACACCGCCGCCTCGGTGTAACTGACACCTACCTTGGCGGCCGCTTCGCAAAGGCGCAGAATCGCACGCATGACCATGAAGGCGCCCGTAAAGAAGCTGTTGCCCGAGTTGCAGCAGGAATCACTGCAGGCCCCGCGAGGCGCGGGCCACGATCGAGCTAAATCCGCAGAACATCCGCATGATGATTTTCGACGCTGCAGAACAGGGCCATACGTCACGACGGGTGGGAATGCCGAGTAATCTTGATGAGCGTTGTACAGGTGCGGCATCGGTGCTGGAGAAGTGGTGCAAGAATGAGGGACTTTCGCTGATCCGGGAGAAGCGAACCGTTGACTCGGAGGACGGTCGACGCATTGAAGTGTCTGAGCCGGAAATTTCCTGGCAGCCAAAAGCGTAGGTGCCACTCCTCGGAAGGCGCAAAATCGTGTTGCCGTAAAATCGTGAATGCAATTTTGCGGCGAACGTGCCACAGGGCTAGCGTACTTAGGCCGGGTCACGTCAAGATCGTGCAATCGTATTTGTGATGAATCGTAAAGACGTGACGTAATGATTATTGGCGTGCTCAACCAGAAGGGTGAGGTCGGTAAGACCACCATCGCCATCAACTTGGCGGCGGCCTATGCCAAGGCCGGGTAGCGCGTGCTGTTCGTCGAAGGGTGTAGCCGCGGCTCGCGCGCGACCATGATTTCGTCACGCAACGAGCAGCGCCATCTCACATGGCCGGTCTTTTTATCGGCGGCGTGATAATCCTCAGGGCGTCGTCTGGCAATCGCTTCGCCTCATCTCAAGGCCCACACATCCGCTCGTCCCCTCTCCGGGGTCGTCAGGATCACCGGCACGGCCTTGGGGTGGATGAGCTCAACGATGACGTTCGGCGTGGTAGTCAGAAAGCCGTAAGGACGAGAGGCTCGGGGATTGGTGTGACGTCTGTGATCGCCGGCAAAGCGGCGGGGCGCTCAGGCAAATGAACTCCAGCCGCATAGCCTGAGCCTGCTGGCGCAGCTGTAACGCTGCGAGCCGCCGCGCAACGGCCAAGCCATCGTCACAACCACCCTGCACGATGTCGCACGCGAATTCCATTCGGATCGGGGCCCACGGCGGCTCCAAGGACTGCCCCTTCTTCTAGTCCACAATCTAATACGCAGGGCGCGGACGGACTGGAGGCTGCGGTAGATCAAGCCATCGGGGGCGTGGCCGCGACATGCCGTCGCCAATCCGAAGAGCGAATCGGTGAACGCTCTTTCTGACGCCTGTCCACCGTTTGCTCGACGACAGTGGCACGGCGAGCGATCCCTTCTCCGTGCCTTTAAGCCGAAATAGTTCAGATCTACTAGGGAGTTAGTAGGCCGGAACCAGTTTAGCCTCGCAACGTTATCTCCGCACAATTCAATTCTTGCTTGTCATTAAGCAACACAGGGGGCCTTCATGGACCAGGTGACGAAGGATTCTGCGCGAGATGATGAAGAGTTGAAGCCAATCGCTTCTGCCCTCGGGGATGGTGCCATTCTCGTAGATGCGACAGGACAAATCGTCTGGATCGACGACAACTTGCGTCGTCGGCTTAACGGTGGCCTCCACCAGCTTAAGTTGCCGATTCGCAGGTCTGAGCGCCCGGCGTCGGATTGCTTTATTACGACCGCCGACGTCTGGATTGATAACGAGCTACGCCCGGTATGCGTTATTCAACAGTCCAAGGATCAAAAGGAGTCGTGGCAGTTCATCTCCGCGATTGAGGCCATCATGGCCGACAGCTCCTGGCTCACCCGGATGATCGTCGAGAGATTCAGCGCACTGCGCCAAGGCACGCGGTCGCCCCCGCGATCGTCCGACATTGATATCTTGACAGGTCGGGAACGCGAAGTGCTGTGGCTTATTTGCGAAGGGCGAAGCGATTCCGAGATGAGCCAGACGCTCCATCTTTCCCAAAACACGGTTCGAAATCATATTGCGTCCCTGTACCGCAAAATTGGCGTAAACCGCCGTAGTGCGGCTGTCATCTGGGCGCGCGAGCGTGCGGTTACGAGTGACGACGCGTCGAGCCCGCGACGGTCATCCAGACGCTCGGGCCAAATGCCCCGAGGCGATGGCCTCTACTAGTAGGGTTGGTATTTCTCTCTCTCTTGTCTGAAACCGGCGCACCGTGTTTCCTAAGACGACTCATGGGGCACTCGGATGCGCCGCCATGGTTCGCACGCGGGGTGCGAGGTCAGCTGCGGCTTCGTCGGCGATGCCCGATGTTTTCAGCGCCAAGAAGGCGATTGCGACGTGACCAACCTCTTGCTTCGACTCTACATCGCCGGACCGTCAGCGACCTCTCGTCGGGCAGAGCAAAATCTGCGCCGCCTGCAAGACGTCGCGCAGGCGCACATCGGACTGGAAGTCGAAATAATCGACGTAATCAAGAATCCCGAGCTGGCCGAACAAGCTGCGATTATCGCTACGCCGACACTCGCGTTTGAACACCCTGTTCGCCCGCGACGGATAGTCGGTGATCTCAGCGACGTGGAGAGGGTTCTTGATTTTCTCGGTATCGACTCTGAAGGAAAGAAAACATGATCACAGAGGATGTCGACGTTGCCGCCGTGCTGGATCGGGTGCAGACCGGCGTTCAGGCCTTCGATGAACTGGTCATGGGTGGGTTGCCTCGCGCCCGAACCACCGTGGTCGGCGGCACACCCGGAAGCGGCAAGACAGTCTTCGCCACGCAATTTCTCGCTCACGGAATTACGACTTTCGGTGAGAATGGCGTACTTGTAACGTTCGAGGAGCCACCGGCGGATATTGAAGCCAACATGCTGGGATTTGGCTGGGAACTGGCGAAATGGCGTAAGGACGGCCGCTTGGGGTTTGTGGACGCCAGCCCACCAGCAAGCGATGAACTGATTATCGGCGATTTCGATCTAGTAGGCTTGCTCTCGCGTATTCAGCACGCAGTCAAGACGGTCAATGCGAAGCGCGTCGTTCTCGATTCGCTTACTCAACTTTTTGACCACTTTATCGGCGACCCGAAGATCCTGCGCCGCGAGCTATTTCATATTAGCAGCGCCCTCAAAAAGAGCGGCCTCACCGTGCTTATGACGGCGGAACGCAACAGTGAATATGGAGAGATCACGCGACATCGCTTGGAAGAATTCGTCGCCGATAACGTCGTCATCCTGCGCAACGTGCTTCATCGCGAAAAGCGTCGCCGTACCATCGAAGTCCTCAAGATGCGCGGCAGCCACCACGCCGAAGGTGAAGCACCCTTTACCCTGCTGGCGAACCAAGGCGTCGTCGCGGTGCCGCTTTCCTCGCTTCGGCTAGAACAGCAATCAAGCACGGTGCGCGTCACAAGTGGCAATTCTGAAATCGACCAAATGTGCGGAGGTGGTTTCTTTCGCGACAGCGTAACGCTCGTGAGCGGCGCTACCGGCACCGGCAAAACCCTGCTCGTCACCAACTTTCTCGCCGGCGGCGTAGCGGCCGGAGAGAAAGCCATCCTGTTTGGATATGAGGAAAGCAAAGGCCAGCTCTTCCGCAACGCGAACGGCTGGGGCGCCGATTTCGCTCAGATGGAAGCCGCGGGAAAGCTAAAAATCGTCTGTCTCTATCCCGAAGCGCAAGGTCTGCCGGATCATCTGCTTACGATCCAGAGCCTGGTCGACGAATTCCAGCCGAACCGGATCGCAGTGGACAGCCTGTCGGCACTAGAGCGGATCGCCCCGGACACCGGGTTCCGCGAATTTCTGATCAGCCTTACCTCCTTTATCAAGAAGCGGGAAATTGCCGGGCTTTGTACCGCCACCAGCAAATCCCTTATCGGTGGCGAAAGCGTCAGCGAGCAACACATCTCGACGTTGACCGATTCCATTATCTTGCTGCGCTACATCCAGGAGCAGAACACCATGAATCGAGGGCTTATGGTGCTGAAGATGCGTGGCAGCGAGCATGCCAAGGAAATTCGGAAGTTCACAATCGACAGCGGCGGTATGCACTTTGGCGATTCCTTCAAAACCGCGCCAAACGTGTTCACCGGTGATGATATTGCACAATAAGCGGTGAACACGCGGCAAGGTCGATACCATGAATAGCGCGGATGCCAAGTCTCACAGCGGCATCGATCAAGCCGAGATCAGATTCCTCGTCGAGAAGAATGCCGATGGGATTATTGTCATCGACGAGGGCGGGACTGTCTTATTTGCCAACCCCGCGGCCGAAGAGATTTTCGGACGGCAGGCCGAGCTTTTGGTCGGGCGTCCGATCGGAATACCGTTTATCGCAGGAGACACAGCCGAAATAGCTATTCACAAGCCGGACGGCGATCAAATTGACGCTGAAATTCGTATTGTCGAAACGACCTGGGACCGTCAGCCTGCCCGCCTTGCAAGCCTTCGAGATGTCTCGGCCCGCAAGGCAGCCGAGGAACGTCTGAGGCACACGGCAAAAATGGAGGCGGTCGGACTGCTGACGGCGGGGATAGCACACGACTTCAACAATCTCCTCACGGTCGTCCTCGGCAATCTAGAAAGCGCTCAACGCCGATTTGCAATCACCGATCCCGCTTTGTTGCGTGCACTAGAAAATGCTACCCGCGGCGCACGGCAAGCCGCGAAGCTCACCGAGAAATTGCTGGCGTTTGCACGGCGGAAGCCCCTTGAACCCCAAGTGCTTGATGTCAACGTACTTGTTTCCGGGATGTCCGATCTACTTCAGCGCACGCTGGGCGAGCAGATAGTGGTGCGGACCAGATTGATCAAAGACCCTTGGAGCGTTGAAATTGATCCCACGGAACTCGAAGCGGCGGTTATAAACCTTGCCGTCAACGCGCGGGATGCAATGCCATCGGGCGGGCAACTTGTGATCGAGACGGACAATGCCGAGATTGCGGCCGTCTCCGCAATGACCGATATCGACGTTGTTGCTGGATCTTATGTTCTCATCACGGTTACAGACACGGGAACGGGCATGACACCCGATGTGCTTCAGCAGGTCTTTGAGCCGTTTTTCACGACAAAGACCGATGGACGTGGAACAGGTTTGGGGCTGAGCCAGGTCTACGGGTTCGTCAAACAGAGCGGTGGCCACGTGAGG
The DNA here is from genome assembly GCF_015624485.1 of Bradyrhizobium genosp. L. NCBI lineage: Bacteria > Pseudomonadati > Pseudomonadota > Alphaproteobacteria > Hyphomicrobiales > Nitrobacteraceae > Bradyrhizobium > Bradyrhizobium genosp. L. Next base: position 6,334,151 of record NZ_CP061378.1, read on the forward strand.
CTCTACAGCGAACCCGGCATCGGTACCTCGGCCAAACTTTATCTACCCAAGGTCCTGGCTGCGGCTGCTCCCACATGGGCCCCCGTCGCGGAGCCCATAGCGGCTGCCGGTGCGCCGCATGGCAAACAAGGCGAGATGGTCCTCGTCGTTGAAGACGAGGCGGACGTTCGACGCTATACGGTTGATAGCCTGCGGGAGCTGGGTTATCGGGTTTTCGAAGCGATCGACGGCGCGTCCGCGCTGGATATCCTGGCGCGTGAGAACGATATTTGCCTGTTGTTTACCGACCTTGGACTGCCGGGCGGTATGGATGGACGGGTCCTGGCGGAACGCGCTCGGGCAATCCGCGCCTCCATTCAAGTATTAATGACGACCGCCTATGCCGCCGGCGCTTTGGTTCACGAGGGCAGGCTCGATGCCGAGATCGAATTACTCAATAAGCCCTTCTCATATTCCGAGCTCGCAACGCGAATTCGGGGATTGCTGGATCGTCAGAAGGAGCAGCGAGAAATTCGTATTCTGGTGGTTGAGGATGAGTTCCTGCTGCAAATGTTTGTCGCAGACACTCTCGCTGACGCCGGATGCGTTTCAATCGAAGCCGCCAGCGCCTCAGAGGGGTGGGTGAAATTTCGCGCTGAGCAGCACGGCCTTTCCGGCGCTATTATCGATCTCGGATTACCCGATCGGCGTGGCGATGAATTGATCGCAGATATTCGCGTGGTCCAGCCTGATTTGCCCATTGTCCTTGCGACCGGCTACGCCGACGCGAGCGTTCGTGCTCGGTTTGCACAGGATGATCGATTGGCGGTTCTGTCAAAGCCATTTAATCCCGAGGAACTCTTGGCCGCGCTTCAAAGATTTGGCATTCGGTTAGGGTCAAAACAACGAGGTTGCTAGAAAGCCTTTTACCGTCGCTTCGACGAACGGCGAAGATCGAGTACTCCTAAATGGAGGGTAAGCCCATGCGAACGCTGCTAGCACTTTCACTCCTGGTAGTTTCTATCTGTCCAACTTCGTCGTCCGTCGCGCAATCCCAGAACAGCCAGACCGTGACCGTCGGCTTTTGGGAAATTGCGACGAGCTACAAGGCCGACAAGTTCGATTCTTGCGTCATGAATCGTTCAGTAGGCGGCCTCGGCATCAGCTTTACGCGGACTCAAGACGGGCTTCTGCTTTTTCTAGATTCTCCGAAATGGAAGCTCGATCGGGGTAAAGCCTACCCCGTCCGCCTGGTTGCGGGTTCGCAGTCCGTTGAAGCCAAAGCCCTCGCTGAAACGAGGGGTGTGACGGTCGCGCTTGCCGATCGTCCGTTTAACGCAAAGCTTCGATCAGCTAACGTTCTTGATGTTCGCGGAGACGGCGCTACGCTGCGTATCCCGCTGGATGGTAGTTCCGCGGCGTTTGAGCGCCTCGAAGCTTGTTTCGAGAAAAATAGCCGAGAGGGTGCAGAGACCAATCCGTTCGTGGCACCCGACCGGAAGCCTTAAACAATCGGCGCGAAGTGCGAGCCGTCGTTGTCGTGCCGTTCTTCTATTCGGCCACAACGGCCGGCCCGCTATGCAAGAGCCTAACCCGAAGACACGGCGTAAGCCGCCTGGGGCGTCCGGCGCTTGACAATTTTGCTTCTGGATTGGGGTTTGCGGGTCTCCCACGATTCGAGGTTGTTTTTCTAGCGCTAACGAACCCTGGCAGCGGCTTGCAACGCTCCCAACCGGATTTCTATATCCGCCAAACCGGGGCATGCTAGGGTGCCAGGCGCTCGACCTCGTTCGAGATCGGCAATAAGGACTGGCAAATCATGCCAATCTCACCGGGAAAGGAGTCGGTATCGTCGCCAGCGGCATCGACCGCGAGGTCGAGAGAGGAGCTTCCGTACCGTTTGCGGCAGCAGTCCCTGCTGGGCGAATTCGGACGTTCGGCCCTGCAGACCCGCGACATCACGCAGATCCTCCAGCGTGCCACCGAACTGTGCGCGCAAGGTCTCGATGCTCCGTTTGCGAAGGTACTGGAATATATGCCAGGCGAGAAGCGGCTGCTGGTGCGTGCAGGCGTCGGGTGGGCACCGGAAACGATTGGCAACGTCTCTCTTGGGATCGATATGGAATCGCCAGCGGGGTACGCGTTCCATACCGGGCAAATCGTCATCTCGAACCACCTTCAGGAAGAAACCCGGTTCCGAACGCCGAGATTATTGGCGGACCATGGCGTCAAACGGGCTATTAACGTCCTAATCGCGCGCGGCGGAGAAGGCCATCTGCCATTTGGCGTACTCGAAGTGGACAGTCCTGACGCGGGCCAGTTCGACCTTGCCGATGCGGATTTCCTTGCGGGTTTCGCCGGATTGCTCGGTATCGCTATCGAGCGGCAACACGCGGACGCCCAGCTTCGCGATTCCCTCGAACACCAGGCCATGCTGACGCGCGAGATGAGCCATCGCGTCAAGAACAGCCTGGCATCCGTCGTCGGGCTGTTGCGCGTGCAAGGCCGCAGCGCGCAGTCTAAGGATGTTCAGGACGCGCTCAAGGACGCTGCATCGCGCATCACGACGATAGCGCAGGTGCATGACCATCTATGGCGAAGCAACCAGATCGGCTTTGTTGATATCGCCGACTTCGCCGGCGAGCTCTGCCACAAGCTGCAGGAAACCTCGCCAGGGCCCACCGTAAGCTGCAAGTTCGGCCATCTGATGATGTCAGCTGACAAGGCGATACCGCTCGGACTCCTTATCAACGAGCTTGTGACCAACGCTGCCAAGCATGCCTACCCTGCGGGTTCGGGCGAGATCCGCGTCTCCGGGGAACACCGCGGCCAAGACCTTCATGTCGAGATATCCGATCAAGGCATTGGACTCCCGAAAGATTTCGACCTCGATCAGCCTCGCGCGAGCCTTGGCTTCAAGGTCATCAAGAGCCTCGTCGGCCAGTTGGACGCGCGCATCATTGTGTCCGCGACCGAACCAAAGGGCGCTACAATTAAACTCGACGTGCCACTAGACACCCCTCCCTCATAACGAGCGATCTGCCAATTCAGGCGGGCTTCCGCCTTCTACGTAACGTTTGCTCTGGATGATCCAAGCGAGGGTACCGCGCTCGAAAATGCGGATAACATTCTGGATTGGGTTCGCAGTATCGCATCCATGAACGGCGAAGCGCTGTGGTACGACGAATCGCGGCGTTTCCTTTTGGCAACGAGTTGCCGCTTCGCAGGGTCTTGTCCTCATGGGTTTGATGGAAGCAAGGCCGACCGGTTGCGACCGCCGCCAACTCCGTGCGGCAGAGGCTCCGACAACGCACAGTATGAAACAACGTTTCGCAACCGCGTTACCATCGACGATCGGGTTGAATGACTTCGGCATCGCCCTCGCCTTGTTCGACCTCCACCTATAAGCCGAGTCGCAACCGTGCCGCGCCGAGGTTATTTCTCTGCAAATTAGGAGACCGTTTACGACGCAGGAAACCGTCAACGAAGGGCGCAAAATTAGTGATCTCCCCGAATCGAATGTCTGAGCCGGCAAGACCGTTCGGTCAGCACTCTGCTCAGAGTCGGCCGCTTATGGACGAGCAATCCGAGTATTCGGCCAAGACGGAGATTCTGATACGAAATTGGTCGGCAGAATCGACATCCCTATTCGGTCGGCTCGATTGGTCCGCACAAATACAGCACGTCGAAGAGACCAGCCGGCTGTGAATGACTATGCTTCCGGGGCCATCTTCGCGATCACGCCATCGATCTCCGCCGGCGTAAATCCGTACTTCGCGACACGTGCCCGATGATCCGGGGTACCAAGATAGCGGCGGAGTTCCGCGTTGACTGCTTGGAGCAGACCGGGATTGCCTTTGCTGAACGAGAAGCCGCCGATCAGTTCGGCCGCTGACTTGCCGACATCGACATCCACCGAGTCCAGCGCGGGATTGGCGCTGGCCGCGGTACGGTTCCCGAGCGCGGTGCCGGCAAAGGCATCGATCCTTCCCACCAGCATCGCGGCAATCGCCTCGGGCTGATCCTTGAACAGCACGATCTGATCGTCCCGGACGCCTGCGGCCTTCGCGGAATCGACCTGCACCTGAGCCGCGATGAGCCCCAGGCGTACATCGCCGCGCGCTGCCACGGCCCCGTAGCTCGTCAACGCTTTCGGATTGCCCGACCGGACGAGGAATCCGTCACCGATTGTCCAGACCGGTACGCTGAAATCCACCTGCCGGCCTCGTTCCGCCGTGATGAAAATAGGCACATTCATGTCCCAGCGTGCTTCCTGCACACCAGGCAGGAACTCCGCAAACGAGGTCCGATGATATTCGATGTCGGATGCGCCGATCGCGCGCATCACCACCTTCGCCAGTTCGATATCGGCGCCGGTCGGACGTCCATCGTCCCCAGTCCAGTAGAATGGCGGCTCTTCGATATAGGCAATTCTGACTTTCATGGGCTTTGCTCGTTATTGGGTGTTGAATGATCAGGCGTCAGGCAGCGGGGGCGCCGAGCGCTGAAGAGAGTGCGGACAGCGCCGGCCCGAGACGGTCCGGCGGTAGATAGCCGAAGCCCAGCCGAAAGACCCGGTCGCTCTCGCCAAACCAGGTTCCGGAGGCGAGTTGCAGGTCATGGCGAGGCAACAGCCGCCAGAAGCGCGAAACCGCGGCATCGTCGAAGGCACCCGCGCGAAGACGCAGGCAGCACAATGCGCCGGCATCGGGCCGCACCCAATCGATGCGGTCGCGCTCGGCCTCGCACCAGTTTGCCAGTTCCGCCATGGCGCCGGCCAGCAGCTTACGTCTCGGCGCCAGCACTTGCTCCCGATTTCGCAGCAATGCTACCGCTAAGGCCTCGTCCAGCACCGAGCCCGAAATCACCGTGTTCATCTTGGCGACGGTCAATCGCGCACGGAGATCAGCGTCGGCGACCGTAAGCCAGCCCGTCCGCAGTCCTGGTGCGCCAAGCGCCTTCGAAATCGACGCGCCGGTGACGATACGCGGATCGAGACCGGCGAAGCTGTCGACCATCCGTGTGTCGCCATAGGTCGCCTCCCGGTAGGTCTCGTCGATGAATAGCAGCGATTGCGGTGACTGCTCCTCCATCAATGCCAGCAGCTTTTCGACAATCCCGCGAGGTGTCTGGATCCCGGTTGGGTTCTGCGGCGACGCGATGCTGACCAGCTTCGTCTTCGACGACAGATTCGCCTCCATCCGATCAAGATCGAGCCGATAGCCGTCTTCGAACGACAGAGCGACTTCGCGGACCATCGCGCCGGCGCCGACGAGGCTGGGCGGAAAACAGGGCGTCACAAGAACGGCTTCATCATCGGCCCGGCAGAGTTCGAGCGCGAGGAGGAAGATGCCGAGCGCGGTGCCCTGCGTCGTGATGATGTGCTCCGCCGAAGCACCGCAGGCGTCGGCGATGGTTTCGCGCAGATCGGGAGCACCGGCGGACTTCCCATAGCCGAGCCTCAACTCGCGGAGTGAATCGAGGCCGGCGAGGTCGAGGACCTCGCCAACGGTGAGATCCTGCGACGTGCTCTCCGCGAGGTTGTGCGGACGGTCCACGTCGAGCAGCGTGATGATCTCGTTGTAGGGAAAACGCCCGCGCCATACCGCGGGGGTTTCTTCCCCAAAGCCGGATTTTTGCGGATTGCTGGAGCCTTTGCGGAACGCGGTCATACGCGCATTGTACGGCCGAGGCTTTGACCATAACAGATACAGTCATCTGCATAATGTACCATAACAGTTTGTTGGAGAGCCGGACCCGCTGAGCTATGGTGCCTGAAACTCATTCGCGAGCTTCCATGGACGCGCCCACGTCATACAGATACGAGCAACTGGCCGACCTCATCACCGCCATGATCCAGAATGGCACGCTCGCACCGGGTGTCCGTGTGCCCTCGGTTCGGGCGCTGAGCCAGCAACACGGCGTCAGCATCTCAACGGCTTTGCTGACATATCGGACGCTTGAGGATCGCGGCGTTCTGGTCGCTCGGCCGCAGTCGGGATTCTACGTCGCTTCGGCGCGGCGCGGCCCTTTCGCGCTGCCGTCGACCTCGCGCCGCCGTGCGAAGGCATCAACTGTCTCGATCAGCGGCGCGGTCGCGGCGTTGCTTGAGCATTCATCGAACCGCGCGTTCATGCCGTTCGGCTGCGCCGTGCCCGATGGAGAATTGCTGGAATCGAAGCGGCTCGATCTGATGCTCGCGCGAGAGGCGCGCCAGCGCGGCACACGATACAATGTCTACGGTCCACCGCAGGGGGAAGTTAGCCTCCGTAGCCAGATCGCGAAACGAGCAATGCGCGTCGGGCATATGCTGTCGCCCGACGACATCGTGATCACGAGCGGCTGCACCGAGGCGCTGACGCTTGCTCTCTCGGCGGTGGCCAAGCCGGGAGACACGATCGCCGTGGAATCTCCTACCTATATGGGTCTGCTCCACACGCTCGAAGTGCTCGGACTGAAGGCGCTGGAACTGCCAGTCGATCCTATCCACGGGATCGACATCGAGGCGATCGCGCAATTGCTCGACACAGAACGGGTCGCCGCCTTCGCGCTATCCTCATGCTTCAACAATCCGCTCGGCTCAATGATGGCCGAAGCGGACAAGCGGGCGCTCCTTGCCGTGCTTGCGCGGCATGATGTCCCGCTCATCGAGGACGATGTCTATGGCGACCTGCATTTCGGGCGCGAGCGGCCGAAGCCGTTCATCGCGCTCGATGGCGGCGCCAACACGATCTGTTGCAGTTCCTTCTCGAAAAGCCTGGCCCCCGGCTACCGGGTCGGCTGGGTCGCGGCCGGCGCCCGGACGCGGCGCGTAGTCGAACGCAAGCTTGCCTTCAGCCTCTGTGGCGCCATCCTGCCCCAGGTCGCACTCGCGGAGTTCCTGGCCAGCGGCGCCTATGACGGCCATCTGAGGAGCGTCCGTCGGCTCTTTCAGCAGAACCTCGTCCACATGTCGCGCGCGATCGAGGCGAGCTTCCCGCCGGAGACGAAGATGAGCCGCCCGACTGGCGGCTTCGTGCTCTGGCTCGAATTGCCGAAGCGCCTTGACTCACGCGCGCTCTTCGATGCGGCGCTTGAGGAAGGCATCTGCTTCGCGCCCGGCGACGTCTTCTCGGCCAGCCGGCGCTTTCGTAATTGCTTGCGCCTCAGCGCCGGGCACGGCTGGAACGATCAGATAGAAGATGGAGTGCGCCGCTTGGGTCTACTCTCGCGGGACCTTCTGGCGCGCTGATCGGCGCTTTGTCAGCTTGCGCTGACATTGGCTGTGATGAGATTTTTCTTGATCTCCCGGTGTGACACTCCGCGCACACACTGCCTTCCAACCAGTTGAGAAACCTAAGCTCTCGGCCCAATGCATCATGGGCCAGTTTTGGCTATCACGGCCAAGCACGACGCTGCCAAGCAAATTTGGGCCCCTTTGCGCAGAAACCTGCCGGTGCTCGAGGCTAAGCTTCGGCTCGCAGCCCTTCTGCACGATCTAACGCGCCGCGAGCTCCATTAGTGAAGATCCAATGGATTTGGGACCTCTGGCCAAATAAGCCAAGCTCACTACTTTGCTCAGAAGTCTGAACGCGAAGGCGAGATCCGCCAAGACAAATCAGATTGGTTTGGCGTCAGTGCGAAAACATCTCCAGTCCGTCTGCCGTGAATCAGGAATTGTTCGCGAACAGACTACGCGACCTGGACGCCTTGTCTGCTATCGTTCAAACGAGCTTCGATAATTGCAACTGTAGATCAACGCTTGCCTTAGCAGTCCTCTCTACTCGTGATATTGGCGCACCGAATTGAAAGCCACCGTCGCCGCGGTTGCCGATATCCTAGTTTCCCGGGCCCCTTACGTGGCGACGGTAAAATTAAAGCTCCACGGCATACCTTTAAGGTCTGGAAAACTGTAAGCTACGTGCTACATATTCGGTCAATCTGTAGCGCGAAGGTGTCAAAATGCCTACCCCACACACCCCTCCTGTTGCCGTGCGGCGCGCCTTGCGCAAGCTCGGCGCGGACATCCACGATGCCCGTCGGCGCCGACGGCTGCCGATGGCGGTCGTGGCCGAGCGCGCCTTCACGTCCCGGTCGACATTGCAAAGGGTTGAAGCCGGAGACACTAGTGTCAGCATCGGCATTTACGCCGGCGTCCTGCAGGCGCTCGGCCTGCTCGACGGCTTGAGCCGGGTTGCCGACATCAGCAACGATAGCGTCGGCCAGGCGCTCGCCAGCGCTGAACTCCCCAAGCGTGTCCACCTCAAGCGATCAACCGGATCATCCAACAATGGCTGACTTCGAGGTTCATATCGATCTGAAAGGCCGCACGCGCACGCTAGGACTGGCGAGGTGCAATCGGGTCCGGGGCACAGAGACTATCCTCTTTGAATACGATAGTGCATGGCTTGAGGATCCAGACCGTTTCTCACTGGAGCCAGCACTTGCATTGACGCGCGGCTCCTTCGTTCCGCTTGCCGGACTGGCGACCTTCGGCTCCATCGGTGACTCGGCGCCAGATACCTGGGGTCGTCGCCTCATGCAGCGCGCCGAGCGCCGTCTTGCCGAACGCGAAGGTTGTGCCGTTCGCACTCTCGTGGAGAGCGATTATTTGCTCGGCGTCGCCGACGAGACCCGGCTTGGTGCGCTCCGTTTCCGCCGGGTTGGCGACGAAGTTTTCCAGGCACCGATCCGCGCCGGCGTTCCTGCCCTGATCGAACTTGGTCGGCTGCTCCAGATCACCGAGCGGGTTCTCCGGGACGAGGAAACCGATGAAGACCTGCAACTTATCTTTGCCCCCGGCTCTTCCCTCGGCGGTGCGCGTCCGAAGGCGTCCGTCATCGACCAACATGGTCACCTCTCCATCGCGAAATTCCCGAAAGAGAACGACGACTACAGCATGGAGACCTGGGAAGAGATCGCGTTACGGCTGGCCAGCAAGGCAGGTATCGCCACCCCCCGGCACGAGTTGATCGACATCGCCGGCAAGGCGGTCATGCTGTCGCGACGCTTCGATCGCGACGGCGCGATCCGCGTCCCGTTCCTTTCGGCGATGGCGATGATGGGGGCGAAGGACGGGGAGCGCGGCAGCTATCCGGAGATCGTCGATGCCCTTGCTCAACACGGCGCTCAGGGGAAGACGGATGCCCATGCTCTCTACCGGCGCGTGGTCTTCAACGTCCTGATCTCCAATGTCGACGACCATCTCCGAAATCACGGCTTTCTGTGGCTCGGAAAAGCGGGCTGGTCTCTCTCCCCGGCATACGACCTCAACCCCGTTCCAACTGATCTCAAAGCGCGAGTGCTGACGACGAACATCGATCTCGATGAAGGCACCTGCTCGCTCGACCTGCTCGAGGCAGCGTCGGAATACTTCGGGCTAACGCTGGCGCAGGCTCGCGGGATCGTCAAGGAGGTCGCGGCCGTGACCGCAACCTGGCGCGATACGGCCAAGGCTGTCGGCGCCCGCTCGGCCGAGATCAACCGTATGGCCAGCGCGTTCGAACATGACGATCTCAAGCGAGCACTGGCGTTGTGACGAGAACCTTCCTTCACAGCTTTGACCCTGCCAGCGCCAGCCCCGTCACCGGCGCCACTGTCGATCTGGAAGTTTCAGAGATTGAGGGCGCAGGAATTCGGGAAGTTCTGCAGCCGCCGGGCGCGCGGCCTACGGTGCCTGGTCGATCCTCGATGCATTACTCGCACCAACCGGCACTGGAACGCCATTCATCTTCAAAGAGCCGCTCGGACAAAGTCGCCTTCTCAGGTGATTGCGCTGAAATATCGACGCTACGGATTGCCGATCTCCGACCTCATTTCGGAAGCCAATGTCGGATTGATGTTGGCGGTCAGACGGTTCGATCCCGAGAAGGGATTTCGCCTGTCGACCTATGCCGCCTGGTGGATCAAGGCATCCGTGCAGGAATTCGTTTTGCGATCATGGTCACTGGTCAGCTCGGCGCGACCGCCGCGCAGAAGAAGCTGTTCTTCAACCTTCGAAAATTGAAGAAACGCCTCGGTGCACCGGACAACAGCGAGCTATCGCCGGACCAGGTGAAGCAGATCTCCGAACACCTTCAAGTCAAGACAGCCGACGTCGTTGAAATGAACGGTCGGATACGCGGCGACATGACGCTGAATGTGCAGCTCAGCGACGAAGAAGGCGAACAATGGCAAGATCGGCCAACGGCCGCTTCCGTCTTCCCTTCACCCAACAAGACCTCGCGGATGCCTGCGGCCTCTCAAAGGTTCATATCAATCGCACAATACAGGAGCTCAGGAAATCGGGGCTGCTCGAATGGCGCGAACACACCGTGTCTGTGCTTCGGCGCGAAGAGCTCGAGACCGTCTCCGAATTCAGCACTGAGTATCTTCATGGGCTTGAAGTGCCGAGCGGGCAAGGCGCCACAACCAACGATCTGAAGTTGAACGGGCGGCCCAAGCTTGCTGACATGGCCAATAACGGGATTATCACACGGGTTCCGCGGCGATCACCAGCCTGAAGATCGGATTATTGAATTCGTCTGCGACTTCCAACTGCCAATCGTGACCGGGTCTCAGTTTGCCGTCGAGATCCTGCAACATTGCGCCGGCCATGATGGTGGCCTCCTTCCAGGCCGCGTGACGATCCGGCAGTTCTTCGCCGTCGTGGTCGGGCTTATATTCGTCGTGCCGGATGTGGAAATAGTATCGAGGCATTGTGGACGCTCACTCAAACGCATTGATATCGAGGTCCCAGCTCGGGAGGCATCCGGGACCTCGATCGCGAAAGCCGCTCCTTTGCGAGCGGCTTTGTTGAACTTCAGATCGAACTTCCCGTTCCTAGCGGCTCGGCGGACCTAGGCGACGACTCCGCAGGCCTCAGCGATGGCGAGGATCGTCCTGCCTGAGCAGGTTCTTCACCCGTCTCCGCTCTTCCGGGATGGTTGGTAGAGACACGCCGAGACTGCGGGCGCGTTGGACAACGGACTGCAGCGGTCGCTTTAACGCGACTGCGACGCGGTTGGCGCTCGTTCCTGCCGCGACCATAGTCTTCAGACGTTCGATCTCGTCGGGCGTCCACCTTCGATAACGCATCGGTCTCCCCACTGCTTATCCAAGACGCGCAGGCAACAGGCCGCTGACCAGCCTGCGGCGAGGGCTTGGCATGGGCCGCAAGACAGCATTCGCGCTACCGTGGCCCGACATCACTTGGCAGGCCGCCTTCCCAAAGACTTCTTTATCGCTGATCCGAGGCGGCGCTCAACGCGCTTGCGGCTATTGCCGACCTTCCTGACGGCCTTCTTCACCGACCCGGCCGACTTGCCGGTCTTCTTCGCCTCGTAGCGCACCTCGTAGTCCTCGCCACCGGCGACACGCGCCCGATCTTGCTTGCGACCGCGCGCCGTCTGCTTCTTTGCCTTCTTTGCCATTGACTGGATCCCTAACATCTAACGCTAAGAAAAAGTGCTTGCCCACCCGGAGGTTCCAGGATTCCTGGATCCTTCACTTTTGCCTAAATTGGAATCGCGTGTTTGTTGCGTGGAGTTGCTGATGCGTCGGACCGGCTGGATTCCCTCGATCGTTCCATGAAGCCGGCGCTCGGCCGGTTCGGCTGAGGTCTGTTTCGATCCGGCAAGCACCCAAAAAATAAGTCCCAGCGCCCCGGGGAAGGCAGCGCTGGGACTGATAGCGGAAGCGCTTTGGGGGCAATGGGGCCGCGCATCCGCCGATTGCACAATTTTCCCGCCCCGGTTTCGTTCCTCCCGAAGTGGCCTATTTTGATTTCGCGAGTGGCCTTCTCTCTCTGCCAAAAAGGACAGCCAGGAGCTGAAGGCCGACGGCGATCGGCCATACAATACCGACGAGCCCATTCTGCCATCCTCGAAAGCCCTCGTACTCGGAGAGGGTATGCTCTTTGCGTTGCTTGCCGCAGTAGGTCTCGATCCCAACACCACATTTGCGAAGCGGTGCATCAGGATCCATCCATGCCCCGTAGGCCAGCGCCGCTACCACCGCCACGCAGACCGCGATCATAAGCTTCCGCCAGCCGGGACGAAGTCCTGTTGGTTTGATGATGCTCATCCTGTGAATATGGCCGCGAACACTGCCGTTTCCATCCCAGAAAGTCCGCAACGGATCAAAGGCCGCCGATCATGTTCGCATTCGTGACTTCTGCTTTGGATGGAAGACGGCATTTGTGCGCACATTCCCTCTGACACACTGACCCCACCCAGCCGTATATGCCTGGCTAGAGATCCGCTGCTCCCGCTGCAAGAGGCCGCGCTCGGTCGACCTCGACGCCCTGCCCCCATGTCGCGACAACCCATTTGCACGACCTTGCTGGCCGGTTGCGTTGCGAAAAGTGCCGCAAGGTCCGCCCGAAATGGTACACTCTTTTTGCCTACGAGCGCGGTTACTTCAACGGTTGCCGGACCATCGCCATAGCTGCCCGCAAAACCGCAAGAAACCTCACTGCCGCCGGAGAGAAAGTTCACGCCGATTGCATCTGTACGTTGGCCGGTCGTTAATTCGCGGCGCCACTTTCCGTTCTTGAACGTGTAGGAGGCTGAGTAGTAGAAGTCACCACTGAGGATTCGGCCGTCGAGAAGAACTACAACGCCGCTAGCATGCGTTCGCCCCCTCGTCCATCGCGATCCGGGTCGAATATAAGACATCCTTGACGTCTGACATCCGCGCGCCCTCTACCGCGTTCGAAAATAGCGCCGTCTAACGATTGAGGTGATGGCTACCATCGTCGCAGCCGCCTGCGGCGAGCTACAGAACCGTCTCGATCAGCCCCAACGACTTCGCTTCTTGGGCCTCCAGATACCAGTTCGAGGGCGCCTTCTGTAAGACCTCATCCATTGTAACGCTTGCCCCCATGATGAGATTTTGAAAGCCCTCGTTCTGCATGGCGATTGAGCATTCGATTTCGTTAAGCGTCGCCCGCACAACCGCGATGCATGTCGTCAAAGGGCCATCGATAACCAAGTTTTTTGAGAGCTTTCGTTCGTGGATCATCAGCCGCGTCCCACGCGTGAGATAGCGGTTTGGTCGGGCGAAGAAGCTCATGAACGTTACGCCCGCTGAGTAGATCACGGCCTTGCCAAGGAATACGAACCGCCTTTGCGGCTCCATCTCGCTAGCGAACCTGACGTCCTCTCCCATCATCCGCGCGACCTCGGGGTCGCCGCCCAACGTCGACAGTTCGATAACGACAAGGTCTTTATCCGCCGCGCTGTCGAATTGCGTTCGAAACGCGGTGTACATGTTGTAGTCGACGACACCCGAGAGGCTGATCGCCGGTGTCTTGAAGGCGGTTGTCGGTAACGTTTGGAGTTCCATCGGGGCAATCCTTTGGCAGGGCGGTCCTCCAACATGCAGATGCCATGCCGAAGGGGATCAGCCCTCCCGGCCACCCTCCACACGCACACGGTCACTTCGGGTGACTAAGCGCCAGATCCCGGCAATCGTTGAGAGCCCGATCCGGAGGATGAGGACGAGCAGGGTAATTTGCAGCCAAATCAGGCCGCCGATCTCCCGGAAGACGAATTCGATGCGAGGTCCCCAAGGGGGCGGAATGGCGTCGCCGACGGCCTCAATACCGCGCTGGATAGAGCGCTGCGCGCCGGTCAGCAGCTCGGGCTTCTCGTAGAAGGCGACGACGATCAGAACCCAAGCCAAGATCACGGTAATGGTGCGAAACGAGTGCACCCTCAGGTGATAGCTTAATCCGGGTCGATCGTTACCGCGAGCGCTGGCCATTCGACGTCCTTAGACACGGGCCTGCGTGCCTCGTTGACAGTCCGAAGCGGAACGTTTGGAGGCAGAAGACAGTTCCTTCGCTCTCATTGGGTGCGGTTGCGCCCCCTGGTATGTTTTTGCACGTGAGACCGCGCGTCATCCAATCATCCACACCCACGAGCCACGGTAGCTTAACGACGCCGAAATCCCCCATATCTCGATGATTTGCCAGCCAGCAAGCGACCGGCTTTTATAGCCGAATGGGAAGCAAATCGCGTGAACGCATCTACGGAGGAGCCGTTCGGGCAACCGCCGAACGCGCGGCGGAAGCGCGCAAAGCCGCCGATCGTCTGGCGTGCGAGGCGTGGACCGCCCGCATGCTCGCGTTTCAAGGGCCGGCGCAGCCGTCCCCTGCTCTAGGCGATGCGATCAACGCCGGTTACCGCTGTCTTGAAGTGAAATGCTCAGGTTGCGACACTCATCAGACGGTAGCGCTCGACATCGTGCGGCGGCCGAAGTCAACGCCGATCCATGAGTTAGAGCGCTACATGCGTTGCAGGCTATGTTCCGAACAGCGCGGATATCCGTTCAGGCGCAGCCATCTGATCGCGTTGCGAACGACGAAGATTTCAGCAAACGATCCGCGGTCAACGTGGTGGCCGGGTGAACGATGAAGCATCGAATATACGCGTTGGCGACTCTTGCGAACCTAGGACTTTCCCTTCTCGCCAACATTTATCCTCGCGCCGCCGATGCGGCCGAGAACTCTGCTAGGACGGCAGAATGCAAGGAGATCACCGCTCGCATCATCGAGCAGACCGGCACTCACTTCGATCACTTTTCACCTTCTGGCGGGAGCGTCTTCTTCAAGAACCCGGACATAGTACTGATCTGCGATCCAGGCTTCGTCACTTACGTGTCGCTCAATTGGGATGCGAGCGGGTTTCCTCCGCACGATTGGTTTACTTTGCTTGCGGCTGCCGGCAATGCCGTAACTGGGGCGGACCAAAAGCAGATTGAAGCAGCTGCTCACCGTTGCCACCGGACCGCGTTGAAGGGTAAGAGCGAACTCGTTGATACTGATCTAAAAGATGCGAAGGTGGAATGCCAAGCGTTCGTGAGGGATGGTCGTGGGGTCATTATCGATGTAGCCAAGCCGGACAAAAAGTAGCGTCCCGATGTGCAACCTTTACAGCATCACCACGAACCAAGCCGCAATCGCCGTCCTCTTCCGCGTCGTCAATCGTTACGTCGGCAATCTGCCGCCGATGCCGGGCGTCTTTCCGGATTATCCGGCGCCGGTTGTCCGCAACACTGACGCAGGCACCGAACTCGTGTTGATGCGCTGGGGAATGCCGCCGCCGCCTCGAACAAGCGGGCCGCCGGTAACGAACATTCGGAATACATCGTCGCCGCATTGGCGAGGCTGGCTAAAGCCTGAGAACCGTTGCCTCGTACCGATCAACAGCTTCGCCGAATACGCCCCTGAGCCGAACCCGGCGACAAAGAAGAAGGACGTCGTTTGGTTCGCGTTGAACGACGACCGGCCGCTAACGACCTTCGCCGGTATCTGGACCGTTTTCAAGGGTGACCGCGGCACGAAGTCGAAACCGATCGCCGGCCCTCACGACGTCTACGGCTTCCTGACGACGGCGCCAAACGCCGTCGTCGCGCCGATCCATCCAAAGGCGATGCCGGTCATTCTGACAACCAATGAAGAGCACGACGTCTGGATGCGCGCGCCGTGGGATGAAGCGAAGGCGTTGCAACGACCGCTGGCAGATCGTGCCCTCAAGATCGTGATGAGAGGGCCGGACAAGGAAGACCGCGGCGCGGGATGAAAGGCATCACATTGCGATCCCGCGTCGCATCCTGCCGATCGAGCCTTTAGGAACGGTCCCGATCTGCACCGGTTGCTGTCCTGTGTAAAAACAGGAGGATACCCATGAGAGTAGCATCAGCGGCATTGGCCGCGGCGTTCATATTCGGCTCGATTGCAGGAGCGTCAGCACAAGGCGGCGGCGGTGGAGGCGCAGGCGGTGGGGGTGCTGGCGGTGCAGGTGGCGGCGGCGGCAATTCGCCCGCAGCGGCTACCGGGCAAGGTGCGTCAAGCAGCCCAAGCTCAGCCAACCCGAGCGCGACGATGAACGATCCGAAGTCGAAGGAAGGCGCCGGCGCGATGTCCAAGGATCACATGAAGAAGTAGTTCGCAGGGAGAACAACGTCGCTGTAATTGCCGGCATCATGTGCCGATCGTTTCTGCAAACGATCGGCACATGTCGTTCGACGGACTTCCTTACTCGCCGAGCGGCTTCGCCTCAAACGTTACAGCCGCCCCTAGTTCCTCGTTGGTGCCGGAACGACTGCGACCTCCATCAGATGTTCGTCGCGGATGCGACCGGAACGGCCGGTCGCGTCCGCTAGTCTTTGAGCCATGCGAAGGGCGTCGTCCTCGTCTTCGAGATCAACCACAATGACCGTGCGGCGCCCAGATGCCCTTGGAACGCCGCTATTCATTGCGGCGCCCTCAATCCGGGCCTCGCAGCCAATCGCTTATCTGCGAGGCCGTTTTCGTCTTGACGAGCCCTGCGCAGCAACTTTTCACGCTCGGCACCAGGCGGAAGCCGGCGGGCCTCAGCCCGCAATCGCATGGCTTCGCGCGCTAAACGTTCTTCAAGACTTTGGATTTGTTTGAAACGACGGCGCATGCGCTATCCTTTCCTGCTGAGAGGAAGGCGGGAGCGCAAATCGGCGTTCTCATCACCGATGAGGGCCAAGGGCGGTGCGGTGACGAGATATAACTAGTATACCGAGCGGCAGGTTTCTAAGACGTACATTAACCTTTTGGATGGGCCGTCCGGCGCTGGCTAGATCCATGGCAGTCGAAATTGATTAGGAACTTTGGGACATTCGGTTGGGACATTCGGTCATGCGCGGCCGTAAACTCAGGTGGTATCGAGGGCCGGCTGGCGCGAACCGCCGATTATGGTTGGCCTCCGCTCAGCGACCAATTAGGTCGCTCGAATGGAGCACCGCGGCGACGCCTGGCTCTTCGATGCCTGATCAACATCATCCGACCGTTGGCATTCGCATGGCATCCCAGCCCCGCACTGACATCCAGAAGGGTCATCGGTCCACGCTAGGCGCGGATGGTTCTCGCACACCCAGGCCGTGGCAGATCGGACAATTTGGGTTGATCATAATCTACCGACGCGCAGTTTTCTTAGCTTTCTTTTTCGCAGCCTTCTTCTCGATGTGCACGCCCTTGAATTTTTTGGCGGCCTGCTTGGCCTTGCGCGGACGCTTTAGCGCCATGAACTCGCCAGACGACTTGCTGCGCTTGGTCCAGGCGGACGCTCCCCCGAGTTTCGTTTTTTTTGTGATCGCTTTTCACTGCGCCTTTTCGCGCATTATCGCCTATCGGCTTATTGACCGCCATCCTTGCTCTCCTATCCTGAGACGGCTGCGCCGGTTGCGGTGTCCCGGCTCGGCGCCGTAACCCGGACCTCGTGGCCCTGACAAAGCGCCAGCGACGCAGCGGTCACCGCGGCCTCAAATGCCGCTTCGATCGTTTCATAGACATTGTCGGCTTTTCCATCGTGACTTACTCGCCACTCGCCGTCGCTGCCAATGATCTCATAAGATGCTAATCCCATCTGGCATCACCTAATGCGTATTGGTCCTGTGCCATTTTTCAAGGTCGATATCGGCCTCGTTGCGCTGCTCCTTCTCCGGATTGCCCTTCCAGGGCTCGTCCGTTTGCCGATGGATGGCCTTATCGACCTGTTGCCGAGGATCGTCTTTTGGGGTTTCCTTGCTCATGCGTCACGCTCCCGTGTAGGGAAGAAAAGCGTCGACCGCGCAGGATGTTCCTCGACCAGCGCGGAACGATTTCGCCCACGTCGGCTTGAATCCCGGTTATGTGTTGCGTGGAGTTGCGTTATGCGTTGGACGCCATCGATCGTCCCGAGCGACGTTGATCAGACGGTCTATCTAGTTGCGGATGACTTCGGCCCGATTGGACGGGCTTGGCGCGAGGCCGATCTTGAGACGGCCGACCTCGAAACCGTCATTCAGGATCTGATAGCCGGCGAGTATGCAAACCCGATCAGGGTTTCCGCCTTCAACACGTCGGAGCGTTGGTCGGAAGACGTCTCCGAAGACATCGCATTCAGCGCCGTTGTGACCTTCAGCTCACCGACGTTCCTTCTCATTTGCAGGCCTTTATCGATCGGCACGTTGGCCGCGGTCGCCGCCAGCTGAGCTTACGATTGGTCAAGCGATGCCTCTCCAGCGCAAGAAGCCGCTCGCGATCGGCAACAAGGCGCTGTTCTCCGGCTTCATTGCTCCGGCATTGGCTTCGCCGATCGAGAAAGTGCCGGGTGGGGCGCGTTGGCTGCACGAAATCAAGTTCGACGGATATCGCGTCCAGGTTCATCTCGCCAACGAGACCGTTTCCGTTTTCACGCGGCGCGGCAACGACTGGACCAAGCGCTTCAAAAAGATCGCCGACGATGCCTGGCAGATCTCGGCGGCATCCGCGATCATCGACGGTGAAATCGTTGTGCCCGGCCCTGACGGTACGACCGACTTTTCTATCCTGCAAAACGAATTGAAAGGCACGTCAAAGCGCATTGTGCTCGTCGCGTTCGACCTGCTTTATCTCAACGGCCGCGACGTTCGTAAGCTGCCGCTTTTCGACCGCAAGGCTGCGTTGAAGAAGATGGTCGACGGCACAAATATTCAGTTCAGCGAGAGCTTCGAAGCAGACGGACCGGACACGTTCGCGCATGCGTGCAAAATTGGCTTGGAAGGCGTTGTGTCAAAGGTGCGCGACAGCGCCTATCCAGCTGGGCGCAGCCGGGACTGGGTCAAGAAGACCTGTGCGCAACGAGAGACGTTAGCCATCGCGGGCTTCGCACTGAAAGACGGCAAGTGGGACGGCATCTATGTGGGCCGGCGCAAAGGCGCCGACTTGATCTATGCGGGCAAGGTCGACCATGGATTTGAGAAGGCTTCCGCCGCGCATCTTCAAACACTGCTGAAGCCGTTGATCCGGAGAACGCAGCCCTACACAGAGCGCATCGCCCATAAGGCGATTTGGGTCGAACCAGAAGTGTTGGCCGAAATCGAGTACCGCGCGAAATCTGGTGATGGTAAAGTCCGCCCCCCGTTTTTCCGTGGCGTGCGAGACGACCTAAGATGGCGCCGCGAACCGTTCGTCGGCGTTAAAAAGGGACGGCGCCGACCATCAATCAAAAGCGAACTGGAATGAACGGAATATCCGTTGTGTCATCTCGCCTTCGATCCCTTTGGCATGATCGTGCCAATCCGCGGTCTTCTTTGTTTCGCACGGCGGCGGATCACCCCTTTTCACCGCGTCGGCATCAGCCGCTATCGCCCGATGAACGGCGTCGTGCATCATCTGTAAGGCTTTATCGCTGAAATTCGAATAATTGATCGACCCGTCTCCTTCCAACAATCGTGTCCGGAGCTAACGACAGCTTCCCAGCGCCGGCCGGCCGATCGGTCAACGACTACTACGGCATTTAAGCGTCGGCGACGACCGCCGATTATCGTCAGCTCGATCATTGGGCCATGCCGGCCACCGCCCGGCGTGGCCGTGATCTGTATTTAAGCCCAGAATGTCAGTTCCGATTTGCGTATACTTTGCATGTCCCAGCTGTGGAATGGTTTATGTCGCGACCCAAGATCGCGGCATTGCGCCACTCCGTCGCACTGGCCTTTTCAAATGCGAAGGCTGCGGGAAGACGGTCCATCACTGGGCTGGGCTTTATGATTTCTCTGATTGGATGGCTGTAAACTTGAGAGCCGATTGAAGTTCGTTGGTTTCCCCTTAACTGCTGTCCAAATGCCGTCGCGATCGCCATCCGGACGCGACCCGGGCTGCTTGACCACCTGCCCGCTGCGAGGATGCAGGTCGGTCCGCGAGAACCACCAGGATTGCGCTTAGACCGGACCGCACCTGAGCGGTACCGGTGCGCTCCGCCCGCGCTGCAACCGTATCTGGGCGAACTGCCCTACGCGGCACGACCGAGAAATATTGTGTTCCCGACCAAAGGCTTGGGTCGGAATCGATTGCTCAACAGCTCGATTCTTCTGTAAGTTGTCAGTCGGGGGACCTACAAGGATGATTGACGTTCGTCGTTCGACGGCGTCAGAGAAGCCGTCGAACGGCTCCTGCGCCGAACAATCGTTTCTACCTAACCTGCCCGGCCGTCTGGCCGACAGCATCAGGCGCCACTATTGGAGCTGGCTGTTCGCGGCGGCGCCGATTTATTTCATCGTCGCGAGCTGGTTGTCTGTCGCCTGCCAACCGACGTTTATCGAGCCTGGCGCTTCTGGCGAGCGGCACGTTTTGATGCGGCCCTTCATCCCGTTTCAGTCTTCCAAATTCGCGATGACCAGCATCGATCCTTGGTTCGGCGATCTGGCCGACGATGGCAGTCAGACGGATTCCTTATCGCCGATCATGATCTACGAAGACGACAAGCCGCTCGGACCCGCACATTCGACGCCGCACCAACAGATATCCACGCTAGGCCGCGGCCGCTTCTCACATTGGAAGGGCAACTTCTCTGTGTTCGTGTTCTCGTCCAGCGACAACACCGACCCCCGCACAAACGGTCGCACTTATTGGGCGGTCAGACCAGCTATCCCGAAAGGCTCCGGAATTGCGCCCGACGTGCCGGGCGAAAAACACCTCCTCAAGCGCCCGTTCAGACCTTTCGGGACGTCGCCCTTCGCGGTCAGCACCAGAGATAAATGGTTTGCCGTGTAGCCGACGTCGCCGGACAGTTCGACTCCAGCTCGCCGATCATGATCTACGAGGATGGCAAGCCGCTGGGGCCAGCGCACTCAACGCCGCACGACACGATCGCGACGCTGGGCCATGGTCGTTTCTCGCATTGGATGGGCAACTATCCCGTGTTCGTGTTCTCATCGAGCGACAACACTAATCCGGAGACGAACGGCCGCGACTACTGGGCCGTGCTGCCCCCGCCGCCGCACGGATCTGGCATCCCTCCCGACGTGAAGGGTGAGAAGCACCTCCTAGTCCGCCCCTTCGCCCGCTATCCGGGCTCGACCTTCGGCGCGATCGCCAAGGACAAATGGTTTGCCGACGTCGCAGACATTCCTGGCAAGCTCGACACTAGATCTCCGATCGTGATTTACGAGAACGGCAAACCTCTCGGGCCGGCCCATTCAACGCCGCATGACACCATCGCTACGCTGGGCCACGGCCGATTCTCGCACTGGAAAGCGCCCGGCTCATCGATCGTCGTTTTCTCCTCGAGCGACAATACCGACCCCGAATCCAACGGCCGGGACTACTGGGCCATCAAGCCGGAGTAGGTCATGTTGAGATTGTTCGAGAGGATCGCTCAGCGGCCCCGCGCCATGCGCAGTGCACCGCGCGACGGCAGGCGTATCGAAGGCTTATTCGCAAACGAGGTCTGGCAGGAAGTTTACTGGGATCCATTCGCGCGAGAGGGCGCATCGGCCATCCGTTGAAGTTCACGGTAATCGAGGAGCCGCAGGCGTGGCGACCGATCCGCCGTTCCGTCATGGTCTCTCGATGAAGCGGAATCGGATTACTTCGCGCGTCGCGGACGGGAAGCGGCGTCGACTAGGATCTAGTGCTACAGCGACCTAGCTATACTCCCTAATGCAAGGCAACAATTATCATCTCATCGACCCGCATTTGCAGTCAGCACCTCAGCGACGGAGTGGCGCAGGCAATCAAACTCGCCAGCCGTTGCCCTCATTCCGCAGAACATAGTAACTGAATCGCCATGCGCCGAGCGTTCCCCTGGATTTTGACCGCCATCTTTTTCGTCGCCTTTGTCGCTTCCTACTCGGAACTCCAGAGAGTACGAAAGCGGTTCGGCGAGGTTACCCAGCATAGTTTTCACGACCATGCTGAGGTCCGGGAGTTTATGATCCGGGCCGCCCTCGCAGACGCACCAAATCCGATCGTCGTACTCGGTGACAGCATCACCGAAATGGCTCCCCTTCCTCGGCAGCTTTGTGGCCATCCAGTCGTCAACGCCGGCGTTGGCGGCCAAACCATTCAGGAGGCCAGGCGGCTTACCCAGCGTTTAGTTAATGCTCATGGAGCGTATTTGATCGCGCTCACCATCGGCGCCAATGATGTCGGCTCGCGGACTGTGCAGCGCGATTTTGCCGATCTCATCGAAACCGCCCGACCGCTTTCGGCGCGCCCGCTGGTTGCTGTCGCTGTGGCGCCCGATACTCAGACAAACCGAAAAATAGGCGAGGCAGCGACTGCAGCGGGGCTCCAATTCGTCGTCCCTCAGTTGCCCTTGGGATCGAAAATGCCGGACGGCATTCACTTTACCGCAGAGGCCTACAAAGTTTGGATTCCGGCAATTGAAGCAGCAATCTCTAAGCAATGTGCGACATGATCGCAGATATTAGGCCCGTGTGGGTGACATCTACCAACGCGGCGAGGAACCATGTAGTACGGTTGGCGTTCCCAACCTGCAGCGGTTGCATAGTTGCATGGACAGGTCTTCGACGGTGCCTGGGCCACGATCATCATCTTCGGTGAAGGTCAGCGAGCGTGCCACCGTGCCGCACGAGCGAAAAACTACAGAGACCACCACCGCGAAACCCGATCAGAAATCGCCCGCGATGCCTCGTGCCGCACAGTACGTGCGCATGTCGACCGATCCTCAAGAATACTCTATCGACCTTCAAGTGGCCGTCATCGCTGTCTATGCAGCGCGCCGAGGCATAGAGATCGTCCGCACCTATTCTGATCCAGGACGCAGTGGTCTCACCATTGCCCGTCGTATAGGCTTGCAACAACTCATCGATGACGTTGAGAGTGGGAAGCCAGACTTTGATTGTGTTCTCGTCTCCGACGTGAGCCGTTGGGGTCGCTTTCAAGACGCCGACGAAAGCGCCTACTATGAGTTCATCTGCAAAAGAGCAGGAATATCGGTTCACTATTGTTCCGAAGAGTTCGAGAACGATGGCAGCTTGTCATCAGTTATCCTCAAGAACTTGAAGCGCGCTGGAGCCGCCGGCTTCAGCAAAGACCTGTCGCGGAACGTATTTTTGGGCCAGTCCAATATCGTCAAACGAGGATACTGGCGAGGCGGAGCAGCACCCTACGGACTGCGTCGGATGCTTGTCGACGCCAACGGTAAGCGCAAGGGACTGCTACAGCGTGGCCAACACAAGAACTTGAAATCGGAACGCATCATTCTCGTCCAAGGGCCTTCCTCAGAGGTCAGGATCGTCCGCCGCATATTTTCGTCGTTCGTAATGCAAAAGAAGAACAGGACTCAAATTGCGAACGAGTTGAACGCCGAAGGCACGTTGAGTCCGGGAGGGAAACAATGGACGGCGCTGACTCTCAGTAACCTCCTCGCGAACGAAATTTATTTAGGTCATATCATTTTCAATCGTCATTCAATGAAGCTCGCTGGGCGCCGCACCGACAACCCGCCTGAAATGTGGATACGCCACGACAATGCTTTCAAAGGGATCATAAATCCGCGTCTCTTCGCCCGGGCGCGACAGCGACTCGCGCAAGTTGCGAACAACAAGAAAGAAACTGATCAGCAATTACTGGATGCACTAGCGGCTCTCCTAAGACGAAAGGGACGATTGTCAGTCCACATCATCCAAGCAGCCAAGGGCGTGCGTCATCCCACCGTTTACACCAACAGATTTGGGTCTCTGATGAGAGCCTACGAACTTGTCGGCTTCAGACCCCAAGCTCGGTATCGCTTCTTGGAGGTTGCGGTCGAAATTGATCGCACGATCTGCTCTGTCGTCGATGACATCATCATCGATCTCAGGGGCCACGGCGTGAACGCCTCGTTTTTGCACGAGCTGTACCTTCTTACAATTTCTGGCGGACTGACTGTATCTGTAGCGGTCGCGCGCGCCGTCTCGGACGGCGGCACCAAGTCGCGCCGGTGGGAGATCCGGAGGCTTAAGTACCAAAAGGCTGAACTAACGCTCTTGATTCGAATGGACAGTGGCAACAGCCGCATTAGCGACTATTTTCTTCTTCCAACCGTTGCCCTCCCGTTGACGAAAGACAGAAAGAAGCTGCGCGTGTCGGATCGTCTCTTCGCTCGAATGCGGCTCGATAGCCTTGAAGCCGTCATGGGAGCACTCTATGGCCGGCTGCGTGTGTCGCGAGAAGAGCGCCGCATGACTCGCGTTCTTCCCCTGCCCGATCAACGTCGCTCGTTGGCGAAATTGGGCCAACCGATGCCGACGCGATCGAAACGCCGCGTTGTGAAATGCGACCACCGGCCGGCACCGATCGAAAAGCGCAGATAGGACTACACAACTCTCATAGTTCAATTCCCAAGGCCGCCTCGGGCGACTACGCCAAATGGTGACTGAAAATATCACTTGCGCCGTCGGGCAACTCAGTGGTTCAATGCTGACATCCCGAAATTCAACAATCAAACTGCCCGGCGTTCACTCGCGCGGGCGGCCGGAGCTGTGCGCATGTTGGAAAAATTCAAGGAAAATAGCCTGGTCGAGGTCGTAAAACGCAATGGAGACTTTCGGAAGCATTACGGAATATTTGTTGGTGCACTGCTGTATCTTAGGTCGGTGGGTGCCGCATCCAGTCAGTCACTTTTCTGGAACGCAGCAGTTGCCGTCATCACCGCTGTTGTAGCCGCTGCCCTACAGAAATATGGATGGCGCTTAGGGCTTTGACAGAGCAGCACACAATCTTCGCACCCCCCGAGCATGTCCGCCGGATCCGAGATCAGCCCCTTCGCAGACTGATGCGCGGACCCGGGTCGAGAAGACTGCGCCTCTTCTTCAAATAGGAACATTCGCACCGCGCGGCGCTTGATCGTAGTCGCGAGATTGGCTGCAAAGGAGATCGCGCATGTCAAGAAACAAAGCCGGCCAAGGGATCGTCACAGACGATAAGGGTCAGGAGCAGCCAAGCGACAAGGATCGCGCCCAGACCGCCGGCAAAGGCGAGCTAGATCGCGTGCCCAAGGAGTCTGATAAAGACGATGAAATGCAGCCGACCCGCGAAAAGAGCGGCTTCTGATCCTCGGGCTTTTCTCGAGCGTATCACCGAAGACCAGTTCGGACTGATCACTTCGGCCGCCGGGTGCGGGAAGGCTTGGGGCCTCTCAGAAACTTAATCGCCTCGACGGCGATGGCGTTTTCATCGCCCGATTTTCCTTCGACAAATTTGAGAACCCGCTGCCGGACGGCATCCTCTTCTTCCGGACTAAGCGTCATCATCATTCCAAAAGTACGAACGACGCGCTCAACGACCATTTCCATCCAATCCTCCTGAAAAATCCCCCAACGCCGCGCAGGAACTTCGTTCCTCGACACGGTTATGGCCGCAAACGGGGAACGACCATGGACCTGACCAGATGCCAGCACTGCGGCAAGCCGCTGAGGGCGGTCATGTCGCTCGACCAGCGCACCGACCTGCGATGCATATCCTGTGACGGCTTGGAGCCGAAGGCTGAGACCCGGGCGTGGGTAGAAAGTCCCAGGCTATTTCCGGGACAGCCCCTTGAACGAGCTGGCGCGAAGTAAGCCCTCAGACGTGATGTCGCGGTGTTCGACTTCGGCATAGAACTGTGGTTCGACCCAGGTGGCCTTCGGCATCCGCGTCGGCTTTGTCAGCTTGGACTTCGGGCTGACCACCGTATCAAGCCTGCGCGCGCTTCGGAAACGGACCACAGGGATGTCGCCAGCGATCGACCGCGTCCTGCCCGCGCGCCGGCGTTGCCATGCAGCGGCTTCTGCCTTGAAGCTCAGGGATCGGCCTTTTTCGCTTCGATCCTCGGTCACGCGCATCCCGTCCCTTTTGATTTGTCCGCTCCCAAAACCGGCCGGCCTGCTCAATGTTCCCGCGTCCGGAACACGCACCCGCCGGCGCGGTTAGTCTGCAAGGGAGGCTCGGAGACTTCGCATGAGCTTAAGACGCTCGATCGAAAGGCTGGCGCCATATCCATCGCTCTTCCTGCTGGCGGTCCCGACCGCGACCGTCGAGCCTCTGAAGCTCGCCGCCGTGGCGTTAGCGGGCAAAGGACACTGGACGACCGGCGCGGCAATGATCGCGGTCTGCTACGCGTTCAGTCTTCTGCTCGTGGAAAAGCTTTTCATCATCGTGAAGCCGAAGGTCTTGCAAATTCCCTGGTTCGCAAGGCTTTGGAACGGCTTCGTTTCGATCCGGACAGCCGCATGGACGAGGCTGAAGCGCTGCGTCGGCCTCCGGCTCGCGCCTTCTGCTCGGCTTAGCCGCGCTCCCGACCGCCGTAAACTCCCCAATCACCCGCCGATCCGGAGATGAGCCGCAAGTCTTCATTGCCGAAGCGTCTCCAGCCCATGCTGGCCACGCTCACGGGCGCGCCCTTCGACGATCCGGACTGGATCTTCGAGGACAAATACGACGGCTTTCGAATGATTGCGGAAGTCCGCTGCGGCAAGGTCGCGCTTTACAGCCGCAACGGCAAGATCATCAGCCGGTCCTACGTCGAGGTCGCCAAGGCGCTGGAAGGCGTGAAAGGCGACGCGGTGGTCGACGGAGAGCTCGTCGCCATCGGCAAGGACGGCGCGTCTCACTTCCAGTTGCTTCAGAACGCGCTGCGTCACGAAGCCAAGCTTCTGTACTGCGCGTTCGACCTGATGTTCGCCGATGGCGACGACCTGCGGAAACTTCCGTTGTTCGAGCGCAAGCGGAGGCTCAAGGCCATCCTGCCGCGCCACAAACTCATCGCCTTCAGCGAACATCGCAAAGCCAGCGGAAGGAAGTTCTTCGCAGAAGCTGAGCGCAAGCACCTCGAAGGCATCATGGCCAAGCGCGTCGACAGCCCTTACGCCTCCGGCAGCCGAACCGGCGACTGGCTGAAGGTGAAGACCGCGCAGCGGCAGGAGGTCGTGATCGCGGGTTTCACCGCGCCTCGCCGTTCGCGACCGTTCTTTGGCTCGCTCGTTCTCGCCGTGCGGGAAAATGGCGCTTGGAGGTATATCGGGCATGTCGGCACAGGCTTCAGCCACCAGATGCTCAAAGAGCTACACGGCAAGCTCATGAAGCTGAAGGCGGTGAGGTCGCCCTTCCCCGCCAAGGTGAAGGACGAGGCCGTCACCACCTGGGTACGACCGACCCTGGTCGCAGAAGTGAAGTTCGCGGAGTGGACGAGCAAAGGTGAACTGCGCCAGCCAGTCTATCTGGGCCTTCGGAGCGACAAGAAGGCGAAGGACGTCGTCCGCGAACGCCAAAAGTCGCGAACATGACGCCGCCGGGACGGCGCATCCGACCTATGGTTCAGCCTCAGCGCGCTTTGCCGTAGGCCACGGCGGCAGAGGCGGCAGGCCGAGCGCCTTTCGCACCGGCCCGAACGATCGTCGATGCGCCGCGCACGCGCCGAGCCGCTCGAGGGCCGCATAATGTTCCTTTACGGGATAGCCCTTGTGGTCGGCGAAGCCGTAGCCGGGATGACGCGTGTCGAGCATCCGCATCACCGCGTCGCGCTCGACCTTCGCAAGGATGGACGCGGCGGCGATGCTAGCGGATTTGGCGTCGCCCTTGACGATCGGCTGCTGCGGAACGTCGATGGCCTTCAGCCGCTTCGCGTCGATCAGCAGATGCTGCGGCGTCGGCATCAAACCTTGGACTGCGCGCTCCATCGCCCGGATGCCCGCCCAATAAATATTGACGGCGTCGATTTCCTCGACCTCGACGAACGCGACGCACCAACTCGTAGCCTTCTGCTTGATCTCCTTGGCAAGCTCCTCGCGCGCCGCACGGTCGAGCTTCTTCGAATCGTCGACGCCAACGATCCGCGTTCCCGGCTTCAGGATCACGGCGGCGGCGGAGACCGGCCCGGCAAGCGGGCTCATCCCGGCCTCGTCCACGCCCGCTACGGCATGATGGCCGTTCTCCCACAGCGCCGTCTCGAAGCGCAGCATCTTGCGAAGGCGCTGCCCTTCGGACCGGTTGCCGGAACGCCGTTTGTCGATCGCGGCCAGGATGGCGCGCGCGCCGGCGCGTGGGTCGGCGCGCAAGGCCCGCTCGACGCCCGCCTCGAGGGGATGCTCCTCGACGACGTAGCGCCGGCGAATTGCATCGAGTGAATTTCGATTCAAGTTGGCCTCAGCGGGTGGAACTGGCTTGGCTTGATTTCTCGATGAACTTTGCGGCATTTGTCTGAACTCAGCCCCTTTCCTATCCGGAGCGGAAGTTTGATGATCTTCTGGCATCAGGCTTTCCGCCCAGTACATCGCGTACGAGGCCGTGGGCCAGCTTCTGCTCGACTTGGTCCATGGTGCATTGGGCAGGACGCTTGTCCGGACGCCATCTGAGAACGGAGGTGCCGTGACGGAACCGCCCTCCGGTGAAGTGATCGTAGGAGACTTCGACGACGTATTTCGGCTTAATCGGCGTCCACTCTGACGAGCGTTTCGTCGACCATCGGCTCGGACCGCCTGGTGCCTTGCCCGTGAAGCTTCGCTTGGCGAGGATCGCCTCAAGCTTATCGGTCAGCTCAGGCTTGTCCTTTGCCTTTATCGCGGACGAGAAGCCGACGTGGTGCAGCAGCCCCTCGGCGTCGTACAGCCCTAAGAGCATGGACCCAACCACCTTGCGACCAGCCTGCATCTTCTCTGTGTATCTGAAGCCGCCTATGACGCAGTCGGCGCTTCGGTACCGTTTTATCTTCTGCATGCCCTCTCGATTGCCAGCCTGATAGGACAAGTCGAGACGTTTGGCGATCACGCCGTCGCTCCCTCCGCCGGCGGACTGAAGCCAACGCTCCGCCTCCTTTAAGGCTCGGCTGGCCGGAGACAATCGCAAATGTGCGTTTCCCGCAAGATAACTCTCGTCGAAGTCCTCCAGCAGCGGACGCCGTTGGGCCAATGGCTTCGCCGCAACATTCTTCTTGCCTTCTTTCAGAAGGTCGAAAACCAGATAGAGCGCGGGCGTCTTTGCGGCCAGCGTCTTCACGCGGCTCGCAGCGGGATGGATCCTCTGGAGCAAATCGCCGAACGAGAACTCGCCTTCGATTGGCACGACGATCTCGCCGTCCAAAACGAACCTCTTCGCCTTGAGGCCGAGCGCGGCGCCGGCGATTTCCGGAAAGTAACGCTTCAGGTCCTCGCCGCTCTTGGAATGCATCGCGATGTCGTCGGCGTCTCGGGCCAGGATGCAGCGAAAGCCGTCCCACTTGGGTTCGTATTGCCATTCGGGGCCTTCCGGTATTTCGTCGACCGACCGAGCCTCCATGGCGGCGAGCAACGCTGACGACCTGCTCATACCGATCTCTACTCCAGACCGAGACTCTTGTGCGGCCATTCGGCCCACGTTGTCGGCGCAATCGGGCAAGTCACCAGATTGAGCTCCCACGATTTCTTAAAACAGACACCGGCGCCATTCCCGATCTCCACAAAGAGGAACTTTAACGGACGCGGGAACTTTCCGTTCCAGCACGTTCTGAGATGCAGATGGCGAAGAAATCACTCACGACATACCGGGCCAAACGGGATTTTTCACAGACCGCGGAGCCCAACGGCGACGCCAGGGTCAAGAAGGCGAAGCGATCGCGCTTCGTCATCCAGAAGCACGCGGCGTCGCACCTTCACTATGATCTGCGGCTGGAGCTCGACGGCGTCTTCAAGTCATGGGCCGTGACCAAGGGCCCCTCCCTCGATCCTCACGATAAACGACTTGCCGTCGAGGTCGAGGACCATCCGCTGGATTACGGCGACTTCGAGGGCACTATCTCGAAGGGGCAGTACGGAGGTGGCACGGTCATGGTTTGGGATCGCGGACATTGGGATTGCGAAGAGCCGCAAAAGTCCTACCGCAAAGGCAAGCTTGATTTCATTCTAGAGGGAGAGAAACTTCAGGGCGGCTGGATCCTCACGCGCATGCGCAGTCGAGAGGGAGAGAAGCGCACCAATTGGTTGCTCATCAAGCATCGCGATGCGTTCGCGCGCGAGGGAAAGAAGAACGCGGTTTTGAGCGAGGAGGCCTCCGTCGCCTCCGGCCGGTCCATGGATGACATCGCCGCAGGCAAAGGCCGAGGCCCAAAGGCGTTCATCACTGGAAGCAGGTCTCGGGCATCAGCCAAGGCCGAGTGGAGCTCGCATGAGTCCGCGTCGAGCGCTTCCGTCGCGAAGGGGAGGTCTCGGCCGGTAGCGCCGCGGTCGAAGCCGTCATCGAGGAAAAAGGTCGTCGGGAAAAAGGCCTAAAGATGCTGAAGGAAGCCGAAAACGAACGGCTTGGGGACAGGGCGACCGAAGTCGCCGCTGCGATAGCGGAAGAAGGCCTGCGATACGTCAGCGATTCCTCTCCCGGCTTTCGTCGGAAGCGCTCCGGCACGTCGTTCACATATTACGACAAGGAAGGAAAGCGCATCACCGACACGGCGGTAGTCCGCCACATCAAATCTATCGGCATACCGCCGGCCTACGAGTCGGTCTGGATCTGCCCCTCGCCCAACGGTCACATTCAGGCGACGGGCCTCGATGCTCGCGGCCGCAAGCAGTATCGCTACCATCCGAAATGGCGCGAGCTGCGCGACCAGAACAAGTTCGAACACGTCATGCTGTTCGCGACGGCCCTGCCTGAACTGCGCGCTCACGTCGCGACTGACATGAAGCTCGACGGCCTTCCGCGCGAGAAGGTGCTCGCCACGATCATCAGTCTCCTGGAGAAGACGCTTATTCGGGTCGGCAACGCCGAATACGCTGCGACGAACAAGTCGTACGGCCTCACCACGATGCGACGGAAGCACGTCGAGATCGGGCGCGGCGTGCTGCGCTTCGACTTCACGGGTAAGTCCGGCAAGCAATGGAAGCTTCAGGTCGAAGACAAGCGGATAGCCGCGATCGCCCGGCGCTGCGCCGAGATTCCTGGGCATGAACTGTTCAAGTACCTCGACGACGACGGCGAGCCGCGCACAGTCGATTCCGGGGACGTGAACGCTTACATCAAGGGGATCACTCAGCAGGACTTTACCGCCAAGGACTTCCGGACCTGGGCCGGCACGGTGCTTGCCGCGCTCGCGTTGTCGGAGTTCAAGAAGTACGATAGCCAGGCCGAGGCGAAGCGCAACGTCGTCGGGGCCATCGAGCGGGTCGCGAAGCAGCTGGGCAACACGCCGGCGATCTGCAGGAAGAGCTACGTTCATCCGGAAGTGTTGACGGCCTACATGTCCGGCGACTTGGCGAAGATGCTCGACGCAAAGATCGCGCAAAAGTTTAGGCAGCAGTACGCCAAGCTGACATCGGACGAGATCATGGTGCTCGCCTTCTTGCACAAGCGGCTGAAGTCGCTCAAATCTGCCGTGTAATCCTGTCCGTCTGATAGGGCGAGGTCACCGCCGCTTCGATTTCGAATACCACTTAGCGTACGGCGTATTCTTCACGGCGTGCCGGTTGAAATTGGTGCGCCGTCCCTCCACCAGACGGGCCCGCGTTCTCCCAGAGCGCGCTTGGCTTCATCCACCCGTCTGTGAGCTTCGACTTCGCCACCATGGGTTTCTGCGGCTTTGGCTTCCTTAACAGCGCGCGCCCATTAGCCTCTTCACGAGTTGCGCTCTCTCGCTCGGCTCTATGTACGGATTGCTCAGGCGCCAAACCTTCCCCTTCACGATGAAGTAGCGCCCATCCGGCGTGACCGGATGCCGGATTCCACTCATGCTATCAGATGAAAGGCTTGCTGCCGGTCACCGCGACGATCGTGCCTAAAGTACAGCTGGATCTGGGTTCGGCGATCGCGCTTGCCCCGGGATCGGCCCGACCCAAAATCCTGAACGACGCGCTCGACAGCGAGCCCGGCCGAATGGCGGATGCCGAACTCTCCGATAACGATATTCTCCAAAACAAATCTCCCGACATCTCATCATCCGCGGACAATCATTGTGGCGACTGGACGGTTCCAAAACTCACCCTCGGGCGCTGGCGGCAAGCGCTGCCTGACGTCTCGGCCAAGAGCGCGAGGTGGCCTGTCCCGCATAGGAACGGGCGCGCCTTTGCAAGCTTGATCGTCGGCAACAGGTTGTGAGCCGTAGGAGACGAAAAATGTATCACCACGTCAAAAAACTCATGTTTACCGTCCGCGTCGACGAGCCCGATGTCCGCTTCGGCAACATGCTGCTCGAGCAGTTCGGCGGCGCCAACGGCGAGCTCGCCGCCGCGATGCAGTATTCGATCCAAGGCCTCAACTGCGAGGATCCCGACCGCAAGGATCTGCTCATGGACATCGGCACCGAGGAACTCAGCCATCTCGAGATCGTCGGCACTCTGGCGCGGATGCATCTCAAGCCGTCGAAATTCGATCGGGAAGCGGCGGAGGCCGATCCCCTGATCGCCATCGCCGGCGGTGGCGGCGTCAATCTGTTCAATTCGCAGGGTAACGCCTGGACGGCCGACTACCTCAAGATTACCGGGGAGCTCGATGTCGATCTGCGCAGCAACATTGCCGCCGAGGCCCGTGCGAAGATCGTCTACGAACGCCTCATCAATTTCTGTGACGATGCCGGCACCAGGGACGCGCTGCAGTTTCTGATGACGCGCGAAATCACCCACATGAAGGCGTTCTCTCTCGCGCTGGAAAGTCTAGGCAAGCCGTCGCTCAGCATCGGCCGCGTCGCGCCCACGCCCGGACTGGTCGATCAATACTTCAACGACTCGACCGGATCGGGAGACCACGGCGAGATCGACGCCCGTGGTCCCTGGAACGAAGGAGGCGACTGGGTCTTCACGGAATCGCCCGCGATCCAGGCGGGCGACATTTCCGCAGACAGGGCCATCGTTACCGAAAGTTCGCCGGCCGCGGACGAGGCCGGGCTCAGTGACCTCCTGGTCAACGAACTGCGCGACATCTTGCACGCTGAAAAGCAATTGACCAAGGCGCTTCCCAAGATGGCAAAGGCGGCCCGATTCGATCAGTTGCGCGAACTCTTCGAACAACACCTGACCGAAACCGAAGCGCAGGTCGAACGTCTGAACGAATGCTTCGAATTGTTGGGTTCGTCCGCACGCGCCAAACCTTGCAAGGGCATGATGGGACTGGTCGAGGAAGGGGAAGAAGTCATCGCCGAGGGATGCAAAAAGGAGAATGCAGCTGCCGATCTCGCGCTGATCGGCGCAGCCCAGCGCGTCGAACACTACGAGATCGCCGGATACAGCACGGCCCGCAACCTCGCGAGCCAGCTTCGTCACAGCGCAATCGTCGCACTCCTGTCGAAATCACTAGCCGAAGAGGAAAATGCTGACCAATTGCTCAATCAGGTCGCCCGCTCCTTGATGTCGGTCGCTAGGATGCCGACAGCGCTCGAGCAGTCCGAATAAGCTTCGCTCCGTTGAGGTCGTTCTAGTACACGTAAGCCGACCTCGCGGGTCGAATGTCGAAAAACCTCGACTTCGTCGCCCAAACCTCGTGCGGAGATCATCGCTCGGAAGAAGTGCGTTGCAACCGAGCGCACCGCGTCTCAGGGCCGACGCGGCAGGAACGCTGCCGTCCCTCGCCCGTTGCCTAGCCTCGAACAAGGGAGCTTCGAATGACAGATCGGGTACGGCGCGGAATACTGAGGGGCGTAGCAGCGGCTGGCGCATTCGCCGCGGCAGCTGCAACCGCGCAGGTACGCTCCAACAGCGGTCCGAAGCAGCTCGACGCAAGCCGGTGCCCGAGGCGCCGCCCGAGCGCAGCGCCGGTCCGATTCGACCCGGCCGGGGCTCCATGCCCCGGGACAAAGTCGTCGTCGTGACGGCGCGGCGCGCGGAATCGGCCGGGCGATCGCCGTTGAGATGGCGGCTAACGGCGCCGTCGTGGTGGCCGTCGACATCGCCGGCAAGGTGTCGGCGCGCCAGGCTGCCGGAGCATCGGCGGCTGTTTCGACGGACGAACCCGCTCTACGGGAACGCGCCCGGCCATTGCGTTTCTCAGCCTCGGTCACCCAATGATCTTTAGCCCGCAGCCACGAGTCTATGAGATCGGTGACCAATCCTTGCCTGCGATGAGAATGCCATTGACGATTGTCTCCCCCTCCCGAACTTCTTCTCTATCCACGCCGTCCAGCAATGCCGGATGCCAGAACCGCTTAGCAATGCCAAGCGCGGGCCGCTGGAATGGCCCCCACGCACCGCTCTCGATATTCGCGCCCTGTGCCATCCTGATGTAGTTCGCCGGCGCATTGTCCGGTCACCTTCGCGCCAACATCACGCCGATCAAGAACGCGACCATCAGAGATTGGATTGGAGCTTCGCGGGTGGCCCTGGAGAGGCGGTCGAGCCAGGTCGGCATTGTGTCATTGTCGACGAGTGGGCTCGAGAAGGCCCGAAGCGTTACAGCGGCTTCCGATTGTGGCGGATCCGCCACGACGTCGTCGGTCGTCATCCCAGGTGCTCCCACAATGCAGGTTGGGAACGCGGGATGCGCCACGCGGTTCCTAGAGCGGTCTTACCGGGCCTTCCCTCGCTTCCTCATCCTCACCCCCGCTCCGCCGCCGTTCTCAGGGATGAACTCGACGCCAGCTTTCTCGAGGGCGATTCGGACAGCCTCTCGAACGTCTTCTGAAACGGACGGCCCGTCGTCGCCCTCCCTTTCGAGACGTTTGATTGTTGGCAACGAGCGCTTTGCTGCTTCCGCTAGTTCGGTCTGAGACCATCCCAGCAGACCGCGGGCTGCTCTTATCTGTTCGATGGAAATCATGGTAATTGTCGATTGACACTTTTTGGATCAGGGATATGATCCATTTTGTATCAAGACTGATCGTCAAAGGCAATCCCAATGACCAAACCCACCGTTTCAGCGGCCGGCGGAGCTATGCCTTCTCGCATCCTCAGCCGTCACAACCTGATCGACGAGGCGACCGGTGAGGTGAACCTGTGGGTCCTGAAGGGCCTCGCCCGCCGTGAGGCTCTGGCAACATATGGCGCCATTACGCCGCGGTCCCTCCGCTCCGCTCTCCGCGAGCATGCCGGCCCGATCCCGCAGCTCCAGACGGCTTGGCGCGAGCGCCACGGCTGCCCGTCGAATACGTCCTAATCACCGCTTTTGGTCCCGCCCGCGATGGCGTGCGCCGCTCGGCCTTCTGAGGAGACTCCCATGCTGGCCCCCTCCAACCCTCGCGCGCTCCAAGTCCCAGCCCGCCATCTCCGCCGTGGTGATGTCACTGGCTCCGGCGAAACCGTCCTATCGGTGAGCATCGGCGCTCGGACGCCGCGCGGCAAAGTCGAGGTCGCGCTTCAAAAGGGAGACCGGAAGCGCAGCGCTCACTGGAACGCCAGCACCATGATCGGCGTGCGTCGGGATATGCCGGCTACTCCCATTCCGGCGCCGGCTGAAATCCCCCTCTCCGATCGGCTGTCTACCTTCAAAGAGTTGGCGACATTCGATGCCGCCGCGGCTTGGGACAAGCTGGCACCGGTACAGCAACGCGAGATTGGCACGCTGGCGCTGAGGTTTGGGAC
The DNA here is from genome assembly GCF_015624485.1 of Bradyrhizobium genosp. L. Classification (NCBI taxonomy): domain Bacteria; kingdom Pseudomonadati; phylum Pseudomonadota; class Alphaproteobacteria; order Hyphomicrobiales; family Nitrobacteraceae; genus Bradyrhizobium; species Bradyrhizobium genosp. L. Next base: position 6,369,314 of record NZ_CP061378.1, read on the forward strand.
CGTCGGCCAGTGCGGCGGCTTCTTCCATGAGACGCTGGACGGCGTCCGGAAGGGCTTTGAGACCGGCCACTGGTCACCGGAAGCTCAGGCAACCGCCATCTGGCCCTCCCTGCATATCCAGCTCGTCGAGAGCGCGGCGCAGACCGCGTTCCAGGCTCTCTGCGACCACTTCGATCCGCTCTGGCCGCAACTGTTCGGCTGGTTGCGGGAATCGACCACGCAGCGCTGAGCACAACTCAGGTCAACGCAACAATCCAAGGAGATCGACCATGATGGACGCCAGTATCAGCAATGTCATCCAATTCCAGCAACCAGGGGCGCGTCGAGCGCGTCCCTATCTGCCAAGCCGCCTGTCTGAATGGTTTTCGACCGAAGATCTTCCGACCGGAACGGCCAAAAACCGGAGGCTTCGAAGCCAACGCCGAGCGGCATGGTTCAAGGCCGAAGCCCTCGTTCGTTATTGGACGGTGCGCAAGGACCTTCACAGCGCAATTTCGTACGCCCAGAGCCATGGACTTTCGGAAGGATACATGCCCGTCTTTGTGCCCCAAGGATTGCGTTGGGAACTGCATGATCGTCGGGACATGCCCGGAAGGCGGTCGACGAATACGTTGCTGCATCGTGACAGAAACTCCAGAATAGCCGCGGGTCAATGGTCCGCATCACGCCGGAACATGACTTGCAGAAGCTGATGCGCGGCTTGACTGTAGCGGCCCTTAAAAAACGTTGCCTACGCTCCGACTGCAACCTTCAAGCTGGCCACGTCTCATCGTCCGGCTCTCAAGAAAACAAGATCGAGCCTCCCGCGGTGCCGCTCGGCTACGCGCTCGCCCCATTTCTCGTAGATAGGACGTTCTTGGTTCCAACGCGCTAAGAACTCTTCTTCGGTCATGACTGATCGCGGATGTGATCGCGCACTGTGATCCCCGTCCATTGCTGCGACGTACCGTCACTCGCTTTGCCATCGATGGTCTCAACAGTGACCATCTCCTTGAAAGCCTCAGGTGGAGCAGTGAATTTGATGCTGTTCGAGAATACCATTTTGCGAGGGCGCAGTTGACTATGAAGATCCGCGATATCCTTCTGTATTGCGGTCATTGGAAACTTCTTGGCCTTCATAAACGTCTGGAAGTCGTCCGCGGTTTCGTCTTTGAAGAAAGTCTTCGCGAACGAGTTCACGCTGAGCGTGGGCGCCTGGTCGATCTTTAGGTAGGTGTACAGGCCTGTCATCAAGACTGCCCGCTTCTCTTGCGGGACATCCAAGGACTTGATGAATGCCTTAGTGTGATCGAAGAAGGCTTTGGTTAAAAAAGCGCTGTTCTGAGGGATGACGCAGCAAAGAAATGCTTCGTAGAAATACTGGGCGGCGCCGTCGCGGTTCGCGCTGCTCATGTGGCTGTCGAAGACGAAAGCCTTCCACCCATCCGGAAACTTCTTAACGTCCGCTGCTGGGTCGACGTGGACGAACATACCAATCTTGTAGAGCTTGGCGGCAGGCGTAAGGAACAAGTCCTTCAAGTAGGCAGCGTCCAACGCGCCTCTCTTCACCTCGCGCAGAAATCCCGATTGCGTTTCAGCTTTGATGATGCCGAGAAAGGGGCGCGCAGGGCTCCCAACTGTCCCAGAGAACACTACGACGATGCCGCCGGGCAATGTGCGCGCAATTTGCTTGGCCGTGAGTTGATCGGCGATAGCCTGTGACTGTTGAGCAAACTGCGTATCGTTCGCTTTGATGAGTTTTGCTGCGATCTTCGCACCTGGTGAGCAACGTGCGAATGCGCCGTCTCTTAGGCGGATCACCGAGTTCCTGGTTGGTCGCCGGCCCGGCGCGACAAGATCAAAGTTGAAGCGGCGTAACCGTCGACCCTAATCGGCGAGGCTTCGGGAAGCTCGGATCGTCGAGCCTGACGAAATGATATTCCTGATCGCCGTCGTGGGGAGTTCTTCTTCCGGTCGCGCCGAACTCGGTCGCACCGCCGAAGATGCGGAAGCTTTCGCTTGCGGCACGGGTACCTGTTCAGATCACTGTGGCGGAGTTCGCCAACGTTCGCCGACGCTTATTCAACGGATATTCGACAACTTGCCCGAAACGAACCTAAGTCATTGAAATTTATGGCGCTCCCTAGGGGAATCGAACGACGAGGGCTGACAATATTTCTATTGAAATTACAATGGCTTATTATGGGCGTCTTTTCACGTGTATCTACGCAATGTATCTACGTTGCAAGCCGTTCTTTTGTCCCCAACAAATAGGAAGCGGCCTTTTACCTCGCCGGCCGCGCGGCCAGAACGAATGCCGCACAAACCGTAATTTCAACCGTAACAATCCGTTACTGGAGCGACCCGCTCACTACGGAGGGTAGCAGCCGCTCGCATTGTCTTGAGCAAGCTAAATGAGTAGTTCGCGCACCTTGAGTAATTCTCAAAATAAATCAGTGGCTTAACATAGGTTAGCGAAACCAAATTGCCCGCCGGTTAATTGTAATTCGTCGCCGCACGGCCCTTGGCATTTAAATCGGTGATGGAACGCCGTCACCGCGATTTCGCCTCCTCACGGAATGGAAAAGGGAAAGCGCATGACGATCAAGCGTCGTAAACGAATCAAACAAATTGAAACTCTGGAAGAGCGGCTTGCCCATCAAGCCGATGAGCTTCGGGAGAGAGCCAAAGCAATGCCGGCCGGCGTCGAGAAGGAGGCGCTGCTCAAGCGCGCTCGCCAAGCGGAGACCGGCGCGCACTTGAGCGAATGGCTGAGATCGCCCGGTCTGCGGCCACCGGATTGATAGGCCGAATAGAAACCGCATTGTCGGTGCCGAATTGGCTGTCATGGGCGAGTCCTACGGCACCAGATTCACCGTCGTTGAGCTGACGGCTGACGACACTAAAACGCAGATTTGGGTTGCGCTCGCCAAGCCAAGTCAGGCGCTGACGCTGGTGCTGGCCGAGGCTCCGGAGGGCGCCACCGCTCAAGTCTTGGACCTGGCGCTAACGGACGAGCAGCAAAAACTGTTCGAAGAGCTTAGGCTGGAGCCGGGGGATGTTCACAGGATAGATAAGTAGGCGCCCATATATCTTTGAACCTTTCCTCGGCCCGACAAGACGGATCAATATCTGGGATTTTGTTCGTACCCTCTCGGGGCTAGACGGCCGCGCCGCCTGTAAGATTTTCAAACGGGCGGCGTAGCTTTGTGAGCCGCCTACGCAGGCCTGCGCCGATCGGCCTCTGCCCTATTCGCAGCCTTAAGCTGGCCATCAATGTACTCAGCCACGTCACCCACTTCCTCGCGCAGTGCCTCCTCAGTGATGCCCTGCCCCTTGGCGGCCTCGACAATGCGCCGCGTGAGTTCGGCCACGTCCTGAGATGCGCCGGCTGTTCGATATTGCTCCACAGCGTGCACGCTATTCTCAACCCAGAAATCGATAAACTCTCGTGCCTTTGCGCTCATGATTTCTGTCCCTGACCGTCTCCCTGATATCGGATACGTTCAGAAAATATCAATCAGGTGCGCTATCTCGGAACTAATAGCGCTCTTCCGCGTTACGCGCACGCCGAACAGATTTGCGGGGGAGCGCAAATGCGAGCAGAGCGACTATTACAGTTCGCCATCGTGGGGTTGTTTGTTTTTTCGGCCGTCTTGACGACTATGCTGGTCTTGGGCGGCCCGTGATGACCCGGAAGCAGCAGTGCTCGACGCGGGTCGTCTTGCGCTCGCAACCTTAGTCTTTCTCTGCCGTTCGCTTCCGCAAAACGGTCAACCGGCCGCTGACTGCGGCCTCGGTGCGCCCCAGCTTCTGGGCGATCTCGCGCAGCGTCAAACCCGTCTCGCGAATCAACTGTAAAAGCCTTTGTTCTTCTTCTGCGGACCATAGCTTAGTTGGCAAAACCATCCACCTTGAGTGAGCCTCGTCCCCGTCCTTATGCACGAGCGAGTGCAGAATATCCGCCGCGCTCTTCAGATTCGAAATTTTCACCTGAGTATCCGAAAGATCAACCAAGTGGTCGTTCATTTCCGCCGACACCATTGCAATTTCCCCAGTAGCGGAATCGCTACACTGTAGCCATAATGTCAGTTGTTGCTACGTCAAGTCGTTTTCGCTACGAAGTAGCGGATACGAACACGACCTTTGGGGCATTAATGATTTCCGCTTCGCAATCTCGCATGGCTCGCGCCGCCCTAAATCTCGGAGTCCGCGAGGTCGCAGAGGCCGCCAGCGTATCGACCAATACCATCACCAGGCTAGAGCGCGGCGAGGAGCTGCTGCCCAGAACTGTGGCTGATATCCGCGCCGCATTCGAGGCGGCAGGAGTTGTCTTCCTCGAAGACGGCGAGTTGATTGATGGCGGCGCCGGTGTGAGGCTTGCGCGAAAGTAGAGTTGCGATAGGCCTGTGTTGCGCAGTGAGGAGACCTGCGGGTTGTTGTAGAATGGGGCAAACGGACAAGCCATGAAGCTACCATCGTAACCAGCGGCATGTGGAGATCATATGCGAGATCATGGTGGTGGTGGCGATCCTCATTACGGTTATGGGCTGGCATATTTGAGGTACCCCACCCCGAGTTGGGGCTGAAGGCAAAAAATAGTGGATTTCATAAAGGCCGCGATAGGATCGTTGCAACTGCCGCACTGGCTCATTGCGGCGGGCGCGCTGCTGTTGGTTGCCGGCCTGATTGGGCGTGGGATCAATCGCAGGCAGTTGGATAAAGCCGATCGAGACAGCGCGCCGAGCGCTGAGCCTCGTCCACCAGCACCGCCGCTGCCAGATCTACTCGACTCTAGGCCGCGGAAGGATCGGCGCCAAAATCCCAGGTAACCACGTCCGAGAGCGCCGCCAAGAAGTAGGAGTTGCCCCCGCAACTCCCCTCGATCTAGGGTAGCGGGCACGCGGGCTATGTTGCCGCGCGGCGCATCACAGTTGATATCAAGCCGAGAAAGAGTGGCTCGGACGACAGCGGCGAAACGGCGATGGGTCTAAATGAATCACCAAACGAATGCCCAAGGCAGGAATGCAGTCACGCCGGCCTGCCACGATTGCTCCGGCCAAGTATCGTTCAGCGCGCGAGCCTGCCCGCACTGCGGCTCGACAGAGCCCTTCGGTCCGCATCGACTGACCGTGAGAGAGGCACGCCGTCATAGGATTGAGGAACGCAATGACAGGCTGCTGATTCTAATGACGGTCGGATTTGCCATAGTTGGTGGGCTCTACGGTATAGAAACAAGTTCAAGCGCGCTTGGTGCCATCATCTCAGCACCGTTCTACGGTCTCCTTGGCGCTGCGATCGCCGCGCCACTCGCCTTCGCAATCAACGTTACACGCAGTTGGCGGTAGGGCCTCAGCAAAAACTCACAGTGCTTGGAAACACGATGACACTTACAAGCATTGCCCTTGGATTATTGTCGGGTTTTATCGGCTGGATACTCACCGAGTTTGTCGCAAAGCCGTTCCGTCGCGGCCTAGACTTGGTAATCGAAGTTCGAACAATGGCGATCATCTTCGATAACGTCCCAACGCGCTATCGAACACAATCAACGGACGGCTACGGCCCTTTCTTCGGCACAGAAGCAACAAAAGAAGACCTTGATCGCTTGCGCGCTGCCGAAGAAGGCTACCGCGAATAGGTGCAAAGCTTCAGGCGTTCGCTAAGACAGAGCCGCTGGCAACCTGGGCGCTTCGTTTATTGGGCATCAAGGTTTCGGAAGCAGGAGTGGCACTGTTATCCGTGTCGAATACCATTGGCGTTTATGGACAAGAGCGGCGAGATTCAAAAGCGCGGCTTGAGGCTGCAATACGAATTCATTCCCTGCGTTAGCGGCCGCGGTCGTCTGGCGGTAATAGCTTGAGGTGGATGGTCATTCCCTGCTCCGATAATAACGCTAGCGCTGGGAGTCATCGGCCTCAAATGCAACTAAAGGCTTAGTTGCCGCCCAACGCCCACTCGATCTAAAATTGCGGATTGTCTGGGGGATTATTATGAAAATTATTGTTGCGCTTGGCGGCGCCCTTTTGCTCGCCGGTTGCGTTGCTCAAGCTGAAACCGTGCCCGAAGATCCGCTTGTTTGGGGACGCGTCGATTGCCAGCGATTGGCGGACAATCCCGTTCTTCAGGTCGACTTTGAACAAGCAAGGACCATTTGCTCCTCGCGCGGACAGGCTGCCTCGATCGCGACAACCGCAAATATGCCGGATGGGCACGGCCTTGCCGGTGCTCTTGTCGCAGGCATGAACAAGGGTGTCGTCGGCAGCCAAATCGGCAACGCAACTGTTGCTGGATGCATGGGAGAAATGGGCTATCTCATGAAAACGAGGAGCGAACACCTCGCGATGTGTGAAGCCGTGTTAGAGCATAGGAAGAGGACCGCTTCAGTTCCGGCAGCTCCCAAGAGCACGAAACCAGCGCCGAAATTGCCAAGCCTGGCCGCGATCGTTAACGCTCCGACAAACGCTACGTCAGGACCGAAGTGAAGCCTCGGCCCCGCAGCGCTGCAGTGACACCCGCCGCCTGCCACGGCTGCGGCGATGGCGTATCCTCAGTGCTGCATCTTGTCCGCGCTGCGGCTCGACCGAGCAGAAAGCTCCAACAATCCGCTTCTAAGACCGACTGGACCCGTCTCGCCCAGCAACGCGTCAATTTGACGGAACCTGTTAAGCATACGATCTAGCTTGGCGATCCTTGCCTCGATCTGCAACTTGTCACTGCAATGTCGTGTGCGTGGCATGATCTGACGCCGCATTTAACCTCGCTCCGAATAAATAGAATAAAACAAGGCCTAGTTTACAGATTTCCACAAGCTTGTTGATACCGATCAACTACGGTCCGCATTGCTGACGTAACCATCCAATTCATTCGCCCCGACCAGCCCCCCAACCCTTCAAGCCAGCACCCGCCTCGCCTTGGCATCCCTGACCGTCGAAACAATGCGGCCGGGCAATGTAGCGTCATGCTGCGCCAGCGCGGCTTTGATAAGCGCCACCGTCTTATCGCTGGCGTCGCCCTGAATGACCACCGTGCTGCCAGCGTTGACATTAACCCCACCGCCTCCGCCATTCCTAAGAATGTCGTTCGGGATAACCTGCGCGCCCTTGGGGATGTTCAAAATCTCAGGACCGTTCTCGCCAACGAGCGACATGCCGCCCGGCGCGTTGTCTGTGCCTGAAGCGAACCCCGGCCCGTAGAATGCGCCGCCCGTCCCACTCGCCAGTGTGGCATTGGAGGCGTTAATCGCGGAAGTGTTCGACGCGGGACTACCACCAACACCCAACAGCCCAAGCAGACCACCACCCGACGTGCCACCAAACGCCGATGACCACAGATTATCGGCCGCCATCTGCGCGAGTTTGTCAGCAATCTTGCCGAGAGCACTGACGCCGGCAGTCTTAAGCGCATCCATCGCAGAAGCGCCGTTGCGGATCTGGGGTTCAAAGTCGACCAGGAATCCGCTGTTGACCTGCTGGCCTAACTGGCCGAGTTGCTGGATTGTACTGTTGAAGCGCAGCGACGCCGCTTCGCTTGATCTTAGCGCAGCCGGGATGTCATCGCCGTAGATGCCCTTAAGCTGATTGGCAATGGCAAGGTCTTGCGGAGTCAGCAATGCGGTCTGCTGGCCACGCGAGATGTCAGACGCCACTTTAGCCTTGGCGAGCGCGTCGGCTGCCTCAGCAGCGTCCTGCGCCAGATCTTGCATCTGGTCCAAGACTTTTTGCGTGACCGGAATCCCGGCTTGCTGGGCTGCAGTCAGAAGCTGGGCGTTCGCTTTAGCTTCCTCGGTGGCAGCCGCGCCCTGCCCTTGCGCGTTGGCCTCAGCCGTTAGGCGCGCCGTGTACTTTTCGAGCGACTCCTTGGCTCGGTCGTAGGAGTCGGCGGCATCGCCGCCGGTTTTCCTGGCAGGAATCTTCGTCTTTATATCGTCAGCGTCTTGTTCTGCGTCAGACGCCGCGTCCGCGGCAGCCCACTGCTTTTTGAAAGCAGCATTCATCTGCTCTTCAGATGGATATATCGATATATCGGCTCGACAATCTGACTAGCTGCATAGCCGGATATCGTTTTCGCCGCCTCTTCTGGCGACTGTATCTTTACGCTTGCTGCGAATGCCGCACCAAGAGCGGTCCAGGTGCTTACCGAAAACGCTGGTGAATTCTCAAACTCTTGAATCGCGTTGTGAAGATTGTCGGTGTCGATCTTGATAACGCGCGTATCTGACACACCCGTTGGTTCTGCCAGCCCCTTCAACGCAGCATCGCTGCTGGCCTGGATATCCGAGCGACCCGGAAGGTTTTTTAAAAGCTTGGCACCCTTCTCAATCAGATTGTCGAAGAGCGGAACCAGGTCAACGAGCGCAGATCGCAGATACGTAGAAAAGGACTCCGAACTGTTCTTCCATTTCTTATCGAAATCAGCCGCACGCTCAACAATATCGCTATCGATTACTGATCCTGCGTCCTGAGCGGCGCCCTCTAGCTTGTTGAGGCCGGCGGATCCCTGATCCAGCAGCGGAACCCAATCCTTTGCGAGGCCAAGCATGCCGGCGATGACCGACTTGTCCGCCGGAGTGTTCGAGTTCCTTATGAGGTCAGCGCCAGCCGAAAGAAGCTGGTTGATCGTAATAAGTTGACCGGCCTGGTTCTTATACTGAACACCGTTTGCGTCGAGCAGCTTTGTCAGCGAGTTCTCGTTGACCAGTGCATCATTGAGCAGCTTGCCGGCATTCTGGAGCCCCGCCAAAGAATCAGAATTGCCGATGCCAACGGTCGATGCGGCATACTGAAGTTTCTGGACCTGGTCTGTCGTTGTACTAAGATACCTGGCAGCATCCGCAACGCTCGCCAATTGGCTGTTGACGCTGATCAGCGCAGCCACAAGGCCGGTAACGGCTCCTGCTGCGCCGGTAGCTGCGGCGCCGAGCGCGGCAAAGCCGCCAAAGTCTGGATTCAGACTCGCAAACGACTGCTCGATCCGACTAATAGCGCTATCCGCCATGTCACCGGCCGTATTCATATCGGCCGCGAACGCGTCGAGCTTGGCTCCGAGTTGGACTACTAGATCTGTGGACATTAATACTTCCTAGAGTTGAACGTTGCAGAACGCGCACAGGTTTGAGTTCCCGGTGCCACGTGCTAAAGCGCGCTCCTAACAATGAAGGAGCGCCGAGTTGGCCAAAAAGAAAAAGACAATCCGTCGCTGGACGAAGGATGATGTTCGCAACCTAAAGACGTTAGCCAAGCAGCGGGCCGGCGTCGCAAAAATTGCAAAAGCACTGAAGCGAACTCCGGCCGCTACGATGGTAAAAGCGTCGTTGTTGGGCGTCTCGCTCGACACGCGGAGTTGAAGCGCCCGCTTGGGGCGCGGCGCGTAGTCCGGGCTAAGGGGTTGGGATAACCGAGGCCGCAACGACAGCCGCGTGAGGCGACGCCGAACTAAGTTCGAGCAAGGTTCGCGGCTAAATTCAGGGCCGCTCCCGCCGATGCTTCGTTCCTTGCGGAGCTGGAGCGGTCTGCGGTGCCGGCGCCGAGGTTTCTGCCCTTGCCGATTCCAACGAATTGACCCGCGCACTTAATGCGCCGAGCTGGTCGGACAACAACTTCTGTTCGCCCTGTTGTGCTGAAGTCTTCTGTTGAGCGTCGCCGACCTGAGCAGCCAGCTTCTGTTGGTCAGCCTGGATCCCTTGCACCGCCTGCTGTAGAGACGCCAAGGTCTGCTTAATCTGATCAATGGCAGGGTCCGCAGGAGGAGCTACCGCAGCATGTTCTTGCGAAGCGGCAAGTTTCGTAGTGTTGCTGTAGCTCATCCAAAGTGCACCGCCAGCGACGACGAGGGCGACGAGCGCGACGAGCAACGGCAGCACCGATCGCGGCCGTGCATCGGCAGACGGTAAAGGGTCGTCGGTCATGAGGATTTCCCCGATTGTGGACGATGTTTAACCATCCAAATCCAGGTTGGTTCCATGTAGCGGCGCGCATTGCTTCGGGAAAGCGTCATTCTGATGAACAAGCCAGTGCTCGCCGTCGTTTAGTCCAACAAATCATCCGGCTCTTCTTCCGGCGACGCCCAAGCCACCTTGCTCGCGTCTGCAGGCGTTGCGCCCATGCTGGCGAGGCACGACCTCAACAGCGCGAGCGTTTTGGTGCCGACCTCTTGGCCCGCCTGGAGACGAGCACGCATTGTGCAGGCAATTTCCACCAACGCTCGGTGCGACCGGTTCAACCAAGGCAGTTCGCCAGCGAATTCGCGCCATGCCGTCCGCTGTGGATCCGTTAGCCACGCTGGAGGATCTCCGATTGCGTCGGCGGTCGGCTCGTTGCGTTTGCAGCGCTGTGGATTTTTGATGTGACGGCCTTCAATCTTCGCCATGGTCATGGGGGCGCGTAGTCTGGGCATTTTCACCCTGGGGGTCTGAATTGTGGAAGCGCGTGAAAACCGGAGCGGCCGGTTTTTTAAAAACCATTACTTTAGAAAGTTGCCATACCCCTCCCCGTGTCACGACAGGATGGAACGAAGCATCTTTACGCCGATACGGCGCCTGGCAGCTTGGTCGTTTGTGACTGCAATGGACCGAAACTTCATTTCCATTTCAGCGCGCCTAGCCGCCACGGTTTTAGCAGCACGCACGACTGCTCTGTCTGCCACCGGAGCGGCGTAGTTCGCACTTGTTCGCACGTAAGCTGGCCAGGTGACCAACGAAAGCTGCCGCAGATCTGCCTTCGTGATCGTACGCAGCGGCGTCTCGTCGTTTGCCCACGACCAGGTCTCTTCGTCGGGGTAAAATGAAATTGAGACCTGGTGTACCAAACCAGATCGCACAGATGAAATTGCTTCCTGTCCGTCTGGCGATGTCGGATCTGGCATGAGCGTGTACCAAAGCGCGACTGCATCGGGCTTAACACGAAGCGTTCTATTGCTCATCCGACCTAGTGGACGGTCAGGCGAACACACAGCAAAATCAACGAAGGCGATCGATAGTCCGCCGCTCATAACGGCTTGGTTGCAGGCATCCGCTGGCCGATCCTCATTGCAAGTCAGGAATGTGCCTGCAGGCAATCGGACCCTGCCGTCTTACAAGTAGGCATGATGCTGTCCCGTCTCCGGGCGAAGGAACTGCTGCGCGTCGCCATCGTGTCCGACACTGCCAAACACTTCTTTTTATACGACCCGTTGGCCAGCCGGTTGCCCGGCGGAACTCGGAGCTTTAGTTGCACATCACTTATTGGTCTCAATCGCCTGCAGCACAGCAATATGGCACGTCGGGAAATAACACCCATCAATCATTTGGGACGACGTTTCGTCGTTGATCTGCAAGCACAATTCCTCGAGCTTGACGGACAAACCCCGACAGCATATCCGCCGCAATTTTTTGGTCTTGAATTCACAGAATAATTTTGGACCTCACAAGCACCAGCGGTTCCGCCAACTATCGGAGTGTATCGACCGGATGGCGCGCCCCGCGCGCAAGCAACACTGACAGTGCTAGCACTGATACAGATCCTCAAATACCGTCAGATGTCAGGAACACACCTCCGGTCTCCGGAGCAGCTCTCCGCACTGCCGTGCTTCGGCCCAAGCGTCCGGCGTCGGCGGATGCTGGCGGCTTCGACATTACGCGCCTTGGCGTCAGTCTCCTCCATGAGTCAGCGTTGAAAGACGACTTTTCCTCCGACGAGCGTGATGTCCGCTTTGATGTCTTTGATCTGCTCTTCCGGGATGGCCATGTAGTCCGCGGAAAGGACCGTGAGGTCAGCAAGCTTGCCCGGCTGGATCGTCCCCTTGTGTGCTTCGTCGAACGTGTAGCGCGAAGCTGCCGACGTGTAGAGGCGGAGCGCCTGTTCGCGACTGATAGCTTCCGCCGCGCCGTAAACGCTTCCATTGGGATCTTTTCGGGTCACCATGATGTACATGTTGAGGAACGGGTTGATCGGGTTGACGGGGAAGTCGGTTCCGGCGCCGAGGCTCTCTAGCCCCATTCTTTCGATCAAGGTCTTGGTCGGCACGGCGCGATCGGCGGTCGGCCGTCCCAGGAAGCGCTCGACAGTCGCGGCCTTGTCCCACATGAAGACGTTCTGGAAATCGACCCTGACCCCCAGCTTGTGGGCCCGCTCCATCTGCTCCGACCTGATCAGACTGCGTGAATGAGAACGAAACGCCGGTCCTTGATAGATCTCTCCTTGTCGGCAACTTCGAAAGCATCGAGCACCTGGTCGATACCGAGATCGCCGACGACGTGTACGCCGACACGCCAACCGTAGCGATTGCAGATCGACACGAGTTGCTTTAGCCGCTCAGGCGTCTGCTGGGCGATGCCGTGGTAGTTGTCGTGCGAGTCCGGATAGACGTCGCGCATCAGCGCCGTCTTCAGCGTCATGCCGCCGTCGTAGAAAATCTTGATACCGGCAAACCTGACCCAGTCGTCGCCGAAGCCGGACGAAGCGCCATTACCCGACATGATCGCTTCCCAGGCGCTCAGATCGGCGGGCGGCTCGGGTCTGTACATCAATCCCGTCCGCAGCGTCGCTTGTCCGGACGCGGCGAGCTTCTGCAGCGTACGGACGTCGCGCGCTTCCGTGGCGCCTTCGACCGCGCTTGTGATCCCAAAACTGTTCAGCGCGCCTTCCGCAAGCGTGTACTGCCTGATTTCATCCTCTTCGGTCCACGGCGGAACGGCTTTCTCGACCCGGTCGATCGCGGTCTCGACGAGGACGCCGGTCAGTTCGCCGGCCGCGTCGCGCTCGAAAGAGCCACCGTCTGGCTTTGCGGTGGTCTTGTCGACGCCTGCCTTCTGCAAAGCCATCGTATTCGCCATCGAGAAATGCCCGACGGTGCGCAAGTAGACCGGATTGTTCGGAGCGACGCTGTCGATCTCCTGCCTCGTCAGGTAGCGCTTCTCGGCGAGTTGTGACGGAGGGTGCCACGCTCCGCCAACGATCCACTCGCCCGGCTTCTTTTTGGCGACGAAGGCCTTGATGGCCTGAAGCGCTTCCGCGACCGTCTTGGCCCGGCCCATGACGACGACATAGTCGCCAAGTCCAGCCGCCTTGAAGTGGGCATGGGTGTCGATCAGGCCGGGGATCACAGTCTTGCCGGACACGTCGAGCACGCGTGTGCGCGCTCCGGCGAGTGCCCGGATGGACGCGCTGCTGCCGGTCGCGAGAATCTTTCCGTCCCGAACGGCGATCGCCTCGGTCACGCTGGACTGCTCGTCGAGGGTCAGGACCTTTCCGTTGACGAGGACAAGATCAGGCGAAGTAACATCCGCCTGCGGGCTACGGCGGGCGCTGCGCCCGCGAACAGAATTCCCGCACCGGGAATCGCGAGCGCCGTCGACCTGCAGACCATTTCAACCTCCCGATTATTGTGTTCAATAGACGAACATCTGCTCTTTCTTCGATGATAGCCGCGCGTGTCGAAGCGGTCCAACGATCGGGAAGCCGCTCACGCCGCGATGGTGGCACCCCCATCGACGACGACGGTCGAACCGGTCGCGAACGGATTGCACGCGAGAAAGAGGACCGCGCTCGCGATGTTCGATGCCTCTCCGATACGACGCAGCGGCAAGCGTTCCGTCGCACCGGCGAACATCTTTTCGCGCTCGGCTTCGGCCATGCCGGACCACATTGGCGTCGCGACCAGGCCGGGCGAAACCGCGTTGACGCGGACCGGAGCCAACTCGAGCGCGAGGCCACGCGTCAACGCCTCGAGCGCCGCGTTTACGGCTCCCTGCAACACAGTGTTTGCGGAGGGGCGCGCTCCTGAAGCCGGAGATGAAGCAGAGCGAGCCTCCATCCCGGATCTTCGCCGCCCGGGCAACGTGATAGGCGCCCCAGAACTTGCTTTCCATGGTGGCGCGTGCGTCTTTCAGTTCGGCTTTCCGGAGCGGACCACTCGTCGTCTGCGCCGCCGACACCACGATGTGATCCCATTCCAGTTCGCCGGCGAAGAACGTCTCTATGGAGGGATAGTCGGCGGTATCCATCCGCGTCGCCTTTGCGGTTCGCGGAAGTCCGGAGAGCGCGGCGTCGAGTTTGGTGACGGAACGGGACGCTATGGTGACCAACGCGCCGGCCTCGCACCCCTGCTGCGCGACCGCCAATCCGATGCCCGAACTGCCGCCCACGACCAATACTCGTTGTCCCTGCAGACTTCCGTACATGCAAACTCCTGACGACGATGCGTTTTAGCCCACGTTCACGCGGCCGAGGTGAGATGGCTACGCACCCCTTCGGCGAAACGGGATCTGAGTTCCTTTGCCTTCGGTTCGACGCGCGCAATCGAGGCTTCCTTGACGGGTCCGTAGCCTCGGATCTCCTGCGGGTACGACGCGAGGGCGATCGCGGCATCGAGATTCGAACCGTCGAGCGCGTCGGCGATCTCCTGCACGGTTCCGAGATATTCGTCGCGCAGCCGGCGCTCCGACTTCCGCTCGCGTGTCCAGCCGAACGGATCGAACGCTGTCCTACGCAACCACTTGAAGCGCATCAGCAGCCGCAGCGCCGGCACAAGCAAGGTGGCCGAGAACGCCATCTTGCGCGGACGCCGGCTGGCTGGATCGCGGCCGGAGAGCATCGGCGGCGCGAGGTGAAGCTTGAGCGAGCCACCGTCGAACCGCCGCCGAACCCCGCTCCAGAAGGTAGCGTCTGTCAACAGCCGCGCAACTTCGTATTCGTCCTTGTAAGCCATCAGGCGAAACGCGTTCGTCGCCACCGCCTCGATCAGGCGGCAGGAGCCTGGCGACGCCCTCTCCTCGGCCTCCTGCACGCGCTCCACCAGGGAGCGGAAACGCTCGGCGTACGCGGTGTCTTGGTAGGCGCGCAGCGCGTCGACACGGACGCTGATGCGCTCCTGCAGGGTCCGGACCGGTGCGGGCGCCGTGGCCACCTGAGGTTCGTCCGCTTCGAGGAGCGCCTCCGCGGCCTGCGGATCGGCGAAATACAGCCGGCCCAGGCGGAATGCGCGCAGCGTACCGTCCACGTCCGCGCCGTTAATCCGGATCGCCTGCTCCATCGAGCGCCAATCGACCAGCAGCATCCCCATCTGGAACGCGTAGCCGAGCATGATCATGTTCGCTGCGATGGGATCGCCGAACGCCCGGCGCGCAAGTTCGTTCGCCGGGATGCGCACGGCCTTGTGGCCAGCGCGCTGCTCAAGGCGGCGAACGAGACGTTCGGCGTCGAGATCGACGTTTCCGTTCTCATGAAACGCCTGGGTAGCCATCACCTGTCCGTCGAGCAGAATCTCGGTCGCGGCTCGGACGGTCTTCAGCGAGTCGAGTTGGGTGGCGGCGACCGCATCCGAAGCAATCAAGAGATCGGCGTCGTCGAGACCGAGCCGCATCGGAGCGACGCCGGACGGCGACGGGAAGATGCGTAGATGGCTGTAGACGGCGCCTCCCTTCTGCGCGAGCCCGGTCATGTCGTAAATTCCGACGCCCCGTCCCTCCAGATGCGCCGCCATGCCGACAATGGCCGAGGCGGTGACGACGCCGGTGCCGCCGATGCCGGCGAGCAGAATGCCGAAGGCTTCGGGCCCGGACTTGCGCGCGGCCGGCGCGGGCAGCTTTCCGGCGGCCGCTTCGATGTCGATGGGAGCGGGCCTCTTCACCTCCCCGTGCTCGATGGTCACGAACGACGGGCAGAAGCCTTCGAGACAGGTCATGTCGCTGTTGCAACTGGCCTGGTCGATGCGTCGCTTGCGGCCGAACTCCGTTTCGAGGGGCTGCACCGACATGCAGTTCGACGCGGACGAGCAGTCACCGCATCCTTCGCAGACCGCGGGGTTGATGACCACGCGTTTTGCGGCGGCGGGTGCCTTGCCGCGCTTGCGCCGCTTGCGCTTCTCGGTGGCGCAGATCTGGACGTAGACGATTACGGTTGTCCCGGGAATCTCCCGAAGTTCACGCTGCACGTTCTCCATCTACGTGCGGTGGACGAGTTCGACCTGCGGCGGCAGCGATTGGCTGGATCGGACGGCTTCCGGGTCTTCCGCCACGACGACGACGCGCTTGGCCCCTTCGAGCAGGACCTGGCGGACCATGGCGCCGACCGACAGACCGCTCTCGACCCTCTGTCCTCCCGTCATGGCGACGACGTCGTTCGCCAGGATCTTGAACGTCACGTTCGCGTTTGAAGCCGCCGCCGCACGGATCGCCAGCGATCCCGAATGCGAGAACGTGCCGTCTCCGAGATTGACGAAGACGTGCTTCGTCTCGGTGAAATGCGACAGTCCGATCCAGTTCACTCCCTCCGCTCCCATGTGCGTGCATGGAAGCGGATTGCGGTCCATGAACTGCACAAGGCCGTGGCAGCCGATGCCAGCCACGCCGAACGAACCGTCCGGCAGTTTGGTCGAACGGTTGTGGACATCCGGAGCAGAACACGGGACGGCGCGCCAGCGGTGCGACATCGAGTCGACCGGACGACGCGACACGCAGCGCGGCGATGTCGGGCCGCTCGGCTGAGCCGGTGGCGAGAATGCGACGCCCGATAGCGACAGCAGCCGTCGCGGCATCCAGCGGCTCGTCGGCCGGCAGCAGTGCTTCGCTCTCCGGCGTCGCCTTTCCGGAAATGTTCGGCCGCCTGTCGGAGTGGTACAGGAGAGCCGCCGCCTGAAGCTCCATGTGCGCGCGCTTCTCTTCGACGAAGAGGAGCTCCGGCACGGCCCGGGCGAACGCGTTCAGCGGCTCGGGATCGAGCGGATAGATCAGGCCAACCTTCAGTACGCCGATGCCTAGCCGGCGCGCGATGGCATCGTCGATGCCGAGCAGTCTCAATCCATCGATCACGTCCTGAAATGCCTTGCCGGCCGTCACGATGCCGAGCCGGGTTGGACTGTCGGAGCCGAACGCGACGAGGTCGATCGCGTTGCGCCGCGTGAAGGCGCGCACCCGCGGAAGCTTGTTGCGGACCATACGCCGGTCCTGTGCGGTCACCGCGAGCATTTCGACGCGGATGCTGACCTCGTCACGCGCTGGAGGGACGGCGTCCAGCACCGGAGCGAGTTCGTCGAGCGAGATCATAGTGCCGAACGAGAGGACCGTGTGCGGACGTACTATGCATCGACCGGTCGGGCAATCAGCCAGAAGATTGACAATGGCGCTGTTGACGAAACCGGAGACGATGCCCGTTTCCAACTCGATTTTGGCTTGTTGCACGCCGGAGCTTGATCATGGCACCCGCAAAGAAGTCCTCTTCCAAAAGCAAGGGAAAAAAGGCAAAAGCCTCCGTCAAGAAGAGCGATAAAAATCTCGAAGTGCCGGAGCCCGGCAAGAAGGCACATTCGTCCGACGGCGACGCTCCTTCCGGCGAAAGCGCCAAAGGATTACGGGTGCGGATGTATCGTGTTGGCTTTGGAGACTTCTTTCTCCTGAGCGTGCCAGCCCGTGGCGGGGGAAGCGAGCATATTCTTATTGATTGCGGCGTTCATTCTCAGGATCTCGGGAGCATCCGGGATGCAGTGGGGCAAATGGCCGAAGAATGTGGATCCAGGCTGGCCCTCATCATCATGACTCACCGGCACGCCGACCACATTTCAGGCTTCGCGAGCTGCAGCGACATATTCAGCAAGTTCACGGTCGATCGTGTCTGGATGCCGTGGTTTGAAGATCCCAAAAACAGTACGGCGATGGCTTTCCAGGCGAGCCTCACTGCAATGGCCAGTCAACTTTCAATGAGACTGGCTGCGCGGGCCGACGACAGCTCATTGATGCTCAAGGATATGGTCGACAACATCACAGGCGGATTTGCTGCTGCCGGCGGGGTATCAAAAAACCAGAAGGCTCTCGACGTCCTGCACGGCGGGTTCAAGAACCAGGCGGACCATGATTATTACAAGGCCGGCGACCAGCCGGTCCTTCCCAAGGTTCTTTCCGATGCCGGCCTGTCGGCCACGATCCTGGGCCCCCGATCGACCCCAAATTGATTTCGCAAATGACCAAGAAAAGCCAGCAATATTTGATGGAGGAGAATGAGACGGACGACGAACCCGTGCGGCCATTTGCCCGGGCTTTTTATACCGACAAGAGCAGCTATCCCGCCGACGCATTCAGGATCTACGACGATCAGGCGATCGTACGACTTGTGAACGGCGCCCAACCCAATCTGCTGGCGGCCCGCGCCAAGACCGCAGACAACACGTTGAACAACCAAAGTCTCGTGGTCCTGTTCAGCTTTCGTGGAAGACATCTGCTTTTCGCCGGTGATGCCCAATGGGGTAACTGGGAAAACTTCCTGTATGGTGGTGCGTACGGCACCCCAGGACATACGGATCTAACGGAGCAAGCGAAGTCGATCCTGAACAAGATCGATTTCTACAAGGTTGGCCATCACGGCAGTGCCAATGCCACGCCCAAGGATGCCGTCGCTGCCATGCGAATGGGGTGCGTTGGAATGTGCTCTACCCAGATCCACGCCTACAACGAAGTTCCGAGAGAACCCTTGCTGGAGGCGCTCCGCGGACGCATGAATGGTCAGTTGGCCAGAAGCGACCAGGTCGACACACAAGAATACGAGGCAGAGAAGACAGCGGGAACGCTTCCGAAAGCGTTCAAGCGTTCTACCTCCGGAGAGTTGTTTATCGATTATGATTTTGAATAGCGCGGCTGCATCGGGTCATGAAGCTGAATAATTCTTTGAGCCTCACTGCAAGTCAGAAATCCCGAGACGGGTTTACGCGCGCCTGATTGACTGGCACAGGAGGCAGTACGCCCTGTTCGATACGGTGGACGCGGACTGGTTCGACGGCGAGAACTCTCCAGCACGCGGGCCAATGACTATTGGCCGCTCGAGTTCACTATCCACCCGTGCTCCGGGTGTACGCAATCGAGGTCAATTCGCGGCTTGGCGAAGATGTCGTTGCTCTTGAATGGCTCAGAGTCTGGTCGAAGAGGCTGCCTCTCTGGCTTGAACTTCAGGTCCTGCCCGATGAAAGTGGCCCTGCAAATCTCTATGGCAACATCAACGGACCTCCTACGCGCGTGCGGTTCTTTCAGGGCTCTATCAGGCAGAACGCTCTGAACACCCTGAAGAACGTAACTGACCTGTCACCTCACGCAAGACCGGGCGAAGAGATACGGCAAGCTCTCCCGACCGGTGGTCTCGAAGACGTCTTTGTTCTTGATGTTGGACAAGGCGCTGCAAATGCCCTGGTCAGCAAATCCAGAAAAGTACGGGCATACGTTGATCTTGGAGCGGGCGTGCTGGCGGATGCCAGCACATGGCCATCTGCTATGACGGGAATCTGCCTCAAAGATGATCCATTGGTGATACTCACGGACTGGCACTATGACCATTTTCACGCCGCCAACAAATTTACGACGGCTCTCAACAGGACATGGATCGCTCCGTTTCAAATGATTGGGGCCGGCCCGCAAATCGGCCATGGCGAACAGCATCATCCAGAACGGCACCCTGATGATCTGGAATGGGAAAGGCATTTTGAGGAACGGGGCAGTCGAGCTTGAGCGTTGCACTGGCTCGACCGGAAACTTCAACCGCTCGGGCATTGCCGTTTTGGTGAACGGACCGGACAAAAGCGATGCTCCCATACTCTTGCCGGGAGATGCGGGCTACGCTGACATTCCCTCCCTGAAGGCTTCGGCGGTACGGTCGATCACGTCACTGACTGTTTCCCATCATGGAGGACAGGCTGCAGGCCCGGCTCCCTCCAGGCCGAACCTGTCGGCTACCCGCGCAGCAATGTCTTTCGGGAACAATAATAGCTATAAGCACCCGCTTTCGCGGTCGATCAAAAAGCTGCAGAAGGCGGGATGGTGTATCGGTTTTCCGAACGCAAACCTAGACGACCGTCGAACCGAAGATCGCCAAAATGGACTTGGCACGATTGGTCTCCGCTGGAAGGGGTCGTCTCTCGGGACTTATTCCTGCAACTGCGGCTGTTCGATTGCGCCAACGCAGTAAACACCCTGTCCGCCAGACGGTGAGCAACTGCTCGCAAATCTCTTTCACATGACCAGTTGAGCAGCCTGCCTCACCTTGGCTGGCTCGTCGCCGTTGTATCGAGGGAGCACGGAGCCGGCATTGGAACCATGCAACTGAGATGAATACTTTGCAGCGGTGACCCAGGTCAGATTTTTCGTCCTGCCGCAGGAGAGAACCGATTGAGCGACCGATCCGCGGTAGGTACTCGACTCCGAAGCAAGACTCGATCGCCCCGTAAAGGCCGTGCTAGTCCGTTGTAG
This sequence comes from Bradyrhizobium genosp. L, assembly GCF_015624485.1. Taxonomy (NCBI): domain Bacteria; kingdom Pseudomonadati; phylum Pseudomonadota; class Alphaproteobacteria; order Hyphomicrobiales; family Nitrobacteraceae; genus Bradyrhizobium; species Bradyrhizobium genosp. L. The sequence continues at coordinate 6,389,490 of NZ_CP061378.1, forward strand.
ATTTCACTGAGCTCCGAGGCGTTTGCGTGCGTACTGTTTCCCGCGATGAACTTTACCAGCAGGTCTGGTCAAAACCGATGACCAAGGTCGCCGCCGAGTACGGCTTGACCAGTACGGCTCTCAAGAAGACCTGTAACCGCCACAAGATCCCCACTCCCGACCGAGGATACTGGGCGAAGCTCGAGCATGACAAACCCGTTCGCCGGGTGTCCCTGCCGAAGCTAACCGATGCAAGGTTTGACCAAGTGCGCATCTCCGGCGCGAGCGCATCAAACCTGCCAGGACAGGTGAGCAAGGCAGGGATGGAAGCCCACGAGAGGCTGACGAAGGTGTCTGAACCTCCCGCAGCAGGCGCGACCGACTTTCTGGTGGAGGAGCTCCCTATCCTGGCAGCAACGCTGCGCGCCATTTCGAAAGCGCGCCCCGACGCGGAGGGTTTCACGAGCGCCCAAGGGCGCGGCATAGTGTCCCTGAAGATCGCGCCCGGCTCAGCCGGTCGGGCTCTTCAACTTCTGGCCCGGCTCTTTGTCCTTGCCGAAACCGAAGGATACCGCCCCACAGCCACCGAGACCGCACTCGAGCTAACGAATGAAGACGTCTCGATCGCCTTTGGAATTGAAGAGCGGCCGCGCAAGACTCCACACGAGCCGACAGCAGCCGAATTGAAACGGAAGGAAGATAATCTCCGTTGGGGCAATTTGAGGGACCCTTGGCCGAATTACGACCGTTCGCCGTCCGGCCGGCTCTCCATCGTCATTCAAGTCAATTTGTGGGCAGGACTTCGCCGGACCTGGTCAGATGGCAAGAGGCAAAAAGTCGAAGCCATGTTGCCAGAGATCGTCGCAAGCCTTGTTGAGCACGGGGCATTGCTCAAGGAGCGCCGGCGCGCGGCCGAGGAGAGTGAGCGCAAACGTCTGGAGGGGGAAGCCCGCCGCAAGCGTGTGGAAGCCTTCAATACGCGCGAGAAGCGTCGCCTTGAGTTTGTCGATGCAGTCCATGAGCAACTCGTTGAGCGATCAAAGCTCTCTGCCGTGCTTGCGCATCTGGAGCAACTCGGGATGGATGGAGAGAACCCTGCAGAGAACATCTCGGCGTGGATTCGACGACGCATTCAGCAGATCGATGCTCTGATCAGCCCGGAGTTTCTCGATCTATCGGCCAGATCGGCAAAGCTTGGTTTCGTCGAACCACCAAAAGACTCCGACCGCGAATACGCAGGCGGTTACTACGCCTACTCGTCGGCCCTCGCCTGCAACTCTGGTCGATCGACGAGGAGAAAGAGCTCGCGACATCAATAGGCCCGCTGGAATGGGCGATCCATGCTGGACTTTTACCAGCAAGCGAAGGCCCTCCCGCGCAAGACAAAACAGCCGAGCCGGAAGCACCGCCGCAGAGCTGAGACGGACAACGGTACTCCCTCGTGTCGCCGATTTCCCCTCATGATTTTATGAGTTTGCCCCGACGATAAGGCGCACGCGCCGCCCCTCGCCCGCGCTCTTGACAAATCGCGGCGGCGAGAAAAAAACTGGAACATGAATCGGCTTGCTCGAACCGCGACGTTAGCGTCTCCGGGACTTTCAGTAGTGCCCGGACGTCATGCGGCTCGGGCGATTCTGCCGCTACACGAGCACATCCGGCGGAGCGACCGCGGATGAAGCTTCCTGTGCTGCCCGCGTACTACTATCTCGACCACTTCGTCGAGATGCTGGAATTCGTACAAAAGATCTACGGTTCGATTCTCGGCGACGAGCACCGCGCTTTCGTCGCATGCTTCGGCGGCCTTTCGCGGGACGCACAATGCCTGCTGATCCGGATGGTGAACAGGCGTGGAGCGATCTTCAACCGATCGCTCTTCAGTTATCCGGAGATCAAGGACATCGAGCTTGCGGCTGCCGAATTGACGGTTGCCGGCCACGCTCGTGCGCTGTCGGAATCCGACTACCCTGCGTTCGTCGCCTGCCTTCCCAGGAAGGTCCTTGTAACGGGAGCGCAAGCGGCCGGGCGCGGAGACGTCCGCAAGTCGTGGGCAAAGCCGAGGTTCGTCGATTACTATCTCGGGCAAATTCCCTTTTCCGTCGCTGCGCAGCACTGCGGCGGGCACAAATTCATCGCGCTCGACGGAACGCGCCCAATCGAGTTCCTTCTCTACCTTTACTTTGGCAAGACCGAGGTCGACCTCAAGAATTTTGCCCTGCGCGATCTCGGCATTCTCCGTACCAACCGGGAAACGTCATTTAACGCGCGTTTCACTGACGGCGATGAGGCCGTGGCGTCTTTCTATTACAGTCAGATCCTCGATCGTCTCGATGTCAAATCTGAGGCCGTCTATCGCCAGGCAGCCATTGATGTCCTTGGTGGCCCCGCTTGCGGGACGGACTACGCCGCCGATCTTCGCAGCCGTGCGGCACATCAGGCGGGCCTGTATTTCGAAAAGTGTGATGAGTGTGCCCTCGCCCGTCAGCTCTATCGTGCAGGCTCTTCCCCCGACTGCAACGAACGCCTGGCGCGCCTGCTCTACAGCGAGGGAGAACGGGTCGAAGCCGAGGAACTGCTGCAGCGTATGATCGATGATCCCGCGAGCGATGGCGAGCACCTGTTTGCCACGGACTTCTACGCGCACAAGTTCGGGGGACGGCGCACGGGGCTCTACACCGAACTCCTTCGGTCGGGCCGCGCCATTACGGTCGACGACACGCATCGTGGCAATCCCGAAGCGGGCGTGGCCAGCGTCCTGCGGCGCGAGGGCGCGCGTGTGTTTAACGCCGAGAACGTGCTGTGGCACAGCCTGTTCGGTCTTCTGTTCTGGGACGAGCTCTTCGAGACCACTCAACTGGCCAGCTGCTTCGACTTTGTGCCGCATTGCCTGAAGGACCGCAGCTTCCGCCGGCTGTTCGCGTCATCGATCGATGCCAAGCTGGAGGCCATTGAATCCGGTAACGGATTGTCGATCATCCTGCGCACGATCGCCGCAAGATGGGGGCGGCCCAACGGGATTTTTGCCTGGGACAACGTGCAGGTCGAAGCACTGCGCGCGCTGCTCGAAGGCACCGATCCGGCCGGCGTCGCCCGTATCGTCCGCTCGATGTGCGACGACTTCCGCGACATGAAGGATGGCTTCCCCGACCTGATGGTGGTGCGCGACGGTAAAACCTCGTTCATGGAGATCAAGGCAGAGGGCGACGTCATCCGGCGCAATCAGCTCACCCGCCTGCGCCAGCTCGGCACCGCGGGCATCGTCGCCGAAATCGGCCGGGTCGACTATCGCTTCGACCCCGAACAGGACTACGTCGTGGTCGATATCGAGACCACCGGCGCCTGGTCGAACGGCGACCGCATCACTGAAATCGGCGCCGTGAAGGTCCGCAATCACGAGGTTGTCGACGAATGGCACACTTTGCTCAATCCGCAGCGTGCGATCCCGACCAAAATCGTTCAGTTGACCGGTATCACCAACGAGATGGTGCGGGACGCGCCTGTGTTCGCGGAGGTAGCAGAGAGCTTCATGGAATTCATGGGTGACGGTATCTTTGTCGCCCACAACGTCAACTTCGATTATGGCTTCATCGCGTATGAGTACGAACGGTTGGAGCGCCGCTTCCGGTTTCCCAAGCTCTGCACCTGCGCCGGAATGCGGCGGCGCTATCCCGGTCATAAATCCTACGGGCTCGGCAAACTCTGCAAAATCTACGGCATCGAACTCGACAATCATCATCGGGCACTCTGCGATGCGCGCGCTTCCGTTCACCTGCTGAACCTGATCAACCGGAAGCGGCACGAGGAAGTGGCACAGGCTGCGGAGGCGGCCTAGGGCATCAACAAGGCATTCATCAGGGACGCCGTCTATTTGACTGAACTTGCACGTCCGATCGGAATTCAGGGCGAGTCGGATCCGCTTCTTCCGGACCTCGCGGCGGTTGGCCGATATCCCTCGGCGCCCCAAGAGACGAGATCGACGATCGCGAGACGGTCCCATTCTGTGAGAACGCTTAGCCTGCGGCTGACCGCCGATCAGAACGTGCCGGGATATGCGCCGCCGTCGATGAGGATGTTTTGCCCTGTTATGTATCCAGCTTGCGCCGAGCACAGGAAGGCGCAGGCAGCACCGAACTCGTGGGGTTGACCGAAGCGCTTGCTCGGATTGGTCATCCTGATTTCCTCGGTGACTTCCACGGCGTCACGTGAGGAGTTCTTTGCCAGCGCAGCCAGGTTCGATTTCAGCCGGTCGGTATCGAATGTGCCGGGCAAAAGATTGTTAATGGTCACATTGTGCTCGGCCACCGAGCGAGACAAGCCGGCAATGAAGCCAGTGAGGCCCGTGCGCGCGCCGTTGGACAATGCCAGCATCGCGACCGGAGCCTTCACCGCGTGCGAAGTCACATTGACGATGCGGCCGACTCTGCGCTCGATCATGCCGTCCAGCGTCGCCTTGATCAAGGCAATCGGTGCCAGCATGTTGCCGTCGAGTGCCTTGATCCAGTCATCGCGCTCAAGCTTGCGAAAATCTCCAGGCGGCGGACCGCCAGCATTATTGATGAGAATGTCTGGAGCAGGACAGGCCGACAAGAGGGCGTCCCGTCCTTCATTCGTCGTCACGTCCGCGACAATCGTGTTCGGGCGGCTTCCCGTTAGTTTCGCAATCTCATCGGCCGTTGCTTCCAGCACCTCTCGCCGCCGGGCAGCGATGAACAGCTCGACACCCTCTCGCGCTAGCGCCATAGCACTTGCCTTGCCGAGCCCCTGGCTCGCCGCACACACGACGGCTTTTCGACCCTTGAGTCCCAGATCCATGATCCCTCGCCAGTATCCACTTCGCGTCGTTCGATGAAGTGTCGGTCTTTCAGCCTTTGGTGACGTTAGCCGGCGGGCTTTGCGCCCCACATGCAGAAGCTCGCTGGCTCGAAACCGAATTGACGCGGGCGGTGGGTCTCATCGTTCTCGATTTCGCCGACTCCGACAGAATATTCAAAGACCATGCCGTCAGGACCTTTGAAGTAGAGGAAACGAGCGCCCGAGGTCGGATGCCGGCCGGGTCCGAATACGATTGGCACGCGCTTCTCGTTCAGGAAGTAATAGGAGCGCAACACATCATCGCTGCTCCCGACCTGGTGGTTGATGTGCTGGATGCCGGCATTTGGCGCAGGAAGCAGCGCGATGGTGTGATGGATGGCGTTGACGCGCATCAGGGGAACATCACCGATGCGATCGCTAACCCGGGCGTTGCTTACCTGGGTCCAGAACCGCTCGTCACGCAAGAGATTGGTCGAGTTCAATCCGACGTGGCTGAAGCCGGTGATGCCCGCATCGCGGCTGGCGAAATAGCGCGGCCCACTGCGTTCCGGTCGCACAACCAGTTCGATGTGATTGCCGGTCGGATCGTAGAAGCCGATGAACGCCTTCACTTTGCGCTGCTCGGCCTCTTCGGCCGTGCCAGCATGGACGGAGTGGCCGAGCGCTTCGAGCGTGGACGCGGCATCCTGCAGGCTCGCATCATCCTCGACCTCGAAGCCGACGGTCTGATCGCCCGCATCGCCTTCCGAGTAACATAGCGTGTGCGCCCGATCGTCGGAGCGCAAATAAAGCGCCTTCTTGCCGCGTTCCGCAATCTGCAAGCCGAGACAGGCGGTCGCAAAGGTTTCGGCCGATTCGAGGTCCGGCGAGCCGAGGCGGACGTAGCTGACATCCTTGAGATAAATCATGCTCATTTCCTTCTTGTTGTCTAGAGAGGGGCGCACAGTTCCGGCACGTCTTTGCTCTCACTGCCCCAGTCGCATAACGACGTCGCTGCCAGTGGAAACTGTCGCGCCAGTCGCGGCTTGTCGCCATATTCCGCCATCCCGTTGACGTAGGAAAAGATCACGCCGTCGGGTCCCTCGACATGCGAGAAGATCTGGCGCGACGCAGCCTGGCGGCCGGGGCCCTGCACGATTCTGATCTGGCTCTCTTGCATGAAGTAGCTGTTCTGCATGATCTGATCGAACGCTTCGACCTCGAATGCGGAATAGAGCAGCCCGTTGCGCTTCGAAGGGAACAGCGCGATGCGGTGATGCATCCCGTCTGTCCGCAGATACGCGATGTCGCCGACCCAGTCGCTGACTTCGGCTCCGACAGCTTTCCAGAAGGCGAGGTCGCGGACATGGTGCGTGGTCCGAAGGCCGACGCTGTGGAATTGCACGATGCCAGCGTCGCGGGTTGGAAAATAGCGTTTGCCGCTGCGGGAGGGGCGCACCACGAGGTCAATCCGGTTCTTCGAGGCATCTTCGGCCAGAAGTCCAGATTGGACGTAGCGTCGGCGACACTCTTCCGGGTCGGCGTTTTTCACCACGAAACCGAGATCGCCCAGGCGCCTGCCAATGATCTCGAGCGCCTTGTCGTCCCACACCTCAATCCCGATGCTCGCATCGTCGCTCGAGTTGCTGGCGAGACTGACTGTCCGATAACGGTCGTCGGAGCGAAAGGCGATCTCGCCGTCCCGGTCCGCGACGCGCTGCAGGCCGAAGACGTCCGACATGAAGCGGGCGGTGGCATGCAGCTCGGTGACTGACAAGCGCACATAACAAACCGACGTGACAAGCGGTCTCTCGTTGCCGTTGTTCATCTCGTTCACGCCCTCCTGACCGCGACTGACGCACGCGGCCTTCATAGTTCACGTACGAACACAGTGCGCCCCTCAACAATTGTGCGAATGGCCACGATGTCCTTGATCGCCTCATCGGGAACGGAAAGGATGTCATCCGAAATAACGACCATATCGGCGTATTTGCCGGGCTCGATCGATCCAGTCTTTCGCTCGGAAAATGAGTAGCGCGCCGCAGCGCTTGTATAGAGGCGAATAGCCTCCTCGCGGCTGATCCTTTCCGCAGCACCGAATATCTGGCCGCTCCTGTCGCGGCGTGTCACCATCACATACATGTTGATGAACGGGTTCAGGGAATTGGTGGGATAATCGGTTCCCTGGGCCACAGCATCAAGCCCCATTACATCAATCATGGTGCGCATCGGAAAGGCACGATCAGCAGTTTCCTTCCCGAGAAACTTCGCGACCGTAGGCGCCTTGTCCCAGAGAAACGACGTTTGCGCGTCGACACGCACGTCAAGTTCGCGCGCACGCTCCATCTGGTCCCGGCGCATCAGACTGCCATGAATAATGATAAAACGCCGGCCCTTGATCGAGCGTTCTGCACTGGCTCGCTCGTACGCGTCCAGCACCGTGTCGATAGCCGCGTCTCCGACTGCATGGACTCCCACACGCCAGCCGTAACGATTCGCCGTTGCAACCAGGGCATTAAATCTGGCCGGCTCAATGACGATCGTGCCCTTGTATGCCGGATCGTCCGGATAACCGTCGCGCATCGCCGCGGTACGCAGCGTCATGCCGCCATCAATCTGAAGTTTGACACCTGAGTAGCTTAGCCAGTCATCTCCAAAATCCGAGGCGGCACCGATGCGTGCGAAGAACAGATCCCACTCGTCCGTCGTCATGCCTGGATTGAGGCCGCCGGTTGGCGCGTACATCGCGCTGATCCGCAGCGACGCTTTCCCGCTTCGCCGAACACGCTGATGCGCTCGCATCGTCCCGGGGGCGACTGCGGCACTTATCACTGACGTAAGCCCAAACTCGTTGAAGTACCGCATGGCATGCTGCAATTGTTCGTCGCGCTCATCTTCAGTCCATTGCGGCAACAGAGCGTGTACGAGACCCTCGGCAGCTTCTTCCAGGGTCCCGTTGGGCTCTCTGGTCGCCCTGTCGCGGTGGATGATCCCACCCTCGGGATCGGCCGTCTCCCGGGTGATTCCGGCCATCGCCAGCGCCTTCGAATTCACCAGGGTGAAGTGCCCGATAGGAAGACATACAGGATTACGGGGTGCAGCCCGATCCAGCTCCTCGCCTGTGAGGAAGCGCTTTTCCGTCAGCTGCGCGATCGGATGCCACTCTGCTCCCCTCACCCACCGGCCTTCCGGCAACTTGTCGGCATAATGCCGGATACGATCCAGCGCCTGGGCAACCGTAGCCACGTCGTTCAGTTGCACTGTGGATTCCAGCAGGCCAGCGCACTCGACATGGGCATGCGACAGCGGCCATGTGTCCGATGAACCAGAGCACGAGGCCCGCGATCCAAAGCCGCAGTCCAAGTCCAAGAGCAGCTGCCAAGGTGCCGTTGACGATCGCGACCGATCGCGGCGCGCCGCCCATCAGGATCGGCTCGGTCAACGCGCGGTGAACGGGCATGACAAAACCTGCGACTGGTTCATCCATCAGATCACCACGCCGCCGCCGAAAGAGAAGAACGACAGAAAGAAGCTCGAGGCGGCAAACGCGATCGAGAGACCGAATACGATCTGGATCAGCCTGCGGAAGCCGCCGGACGAATCGCCGAACGCGAGCGTCAAACCGGTGACGACGATGATGATAACGGCGATGATCTTGGCGACCGGGCCTTCGACCGATTGCAGGATCTGATTGAGCGGCTGCTCCCACGGCATGTTCGAGCCAGCCGCCCATGCCGGCGCTGTCATCAGAAGAACCGCACCCGAAGCAGCCAGAGAAGCGGCTTCTCGAAGAAAGCGAAATCGTAGACGCATGTCAGTCTCCTGCTGGTGAAAGGCTGTAGTCACCCGTTGCTCCGAGCCCGGTGACGAGGGCGAGTTCGGCGACGCGACGATCGGCGCCACGACCTGCGAGCACGGCGACGAGATTGATGGTCTCGGCGATCAGGGCGCGCGGAACCGTGATGACGGCTTCCTGGATGAGTTGCTCGAGCCGCCGCAGCGCGCCAAGCGCGGTACCCGCATGGATAGTTCCGATGCCGCCGGGATGGCCGGTACCCCAAGCTTTGAGCAAGTCGAGCGCTTCGGCGCCCCTAACCTCGCCGATCGGGATGCGGTCCGGGCGCAGTCGGAGCGAGGAACGGACCAGGTCGGAAAGCGTGGCTACGCCGTCCTTGGTACGCAGCGCGACGAGATTGGGCGCCTTGCACTGCAATTCGCGCGTATCCTCGATCAGAACGACGCGATCGGAGGTCTTCGCCACTTCAGCCAACAGCGCGTTGGTCAGTGTTGTCTTGCCGCTTGATGTGCCACCGGCGACAAGGATGTTTTTGCGAGCGGAGACGGCACCTCTCAGGGTCGCGGCCTGCCCCGAGGTCATGATCCCCTTGGCGACATAGTCGTCGAGCGTGAAGACGGCGACCGCTGGCTTGCGGATCGCAAACGCAGGCGCCGTAACGACCGGAGGCAGGAGACCTTCGAAACGCTCACCGGTCACAGGCAATTCCGCAGAGACGCGTGGCGATCCGGCATGCACCTCCGCACCGACGTGGTGCGCCACCAAGCGAACAATGCGCTCGCCGTCCGCCGCCGACAGAGTTTCGCCGGTGTCGATCAGGCCAGTCGACAGCCGGTCGATCCACAACCGCCCGTCTGGATTGAGCATCACCTCGACGATTGACTCATCTTCGAGGTAGCCCGCGATCGCCATACCAAGTGCGCTACGCAGCATTCGCGCGCCGCGTGATATGGACTCCGATTGTATGAATTGGATTGCCACCGCCGCCCCCACCGAATGAGGACGTCTAAAGAGCGTCCTCAGATGGGGATGATTAGAAGAGCCACCAATCGATCTAGCGCAACAAGCGGTTTCGGTGATCGTAGATTGGCGCAGAAAAAGAAAAGCGGGAAGGTCAATTTAATCTGGTCGCCACTCACCACTCCGCATCGTCGTCCACAAACACTTGTAGGATCGCTTGTTCGTACAAGCAGACCGGTTCGATTGCATCGGAAGCGTCAAATGAGCCAATCCACGGGCCGAAATGGTGAAGCCAGGGCAGCGCGAACCACGCCATTGCCGCGATCTGCAGTATTACGTTGAGACCAAACGCGACCTGATAGGCCAAGACGGGCTTATGGCTAACCCCGGGGGACCATTGCTCCAGGATCAGGCCCGTCGCGTACTGGGCCAAAAATGCCCATCCGAAGTGCAGCACATTCAATGCGCCATTGGCGCGACCTGCGAGCTCGGGCGGAAAGTAGTCGGCTATCACCGCAAAACTGACCACCGAGGCCGCTCCCACAACTGCTACAACGGACCAGGGCAAGAGGGACGGCAAGGGCTCGCGAAGTATCAAAGCAGATTGGGCAGCGATGAACAGAACCGCAACCGTCGTCAATATTGATTCCGCCCCGACTCCTCTTCGTCTGAAGCAGTGGACCGCCGTACCGAACAACCAGGCACCTGCGAAGACCAGGAAATAGATGGATGTAAGTAGCCCGAGGTCGGCAGCACCAATTCCGATATCGGCGATGAGATGACTCGAGATCAGGGCGTTGATCGTTCGGAACAAGTACGAAAGATAGTATCCAGCAGCAAATGGGAAAAAAACGCAGGCGATGAGACGCGACGGCCTGGAAGTGTGCATGCTGGCCCCTCTGGCTGTCAGCTCATGCGAGCCGATAGCGCGACCAGCTTCTCGTCAGTTGAGCTTAATCGCTCTAGTTGTAGGCAAGCGTAGAAAACGGAAAGGCCGATGCCATTGCATTTGGGCGTGAATCCAAAATTTCGTCAGGTCCGCTTTGCGCACAGAAGGCGACGTCAACCAGACACCGGTGCAGGCCGGCTGTGGGCCAAAAGCAGAATCATGCGGCGCAATAAAACGAACTCCTTCCGATCGCCGATTCGGCGTCGGAATCACCAAGATGACCGCAGCGCCGAAACCCGCAATCGATTTTGTGGCCGCGGCATTTGGCGTGTGTGGATGGACTACCCTTTTGACTTATTTTGAAGAGCACGAGCAAAATAGTCGCGAGCTATCGCATCCAAAGCTTCAGAGATTTGTTCGCTGGACTCTCGCGGGCTGATACGTTCCATTTCCAGTCTTTCGGCCTCGCGAATGTAATCCATCGATAATTCGCGCAAGCGCTTGGCTTCAGAGTCATCGGGTAAGGGAGCGATTTGTGCCAAAAGGTGTCGTGCACGCGCGCGTGCGTGTTCGGTTCGAGAGCCATCCATGATAGCCTCCGAGGGGTACTTAAGTTGTGGGTTTCTGATCAGTCCCCTCTGCCCGAATAATAACATCGATGCGGGAGGGAGGCCTTTGAGATCGGCTCGCGAAGATCAAGTGAACTCAACGCGTGCTGCTATGTCGTGTTCCTGACATTGCAGGATTTTTGCGTCATTCCCTCCTGATTCTTCGTTTCGGATTGAAACGTGAAATACCCAAATGTAGTTTTGACCCACGAACTGATGAAAAAAGTAGTCAAGCTGGAGAGGTGTAACGTGTCGATGACCCGAAAGCGGCTCTCGAATGAAGAGCAGACAAGCCGCCCGCTTTTAACGAGCGAGTATCCGAGGCAGCTAAAGACCTAGAGGACCCCGCGGGACGGCTGCCGCCCGGTCCGGAGCGCGACGCGCTCCTTCGCAGGGCTAGCCGCATGGATATAGCCAGACACATAAACGCGTGGCTGTCGTCGCCAGGACTTCAACCACCGAAATGAGAAACTCGTACTTCCAGAAGCACTGCGCGGTTAGATGGCCGACGGCTGAATGCGAGTTCCGCCCACGATATCACCCCCACCGAGCAAGCCCTGGTATTGGGACTTCACGGTTTCGTAGCATTCGCAGGCCGCATCCTGCAGGGCCGGAAGGTTGGTTATCCGGATCTTGCCTCTGGTGTATTTGATGATCCCGGCCTGTTGAGCGTGTGCGCCACGACCGTCACGCTTGTTCGACTGACACCTAGCATCTCCGCTAAGAACTCTTGCGTGAATAAGAGGGTATCGCTTTGCGAGAGGTCTCTCGATCTGAGCAGCCAGCGGCACAGGCGGGCGTTCACATGATGCGCCGCCATGCAGGCGGTGGATTGCTGCGCCTGAGCGTAAAGGGTTTGCTCGTGTCTGATCAGCAGTGAAAGGAAGCGGTTGGCTCTGCATGGCCGCCCCCCTGAGCTCCGCCAAGCCGCAAACCATTGCCCTACCGCTCAGCTGGATGACCGCCCGGCTTAGCGACTTCCGGCCATCGAGCGCCGCCGATGCGCCAATCACGCCGTCTCGGCCAACCATCGCAGCCTCCACGACTTGGCCACTCGACAGCCTGACCACGATAGAAATGACCGCGCTAGTCGGAAAATAAGTCGCGTCGATGCTATCGCCCGCCTCGAACAACACCTGCTCCTGTTCGAGATCCACGAGCTTTAGGGAGGGTTGAAGGGCAGCCAGATCGCCCGGCGAAAGCGATGCGAGAAGTAGGTTATCTTTGTGCGGCATATTGCGCTCCCTCGGTTACGGCGGGAGCGTAAAAAACTCTCTGTCAACGGTGCCTGTGGTCTGCCGTCGATGGGCGGACAGTATGCTCAAATGAGAATAAAGCGAGGCCCATATTGCCCGCGCCTGCCGGTCTATGTCCGGCGCCGACATCGCTCCAATCAAGCGGCGATACTTGTCAGGCTCCTTAGCGGCCGTAGGGGAAGCAGCGGTTGCGATCGAGTGTGAGACCGAAATGCGCTCCCAGTGCAGCGATGGCCGCGTCCTGCTGAGGATAGGGATCGGCATTGGATGCGGCAACGATGATGATCCGGAACCCGGCGCGGTCCTTGCCATCCGGTGGCAGCATCGCTGTAGTCAGTGCATTGCCCTCCCTGTCGCGCAGCGTGAGGAAAAGCGGCATCTCTCGCTGTACATGGGCCTCGAGGCCGATGTCGCGCTCGATCGCGTTGGGTCGCTCGGGACGCCAGGACTGGACTACCTTCTCCCGCTCCCGGCGGAAATACTTCTCAACTGTGTGGCCCATCAGGCGCGACTCATGCATCGCTTCACCTTCCGTCTCGATACGGAACCAGGTCTTGCCCTTCGGCGCGTCGCAAACATACTGCATTTCGCCCGTCCTGCGATCGACGCAATTCTAGAGCGGCGGGCCTGCAAAGCCAATATGAGATTCGCTCCCGTGTATGGGCGGACACCAAGTTGGGGTGTACCAAGCTGTACCAATCTTGGTTTGGGCACCTAATCATCGGTTTGGTTCAGGTTTAGCCTGCGCAGGATACGGCCTTTGAGAAGCAATCAAAATTCTTCTTGATAAGAGGGGCTAAGAGTTCTTGATTGGACGTTGAAGTTCTAGTCAGCCCAAACAACGAGAACGCATTCGTCCGCAGTCGTCGCGATCCGTATCAGAAGATCATGGGATGGCTATTGCCGCGTGCTCATCTCTGAACGACTGTGTCCTCTGCACATCCTTCGAAGGCGACACCGGGTTCTTCAGCTTGACCCCATGTGGCGAACGGCCCGCGCGATTTAGGGAGCAAACCACGCTCCTTGTCGCAAACCACATTGAGCGGGATTTTGTAACTCCGATCAGGCGACGCCCGATTCCCGTTTAGGGTCAAAATGCGAAGAACTCAGGGTGAGCAAATCTGGTCCGCGATGCCCAATAAGCAGACCTGGACCACACGGGGCGTCACTTCGCTGATGGGCCAATCTCGGAACTGAGATCATCCTTCGTCACACGATCTCTTCGGTCCAGACCTTGAAGCTGACCAGCGTGTTTGGCCCGAACGTCTGGGTGATCGGCACATCGGAGGCGTCGCGGCCCTGCGCGATCAGGATGCGGCCGATCCTCGGCACGTTGTTGCGCGGATCGAAGGTGCGCCAGTGGCCGCCGAGATAGGCTTCGAACCAGCCGGCGAAATCGCCCGTGGCCCAAGGCTTTGGCGTGCCGATGTCGCTGAGATAGCCCGTGCAATAGCGCGCGGGAATGTTCATGCAGCGGCAGAACGCGACGGCGAGATGGGCGTAATCGCGGCAGACGCCCTTGCCTTCCGCGTAAGCCTCCCACGCCGTCTTGCTGGCGCGCGCATGCTCGTATCCGAACGCGATGTGACGGTGCACGAAATCGCAGATCGCCTGGACCCGTGCCCGGCCCGGCGGTGTTTTCTCGAACAATTGCCAGCGGTTTCGCAATAGCGGCTGCCGAGCAAATAGACCAGGGTATCCGCGGGCAGGTCCTCGACCGCATGCTGAACTGCCGAAGCAAACACCGGATCGGGCAGGCCGCTGTCGCGAACGACGCCATCGGCCGCAAGACGCACACGACCGGCGGGCGCAACCATGCGGCTGCACCAATTGCCGAACATGTCGCGATAGGGTCCGATATCGATCGCGGGGTCGGTAGTGAGGAAGTCCGGCACGATCACATCGGACGCGCGCGTGAAGTGTGTGCCCAGCACCATGATCATCGGCGTCGGTTGCGGAAAATCGTAGGACATTTCGAATCCGACGCGAATCTTCATTCGAAATGCCTTTCGGCCTCCCTACAACTGAAATGGCTACGAAACGAACCAGTACAAGGCTTCGGCCGGGTTATTCGGTCAAATGCGGCCGGCAGCGGAAAAAACGATAGCTAATTGCCGCAAAAGCGCGCACGCTGCGACGATGTCCGCAAAACCTCATGACTTCGCGCGCAGATTCGCCGGGCTGCCGGCATGACCACGCGCACGCGACGGGAAACGGTTCATTTCAGGCATCCCTTCCGCATCAAGGGTATCGACCGGGAGCTCGCATCGGGAGCTTACGAAATCATCACCGACGAGGAGATGATCGAAGGCCTTTCGTTTCCGTGCTTCCGGCGGGTCGCCACCATGATCATGGTGCCCGGCGCGCCGCCGCAACGATCCGTGATGGAGATGATCTCGATCAGTTCGATTGATCTGTCCGACGCGCAACGCATCGATGCGAGTGCTCCGCGTGACTGAGGCCTCGATCGAGTTCGACAAACATCGCGGCATGGCGGGGCAGAAAGCCACCGATATCTGTCGCGTAATCGCCGAAGTCGAGGCCAATGCGAAGCTGTTGCGTGACAAGCAGGGCGTTGTCAAATCGAGATCCTCGCCGCACCGGCCACCTCGTGGCCCGAGGCGGTGGCCAAGGCGCGTTACGTGCTCAACCTGTATTCCGCCGGCCTGCCGGCGGCCGACACCCATCACCGCGACCTGGTGTCCGCGGTGCTTGCGGACCTTACCCGACTTTCGGAGAAGAGACCTGAACAAACCAGTGTTTGGCTCAAGTGAGCACTTCATCCTGCCCGTTCGTGCCACGATGGAACGGCCTAACCGAAAGCACCATGATGCAAAATCTCTCGCCTCGTCACGTCATGACAGAAGAATCGCTTCGTCTCGGTGTGGAATCCGGCTGGTACTCGACCAAAGTCAGCGGAACCTTCGTCTCGGGCCCGCATTCTTCCGAAGCCGACTGCTTGCGCAGGATCGCTGAAATCAATCCGCCGACAGCGAAAAAGAAGACCTAAGTCCGCTCTGTTTCGGGAGAAAGGTTTGATGCTCGCGCGCGGCAACATCCGGGGATATGAGGACGAACAGATGGGCTGCTGTTTTCTGAACGGCGCTAGGGAAGTGAAAGGCCGTTGATCGCCTCTTGCTATTGTTTAAGACGCAAGGGACGTTGCCCGAGCGCGCCAAGAAGTCCGTAAAGCGTGGTTAGCCGATACAGATGCCAATCTTCGACGAACGCTATCAGCAGCATCACCATAACCGCCGTCTCCGCTTTGGTGCCAATGATGGATATCGGTAAAGATGAGATCGAATATCGCTGCGCTACTGTCGATGCCAATCAATGTCGATCGTTCGAGTGAGAAGCCGCCAGCCGCGCAATTCTGACCCTGCGGATCGAAACCGTGTTGCGCCGATCTAAAAATGGCGGAGTGCTTGAATACCGTGTCGATTGCTCGGAATTGACTCGTTACTGGACCGTTAAAAGGCGCACGGTGATTTATCACCGTTTCGGGCTTTCGGCTGTTGTCGGTGACTGACAGTGTTGAGCTCCCGCCTTGGTGAAAGGGAGATCCTATGCCCAAGAATACCCCGCCTCCCATCTGCCCGAAGTGCAGCAGGCCTATGCGATTTGTGCTCGTGAAAACGGGAGGACGCAAATTCCGCTGCGTCGATTGCGATGTGACAGGTCTCCTTGAATTGCCGGAGGTCACACAGCTTCTTACGGTCGAATTTGCATCCCGAGCTAAATTGCCTCCGTTGGCTATGGCGATGGTCGCCTGGATTTTCCGGCGTGGCGTCCGAATTGTCTCGCTATCTGGTTACAACAAGCGCAGCTTGGTTCCGGGGCCTCTGGGAGGTCAGTCATGAGTGGCAATATTTTTAATAGCAATGGCACCCGCGTTGGGGTGGTGGATGGCGCGACCATCTTCAGCCTTAACGGCCAAGAACTTTATCATCTAAAAGGGATCAATATTTATCGACTTTCCGGCGAGTTGGTCGGCCATCTAAACGGGACGCAAGGCTCCGATAAGCGGCTCGATCGTTCCACTGACAAGCTATTCTCCGCCAGAGTCAGTCCTTAAGACCCTGCCACAATGGTGATCGCCGAGACAGCTCACTGCCTGGCCCATAATCTGGAGGCGGTCATGAACGTCGTCGGGACCAAGCCGCTGATAGCTGCAATCACGGCCTGAGAGCGCGCTCAGAGACGACGGCAATGCTACCTTTGGACTGGAACTAAGAAGGTGCTGTACAGCATCAGGCCATCAGACTATCGTTGAATGGCAAGGTGGCAGTTGTTCGCCTTGAAGCTGTCCATGAAGCGGTGACTTCCGAAGTCGCTGCTCGTCGTCGTAGCGGCAGCTAGCGTGCCATCGGAAGGCGCAATCTCACACAGCTAGATGTTTTGCCAAGCGCGGACGCAAGCGGCGTGTGCGGCTGCGAACCCGCTTGTGCGCAAAAAAAGGAGACCATCATGAGAATGCCCGACATTTTGCAAGGTGAGGCGCGGACTCGCTACCTCCAAGGAATCGCTTTCGGCGCTGTTGCGGCGATAACGATCGGATTTTCCTGGGGCGGCTGGGTCACCGGCGGTACCGCCCAAACCATGACCACAATGGCGGAGACCAACGGCCGGATGTCTGTCCTGGTCCCGATATGCGTCGCTCAGTTCACAGCGGCCGACGGCGCCGTCGCCAAGTTCAAGGCGGCGAGCTCCTATTCAAGGGACAGCGTCATCGGCGAATTTGTGAAGACCGTTGCCTCCACGAGTATGGACTATTCATTCGCCAGGGCGTGCGCAGTCGGCGTAGAAGCTGAACTCTCAAAGACGGCCACAAAGAGCTGAGCCCTCGCTTCGCCAAGAATGGGTCCAGCGAAATGAGCGCTCTCGGGTCCGGACGGCCTTCCTACCTTGTATATGCTTGTTGTCCGTCATCCTATTCGGCGGTTATGTGCTGTTTAATGGCTTTCAAAACGACAATTCCGCAACCATGGCTACGTCCCTGACACTCAATCGTTGACGCCTCGCGCGGTTTGTCATTGGGAGCCACACGGGCACGTCCACGCCGGCAATTGAATCCGCCGCCTCGTTTGTCTGGAAGGCTACGCAGGCGGCGACCCATCGGCTGGCTTCCGATAGCGTACATCGGTGCCCGCTCCGAGAATGTTCGCTTTGCGGTCACAAGCGGCAGTCCGGCCGTTCTGTTTGTCAGGTCCGGTTCTCCTCTGAGAGCGGCCTATGCGGCCCTCGTAGTCAGTTCGGCTGAGGGCCAATGAGCCGACAATGACCGCAATGGACGCGCTTCACTTCCGATCGCGAACCAATTCCCATCATTGGGGCGAGCCGGAAGATCTCGCCGCGCTTGCGATGTGTCTGGCGTCACCGGTGGCGCGGTACATAACCAGCACGGTGATCCGATGAATGGCGGTTTGCGGCGGTATCAGTTCTAGGGCGGACGAGTCGAACGCCCGCGACGAGACCTGGGCGTGGCTTAACTTCCTGACGGGCTGGACATCTCTCCGCTTATGGCGCGGTCCAAGGCGTCGATGAGCGTTTGCAGCTCGACGAATCTGTTGCGTGCACGCTCGGCTTTGTCGCGATCAAAGGGAGCGGCTAGCACGGTTGCATGCGCGTCCCTGTCCTCGATCATGCGACTACGGGCTTTCTTAAGTGTTTCAAGTCGCGCGCTCATCAATATTCGCCTTCTTGTCGCTTTGATCCGAACCGAACGCTCAATTGAAGGCCGCCGGTAGCTCACCCTTGCGAAAGATGACCGTAGGCTCATCGTCATAGTCGCCGATTTCGGGATCGCTACTCGACGAGAACGCAACGACAGCAAGCTTGCTCAACGCGAGCCGCTCCGCCGTTCGGAGCGCGGCACTCTCCGTTTTGCAGGCTATCGGAGAGTCCGGCTTCAGATGTCCGCCCTTGCCGGCGTTGAATGCCTGCACAATATAGATTGTTTCGCGGGCCACAAAGGCTCCTTTGACTGCTGACAAACGCGGGATGATGCCAACGACCGCAACTGCTCGCTTCGCCGCCCTCCCTGTCTCGCACTCCCACTACTGCGGTGTCGCAAATCTCAGCAGCCGCGACAGATATTCTTCAGCTTCGCTGCGGTTAGGGCCTCTTCCGCCGCGAACGGGTCCTTGTATGCCGCTCGCGATCCGTCGCTCTCGACCGTCACAGGCGCCTTGATTTTCGGAGGAAAAGCGGCGTCATAACAAGCGAGACGTCCGCTGGTGTTCTCGATCGTGCGGCAGTCGAGCTCGCGGGCGAGAGTGTCTTGGGCACAAGTGCAGAGCGCAAACACCACAAGAAATGTCTTCATCATATGCCTCTCCGAACAATACTCATGAGATTCGTGCGGCCTCATGCCTCGAGCTGATCGAACTCGTCGGACAGCAGGATGCGGCCACGCGGCGTGCAAATCCGCACGTCCGAATAACCCCTATCCAGGAGCTCATTCGCCTTCTTCAAGGCGGCAGCGGTTGTGTCGTGGCTAAAATTGACGCGGCCCGATTGATGGTCCCCGCTGACCAGGAATTGCAGCTGTGTGGCCCTATCCATGCAGGATGGCCGCTGCTAATACCAGGAGCAGAAGAAAGAGCGGAACGATCACCGGCGGTACGATCCAGTCGGCCAGACGAAAACGCGACATACGCGCTCCTCCTTCTCGGCGGGAGCGCTCGTCACCCTCAGTCACCGGTCGAAGCCGCGGGAAGGGCGGTGATGCCGGGACCCTACGCTTCCCCATTGGGATTAGCGAGCTTTAAAGCGCGGCCGCCGTCGGCTGGTCTCCGAAATCGATGCGCCCGCCGTGGCGCACCGGAAATTGAGAGTAGATTGTCGCTAATGAACGGAATCGGCTTCGAGCTTCGGCGCCCAAGCCGTCGGCGCCGCGCAATCCGGAGTCGGGAGCACCGTCGAGGTCCGGCCGAAATTTCTTGCTGGCTCTTCTACGCGCGATCAATGCAGGTAGAAAGACTTACCGCACCTCTGCGCGACCGTTGGCGGGAGGCAATAGTTCGCGCGCAGGAGACCGCTGTTTGCCATACTCAGCCGTTTTATTGCCGGTTGATGGACAGCAGCGCGAACAAGGCAGAATCACCCTGAGTTTGAGCAGCCTCCCGCGTAGTTTCAAAACCCGCCGCGATCTCTGTTGCACCGTCTGAAACGTTCCACTTCCAACGTCCCTGACCGGATTGCGACACGGCGACGTCAAGCAGGCGAACTGGGGATTTGGCCATAACAGCAATATGAGCCTGAGTTCCGCAGTTACAAGTTCGACGTGCGCCGAGATCGCCTAGGTCTGTCTCGGACTGCTCGTAGGCGTGGATATTGGAGCTCCTGTTGGTTGCGCTTCGAATTCAACATAAAACCATCTATCGTTTGCGTGGGTTGGTGAGCCTTGGACCACACCGCTTGATGCTTCGCCCACGCGAAAGTCGCGACCTTCGTCTCGCATCGCATGACTTGACGATAACGCCGGCAGCGGTGCTGACATGGGCACATGACGTCTTCGGTAATGCAGTCGCTGTGGCCAATTTCGCGGGCATGACCGACATGCTCGTTATCGATAGCGTGGCGAATATCTCGCTCAACACGGCTCATTGGCCCATTTTTGCCATCGCAGCTTCGGCCATCTCCTACCCATTTCGCTACTCCGCCGACGAATGCACCGACCTCGGAGCACTGACTATCGCAATACCCCGATCCGGCCGAGCGGTTGCAGAACTGGGCGACAGGTTTCGTCCGCAGCCATCCGACCGATACGCTTTCCCTGCTGAAGGACTTGAATGCAGGTGTCGCGCAACGCATCCAGTACCAGAGCCGTGAAGTCGAGGGCACCCAATCGCCCACCGAGACGCTCGACCGTGGCTGGGGCTCGTGCCGTGACTTCGCGGTGTTTTTTGCAGAAGCAGCACGCAAGCTCGGCTTCGGTACGCGCGTCGTGTCAGGTTATCTGCACGGTCCGAACCACGACCTGCAGGGCTCGGCCGAAGCGGCCGCGACCCACGCCTGGGCCGAGGTTTTTGTCCCCGGAGCGGGCTGGATCACCTTCGGCCCGACCAACCGCAGTGTCGGAGGTAGCAATCTGATCCCCGTTGCGGTCGCGCGCGATATCAGCCAGTGCACGCCGGTGTCAGGGAGCTTCTTTGGCAGCAGCGACAGCTTTCTGAGCATGGATGTCGCGGTATCGGTCACCTCATAGTCAGAACATCCCGACCGTCGATCGCGGCATGACCGAAGATAGTCATATCTATCCAGGAGGAAAGAGCGCACAGTCGTGGCGAATACGTCGCCCGGCGAACGATGACGCCAATCCGGGCGTCATCCTTCGCAGAGTTGGCTTGCGGAACTGAGCTGCCATCCGGGTCGCGGTAAAAGGATGCTGGCAGCGAACGCCTGCAACGAACGTCTTTAGCGCCACCACATCACCGAAGCCAAGCCCACGCCGCTCTCTTCACGAAGAGAAAGCGTCGATTGAATCGCGAGTGGTACGGCTTGCGCCGCAAGGGCCAGGAGGCCGAGTGTCGATCGAGCGCGCCATTGTAGAGTTCCGACGCAAGCCGTGGGGAAGCCGCAATCTGCTTCCTTGGAGCGACATCGCCGCCAGTGACGATCCCATCGGCGAACTATGGTTTCGGCGCGCGGACGCGAATTCTCCGAGGAGCGCGCTGCTGCTCAAACTGCTCTTCACGACGGAGCCGCTGTCCATTCAGGTTCATCCCGACGATACGTTCGCCCGATCGATCGGTCTGGCCAATGGCAAGACCGAGGCGTGGTACATTCTTTCGGCCGTACCCGGTGCCCGGGTTGCCATCGGATTGAAGCGGTCGCTCTCATCGACGGAGCTGCGAACCGCCATTGCTGATGGCTCGATCGATGACCTCGTGCAGTGGCGTCCGGTTCGCTGCGGTGATGCTATTTTTGTTCCCGCCGGCACCATTCATGCGATCGGCGCGGGCATCGTTCTTGCCGAAATCCAGCAGCACAGCGACGCCACGTTCCGCCTTTTCGACTACGGACGGCAGCGTGAGCTGCATCCCGAAAATGCCGTTGCCGCTGCCAAGGCGGCGCCGGCACCGCGTCAATGGCCTTCGCGAAAACTAAATGAGACGCGAACGGCCCTCGTCACCAGTGCCCATTTCTTCCTTGAACAAATCGATCTTGCCGCCGGCTCGGTCTGGACGCTCGACGCTCAAAACGAGGCGTGGATTGTCTTGATTAAAGGGCAAGGCCGGATCGCAGCAGCGACAATGTCCGCCGGTCAGGCGGTCTTTCTCGAGGCGGATCAGCTTAGGATCGAGGTCGGCCCCGACGGTCTGACGGCGCTTCTCGCCTATCCCGGCCCACATGCAGACTCAGTTGCACTCGTTGAGCATCACCCAGACATGCCCGGACATCCCCGGCCGAAAACGGAGGAGCTGCAAACGTGGTCGCGCTAAATCGGGTCGCATTCATCGGCAATTCATTGCCTCGCCGGTGTGGCATAGCCACATTCACTACCGATCTTCAGCACGCTGTCGCTGCCTCGCGGCCTGATCTGGAGACGGTCGTCGTTGCGATGACCGACCACGGCCAAGCATATGACTATCCTTCTGCGGTTGGATTTCAGATCAACGACGACCGGCCGGAGGACTATGTTCGTGCGGCAGAGTTCTTGAACCGCGGCCGGTTCGAGGTTGCATCTCTTCAGCATGAGTTTGGCATTTTCGGCGGCGACTCCGGCAGTCACATTCTGGCGCTGCTGTCGCGCCTGAATATGCCAGTCGTGACGACGCTCCATACCGTGCTTGCCGAGCCGACGAAGGTGCAACGCGAAGTCATCGTCCGGATTTCCGAGATATCGTCCAAGATCGTGGTGATGGCCGAAAAGGGCCGCGAGTTGCTGAGAACCATTTATCGGGTGGCCAACGAAAAGATCGAGGTCATCGCGCACGGAATTCCGGAATTTGCGTTCGTTGAACCGGACGAGGCCAAAGCCAGGCGAGGTTTCAGCGGCCGGGCGGTTATTCTTACTTTCGGTCTTCTGTCGCACAACAAGGGCATCGAAGTCATGATCGACGCCATGCCCGCGATCCTGAGAAGCCGTCCCGATGCTGTCTATGTCGTGCTCGGCGCGAGCCATCCGAACCTGATACGCGACCAGGGCGAGGCCTATCGCGATAGCCTCGTGGCGCGTGTTCAAAAGCTCGGGATCGACAGGCATGTCGTGTTTCTTGACCAGTTCGTCGACCAGTCGACGCTGCTCGATTTCATTTCGATGTGCGACGTCTATGTTACGCCGTATCTAAACGAAGCTCAGATGACGTCGGGCACGCTGGCTTACAGTTTTGGCCTGGGAAAGGCGGTCGTCTCCACGCCATACTGGCATGCGCGCGAGCTGCTGGCCGACGGCCGTGGCATCCTGGTTCCGTTTGGAGATACCGCGGCCACTGGCCATGAAATCGCGAAGCTACTGACCAACACGGTGTTGCGGCAAGCCATGCGCAAGCGGGCCTATTCGAGCAGTCGTCCCATGACGTGGGAGCGGACAGCCGAACGTTACGTGTCGATGTTCGACAATGCCGGTCGCAGGCATCGTTTAAAGGCAATCGTGCGCTCGGACACCAGCACGCTGTTGCGCGATAGCCGCGCTCCGCCGGAAATGCGCATCGATCATTTCCTGTCGATGTGCGACGACACCGGATTGTTCCAACACGCAGTACATTGCGTGCCGGATCGCTCCCATGGCTATTGTGTCGACGATAATGCCCGCGCGCTGCTGCTAGCGTGTGCGCTCAACATTCCCGGCGAGGAGCGATTGGCGGAAGTGTTGACGGCGCGGTTTGCCGGCTTTGTCCAGCACGCATGGAATCCCGACACAAAGCGATTTCGCAATTTCATGGGCTTTAACCGCTGCTGGCTCGAGGATAGCGGCTCGGAAGACAGCCATGGCCGGACCTTGTGGGCTCTCGGCGTGTGCGCGTTGACCGACGCGAATCTGTCACGGCGGAAATGGGCTGCGGCGCTGTTTGCCGAGGCTGCGCGGAGTGTGGAAGCCTTTCGCTCGCCGCGTGCCTGGGCTTTCGTCCTGCTCGGGCTCGACGCCTATTGTGCCGCCGTCCCCGACGACGCGGGCGCCGCCGATCTCCGGCTTCGCCTGGCGGATCGATTGATGGCGATCTTCGATGCGGTCGAGACCCAGGACTGGGTTTGGTTCGAAGAAGGCCTTGCCTACGATAACGCCCGCTTGCCGCAAGCCCTCATCCTGACCGGCATGGCGACCAAGAGTGCCGTGTATCTGGACGCCGGCTTGAGATCGCTGCGCTGGCTAGTGAACCAGCAGACTGCCGCGAGCGGTCAATTCCGGCCCGTCGGCACCGCAGGTTTTGGCGACACGCGGCGGAAGCCGAGGCCGTTCGATCAACAGCCGCTCGAGGCTACGGCCACCATCGCCGCCTGTCTCGCGGCATGGCGAGCCGAGCATGATGTCGAGTGGAAAGCCGAAGCCGCGCGTGTGTTCGCATGGTTCCTCGGCAGCAACGACCTTTCGACTTCCCTGGTCGATCTGGAAACCGGCAGTTGCCGCGACGGCCTGCATCCGGACCGTGCGAATGAGAACTGCGGCGGGGAATCAGTCGTGTCGTATCTGCTCGGCCTCTGCGAAATCAGGCAACTCGCTCGCCTGAGTGAAAGCCGCGTGCAGCCCGCGCCGCTGGTTGCCTGACGGCCATCGATGATTTTCCCTCTCCTTGAAAGCAATCCGAGGATGCTTTGTCGCAATCTCCATTCCTGAACCGTCAGGCGCTTTATTTGCGACCCGACCCGACACGGGTCATTGTGCGCCGCTTCAAGCCGGCTACCGAACCGCGCGATCTCAACCCCACGGACAAGACCCGTGCGAACCACATCGTCGATCGGGTGCTGGCACTCGGTGCCGATGCGGCAGCCCGCCAACTCGACGATGTTCTTGAGAATTTCATCGGCCGGCACCGCAATTTGCTGCGGGCCTTCGAGGCACGCGCCGACGAAATGGAAGGTGCGTTGGCCGTCCACGCCTCGTTCACGCAAACGCAACGCCAATTGGTCGGCGCCTATTTTCTCAACGAATACTCGTTCGAAGCATCTGCCTTGTTCAACCCGAGCATCGTAGCGCATCCCGATCAGTCCGGCGTGCCTCCCGGTGCGTTACGCTTCATCCTGAGCCTTCGTGCCGTCGGCGAAGGGCACATCTCATCGCTGACCTTTCGGTCCGGAATGATCGCCGCAGACGGAGCGGTCAGCGTCGATCCAACGACGCGCCTGGCCTCGAGCCCCACCATGCTCGCGCAGACGCAGGGGCCCGCCGGGGAGGATGTCGAGGTTGCTTTCCAAAGCGGCGAAGATATCAGCGAACGGGTCATCTTTCCCATTACCTCGTCTCAGTCAAACGGCATTGAGGATGCACGCTTCGTGCAGTTCAGCGATGGCGAACGGCAGATCTACTACGCGACCTTCACTGCCTATAGCGGCAGGGCAATCAGGTCGGAGCTGATTGAGACGTCCGATTTCGTGTCGTTCAGACTGTCCCCCCTGAAGGGCAGCGCCGCGCGCAACAAGGGCATGGCGCTCTTTCCGAAGAAGATCGGCGGCCGATATGCCATGATCGCCCGGCAAGACAACGAAAATCTCTATCTCATCTATTCCGACGACCTCCATACATGGGACAATGGCGGCCACGCAGTTCTGAAACCTGAATTCCCGTGGGAGTTCGTGCAGATCGGCAATTGCGGATCGCCGATCGAACTGGATGAGGGCTGGCTGCTGTTAACTCACGGTGTCGGGCCGGTTCGGAAATATTCGATCGGGGCAGCGTTGCTTGACAAGAACGATCCGTCGAAAGTACTTGCGCGCCTGCATGAACCCTTGCTTCGACCCGATCCGTCCGAACGTGAGGGATATGTCCCAAACGTCGTGTACACTTGCGGCGCGTTGCGACATCACGACAAGATCATCTTTCCCTACGCCGTCTCGGATACATTCTCTAACTTCGCGACGATCAACATCACCAGTCTGATGAACGCCATGGAATGAACGATATTTTGTTGTAAAAGCAGAGATTGCAAATGGCCAGGTGAGAACCGCGGATCAGTAAATGATCGGTGCAAGTGAACGGCGGAGCGGCTCTCATCTGGTCTCGAAATAGAAGAGTCATGCTTCCAGAAAGCGGCATCGCGTCGGCGCTACCCGGATGTCCGTGAAGGGCTCAGAAGCGGAACGGCAACAGGACGTATTGCATTGCATCACAGTACAGCCCGCGTTAGAGCAGCTGTAGGTTTAGAGGTAGACCCATGTCATACGCCTACAAGCTGAATGAAGACGTTCGCCATCAGCCACAATGGCCACAAGGACGTGCTGCTACTGAGCGTCCAATGATTTACACCATCGTTCAATGTATGCCAATCGAGGCAGATGGACGTATTAGATACCGCATCAAGTGCAAATCGGAGAAGATCGAGCGAGTCGTTACGGAAGATCAGCTTTCATATTCTCAGTGATCTGGCGCGCTTTTTGACGGTAGGATTCTAGTTATGCTGAACGATCGCGAAAATATCCTGAACGCGCTCCGCGAAAAACCACTCAAAGTCTACGAAGTCATGAGACGTGCCAACATCGTGAATGAAGAAACTTGCCAATCCCTCCTGTTGAAGATGCGAGACGAAGGGTTGGTGAAGTTCGATATTCACAAAGGGCGATGGCTCATCGGATGATATTCGAGAAATTGCGGCGACCGTCCAGCGTTGATCACTGGAGACTCGCCCCGGCGATTAAGAACACGCTCGAACTTGTGAGCAGGGTCTAATTCGGAACGCTGCGCGGGACTCAGTGGTCTTGCGGAAGACATTCCGGGCAAGTGTCGCCGATCGAGTCCAACACGTTTCGAATCTCAGCCGCCGCTTGATCGGGAGACAGGCCGGGCGGCGGATCTTGTCTCGCGATATCAGGGCTCGGTCACGGGCGTGCGGGTCGGCACGGTCCCGCTTCCATCCATGCTCCTCGCACTCGCGGATGGCGCCAGGGTCCTGCAGCGCGGAAATCGTGCAGCCGCCTAGGGTCCAGATCGCCGGCCGTCTTTCCTTCGTCGTCAGCATATAGATCGCTCCTGCCGGGACGAATCCTTCCGCCCTCATGCTCGTTCCGGGCGCTTAGCACGGAGTAGGGATTCGCAATCGGGAGGGCTGCAGCTTGTCCAGGTGTTCGGCAGCGCCTGTGCAGAACGCCAAGCCGGCGTTAGAAAGAAATGCGGAGCAGGCCGACTGCTATTCGCTCAAGAGCTGACCAAGGTGGGGCTGCCTCGAAGGTCGCCGATGGGCCAGAAGTGGAAGTCAGCGTATGGCTGAATGAAAGAGGCCGCCAACCGAGGCGGCCTTCGACCAACTGTCAAATTGTGATTTCCACATAGCGAACTAAGATCGCCATATGCGCGGGGCGATCATCATAACGGCAGGCGTCTTGGCGTTGGCTCTCGCTATATCGCGCGGGCATCAGACTGGTACGGGTATCCTCCCCACGCAGTTGCTGCCCCCCGTGATCGCGCCTGACAAATAGCGGCGCCACTCTAACAGAGGCGGCCTTACTTCGTTAGTCTATAAACGTCACCCGGCTTGAGGCGGAGTCCTTCGAGCTTCCGTCGTTGCTTCTCCGTCAATTCGATATCCACAATCTCCGCTGTCCAGCCCTCTGGCACCTCCGTGAGAACCAACGTCAGGGCCTGATCTGGCTTAGCTAGAGCAATCCAACGCTGCTTGGTTGGACCGTCCGTCGACAGTTCGTCGGCGGTGACCTCCACGACGGTAAACGAGTTTCCGAACGACTCTGCCATAGCAAGAGAATACTGTAGCAGTCGCGTTTGTTTCTAGCTCTGTGGGCCATCAGGCCTGCGCACAGGGCCGGCTAGAAACCTGTAGGTCGGCACCCAAGCTGAGTTCCAGGTTTCCAGCGTTGCCCCACAGAGGGAGCATTCAAAGCTGCTGATTTCGCGGGTTGGGGCGATCGACTCGCTTCTGTCGTAGACGGCTCCGCACTGGCAGGTTCGGTGGTGAGATTCCATGTTCTACTTATGCGCCTCAAAACCAAAACAGGCCACCTAGCAAATCAAACTAGGCCACTGAGGCCGGAAACGGGCCAGCCCCCAGCCTTGTATGGGAACAGATCGGCAATCTCGGAACTTTTCCCGAACTAAGACGCCGACCAAATGACCCAATGTCCCTAACGGGTCAAAAGTCGCCAATGCCGAGACCAAACTGAGCGACTTCGGCTCTTCGCCAATCAGCCGACGGCGATGGTCGAGCGGACTTCAGCTAAGGGTCAATCGCGTCGCTTCGGCGCGCTGCCAACCACTTCCGGTTTCTCATAAACACCGGACGCGCCGCTGCTCGCTAGGGCTCGCGAGATTCGTTTACCGAGTCTTCACGGCGGACCTCTTCTGGGATTTCACGCAGGAAGCTCTGCCCTTTTTGTAAACGGCGCCCGAGCGCCTCGACAAATCCCTCAAAGCGTTCCCGGCCTTTTGCCTGGGCAGCAGGCTGTGCGTCGTTAGGCAATGGCGGCGTAATCGTCAGCCAGAAGCGGATGAAGAGGGCCAAAGTCTCGGCCGTCAGACCGACGTCACGCTCCAGCCGTTGCATCTGACGCGATAAACGGTCCAGGCGCCGGGTAAACGCCGCCTCCCGCCTGTCCGCGCCGTCCGGCGATAGAAATGACGCCCGCTTCCACGATCGCAGATCGGGAGAGCTTTTTGCGATCGGCGAGATCAGAGATCTGCTTCAGAAGCTCCGGCGGGAAATACACGTTCATCCGGTCGCGCATGTGTCTCAGAGCTCCATGCCGTCATTTGGGTCGAGCGCGACTTGACGGACGACACCTCGCATCTGTTGTCGTATCAGCCGAGATTGACGGACCGCGTCCTCATCGTCGTCAAGAACGACGGCAAATTCCTCTACCGGCGTCGGCTCGGTCGTCTCCTTGACGATCGCAACGTGATCGGGCAGTTCGGGCTCTCGGCGAAGACCACTATTCGCCGTGTCTTCCCCTGCCTGCGCGGCTTTGTCAGTCGGCTCCGGCGCCAGCGTTCCGAGCGTTGACCATCCGTCCGTTCGCGATGATCGACCCGACAGCGCCGGATCAGGCGGTGGCAAGACCCGCTCGGTAAACCGCCGATCCTCATAGTACCGGGCTTTCTTCGCCCGGATCGGCGGCGTGCCCGCCACCATGACGATCTCATCCATCGGCGGGAGCTGCATGACCTCGCCGGGGGTCAGCAGCGGCCTTGCCGTCTCCTGACGTGAGACCATGAGGTGCCCCAGCCAGGGGTTCAACCTGTGGCCCGCATAGTTCTTCATCGCCCGCATCTCGGTCGCCGTCCCCAGCGCGTCGGACACCCGCTTGGCGGTCCGCTCGTCATTGGTCGCAAAGCTGACCCGGACGTGGCAGTTGTCGAGAATGGCGTTGTTAGGCCCATAGGCCTTCTCGATCTGATTGAGCGATTGCGCGATCAGAAAGCTTTTGATGCCATAACCTGCCATGAAGGCGAGCGCGGACTCGAAGAAATCGAGCCGCCCAAGCGCAGGGAACTCGTCAAGCAGCATCAGGACTCGATGCCGGCGGTCGCGAGCGTGCAAGTCCTCGGTCAGCCGCCGGCCGATCTGATTCAGCACCAGGCGGATCAATGGTTTGGTCCGCGAGATATCGGAGGGCGGCACCACGAGGTACAGCGTCGTCGGGCGGAGATCCGCAATCAGGTCCGCGATCCGCCAATCGCAACGGCAGGTCACCTGGGCCACTACGGGATCTCGGTACAGCCCGAGGAACGACATGGCGGTGGACAGGACACCAGAGCGCTCATTGTCCGATTTGTTCAGGAGCTCGCGGGCGGTCGAGGCGACCACGGGATGAGCACCATGCTCGCCAAGGTGCGGCGTAGTCATCATTGCCTTTAACGTCGCCTCGATCGGCCGTTTGGGGTCGGACAGGAACGCGGCCACACCGGCCAGGGTCTTGTCCGCCTCGGCATAGAGGACGTGGAGGATGGCCCCGACCAGGAGCGAATGACTGGTCTTCTCCCAATGGTTTCGTTTATCGAGCGAGCCTTCGGGGTCGACCAGGACGTCGGCCACGTTCTGGACGTCGCGAACCTCCCACTCCCCACGCCGGACCTCGAGCAGCGGGTTGTAGGCCGACGATTTCGGGTTGGTCGGGTCGAACAACAGGACCCGGCCATGCCGCGAACGGAAGCCGGCGGTCAGTTGCCAGTTCTCGCCCTTGATGTCGTGAACGATGGCCGAGCCTGGCCAGACCAGTAACGAGGGAACAACGAGACCGACGCCCTTGCCGGACCGGGTGGGCGCGAAACACAACACGTGCTCCGGCCCGTCATGGCGAAGGTAGTCGCCGTCGAGTTTGCCCAGCACCACGCCATCGGGACCGAGAAGCCCGGCGGCTTTCGCCTCCTCCGGACTGGCCCAGCGCGCAGAACCATAGGTCTCGACGTTCTTCGCCTCACGCGCCCGCCAGACCGACATGCCGATCGCCACCGCAATCGAAATGAAGGTCCCCGACGCCGCGATGAAGGCTCCCTCGACAAAGACCTGAGGCGCATACGCGTCGTAGACGAACCACCACCAGAAAAAGACCGGCGGGTAGTAGACTTTCCAACCCAGCAGTTCGAACCAGGGCCGGCCAAGCTCCGGTTGGTAGGCGAGCCGCCACGCCGTCCATTCGGTTGCTCCCCAGATCGCCAGCAGAACGATCAAGCCGACAACGATCACCTGACCCCAGAGGATCTTGGTTCCGGACATCCCGAACGCCCTTCCGCTACTGCATTGGTGAGATGGTTAGAGGCCCAGGTCGCGCTTGCGACCAAAGCCCCATTCGATGCCACCGCCGTCTTTCACAACGCCGGCGACGTGCTGGCCGAATTTCGTTTCGAGCTCGCGCGACCAGGGCACGAGTTGGAAGCCGAGCCCGTTGTCGATCATGGCGAATCGCCCGGAGGCGAGCGTCAGGCGCTGGCGATAGGTGCCCGCTACATGTTCACCGGAGGCGGACTTCACATGAGGCAGGCCCGTGTTGGCCGAGACTTTTGCCGCCACCTCGTCGAGCTCGCGCCGGCGCAAGGTATCCAGGAGGTCACGCTGCAGGATGATGCGCTGTCCCTGCCGCCGCGCCAGACCTTGCTGAACCAGATGCTCGGTGCGAGCTTCCATGGCGTGGCGGGTCTCGCGACCGAATCCGCCCATGGCGAGCGGCACCGGATCACGTTCGACCAGTCGGTGGTCCAGCCAGGTGGCGCCTTTCGCGGTGACCTGATCGGCAAGATCGAGATCGGAACGGATCGCGAGCACCAAGGTGGGGCGTGGATCGCCGGCGTGACCGAAGCGTCGGACTTCAACGATGCCGCCGACGGGCGGCGCATGTTCGAAGGCGTCGATTCCTCGGAAGCGGACGTGGTGAGCGCGTCCGTCTGTTCCATCGATCAGGGCGTAGGCCTCACCCGTCAATTCGTCATGCAATCCCCGATCGACGAGTCGTCCGATGATATGGGACGATGGCTGTCCACCCTCGATGACGTAGTCGGCAACGCCGCGCGCTTCCCCGCGCTCGGTAAAGGCGCGGTGCATGGTCTTGATGATGTCGCCGCGCATGCCGAGGTCGCGCAAGCTGCGCTCGGCCTCGAGCCCGACCATCCATTCCCCCGGCGCGGCGGATGCCGCGAAGCCCATCTTCTCCAGATGCTGAAGGCGGCCAACCATCAGGCGCCGGATCTCGGGATCGGAGCTGCCGGGATTTTCGGGGCGAAGATCGATGTAGCCCGTCTCATCTGCGGCCAGTCGGACCTCCCGATCGAGCCGTGTCCATCGCTCTGCCGTAACTTCTCTCTCCAGCGAATTGCGGATCTCGTGCTCAGGTTTCGGACCGAGCTCGATGCCAACCAGCTCCTCGGCCCGTGAGCGCAGGCCCTGGCTGATGTAGTCGCGGGAGATCACGAGATCGGCCCCTTCCTCATCGACTCCCCGAACAAGGAGATGGACGTGGGGATTGTCCGTGTTCCAGTGATCGACAGCCACCCAGTCGAGCCGCGTGCCGAGGTCCGTCTCCATCTGTTTGGCGAGATCGCGGGTGAAGGCCTTAAGGTCGCTCATGTCGCCCGCGTCCTCAGGCGAGACGATGAACCGAAAATGATGCCGGTCATCCTGGCACCGCTCGGCGAAAGCGGCGGCATCGACACGATCACTGCCGGCATCGAACATCTCGGCCCGCTCGCCGCTTCGGGTTACCCCATCGCGCTTCAGGTATGAAAGATGGGCTGTCAGCGGCGCCGAGCGAAACGAACGTCCCTTATGGCGAACGACCCGCGCCTTCACCACAACGCGCCGCGCCGAACTGAACAATCGGCCCCGACTAAAGGCGAGCCGGCCGCGGCCAAAGGTCGAGCGCCCATAGGCCGCAGAACGCTTGCCAGCCGCAGCCTGACCAGAGGTATGTCCAGCCTTCTTTGCGGCGCGTAGCACCTGGTTGATAAAACTCTTCTGCTTCGGCGCGCGAGTGCTGCGGATGCGCCCAGGCCGAATGCGCAGATCGCTGTCGCCGACGGTCATGGCCGAGCCTCGAACAGCACTAAAACAGCTACAGTGCCGAAAATGCCCTTGATTACATTGTTCAAAACGCAAGGCGCGGCACGCGCCCCGACCGACCGGCACGCCAGAAACCAAGCCATGCCAATGGCTTGCGGTTCGACCGGCGAGCCCCTTTTATCTCGCCTTCCTAATCGGGCGTGCAAAGTCAACCCACGCCTACGCTTTTCTGCGACTTTCTGCATTTCAATCATCACGCACTCCTTGCAACAACAACGCACACACCTCACCAAAGCCGCGACCGCGGTTTGCATTCTCCAGGCGGGGTCCATGCGTTCCTTCGCGTTCAGCACCATGGCCGTCGCATGCTCTTCATCGGGTTCGTAAACAGGGCTGTCCAAGCAATCAGTCGCTCTCATCACGTAGGACGGAAGCAGGCAAGAAATAGCGGACATTCCCCGTTTCGCGGCCCCGCCAGGGGACGCTCACCGCGCGCGCGGATCTCTAATTGTTGCTCCTCCTCAGCATGCCGGCTGCAACACCAGCGCTCATCCTCCGTGATCCCACAGCAGTTACTGCGCGGGCTTCAAACGCAATCGTTGCGTGACCTTGGCGCCGAAGCCGACGTGGAAGTCGGTCTCATTGACCCACATCCTGTGCAGGATGCTCGCGAGCTTGCGTGCGACCGCAACGATCGCGCACAACATGCTCGACCGTTTGGCGATCCGCAGGCCCCAGGCTCGCAGTGCCGACCATTTCCTGACCCGCAACAGAAGGCTCGCTGCCGCCTCGCAGAGCGCCTCGCGAACCGCAATGTCACCCTGTTTGGTAATCCGGCCTTCGTAGTCGATGGAGGTTCCAGATTGATGACGTCTTGGCGTCAAGCCAAAATGCGCACCAACTGTCCGGGATCGTGCAAAACGAAGGGGATCATCAACGCCGACCTTAAACGAAAGCGCCGCAACGGGACCAACGCCGGGCACGGTCATCAGCCGACGACAAATTGCATCATGCTGGACCACCTGCAGAAGCACCTTATGCAGTCTTCGCAGCCCTCGAAGAGCGATCGCCGAACATCCAACATTGTCTCGATCATCAAGGTAAATACCGGATCGCTGTGCTCGAGCAGCTCGCGGACCCGTGCTTTGTAACCGCCTCGGCCGACCGCCCCGACCAGCAAGCCGTAAGCCCTGAGCGTACCACGAACGTGATTCTCGACATCGATCAGCTTGCGCTTGAGCAACTTCCTGTTCGCCAGCAACGAACGCATCTTCTGCATCTCGATATTCTTGACATGGACCGCGCGGTACCAACCCAGTCGCATCATCTGCGCAATGCCGCGGGCATCATTGCGATCAGTTTTGTTGCGCATGGTCGACAGCGAGACACGCATGTGGCGCGCTTCGACAACAACGATCGGAACCCCAGTCGGCTGCAGTTCACGGTACAACCAGATACCAAGCGATGACGCCTCGACTCCCACTCTATCGAGGCGATCCGCGTAGCTCCCCAAAGCGGAGCGGATCGCCTCCGGCTCCGTGCTGAGCTTCACTTCGCGGACCGTGAGGCCCTCGTTATCGACGACGCAAGGGCTGGTTTCCTCAAGACCGACGTCCAATCCAACGTAGAGTTTCATCGGAGCTCTCCCTTGTGGCAACGACGTTCCAAGTCGTTGCACCTGGCTCCGGATTCGGCCACGGCCGCGCTATCCCCGTGCACCGGTATCTCGAAGCCCGATTTGAAGAGCCGTCCTGTCGTCGTGGTTTCCCGGCCGCTGACTCCGACGGCCCAACCTCCAAGCCAACTCGGTGCTCGCGGCGATTTGCGACAAAATGCAGTCGTGGTCATTGCGGTAGATCCTTCAATCGCGCCTGCCCGAACACGTCGGCTGGTGGCCAATTCATCGCGAAAGAGCCGCCGCGACTTGGCAGCTGACTTGCGAAGCCCCACTGTTTCCGAGTGTTGCGATAGCGATCGTTACCCGAAAGGCCGAGACACCCGAAGGGTGGCTCGGTGAGGAGCGAAGCGACGAGTAGAGCGTGGACCGAAGGCATCGCCCGTACGCCCTCGGCACGTGCCACTTGCTCGGTGAAGCACGCCATGGCTTGCGAACTCCCGAATCCGATCGAGGGACGAACACGCCAATCGACCGGGGAACCATGGGCGAAACATCGGGCGCGAAGATTGCGGTCGTGACACCGCCCGGCGGCATGAGCGCCAGCAATCGATCGCGCGGCTTCATGAGATCGGATCGTGTGACGAATAGCGTCGCAACTGCTGATGACTGTCCGCTTGACGTCCACCTCGGCGGCAGTTCGATGGCAATCAGATTTGCAAGTTTTGCGACGTATGCTCGCGTCTCGCCTGGCAGAGAGACGCCCGCGAGATGCTCTTTGTAGCGAGTTGGTCCCGCATTGTACGCGGCAAACACGCCAGGCGAGCCATACCGATCGAGCAGTTCGCGCAGATAGGCTGTGCCGGCCAGAATGTTGTCGTGCGGGTCGTAGGGGTCGTTCCCGAGATTGTAGCGCTCGCGAAGTTCCGCCCAAGTCGCCGGCATGATTTGCATCAGGCCCATTGCGCCTTTCGGCGATCTGGCGTGCTGGTCGCCAGCACTCTCGATACGTTGAATTGATCGGATCCAGTTCGGCGCAATCGCAAAGCGTTGTGAGGCTTCATCGATGAAACCGTCAAATGCGTGAGTGGTCTGACTGATCGCCGGCTGGGTGGCTGATCCGCTCTGGGCCAAAGCAGCGCTGTCGAACGCGGTCAGAAGAAGCATCAGGGGCACGACAGCACAAACGCGCGTGCCCAACCGACCCAAGCACGCGGTCGGGCTCACGCCAGCCCTGCAGACATCGATCGAGACAGAGGAATGATCTCGCAATCGATCGAACAAGGGAATGGCGAGGAGAACACGTCGAATGCGCACGATCACTCCTCCCACGTCCACACCGGGATCGCACGGCCGATCACGCTAGACGCCGGAAGCAATCCAAAATACCGGCCATCAAGAGAGTTGTCCGACTGCCAGTTCATCAGAAAGAGCTCGCCGTCGCCGACAACGCTGCAGCCCTGCCATTTCGGTAGCGACCTGCCTCGTCCGTCGTGATCCTTCGCCTCGCCCACCGCGACGTCATCGACCGAAATCGTGAGGCCGGTTCTGCAAACACTCTGCCCCGGAAGGGCGAGCACCCGCTTCAGCATGGGGACGCCAATGGGCAAATAGCCGTTAAGGTCGAGGAAGGTCGCGAGCGGCTCGGGCGGCTGCACGGCGACCAATTCGGTGACTTGGAATTGGTCCGCCGGTCGGAGCCGATAGAGACCGATCGGTACGCTCGCGGATGCGTTCCAGATGTAAACCGGAAGCGGCTCCAGGACGATCGTCGCGACGAGCGCAGCAGCTCCCCCGAACGTCGCGGCCAGCGTCTTCAGGCGTCCCATCATCGCATTACCCTCTGCCGGTGAAGCCAGGCCTGGTGGCGCGCTTTCGTATATGGACGCGGATTTTCGTTGACAGACAAACGGTTATGAACGTGATGCCAATGATCAGGCGCGACGTCGGCGGGATCGATGCCGAGCACCTCAACGGCATCGGTGATTTGCAGCACGCGCTCGACCTTCGGCCAGCCTGACAGGCGCAGCAGAATCTCTCCGCCGGGTGTCACATAAGGGACGGTCGAGCAGCGCTGTCCCCGAGCGACTGCGCGCAAGATGTCGATCCGCGAAATGACCGTTCCAAAGTCGTTGGACGTCCAGCGAACGAAACCAAAGATGCTGCCTGGCGCGAATGACAGGACACGTCGGTGGCGAGCAATCTTCCGTTCCTCGACGATGCAGCCGAACCGAATGCGGTTCTCGATACGCTTCTCGAGCCACAGCACTTCCACTTCGGTGAGATCGCTCATGCCGCCGCTCCCGGAGACGGGAATGGAGAGCCGTAAGCATTGGCGGCGGCGAAGCACCTATGCGGCTTCCGCCGACAAGGAGGATTGACGCCCCGCGGTTGCCAGTCGCGTGCGATGCAGTTTCCAGCTTGGTCCGTTAGAAGAAATCCGAAGGATTTCTGGTTAGTAAAGTTAGAACGGCTGGAAAGCGCGGAGATACAAGCTCTTAAGCTCGATTTCGGTCCCCGATAGCACGAGGACTGGGTCCCCGATAGCACGAGGGCTGCGGTCCCCGATAGCACGAGCTGATTCATAGGTTTTCCTCCGAATTTGGAATGAGACCGCGGCGGCGCAAGCGTGCCGTTAAGGGATCAATAGGCGGCGTAGGTGCGAAGTTCAGTCGTTCGCTGCCGTTCCGGTCGCGCGTGAGCACGAGCTGATAGCCGGGCAATGTCTGGCGCTGGACGATCTGGCGCACGTCGTATGCAAAATGTTTGAGCGGCGAGAGGCTGCCGGACTTGGCATGGAGATGCACAAGATCGAAACTCCAGCCGCCCTCCTGCCGACCGCCGTGCTTGCGCACAAGACGGTACAGCCAGCGCTCAAGTCCGCCCGTCAGATCGAAATAGGCGCGATCGATCGTGAGCACGAGCGCGTCGTCGATGACGCCGGCATAGAACCAATCAGGCAGGATCAGTTCGAGCCCGAATGGACGTCCGTTTGCATCCGCTGTCTCCTTCCACTCGTTGATCCAGGAGAAGCGATGCCGTCGTCGCTCTGTCGGCTGGCGGATCGATGTCAGCACGGTCGTTGACTGAAGTCTGTCGAGACCAGCCTTCAGCCGATCATAGTCGCGCACGCTGGTGCCGCGGCCGACAAACGTCAGAATCTCGTATGGCGTCGCAGCCATCAAGCGCGAAGTCTTCAAGCCCGCGTCTCGCGCTTCAACGATCTGCGACGCAGCCCAGATCAGGACATCTGCATCCCAGATGGTCGCCATGCCGTGTTCCGGCACCGCTTCGACACGAATGGCGATTGCGCCCGCGCGGAAATCGATCGGCACAACGCGTTTGGTCTTTGCCAGCGAAAAGAACGGATATGCCATCAAATCCTGCGCGTCGCGCGGCGCGAGATCGCCGGGCAGCGCACGAAACAGTTCCAGTTGATGACGTTCGGAAAGTGGTTTGCGTCGCATCGCCAGTGCTCTTTTCCTGACGATCAGCGACGTTCCTGGCCCGCATACGGGCGCAAGGTCGGATGCTTCTTGGCAGGCAACACGGTCCCCTTGCCGGGATCGGACGTCGACGTTTTGGCGCCGAGATCGGCCCATGCCTTCAGGTCATCGAGCGCGTAAACGACGCGACCGCCGATCTTCCGGTAGGTCGGCCCGGTGCCGTAGGTGCGGTGCTTTTCCAGCGTCCGGCCGGAAAGACCGAGGAATCGCGCGGCTTCGGGCGTGCGCAAGTATCGCGGCGGCAAGCCGGCGTTCGGATCGGGCATTTGAGAAGCTCCGTGACCATCTGGAGCGCCGGTGCGAACAGCGGCGCGTCGACGGTCACCATCGCGGAGAAGGGCCGCGAAGGGGGATGCCGATGTTTGCGGGGTACGTTTTCGATACCCCCTGACTGCAGGTGCTATTTGTCCTTGCGCTTGGGACGCAGCAATTCGCGATAGCGGCCGCGCATCAATGCGAGGCCGCCTTGAACGAGGCGAATCGTGCGATTGCGCAGGTCGTGCGTTTTCCAGGCGCGATCGGGGATACGCTTTTTGCCAAACAGATGTTCGGCAATTACACGGTAAGTGCTTCCGGCCGCGTGCGCGTCGAGCGCGCGGATGGTGGCGCTTAATCGCTCGCGTCTCTGTTTGGACAGCTCGTGAAAGGCCGGTCCCGGCCTGCGCCCATGCATCGCTCGCCACAGCCGTCGGGCTGCATAAGCGCGTGCATCGAAATCGCCATCAAACGGCAACTCCGCCACATAGTGGGCGCCGATCGCTGGCGGCTCTTTCAGCCAGACACGATGCTCCACTGCGCCGACACGAAGGATGGCGTGCCATCCATCGGCGGCGCGCCGTACCCGCCCGGCTGCAAGATCTAGCAGTGGCTGAGGTGTGCCACCGTTGAAGGGCAACGCGACCGGCGCGACTGGAACGACAGTCGGCAGGACCTCGGGCGCCCAATAGATGACCTGCTGGCCAAAGGACCCATGCGGCTCATGTGCGAAAGCAGATACCCCATCTCCTCCGGAATTCCGGCGTCACTTCAGCGTCGCTATCGTTTGCGATCATCGCCTCGTAGTCGCGTTGGTAGTCGACATTGCGGCGCAGGCATTCCCAGGCGATGTCGGTGATGTCAGCTTCTTGTAGACTCTTGTAAGACTCCGGCGACCGCCAGTCGAATTCAGGCATTGCTTCCGCCCCATTGCACAAAGCTAAGGATTGCGGCGCAATAATTCTGATCGATTGGGTTGTAGGAAGCCCCTACTTTGGCACCACGTGGTGCACTGGGATGACCACCGATCAGCCGAAGAAAATTGTGTTCTCGACAGGCATAACGCCGGTGGATTTTTTCTATTTCGAGCCAGCACCGCGCAAGAGACGTCCTTGTTCTGTAACCCACTTAGCGCGCTTAAGATGAGTCAGGTATGCGTTGCGCGCGCGATCGGGTTCCTGCTCCGGATCGATATGCAACACTATTCGTGCGATCTCCCTCCAGTCGGCCCCCTCGCTTTCGGCCTGCAAAAGACGCGTGTACGTCACGACGTGCTGCTCGTCATAGACCGTCAGCGCCGAATCGGTCGGCGCGACATCCGCGACGTCAGGGTCTAGCTCCGGCTTCGTCATGAGTATCCCAGCAAACGGCGAATGATTCTAATCTATCGAGGCCCTCGTACAATCCCGCAGGTCTCACTTTAGCCCCATTCCGACTCCTGCGGCCAGCGAAGGAGCCCTAATACATATTATAGGAGATAAACCTCATAGTATGTAAAGCCGCAACTTGCGCGTATGGACATGCGCAAGTTGGTCGGGCGGAATTTCGCAAGACTGCGGAAGCAGAAGCGCTTCACGCAGGAGAAATTCGCCGAAGCGTCCGGCTTCACGCAGCAATATATCAGTGACCTGGAGCGCGGCCGCCGTAATCCAACTGTCGTAACCCTGTTTGAACTCGCCAGCACATTGGGCGTCAGCCACGTCGATCTCGTCCTGCCTGACGAAGAGGCGCGCGCCGAACGAACAAAGTCTTCCAAACGGAAGTAATTGGATCTGAGCAGCCCATCTCAATAGTGGTAGATGCTTGCTTTCGCGAGCCGAGCAGAAGGCTCTGCGAGCGCCGGACACGGCACGCGTCATCGCCGCCGGGCCGGCTTGCCGACCGGCGGCGATGGATAGGCTAGAGGGGCAGACCGAATAGCCGATAAGGGGGCAGAGCGGCTCGATCTGCCGGAGTCTTCACTGCGAGATGCGCGCCTGAGATTGAGAAGCCCCGCCCGGCGGACCGGACGGGGCTCTGTTGGCGAGCCTCAGTCGCCGTTCTTGCGCGGCCGCGACCAGATCAGGGTGTAGCCGTCACCTTCCTCGTCGTCGAACAGGTTCGCGTAGATCGGCGCGTTGAACGAGGGATCGTCGAGCTTGAGCGAGAGGTAGTCGCGGCCCTCCTCGGAACGCTTCGACCAGGCGGCCCCGATCTCGGCCCGGCCGACGAAGATGCGGTGGCTCGGGGCATTCTCGTTGGAGCGGTTGGTCTCGGGCACGATCCGAACGCCCTTGGTCTGGAGGCTGAGGGTGACGATCTCGCCCTGGAAGTCGCTGCCGACCTTCTTGAAAGAACCGATGTTAGCCATGTTACTTCTCCTTGCTGTTTCGAGCCGCGACCACCGCGGCCTCGATGGCGATCTACAGGCCGAAGACGATCGACGACGCACCCGCCCGCGGGCCGGAGCGCAGCGAAGGACGCCAGCGGGGCGACTTTCTTGTTTCGCGAGGAATGGGCGTAGCCCAGGGGAAGAAAGTCGACACACGGCGTTGCGTTCAGGCGATCGAGGCGCAGCCGCTCTTCGGCCAGATCAAGCCATCAAGAGGCCACGGGGTCCGTGCGCTAAACAGCATCCTCGGAAGAAGTCGTGGCGAATATCGGTTGTGCTGCACAAGAAGTCGCTGCGTTCAGGCGAAGGGACGGAAACAAAAGCGAAGGAATAGGTCGGCTCGACTGCCTTGAACAATCCGCGATGAGATGCCCCTGCCGGCGTTGCCTCGTGCCGGGACGTCAGGCGTTAGCTAGCAATCGTTTCGGAACGGGCCGCACCATCGATGATTGATCACACGACCACCAACGCTTCGACCATAGAGAACCTCGCCCGACGAGATAGAGGCTTATCCCTGCCGCGTCGTGGCAGTGAGAGCCGGCTGAGATCCGTTCGGCAAAGCCTCGGCCGGTCGCAGGGGGTCGGCAAAGATTGTCATCCGCGTCCAGGCCGTGCCGCCGACCGCTATAGCGCCGATCCAGACAAACGCGTCGCGCCATGGCAATGAAGGCACTCCAATTTGCGATAAGCCATGAACGACGTTATAGCCCGCGACGGCCGCCGGAACAGCAAAAGCGGCGGCGATCACGGCACGAAGAAGCGTGGATCGAGTCAAAGCAAACGCCGTTTGCCCAATGAAGAGAGTGAGCACACCTGCAATAATGGCGACACAGAACGCTATGGCGACACCCGCGCCACCGTGTATCGCTGCCAGCCATGCAGAAAGCGCAACGAAGAATGGAAACGCATAGATAGCGAGTGTGAAAATCAGCCAGCAGAACAGGCCGATGCCAAGCATATTGAGAATGAGTCCAAGGATAAGCATGGTGGTGGCTCCACGACAAAAGATATGACGGTCGCGCCTTCCACCACTACCACGGCGCGGTTGAGACTATAACGAAGACAAGCGGCTGCGGGAACAATTATCCTCTTTGGCCGTGCACGACAAAAGAACAACCACTCTGCTTGCCTCAAATCGGCGGAGTTTAAGAGAACTGCAGTCGTGTGAGTTGCTTAGATGAGGAAGCGCCGGTGGAGCGGCGCTTACGCGCCGCCAAACTTCCAGACGGGAACACCGAGCTTCTTCGCCTTGTCGGCAAGGTTGTCCTGTATCCCGGTGCCCGGGAAGTGCATGACGCCGATCGGAAGCGCCGCGAGCATGGCGTCGTTGCGCTTGAACGGAGCTGCCTTGGCATGCTTGGTCCAGTCCGGCTTGAATGCGATCTGCGGAACCCTGCGGTTAGCGGCCCATTTGGCAACGATCAGTTCGGCGCCCTTCGGCGAGCCACCATGGAGAAGCACCATGTCCGGGTGCTTGGCGTGGACCTTGTCGAGACGGTCCCAGATCAGGGCGACGTCGTTGAAATCGAGTCCGCCGGTGAGCGCAATCTTGGGTCCCGATGGCAACATCGTCTCGGTCTCCGCGCGGCGCTTGGCTACGAGGAAATCGCGGCTGTCGATGACAGCGGATGTGAGTGCGCGATGATTGACCAGTGATCCAGTGCGGGGGCGCCAGGGTGAGCCGGTGTGAACCTCGAATTGGTCTGTTGCCAGGTCGCGGAACAGTTCCATGGCGTTGCGCCGTTCGATCATCGTGATGCCTTCAGCCGTGAGCCGTTCCAGTTCGACTGACCGCACCTCCGAGCCATTCTGCTCGCGCTGGCTCTTCTGCTGCGCCTGTTCGTTGTCGTCGAGTTCGCGCTCGATGCGACCCGTGGCGCGGTGAAAGAGGTTGACGGTCGACCAGAGCAGATTCTCGAGGTCGGGTTCGAGTCGGGTGTCGCTTAGGGTCGCCACGAAAGCGTCGAAGATATCGGCGATCGCGCCAGCGATGATTTTGGCTTCGGGTAACGGCCTCGGATCGGGCTCGTCGTGGAAGGGACGGTGGCCGTAGAGCTGAAGCTCGTTGAGCGCATGAACGGTCGGGGATGAACTGTGCTGCGGTTTGAACTCGGCATCGTCGTGCTCGGTCGTCATGGTGAGAGGTCCTTTGCCGGATTGACCGCGTCCATCGCGGCCTTCGTGGCGATCACCAGACGGCGGGCGAAACGGACCAGAACCCGAAGCGCAGCGCAGGGCCGGAGCAAAGCGGAGGATGGCAGGGAGGCGGCTATTTTGTTTCGCGATGCAAAGGCGCGTAAGCGCCGGCGGAAAATAGCCGCACCTCTGCCATTGCCGGACCGGACCGCCTGCCGTCCGATCGCCCTCTAGAAGGCCGGGGACGCGGGCTCTGTCCGGCAACGCTGACCTCGAGCTGACTGGCGGTGACGAGAGCGCGTTCAAAGCGCTTGCTGTTATCCCGCGACGGTCGTCGTCGAAGGAACGAAGCGGACAACGTCCTGTGGCACAAGCTGTAAGCGCAAGGCCGCCTCAAGTTTTTCAGCGCCCAGCGTGCGCAGATCTTCGTTGAAGTCATCGAACCTGGGCGACAATGTGAACCTGGGCGACAATGTGAACGCCTCGATGCCCGCCGCTTCTGCGCGTTTCGTCAAGGTCATCGCGGCGCCCTCTCCAGCTAGATCGGCGTCGCGTGCAATGTACAGGCGGCGCACCGTCAGTGGGAGGAGCATGGCGGCGAGATGGTTGGCAGAGAGTGCCGCGGCCATCGGCAAAGTCGGCAGCACACAGCGAAGCGAAAGCATGGTCTCGATACCCTCACCTGCTGCGAGCACATCGTCAGCAGAACCAAAACGGACGGCGTTGCCCAGGAGGTCGCCCATGGCGCGTCGCGGCGTGTCGATCGGCGCCTTGCCGCGACCGGACGGGTCAAGCCAAGTGCGGTGCACGCCCGTGATCCGGCCGTCGAGGTCGGTGACACGGGCAATCATCGCCGGCCAGACTTCAGTCGGCGAGTCGTCGTTCACCCGGTAATAGCAGCGCGGATGGAAGCGCAACGCACCTTCGTGATGCACGGATGGAATGCCTCGTCGGCGCAAATAGGCTTCGACAACAGTTCGGCTGATCGACTGCGACATGCCGAACAGTCGCCGCGCTGCCTCTCGGGATCCGGGCAGGGCCTTGGTGTGTCCGGACATCCATTCGGGGGGAGGATCGGGCCGAGGCAGCTTCAAGAATCGTCGCGCCTCGTTGGCAACATCGCGGAAATCAAGCAACCCGCAACTCTCACGGATAATATCGAGCAGGTCGCCATGCTCGCCGGTCGCCGCGTCCGTCCACTTGCCCGCAGGTCCTTTGGTCGATGCAATCAACCGCACGAACATGGAGCGCCCGGGTGTATTTCTGCTATCGCCGACCAGCCAATAACGGCCCTGGCGACGGCCGTTGGAGAGGTAGTGCCGACACACCGCCTCCGCCTCGCGTGCGAGGCGGAGCGCCAATTCGGA
The DNA here is from genome assembly GCF_015624485.1 of Bradyrhizobium genosp. L. Classification (NCBI taxonomy): domain Bacteria; kingdom Pseudomonadati; phylum Pseudomonadota; class Alphaproteobacteria; order Hyphomicrobiales; family Nitrobacteraceae; genus Bradyrhizobium; species Bradyrhizobium genosp. L. The sequence goes on from NZ_CP061378.1 coordinate 6,432,611, forward strand.
AGCATCGCGGGGCATTATGCTGCCTCCCGCTCGGCGATGCGCTCGATCGGATAACATTCAAGCAGCCTGGCAAGGACGCCGACGCCATCTGCGTCGACTGGCACGAACATGCGCAGCTTCCAGGAGATGATCTCACTGAACAGTCCATAAGCGCGCAAACGATCGCGCATGGTGTCGGTGAAGCCAGAGAGCTCGATACGATGCGCGCCCATGACGCGGGCGCGCCGAAGTCGCAGGCCTTCGGCTAGATCGAGAACCGTGCGGCCTTCCGACAACGCCGCTAAAGCTTCTGCGGGTGCCAGTGTCGGCTGTTCGCCGAGAAGCGCGCCGGCGACCCAGGCAGACGACACCTTTCGGCCGATGATTCGCTCGCCGGCGTCGGTCTGAAGACGATAGACACGCGTCGACTCGTCAGGGAGCCGCTTCCAGATCGGCAAGAGGAGACCCGCGACGACATGAAGCGCGTTCTCGGTGAACTCCGGTACTCTCGCAAGCTCCGCCTGCCAGACGCTACTAAATCGCTCGCGATCCGTCTCGATCCAATGGCTTTCGGCCATTGCGTTGAGCGGAACGCTCAAGCTTTCCATGGGCCGGATCAATCGCGCGCGTTGCTCGATCTCACCATCATCGAGCATGAGGCTCGGCGCAGGGACCTGAACGGCCGCACGGCCGGACCGTTCGTTGGCCAGCAGGACAGCACGGCGATCAGAGAGACGGCCGAGCGCGTCGTCGAGGGACAATGGCCGGTTGCGCTCACGCTGGGTGATCGTGAGCAGCCGGGTCTCCGCGCCGGTACCAGGATGGGTGTAGATCGTGCGCCGATCGGTGACGACGAAGCTTTCCGCCCGCAGCGTCTCGAGACCGACGTCATAAATTCCGGAAGCGATGGCGCCTTCGATCCGAGTGGTGAGCAACTGCTCGAAGGCGGTGAAGAGCACGTTTTGCAGGTTGATGGTCAGCGCCAGCAGACGGTTGAGGAAGGTCGTGATCGGCGGAAGCTCATCCTTCATGCCATTGGAGTCGGTCAGCTTCAGCCCGGTTGTATCCTCGAACATCTCGAGCGAGCAGCCCTCCACTTTGCCGCGGACCAGGAGCGTATAGAGCTGACGCAAGGCGTCGCGACCGTAGCTGCTCTCCAGATTGTCCTCGGGCCGAAACAACCCCTGCCCGCCCGTCTGCCGCTGACCGCGGGTAATGGCGCCGAGCGTGTCGAGGCGGCGTGCGATGGTGCTGAGAAAGCGCTTCTCGGCTTTCACATCGGTCGCAATGGGACGAAACAGCGGAGGCTGAGCCTGGTTGGTCCTGTTCGTCCGACCGAGACCCTGGATCGCGGCATCGGCCTTCCAGCCGGGTTCGAGCAGATAGTGCACGCGCAAGCGCCGGTTTCGAGCAGACAGCTCGGCATGGTAGCTGCGCCCAGTCCCGCCGGCGTCCGAGAAGACAAGGATGCGCTTGACGTCGTCCATGAAGGCTGCGGCCTCAGTGAGGTTCGCCGAGCCGGCGCGGTTCTCAACGGTGAGGCGGTCGCTTTTGCGGATGATGCGGCGCGAGCGTCCGGTGACTTCGGCGACCATATCGGTGCCAAACCGCTGCACGATCTGGTCGAGCGAGGCAGGCACGGGTGTGAGCGAGGCAAGCTTCTCGATCAGTCTGTCGCGCCGCGCAACGGCCTCCCGGCTCTCGACGGGCTGACCATTACGATAGACTGGTCGGGACGATAGGTTGCCCTCGGAGTCGGTGAAGGGCTCGAACAGTTGGACCGGGAAGGAATGGGCGAGATAATCGAGGACGTACTCACGCGGCGTGATATCGACCTGGACGTCGTTCCACTCCTCGGTAGGTATCTCCGCAAGCCGGCGCTCCATCAGTGCTTCGCCGGTCGATACGATCTGGATCACGGCGGCGTGGCCTTCCCCAAGATCGCGTTCGATCGAACGGATCAAGGAAGGCGTCTTCATCGACGTGAGTAAATGACTGAAGAAGCGCTGTTTTGCGGACTCGAATGCCGATCGCGCCGCGGACTTCGCCTGCGCGTTGAGCGTCCCGGTCTCGCCGGTGACGTTCGCCGCCCGCATGGCGGCGTTGAGATTGTTATGGATGACGCTAAACGCACCCGCATACGCATCGTAAATGCGGATCTGCTCGCCGGTCAGCCGATGTTCGACGAGTTCGTATGCGACACCTTCGTATGAAAGGGAGCGCGCCGCATAAAGCCCAAGTGCCTTGAGGTCGCGCGCCAAAACCTCCATTGCGGCGACGCCGCCAGCCTCGATGGCCTCGACGAACTCCGAGCGGGTCGCAAATGGAAAGTCCTTGTCGCCCCACAGTCCGAGACGCTGAGCGTAGGCCAGATTGTGCACCGTGGTAGCGCCGGTTGCCGAAACGTAAACGACGCGCGCATTCGGCAGGGCGTGCTGCAGCCGAAGCCCCGCTCTCCCCTGCTGCGAGGCAGCCCCCGGACGATTGCCAGCAATCGCCTTGGGATCGCCGCGTTCGCCCTTGCTGCCCGCGGCATTCTGCATGGCGTGGCTTTCATCGAAGACAATGACGCCGTCGAAGTCGGCACCCAACCATTCGACGATCTGCCTGACGCGGGAAACCTTGTCATCGCGGGCATCGGACCGCAGCGTGGCGTAGGTGGTGAAAAGGATGCCGTGCTCCAGCCGGATCGGCGTGCCCTGGCGGAAGCGCGACAGCGGCGTCACGAGCAGGCGTTCCATGCCAAGCGCCGACCAGTCGCGCTGGGCATCCTCGATCAGCTTGTCGGATTTCGAGACCCATACCGCGCGACGGCGGCCCTTGAGCCAGTTGTCGAGCAGGATGCCGGCGACCTGACGTCCCTTGCCCGCACCAGTGCCATCGCCAAGGAACCAGCCGCGCCGGAACTGGACCGCATTGTCCGCATCTTCGCGGGCCGCGGAAACGACATCAAAGGTTTCGTCGATCGTCCATGATCCCGCGAGAAAGCCAGCATGCGCCTCGCCGGCATAGATAATGGATTCGAGTTGCGCGTCGGCTAGCAAGCCGCAGGTCGCGACATTTCCCGGAAGGTGCGGCCGATAGGAGGGGACCGGAGGCGCCACCGACGCCATGGCGGCGGATTGCACCAGCTTGGTCGGATGTGCGTGCGATCCGGGAATCCGGATCGACTGAAGTGCGTATCCCTCATAGAGCGCATCCGTGATCCGGTCCGCCTCAGCCGGTGTCCATGCGACGGTCTCATAGGTGAGTTCGATCGCCTCAGGGACAGACATCTGGGCCGCCGCGGCGGACGGGCGCGTAGCTGAGGTGCGCACCGCCCGCGGAATGGCTGGACGCTTGACCGGCGGAGCGGTAACGCTCGCCGCGAGTGGCAGCCGTGCTGGAACGTGTTTCGTGACCCAGCCAAGCAGCGTGGCAACGTCCGGCGCCACGCCGGGAGACGACGGAAATGCCCTCGTATCGTCCGCGGGTAACCGATCGATCACGGTCAGGCGCGTCTCGACCGAGGTACCGTGCTTGGCGTAGATCGAGCCGGCGATGGCGGCCGTGAAGACGACACGCCCGCGCTCCTGCAACCGGACAAAGGCGTCAGTCCAGACCGGATTGTCGGGGGAGCAATTCGCCCCGGTGATCGCGACAAGCCGGCCGCCGTCCGGGAGCCGCGCCAACGCGGACGCAATGTGCCGCAACGCTGCGTCGGACATGCGGCGATCGACATGTGCCACCGCAGAGAATGGCGGATTCATCAGCACGACGCTCGGCCGGGCGTCGGCGTCGAGATGGTCGTCGATGTGGGCTCCGTCGAACCTGGTAACGGCGCTGCCGGCAAAGAGATGGGAAAGAAGCTCCGCTCGGACTTCGGCGAGTTCGTTGAGAACGAGCGATGCGCCCGACAGTTCGGCCCAGATGGCGAGCAGACCCGTACCGGCCGACGGCTCCAGCACAATGTCCGCCGGCGTGATCGCTGCGGCAGCGCTTGCGACAAGCGCAAGCGTGATGGGTGTGCTGAACTGCTGGAGGGCTTCACTCTCTTCCGAGCGGCGCGTGTGGGTCGGAAGCAGGCCCCCGATTTTAGCGAGCATCGGCAACAGTGCGGCCGGTGAAGCGGCACGGGCGCGCATGGCCGGACCAAACTTGCGAAGGAACAGAACGGTGACCGCCTCACAGGCGTCGTAAGCCATCTTCCAGTTCCATCCGCCGTCAGCGTCGGACGCGCCAAAGGCGTTGATCATCGCCGTCCGCAACAGCGGCGCGTCGATGCGCTGACCATGCTCAAGCTGCAGAAAAAGATCGTGGGCGGCCTTGGCGATTGCGGCGGCTTTCGTCGCCGAACCGGACGCAACAGAAAGCGGCGCGGCCGCAACGGCAGCCACGGAGACGGACGTCGATGTCATGGGAACAACCTCGAGGAGCTGGGAAGGATCGAGCCGCCGCGGCGCTCTCTCGACCACGCCGGCTCAAATCCCTCCCGGCCGCCCTCTACCTCTCAAGATCCGTTGCCCCGCAAGATATCGACCACGGGAATTGCGGGGCGGTCGAAGCCGCCCCGCAAGCGTGGATCATTCAGCAGCGATGATATGCGGCTGCTCCTCTTCGTCTGTGGTCGCTTCGTCCTCGGGAGTCGCGAGGAATTCAGGCAAGGCCTCAGCGTCACCGTCGCCATCTTGCCCCGCGGCATCTATCTCCACGAGACGAAGCGGCTCGGGTAGCCAACCCGTACCGTCGAGCAGCCGCTCGGCTTCGCGAGCCATGTCGCCCTTCTTGAGGTGGTCGATGAGCTGCACCGACGGCTCGCCCTTAGCCTCACGCACGGCTTCGAGAATGCGAGGCTTGGTAACCCGGCCGAGATAGTTGTCGACGGTCGGCTTCCAGCCCACTGCCGCCATGTCGAGTCCGACGGAGCGAGCGAGCAAATCGACCTGATCGAGCCTTCGGCGGACGCCATGTGCGGAAACCCGGCTCTCATTGTAGCGGTTAGCCGGCTCATAGAGCGCATTGACTGCGGACGATGCGCAATGTGCGAACAGCGCGGCTTGCTCCTTCCCGCCGAGCGCAGAGAGGGCGTCCCAGAGGTCGCCTTCCTCCTTGGGAAGGCGGACCTTCCATCCATCGTGCCTGGTATCGATAGCTTCTGCCGACGCGCTCTCCTTCAAGCCCGGCGCAGATGCGGGAAACGCCGGCGTCCGGATCGCAATCTCCAGGCATCCGCTCGACGAAGCGAAGCGATAGAACGTCGCCAGCACGAAGTTGTGCAATACCGCCTGGAAGGCAACGGCCGGATTGTTCGCCAATGCATTGCGCAGCGCGAGCGTACGATGCGCGGTCAGCTCGGTAACGAGCCGATCCGGCAGCGGCTTGATGCTGTCGTCCTCCTCTTCATCGACGGGCTCAGCTGGCGCACCGCCGACAGTGATGACCGCACGCGGGACTGAGCCAACGGTTGTCGATCGTTCGCCGGTTGCTCCCTCGTCCTGTTCGTCGATCGCCGGATCATCGACGACGGGTGCCTCGTCCTCGGATCGCACGTAGCCCCGGTCCACCGACAGCGAGCCCTCCGCATCGATGCTGATGAATACACCGGCGCGGGCGATCTCTGCCGGATCGTAGATCAGAGATCTGGCTTCAAATGCGGACCGTGCCGTTTCGATCTCGCCAAGGCGCTGATCGATTTCGTCGGGCAGTTCGTCAGCGTCCTGATAGTCCACCTCGATCTTGTCGTACTCGGCGTTGAGAGCATCGAGCGTCGTCCGCTCCTCCTCCGTCAAATCCGCCGGCTCGCCCTCAAGCTTCCGGAGGCCGCCGGAATGGCCGTAGGGGAACTCAACGGCGATCGATATCCACTTCCAACCCTCGGCAGCGATCGCCTCGGCGTCAGCCTTGAGTTTCTCGGTCACGAGACGATCGAGCAACGGTATGTCCTGCAACCAGCCGCCGTCGTCGTGCTCGAACAGATCTCGCATGACCGAGCCACCAGCCTGCTCGTAGGCGTCTAACCCGATGAACCGCGCGCGCCGATCGGATGCACGAACCGTATTCTCCGTCAGCATTCGGCGGATCTGGTATGGCTCATCGTAGTTGGAGCGGCTCACATTTTCCCAGACCTGCTCCTGGCGAGCATGATCACCGGTCACCGCGAAGGCCATTAACTGCTCCAACGTCATGCCGTCGTCGGCATAGACGTCGTGGAGTTTCGGCGAGACCGACGCAAGACGCAGGCGCTGCTTGACGATCGCCGGCGACACGAAATGCCGTGCGGCGATGTCCTCCTCGCTCATGCCGCCGTTTTGCAGAACCTGGAACGCGCGGAACTGATCGAGCGGATGCAGACCAATGCGCTCGTCGTTTTCCGCAAGCGAGTCGTCCTCGGCAATGCCGTCATCCCTGACAACGCAGGGCACCGGTTGCGTCTTCGCCATCCGCTTCTGCTTCACCAGCAATTCGAGCGCGCGGTAACGCCGCCCGCCGGCGGGGACCTCGAACATGCCGGTCGCCTGCCCCTCGCCGTCGACGACGGCGCGGACGCTGAGACCTTGCAGCAAAGTACGCTGCGCAATGCTCTCGGCCAATTGCTCTATCGAGACGCCAGCCTTCACGCGGCGGACGTTGGACTGGCTCAACACCAGCTTATTGAAGGGGATATCCCGGGAGGGACTGAGTTTGATCTTCGAAACGGCACTTGCCATGTCGGATTCTCCGCGACGGGCGGCCGAAAGACTCTCTCTCGACCTCCAACCCGTCGCGAACTGCCCTCCCTCCTCTCACTCTCTGACGCGCTGCGACGCCGGAAGCTGAGGTAACAGGTGAATTCTTCACGCGGCCTCCTCCTTGTCATCGGGATGAGAGTCGATCGCGAGCGGCCGAAAGGCGAGCAGGAAATCGGCAGATTTCGATGCCGCACTCGCCGCACGCACGACAGCGCGGTTGTCCTCGCGCAACACCTCTAGCCATGAACCGATATAGTCGGCGTGGCGCACGGTCGGCACGATGCCGAGCGAGGCGCAGACGAACGCGCCCGCCATTTCGGCCACCAGTTCCTCGCGCGCGTAGGATTTGGAGCCCTTCGAACCGGACAGATCCCGACCAAGCCGTGACGCGGCTCCACTCCAATGCGCGAGTTCGTGGAATGCAGTCCGGTGCCAATTGATGGGCTCGAAATACGCAGCCGGCGGCGGTACCTGCACGAAATCGCCGGTCGTGTTGTAGTAGGCATGCACACCGCCGATGCGGAAGTCGGCGCCGGTGGCGGCAATCAAGGTTTCGGCCTGCGGCTCAATCAGGCCCTGCGGTGGCGGGACAATTGAGGCGGCGACGTCCTCGGGCAACCCGTCGCACTGGTCGGTGTTGAAGACGGTAAAACGCTTGAGGAACGGGATCGCACCCGGCTCTTCGCCCATCTCAGCGGCACGCCGACGCTCGTCCTCTGGAATGAAACGATCGGCGTAGACGACGGTCGTTCCCCGCTCGCCCTTCCTGACGTGGCCGCCAAGTCCGAGCGCCTGGCGAAAGGTCAGCCAACTCTGGCCGGAGAATCCGCGTTCAATAACGGCACCCCAGAGAATCAGCACGTTGATTCCGGCATAACGGCGCTGCGTCGAGGCGTTGCGCGGCATGGCGAGTGGCGACTTGATCGTGGCGGTCCCCCATGGCTGCACCCACGGCACACGGCCGGCCTCCAGTTCGGCGATGATCTTGTCGGTGATTTCGGCGTAAAGGCTCGCCCGGTCGTCGCCGACGCGAACTCGTGTTTGTCTGGACATCGCGGTTCTCCGCGACGGGCGCCGGAAGCCTCTCTCCCGATCTCGACCCGTCACGGCAAAACCGGCCGCCACTCTTCCTCTCCCCGCAGCGCTGCATCGGCTTAACGGGAAGCCGGCGTTCATAGCGCTCGCGCCGCGGGAACGAGCGGGCATGGCGGCTGGCGCTCGCTGGCAGGACTGACTATGTTAGACAGGATGAGCCACTACGTTCGGGATGGGCACGAATCTAGGCGCACGGACCCGGTCACGTGGCACGAATGGGTCATTTCAGCCGATCGCGTCGTCGCAAGGACGCAGGTCAGCGCAGATCTCGTCGTTTCGACCGTCTTCGTGGGTCTCGACATGGGTTGCGATCCAAGCAGTCCCCTCCTCTTCGAAACCGAGCTCATGAAAGCCGGCGTCTCCTCTGTCGACGCCCGGCGAGTGCGCTACTCAACATGGGCCGAAGCTGAAGTTGGGCATGAGGAAATCGTGCGCGAGTATCGCGGCTTCTAACGCGCAGCGACTAGCCAGCAGAAAGGCAAAAAAGGCACCCGCAGGAGGGTCAGCATAGCGCCGACGCGCAGCGGCGGGACCCGGGACCGAGTGCAGTCGCGAGACCGGTTTAAGAAGGCACCCGGGCGCGGGACAGTGATAGCGACGCCGGCATGCAATGCCGGCGGGGCCCGCGAACGAGTGCCTCCGGCGAGCGACTCATGATTGCGCGAGGGATCGAAGCCGGATGGCCGTGACGCGAAGCGGCACAGTTCACGAGAGCCCGGTCCGCGACCAGCGGACGCGCCCAGCCCCAACGAAAATGGCGCCCCACGTTTCCGCTGCCCCAGGAAAGGGATGAGCCCTTGTCTTAGGCCGACTTCCGCTGCGGCTTGGCCGCCGGCTTCTTCACTGCAGCTTCCTTCGCTGGCTTCTTGCCTGCGATCGGCATCAGCATCTCCTTCTGGCCGGCCGCCGCCTTGCGCGGCTTCTTGGCCAGCTTCTTCGCTGGTCCAGCTGCCGCTGCACTGCTGCCGATGCTCTTGCGTAACGCATCCATCAGATCCACCACGTTCTCGCCGCGGGGACGCGCTTTCACGGCAATGGGCTTGCCGGCACGCTTCTGATTGATGAGATCAATCAGGGCCGTCTCATACTGGTCCTCGAATTTATCCGGCTCGAAATGCCCCGCCTTCTGATTGACGATGTGCCTGGCGAGATCGAGCATGTCCTTGGTCACTTTGACATCCTGGATTTCGTCGAAGTATTCCTCCGCGCCGCGGACCTCGTAGGGATAGCGCAGCAGCGTTCCCATCAGCCCCTTGTCCAGAGGCTCGAGCGCGATGATGTGCTCGCGATTGGTGAGCACCACACGACCGACTGCGACCTTGTTCATCTCGCGGATGGTTTCGCGGATGACTGCGAAGGCGTCGTGCCCGACCTTGCCGTCCGGACACAGATAATAGGGGCGGATCAGGTAGCGCGGGTCGATCTCACTGCGGTCGACAAACTCGTCGATCTCGATGGTCCTGGTCGATTCCAGCGCCACGTTGTCGAGCTCCTCCTTCGTCACCTCGATGAAGGTGTCGGTGTCGACCTTGTAGCCCTTGACGATGTCCTCGTTGGCGACCTCCTCACCGGTCTCGGCATCCATCTTGGCATACTTGATGCGGTGGCCGGTCTTCCGGTTGAGTTGGTTGAAGGAGACCTTTTCGGATTCCGAGGTGGCCGGATAGAGCGCGACTGGACAGGTGACGAGTGAAAGGCGAAGGAAGCCTTTCCAGTTGGCGCGGGGGGCCATGACGCGGAACTCCAACACTGATGCCGGATTCAAGACGATCCAGCCGGTCTGGTTCCGACACCCGGCTCACCTCGGCGCGGATTTTTTTTTAACAGGCTCTACCCCGATTCCCGCTTCCGTAGACTCGACATTTGTTCTTGTTATGTTCTAATTCGGGCATGACCGACCACCCCGCGAGCTGGCGCATGCCGACGCCAAAACAGATGGAAAAGCTGGCTGTCGAGGCGGTTCGGAAGCAGGCAACAACCGCGGCGGCTCCCGAGGAACCGCTCCCGCCCGAATATTGGGATTCCGTGCTCAGGGATCCGCGCGCCAGCGCGACCGGCGCCCAATTGCGCCAAAGGCAGCTCTCGGAAATTCAGCGCCACGTGCTGCGCATCAACTGCCGACGCTGTGATCGAACGGTGGAAATCCAGACCGCCGATGCGGTCCGGCTATATGGCCGGAATGCAATCTGGAAAGATGTTGCCCAGCGGCTGCTCGACGACACCTGCCAGCAGCGCACCGGGAGACACGAAGCAGACGGGTGCTGGCCGGCGTTCGAGATGCCCTGACCCGGCCCGGATTGCCGATCCGATCTCACTGCGTTTGGATGTCCGGATGGCCCCGAAATATCACGCCACGCCGCTGTCAGGCGGCGATCGCAAGGCTCTCGCGAAGGCGCTCGGCAAGTCGCGAGCGATGATCAACATCCTGGCCACTCAGTCGGCCGAGATGCGGGCCAAGGGAGAAGCGCTGATCCAGCAAGCCGACAAGCTTCTTTGCGAAAGTTGGAACGAGCGGATGTGGTCGGACGGCGAACCGATCGATCCGTCACCGACCATCGACCAGGCCGTCAACGGTGGTTTCCCGTGGCTGCAAATCCAGTGCGCGCGTTGCAAGACGCCGAGCGACGTCGATCTTGCGGCGATGAAGCATCCTCCGACCACCTTCGTGCACGATCTCGCCAGCCGGCTGCGCTGCCGGAAGTGCGCCAAGGTGGGTCGGCGTCCATCGGCGACTCTGCTCCAGCTCGCATCGCAGCCGCGCCATCCTCGAACCGAAGCCTGAACATGTGCAATCTCTACTCGATCACCACTAATCAGGCGGCGATCATCGCGCTATTTCGCGTGATCAACCGCTACGTCGGCAACCTGCCGCCGATGCCGGGCGTGTTTCCGGATTACCAGGCGCCGATCGTGCGCAACGGCGCCGAAGGCCGCGAGCTTGTCACCGCGCGGTGGGGAATGCCATCGTCGCAGCACGCCCTCATGGAGGCGACCAAGAAACGGGCAAAGAAACTCGAAGCCGAAGGTAAGCCGGTCGACTTCAAGGAGTTGCTCCGGATGGAGCCGGACGGCGGGACGACCAACATCCGCAACGTGAAAAGCAAACACTGGACGCGATGGCTGGGAGCCGAGAACCGTTGTGTGGTGCCGTTCAACTCCTTCAGCGAGTTCAACAAGGCCGAAGGCGGCGACATCTGGTTCGCCCTCGACGAGTCCCGACCCCTCGCCTGCTTCGCCGGCATCTGGACCAATTGGACGTCGGTCAGGAAGGTCAAGGAAGGCGAAACCAACAATGACATTTTCGCGTTCCTCACAACGGAGCCCAACGCCGAGGTCGGCGCCATCCACCCAAAGGCGATGCCCGTGATCCTGACCACGCCGGACGCAATCGAGAACTGGATGACCGCTACTGGGGACGAGGCCCTAAAACTCCAGCGACCGCTCCCAGATGGGACGCTCCGGATCGTCGCCCGCGGCGTCAAGGAAGATCCGGCCGGACCGTCGGCATGACGGACGAAGACGACGATCAGGGGGCAGCCCCGCCGCGCCAACGGAAGATCATCCACGTTGACATGGATGCATTCTATGCATCGGTCGAGCAGCGGGACAATCCGGATCTCCGCGGCAAGCCGCTTGCCGTCGGCGGATCGCGCGAGCGCGGCGTCGTCGCCGCCGCGAGCTACGAAGCCCGGAAGTTCGGCGTCAGATCGGCGATGCCGTCGGTGACGGCGAGCTTAAGCGCATACAATACGTTCTGTTAGCCGGTAAGGATTTTGCGGACCGAGCTAGAGAGCTAATCCAATCGATTTAGCGAATTGCCTCTATAGGGTCCGCATCTCTGACGCGGACACCGTTCACGGTTCCGCCGGTGGGATTTCCGAGAAGTAGATGCTAGTAACATCACTATGGCCATGGCGCGGCTTCGTGAACCGCGCCTCGATGTACTTTAGCCGCCCGCTCTTCAGGTCGGCTTGTAACGCCCAGTATGCGGCCTCTGGCAGGTAGGCGGAGAACAATCCTCCATTCTTGCCCAGTCGCATATTGAGTAAGAAGGGCCTTTCCGGAACGGGCTGACCTTTGCCAATGCGCGGCCAACGCTCTTCGTTAGGATCATCGACGCGGCTATATTCGCGCGAGCACATGAGCGAGCAGGTCACTTCCTTGCCGAGGTGCTTGGGTATGTTGGGCGCCATCGCAACGATGTCGCAAAGCACATCGGTGATCGCTTCGTCCGAGACACCATCGCCGTGATTCCCCACGTAGTAACTTAGCGTGACCGATTTCACGGTCGCGAGCAGCTTGTGCTCGGGCTCCGGCAACGGTTTGCGCTTGCGTGTATGTCCCTTTTTCGCCATGACCTCACTCTCTCCAACTCGTGGATGACACTGATTGTCGACGATGGCACCCGAGACTGGTCGTAGAGCGGTGCGTGGGCAAAACGACTATCACTTCCCTAGGGAAGCGCGCTTCCCCACGGTAGGCGAACTTCAAACACCAATTTGCCGACTTCTTTCGATCCTTAAGGCAGCCCTGAGGGAAAGTCCGGCAGGCTTATACTTGGCCGACGCGAGGCGAGCCAAGGATTGACGTAAGGAATCGTCCGACCGGGCGCTACCCGAGCGACCGTCAAAAAGCGAAGCGCTTCGATCTCCCTGAGGCGAATTCACGCAAAGGCGCAAATTCCCCGGCCGGCTCCTGTGCCACCACTAGCGGTACGTGGGAGCGAGATTGAGACGTAGCTTACAGCACCGCCTGAAGCTGCGTTGGAACTGCAACGACCTCTTCCCGATGGTTCGCTCATGATTGTCGCACGGGGTGAGAAGGAAGACGGCGCGGGAAGGTGAGCCCGAACATCCGCCTACTGACGCGGCGGCGGGGCCGTCCCAACGGGTGGGCTGGCGGTGGATTGAATCGGCGACGCCGCCTTGGTCGGCGATGCTGGCTGTGCAAGCAAAAGAAAAACAAAGACGGACGCAAGTATAGCGCCGCCAAGGACGTAAAACGCCGTTAGCCGGCGATTTGAATTCATTTTCATGCCAAGAACGGTGACAGTGCCGCTTGCCTCGGAGATAGTCTTACCAAGTCCAATCTCTGGAATGATATCAGCGTATCGCTTCTCGATTTTTGCGGAATGGTCCACTGCGCCCTTCAGCAGCATGTGGTACCAATAGCGGTCCATGAGGAAGAATCCGCCCCATGCAAAGATCGCAGCGCCAACAAGCCCAAGCCCGGCTGGTATCGTGTGACCGAAAATCGTTGTTTGCAGACCCTGCTGGTATGTGAAGCTCATCGCGGCGAGCAAAGCGCCGACGACCGTGATTGCAAAATTTCGGATACGCATCTCAAGGTCATTGAAGTGCTGGTGCACATCAACACACTTCTTCCAAAGCTCAATCGCGTTCTTGCTCTCTTGCTCTGCGCTAATCTGCATGGGCGTTGGCGGGAAAGCAACGAAATCACAATACATGAAAATTTCAGCGAATGAATCCTTGAGCACGGCTGTTGGTGAGAAGTCGTGCCCCTTCGCCGTGATCTCCCGTTCGCGCTGTACGTCGGCTTCCGTCCAATGCGAAACACGCTGCAAAAGCTTGTACTCCGGCCTCCGCTGGCTCTCTCCGTACTGCGCATGAACGTCGAGCACGCCGACATCGCGCGCCATTGCCACGTCTTTGAACAGACTGTCGCCGATATAAGCGCATCGCTCTGTTTTCGCGCCGATGGCTTTGATGATGTCGATGAGCACGCCGGGATTAGGCTTCAACTCGCCCTTCGGCGTGTGACGGATTTCGGTAACCTGTAGCTGATAGAAGTCGTCGGGATGGCGGCGAAGCTTCTCCAGCGCCACGCCAGCGGGCACATCGTGATCCTCGGGCGAAAAGAGCACGTCGATTACGCCATCGAGGCCGAAGCGCTTGAGGCGATAAGCGCTGTAAAACGCCATGGACTCAGTGTAGGCAACAATCTTGGTGCCCTTCTTCTTCAAGTCCCAGAGGCTGGGAAAAACGCTCGGATAAAGCTTCAGGTTCTGATCGCGACCTAATCGTGACCTGTCGAGCGCTTCTTTGAACGTGTCGCGGATGTCGCCGCTCGCTCGCACATCCTTGAGGCAATCGATCTCTTCGATGAGGAAGGTGTATTCGGACGTGCGGTGCTGTTGGTGCACCTTGCGGATATCAGCCTCGACTTCGTCGACAGGCTTTCCACTCGCCTTGATGATCTCGTCATAGACCGGGCGGAACGAAGCGTACCAAACCGCAAACCAGTCAAAAATGGTGTTGTCCAGGTCGAGAATGACCGTGTCGATAACCTTCCTCGCCATTTCCACCTCAAAATCCCCTGGAAGGGTGGTGTCTTACCATCCTGCCGCGCCTGCTCAAGAAACCCCACTAAAATCGCGCTCTAAGGCTTCCCCTTGACTCTCCGGCACATATAGAACAAATGTAGAACATTCGAGTTCTTTTGTCTAGGAGTACCCAAGGATCGGCCCGGCCAGCCCGCCCACTGCTGACTACGTCGCTGGCTGGGACAGCCGCGAACCCAAACAGCCAATCGCCAAGCCGCGCGACATGTATGTGCCCGACCTTCACATCGATACGCTGTAGGTGAAGGTGCGCAACTTTAAATAATGATCGCCTTGCGCGACTCCCCCGCGTGGTGACGGACGGATTGTCTCGACGACGGTAATGACGATCGTTCAAGCAGCAAGTCGTGTCGGCGTGTATTCAAGGGTCGCAGCTCGAACATCCGTCGCGGTCGGCGCATTAAGGCCTCTCTGCTTGATCCAGTCACTGACCCACCGAAGGCGGTTTGTGGACCACGGATCGAGGACCGATAAGGATCGGGCTTTCATCCGTACCCCGACCATCGCCTCCACGGCGGCCCCCAGCATCTGTGGCACGTGCTCGTCATTCAATCGTTCCCGGACGATCTTCTTGTCTCCCGCAACGTTGGCAAGAATCGCCGACACAAACCCGTTACCTTCAAACGCATCCTCGCGCGGCTCGAACGGCCCGATGAGCAGCTCAAGATTATCCATCATTCCTTTGGTCACGTAGGGAAACGGAATGACAGGCCCGGCCTGGTCGAACGCGCGCGTGTGATAGGTCAAGAGCAAACCGTTCAACGTGCGGAAGATATCGAGGAAATTCGGCAAGCCATTGATGTTGCCGCGCCGCACGTGCTTGTGCAGCTTCTCCCATTGATGACGCTCGACGAAATTCCATATCGCGTCACGAAGATCCGCGGCGGACGTCCCAGACGGCACGTTCAACCAGTTTGCGGGCGTGTCGGGCTGGAACGGATCGCGCGGCTTCCACCGCGGTTGGCCTTGCCTATGGGAAGACGTCTCTCCGTCCTGGAAACGGATGCTGCAATGGTCGAAGAACTCAATAGCCTCCCTGACGCTGCCAAGGCTGTCCACATACGGCACAAGGTTTTCACCTGTCTCAGCTATGGTCTGGAGCGGGTTCCGCCCGCCACCATGGGCCGATCTTTCCCGTAGCAGTTGATGAAGCTGGACGAGGGCCATGGGGTTGCACAAGACCTCCGTTCCGTCCTGCTTTGTGGCTTTGACTTCACAAATAGCCGCCGCCCGGATTTGCGCAAGCTGGCTTTCACTTAGCGCGATGCTGGCCTTTCCGTCGGAACGCAGGATGGGGAATGAAAGTGCGGGATGCGTTTCGTTAAAGTTTCGAATTCGTACGGCGGTGTCGCGAAAGGCTTTGGCTCCATCAAACGTACATTCCAGTACGCCCTGCTCGGAAAGGATCGCGGAGTTTAGCCGAACTTCGTAAGCAAGGTGCTCGTTGTCATGGTCCTGCTCGGTTCCGGCTTCGAAGTTTGTGGGCGCCACCTCTTCGAACATGATTTGATCGTCATCGAACAACGCATCAACATTCTCTTTGGACCGAAACCAGATCGCCGCCTCGCTATTCAATCCATCGAACGCGGCTAAGGTGGCATTTGGGCTGCCCGTGAGCCAGAACGTGGCTTGCCGTGTCTCGAAGGCAAAGGCTTTTGCATGCAGGCGCCTGCCTGGCTTGGGCGTTGCCGCCAGCAAGCGGCTTTTCTTGCCAGATGCAAAAAGCTTGGCCAGCTTCTTTCCCGCTAGCGTCGCATAGTTTTGCTGCGCAACGACCGTCAACGCGGCGTCCGGCCAGTTTCGGCGCAATCGCTTGAGCAGATCGATGTCTTGATCATAGAAAGGAGAAACGACCGCGATCTTCTTCACCGCCTGCGCCCCAAGCCGGATCGCCATTTGATTCCAGAGCGGACCATCATGCGAGTGCAAGAGCTCGACATCACCTTTCGGGAGCTGGGCATCGCCGCGGAGCCAAGGGAAATGATCCTCCGCCGGCTGGAAGAATTGCTCATCAAGCACTGCACGAAGATGTGGAGCAGCGTGCGCGTACGATTTCATCGCATCGTAGATTTGCCGAAGGACGCTTTGGGCGTCGCGATCATCTTGCTCGGCGTGATCAGCCCGCGCCGTGAATGTAGAGCAAAGCTCCATGTTGTAGGCAATTCCACCCGTCGTGCAGTTATTGCTTCCAACGAGTCCATCGGCACGTTTGTCGCCGAGCGCGAGATAAAGCTTGGGATGGAAGACACCGCCTTTACGGTCTACGGGAATGACGAGATAGCGCCGATTGAATCCTGCGACCAGAAGGCCGCCCTGAAGCAATTCCTGATACCGCCCACGATCCATGAAGATGATGAGGCGCTCGGCGGATGCGAACGCCTTTCTCCCCAGCATCCGCCTTTCAAAAAACTGCGGATCAAATTCGTACGTGGCGATGAACGCAAAGGTGCTCGTGCACTTATCGAAGAATTCAAGCAGGTCGAGCGGTTTCATGGACCCTGCTCGCTCAAGAGTTCCGCAGCAAGCCACGCGTCGCCGTCATCCGTACGGGAGTAACCGCTTTCGTCGTCCCAAGAGACGAGGCCAAGATCGGTGAGGATTTGCAGGGCGCTTCGAAGGCGTACATTGAGCGCCCGGGGGTCGGTATAATCGGTATTGGTTCCAATGACGGTAACACCGTCGACATGGAAAAGCGGGGCGTTGCCGCCGAAGCCACGTTCGTAGCTCATGGTTTGATGCTGGCGGACGACGAAGCGCCAGATCACCCGATCCAGGACTTCGCGGTTGGAGCGGTCGATCCACGAACCACCAAATTCGCCATGCAGCATATCAAGGACGCCGGGCAAAGCGATGTCGGCATAGGGGTCCTTGACGTGCCGGGTATACCAGTTGTGAAAAGGCCCTGCGACCGCGGCCGGATAGCGAAGCAGGGTCTGATAGAAGAGCATCGCCGCAATGGCTATGCCCGCACTGTCGTTGGCCTCACCGCCGATCAGATGCTCTTCGAGGTTACGTTCGGAAAACGGGGATATGATCGGCAATGCCAACTTGATGTCCCCGGCCCCTTGCCCGGATTTCAGCAAGGCAACGCCTGCAAACGCTAGCATGTCGCGCGGGGTCAGGTCGAAAAACTCACCCGGCAGATTATGCCCGAACAGTTCTGTGAAGCGAGCCGAGATGGCAGGCGATGAAAACTGATTAAGCAGGTCGATGCGTGCGATCCCACCTGGTCGGTCTCGCAGGATTCGTCCGAGCGCCACTAGAAACGATTGGAGTGCCACGGCAAGATAGCTGTGGGAATGATAGGCCCGCCACCGCTCGGCAATATCGTTCAGTTCTTTAGGAAAAGTGACCGCGATGGGTTCTGGCGTCTCCTCCCCAACGAGGATTTCGCCGAAATAACAAATGTCGCTGAAGATCGCATTGTCGAAGGATACATCCAAAGCCTGCGCGCGGCCAATGCATTCGAGCACCAGAAGCAACGACATTCGGCGTCGCCGGTGACTGCCCGTCGCCCGGAATCCATCGAGGGCAAAAAACATACACCGCAAAACGTCACGGTCGAATACCGCCTTCCCTTCGATTTCGCAGAGGCCGGCCCGCGAGCCGAATTGCTTCAAGACGTCGGAATCAACGAACTTTTTCTGCGCCCAGCCCTCGGTCACGTATTTGGTGCGGCGAACCGATTGCGAGAATGCGTGAGCTAGGCGCTTCCCCAAGGACGAGAGCTCGGCGACTTCAATAGCCTGCACCGATTCATCCAGTTCGTCTGTATCGACCGTTGCGTCCTCTTCGACCTCGTCGCTCTCTGTCTTGAAGATACCGAGATTGATCAAGGAGCCCTTGTACGCCGCGCCGAACTGGCCTTCGGCGGCTTTCAGGTGCCGCCACGCGAGTAGGTCATAGGATTTCCTTTTGCTTTTTGCCAAGGTCGATGCCGGGTCCGAGCCGCCAAGCGCCCCGCCCTCGCATGCTCTTCCGTCGTGGTGCAACACGGCTCCCAGCACCATGGCGCGTTCTCTGGCAAGGACGCCCGGGACACGCCCGCGGTCCTTCGATGTTCCCTGCTCGCTTTCCCGGTAATCTTCGAAAGCCCACGGGAAGAACGAATAATACCGGGCGCGCGGCGTGATCGACGTGATGCAGTGCAACAGTTCATTCGCGAGCCTGGCCGATACGCGCAGATTCAGGCCCAGCGGGTCGGCAGCGCTGGCGGAAGGCAACTCCTTATTCCAGCGGATGAGCTGGATAACATCAGACGGCTTGGTGATCTGGTACACGTACCACCCCATATCGGCAAAATAGATTTATCAAATCAGCCCCCAAGTGTAGCTGGGCTATCGTCTAACCTAAACTGCGGCTTTCCCATCATCCGGGATGCAAGCGTGATAGCAAACCACGCATCCTTGCTGAGTATGTCGCTTGTGAATCGGCCCGTGGCAATTGAGCGTCGGTCCAAATTGCGATCGTCATCGACATTTCGGAAATGGGTCAACGGATTGCGTAAGGCGGCGAGCTCCTTGAGTTCGTCGATATCATCATTGCTGAGCATCCCGGCGGCCTGGCAGCGACGAAGCGTCTCGGAAAACTCGATCTTGCTGGGAAGGTTCTTCAAGAGCCCCCCATGCAAAAATGCAGCGAAGAGATTCTCAATGAGGCTTTGGCACAAAAGGACCGTCGCCACATAATTTCCGTGCACAAACGAGGACCGCGCCTCGACCCACGCATTGTATGTGACTTGCCCTCCGAAAAGCATCGTTCGGTGCCCGTGCACGTCTCCCAAATCGTTGAGAAAGCGAAAGCGTTGCACTTTGCCGAGAAGATCGTTGTGCAGATCTTCGAGCAAGAACCGCATCAGCGAGATATCGCTCACACTGGAGAGAAGGTCACCCTGAGCGTGATCTTCATCCATGGTATCTCCTATCCCGATTGGAGGTCGCCGCTAAGAGGCTGTAAAAATGTCTAGGAGCGCCTCAACAAGCACGGTAACTGGCGCGACCGCGTCTCCTTCGATCAGAAACCCACATTCAAGATTTTTCTCGCGCGAGCGATAAAGGAAGTTTGCTGATCCGACATAGGCCGCCGCACCGTCGGCAAGCACGACTTTGGCGTGAAATGTTTCAACATAGGCTTGGCCGTTTGGAAGGACGCCGGTAAGTGCATAGTCATAAACGTGGGTCGCCAAACGCTGGAGCCGCTCTCCCCCGAGCCCGCATGAGGTAAGCTGATCGATTCCACGAAGGACCAAGACTTTGCTGGGCGCGTCCGTGGCATCGAACAGATCGGCAGCCCAAGCTGCGCCCGACGCATCAATATAGGGCGTGATAATGACAAGCCGTTCCCGCGCGCGGCGCGCGAGATGGAGAAACGCGTCTTTGGTGTCTGTGAGCGTCGTGAACGATGCACCGGCCATTCGCTGGAGCTGATCGCCTATCCGGCTCGGCTCTGGCGGCAACGTCACCACAAAGCGCGCACGGGCCGACGGTGCAATAAGAGAGTCAGTCATGTAAGAGCACCGGGTCAAAAAAGCCGATGAGTGGTGGACTCCCTTGAGGTTCCCAGTTTGGGGCGGGCCCGCCTTTTAAGGCCGACCGCGACAGAAGTTGGTTGCCACCGAGGCACGTGACCTCGGATACCATGATGCAGGCCGGGCATGCCCCGCCCCGCGTGTCACAGAGCGAGCCCGACCCACATCGCAAGAGCCGTTGATCGAGTAGCCGGTAGAGAAAGTCGTGGGCATGGTTGCGCCACATCGCCGAGATATTCCCGAGGTCTGGCGTCATGCCTTTGCGATACACCACAAAGGCGAGATCGGCTGGGAAGAGATGTTCGCCGAGCCCGTCGCGGTCTAATCCGGAAATGTCAGCAAGCGCGTGCATGACCTGGTGCGCCAAGCTGTGAAGGAGAAGATAGACAAAAGCCGTGAGAGAGCGAGGCGCTTGCCCCCGCCCCTCCCGTTCCTTGAATTCGTCGAGGAACGGACCAAAGTCGGAATAATGTTCGAGATAGATCGCACCAAGTGTCTTGTCCGCCTCGGCATCTGCCTCCTGCATTCCATTGGCCGCAAGCCAGCGCTTTACCCGACGTTCATCGACTTTGAAGTACAGGGCTTCGTTGCGCTGCTGCGTCACATAGATTGGCCGGCGACCGTTTGGCAGCTCGGGAAAGGCATTTAGCCTCACCGGCATCGGGACGCTTCGTCCGTTGAACTCGCGATAGTAGATGGGAGTCGAAGAAACGCGCGTAAAGCCAAAACTGAACTCGCAAATCGGCAAGCCCCGGATCAGCACGATTTGGTCGAGGCCAGTCCGCCGCAGGAGGTTTCCCGTTGTGTTTTGATACTGAGCCAGACGGACCGGATCACCGACGGCATCGCAAATCAGGCGATCAGGCTCCATAACATCGATGGATTCATGCTGCGTCCGGCGTTCATGGATGTGCTCCGCGACGAAACGGTCGTGCTCAATGGTCAGCCGGATGGGGTCAAACCGACGAGCCCAATTGCCCCGCTGAACCACAGCCGCCGCAAGAGCCGCGCTTTGCACGTGCCCGCGTTCGACAACGTGCGAAGCGAACCACGCCTCGCGAATTACGTCGGCTTCACGCCGTAGGCCATCAGCACGATCCGTTTGTCCGCGCGCTACCGCCCGCTCGGCCATTTCACAATGATCGTTGTAGTCATCCCACTCGGCGGCACGGCCAGCGTCAGCCAGCGCCGCCCGAATGTCATCGTCTGAGGGCGAGGCGAAGGGGATACGATGGATTTCTGCCAAGCGCTGCAACAGATCGGGTTGGCGTTGGGGAAGCAAAAGTTCGACGACGCGGCGATCCCGGAACTCGATGAAGGTGCCCTTTTGGGGATAGAACGCCGAGTTCGCCCGGTAGGAAACCGGCAGCATATTGACTTCAATGCGTTCGAAATTCCTCCCGGTATTCGCCCGCTCACGTTCCAGGATTTCAAGCGTCAACGGGTCCGGCTGCTTCAAATCGCGCGGCGATTTGCAGCTGTCGCAGATGAAGCGCCAGTCCGAAAAGACGGGAGCCTGGTTGCTTAGCGTGAATTCTTGCCCGCCGCACGTACATGTCGTGAGCCGCGTCACGTAGCGGCGATTAGCATCATAATTGTTGCGGTATGGGCTTAAGGGTTCAAGGTGCCCGGACCAATGCACATAGACGACATCGACTTGAGTCCATCGCGCTTCATGATCACCGCAGCGGGCAGGCAACGGATGGCGCGCTTGGTCGGCGATCGTGTCGTACTGGCGGATACGCCCGCAGACCCCGCACCGGTAGACGAGCGGATACGGGATGTAGCCCATCGTGCCCGGGTCACAGAGCTGGAAGATGCGTCCCCAATCCCGGTCGACGATCTGAGAATTACGGTCGTAGAAAACATCGTCGAGGATGAGTTCAATCGGAACGGTCGCCGGCGCTCTCAAGCCATCACCACGCGCAAACCATGTCGAGGCGATCTCCTTCATCCCGTCGAAGATCAGGAGACGTGTGGCGTCGGAAACCTGCGCGTCGCCGCGGTCGATGGGCACCGATCGGCAAATTCCCTTTGCTCCTTCCCACGTGAACAGCACGCCCGGGGCGTAGGTCGTCGCAAGTTGCGTACGTGAACGGAACATCACCGGTGGGCGTTGCCGGCGTTCGGCCTCGGTATCGTCCTGATGCGGGCGGGCTCCCGCCGCCCGGCGCCGGTTGCGCCAGTTTCCCCGACGATTTCCCTGATTTGTGTCGTCGTTTGTCATCAGGGTGCCCTCGCCTGCGCGTCAACGTCGGTCTCGGCAACGCTTCCCCGCTGTTGACGGATGGCACGCATAACCCGGACTAAGTCATCTTGATCGATCGTACGGCGCCCTTGCGTTACGCGGGCATCGAACCCCGCAGCGGCAATCATGCCGGCCTCATCGACATCGCGCAACGAAGTCATTGGCGGTTTGAACGGAGCGGCAGAGTCTTCCCAATATTCGTAAAGACGGAGTGTGGTGTCGAAATTCCGGACACTGGCAGTGAAGCGGGAGACTTCTTGCTCCACGAGTGAGCGGTACAGCTCGGCGTAGATCGGCCTACCAAGTCCCTCTGACCCACGGCCTTGGAAACCGATAGCGCGCAAAACGAAGTCGCCAAGCTCTGCCGCGAACCCAGCCGGGTCTCGGCGAATGAGGGCTCGGATGGGGCTGATTGTCTCGAAGCAATCGGTCCCTGCTTTGGCCGAATCCGCTGCCCGGACGAAGGATTCGTTCTCCCGCATAACGGCCCATGTCTGGACCAGCGACGCCAACACGCGCCGAATTGCGTTTTCAGCCCATCGCTCGACGGCGGGAGGCGCAATCATACGCTCAAGGAAGCGATGGAAGATGTCGTGGGTTTCGACGACATAGCGGTCGCGCCTGCTTTGCGGAGTGGGAACAAGCATGACGAAGCCGACATGCGTTCGGCCAACGCGGCTCGATGCCTGGATGTATTCAGCGATGTCGGACGGAAGGCCCGCAAAGAACATGCTGTTGAAGCGATCGACGTCAACGCCATGGCTTATCGCAGAGGTCGCCACGATGCTCCGAAGCTGACCTGCAAGGGGCGGATAGGGCGCGCCGGAATGGCCAGCTTCAGCCTCCACCATGATTTCCTGAATTTCCTTCATATCGATGCCGCCCGAGATCAGGCGGCTCACGAACCCATCGAGCGTTTGATGACGTGTGCGATGACGCAGGCGTACAGCAGAGTCGAGGGCGTCCATGACCTGGTCGCCACCCTTCTTGTTGGTGACGTAAGCCAACGCTATGCGGTGAAGATCGATCAGCGCGAAAATTTCGTTCGCGCGCCCGTCCTGCATCGCGCGTTGGATTGCATCGCGCCGCCAACCGCTTCCTTCGTCGGCCCCTTGCTGGTCAGCCAGCGCGTTCGCTGTGGCGGCCCGGGTTGCAGGCTCAAGCAAGCCTTGCCAAACGTCCGTGATGATCGAATGAAACGCGCTCAGGACCGCGACCGCGGTTATGGTGTGCGTGGCATCGTTGGTCATGAGCGAAACGAATAGTCGCATCCATGGCGACGTGCGTTCCGGGGCCTCGTAGAGAGGCAAGCGGCGCTCCAGATCGACGCGCGCCGGATTTTCGCGAGGCGCCGGAGCGGGTTCAGCAAAAAACGATCGATAGATATCTGGACCCGGACAGGGAAATCGCAGCGGAGCCCGTTGATAAAGCACCTCAAGTTGCCGCTCCGGATTAGAAATCGTGGCCGTGGCGGCAATGATTTTGGGAGTGCGCGGACCTCCTGCCCTGCCCCCGGCCCAGATGCGGGAAACATGCAACCTGTCCCCAGCGAGTTGCGCGATCTCAGCAAAGACCCCGTCGAGCAAGCTGTCAAAAAGACCGCTAAACGTTCCAAGGCTCTCCTCAAGAAGGTGTGCTTCGTCCTGAATAATCAGCGAGGGAAATGGATCGAAAAACACTGCTCGCCCGTGATCGAATGCGGGAACCACCGGTTCATATCCGTCACCCGAGAGCCATGCAGCAATATCGCCTTCGTTCGGAGGCGACGCGAGGTGACCTGTTGTGCCAATACCGCGTGCCAAGCCGAACATGCCGATGAGCTGACGGATGGTCGTTGTGCGCTGCCCAAGCATCGCGAGCTTATCGATCGTTCCCAGTACGATCGAAGGCGCCCGTGCATAGATTGTGTCGTCCGTTAGCAGGAAGGGCAGCGGCGTTCGACTCGCATGGGCACGGTTGAAGGAGCACCGATCATTGAAACAGACAATACCGAGCCGACGTGCCGTTGGTCCCTCGGCTTCGAAGCGCCGCAGGCCGGTCGCAGCACCGCAGCATGGACATTGAGGCACCTTGTTATAGGCGGCGCGGAATTCGCGGTAGCGTTCGGCCGCACGACGCGCATCGGCGTCGGTCCCGTCAGCGCCCTCCTCTAGGTTTCGGTCGTCTGGATGGTCGGCATCGTCCGCCCGGGGCACGATAGCCGGAACGTAGGAATAGCGATTTGGCGTATTGTTACCGCCGACCCAAAATCCGATTTCAAACGGCCAGCCACCGACGCGTCGATCGATACGAACGAGTTCGGCAGCCGTTACAAGGCGCAACAGCCGTTGTCCTTGTTGAAGGGTTAGCAAGCGCAGCGGATAGCGGATCATCGCGGTGACGCCGCGCGTCTTACCCCGCAGGCGATCGAGGAACATGGAGAAGATCAAGGTTCCGTAGAATGCCTCTGATTTTCCACCGCCGGTCGGGAAGTAAAGCAGACTTGCTGCCGCTTCGTCCAAGAGAGGATCAAACCAGTCGCGATATTCTTCCATGCGTGACGCGAAGGTCGGCACATGGGCAAGGATGAAGGCGAGTTGGAAAAGTCTCCACCCCCGTTGGGGATCGCCGCGATCACGATTGAGGAAGCTTTGATTGGTCAGAAGCCAAGCACGGTAGGGCGCAGCGCGGAGCTCCAAAGACGCCCGTTGCTGCTCACTCGCTTGCGCCAACGCTCGGTAAGCCTCTTGCGATTGGCTCAGCAATCGAATGCCGCGCTCGATGTAGCCTGCTTCGCGCCGTTGATCACCCAAATCGCGCTGTAAGCGTTGGCTTTCCATGTCGGCTTCTGCTGGATTTAAACCCTCGCGGACGGCTCCCCTTAGCCTTGCCTCTTCGTTACCGATCCAGTCGAGGTAAGCCTGCGGAATAGAGAGGAGATCAAGGACGGCACGCGCTTCCGAGGCTAACTCGGCGAAAGCCACGGGAGCATCGGGCGCCCGCGGCACAATCCGTGGCTGGACGAACCGGGGCGACCATGTCGTCCGCAGCGTGAGAAGGTCTTCGGCCTGCCGACTTGACACGCCGCAATTCAAACCGATTGCGGCATAGTGCATAAAATGCCTGAACCGATAGGATGGCTCGACGCGATCAAGGCGCAAGGCCCGATGCACATCCGCGGGAAGCGTTACGGCCAGCTCCGTCCTGAAAATGACCTCGCAGTGCGTAAACGCGTCTCGCCGTGAAAGCTCTGGCGACCCATTGTCGAGCATGATGCGCACGGCTACCCGCGTGGCATCAACAAAGTCCGGCGTCCGGTCGAGCTGAAGAGCCACGCCGGCAATCGCCGGTAGTAAATCAGGCAGCGACGGAGGCGTTTGCGCAACGCGCTGCCTGTATCCAGTCCAGGCAGCTTCCGAAATCACGTCTTGGGGCTGAACGCGTACGTCGCGCCAAACCTGCTGTAATCCTTCTGCCGAATTGAGCCACACGGCGACTTGCTGGAGCGCACTGTCGCGCATCGCTGCGGAGTATTCGGCAATACGGGTGGCAAGCTCTGATCCCTCGGCATCGATCTGCCAGATGAACGGCGCAAAGGTGAGGTCTATTCTTCGCCATTTGGCAGGAGCGTGGACAGGTTCTAAAAGGCCGAACGGCACCGAACGCCCGCGCTGCAGCAACCGCCCGATACGAAGCTGTGCAGCATGGTCGTCTTGACCATCCGCAGCGGCTTGCTCGTCGGCCTGCGGCTGAGGCTGAGGCTGAGGATTCGCTCCTTCGTCTCCGTCCTGTGCATTTGGATTCAGGAGCTGGTCATCGCCTCGTTGAAACTCGATGCCCTGCTCATGATACGCCTGACGGCGGACCTCTTCGAGGATGGCTTGCCGCTGCTGGCGAACGCGCTGGCGCTGCTCCGGATTGAGGTTGGGCCAGTCGGGCGTTGCCACGCGGGCGGCGGCAAACCGCTCGCCGCGAAGCTGACGGAACCTCGCATCGACGGCCGCCTGAACAGCGGCTCGCAGCTTAAAATCAACGTCAAGGCTCAAGGCTTCGTCGGCGAGCTCAGCCCAGTCGGGTAGGACGCGGACGTACACCGAGAACGAGGGAGTGATCGTCGATTGGCCCGCTGCATTCGCCGCAACATGGAAATCCATACCAGAAGCGGCGATCCGAATGTCGGTGGTCTCGTCGTCCTGGCCAGTCGGGTCGAAACGCGGCAGCAATTGCCCGGACACAATCGAACGGCGCGGTGTCCTGCCAAAAAGAACACGCCCTTCGGCATCGCTGCCTGAGACCCGCGCGATTGTCATGTTGACGAGCGCGTTGCAAACGCCTTCCTTGAGCTCTTGCGAAACCGCCGATAGTTGCGCTGCACTAAGCCCGTTCACCTTGACCTCGCTCTTCGGTTTTCTCCTGAACCACGCCCACAAAATCTTCAGCCGCCGCTTTTAGCCTGCGGATATCCCGCACGCGTTCCGGATTGCTGGACTGGGCCGCATAGTTGTCGATCAAGATTGTTCTGTACGCGTCGTGGAAACTGATCGCTGCACGCAAGCGGCTTGTGCGCTGGGCGATGACGGCCCACGTCCAAAACCGCGCCGCGATGGACTCGGTTACGCCCAATGCCTGCATGAAAGCCATAAAGGTCGGTCGTTCTCGCGGCGCATGCGGCACCACGTCGTGCAACGGAACTTCAAGTTGACCGCGCAAATTGATCCAATAGCTCGCGCGCTGCACGGTCACGGCAGGGATATTCATAGCCGCGACGAGCACCGCAAGCTTGGCGGCATCAGACACTCCGCTCAGCCGCGAAAAGCGCTCCAAAACGAGCTGATGATAGTCTCGTATCTCTTCGGCTGCCCGCACCGTGATGTTGAGTAACGGCCGGGCCATTTCAAGGAACGCGTCGCCGATGACGCAGATGCGGTCTCCTGCCTCAACGTCTTTAGCCTCGCTCTCCGTGAAAATGGGTACCGCTCGGGATCGATCAAGGAGAATCAGCTTTGTGCCAGGGCGCGCAATGACGATTTGGTCGCCCGAAAGCCTGAACCGGATAGTCGGCTGATTAGGACGTACAGCGCCAGCAAGGTTGACGACACTGCTCGCGGGAAATTCGACATCCTCTCCTTCGTAAACGGCAGAGGTTTCCATGGCACCGGAGGCCCGATGCACAGCGGCACCAGCCTTCTCTGCAAATCCCGAGACCCGCTTGTGGATTGCGGACAGTTGCGGGTATGCCAATAGCCGACCGGCATCGCGTGCAGCGCTGGCGAGCGTGTCGCTGTCAGCGAGGATAATTAGGCTTTCCGGCAGCCATGGGCGCGCTAAGAGGGATAGTATTTGGCCCCGCGTGGGTGCGACGCAGATGAGTGTCTTGATTTGATTGCGCTCGGGGGACGATAACTTCGCTAGGTCATTCAAGGTTTCCTTGTCGAGAAGGAGAAGCATGTTCTTCTCGATGCGGGCTCCGATCTGTTCACCGATTTCTGCATCCTTGCGAAGAACGTAGGAGGCAAAATCGCTCAGCATGTCATTGCGAAAGAGAAGTGCCGTTCGTGAACTTGCGCGCACGAACTTCTTGACAACGTCTTGCAGCAGCGGCGCCATCGGCGTTAAGAGCGCGGTATTGCCCCAGACGCGTTCAACATTCCTGCAAAGTTCCGAGCGCGTCGCATTGTTATGCTGTGCCCATGTCGCGACGCTGGCTTTAAGTTCTGCAATAGCGCTACCAACCCGGTATGAAGCCAAGAGGTCAGCCGCGGCCAGGCTTCCTGCCTCTCGTTCAATATACGCGGAGAAATCACTCCGCGAGCCCGGCAAGGACGCGCAACGTCGGAGGATGCCGCCAAGACGGTACAACAGCTCGCTGGCAAGTCCATCACCAAGATCCTTCGCTGCGCGGGCCTCGGCGCGAATGCTCTTCAACAGGCTCTCAACATCTCCAGAAAAACCAATCGCATCCTGTCGTAAAACCCCGGAATACGTGGCCGGAGGCGGGGACGCTGCGACAATCAGGTCCGAGGCTTGCCCGAAAATTATGTCGGACGACACAGGCTTTGATCGGCCCTTGCCTGCGGCCTCGCCGCGCAAGGTTTGAAACCGCAGTCTATCAAAAGTCCAAAGGTCATCCGTGAGCGCCAGCACGGCAACGCCGCCAACGTGGCGTTCAAGTTCGGCAAGGAAGGATTGGACCCGGCTCTCCCAGTCGCGCCCTAACCGATTACGCCCTGTCTGAGAGAGATCGAGCAATACAATATCAAGCTTTCTCCGTAGCGCCTTTAGCGAGGCAGGAACGTTGTCGGCGCCTCTCATGCCAAAGAGATAAAATCGTGCGGTTGCCGGATCGTCGGCCTGGCCTGATCGGCTGATATCGCGCAAGTCAGTCTTAGATTTCACTCGCCAGAGAAGAGGTTTTCTACCATCGCTTCCCGAGCAAGGACCGGAAGGAAGCAATTCGTCCAGGCAGGGGTGTTGAAATTCGTCGTAGGTGTTTCCGTCCAGTGCTTTGCCGGTCAGTGTTTTTGTGCGCGCAACCGCCTTGTGGTAATCGGCCAGCGCTGGGTCTTCCCCTTGGCGTGTTGTCCTAACTTGATGCTGGGTGTGCAAGCGGCCTACCGCTTCCTTGTCCACGTATATCCTTCGAAGGGAACGGTGGACGCTAGTGGCATAGGGGTAGATGAGGGCCCGCATTCCTAACGGTGGACCTCGCGCATCGAGCGCATCGTGCTTGATCAATGGCGTCGCCGCGTTGTCCGCAAGCGTCATGAAAGCGACGATGGCCGCCGGGCTGGCTTCGAACTCGGGCCAACACAAGATTGGCTCGCGCGCCTTCTCCTCTATGCAGCGCAGCGCGATTTCGACTAGGCGTTGGTATGGCTCGCTAATTGAAAGCCGTACTGTCTCACCGGCGCGGGAGAACGGGATACCTACAAGAGCCGTGCGATATGCGGCTGACGACCGTACGGGCCGCGCGGCAATAGCTGCGCGCTCAGCCTCGGATTTGGCCGCTTGTTCTGCCAACTGGCGCGAGCGAGCCTCAAGCTGTTGTTTGCGTGCCGAAGCAGCCTGCTCCGCGCGCTCACGATGTGACGGATGCGGCACATGCGGATCGCGTTTCGGATCAAAGCGGCCGTTCTTCATGCGGTGAGCTTCTTTTTTGCAAGAAATCCTCGTGCATAGGCTCGCTCGACGGCCGCCTCGCTCAAGCCAAGTGCCTCAACCGCCTCTGCAAGAGCTTCCGGCGCGGGCAAATCCAAACTGCGAAGCAAATTCGCGGAAACGCTCGCGGTACCAGAAAGCTGACGATAGCGTGTGTCGACCGCAGCCGAATTCAGAAGAAAGCATAGTGCGTTGAGCGCCGCGACGTTCGGGCCCGTTATAACAAGCGTGTGGTTCTCGGTGACGAAGCCACCCCACTTCTGGATAACGCTCGGCGAAACGCGGGCTGCGACGAGGCGACGCGATTGGGCGCTATTAGTTGTTCTTTGAAGGACGATGGCATTCGTCCTCACGATTCCCGAGGACTCCTCGTCGAAACGTACGAAGTCGATGCCGTTGCCCCGTTTCGCCTTGGGAAAACAGAATGCGCCCGACCGAATGTTGCGCGCCCACACCAATGGCATGTCGAGCTTGGCACTTCGCCTCTTCGACATGCGTTCAAGTTCGCGATTCCAAACGAAGTAGCCGACGCGCAAAAATGCGCCATAGTCGGCGAGCGTTGCGCCGCCAATTGCCAATCCGGGCTGCTTGCCTGTCGACATCCAGGCCTCTTCGGAATTGGCAGGCAACGTTGTCGCAAATGTCGATTTGAACGGTCCGAAGCCGGTTACGTTGCCAAAGGAGACGGCGCGGGCTGAGCGGTGTTTGGTGCCAGCACGAGCGACCACGATTGACACGTCCTGTGTAACGTCAACGAACACATCGTTGCGCGTCGTAACAGAACCGAGGGTCAGTATTTCTCCCTTGTCACGCATGTAGCCGCGCAATTTTCCATAGAGCGGTCCGGCCATGAAACTGGATGGAAGAACGAGAGCGACCAAACCACCGGGCTTAGCCAGACGAAAGCAGCGCTCAGCGAACAGAGCATACTTATTGATATGCCCAGGATGACACACGTCCCTCCACGCGTCGCCGCGCAACGCGTCCGCCGAGATCCGTCCGTAAGGCGGATTTGCAATGACCAGATTGTAGGTTGTCGCGTGCCGAGCTCTTAGCGCGTCGCGAACCTCCACCACCGACCCAGTAGCAATGACGCCGTCGGCGCGGTCGGCAATGAGTGCCTCCGAGAGCCGCGCGAGCCCCCGGTCAATCTCAATCCCATGTAACCGGCGTAAAATATCTTTTGGTGACGCTCCAAGCTCACGCATTTCGCCGGCCAGCGTAGACAGAAACGCGGCGCCCCCGGCCGCTGGATCAATCGCCGTGTGCCGGAGCGGATCGAACCCTTGCTCGCGGACGAGCCGGATGAGCGCTTTCGAAAGATTGGGCGGCGTAAAATATGCTGCCTGCGCACGCCGCACGGCAGGCGAGAGCAGCAATGTATAAAAAGTACCGACCCAATAGTGTTTCTGGTCGATGCCGAGTCTTGCCAGACGCGAAGCAAACTCGGACAGCAATTCCTCATCTGGCTCACCTTCCAGCAAGCCGAGGCAAATCCGAACGCGCCTGAGCGGTGTTAGATCGTTCGTACGAATAATTTCCAGCGCGCCCTTTCGAGCCAATACGAGCAGCTCTCGGGCGTGAATGATTCTTCTTTCGACCCCCACGCCTCCCCCTGACGTGCCTAACAGCAGCGCTTAGACCAACGGCCCCATATTAGAGGTGGTAGGCATGCTACCGTGCAATTTGGCCCAACGGAAGAAGAGTCAACTGCCGCGGGCCAAAAACTTTAGGATTACCCGGTATTTAGGTCCCCGTGTCTGCGTTTTGTCGCAGGACAACAGCCAGAACGCCGCGCCGAGCGGGCAATATCCCGAGACGAACGGCGAGACCCGTAGAAACTAGAAAACGAGTCCTAGAGAGCAGGCTCGGGACTGCGGCAACCAGTATCTTGGCAACCCAGCCCAAAACACTTCGTTTCGAAACCGACGGCATCGCTAGTGCCGGATGGCAGCAACCTTGCTTCGAACAAATTTGGTTCATCCCGCAAAGTGTCGACAATGGCAAAGTGAGAACCCGCCGTGAATTTTCGGCAATGAAACGTAACCGCGCCTCGCGTTGTTCGCGAAAGAGGCAACTATAGCTACTGACACCGCCAGTGGACGATCAATATGCAGAAACAGGCAAATCTCACACTGCTTGAGCGCACCGAGCGCGCGTTAGTCATACTAGCCTATTTCATCGAACTCGACGGTGATGTGCATCTCCCCATGTTCGAAAAGTTCGAGGCTGAATTTGCTGAATTGAAACAAGCTGAGACGGCGCGCAGTCGTGCGCGGCGCCTGCTGAACCACTACAGCCGTGACGGTGGAGTGAACGCGATCGACTGCAGAAACTTGAGTTTCAACTCTAGTGGCGGACCATAACCGTATCTCGGCTTACCGGATTCCTGTCCGATCAGAGTTAACGCGGACCCTAGTCGAGTGCCGGACAATGTCCCGCTTGTCCAATGTGGCGAACTCCAGTGGGACGCGGCGAACAAAATGCCAAACGCCGTTCCGCCGAGTGAGGGAGTCAGGCATGACCCACCTCACTGTGGACGAAATGTTGGACGTTTTGTTGGACGCTTTTTGAGTCAGTTGGCGGCTCCAGTCTGGAAATCTCCAGACGAGCCTACCGTCCACTTTGCCCGGATAGCCGGAAATATTTGGTAACTTCAAGTTTTTGCCTCCGTATGGAGGCTCGCAGGGATCGCCGGATGCTCTTAAAGATTGGCGGAGGGGATGAGCATGTGTGGCGCTCCCTAGGGGAATCGAACCCCTGTTTCAGCCATGAGAGGACGACGGCAAACCCACGCTGTAGGTTTTGGAACGTTGCATCCAAGTGGAAAGCGGCTCTCAGTGTTTGAAGTTTGATGCGGGAAGCTCATCCGGCGTGGTGTTAGCCCTCGTGCAGGAGCCGGTGGTGAAAGGCTAAGCTCCGCTGCGATGTGTTCTCAAGGGCTTAAAACTGGCTTGCTGGGATAGGATTTGAACCTATGACCTTCAGGTTATGACCCTGACGATTGCCGAAAGGGTTATTCAACATGCTGGCCCGCGCGCCAGGCCATCTCCCAGAAGTCTGCCTCGAGCCGGGTGGCTTCCTTGAAGATCGCAATCAGCTCTGCCTCGCGGGCCGGCGTGGTGTAGAGATCGGCGAGATGCTCTAGGTGCAACCGCGCTTTAGCCGCGACCTCCTGGTACGGCACACCGGCGTACTCGGCGATCCAAACGCGATAGGAGTTCGTCGCGGCGTGCGCATTGGGGCGCGAGGCGAGCCGCGTTGCGATCTCCGCGTACCCGATCACGCAGGGGGCAAGCGCCACCTTGAGTGCCAGCAAATCGCCGCGCATTCCGGCGTCGAGCACGTAGCGTGTATAGGCCAGCATCTCGGCCGCCGGAGGGGCTTGTTCAAGGTCGCTCGGAGACAGCCCCCATCCGGCACAGAGCTTCACATGCAGGTTCATCTCGACATCAAGGATGGCCGAGAGGCCGGCCGCTGCTTCACGCATGTCGGCAAGTTTGGGCGACTTGTAGACCGAGAGCGCGTAGGCGCGAGCAAACTCGATGAGGAACAGGTAATCCTGAGCGAGGTAGTGACGAAACGCCGCTTCGGGGAGCGAATTGTCTGCCAATCCGTTCGTGAAGGGATGCTCGGTGTAGGCCCGCCACTCAGCGGATGCTTCTGTCTTTAGACGCTCGAAGAAACTCACGATCTTTTTCGCCTGGCTTGCTTTTTTTGACCGTCGGCTCGCTACCGGTATCGCGTTGCAAACCGGGTGAGCACTGACCTGCTGCGATCAGCTGGTAATTCGCTTGCCGTCGGTCGACGGGACTGACGTGCGCTCTCACCCTATCACCGGCGCGAATAGCGCAAGGACTCGAGCGCAATTCATCAAGTTAAGTGAAGTCGCAGACCGTACTCGAACCTGTGGTTCCGTCATTACGAATGATTGGTTGTCGACGCAGACCGCGTTTCCGTCGCCGTGGTAGCTACGCGGTAGCTAATGGCTTTTGGCATCGAGCGAAGGTTAAGATAAGTTATTGATTTTGCTGGTACAGTTGGGTGGGCTCGAACCACCGACCTCCTGTTCCACAGACAGGCGCTCTAACCAACTGAGCTACAACTGCATCGCGACGCGCGGCCCCGCGCGATGCGGGGGCGGCGATTTCGGGCGGAAACTAGGTGCAACGCCGGTTTTTGGCAAGGCCGTAACGCACCCTATTTGCACCTCGGATGGACGCGTTTCGTCGCCAATCTAAAAGAAAAGCCCGGGCCGCGCGGCCCGGGCCTCGATGGGTGTTCTCGCAGGCGGCCGATCAGGCGGCCGGCTTGTAATACTTCGAGGCGTTGGCCTTGATCGGCTCGGCGGCCTCGGAGGCGACCTTCTGGCCGAGCTCGGCGAGCTCCTTGGCCTGGGCGGTGTAGGTCTCGAACTGCTTGCGGGTGTGCTGGGTCCACAGCTCCATCACCTCGGCCGGCGACTTCACGCCGAACAGCTCCTGGGCGAAGTCGAGCGAGGAGGTGGTGTTGGCCTTGAAGAACTCGATCAGCTTGGCAGAGTACTCGCTGGCGCCGCGGTTGAACGAGGAGAACACGGCCTCGACGGTCGAGTTGTGGGTCTCGGCGGCGTCCTTGAACTTGGCGTAGCTGTCGCGAGCCTGCGACACGCCCTTCTCGGCGAACGCGCGCATCTGCTCGGGAACCTCGAACGGGACGATCGAGGCGGAAAATGGATCGGACGGGTTGGTCATGACGTGCATCCTTCGCAACGGGTAAATCGATGTGACCGCTCGCGACGCCCGGGACCTGGAAAGACCGGGACGTTAGAGGTTGGTCACGCTGCCTTGGTTCACGGGGGTGCCCTTCGTCGGGCCTGCCTAATAGATACCCATATCATGTCAATTTTGTGCAACGCAACGTGAAATCGCTGCAATGCCGCAACCTTTGACCGTACTCATGGGCCGCCGGCGCCGCGCCGCCGGTTGTGTCGGACTTCCTTGAGGTTGTGCCCGAGGCCGCCCGCGGACGGCCTCGGTTCTCGGTCGGTTCCCGATCGGTTCTTCGGAATCAGTTTTTGGGCTTCACCGCGTCCATCGCCGCGCGGCTGATGATCTGGCCCATCTCGCTCGCCTGCTCGGTCAGCGCCCGCATCTGGCCCTGCACATAGTCGCCGTGCAGCTTCATGATCTCGGTTAGATCCCTGGCCTTGAGCAGCGATTGTGCATAGTCGAGCGAGACCTGCACGTTCTTCTCGGCATAAGTGAGCGCCCTGGCGGAGATGTCCTTGGCGCTGGCGCGCACATCGGCGTTGCGCTCCTCGATCCGCCCCGCGGCGGCCTGGGTCGAGGCGACGAATTGTTCAAACGCCTTGCGCGCCTGGTCGAAGCTCGATTGCGCCATCGACCGCATGTGCTCTGGGATCTCCTTGGGAATCTCGAAATGATCACGCCCGT
The DNA here is from genome assembly GCF_015624485.1 of Bradyrhizobium genosp. L. Taxonomy (NCBI): domain Bacteria; kingdom Pseudomonadati; phylum Pseudomonadota; class Alphaproteobacteria; order Hyphomicrobiales; family Nitrobacteraceae; genus Bradyrhizobium; species Bradyrhizobium genosp. L. The sequence goes on from NZ_CP061378.1 coordinate 6,467,100, forward strand.
TGTCGCTCATGGTCGCGCTCCTTGATGGGTTTCCTTTGGCTGGTGCCCGCGGCTGGGTTGTCGGCAGCCGCGATGTGCCGCAGCGCAGTAAAAGCGGCGCCTTCGGTTCCGCACGCCTGTTGCAGCGGCTCATCGACACAACGCAAAGACGCTGTGGATCGTTCAGCCAAGTTAACGTTATCCCACCATAGACGTGGGCAGATCGCCCTCGGCCGTGGACCTGCCGTGGCGCGCTTGCGATACTAACGATCTGTTAAGGCTGCCATCCCCGGCCGTCAGCAGGGATGAAAGCCCAACCCATGCGGTCAAGTCTTGCGTAATGAATGACGCGGAATTCCAGATCCAGGCGCTCGGCGATTTAAGGCTCGCCGATCATGCGGCGAGCGCCCTGCCCGCATGGCTGTGGTCGGCCGACGGCGCGCGGATCCTGTGGGCCAATCCGGCCGGCGCGCAGGTATTCGGCGCCGCTGACAGCGCCGAACTCGCCAGGCGCAGCTTCGGTCCGGCCGACCCGCACCGCCGCCAGGTTGCCCGGCTCGGCCACGGCCTCCCTGCCAATGGCGCCGTGCGGCTGGAGCGGCTGCGCGGCTTTGGCGCGGCCCCCGGCGGGCTTGCGACCTGCGGCTGCGTGCGGATCGATCTGCCCGACGGCAGCCATGGCACGCTGGTCGGCGCCGTCAGCGCGATCGGCCGCATCATGCCGTTCGCCGAGCGGCTGCAACGGCTGGTCGCCGGGCTCGACCGGCCGGCCGCCGCGTTTGGCGCCGACGGTCTTCTGATCGCGAGCAACGAGGCGGCGCGGCCGCTGCCCGGCCTGCATGATCTCACCGAAGCCGGCCTCGCGGCAATGCGCACCGAGGCGCTGAAGGACGGCCGCTCCGCGGCCAGCGTCCCGCTCGGCCGCGTCGTGCTGCACCGGATCGGCCGCGGAGCCGATCGCGCGCTGATCGCGCTGATCAAGCCGGCGGTCAACGCCGCGCAGCCAAAGCCGGACGCAATCGCGCAACCGGCCGCAGCAGAGGAAGCGGTCGCGGCGGCGCCAGCCGCCTCCGAAAGTGTCACGGCACCAGTCGAGCCGCCGCCACCACCTGCGATCGAACCGGTCGTGCATGAAGCAGCATCGCAGCCGGCGGCCGATGCCCCCTCCTTCACGCTGTTCGATGCGCTCGACCCGGAGACCCCCGCAGCCGAGCCGATCGCGAATGCGCCGCAATCAGAACCGGTGGAGCCGGCGCCTGAGCCCGCGACAGCAGAACAGGCGCACGCCGAGCCCACACCCGCACATCTCGAGGCCGCTTCCGACGAAGCACCGATGGGCGAGGAGTTGCTCGCAGACGCACTGGTCGAGATGGCGGCGGACGAGGATGCCGAGCCGCTCGCCGCGCCCGATCTCGCAGACACCGCGAGCGAGCCGGTCGAGACACTGCCGATGCCGCCGGCCGATCCCGTCCCGTCGCCCTATGCGATCGCGGATCTGCCCGCGGCGACACAAGCCGATGAACCACCGATTGCGGCGCTCGCGCCCGCGAAGCTGCCGTCCTGGCAGGACGAGCCGCTACCGCCGCGGCGGCATCCGCTGCGCTTCATGTGGCAGATGGACCATGAGGCCCGCTTCTCGCTCGGCTCCGACGAATTCACCCGCCTGATCGGCATGCACACGGCCGCAGGCTTCGGCCGGCTCTGGAGCGACATCGCCGAGAGTTTTGGGCTCGATCCCGAAGGCCGCGTCATGCAGGCGTTCAAAAGCCACACCACCTGGAGCGGCATCACGCTGAACTGGCCGGTCGATGGCGGCGGGCGGCTGCCGGTCGAGCTGTCCGGCCTGCCGGTGCTCGATCGCAACCGGAATTTTGCCGGCTATCGCGGCTTTGGTGTGTGCCGCGACCTCGACGGGCTTGCGCGACTCGCCGCGTTGCGCCGCTATGAGTTCTTTGGTGGACCGACCGTGCCGCAGCCGCTGTCGGCGGATGTGGCGCCGGCGCAGCCCATGGCCGATGAGCTGCCGCCGCATGACCATGCTCCGCCCGTCGCGGAGCCGCCGCCCGACACCGATGCCGCACCAAACCTTGAGGAACTGACCGAGCCGATCACACCAGAAGCGCCAGCCCCAGCCGATCCGGAACACGCCGTGGAAACGCCCCAAGATACGCACGAAGTGCAAAAGGACAAGCACGAAGTGCCAGGCGAACCGTCGCACCAGGTGCACGATGATCCGCCGCCCGCGTTGCGCGACGACACGTCGCCGAACGTGGTGCCGTTCCGCCTCGCCGGCGACACGCGGCCGCCGTCGCTGACGCCGGTCGAGAACAACGCCTTCAACGAGCTCGCGCGCCAATTGTCGGAGCGGCTCGAGCGCGACGCCATTCTCACCGCGACGCCGGACGAGAGCGCCGCCACCGCGGAGCCGGTGGCGGAGCCGCCGCCTGCTCCGAGCGAGCCGACGCAGGAAGAGCCGCATCAGGACGTGCTGGCGCCCGCGCAGCAGGCCGCATGGCTGGCGCAGCCCGAGCCTGCGCCGCACGGCACCTCGCGGCGCGACCGCGCGCTGCTCGACCTGCTGCCGGTCGGCATCCTGATCTACCGGCTCGACCGCCTGCTCTATGCCAACCACGCCTTCCTCGCCCGCATGGGCTACGACAGCCTGCATGCGCTGGAAGCGGCCGGCGGGCTCGATGCACTCTATGTCGAGCCGGGCGTCTCGCAGGCGAGCAGCACATCGGGCACCGGCACGCCGGTCACGATCTCGACGACCCCAAGCGCGGACGATCAGGCGCAGCCGATCTCCGCCGAGGCGCGGCTGCACACCGTCAACTGGGACGACGACTCGGCGCTGGCGTTGATCTTCTCGCGCACCCATGACGAGGACGCCGCGGTCGCCGCCGCTTTGTCCGAGCCCGAGCCTGTGGTTGCGCCACCGCCGCAGGCCGGCCAGGCCGATGCCGAAGAGTTAGGGGCGATCCTCGACACCGCGGCCGAGGGCATCATCATGTTCGATGCCGAAGGCACCATCCATTCCTGCAACCGCAGCGCGGAGGCGTTGTTCGGCTATGATGGCGACGAGCTGATCAAGCACAATCTCGCCGATCTGTTCGCGCCGGAGAGCCAGCACGGCATCTTCGACTATCTCGCCGGCGTGAAATCGCCTGGAGTCGCCAGCCTGCTCGACCACGGCCGCGAAACGCTCGGCCGCGTGCGCCAGGGCGGCCTCATCCCGCTATCGGTGACGATGGGCCGCACCCGCGCCGACGGCCCGAACTTCTTCGCCGTGTTCCGGGATCTCTCGCAGTCGAAAAGGAGCGAAGGCGAGTTGCACGAGGCGCGCCGGCTCGCCGAACGCGCCGCCAATGCCAAGTCCGATATGCTGGCGCGGATCAGCCACGAGCTGCGCACGCCGCTCAACGCCATCATCGGCTTTGCCGAGGTGATGATCTCGGAGCGCTTCGGCACGCTCGGCAACGAGCGTTATGCCGAATACATGAAGGACATTCGCGCCTCGGGCGAGCGCGTGATCGCCATCGTCAACGATCTGCTCGATCTCTCGCGGATCGAGACCGGCAAGCTCGACCTCGCCTTCGCCAGCCAGAACCTCAACGAGATGGTGGAGAGCTGCGTCGCGGTGATGCAGCCGCAAGCCAACCGCGAGCGCATCATCATCCGCACCTCGCTCGCGCATACGCTGCCGCCCGTCGTCGCCGACGCCCGCGCGCTGCGCCAGATCACGCTGAACCTGATCGGCAACTCGATCCATCTCGCCAACGCCGGCGGCCAGGTCATCGTCTCGACCGCGCTGTCCGATTTCGGAGAGGTGATGCTGCGCGTCCGCGACACCGGCCAGAGCCTCAACGACAACGAGGTCGCCGCCGCCCTCGAGCCGTTCCGTGCGCCGGCACCGTCAGACCAGGCCGGCTCCGGCGGCGTCAGCCTGTCGCTGACCAAGGCGCTGGTCGAAGCCAACCGCGCCAAATTCCAGATCAAGACCGCCGGCCGCGCCGGCACGCTGATCGAAGTGGTCTTCTCGCACGCGACCGCGCGGGCGTGAGGGAGCCTGACGAGCGTGCTCACCTTACGTGAGCGCGGAGCGACATCGCGTACAGCTCACCTCGTCGCTCACACCGCCGCGGTCTGCCTGATCGCCAAAAACTCCCCGATCGTATCGAGGAACAGTTTTGGCGCTTGCAGTTGCGGGACGTGGGCGCAGCCCGGGATGATCCGCAGGCCGGCACGCGGCAGCCCGGCGGCGAGCTCGTAGGACATCGGCAGCGGCGTCGCCTCGTCGTATTCGCCGACCACCACCAGAACCGGCACGCTCACCCCAGCCAGCTCGGCGCGCAGATCGAGGCTTGCCAGCGCGTCGCAGGCCGCACGAAACACGGCGAGGTCGGTGCGCAGGAACGCTTCGCGGCGATCCTGCATCAGCGCGGGATGCTGCGCCTGGAAATCCGGCGCAAACAGCCGGCGCATCGCGATGTCGGTGATCCCAGCGAGCCCCTTCTCGCGCGAGACCCTCGCCATGGCGCGAAACGCCTCGCGGCCCGGCTCGTCGAACGCGGCGCCGCAATCGGCAAGAACGAGCTTGCCGGCGATCGCCGGCTGGCGGATCGCCATCTGCAGCGCGACGAACCCGCCATACCCATTGCCGAGCACGATGGCCGGCATGCCGCCGGCCGCATCGTGCACGGCATCCGCCATCCGGTCGGCGACGGCGGCCAGCCCGCCTTCGACCGCGCGCGATCCGCCGAACCCCGGCAGATCCGGCACGATCAACCGGAACGATCTGACAAGCTCAGGCACGATCGCATCGAAGCTCGCGCGATCCGACAGCAGCGAGTGGAACAGCACCAGCGGCGGCCCCTCACCCGAAACTGCTGCGCTGACGGTACCGCTGGCGAAAAGCCTGTCCATTCCGAGCCTCTTTCAAAGAATTCACGGCGTCACAAATACGCGAGCCGCCGCTTCGACCGCGATTGATACCCGAAATGCCCAACATTTCAAGGATTGAGGGCTTGACGTGATATTTCACGGCTGCAAGATTATAGACAGGAGGCCCAGCCAGCCGATGCTTTTGCGCGAGAATGTCTACGAAAGCCTGCGGTCTGATATTTTATCATGCCGGTTTGCGCCTGGCGATGAAATGCGCGAGCAGGAGTTGGCCGAGCGCTATGCCGTGAGCCGGCAGCCGGTCCGCGACGCGTTGCTGCGGCTCGAGCGCGAGCATCTCGTCACGGTGCAGCCGCGGCAGGGCTACCGGGTCAATCCGATCTCGCTGTCCGACGCGCGCGACCTGCTGCGCTTCCGCCTTGCGCTGGAGCCGGCCTGCGTCGCTGAAGCGATCGAGAGCGCGCCCGACAGCGTGCTCAAATCGCTCGATGAGTTCCGCCGCTTCGCCGGCGACCATGAGGACTTCATCGCCTATAACCGCGGCTTCCACACTGCGCTGGCGCACGCCTCCGGCAACCGCCGCATGGCCAGTGCGCTCTGCGACCTGATCGGCCAGGCCGACCGGTTGGTGCGGGTCAGCATCTCCAACCTCAGGGGCCACGATCCGGCGAAGCTCGTGGCCGAACACGCCGCCTTGATCGACGCCATGCAGCAGCGCGAGGCGCGCACCGCGGGGCGCATCATCAAGGCCCACATCGCCGACACCGAGAAGCGCGTGCTGCCGGCGCTGAAGCGCAACGCCGTCATCGTCGAAGAGAAGTCATCATGAATGTTTCGTCCAGGCCGGCGTCGATCGACGTCGAGATCCACGGCAATTTCATCGACGGCCGCGAGGTCGAGGCGGGCGACGGCGCGATGCTCGACGTCCGCAATCCCGCGACCGGCGAAATCATCGCGCGGATCCCGAATTCGACCGCTGAAGACATCGATCGCGCCATGAAGAGCGCGCGTGCCGCCTTCGAGGGCAAGGCCTGGGGTGGCATGGATATCCGTGCGCGCGCAAGACTCGTCAACAAGCTCGCGGATGCGTTCGAGGTCAATCTCGACAGCCTGTACCGGCTGGAGACGCTGAATAACGGCCGCCCGATCAACGAGACCCGTGCGCAGCTGTCGCGCCTGCCGGATTTCTTCCGCTACTTCGCCGGTGTCGCGCTGTCGCGCCGCGACTCCGTGATCCCCGTCGAAGGCGCCTATCTGAACTACACGCTGCGCACGCCGATCGGCGTGGTCGCCAACTGCACGCCGTTCAATCACCCGCTGATGATCCTGTGCAAGTCGCTGGCCGTGGTGCTGGCGACCGGCTGCGTCACCGTGGTCAAGCCGTCGGAATACACCCCGCTGACGACGCTGAAGCTCGCCCAGATCTTCTCCGAGGCGGGCCTGCCGCCCGGCGTCTTCAACATCGTGCTCGGACTCGGCCAGAGCGCCGGCAGGATGCTGGCCGAGCACGGCGACATCAACAAGCTGGTGCTGACCGGCGGCACCGAGGCCGGCCGCATCGCCGGTAGCGCGGCGGCAAAAGTGTTCGCGCACCAGACCATGGAGCTCGGCGGCAAGACGCCGGTGATGGTGTTCGACGATTTCGACGTCGACCGCGCCGTCAACTACGCCGCGTTCGGCGCCTTCATCGGCGCCGGCCAGACCTGCGTCTGCGCCTCGCGCCACATCGTGCAGGCCTCGATCTACGACGAGTTCGTCGAAAAGCTGCAGGCCAAGACCCGCACCATCCGGATCGGCGATCCCTTCGATCCGAACACCCAGCTCGGGCCGGTGATCTCGGCGCGCCAGCGCGACCGCGTGCTGACCTATTCGGCGTACGGCCGTGAAGACGGCGCCCGGCTCGTCACCGGCGGCGTTGCGGCGAAGGTCGCAGGTCATGACAACGGCTATTTCGTCGAGCCGACCGTGTTCGCCGACGTCCGCTCCGACATGCGCATCTTCCAGGAAGAGGTGTTCGGCCCGTTCACATCGGTCACGCCGTTCAAGGACGAGGCCGACGCGCTGCGGCTCGCCAACGACTCGCCGTTCGGCCTGGCGGCCGCGATCCGCACCCGCGACGTCGCCCGCGCCCATCGCGTCGCCGCGGCGGTGAAGGCCGGCATCGTCTGGATCAACGACCATCACCGGCTCGACCCGGCCTCGCCATGGGGCGGCGTCGACGATTCCGGGATCGGCCGCGAATGCGGCACCGAAAGTTTTGACGACCATTTCAACACCAAGAGCGTGATGGTCGCGACCCACGAGCAGCCATTCGACTGGTACCGCGACACGGCCAGTCAGAAACGATTGAACTAAAGCGCATTGCAGGCGGCACAGCGCTCACAGAAGGCGGCCGCATCATGAGGAAACAGTCAGGGGAGTAAGCGGACATGTCGACATCGGTCAACGCGGGCGGCCGTCTCGATCGGCTGCCGGTCGGGCCATTCCACCGCCGGATCATGCTCCTGATCGGCATCGGAATGTTCTTCGACGGTTTTGACATCTACATCGCCGGCACCGTGCTCGGCGTCACCTTGAAGACCGGCTTCTCCACGCTCGCCCAGAACGCCGCCTTCATCTCCGCGACCTTCGTCGGCATGATGCTCGGATCGTTCGGCACCGGCTTCCTCGGCGACCGCTACGGGCGCCGCTTCACCTATCAGTTCAATCTGCTGATGTTCGGCATCGCCTCGCTCGCGGCCGCCTTCGCGCCGAACATGGCCTTCCTGATCGCGTGCCGCTTCGTGATGGGCGTCGGCCTCGGCGCCGAGAACGTGGTCGGCTACTCGACGATGACCGAATTCGTGCCGGCCCGCAGCCGCGGCAAATGGCTCGGCTTCACCGCGGTCTGCGTCGTGACCGGCCTGCCGGTGGCGCTGCTGGTCGCCTCCGTCGTGGTTCCCACGTTCGGCTGGCGCGCGATGTTCGTGCTTGGCGGCATCGGCGCCCTGATCGTCTGGTACCTGCGCAAGTCGCTGCCGGAATCGCCGCGCTGGCTCGAGGCCGTCGGACGCAACGCCGAGGCCGAAGCCTTGCTGCAGGCGATCGAAAAGGAAGCAGCCCAGGGCCAGCCCCTGCCGCCGCCTGCGGCGGCGTCTCCGGTGCCGGTGTCGCCCGATCTCGCCACGCTGTTCACCGCGCCGCTGCTGTCGCGGATGATCGTCGGCTCGGTCTGCCTGATCACCATCAACACGCTCTTGTACGGCTTCGTCACCTGGCTGCCGGTGTTCTTCATCAAGCAGGGGCTCTCGATCGCAACGTCTTTCGGCTATTCGCTGCTGATGGCGCTCGGCGCCCCGATCGGCTCCGCCATCGGCGCGCTGACCGCCGACCGCTGGGGCCGCAAGCCGACCATCATCGGCGCCTCCTTGATCACGGTCGCGATCGGGATCGTCTATCCGATGATCTCCGATCCGATCCTGCTGCCGGCGGTCGGCTTTGCACTGACGGTGCCGATCTACGTGCTGGTCGCGCTGCTGTTCGGCGTCTACATCCCCGAACTGTTCCCGACCGAGGTGCGGCTGCGCGCCTCCGGCATCGTCAACACGCTCGGCCGCGGCGCCACCATCGTCACCCCGTTCCTGGTGGTGATGCTGTTCGAGGCCCGCGGCGTCGCCGGCGTGATGGCGCTGATGATCGGCCTGCTCGTGCTGCAGGTGGTCACGGTGTGGGCCTTCGGCATCGAACCACGGCATCGCAGCCTGGAAGAGTTGAAGGGCGACGATGCGGCGCCGGAGCTGGTCAAGCAGGTGACGTGACCGCCCGCTTCGCGTGACTCCCTTCGTCATTCCGGGGCTCGCGAAGCGAGAGCCCGGAATCCACGTCACCAGACTACGTGCGCTTCAACAGAAATCCATCAACAACGTCGTCCTGGCGAAAGCCAGGACCCATTGCTCCAACGATCAATTGTCGCGCGACGCCGGGGCCACGATTCCGTTCACAACCAGGTTCGGTGGTTATGGGTCCTGGCTTTCGCCAGGACGACCACGGTGTTGAGGATCGCGCGGGACGGATCGTCGATCGTTCCGCCGCGACAATCTCACGTGTTCTTCAGCGCGACGCGGAATTCGGCTTCGGTCTTGGCCTTGACCTCGTCGAGCGTGACGCCGTCGGCGAGCTCGATCAGCGCCATGCCGTCCTTGCCGTGCTTGTCGATGGTGAACACCGCCAGATCGGTGACGACCATGTCGACCACGCGCTCGCCGGTCAGCGGCAGGTTGCACTGCTTCAAGAGCTTCGCGCCGTCCTTGGCGGAATGCTCCATCACCACGACGACGCGCTTGACGCCGGCGACGAGGTCCATGGCGCCGCCCATGCCCTTCACCATCTTGCCGGGGATCATCCAGTTGGCGAGGTCACCGTTCTGCGCCACCTGCATGGCGCCGAGGATCGACAGATCGATATGGCCGCCGCGCACCATGCCGAAGGAATCGGCCGAGGAGAAATAGCTGGTCGAGGGCAGCTCGCTGACGGTCTGCTTGCCGGCATTGATGAGATCGGCGTCGACCTCGTCCTCATAGGGGAACGGGCCCATGCCGAGCATGCCGTTCTCGCTCTGCAAATTGACGTCGACGCCGTCGGGGATGAAGTTCGAGACCAGCGTCGGGATGCCGATGCCGAGATTGACGTAGTAGCCGTCGCGCAATTCCTTGGCGGCGCGGGCGGCCATCTGTTCACGGGTCCAGGCCATGAGGCTCTCCTGAAGAATTGGGTTTTTAGTTGCGCATGATCTTATCGGAAAACCGGTCCCCACTTTTCCGGATCATGCGCTATGCGGCGGGCCGCGGGCGGGTGTTGCGGAACTCGATCCGCTTGTTGCCCGTACCGACCTCGATGATGCGCTTGACGAAAATGCCGGGGGTGTGGATGTGGTCCGGATCAATCTCGCCGGCCGGCACCAGATGCTCGACCTCGGCGACGGTGACCTTCGCCGCGGTCGCCATCATCGGGTTAAAGTTGCGCGCGGTCTTGCGGTAGACCAGGTTGCCGGCGGTGTCGCCCTTCCAGGCATGGACGATGGCGACGTCGGCGAACAGGCCGCGCTCCATGATGTATTTCTGGCCGTCGAATTCCTTCACTTCCTTGCCCTCGGCGATCAGCGTGCCGACCCCCGTTTTCGTGTAGAAGGCGGGAATGCCCGCACCGCCGGCGCGGATGCGCTCGGCCAGCGTGCCCTGCGGATTGAATTCGAGCTCGAGCTCGCCGGCGAGATATTGCTGGGCGAACAGCTTGTTCTCGCCGACATAGGACGAGATCATCTTCTTGATCTGGCGCGTCTCCAGCAGCCGGCTCAAGCCGATGCCGTCGACGCCGGCATTGTTGGAGACGACCGTCAGGCCCTTGACGCCGGACTCGCGGATCGCGTCGGACAGCGTCTCGGCGATGCCGCAGAGGCCGAAGCCGCCCGACATGATCATGATGTTGTCCTTGAGGAGACCATCGAGTGCCGATTTGGCGTCGGGATAAACCTTGTTCATGCAGCAAATACCTGATGGAGGGCGCGGAACGGCCGTGATCAAGAGGATTATTAGGCGAAATCTTCGCAATGCGTCAATCACGGCCCCGGTGCGGCGACGGGAGGCAGGGGCCGGCATCAACATGGCCTTGAAAGCGTCAAGAAAAGCCTTCAAGTTGCGGGGGTTGGCACGGGCGCCGGGACAAGAGTCCACCGTGTTCGACAACGACCCCACAACCTCTAAACCGACCCGGACATGTCATTGACGATGGCCCAAGGAATTAAGCGCCTCGGGATGCCGATCGCGGCGCTTTTCGGCCTCGTGGTCATCAGCCTGGTCGGAACATCCTGGTTCCTCAACCGGGACGCCTTGCAGCGCGCGGTGGAAGCGCAGATCCGCGCGGTGACCGGCCTCGAGCTCGTCGTCAACGGCACGATCGATGTCTCGGTGTTTCCGGGCAGCTATGTCTCCTTCCACGATGTCGGCCTCAAAGGCGCCGACACCAGCGATCCCGCCCTGCAGGTCGATGTGCTGACCGCCAATCTGCGGCTGCTGCCGCTGTTGCTGCGGCGCTTCGAGATCGCCGACGTCATGATGCTGCGTCCGCATATCCATGTGGTCCGCGACACCGCCGGCGACAGCAACTGGACACCGTTCGTCGAGACCATCGCGAAGACGATGACGCCGGGCGCCGAGAACCAAGTGTCGTTCTCCGAGATCCGGATCCAGGACGGCGAGCTGAACTACGAGGATACGGCCAACCACATTTCCGAGCAGCTCGGCGACATCGATCTGTCGCTCGCCTGGCCGTCGATCTCGCGCTCTTTTGCCGCAACCGGCCAGTTCGACTGGCGCGGCGAGCGCGTCGACGGCTCGATCAGCGCCAGCGACTTCCTCGCGCTGCTGTCGGGCGAGCGTTCCGGCCTCAAGGCACGGCTCGCCAGCGCGCCGCTCAAGGTCGCGTTCGACGGCACCGTTGCCAACCGCACCAGCGTGATGATGGAAGGCACCGCGACCATGGATAGCCCATCGCTGCGCAACGCGCTGCGCTGGATGGGCCAGGCGCCGCCCGGCGGCGGTGGCGGCTTCGGCCGCTTCGCGTTGAAGGCGCGCGCCAATGTGGTCGGCGCCTCGGTCGCGCTCACCAATGTCAATGTCGAGCTCGACGGCAATGTCGCCGAGGGCGTCATGACCTACGCCAATAACGGCCGGCAGACGCTGCAGGCGACGCTGGCCGCCGGCAATCTCGACTTCACGCCCTATATCTCGACCTTCCGCCTGCTGGCGAGCGGCCAGCGCGACTGGAACAGGCAGCTGTTCGATCTGTCCTCGCTGTCCTCCACCGACCTCGACATGCGGCTGTCGGCGGCCCGCGTGACGGTCGGCCCCTCCAAGCTCGGCCGCACCGCGTTCGGTGCCAATTTGCGCGGCGGTGCGCTCGCGCTCAGCGTCGGCGAGGCCCAGATGTTCGGCGGCATCGCCAAGGGCTCGTTCGCCATCGCGCGCTCGGACGCGGTCGCCGACGTCAGGGCGCAGATGCAGTTCACCGACGTCGATCTGCAGGCCTGCGCCAGCGAATTGTTCGGCATCAACAAGCTGTCCGGCCGCGGCAATCTCAACGTCTCGCTGATGGCGTCCGGCTCCAGCCCGTTCGGGCTGGCCTCCTCGCTCGACGGCAACGCAACGCTGAGCGGGCATGACGGCGCGATCGCGGGCTTCAATGTCGAGCAGCTGTTGAAGCGGCTGCAGAAGCGGCCGCTGTCCGGCGGCGGCAATTTCCGCTCCGGCTCGACACCCTATGACAATCTCAACATCTCGGTGAAATTCGCCGACGGCATTGCCACCGCCGAGGACATCCGCGTCGAGGGACCGGCGGCGAAGATCACGCTGACCGGCACGGCCTCGGTGCCGGCGCGCGAATACGACCTCAAGGGCACCGCCAGCCTGAGCGCGGCGGCGGCCGGCGGCAAGGCCTTCGACCTGCCCTTCGTGGTGCAAGGCCCGTGGGACGATCCGCTGATCTTCCCCGATCCGGACAGCCTGATCCGGCGCTCGCCGGGCGCCAGCGAACTGATGGACTCGATCAAGGACAGCAAGGCGCGCGACGCCGTGCGCTCGGTGCTCGAGCGCTTCACCGGCGGCGGCGCGCGGCAGGCGGCACCGGATGCCGCAGCGAAGGCGCCCGCCAACGGCCCGGCCGCGGCCGCCGAGAATGCGAAATCGAACTGATCAATTCAATTTTCGCATGGATGTGCGGAGACTGATCCACACTGTCGCCGCGAGCCCCTACCGAAGTCGCTAGCCGCGACACCTTTATCCGCTCGCGGGCATGCGCTAGTGTTTTACCCAACCGGTTAAAAAAGCCGGCGTGAAAAGAGGGGAGTCCAACGTGAAATCCAAGGTTATTGGCGCACTTTCGCTCGCGGTCGCGGCAGTCGGTCTGCTGGCGTCCACGGCGCCCGTTTTCGCCCAGGGCAAGACCATCACGGTCTGGTGGGGCAAAGGTTTTTACAAGTCCGAAGACGACGCGCTGCTCGACACCATCAAGAAGTTCGAGGCCAAGACCGGCATCAAGGTCGAACTGTCGCAGTATGCGATCCAGGACATGATTCCGAAGACGGTCGCAGCGCTGGATTCCGGCACCGTGCCGGACGTCGCCTATTCCGACACCTATGACGTGCAGGCGCAGGGCAAATGGGCCTATGAGGGCAAGCTCGAGGACCTTTCGGACGTCATGAAGCCGATCGAGGATCGGTTCGTGCCGAACACCCTGGAAGCGTCCAAGCTCTATGACAACGTCGCCAAGAAGAAGTCCTATTACGGCTTCCCGCTGAAGCAGCAGAGCATGCACGTCCAGATCTGGAACGACATGCTGGAGAAGGCCGGCTTCAAGCAGAGCGACATCCCCAACGACTGGACCGGCTATTGGTCGTTCTGGTGCGACAAGGTGCAGCCGGCGATCCGCAAGGCCACCGGCCAGCGCATCTACGCCGTCGGCCAGCCGATGGGCGTGGAATCCACCGACGCCTTCCAGTCGTTCTACACCTTCATGGATGCCTATCACGTCAAGCTGGTCGACGACGAAGGCAAGCTCCTGGTCGACGACCCCAAGGTACGCGACGGCCTGATCCATGCGCTGAAGGACTATACCGACACCTACATCAAGGGCTGCACGCCGCCCTCCTCCACCACCTGGAAGGATCCCGACAACAACGTCGCCTTCCACAACAAGACGATCGTGATGACGCACAATTTCACGATCTCGATCGCCGCGAAGTGGTTCGAGGATTCGACCAACCCGGCGCTGACCGACGCGCAGCGCGCCGCCGGCAAGCAGGCCTATGAGCACGACATCATCACCGCCTCATTCCCGAAGGCCCCTGATGGTTCGACCATCAAGTACCGCTCCGACGTCAAGACCGGCCTGATCTTTGCCAACGCCAAGAACAAGGCAGAGGCCAAGCAGTTCATCAGCTTCCTGCTCGAGGAAGACAACGTCCGGCCCTATGTCGAAGGCGCGCTCGGCCGCTGGTTCCCGGTGACCAAGGCCAGCCAGGCCAGCCCGTTCTGGCAGGCCGACCGGCATCGCAAGGCGGTGTGGAATCAGTTCACCGGCGGCACCGCGCCGTTCGACTTCACCAAGAACTGGAAGTTCACCATCCTCAACAACGAGAACGTCTGGGCCAAGGCCATGAACCGCGTGGTCAGCGAGAAGGTGCCGGTCGACAAGGCCGTCGACGAACTGATCGCGCGGATCAAGGAGGTCGCGGGGTAAGGTGATAACGTCCAGCGCTCTCAGAACCCGCTCCGTGTCGTCCCGGCGAAGGCCGGGACCCATACGCTGCGGCAGCCGTTTTGGGCTAAGCTGGTCGACGACTTTCGCTCAACAACCGGGGCCTGTGGTTATGGGTCCCGGCCTTCGCCGGGACGACGGCTTGGTTGTGGCCCGCACCTCGTTCCAAGAGTAACCGAATGGCGATCACGCTCACTGGCACCGACGCAATCCCCGCCCCGCCGCTGTCGGCGCGGCTGTCGCCGCCGCAGGTCTGGGGCATCGTGCTGCTCACGCCCTATCTGCTCGTGTTCCTCGCCTTCGTGCTCTATCCGGTCTGCTACGGCCTGTGGCTGGCGCGGCACCCTGCGAGCTATGTCGCGCTCTACAACGACCCGATCTTCGCCCGCGCCGCGATCAACACGCTGATCTTCCTGGTCATCGGCATCAACATCAAGATGTTGATCGCGCTGTTCCTGTCCGGCTTCTTCGTGCAGCAGCGCGGCTGGATCAAATGGCTGTCGGTGCTGTTCATCCTGCCCTGGGCGGTGCCGTCGATCCCGACCATCCTGTCGGTGCGCTTCATGCTCAATCCGGAATGGGGCGTGATCAACCAGCTGATCTTCAAGTTCACCGGCGATGACGGCCCGAACTGGCTGAACGATCCGACCGTGGCGCTGACCATGGCGATCGGCGTGCACATCTGGAAGTCGCTGCCGTTCTGGACCCTGATCCTGATGACCGGGCGGCTTGCGATCTCCAACGACCTGTTCGAGGCCGCCGACGTCGACGGCGCGAGCTGGTGGCAGAAATTCCGCTTCATCACCTGGCCGTCGATGCAGACGCTCTACATCACCTGCACGCTGCTCTCGATGATCTGGACGCTCGGCGACTTCAACAGCGTCTATCTGCTCACCGGCGGCGGCCCCGCCGACCTCACCCATGTGCTGTCGACGCTCGGCATCCGCTATCTCAGGCTCGACCAGCTCTCGCTGGCGATGGCCTCGATCGTCTGCGCGATGCCGTTCGTGCTGCCGCTGGTCTATTTCATGATGAAACGGTTGTCGCGATGAAGCTGCCCACCCTGCGCGAAGTCGGCACCGAAGCGAAACTGCTGCTGATCGGCATCCCGGTCTTCATCTGGACCATGGTGCCGATCTACCACATGTTCGTGTTCGCGATCTCGCCGAAGGAGGACGCGTTCTCGGGCAAGCTGTGGCCGGACCATCCGACGCTGCATAATTTCACGATCGTGTTCTACCAGCAGCACTACTTCCTGCGCGACTTCTGGATCCAGTTCTGGAATTCGACCGCGATCGCGCTCGCCGTCGGCGCGCTGACCTTGTTCGTCGCCACCGCCGCGGCATTCTCGATCTCGCGGCTGCGGGTGCCGGGCGGACGCGCCGTGATGAATCTCGCGCTGTTCACCTATTTCATTCCGGCCGCGTTCCTTGCCGTGCCGATGTACCGCACCATGGGCAATTACGGCCTGCTCAACACGCACTGGTCGCTGATCCTGGCGATGGTGACGATCGCTTCGCCCTACGCGATCTGGGTGCTCAAGCAGGCTTCCGACAAGCTGCCGGTCGAGCTCGACGAGGCCGCGACGATGGACGGCGCCACCACGATGCAGCTGTTCCGCCTGGTCTATCTGCCGCTGATGATGCCCTCGCTGGTCGCGGTCGGCACCTACGCGATCCTGCTCGCCTGGAACGAATATCTCTACGCCTTCCTGCTGCTGTCGAAGGACACCGACATCACGCTGCCGGTCGCGCTCGGCAATTTCCTCGCCGCCGACGATTCGCCGTGGGAGCTCTTGATGACGACCGGCTTCATCTACGCGCTGCCGCCGGCCGCGATCTACTACGTCTTCAAGCGCTACATGGTCGGCGGGTTGACGGCAGGCGCGGTCAAATCGTGACGCTCACAGCGGCGCGGCGCTCTCGCCCCGCGCGCTCGACAGTTTCGAGGCGAACGAGGCGACCACGATGATGACCGCGATCAGCGCGATCACCAGCGTGCAGATCGCGTTGATCTCGGGCTTCACGCCGAGCCGCACCTCGGAGTAGATCCGGATCGGCAGCGTCGCCGAGCCGGGACCGGTGGTGAAGCTCGCGATCACGACGTCGTCGAGCGACAGCGTGAAGGCCAGCATCCAGCCCGCGATGATCGCAGGCAGGATCAGCGGCAGCGTCACCAGCAGGAACGCCCGCACCGGATCGCAGCCGAGGTCCATCGCCGCCTCCTCCAAGCTGCGGTCGAGTGCCATCAGCCGCGACTGCACCACGACCGCGACGAAGCACATCGTCAGCGTGGTATGGGCGATCGTCACCGTCCAGAAGCCGCGCTCGGCGTTCAGCGCCACGAACAGCAGCAGCAGCGACAGGCCGGAGATCACCTCCGGCATCACCAGCGGCGAATACAGCATGCCCGAGAACAGCGCCCGCCCCCGGAACCGGTCGCCGCGCGCAAGCCCGACCGCGGCCAGCGTGCCGAGCAGCGTCGCCAGCGTTGCCGAGACCGCGCCGACCGACAGGCTCATCCAGGCCGCGTCCAGCATGGCGCGATCGCCGAAGAACGCGTGGTACCAGCGCAGCGACCAGCCGCCCCACACGTTGACCAGCCGCGAGGCATTGAACGAATAGATCATGAGGATGACGATCGGCAGATAGAGGAAGCCGAGGCCAAGCGCCAGCGACGCCATGTTGAAGCGCGTGATCCTGCCGACGGGGCGCGCCATCACCTGTTGCCTTCGAGCTGGCGCCGCTGCAGGCGGTCGTAGAGCACGAGCGGCGGCACCAGCAGGAGCAGCAGCGCGACCGCGGCGGCGGAGGCCACCGGCCAGTCCTTGTTGGTGAAGAACTCGAGCCACAGCGTCTGCCCGATCATCAGCGAGTTGGAGCCGGCGAGCAGATCGGGAATCACGAACTCGCCGACAACAGGGATAAAACAAAGCAGTGCGCCGGCAGCGACGCCCGGCAGCGACAGCGGGAACGTCACCAGCCAGAATGCCTTGAGCGGCGAGGCGCCGAGATCGTTCGCTGCCTCCAGCAGCGAGGCATCCATCCTGGAGAGCGTCGCATAGAGCGGCAGGATCATGAACGGCAGATAGGAATAGACGATGCCGAGATACATCGCGCTGTCGGTCGACAGCCAGACCACCGGCGTGGATACGATATGCAGCGCCAGCAGCACCCGGTTGAGCAGGCCGTCATGCTGCAGGATGTTGATCCAGGCATAGATGCGGATCAGGAACGAGGTCCAGAACGGCACGATCACCAGCATCATCGCGACGCCCTGCCAGCGCTGCGGCAGCCGCGCCATGCCGTAGGCGATCGGGTAGCCGATCAATAGCAGGATCAGCGTCGAGCTCGCCGCGACGGTCAGGCTGCGCAAATAGGACAGGATGTACAGATCGTCCGAGATCAGCAGCCTGAAATTGTCCAACGACAATTGCGAGAATGCCGCGGCGAGCGCGGCGCTGCCCTCGGCGAAATCGAACACCGGCGTGTAGGGCGGCTGCGCGATCGCGGTCTGCGACAGGCTGATCTTCAGGACGAAGCCGAACGGCACCAGGAAGAACAGCACCATCCAGAGATAGGGCGCGATCGCGGCGAACCGCGCCGGCCGGGCAAAGACGCGGCGCGCGCTCATTGTTCCAGCACCAGGCAGTCGTCGGCGGTGAACCACGCCACGATGCGCTGGCCGGCGAGATAGGCGTCGACGTCGAGCCGGGCGGTGTTGGCCATCGCGGCGCGTACCACCGCGCCGGACTCCAGCTTCACCTTGTAGGTCGTGATGCCGCCGAGATAGTTGACGTCGACGACGACGCCATCCAGGCGGTTGATCACGCGCGAGGTGCCCTCCTCCGAAGCCGGCGCGCGGCGCGACAGCTTGACCTTCTCGGGACGGATCGCGACGCTGACCGCCTCCCTGGTCACCGGCGGCCAGAGCTCGCTGACCGCGAGCGGGCCGGCCTCTGCGGTCGTGACGGTCAGGCGGCTGTGCGCGCGGGCCGTGACCTGGCCGCTGAACACATTGATGTCGCCGACGAACTCGGCGATCCAGCGCGTCGCCGGCGCCTCGTAGAGGTTGCGCGGGGTGGCGACCTGGACCAGACGGCCGGCATCCATCACGCCGATCCGGCCGGCCATCGTCATCGCCTCCTCCTGGTCGTGGGTGACGATGATGAAGGTCATGCCGAGCCTGCGCTGCAGCTCCATCAGCTCGGCTTGCGTGCTCTCGCGCAGCTTCTTGTCGAGTGCGGCGAGCGGCTCGTCGAGCAGCAAGACCTGCGGGCGACGCGCCAGTGAGCGCGCCAGCGCGACGCGTTGCCGTTGGCCGCCGGAGAGCTGGTCCGGCTTGCGCTTCTCGAGCCCCTCGAGCTTGACGAGCGCCACCATCTCGGCGACGCGGGCCGCGATGTCGGCGCGGGCCATGCCGGCGCGACGCAGGCCGAACGCGATGTTGTCGCGCACCGACAAATGCGGAAACAGCGCATAGTTCTGGAACATCATGTTGACGGGACGCTGGTGCGGCAGCACCTGGGCGATGTCGTTGCCGCCGAGCAGGATGCGGCCCTCATCCGGCGTCTCGAAGCCGGCGAGCATGCGCAGCAGCGTGGTCTTGCCGCAGCCGCTCGGACCGAGCAGCGCGAAGAATTCGCCGGCGCGGACGTCGAGCGAAAGCTTGTCGACGGCGCGGAAATTGCCGAACGATTTCGCGACGCCCTCGATCCGCAGCAACGGCATGTCGAGCGCAGCCACGTCTGGCAACGGCCTTGCCGTCTCCGCGCCCGCTTCGCTCGATGTCACGTCCGTCAGCCCCGCCGGTCCAATCACCACCGCAAGCTAGCGGCGGATCGCAACGCGCTCAACCGCTTCGCATGGAACTCCCGCAATATTGTCGGCCTCCGTGCCTCTGCTACACTCCATGTCCAATTCGGGAGGACAACCGATGAAGCTCGACCGCTACGGCCTGACGCTGACCACCGCCTCGGACCGCGCCGCCGCACATTATGCCGATGGCGTCGACCGCATGCTGGCGGCATTGCACGGTGCGGATACCGCGTTCGATGCGGCGATCGCCGAAGATGGTGACTTCGCGATGGCCCATATCGGGCGGGCCCGCGTGCATCAGCTCAGCATGCAGGGCGCGGAGGCCCGCGCCAGGGCGGCCACGGCACGCCAGCTCGCCGCGGTCGCGAGCCCGCGCGAGCGTCAGCACGTCGGGATCATGGCCTCCGTGATCGAAAGCCAGCCGAAGCAGGCGATGGCCGCCGCCGAGCAACATCTCACCGAATATCCGCGCGACGCGCAGGTGCTGTCGCTTCTGCTCGGCGCTTTCGGCCTCTATGCCTTCTCGGGCCGCGCCGATCACGACGCGGCGCGGCTAGCGGTCTGCGAACGCTACGCCGCCGATTATGGCGACGACTGGTGGTTCCTGACCTACCTCGGCTGGTCGAAGACCGAGGCCGGCGATGTCGTCTCCGGACGCGCCGTCACCGAACGCGGCTATGCCCTGAAGCCGGAGAATGCCGGTGCCGCCCACTCGGTGGCGCATGCACTGTTCGAGCAAGGCAGTGGCGCGGAGGGCCGCGCCTTCCTGTCGAACTGGCTGCCGGCGAATGAGGGCACGAGCTTCCTGCAGGGCCATCTCGCCTGGCATCTCGCCCTGATTGCGATCGAGGATGGCGACGCCGATGGCGCGCTCGAGATCTATGAACATCACATCAAGCCGACAGGCCGGCCCTATCCGCCGCTCAACATCTACACCGACACGGCCTCGCTGCTCTGGCGGCTGTCGCTCGCCGGCAAGACCGGTCTCGACACACACTGGAAAGACGTCGCCGCCTATGGCGACGGATACTTCCCGAAGGCCGGCGCGCATTTCGCCGACGTCCATCAAGCACTGGTCGCGGCCACCGCGAAGGGCGATGCGTTGCAGACACGGCTCGCGGAGATGGAAGCGCGTCACGCCGACGGCAGGCTGGCGCCCGGCCCCGCCGCGATCGGCCTCAACCGGGGCATCGCCGCCTTCGCCGCCGGCGATCACGCCGAAGCGGTCCGCGTCCTCGCGCCGCTGATGCCCGAGTTGGTGCGGATCGGCGGCAGTCACGCCCAGCGCGAATTGTGGGAGGACACGTTCATCGTGGCGTGCCTGCGCGCCGGACAGGGCCGGCAGGCCACCGGCCTGATCTCGGAGCGCCTGCATCGCCGCCCGTCTCGACGCGACCTTGCGTGGTCGCAGGAGGCGGCGCGGCAGTAGCTGCGCTCAGTCGGCCTTCGCCATGAACGCCGTGAGCGCCTCGCGATCTGCTTGCGGCATCGTCAGCCCGAGCTTCGAGCGCCGCCACAGGATGTCGTCGGGAAATCGCGCCCACTCCCGCTGCATGAGATAGCGCACTTCCGCCGCGGTCAGCTCGGGGCCGAAGGCCGGGCCGAGATCCGCCCTCTCCCTGGCGTCTCCCAGGACATCGGCGACATTCAGCCCATAGGCGGCGACTAGAGCCTTTCCGATTTAGACAGAAGCATATCCTGCGTTGCGCAGGTAGTTTGCGCATTCTTGCGGTGTGAAGTGTTGGAGAAGACTGCCAATGCGACGCCAGACGCCGTCGACGGTGCGTTCTTCAGCCTTGCGGAGCAGGATTTTGAGCTTTGCGAAGACCTGCTCGATCGGATTGAGGTCGGGGCTATAGGGCGGCAGGAAGACGAGCCGGGCGCCCGCGGCGCGGATGGCCGTGCGGATAGCTTGGCCCTTGTGGGAGCCGAGATTGTCCATGACGACAATGTCGCCGGGTTGGAGCGTTGGCACCAGCAACTGCTCGACATAGGCACGGAAGCTCTCGCCGTTGATCGGCCCGTCGATGACGCAGGGGGCCGCGATACGGTCGTGCCGGAGTGCTGCGAGGAAGGTCATCGTCCGCCAATGGCCGTGCGGGACCTGAGCCCTGAGAGGGGCGCCCCGTCGCCACCAGCCATGGGTCCGGGCCATGTTGGTCTTTGCCCAGGTCTCATCGATGAAGACGAGACGAGCAGGATCGATTTTCGACTGGTGTCGTCTCCACCAGGCCCGGCGGCGCGCGATGTCAGGACGATCCTGCTCTGTCGCGAACACGGTTTTTTTTGAAGCTGATGCCTTGGCGCTTGAGGAATCGCCAGAGCGTGTCGCAGGACACTACGACGCCGCGCTCCCCAAGCTCCGCCAACAGCGCGTGCAGGGTCAGATCAGGCTTCGCGGTCAGCCGAGCCAGCAGCCAGTCGCGCTCACCTTCCAGCAGGTAAGGCCGCCTGCCGCCCATCGGCCTGGCCGCCGCGCTGCCTGTCGCTCGCGCCCGCTGCGACCATTTCACGACGCTCGCAACGCTGACGTCATACAGTTCCGCCACCGCCCGGCACGTTTCGCCACTTGCAACCAACCCAACAACACGCTCACGCAGATCCAGTGAGTATGCTCGCGCCATCCTTGCTGGCCTCCGTCCCAGCAGGAAGCTTGAATCAGAGCTCACCTGATTTGGGAATCCCCGATTCAGACAAAGTCGGAAAGACTCTAGCCGCCGTGCCTGCTCCTCGCTCAAGAAACGCCAGCGGTCGCGGGCGATATCGACCTCGGTCTCGAAACGCTGCCACGCAAAACCGCCGCCGGGCAGCGGGGCGGTTGCGGTCCAGCGCGGTGTCATCGGATAGAACCGCGTGAATTCGGCGACGGCGCGCTCGGCGCGACGCCGCGAGGTGGTGACGTCGCCACCGAACATCGTGAGCAACGGCGCCTTGCCGCGCTTGAAGTCCCGGATCGTTGCGCCGCCGCGCCGGCGGGCGGATGCGAGCACCGAGTTGGCACCCGTGACCGTTCGCACCACGTCCGCCGGGGCGATCTGCTCGCGAAAATAGCGATTGGCCGCGTCGCAGAGGTAGCCCACCTCGCGCACGCCAGTCGCGACCACGGCCGGATCGCCCTTGAAGGCATGATCGACGCTGCCAATCAGAGTGAAGTCGCGCGCATAGGGGCTCGCGAAGATCAGCCGGCCGTCGCGGTTCTGGAACACATAGACGCCGTCGCCCTCGAACAAGCGGCGCACCACGATCTGGCTGATCTGCGTGGTCGCGAGCTGCGGCGCCGGCACGCGCAGGATCGTATCGGCGACGGAGGCGGCCCACGCGCCGGTCGCGTTGATCAGCGACCGCGCCGTGATCACCCGGCGATAGCCGCGATCGATCACGACCAGACGCCAGGTCTCGCCGCGGTCCGCCCTCGTCACCCGCGCGCCGGTGCGGATATCGGCACCGCGCGCCGCGGCATCGACGGCGTTGAGCACGACGAGCCGGGCGTCATCCACGACGCAATCGGAATGTTCGAACGCGGTCCCGAACGGCCGCTGCAGCGCATTTCCGACCGGATGATGGGTGACGTCGAGCACCTCCGAGCGTGGCAGGCCGCTGCGCGGGGCCAGCCGATCGTAAAGCAGCAGCCACGCGCGTAGCTGCCAGGGCGGCCGCGCGTCGGCGTGCGCGGGGATCGCGAAGCGCGCCGGCCGCACCAGATGCGGCGCGATGCGCAGCCAGACGTCGCGCTCCCTGAGCGTGGCACGGACACGAAAGAACGCCCGCCGCTCCAGCCCGGCCAGATCGCCATGGATCAGCCGCGGCGAGGCGCTCGACGCGCCGGATCCGAGATCGCCCTGTTCCAGCAGGATCACGCGCAGGCCGCGGCCAGCCGCATCACGGGCCACGCTGGTGCCGTTCAGGCCGCCGCCGATGATCGCGAGGTCGTAATCCGCCATGCGCAACGCCTATCGCATTTTCGTGCGAACGAAATACGTGTTCGCACGGAAAAGCGTCAACGCGTGGCGCTAACCGGTGCCCGCCGAGGCGAAGAAATCCTCGGGGCTGTCGACTTCGACCAGCTTCCTTCCCTCGATCATCCAGAACCGGTTGGCCACCGTCCGCACGAACTGGCGATCGTGCGACACCACGAGGCAGCTCGCCTGATGCTCCATCAGTTCATCCTCCAGCGCCTCCTGCCCCTCGATGTCGAGGTGGTTGGTCGGCTCGTCGAGCAGATAGAAGTTCGGCTGGGTGAGCCGCAGCACCAGCATGCCGAGACGGGCCTTCTGCCCGCCCGACAGCCGCCCGATCGGGCGGCCTTGCATCTCGAGCGACAGACCGGCGCCGGCGAGCAGGCCGCGCGCGCGCTGATCGCCGACCGCGAAGCGCCGCGTGATGACGCGCATCGGCGTGTCCGCCTCGGCAAGATCGGCCAGCGCCTGGTCGCAATAGCCAAGCACCAGCGATTCAGTGGCCCTGATGTCGGCTGCCGCCTCGCTATGTTCGATCGCCTGGCGCAGCGTCGCGACCAGCCGGGTCTTGCCCGCGCCGTTGGCGCCCAACAGCGCGATCCGGTCGCCCCTGCAGACGAAGTGCCGACCGGTCCGGAACAGCGGCCTGCCATCGGGTGTGGCGATGGCGGCATCGTTCAGCCTGATCAGCACCTTGGCATGGGTATCGCGATTGGCGAGCCTGATCGTTCCCGCGGAGCGTTCGACATGCGCGGGCTTGGCGGTCTCCTCCAGTCTCTCGGCGCGTTGCTTCAGTTGCCTGGTCTTCGACAGCAGGAGGTCGCTGCCGGAATTGATGCCAAGGTTGTTGAGCTTTGCGGCCTGCTGGCGAAGCTGCTTCGCGGTCTTCATGTCCCTGGCATGGCGCCGCTCCTCCGACGCATCGATCTCGTCGACCGCCGCGCGCGCCGGCGTGTAGGGCAACGCGAACAGCTGCGAGCGCTCCGGCCGCAGGAACAGCGTCCGGGTCGTCGTCGCATCGAGAAAGGCGCGGTCGTGGCTTGCGATCACGACCGGCATCTCGCGCGGCAGCGCGTTCAGCCAGGCTTCGAGCCGAGCGATCTTGGCGAGATCGAGATGGTTGGTCGGCTCGTCGAGCAGCAACATGTCGGGCTCGGTCACCAGCACGCGGCCGAGCAGCGCAAGCCGCAGCCAGCCGCCGCTCAATTGCTGCAGCGGTCGCGTCCACAGCTCCTCGGGGACCTCGAGCGATTGCAGGGCGACATCGACCCGCCAGCCTTCGCTGCCGCGTTGCCCACGCGGCAGCGCCTCGAGCACGGCGGCATGGAACGGCATATCCAGCAGCCCCAGTGGCGCGTCCTGCTCGACATGGCCGATGGTCAGCCCGCGCGACCTGACGATGTCGCCCTCATTGGGCTCGATTTGGCCCGCGATACAGCGCAGCAGCGTGGACTTGCCGCGGCCGTTGGCGGCCACGAGGCCGATCCGGTCACCGGCATTGACGACGAGGTTCAGTTGCGAAAACAGCGGCGCGTTCAGCGTCACGCCGAGATTGCGGACATTGATCAGGGTCACGATCGTTCTCTGGTCTTGCCGGCGATCGCGCCATCCGGGGCCTACAGCCAACAACGGACAGACGCGTCGAAGCGCGGCGGGGACGGGAGTGCAGCGACCAACGCTTCACGCGTTCGATGCCGCACGGCCACGAAGGGCAGACCAGGAAGAGAATCTAGGCGAGTTTCCGGTCAGCCCTGCAAACGCATTTGCAGGGCGTCGACGGGGCCGCGCTTGAGGTGGGGATCGAAAAATCTCGCCACGACGCAGCCCTCCTTTCTCGGCTAGGTGATGTGGTGGTGCAACGTTAGCCAGACCGGCCGTGGATGGCAAGCGCGGCCGCCCGTCGCATCCCGAACCGTCAGCCGACCTTGCGCACGGATTCCACGGCCTGGTCGCCGCCGACCAGCGCGGCATATTGGCCGATCGGCGCCGGCCTGCCGAGCAGATAGCCCTGCACCGCATCGCAGCCTTCTTCCGCGAGGAAAGCGAGCTGCGCCTCGGTCTCGACGCCCTCGGCGACGATCGACATTTCGAGGCCGTGGCCGAGATCGATGACGGCGCGCACGATCGCGGCCGATTGCGGGTTGCGGCCGAGATTGATGACGAAGGCGCGATCGATCTTGATCTTGTCGAACGGAAACGCCTGCAGGTAGCTCAGCGAGGAATAACCGCTGCCGAAATCGTCCATCGAGATGCGCACGCCGAGCGCCTTGAGCCGCCGCAGCAGCGACAGGCCGCGGTCGAAATCCTCGATCAGCACGCCTTCGGTGATCTCGAGCTCGAGCCGGTCGGGCGCAAGCCCGGTCTCGAGCAGGATCGAATGCACGAGGCCGACGAGATCGCCATGGATGAATTGCGCCGGCGACAGGTTGACGGCGACCTGCAGCGGCACGGTCCAGGAGGCGGCCTCCCGGCAGGCCTCGCGCAGGATCCATTCGCCCATCTCGACGATTAGGCCGCTTTCTTCCGCGAGCGGAATGAAATCGCTCGGCGGCACGAAACCGCGCACCGGATGATGCCAGCGCGCCAGCGCCTCGAAGCCGATCACGCCGCTCGCCGCGGGCGTGGCGCCGGCAGCCGCCTGCGGCTGATAGTAGAGCGACAATTCGCCGTTGCGGATCGCGACCGAGAGCTCCTGGTGCAGTGCGCGGCGATCGCGGATGTGCTGGTCCATCTCCGGCTCGTAGATCGAGATGGTGCCGCGCGACTTCGCCTTGGCGCGAAACAGCGCCGCGCCGGCATTGGCGAGCAGCGCGGCCGCGTCCGATCCGTTGTGCGGGAACACCGCGATGCCAGTGGTGAGCCCGGTGCGGACCGACTTGCCGTCGATGGCAAAATCCTGGCCCAGCGCCTCGCCGGCCTGTTCGGCGAGCGCGATGCCGGCGGCCGGCTGCCTGCCGTCGATGATCAGGCCGAACTCGTCGCCGGACAGCCGGGCGACCACGCCGCCACGTGCCACCGCCTGCAGGCGATGCGCGACCTCGATCAGGACCTTGTCGCCCAGCGCGTGGCCGAACACGTCGTTGATCTCCTTCAGCCCGTCGAGATCGACGCAGAGCACGGCGAACTCCTCGTCGGTGCCGGCACAGGCCTCGATCATCTGGGTCAGCGCCTGCAGGAAGGCGGCGCGGTTCGGCAGGTCGGTCAGGCCGTCGTGATAGGCCATGTGCGCCATCCGCGACTCGGTCTGGCGGCGGTCGGTGACGTCCTCATGGGTCTTGATCAGATATTGCGCCTCGCCGGCATCATCGAGCACGGTCATGCGGCGGGTCAGGAACAGCCGCAGGCCGTCCTTGGTCGAGATCGGGTGCTCCTCGGCGATCATGACGCGCTTCTTGATCGCGGCCTCGTCGCGGGCGACGATCAGCTTGGCTTCGCGCGGATTGAAGATGTCGGTGGCGGTGAGCCCGGTGGCGTCCTCGCGGCGGCGGTTGAGGATGGTCTCGGCGCTGCGGTTGGCGAGCAGATAGCGGCCGTCGCTGACGCGCTGCACGATCAGCGAGACCGGGATGTTGTCGACCACGAGCTCGAGGAACTTCTTGTTGTTCTCGAGCTCGCGCGACAGCGAACGGCGGTCGGTGACGTCCTCGAAGAGCGCAATCAGGAATTCCGGTTCGCCGGCCTCGTTGCGGGCGATGACGCGGTTGGAGGCGAGAATACGCTTCTCCGCGCCGCGCTCGACCAGGAATTCGCTGCGGTGATAGCCTTCCGGCGCCTGCAGTGCCGCGCGGTCCGCCGCCTCGATGCTGGCGGCGGTCTCGGGACGGAAGATCTCGTCGGCGTGTCGGCCGACGATGTGATCGCGCGAGAAGCGGGAGAAGCGCTCGAAGGCGCGGTTGGCGAATATGTAGCGGCCGTCCTCGATGTTCTTGGCGGCGACGCAGACCGGGACGTTGTCGAGCACCGATTCCAGGAATTGCGTGGTCGAGGCGAGCTTGCGCGACAGCTTGCGCTGGTCGGTGCAATCGAGATGGGTGGCGATCGAGCCGCCGTTCGGCAACGGAAAGTATTTCACCAGCACCGACTTGCCGTCCGGCAGCTCGGTGACGAGCCCTTCCGGGGTCGCGGCCTTGGTATAGAAATCGTCGGTGCTCAGATCGAGCACGCCGTAGTTGCGGCGCAGCTCCAGCAGGTCGGGCCCGGTCATGTTGCGCCTGATATCGGCGCGCGACAGGCTGTAGATCTCGAGATAGCGGTCGTTGCAAAGCACGATGCGTCCGCGCGCATCCGTCATCACGACGCCCTGGTTCAGATGGTTGAGGGCCGACGCGACGAAGGCGCTGCGGCGCAGCTGCGATCGCTTGGCCTTGCGCAGGGCCGCGAGAATCCACAGTCCGACCGCGCCGAGAAAGGACGCGACGACCACGCTGCCGATCAACAGCTCCCAGACCAGATTGGGATCGAAATCACCGAGATAGCTCGACGGCGCGAACGCGCTGGAAGCCGCACGGGCCGCGCCGCATGGCATGGCGACGGCGCTCAGGCAAAGCGCAAGCCTTGCCGGAATCGAAGCCTTCCCGCCTGCCTGCCACGTCTTGCCAGCCATCAGTCACCCGCGGATTTCCGGGACGCGAGTGTCCGGCTGCGGCGGTTTGGATCGGGTAAACGCGGTCAGATGCAACTGGAAAATGTGACTTAAAACACGGCAATTGCCCTGTCATGATTAATGGTCCACTAACAGGGTATCGCTCTGCAACTATTCCAGACCGTCCAAGCACTTAGAGCACAAGCAATTGGGCTGCGGAATCTGCTAGGCAGGCAATCCCGATCGGGCGGGCGGCGAGCCGTTCGTCGCTGCGGAATTTTCGGATCTGAAGGACGAGATGGACAGGGTTGATTGCGTGATCGTTGGCGCCGGGGTGATCGGCCTTGCCGTGGCGCGCCGGCTGGCGCAGGCCGGCCGCGAAGTGATTGTGATCGAGGAGGCGGACGCGATCGGCACCGTGACCTCGTCGCGCAACAGCGAGGTGATCCACGCCGGCATCTACTACCGAGCCGGCAGCCTGATGGCGCGGATGTGCGTCGCCGGCAAACGCGCGCTGTACCGCTATTGCGCCGAGCACGGCATCCCGCACAGGAATTGCGGCAAGCTGATCGTCGCCACCAAATCTGCGGAAACCGAAAAGCTGGACGCGATCCGCGCGCATGCCGCGGCCAATGGCGTCGACGACATGCAGCTGCTGTCGGGCGAGGCGGCGCGTGCGCTGGAGCCGGCGCTGAATTGCGACGCGGCGCTGCTGTCGCCGTCGACCGGGATCATCGACAGCCATGCCTATATGCTGGCGCTGCGCGGCGACGCCGAGGCGGCCGGTGCGGCGCTTGCCTTCATGACGCCGCTGCTGCACGCCCACGCCACGGACAGCGGGATCGAGATCGAGACCGGCGGAGCTTCGCCGATGACGCTCGCCTGCGATCTCCTGGTCAATGCCGCGGGCCTCGGCGCAACGGCGGTCGCGCGCTCGATCGAGGGCATGCCGATCGAGATGATTCCGACCGCCTATCTCGCCAAGGGCAATTACTTCAGCTGCAACGCCAGGGCGCCGTTCTCGCGGTTGATCTATCCGGTGCCGGAGCCCGGCGGGCTCGGCGTGCACCTCACCCTCGACCTGGCGGGACAGGCGCGGTTTGGGCCCGACGTCGAGTGGATCGATCACGTCGACTATGCCGTCGACCCTGCTCGGGCCGAACGCTTCTATCCGGCGATCCGGAAATACTGGCCGACCCTGCCGGATGGCGCGCTGATGCCGAGCTATTCGGGAATCCGGCCCAAGATCGTGCCGCCGGCGGTCGCGACCCAGGATTTCCTGATCCAGGGGCCGTGCGACCATGGCGTCTCCGGGCTGATCAACCTGTTCGGGATCGAATCACCCGGCCTGACATCGTCGCTCGCGATCGCCGACCATGTCGGCGATCTGGCCGGGTCCTGAACGATTTCAGCATACGCTGCCGAGGGATGGTCGCGCTCAAGCGTCCATCCGGCGGCAGATCAGCTTTGGTTAATGTCGGTGGGGGGCTAGTGGACCGTGTCGTCCGCGGAACACTTCAACCGCTCGATCTGGTCCTTGACCATCAGCTTGCGGCGCTTCAGCTCGCAAATGTGCAGGTCGTCTACGGAGGGATGCACGAGCGCTTCGTGCAGTTCGTTCTCGAGTATTTTGTGCTTACGCTCCAGCTCAACGAGATGGGCCTGTATTGCCATTGCGAACACTCCTCGGTGGGTAAAACCTCAGGTTCGATCCGGACCAACAAGTGTACACAAGTGGACGGTGCTGTCGATGGGGAACGCAAAATGCCGCACGCAGCTTTTCGCATCCTTCTGTAACCAATCGTGAGTATGGAACTGGTCCAGCTTGCGCGGCGCGCGCCCAGGGACGATATTTCGCCAAGCGGCGGCTGCTTCGGCTGCCGCAACCTCACCGTGCCTGTCAGTCAACGTACACCATGAACGATCAGGATGAGCGCGAACTCCACGCCGAGCTTGCGCGTCTGCAACAAGAGCACCGCGACCTCGATGCCGCGATCGATGCGCTGCATCAGTCGCCTGCGCCGGATCTCCTGATGCTGCAACGCTTGAAAAAGCGGAAGCTGCAATTGCGCGATCGCATCGCCTTCATCGAAGATCAGATCACGCCCGACATCATCGCGTGACGCGCGCGCGGCGGCGCCGTTAACGATTGGACCGACCGGATTGATCGCGCGCCCTGCGTTTTCCCCGTCATCCACAGCGGCGGCCGGCTTCACGTTCGCGGCAACGCCGGCGCGAACGCGAGTTTCGGCCCTTGACTCTTCTGGAACAAATAGAGAACATGCCCGTGCAGCCGCCAGCCTAGAGAAGGGAGTTTCGCCATGTCCGCCCCGTCTTCCCTGCCCGACAACAGCCGCTACGAGAAGGCGTGCGATCAGGCGATCGCGATGTGCGACGGCAACATGCGCAGCACCATCAAGGCGCTGATCATGGCCAACGAATATCTCGAAGCCGAACTCGAAGAATTGCAGGCGGCGATCACCGCGGGCTGCGTGCCTGCACCGACGCAGGCGGCGAGCGATGCAGCCTGACTTTCAGATTGTTGTTTTGACGCGTTTTCTTCACGCGAACCGGTATCCGTCCCGCATCAAGTGCGGCACGGGCTTTCGCTCGAAAACGCTCTGAGAGGAGCAAATCGATGGCCGATGTCACCTATTACGTGGCGCTGCCGTTCATGCAGGACGATGACGGCACGCCGGTCGCGGGCAATGCCGAGGAATGCCAGAGCTCGGCGACCGCGCTGCGGCGCGCCGAGATGATGTCACGGATGCCCGGCAGTATCGGCGCGCTTGCCTTCAGCCGCACCGGCGATCCCGCGATCGGCGAGTTCGGCGACGCCAAGCTGCTGCGGGCCTTCGGCAACGTGCCGCAGGATTTGAGCGCGCTCTAGTTCCGCGCCTCGTGCCGCCGCTGCGCCTTGCGCACATACATCGCGCGATCGGCCTCATCGAGCACGTGCTCGAGATCCGAATGCGCCGTCAGGATCGCAATCCCTGCGGAGGCGCCCGCCGCGACGCGGCTGCCGTCGAATACGAAGCTCAGCGCGTCGATCGCCTCCTCCAATGCGGCGGCCTTGGCGCTGGCATCGGTGGCGCTGAGATTCCACAGCAGCACGGCGAACTCGTCGCCGCCGAGACGGCCGATCACGTCGGAGGCGCGCACCTGGTCGGACACCGCAGCGACGATCGCCTTCAGCACCTCGTCACCGGCAGCATGCCCGAACGCGTCGTTGATCGGCTTCAGACGGTCGACGTCGAGCACGATCAGCGCGCCCGACGCCTCGTAGCGCTTGATGAAGGCGATGGCACGGGCGAGCTCACGCTCGAAGCCGCGCCGGTTCAGGATGTCGAGCAGGAAGTCGGTTTCGGCGGAGGCCTGCAGCTCCTCGATCCGGGCCTCGGCCCGCGCCAGCTGCGCCTTCAGCCGGCGAATCGCGGATTTGTCCGACGCGGCCGCCGTCCGCAGGGGAATCGCGGTTCCGGCCCGGCCTGCCGCCGATTTCCCCGCCGCCGGTGTTTTCTCGCGGTTCGCAGCCTTATTTGAGGCCTTGGTGCCGGCCGCCCTCGTCGTCTTCTTCATGCGCGTCCTTACTCGAGGCCTGCTGAATGAAGGCTTGCCGGGATTCACCAAGACAGGATAGTGCATTCTAACTCCCTTGCCACGCCTTGGATGCCGCCCGGGTCGCCCCTATAATCGGCCTATGCTTTTGGATTCCTGCACAGAATTGAAGATATGACCGCCCCGATCGCCATCATCATGGGAAGCCAGTCCGATTGGGAGACCATGCGCCATGCCGCCGAAACGCTGGCTGCGCTCAATGTCGCCTGCGAAACTCGGATCGTGTCCGCCCACCGCACCCCCGACCGGCTCTATGCCTTTGCCAAGGGCGCCCAGGCCGCAGGCCACAAGGTGATCATCGCCGGCGCCGGCGGCGCGGCGCATCTGCCCGGCATGACGGCCGCGCTGACCGAGCTGCCGGTGTTCGGCGTCCCCGTCGAATCCAAGGCGCTGTCCGGCGTCGATTCGCTCTATTCGATCGTGCAGATGCCGGCCGGCGTCCCGGTCGGCACGCTCGCGATCGGCAAGGCCGGCGCGATCAATGCCGCGCTGCTCGCCGCGAGCGTGCTCGCGCTCAACGATCCCGCTTTGGCGGTCCGGCTGGCCGCCTGGCGCAAGCAGCAGACCGACGCGATCAAGGATCGTCCGGAGGGCTCGGCGTGACGGCTTCGAGCGCAGTGAAGCTGAAGCCGGGCGACACCATCGGAATCCTCGGCGGCGGCCAATTGGGTCGGATGCTGGCGCTGGCCGCGGCACGCCTCGGGCTCCGCTGCCAGGTGTTCTCGCCCGATCCGGATTCGCCGGCCTTCGACGTGGTGCAGCACGCGACCTGCGCGGAATATGCCGACGTCGAGGCGCTCGAACTGTTCGCCAACGACGTCGATGTCGTTACCTACGAGTTCGAGAACGTGCCGGCGGCCACCGCCATGGTGCTCGCCGCGCGCCGCCCCGTGCTGCCGGCGCAGAAGATCCTCGAGACCACGCAGGACCGGCTGGTCGAAAAGGATTTCGTCAGCAAGCTCGGCATCGGCACGGCCGGCTATGCCGACGTGTCCTCGGCGGCAAGCCTGCGCGCCGCGATCGCGCGCATCGGCCTGCCCGCCGTCATCAAGACCCGCCGCTTCGGCTATGACGGCAAGGGCCAGGCGATCATCCGCGACGGCGATGATCTCGACGAGGTCTGGGACGGCCTCGGCACCAAGTCGGCGATCCTCGAGGCCTTCGTGCCGTTCGAGCGCGAGATCTCGGTGATTGCGGCGCGCTCGGCAGCGGGCGCCGTCGAATGCTTCGACGTCACCGAGAACGAGCATCGCGATCACATCCTGAAGATCTCCCGCGCGCCGGCAGCGATCCCCGACGAGCTCGCAGCCCAGGCGCGGGCGATCGCCGGGAAGATCGCAGCGGCGCTCGACTATGTCGGCGTGCTCGCGGTCGAGATGTTCGTGGTATCCGGCCAAGGCGGCCATGCGCCGGCGGTGCTGGTCAACGAGATCGCGCCGCGCGTGCACAATTCCGGCCACTGGACGCTGGACGGCGCCTCGATCTCGCAGTTCGAACAGCACATCCGCGCCATCGCCGGCTGGCCGCTCGGCAAGCCGGTGCGCCATGGCGATGTCACCATGACCAATCTGATCGGCGACGACATCCTGAGCTACGAGCAGTGGCTCACCGTCCCCGGCGCCACCGTGCATCTCTACGGCAAGGGCGCGCCGCGCCCCGGCCGCAAGATGGGCCACGTCACCGAAGTGACGCCGGCCCGCAAGCCGTAGTCTCCACCCTCAGCGGACAAGTGGGATCGTGAAGCTCACGATCCCACGCGCCGATCACGCCGTCTTGACGCCGGCGACCACGCCTGTCGGCTCGTCGCTGAGCCAGCGATAGATCACCCCGCCGAGCGCGCCGCCGATCAGGGGCGCGACCCAGAACAGCCAGAGCTGCGCGGTCGCCCAGCCGCCGACGAACAGCGCCGGTCCGGTGCTGCGCGCCGGGTTGACCGAGGTGTTGGTCACGGGGATGCTGACGAGGTGGATCATCACCAGCGCGAGCCCGATGGCGAGCGGCGCGAAACCCGCCGGCGCTTTGCCGTGGGTCGATCCCATGATGATGAACAGGAACATCATGGTCATCACCAACTCGGTGATGAAGCACACCATCATGCTGTACCCGCCCGGCGAGTGGGCATCGTAGCCGTTCGAGGCAAAGCCCTTGCCGACGTCGAAGCCCGGCGCGCCGCTGGCGATGACATAGAGCAGCCACGCCGCGATGATCGCACCCGCGACCTGGGCGATGATGTAAGGCAGGATCTGGCCGCCCGGAAAGCGGCCGCCCGCTGCGAGCCCGACCGTCACGGCCGGGTTCAGATGGCAACCCGAGATGTGGCCGATGGCGTAGGCCATCGTGACCACGCTCAGCCCGAACGCCAGTGACACGCCGACCAGGCCGATCCCGACCTGCGGAAACCCGGCCGCAATCACCGCGCTGCCGCAGCCGGCGAAGGTCAACCAGAAGGTGCCGATGAGTTCGGCAGCATATTTCTTCATCTCCATGTGGCTTCTCCCCTATTTCCAATGTCCGGAGTTATCAAAAACTCCGGGAACGGCCCGGATGCTGACGCCAAACGTCCCAAATCAGGGCCAGACAAGGGCAGTTTCGCCGTATTTCGTGGCTTTACTAGGCCCGAAAGTCACTGCGGCGGTGGACATCTGCGCATTTGTCTGATACATGCGCGCGCCTAGGGTTAAGAGGCTGGCCTTTGTCGCCCCTTATACCTCGCCAGAATTCCGAACCGATCAATGCAAAAGAGGATGCCGCGTGCAGGTTCTCGTCCGCGATAACAATGTCGACCAAGCCCTCAAGGCGCTGAAGAAGAAGATGCAGCGCGAGGGTATTTTCCGCGAGATGAAGCTCCGCGGCCATTACGAAAAGCCCTCCGAGAAGAAGGCCCGCGAAAAGGCCGAAGCCGTGCGCCGCGCACGCAAGCTGGCGCGCAAGAAGCTGCAGCGCGAAGGCCTGCTGCCGATGAAGCCGAAGCCGGTGTTCGGCGCCGGTCCGGGCGGCGATCGTGGCGCCGGTGGCCGTGGCGGTCCGGGCGCTGGTCGCCCGCCGCGCTGAACCATTTGCCAATCTGGAAGTCTAACAGCGCGGGCCTCGGGCCCGCGTTGTCGTTTTGAAGCAGACGGTGGTCCGGGTTACCAATGCAAAATTACCTCCAAGAGCATTTTGCATAATGGCTGTTCCGGTGCTCCGCTCCCGCCTCGGTCCTGCATATCGCCAGCGTGCGTCGCACATCGTCGTCATTGCCGTGCTCGTCGGGCTGCCGCTGGGCGGGTGCTCCTTCGACCTGGGCTCGTGGGGCTCCAACGACAAATCGAAGACGCCGGCCCCTGCCGCCGAGAAACCGGCCGACACCATCACCGCGCAGGACATCGGCAGCGCCAAGGACCATGCGACACGCGGCCAGGTGCTGGCGCGCTCGGGCAATACCGACGAGGCGCTGGCGGAATTCGATTCTGCACTGGCAGCTGATCCCTACAACATCCAGGCGCTATACGGCCGCGGCCTGATCTACCAGGGCCGGGGCCAGCATCAGCAGGCGGTCGAGGACTTCACCGCGGCCAGCGGACTGTCGCCGCAAAAGGCCGAGCCGCTGATCGGCCGCGCCACCAGCTATCTCGCGCTCGACAAGGCCAAGGAGGCGGCAGCCGACCTGGACGAGGCCGTGCAGGCCGATCCCGGCAGCGTGGCGGCGTGGAGCGCCCGCGGGCAGGCCTACGAGAAACTCGGCGACCGGGCCAAGGCCGCGGCGTCCTACAACCGCGCGCTCGCACTGCGGCCGAAGGACGAGAGCGCGCGCAGCGGACTGGCGCGCACCGGCGGCTGACGCGGCTTAGTTGGACAGCTTATTTCGGCAGGACGGCGTGGAACACCGACTTGACGCTGGACAGCATGTCGTCGGCGACACTCGTGTGATCCTTCGGCTGCGGGACCGTTGCCTCGGCGCGCAGATCGAGCGGCGGCTGCAGGATCGGGACCGGGATATCGGCCGGCGGCGTCAGCCGGTTTGAATTCTGGCTACCTGAACCCTGGCCATCCGCGTAGGGCGGACGCTGCTGCGAAGACTGGTCGGCGACGCTCTGGTCGGTCGGGCTCGACACCATGATCGGCGGCGGCAGCGGCCGTACCGACGGCGCAGTGACGCCGCGCGGCCCCTCGGGCAGGCGGGCAGCATCGGTCGGATGCTGCTCCTGCGCACGCGCCGGGTTCTCCTTGCGCAGCCGCTCGATCGCGGCACGGGCGAGATCGTTGGCGTCACGCCCGTCCTCGGGGGTCACCGCGGCTTCGACCGAGGCCGGCGGGGTCAGTTTCGCGATCGCCTTCGGCGTGACGGGGTGATGGCGCGAATCGGCGGGGATGCTTGCGGTGTCGGCCGGAGCATCGGGGGCCTTCACGTCAGCGGATTTCTCGGCCGGCTTCTCGGTGCCAGACTTTTCGGTGGCCGACTTTTCGGCGACGGACTTTTCAGTGGCGGACTTTTCAGTGGCGGACTTTTCAGTGACTTGCGCCTTCTCCGACGCCGCGCGTTCGATCAGCGTGCGCTCGGACATGCCCTTGGCCTTCACACCGGCTTCAGGGAGGCTGCCGACGACGGTCGACTTCTCCGCCGGCTTGGCGGCGGTCTTGGCGTCTGCTTTGGGGTCGGCGGCGGCGGAGATTGCGGCGGTGGCGGACGGATCCGGCTTGGACACGATGTAATGGTTAACGATGTAGGCCCCGATGATGGTCGCCGCCACCGAGGGTAAGATGTCCATCACGAATTTCTTCAAGTAACTCAGCATGGCCCTGCCACTCCCCGCCCCGGATTTCATGCTGGAACTTTGAGGCACATTGAGGGATCAACTGCGACGGATCGGTGGCAAACGCCCGCTCCGCCGTCACCTTTGGTGTCACTTCGGTTTCAGCCGGACGCGGCGCCGCGCACGAAAACGCGTGCACCTCATCCGTTGTCGAAATCATACCTCAGCTCTTAACAGAAGATGAATTTCCACACTCACCCACAATGATTCGTCATTCCGATCTTGCAGTTCCGCCCTGCTCGGTCGCCGCGAGGCCTCACGGCTTGAGCTCGACCTCGAGGAACACGATCTCGCTCGTGGTCTCGTTGAGCACGTCGTGCTGGACGCCGGCCTTCCGGAAATAGGACTTGCCGGCACCAAGCTGCGCCTTCGAGCGCTCGCCGTTCGGCGCCACGATCGTCATTTCGCCCGCCGTGATCGGCACGATGACGTAGTCCATCTCATGGGTGTGGTGGCCGGTGGCGCTGCCCGGCGCCAGCCGCCATTCGGTCACGCGGACCTCCGCCGTATCCACCTGGACGTCCGATTTGGCGCTGAGCATCGACTTCCTCTCCAAAATTCTACGGCACGAACACCATGAACACGAACACCGCGAACACCACCATGTGCACGAGCCCGAACAGGATGTTGGTGCGGCCGGTGCCGAAGGTGAGCATGCTGACCATGAAGGTCAACAGCAGGATCAGCATATGCTGGTTGCTGAGGCCGAGCACGAGCTGCTTGTCGAGCGCATAGGCTGCGATCGCCACCGCGGGAACCGTCAGCCCGATGGTGGCGATCGACGAGCCGAGCGCCAGGTTGATGCTCTTCTGCAGATCGTTCTTGCGTGCCGCCGCGGCGGCCGCGACGCTCTCCGGCAGCAGGATCAGCAGCGCGACCACGACGCCCGCGAAGGCCGGCGGCGCCCCGATCTTGGCGGTGACGACGTCGACCACGATGGAGAACTTCTTGGCCAGCAGCACCACCGCCAGCAGCGCCAGCAGCAGAAGCGCGATGCTGACCGCCAGCTCGCGATTGGACAACACCTCGCCATGCTCGGCCGCTCCGTCGGCGCCGCTCACGAAGTAATCCCGGTGGCGGATCGCCTGGGTGTAGAGGAACACCGCATAGAGCAGCACGGTGACGATGCTCACCACGATGAGCTGGGCCGTCGAGTAGACCGGCCCGGGCGCGCTCAACGTGAAGTTCGGCATCGCCAGCGTGATGGTCGCGAGCACGAACAGGACGCTGAGATAGAGGTTCGCGCCGGTGATCTGGAAGTCCTGCTCGCGGTATCTGAGGCCGCCGATGAAGATGCACAGACCGACCAGGCCGTTGCAGACGATCATCACCACCGCAAACACCGTATCGCGCGCCAGCGTCGGCGCCGGCGTGTCGCCGAGCATGATGGTCGCGATCAGCGCCACCTCGATGATGGTGACCGCGAGCGTCAGCAGCAGCGTGCCGAACGGCTCGCCGATCCGCTCGGCGATCATTTCGGCGTGATGGACCGCCGCGAACACGGTGCCGAACAGGATCACCAGCAGGACGAGCGCGAACAGCCAGCCGCCGGGCGACGGCGCGAAGGCGTAGCCCGAGGCGGTGACCGCCGCAAACAGCGCCATTGCGAGGATCGGATACAGCCAGGCCGACCGCGGCATCGGTCCGTGTGCACTCATGAATCAGTCCCTCGCTTCGATGGATCCGATTATGCGCCAGACCAGCACCGCCGTCAGCCTCTTGGCGCGTCGATGAATTGCCGCGCCGTCTCCATGGCACCGAAATCGTCGAGATTGTCGTGCCCGCCGCCCGGGAAGCGAACCAGCTGCTTGGGCTCGTGCGCGAGGCTGAACAGCCGCTTGCCGAAAACAAGCGGGATCACCGGATCGCTGGTGCCGTGCATGATCAGGAGCGGCGCGGTGACGGCCGCGATGCGGCGGTCGGAGTGGAATGGATCGCGCATCAGGAGGCGGACCGGCGCATAGGGAAACAGCGCGGCGGCGACATCCACCGTCGAGGTATAAGGTGCCTCCAGGATCAGTTTGCCGACCGGATGCGTGGCGGCGATGGCGACCGCAACGCCGGTGCCGAGCGAGAAACCCCAGACCACGATCCGGTCGGCGCTATAGCGCGCGCTGGCGAAGGCATAGGCCGCCGCGGCATCCTGCAGCAGGCCCTGCTCGCTCGGAGATCCGCTCGAGCCGGCATAGCCGCGGTAGGACAGCGCGACCAGCCCGGTGCCGTCGGCCGTGATGCCCTTGAAGCGCGCGACGCGGCCGGCGAGGAAATCGCCGTTGCCGGGAAAGAACAGTACCACGGGCCGGCCCGGTTTCGCCGGGACGTGCCAGACGATGACCTTCTCGCCGTCGGCGGTGGCAAGGACCTGCTCTTCGGCATCTGGCAGCCCTGCGGCGGCAGGCGCGGTCCGCCCGACCGGCGGGACCGGAAACAGCATCTCGCGCTGCTTGACGTACAGCCAGGCCAGGCCGCCGAGATAGGCGACGGCCACGACGATCAGAAGCCATTTCAGGATCGTCAGGGCCAGATGCATGCGTCCTGCCGCGCTATTTTGTGCTGCGCCCCTTGAGCAGCTTCTCGACGT
This sequence comes from Bradyrhizobium genosp. L, assembly GCF_015624485.1. Classification (NCBI taxonomy): domain Bacteria; kingdom Pseudomonadati; phylum Pseudomonadota; class Alphaproteobacteria; order Hyphomicrobiales; family Nitrobacteraceae; genus Bradyrhizobium; species Bradyrhizobium genosp. L. Next base: position 6,505,613 of record NZ_CP061378.1, read on the forward strand.
CAGGCCTGATGCCGTCGGGGACCGACCGGCATGCGCACGCTTTCGCATGCGCCACGTGCCATTTGATCCGCTGCTCGCGCGTGGCCCGGGGCGGCATGCGGTTGTCGCGATGCCACTCCCGGTTCAGGGCCATCCGCGCCTCGCCTTACATCGCCTTGACGATGTTCTCAGTGACCTTCTTGGCGTCGCCGAGCAGCATCATGGTGTTGTCGCGGTAGAACAGCGGATTGTCGATGCCGGCATAGCCGGACGCCAGCGAGCGCTTGATGAACATCACGGTGCCGGCCTTCCAGACCTGCAGCACCGGCATGCCGTAGATCGGCGAGGTCTTGTCTTCTTCCGCAGCCGGGTTGGTGACGTCGTTGGCGCCGATCACGAAGGCGATGTCGGCCTGGGCGAACTCCGAGTTGATGTCCTCGAGCTCGAACACCTCGTCATAGGGCACGTTGGCTTCGGCCAGCAACACGTTCATGTGGCCGGGCATGCGGCCCGCCACCGGGTGGATGGCGTATTTCACCTCGACGCCTTCCTTCTTCAGGATGTCGCCCATTTCGCGCAGCGCATGCTGGGCCTGCGCCACCGCCATGCCGTAGCCGGGCACGATGATGACCTTCTGCGCGTTCTTCATGATGAACGCGGCATCGTCGGCCGAGCCGAGCTTGGCCGGCTTCTGCTCGCCCGAGCCGCCGCCGGCGGCCGCGGTCTCGCCGCCGAAGCCGCCGAGGATCACCGAGATGAACGAACGGTTCATCGCGTGGCACATGATGTAGGACAGGATCGCGCCGGAGGAGCCGACCAGCGCGCCGGTGATGATCAGCGCCGAGTTGCCCAGCGTGAAACCGATGCCGGCCGCGGCCCAGCCGGAATAGGAGTTCAGCATCGAGATCACGACCGGCATGTCGGCGCCGCCGATCGGGATGATCATCAGCACGCCGAGCGCCAGCGCGATGATCGTGATCAGCCAGAAGTCGAGCGCGCTGCCCGACATCACCAGGCCGACGATGAACACGACCAGCAGCACGGCGAGCACGATGTTGATGGCGTGGCGGAACGGCAGGATGATCGGCGCGCCGCTCATCCGTGCCGACAGCTTCAGGAACGCGATCACCGAGCCGGTAAACGTCAGCGCGCCGATCGCGACGCCGAGCGACATTTCCACCAGGCTCTGCGGATGGATGTTGCCGGGCGTGCCGATGTCGAAGGCTTCCGGCGCATAGAACGCGCCGGCAGCGACCAGCACCGCGGCCATGCCGACCAGCGAGTGGAACGCGGCGACCAGCTCGGGCATCGAGGTCATCGGCACCCGGCGGGCGATCACCGCGCCGATGCCGCCGCCGATCGCGACCGCCAGGATCACCAGCAGCCAGGCCACGCCGTCGGCCGGCGGATGGGTCGCCAGCGTGGTGCCGACCGCGATCGCCATGCCGATCATGCCGAACATGTTGCCCTGGCGCGATGACGCCGGGCTCGACAGGCCGCGCAGCGCCAGGATGAACAGCACGCCGGCGACCAGATAGAATACTGCAGACAGATTGGCGCTCATCTCAGGTCCCCCAAATTCTCACATCACCCCGAGGTGGCGTTTACTTGGCTTTCTTCTTGTACATCGCCAGCATGCGCTGGGTGACGAGGAAGCCGCCGAAGATGTTCACGCAGGCGAAGATCAGCGCGACGAAGCCGAAGCCGCGCGCCCAGCCCGAGCCGCTCGACACCATGCCGACGCCGACCGCGAGCAGCGCGCCGACCACGATCACCGAAGAGATCGCGTTGGTGACGCTCATCAGCGGCGTATGCAGGGCCGGCGTCACCGACCACACCACGAAATAGCCGACGAACACGGCAAGGACGAAAATCGATAGCCGGAACACGAAGGGATCCACGGCCTGCGCGATATGCTCCATGGCTTGTTTCCTTATTTCGACTGGAAGTTGGGATGGATGACGGCGCCGTCCTTGGTCAGCGCGGTGGCCTTCACCAGTTCGTCGTCCCAATTGACCGCGAGCGCCTTGCTGGCCTTGTCGACCATGGTCTCGATGAACGAGAACAGGTTGCGTGCGTAAAGACTGGACGCCGAGGCGGCGACGCGGCCGGCGACGTTGGTGTAGCCGACGATCTTGATGCCGTCGGTCTCGACGACCTCGCCGGGTTTCGCACCCTCGACATTGCCGCCGCGCTCGACCGCGAGATCGACCAGCACGGAGCCGGGCTTCATCGATTTCACCATCTCGCCCGACACCAGCTTGGGCGCCGGACGGCCGGGAATCAGCGCCGTGGTGATCACGATGTCCTGCTTCTTGATGTGCTCGGCGGTGAGCGCGGCCTGCTTGGCCTGGTACTCCCTGGACATCTCCTTGGCGTAGCCGCCGGCGGTCTGCGCGTTCTTGAACTCCTCGTCCTCGACGGCGAGGAATTTGGCGCCGAGCGATTCGACCTGTTCCTTGGTGGCGGGCCGCACGTCGGTCGCGGTGACGATCGCGCCCAGCCGCCGCGCGGTCGCGATCGCCTGCAGGCCGGCGACGCCGACGCCCATCACGAACACCTTGGCGGCTGGAACGGTGCCGGCCGCGGTCATCATCATCGGGAAGGCGCGGCCGAACGCCTCCGCGCCTTCGATCACGGCACGGTAGCCGGCGAGGTTGGCCTGCGAGGACAGCACGTCCATCACCTGGGCGCGGGTGATGCGCGGCATCAATTCCATCGCGAAGGCGGAAACGCCGGCGTCGGCGATCGTCTTCAGCGCGGCCTCGTTGCCATACGGGTCCATGATCGCGATGACGAGCGCGCCGCGCTTGTAGTGGCCAAGTTCCGAGGCCTCGGGCCGCTTCACCTTGATGATGATGTCGGCGTCCTTGAGCGCGTCGGCGGAGACCGTGGCACCCGCCGCGGTGAATTCCGAATCAGGCAGGCCGGACTTGACGCCGGCGCCCGGCTCGACGGCGACCTCGGCGCCCAGCGCCTTGAACTTCTTGATCGTGTCGGGCGAGGCCGCAACGCGCGGCTCGGACGGATCGATTTCCTTGGCAACGGCAATCTTCATGGGCCCTCCGGCGGCGCTGGCAGCGCACGCGTCTTCAAACTAGCGTTATTTTCGCCAGGTTGGATACCCGGTTTGTGCAGCCGGGCTCGACAGGAATTCGCCACCCCGCCGCGAGACGGCGAGGCCTTGGCCGATCGGGGGATCAGACCAGGAAATAGGCCATCAGGATGAGGATGATGGCGACGGTGGCGGAGCCGAATTTGACGAGCTTGATGAACCCTTCATAGGTCTGCTCGTGCGCAATGTAATCGTTGCCGTCGGCGGTCGTGTAAACCACTTCGCTATGGTCTGCCATCGCTGTCCCCAGTCAGAAAGTCACGTTCGCGAGCCATTACCGCAAACACGGTGGCAGAGCAACGGAGGCTGCCGCAATTCGGCCGTGGAGAGGCCGATTGCCCGGGATCAAGGCAGTTTCCCGGCGATCCGGCCTCGCCGCCGGGGGTGCAAGGCAGGATTCATCTCCGGATCGAGGGTGCCGCAGAAGAATCGTTCCGCCGACCGCGGGATTCGCGAGCGGCGCCCCTTATTGCAAAACCTTCCGGTCTCAGCCCATCGCCTCCAGCTCGTCGATCATCCCTGATATGACCGACAGGCCGCCGTCCCAGAATTTGGGATCCTTGGCGTCGAGCCCGAACGGCCTCAAGAGCTCCGAATAGTGCTTGGTGCCGCCGGCGGCGAGCATGTCGAGATAGCGCTCGGCGAAACCATCCGAGGCGTGCTCGTAGACCGCATAGAGCGAGTTCACCAGGCAGTCGCCGAATGCGTAGGCATAGACGTAGAACGGCGAATGGATGAAGTGCGGGATGTACATCCAGAACGTCTCGTAGCCCGGCTTGATCTCGATCGCGGGCCCGAGGCTTTCGCCCTGCACGCTGAGCCAGATCTGGCCGAGCCGTTCGGCGGTGAGCTCGCCGTTCCTGCGCTCGGTATGCACCGCGCGCTCGAAGGTATAGAACGCGATCTGCCGCACCACGGTGTTGATCATGTCCTCGACCTTGCCGGCGAGCAGCGCCTGGCGCTGCTTGGCGCTCTTGGTCTGCGACAACAGCCGCCTGAAGGTCAGCATCTCGCCGAACACGCTCGCGGTCTCCGCCAAGGTCAGCGGCGTCGGCGCCATCAGCGCGCCGTTCCTGGCCGCCAGCACCTGGTGCACGCCGTGGCCGAGTTCATGGGCGAGCGTCATGACGTCGCGCGGCTTGCCCTGGTAGTTCATCAGCACGTAGGGGTGCGCCGACGGCGTGGTCGGATGCGAGAACGCGCCCGGCGCCTTGCCGGGCCGCACCGGCGCATCGATCCAGCGGTCGACGAAGAAGCGCTCGGCGATATCGGCCATCCGCGGCGAGAAGCCGCGATAGGCCGACAGCACCATGTTGCGCGCCTCGGGCCAGGCGATGGTGCCGGTCGCCGCGAACGGCAGCGGCGCGTTGCGGTCCCAGTGCGGCAGCTTCTTCTTTTTGAACCAGCCCGCCTTCAGCGCGTAGTAACGATGCGACAGCTTCGGATAGGCCGCGCGCACCGAGGCGACCAGCGCATCCACCACCTCGCGCTCGACGCGGTTGTTGAGATGGCGGGCGTCGGCGACGTCCTGGAATCCGCGCCAGCGGTCGGAGATCTCCTTGTCCTTGGCGAGCGTGTTGGTGACCAGCGCAAAGGTGCGCTCATTGTCCTTGAAGGTCTTGGCCAGCGCCTGCGCCGCCGCCTTGCGCTTGTCGCCCGCCTTGTCCTGCAACAGGTTCAGCGTCGGCTCGATCGCGAGCTCCTTGCCGGCGAGCTTGAAGCGCAGGCCGGAGATGGTCTGGTCGAACAGCCGATTCCAGGCCGCATAGCCGCTCTGCGCCTTCTCGTGAAACAGCTGCTCGACGCGATCCTCGAGCTGGTACGGCTTGTCCTTGCGCAGGTCCTCGATCCACGGCCGGTAATGACCGAGCGCGGGCTCGGCCATCGCGCGCTCGATCACATCATCGTCAACGCGATTGAGCTCGAGCGAGAAGAACAGCAGGTGGACCGAGGCCGCGGTCAGCCGCTCGGACACGTCGCCGTAGAATTTCGAGATCGCGGGATCGACGCTGTCGCCGGCATGAACGAGGCCGGCATAGGAGCCGAGCCGGCCGGCGAGGTCGTCGATCGCCTCGTAGCGCCTGATCGCCTCGGCCAGCCATTTGCCGCCGGCTTCGCCGGCGGTATTTTCGGCCAGCTTGCCCTTGTAGTCGGTCTCAAACGCGACGCAATCTGCATCCATCTTCGCCAAGTCGCGCGCGACATCCGGCGCGTCGATGCCGGCGTAGAGATCCGCCAGATTCCATTCGGGCAGCTTGCCCGTCTTGCCGGCCGCGTTGCTCGCCGGCTTTCCGGTGGCCGGTCTGCGTTGCACGGATTGCTTGCGGAGGGCGGGCTTGTTGACAGCGGATTTGGAGCGCGAGGTCATCTTGTTCAGAACCTTACTTCGGTCGGAAAGACTGCGGCGGCGGGGAAATCAAAGCGGAATTGCAACATTTAAGAGTGCGTTAATCGGCTTCGGCGACAGTGCCCCGATTCGAGACAAATAATCGTAGCGTGCGGGGAAAACCATGGCTGCCACCATTTTGATCGCCGATGACGACGCCGTACAGCGCCGATTGGTCGAAAACATGGTGCAGAAATGCGGCTATGAGCCCCTCGTCGTCGATTCCGGCGACGCCGCGGTGTCCGCATTGACCGCACCCGAAGCGCGAACGATCGATGCCGTCGTGCTCGACCTCGTGATGCCCGGCCTCGACGGTCTCGGTGTCCTCGCAAAGATCCGTGAAGCTGGTTTGACCGTCCCGGTCATCGTGCAGACCGCGCATGGCGGCATCGACAATGTGGTCTCGGCAATGCGCGCCGGCGCCCAGGATTTCGTGGTCAAGCCGGTCGGCTTCGAGCGGCTTCAGGTCTCGCTGCGCAACGCCCTCAACGCCTCGGCGCTGAAGGGCGAATTGCAGCGCATCCGGCACAGCCGCGAGGGCCGGCTGACTTTCTCCGACATCATCACCCGCAGCGAGGCCATGACCGGCGTGCTGCGCACCGCGCAGAAGGCGGCGGCCTCGACGATTCCCGTGCTGATCGAGGGTGAATCCGGCGTCGGCAAGGAATTGTTCGCGCGCGCCATCCACGGCAGCAGCGAGCGCAAGGCCAAGCCGTTCGTCGCGGTGAACTGCGGCGCAATCCCCGACAACCTTGTCGAATCGATCCTGTTCGGCCACGAGAAGGGCGCCTTCACCGGTGCCACCGAGCGCCACCAAGGCAAGTTCGTCGAAGCCCATGGCGGCACCCTGTTCCTCGACGAGGTCGGCGAACTGCCGCTCGCCACCCAGGTCAAGCTGCTGCGCGCGCTGCAGGAAGGCACCGTGGAAGCGGTCGGCGGACGCAAACCGGTCAAGGTCGATGTCCGCATCATCTCGGCGACCAACCGCAAGCTGCTCGATCTCGTGAAGGGCGGCCAGTTCCGCGAGGACCTGTTCTACCGCCTGCACGTGCTGCCGCTGACCATTCCGGCGCTGCGGCAGCGGCGCGAGGACATTCCGCACCTGCTGCGGCATTTCCTGGCGCGGTTCTGCGCCGAGGAGAACCGCAACATCACCGGCATCAGCGGCGAGGCGATGGCGCATCTTTCGCAGCTCGACTGGCCCGGCAACATCCGCCAGCTCGAGAACACGGTCTATCGCGCCGTGGTGATGAGCGACGGCGATCAGCTCGCGCTGGCCGATTTCCCGCAGGTCACCGCGCATCCGATTCCGGAAGCGAAGTCGCTGCAAAGCGAGCCGCTGGTGGTGTCGCCCTCCACCGCGCCGGCCATGAACTCCGGTAACGAAATACCCGCGACGTCTCTGCCGATGGCCGGTGGCCTCGCGATGCTCAATGCCTCCGGCGAGGTCCGCCCGCTGGAAGATCTGGAGAACGAGATCATCCGCTTCGCGATTTCGCACTACCGTGGCCAGATGTCGGAGGTCGCGCGCCGGCTGAAGATCGGCCGCTCGACGCTCTACCGCAAGCTCGACGAGGCCGCGGCGGGCGCTCGCACCAGCGAGGCCAGCTAGATCTTGTGGCCAAAAGGCCGCAACGCGGGAACCATTTGAACCGTGTCCTGGCGGTGACAGACAAAGGCCGTACTGCGTGGCAAAAACGCACAGGCTGAATGAAATCAGGTGTTTCGAAGTCAGTTTGTCGTGAGTTGCCCCGCATGGCGCTGGCTGCATGTGAGGGGCGTATGTATCGTCTGCGTTGGTTGCGTGCAGGCGTACGTCTAGATCAAGAAGGCCGGCGCTCTCGCGCAGACTGTGAAACCAAACACTGACTTGAACCGTTCCAGAACACGGTGACGGGTATTTCACCCAGGGGGTGCGACGATGCGTGACTGTTCGAACAACCGTCGGGGCTATGACCGCGTATTGATGACGATCGCGGCAACTTTCCTCGCGGTGTCCGCATCATCGGCCAACGCACAGGACACATCACGCAGCAGCGCTGCCGAACTCGCGATCGACGCCGCGATCCCGCGCCCCGAACCCGCCAACGTGCCGCCGCCCACCGCAAGCGATTTCAAGGCCGACACGACCGCCGCGCTGCCCGCGAAGCCGGCTGATGCCAAGCCGGCCGACGTGCAGGCGACCGAAGCCAAGCCGGTCGATGCCAAGACGACCGATGCCAAGACGACCGATGCCAAGACGATCGAAGCCAAGCCGGCCGAGCCGAGCGCGACGGCCAAGGCCGCCGAGCCGAAGCCCGCCGATGTTGCCACCGCGCCCGCCGACGGCAAACCTGCCGATACGCCGAAGACCGACACTGCGGTCGCGCCGCCTGCGGCTGTGCCCGCCCCGGCGACGGCCGCGGCCCCCGCAGCGGCTCCGGCGCCCGCGACCGCCGCTGCTCCGGCAGCCGAGCCGGTGAAGGCCGCGAGCAGTGTCCCCACCGAGGATCAGCCTGTCGCCGACAAGCTGCGCGATCTGTTCGCCGGCAAGACGCTGCGCAGCTTCGACCGCAAGGTCGAGCGCGCGGCGGCCGAGAAATTCTATTCGGCCCGCGACTACGCGCCGGTGTTCACGCAAGCCGGCAAGCTGACCGACGCCGGCAAGGGCGTGATCGCACGGCTGAAGGATGCCGCCTCCGATGGCCTCGATCCGGCCGAATATCCGGTGCCGGATTTCACCGCGGCGACCTCGCCGGACGCGCTGGCCGATGCCGAGCTCAAGCTCGCCGCCAGCATGCTGGAATATGCGCGCCAGGCGCAGAGCGGCCGCATGCACTGGTCGCAGGTGTCGGCCGACATCCTCTATCCGGAGCATCCGATCGATCCGGCCGAAGTGTTCGCCAATGTCACCACGGCCAAGGACGCATCCGCCGCGCTCGACAGCTACAACCCGCCGCAGAAGCTCTACAAGGAGCTGAAGAAGAAGCTCGCCGAGCTGCGCGGCCAGGGCGACGGCCCGGTCATCACGATCGCCGACGGCCCCGCACTGAAATACGTGCCCGCGCGCGGCAAGAAGCAGGCCGCGGTCGAGATGGACGATCCGCGCGTGCCGGATCTGCGCAACAAGCTCGGCGTCACCGAGGATGCCAGCAGCACCAAATATGACGCGACGGTCGCGCGCGCGGTGGAGAAGTTCCAGAGCAGCGTCGATATGAAGCCATCAGGCGTGCTCGACGAGCGCACGGTCAAGGCGCTGAACAACCCGAAGCGCGACCGGCAGATCGACACCGTGCTCGTCAACATGGAGCGCTGGCGCTGGCTGCCGCGCCAGCTTGGCGCCGGCAATATTGGCAATGCCTATGTCATCCTCAACATCCCCGACTACACGTTGAAGGTGATGCAGAACGGCGCGCAGGTCTGGACCACGCGCGTCGTGACCGGCAAGCCCGGCCAGCATGCCACGCCGCTTTTGACCGAGACGATGAAGTACATCACGGTCAACCCGACCTGGAACGTGCCGCCGTCGATCATCTACAACGAGTATCTGCCGGCGTTGCAGCAGGATCCGACGGTGCTGCAGCGGATGGGGCTGAAGCTCGAGCGCAACCGCGACGGCTCGGTGCACATCTCGCAGCCGCCGGGTGAAGCCAACGCGCTCGGCCGCATCCGCTTCAACTTCCCGAACAAGTTCCTGGTCTATCAGCACGACACGCCGGACAAGTACCTGTTCGCCAAGGAAGAGCGCGCCTACAGCCACGGCTGCATGCGCGTGCAGAACCCGGACCAGTACGCCTCCGTGCTGCTCAACATCACCGAGCCGAACCAGCACTACACGCCGGAGCGGATCCGCAGCATGTACGGCACGAGCGAGGTCGACCTGAAATTCCCGACCCCGATCCCGGTCAACATCACCTATCAGACCGCGTTCGTGGACGATGCCGGCAAGCTGCAATTCCGCAAGGACGTCTACGGCCGCGACGCCACCATGCTGTCGCTGCTCAAGAACACCCACGGCAAGGATCTCGAGGCCGTGGTCGCGCATGCGCAGCCGAGCTACGCGCGTCCGCCGGCCGGCAGCCTGCCCTCCAGCGTCTACGCCAGCGACAGCAGCGGCGGGCCCTCCGGGCCGGGCTTCTTCGAGCGTCTGTTCGGGGGTGGATTCAACCAGCCGGCGCCGCAGCCGACCCGTCGCGGCCAGCCGCAGCCCCGCCGCGTGATCACCCGTTAATTCCGCCGACGGGCGATTTGGGTAAATTTTGAAGTGAAATCAACGATCTCGTCCGACGGACGAGATCGTTTACGTTAACCATTATCCATCACGGCCGCGGCAGCCGGCTCTTTTTTGCCACACTCCACCTTTTAGTTAAGGCTAACTTGGGGGCGGGTCGGTAAACTTCGGTTAACCCTCCCGCTTTAAGAAAGCGTTCACCGTCTTTCGCAGGGGGTCTGCGATGACGCCGACCGAACGCTCGTCGACTTGGGTGGGCTCATAGTGCTGGCTGTCCTCGCACGCCGCTTCAATTCGCTATCGTTGCCGAAGGCCGGATACCAAGTCGGCCTGACGTCGCTATTGCTGCTGGCGCAAGCCGGAACGGTGCACGATGCGAGCGCGCTGAACGAGACCCGCACCCTCTCCTTCCACCACACCCATTCCAACGAAGATCTCACGGTCACCTTCAAGCGCGATGGCCGCTACGACGAAGCCGCGCTGAAGCAGCTCAATCACTATCTGCGCGACTGGCGCAACCAGGATGAGACGGTGATGGACCGTCATTTGTTCGACATCCTCTGGGAAGTCTATCGCGACGTCGGCGGCAAGCAGCCGATCCAGATCATCTCGTCGTACCGTTCCCCCTCCACCAACGCCATGCTGCGTCGCCGCTCCTCGGGCGTGGCGCGCCACAGCCAGCACATGCTGGGGCATGCGATGGACTTCTTCATCCCGGGCGTGCCGCTGGAGCAGATCCGCTTCGCCGGTCTGCGGCTACAGCGCGGCGGCGTCGGCTTCTATCCGACCTCCGGCTCGCCGTTCGTCCATCTCGACACCGGCAGCATCCGGCACTGGCCGCGCATGACGCATGACCAGTTGGCGCGGGTGTTCCCGGATGGCCGCACCGTCCATATCCCGACCGACGGCACGCCGCTGAAGGGCTACCAGCTCGCCAAGGCCGACATCGAACGCCGCGGCAATGGCGACGACGCCGCGACGATCAGCAAGCCAAGCGTGTTCGCCAAGCTGTTTGGCAGCAAGTCCAATGAGGACGACGAGGAAGCCGGCGCCAGCGTGAACGACACGCCCGCGGCCAACCCCGTGGTTGCGGCCGCCATTCCGGCCAAATCCGCCGATCCCGTTCCGATGCCGCGCGCAAAGCCGCAGATCGCAGCTGCGATCCAGCTCGCCGCGGCCGATGCCCAGCTCATCCCGGCTCCGAAGGCCAAGCCGCAGGTCCAGGACGCCGACCGCAGCGCGAAGCCGCAGTCGCCGACCGACATCATCAACGCCCGCGGCTTCTGGGGTGACGATGCGGCTACGCCGAAGCAGGCGTCGGCGGCCCAGGTCGCGGCGCTGAAGGCCCGCGAGGCGGTTGCTGCCGCCGATCCGCAGACCACGGCGACCGCGACGGAAAACTTCAACAAGGCGCTCGCCTACGCGCCGGCGTCATCCTCGCCGGTCGACCGCGCCAATATCGTCGCGGCATCCGCGCCGATCCCGCACAGCGTGCGCCCGACCCGCAATGCTGCCGCTGCCGCCACCGAGATCAACACCGTCGTCGCCAAGGGCGCGCCGGGCCAGGGCGTGATCACCACGTCGGCGCGGATTTCGGCCGCCAAGGGCAACGACGTCTGGATGCGCGTCGTGATGCTGGCGCCGAGCGCGAGCAGCGGCATGCTGACCACGGTGCTCGGCGATACCGACATGAGCCTGATGCGCGCGCATTTCATCAAGCCGCTCGCCGCCGTCGCGATGACCTTCTCGGAAGATCCGATGATGGGCATGACCTGCGACCGCTTCTCGGGCTCGGCCACCGCAACGCTGCAGACCCAGCCGTTCCTCACCGCCTCGCTGCGCTGAGCCGCAAGCGCGATTCGGAGTCCTGCTCTTCCACTCCGTCATCCGGAGAGGACGTGAGGCTATCTCCTCGTCCCCTGCTGTCATCGCCCGGCTCGACCGGGCGACCCAGTATGCCGCGGCTCCTCGGCTCAAGCACTGCTGTCTCTGGAATACCGGGTCACCCGCATGCGCGGGTGACGACACCGACGATCTGCATGATTTCGGAATAATGGAAGAATATTACTGAGTTGCCCGACGTGTCAAGTCGCCCGTGTCGAGCACCGGCAGCCGCCGGGCTCCTTTGCATGGGGTTGTTTTTCGATATTTTGGCAGTCAGTCGTCCCTTCAGAGCATCCCCAGCGCCTGCATGTAGGTTTCCAGGATGGTTTCCTGCTCCTGGCGCTCATTGGCATCCTGCTTGCGCAGGCGCACGATGGTGCGCAGCGCCTTGACGTCGAAGCCGTTGCCTTTGGCCTCCGCGTAGACGTCGCGGATATCGTCCGAGATCGTCTTCTTCTCTTCTTCCAGCCGCTCGATGCGCTCGATGATGGACTTGAGCTGGTCCTTGGCGAAACGGGTTGCGGGCTCTTCCTGGACGGCGGCGGACGTGGCCATCGCGTACTCCTGAACTGGCATTGCTGTGTGACGCGAATACGCGTCATGCGCACCGCTTGCTGCGGGCGACCCTCGATTTTGCGGCGCGTTCCGTCAAGGAAACATCGCGCTCATCCACAGCGCGCCCACAGGAGATGCGGACGGTGTTCATGCGGGCGTCGTGATTCCGGGGCGATGCGCAGCGTCGAACCCGGAATCACCACTGCGCTCAATGTCCGCTCGGCGCCTTCTTCATCGCGGCGAGTTGTTCCGGCGTCGCGCTGCCCTGGTACTTCGCCTTCCACTCCTCATAGGGCATGCCGTAGACCGCCTCGCGGCTCTCGTCCTTGCTGACGGCAATGCCCTTGGTGTCGGCCGCTTCCTTCATCCAGTTGGACAGGCAGTTGCGGCAGAAGCCGGCCAGATTCATCAGGTCGATGTTCTGCACGTCGGTCCTCTCGCGCAAATGGCCGACCAGGCGCCGGAACACCGCGGCCTCGAGTTCTGTTCTGGTTTTGTCGTCAATGGTCATCGCCGTCATCCCGCTGTGTCTTCCTCACCATATTGATATCAGTTGGGAATTGTCACAGTTTTTGCCATATCGCCGCGCAGAACGCCCTCTCGGCTGCAGCCCGCAACGGTCCAGCAGCATGCCAGATGCGCGCCCGCCCGTTGACAGTGACAGCCGGAACACGCGAAATCGCCAATGATCTGATATAGCCTCCCCGCATGAATCCAGCAGATTCCCTCACTTCAAGCTCCCGAATCACTCGCCTGACGATGGCCGGCATCCTGCCGGTGCTGGCGGTTGTCGTGGCATGCCTGTGGACGAGCCCGGCGGCTGCCGATTTCCGGCTCTGCAACAACACATCGAGCCGGGTCGGCATCGCGCTGGGCTACAAGGACGCCGAGGGCTGGACCACCGAGGGCTGGTGGAACGTGTCGTCACGCAGCTGTGAGACATTGCTGCGCGGCAATCTCGTGGCGCGCTACTATTACATCTATGCGCTCGACTATGATCGCGGCGGTGAATGGTCCGGCCAGGCCTTCATGTGCTCGCGCGACAAGGAATTCACCATCAAGGGCACGGAGAATTGCCTCGCGCGCGGTTTCGACCGCACCGGCTTCTTCGAGGTCGACACCGGCGAGCAGCGTGCATGGACCGTCCAATTGACCGAAGCCAACGAACAACAGCCGCAGAAAGTGCCGGGAATGCCGGGCGGCGTCGGCCCGGGAAGCCCGGGAACGATGCCGGGCCTGCCAAACCCGCCGCCGGGCGCAGCGCCTCCGGGCGCGTCTGGTCTGCCACCAGCCGCAACGCCCGGGAACAAACCATGAGACGACTGCGCCGTATCAAGATTCTCGCAACCCTCGGCCCGGCCTCGTCCGACAGCGCGATGATTCGCAAGTTGTTCGAGGCAGGTGCCGACGTGTTCCGCATCAACATGAGCCACACCCCGCATGACAAGATGCGGGAGCTGGTGAAAACCATCCGCAACGTCGAATCGAGCTACGGCCGGCCGATCGGCATCCTGGTCGATCTGCAGGGGCCGAAGCTCCGGCTCGGCGCCTTCGAGGGCGGCTCGACCCAGCTCAACAACGGCCAGACCTTCATTTTGGATTCCGACAAGACGCCCGGCAACAACAGCCGCGTGCTGCTGCCGCATCCCGAGATTCTCGCAGCGCTGCGGCCCGGCCACGCGCTGCTGCTCGACGATGGCAAGGTGCGGCTGATCGCCGAGGAAACCTCGCCGGAGCGCGCGGTGACGCGGGTCGTGATCGGCGGCAAGATGTCGGACCGCAAGGGCGTCAGCCTGCCCGACACCGACCTGCCCGTCTCGGCAATGACGCCGAAGGACCGCGCCGATCTGGAAGCCGCGCTGCCCGAGGGCATCGACTGGGTCGCGCTGTCCTTCGTGCAGCGCGCCGAGGATGTCGTCGAGGCCAAGAAGATGATCCGCGGCCGCGCCGCCGTGATGGCCAAGATCGAAAAGCCGCAGGCGATCGACCGCCTCGGCGACATCATCGATGCGTCGGACGCACTGATGGTGGCGCGCGGCGATCTCGGTGTCGAGCTGCCGCTGGAGCGGGTGCCGAGCCTGCAGAAGCAGATGACGCGGATGGCCCGCCGCGCCGGCAAGCCGGTGGTGGTCGCAACCCAGATGCTGGAATCGATGATCCAGTCGCCGGTGCCGACCCGCGCCGAGGTCTCAGACGTCGCCACCGCCGTCTATGAGGGCGCCGACGCCATCATGCTTTCGGCGGAGTCCGCCGCCGGCAAATTCCCGGTCGAAGCGGTCTCGACCATGAACCGGATCGGCGAGGAAGTGGAGCGCGACCCGACCTATCGCGGCGTGATCAATGCCTCGCGCGTCGATCCTGAAGCGACCGTGGGCGACGCCATTGCAGACGCGGCGCGGCAGATCGCCGAGACGCTCGATCTCTCGGCGATCATCTGCTGGACCTCGTCGGGCTCGACCGCGTTCCGCGTGGCGCGTGAGCGGCCCAAGGTGCCCGTGGTCGCGATCACGCCCAATATCGCCACCGGCCGCAAGCTGTCGGTGGTGTGGGGCGTGCATTGCGTGGTCGCCGAGGACGCCCACGATCTCGACGACATGGTCAATCGCGCCGGCTCGATCGCGTTCAGGGACGGTTTTGCCAAGGCCGGCCAGCGCGTCATCATCGTCGCCGGCGTGCCGCTGCGCGCGCCCGGCACCACCAACATGCTGCGCATCGCCTCGGTCGGCCCGAACGGCGACGCGGAGATCATCTGAGCGCGCCGGACCACGCTCAGCGTGACCCGGAACGCGCAACCACGATCAGCTCTGCAGGTTCGCCTCGAGCGTGATCTTGGTGTTGAGCAGCTTCGATATCGGACAGCCGGCCTTGGCCTTGCCGGCCAGTTCCTGCAACGTCGCATCGGTGGCGCCGGGGATCTTCGCCGCCAGCGTCAGGTGCACCGCGGTGATGGCAAAGCCGTCGCCGACCTTCTCCAGCGTCACGTCGGCCTTGGTCTCCATGTGCTCCGCGGTGAGCTTGGCTTCGCCCAGGATCAATGACAGCGCCATCGTGAAGCAGGCGGCGTGCGCCGCGCCGATCAGCTCTTCGGGGTTCGAACCGGGCTTGCCCTCGAAGCGGCTGGCGAAGCCATAGGGGTAATCGCTGAGCGCGCCGCTCTTGGTCGAGATCGCGCCCTTGCCGTCCTTGATGCCGCCCTGCCATTTGGCCGAGCCATGGGTCGTCGTCATGCGTCACTCCGTGCGGTTGGTTGAACCCCGCCTACAACGCTACAACGCCAACGCGACAGAATCCGTTCGATCTCAGGCGCCGACCAGCGCCTTCGCCGGCGTCGTCGCCTGCACCACGAGGCCGCGGGCGCGGGCATCCATCACGCCGACTGCGCGCAGGCCGAGCAAGGTCACGGTCTGCACCGCATCGCGCGATTTGGCGGGATCGTCGAGATTGGCCGGCGCCAGCGGGCCGACCAGCGCCTCGTGCAGCGCGCCGAGCAAGGCGGTGGCCGCGAGCGCGGTATCCTGCGCCGGCAAATGGCCGGCACGCACCGCGGCGTCGATCCGCGCCGCGAGCTCGCCGGAAATGTCGCGGCGGCTGGCGAGCCGCGAGGCGGTGACGTCGACGTCGACGGGTTCAGCCAAGATGCCCCAGGCGAGCTTGCGTTGCGACAGCACGTGGACCGCGATCGTCGTCACCGCGGCAGCCAGCGCCGATGACGGGCCGGGTGCGGCATCGGCGGCGCGGCGGATAGCGGTCAGTTCGTCGCGCGAAACTTCCGTGATCAGCTCCGAGATCAGCTCGGCCTTGGAAGGGAAATAGCGATAGACGGTGCCGGCCGCGACATTGGCGCGCACCGCGACCGGCGCGATCTGCACCGCGGCCATGCCGCCGTCGGCCGCGGCATCCCGCGCCGCCGTCAGAATGGCGCTGCGCCGCGCGGCGAGCCGTTTCACAACCTGATGCGTGCGCCGATAAACCATGGCGTGACCGTCCCCCACCGGTGCGTCCCGCTGGCGCCCACCAGCGGAGAACACACGCGTCTTCAATGTTTTGTGCGATTGATCCCGCAACCGCTCGAAGAAGTGAACAACTATTCAGACCGATTGACAAGGTGGAATTGTAAGGATTTTGCGACACCCGCGTGGCGGCGCCGATGCTCTCCCCGCCATCCCGCGCGTGGTGAAGGTGAGATGGTGAATCGCAACCTAACGCGATCGCTCGATATCGAGACGTTGGCCCCGGGCGCGCGCATTTACCCGAATTTATCGGAAGCCATGGTCCAGTGGCCGGCACCATCGCGCCCGATGGCGCTTGTGGATATCAGAAAGCGCGAACGCATCCTCATGTCACTCTCGATCACCAGCAGCGTCAGCCATCGGAGCACCGCGCGCGGACTGGTGCCGCTGTGCGCCGGTGTCGGCGCCTATCTGTTCTACCTCGCAGCCGGCGAGATCCTGCTGCGCGATTCCGACACGATGTGGCAGATCAAGGTCGGGCAGTGGATCCTCGCCCATGGCGCGATGCCCACCACCGACGTGTTCTCGTTCACGCGCTTCGGCGAAGCCTGGATCTCGAGCTCGTGGCTCTCGCAGGTGGTGTTTGCCACCGTGTATGGCGGCGACTGGGCCGGGCCGGTGATCCTGTCGTCGATCGCGATCGGCGTCACGGTTGTGATCTTCCTCAATCTGCTGAGCCCCTATTTCGATCCCGCGCGCGCGATCCTGATCACGGCGCTGGCGCTGCTGCTCTCGACCATCCACTTCCTGGCACGGCCGCATGTGCTGGCATTGCCGGTGGAGCTTGCGTTCATCGGCGGCCTGATGGCGGCCGCCGACCGCCGCACCTCACCGTCTTGGTTGCTGCTGCCGCTGATGACGCTGTGGGCCAATCTGCATGGTGGCTTCGTACTGGGCCTCGCGTTGATCGGACCGATCGGGATCGAGGCGCTGTGGGGCACCGAGCCTGCCCGTCGCCGTCAACTCGTGCTGCGCTGGGGATTGTTCGGCCTCGCCGCGCTCGCCGCGAGCTGCGTGACGCCCTATGGCTGGAACAGCCTGCTCGGCGCGACGAAAATCCTCAGCCTCGGCAAGCTGCTCAACTTGATCGGCGAGTGGAAGCCGGTCGATTTCGGCACATTCAACTTCTTCGAGGCCACGCTGCTCGGCCTGATCGGCCTCATCCTCTATCGCCGGCTCACCCTGTCGCTGCCGCGGATCCTGCTGCTGCTCGGCCTGATCTGGATGGCGCTGAGCCATGTCCGCAACATCGAGGTGTTCGCCTTCGTCGCGCCGCTGGTGCTGGCCAAGCCGATCGCCGAGCAATGGGGAACCGCAGGCAGCGCCGCCGCGCGTTTCGAGGAGACCCGCTCGGCGCCGATCGTCACGATGCTGGCGGCGATCGCCATTCTGATCGGTGCAACGGTGACCACGACGATGTTTGTCGCCCAGCATAGCTTCAAATTCCTGCCGAGCTTCGAGCCCACCGCCGCCGTCGACATGCTGCAGCAGCGCCACGCCGAGCGCGTGTTCTCGACCGCGCCGTTCGGCGGCTACATGGTGAGCCGCGACATGAAGGTGTTCATCGACGGCCGCGCCGAGCTCTACGGCGAGAAATTCGTACTCGACTATTACGACGCGCTCGACGCCCGCGACGTCGGCCAGCTGCTCGCGCTGCTCGACAAATACCGGATCGACGCCACGCTGCTGAGCTCGGACTCTCCCGCCGGAAATGCGCTAGATCACCTCAAGGGCTGGAAGCGGATCTACAGGGACGACATTGCGGTAATCCACGTCCGCTCGGACGATGCGAAAGCGGATCCGACACACGCGAACTAGCCGGTCCCGTCGTCCTGAGGTCGACTAGGAAGCCTCGGGCTAGAGCATTTTCGGTTCTGATTGAATCAGAACCGAAGCTCTAGCTTTTTGTTTTGACGCGTTTTCTTCACGCGAACCGGTATCCACTTCGCTCGAAAACGCTCTAATCCCTCAATTCCCAGTCTGCAGCTCGCCGAAGCGGTCCCAGCTCTTGCCGTTGAAGCGCATGAACTGCATCTGGTCGACCGGGATGTGATCGGTCGGCGAGGTGTTGAGCCGGATGCCCGGCAGCAGCATCGGCAGCTCCAGGTTCTTGATCGCGAACGCCTGCTTCAGGATGTTCTCGCTGGAGAGATCGTCGCCACAGGCCTTCAGCACCGCCTCCATCGCCATCGCGCTGTTGTAGGCGTTGACATAGTTGGTGTCGCGCTGGTCGCCGTCGGGCACGTATTTGGTCATGAACGCGTGCCAGTCCTTCATGCCGGGATCGTCCTTCCACGCCGGATCGTCGGGATCCTTCACATAGGCCGTGGAGATGATGCCGGTGCCGGCCTCCACGCCCGCAGGCTCCATCACGGTCGAGATCCAGACCGCGGTGTTGGACAGGAAGGTCAGCGGACGCCAGCCGATCTCGAAGGCCTTGCGGATCGACTGCGCCGCGAATTTCGGCGTCGCAGCGATCACGAAGACGTCGGCGCCGGAGGCCTTCAGCTTGACGATCTGCGAGTCGATGGTCGGGTCCGTGATCTCATAGGTCGCGACGGTGACGACGGCATCGTATTTCTCGCCGAGCGCATCCTTGAGGCCCGCCAGGTAGTCGCGTCCGTAATCGTCGTTCTGCGCGATCACGGCGAATCGCGCATTCGGGTTCTTCGCCAGCGCGTAGCGCGCATAGAGCCGCGCCTCGTAGCGGAACGGGGCCTGCACGCCCATCGCCACCTGCGGAAACTGCGTGACGTCGCCGAATTTCGAGGCACCCGAGCCGAGGAACAGCTGCGGGATGTTCTTGCCTTGCAGGTATTTTGCGATCGCGGTGTTGTGCGCGGTGCCGATCGAGGAGAAGATCACCGCCACCTCGTCGCTCTCGACCAGGCGGCGCGTCTGCTCCACCGTCTTCGGCGGCGCATAGGAATCATCGAGCGAGATGAAGTTCACCTTGCGCCCGTTGATGCCGCCGCGCTCGTTCAGCATCCTGAAATAGCCGACCTCGCCCCGGCCCAGCGCGCCGAACGCCGACACCGGGCCGCTGTACGGCATGGTCTGGCCGATCCTGATCTCGGTCGCGGTGACGCCGCGCATCTCGGCTGAACCCGATGCCGCCGGCCAAGCCAAAACCGCAAGCGCGCAAAGAGCGCCAACGCCCCCGACGAAACGCATCGACACGACCTCCCCCTTTTTCGGCACCTTCGAACTGTGGCCGTTTGGAGCGTCGATTAACCCGCTCCGGGATGAGCAAACCATGCCATGCTTGCACAAGGGACGCCATTCCCAATTGCCTCGCGTCGCAACAACCGCAACGCAGTCTCGCCGAGCGCATAGAGATCCCCGCGCCTAGCTGTAGTAGTCAAATTCGCTTAGCTCGGTGTCCAATGCGGCGGCGCACGTATAGAGAAAATCTTCGGTCACCCTCGGCGTGGCTTCGATCAGTTGGCCCTTCAAATCGGGCACGTAGAGTGGCATCTCCCTGCCAAAGCCGATGATGATCCCGAAGCGATTGCACAACCCGCCAGCCTGCGGGCTCGTGTTACCGCTTGCTCCATCCACGATCTCTGCGATCCGGTCCCGCGGGCAAAATGTGCGTCCGCAAGCCGGACAAGTCCGGCGAATTTTCGATGTTGCAAGCCAACCTCTTCCATCATCATACCCGAGGTCGTTCCCGCAGCTGCACTCCGTGCCTATCTGTCGCGCGACGCCATAATTGTCGGTGCGTGGATTGATGAAGTCATCGGATATCTCCAGAAGGAGACTGTGGCGAAACTGACGGTTACCCTCGTATACCGACTCGGAGAGCGTCTGCATCGGATACGTTGCGCGCTGATCCCCTTCCCATCGAATCAGCGTGTAGGGATTTGCAAGCGCAGACAGAGCCTCTCCAGTTGGAGGAATCGAAAATGGCATCCATGGCGTTCGACGCGAAGCGGCCTGAGCTTGGCCCGGAGCCTTTCGAGCTCCAGCCAATAATCGTCCCCAAAATCCCGGGCGCGGCTCGGGCGCCCGCCGCTGCTCGACGGAGTGCTCTCCATATGCTGACTTTGTCAGAAAGCTTGCGGCCGATTGCGATACTCGATCGGTTGCCTTCTGCACCGAAGCGGCTTCTGGACAAACAATATATCCCTTCTCGCACCACACTTCGATCAAAGCGACGATCCGCTCTGGCTCAGGACGGACGGTGTTGTCTCGGGGAATCAAATAGTGTGAATAATTCACGCCCATGGGCCGCTCCGGCTCTGCCTTTGGGTCGGCACGATCCGTACCTGCGCAACAGCACTCGAAGCTTGTCATGCCCCCGCAAGGTGCGCCACTCACAACGGTGATGCGTACAACAGGCGGCTACTTCGATCCGCTGCCCCGCTCCTTCGCCGGAATCACGAACTTCAATCCCGACCAGACCGCATCGACCGCGCAGACCTTGATATCGACGAGGCCGGCTGCGAGCCCGATCTCACGCACCGCCGTGTCGCTGAGATCGGTCGCAACACCCGAGCTCTTCTTCGGCCACGACACCCAGATCATGCCGTCCGGTGCGATCGCCTGCCGATAGCTGCGCAGTTTGCCGGCAAGCCCGTCCGACTCGGCCGCGAACAGATGCACGGCGTCGAGCGGGCCCTTCGCGGTCTTCGCCATCCGCAGGTCAGCCGGCAGCTCACCGACGATCTCGCGATAGGGCACCGACAACCCGTCCACAAAAATACAAAAGCCCGGCTTGAGGCCGAGCTTTTGCACAACTGGTTTGCCGGAAGCCTCGGCCATGGCGATCTTGGCTTACGCCTGCGGCTGCGGCTCCAGGCCGGTGTCCGGATCGGGCCGCGGGCGCGGCTTGCCGGCCGGCGGCACCGCGGATGCGCGCGGCGTCGAGGGCTCCAGCACCGACTCGCGGTTGGGCTTCTTGCCCTTCAGCAGGTCGGTGATCTCGTCGCCGGTCAGCGTCTCGAACTCGAGCAGGCCCTTGGCCAGCGCCTCGAGATCGTCGCGCTTCTCGGTGAGGATCTTGGTCGCCTCGTTGTAGCCTTCCTCGACCAGGCGCCTGATCTCAGAGTCGATCTTCTGGACCGTCGCCTCGGACGCATTTTGCGTGCGCGAGACCGACATGCCGAGGAACACCTCGTCCTGGTTCTCGCCATAGGAGACCGTGCCGAGTTCTTCCGACAGGCCCCAGCGCGTCACCATCATGCGCGCCAGGCGCGTCGCCTGCTCGATGTCGGAGGCGGCGCCCGAGGTCACCTTCTCGCGGCCGAAGATCAGCTCCTCGGCGACACGGCCGCCCATCATGATGGCGAGACGCGAGGTCATCTGCTCCAGCGACATCGAGAGCTTGTCGCGCTCCGGCAGCTGCATCACCATGCCCAGCGCACGACCGCGCGGGATGATGGTCGCCTTGTGGATCGGATCGGTTGCGACGACGTTGAGGCCGACGATGGCGTGGCCGCCCTCGTGATAGGCCGTCAAGAGCTTCTCTTCCTCGGTCATGACGAGCGATTTGCGCTCGGCGCCCATCATCACCTTGTCCTTGGCCTCTTCGAACTCGGCCTGCGTCACCATCCGCTTGTTGCGGCGGGCGGCGGTCAGCGCGGCCTCGTTGACCAGGTTCATCAGGTCGGCGCCGGAGAAGCCCGGCGTGCCGCGCGCGATGGTCTTGAGGTTGATATCCGGCGCCAGCGGCACCTTGCGGACGTGGACCTTGAGGATCTGCTCGCGGCCGACGACATCCGGGTTCGGCACCACGACCTGGCGGTCGAAGCGGCCGGGACGCAGCAGCGCGGGATCGAGCACGTCGGGACGGTTGGTCGCCGCGATCAGGATCACGCCCTCATTGGCTTCGAAGCCGTCCATCTCGACCAGCAGCTGGTTCAGCGTCTGCTCGCGCTCGTCATTGCCGCCGCCGAGGCCGGCGCCGCGATGACGACCGACCGCATCGATTTCGTCGATGAAGATGATGCAGGGCGCATTTTTCTTGGCCTGCTCGAACATGTCGCGCACGCGCGAAGCACCGACGCCGACGAACATCTCGACGAAGTCAGAACCGGAGATGGTGAAGAACGGCACGTTGGCTTCGCCGGCCACGGCGCGCGCGATCAGCGTCTTGCCGGTGCCCGGAGGACCGACCAGCAGCACGCCGCGCGGAATGCGGCCGCCGAGTCGCTGGAATTTGCCGGGGTCGCGCAGGAATTCGACGATCTCCTGCAGGTCCTGCTTGGCCTCGTCGACACCGGCGACATCCTCGAACGTCACGCGGCCATGCGCTTCCGTCAGCATCTTGGCGCGCGACTTGCCGAAGCCCATCGCCTTGCCGGCGCCGCCCTGCATCTGTCGCGACAGGAAAATCCAGACGCCGATCAGCGCGATGAACGGCAACCAGGAGACGAGCAGCGAGACGAACCACGGCACGTTGTCGCCCGGCGGCTTCGCGGTGATCTGCACCTTGGCGTCGTACAGGCGCTTCACCAGGTTCGGGTCGCTCGGCGAATAGGTCTGGAAGCTCGAGCCATTGGTGAAGGTGCCGTGAATCTCCGGCCCCTGGATCACGACGTCACGGACGTGGCCCTGGTCGACTTCGGTCAGAAGCTGCGAGAACGAGATGTCCTGCGAGGAGGTGCGCTGGCCAGGATTCTGGAAAAGCGTGAACAACGCCAGCAGCAGCAAAACGATGATGACCCAGAGGGCGAAATTCCGCAGATTGGCGTTCATGGTCTTCCTTCGGTGGTCGCGCGGATCGCGGCCTCTCTCATCCTTTGGGCAGGCTCTGTGGGAATCCCCAGGGAATCCATCCCGTCGATGGCATACAATCTAGGTGCCACTGGGGTCGATGCCAAGGGAACCACACATGACTATTTACCGCATCCTAGCGCGATTCCCGGTCAAATAATGACGCAAAATCCGGTGTTTTTCGGGGGTGGTTAAGCCTCCCTGCGGGAATATTACAATCATTGAAACAATCGAACCGCGCTCAGCTGGAACGCGTGCGGCGCGGTGGCGCCGGTTCGACCCTGATGCGGCCGCCGGAAAGGCCGATGACGGCCCCGGCAAGGGTCTGTTTCAGCTTGCCTTCGCGTTCCCCGAGGGCCCGGTCCAGCGCAACGAGCAGGGTTTCGACCTTGCCGAGTTCAGCGGGCCCTTCATGTCCGCTGCGGTCGATCGCGCGCTTGAGCAGGCGGAGCCGGATCTCCTCGGGCATCGCGGCAAACAGCGCGGCGTCGAAGCCGGCGCGCCCGACGTCGGCGTCCTTCAACGCGAGGTAGTTCTCGGCGCCGTCGACCAGCACCTCCACCGCAGCATTGGCGCGCGCAAGCCGGGTGGCGAGCCGCGCCAGGCTCCTCGCATCGCCGCCCTCCTCCGCGAGAGCAGGCATCAGCGCGCGCAGCCGCGGACGGGTGAACGCCAGATCGCGATTGGTTGGATCGTCGGCAAAATCGATCCGCGCCTTGTTCAGCGTCGCGACCAGCCGCGCCTTGGGCATCTCGAGCAGCGGCCGCACCAGCAAGATCTCGTCGCGCGCGCTTTCGCGCGCCATCGCCGACAGGCCCGCGATGCCGCTGCCGCGCAGCATCCGCATCAGAAGCGTCTCGGCCTGGTCGTCGCGGGTATGCGCGGTCAGGATGTGGCTGGCGCCATGCTTGCGCGCGGCCTGCGTCAGCAAGCGATAGCGCGCCTCGCGCGCAGCCGCCGGCAATCCGGCCTTCGGCTTGGGCCCGCGCCAGCGCAAGGTGTGATGCGGCAGATCGAGGCTCTGTGCCAGCCGCTTGACATCGCGGGCTTCGCGGGCCGCTTCCGGGCGCAGGCCGTGGTCGATGGTGACGGCAATCAGCCGCGGCCCGCGCGCGATGGCGCGGCGCCAGCGCGCGGCGAGCCACAACAGCGCGACTGAATCGGGACCGCCGGAGACCGCAAGCACGATCGCCGGCGCGGACGCCAGGCCCGCGAACAGGCGTTTGGCGTCCCTTGCAGGGATGGCGGATCGGTCGTCGGGCATTGCTCGAACCAGCGTGTCGCGGAAGGCCGGAGGCGACCTTCCATCGGCTGGTTTAGCATTTCACCCGCTTTTGCTCACGGTCGACGGCGGACTTCACGCCGCCGGATGCGCGCGGGTACTTGCGCGTCACCTCGCCGAAGGCGGCGCAGGCGGCTTCCTTTTCCTTCAGTGCCGCCAGCGACTGGCCGAGCCGCAGCAGCGCGTCCGGCGCCTTGGACGACTTGTCGAACTTGGTGGTGACGCCGAGGAAGGTTTCTGCCGCATCGCGATATTGCTGGCGCTGGAAATAGCTTTCGCCGAGCCAGTATTGCGCATCCGCGACCAGCGGATCGCTTGGATATTTCGTGGCAAAATTCTTCATCGTCTCTTCGGCAAGCGCGTAGTCCTTGCGCTGCATGTAGCCGATACCGAGATCGAACTCGTCCTTTGGCGTCGCCGACGGCGGCAAGGTGGTCAGGGCTGCGTTGGCACCGGGACCGGGGCCACGCTGCGGGCTGGTGTTGCCGAGGTCGAGCGGCTCGCCCGCCCCGCGGCCACCGGGCGCGCCGACCGCGGCATCGCTCTGCATCGGCATCTGGCCGCCGCCGAGCGCCCGCGGCGCGCCGGGGGCGTTCGGGTTCTGGTTGGGATCGAAGGCATCGTTGCGGCCGCGGCGGCCGGGCGCGGCTTGCGGCGCCGGCTCCTGCACGATCGGCGCGGGAGCCGCGATCTGCTGTTGCTGGTCATAGCCGCCCGGCTGCCGTCCATAGCCCTGCTGCGGCTGCTGATAGCCGCCCTGTGCTTGCGGATAGGCCGGTTGCGGATAGGCCTGGGGCTGCGCCGGCGGCGTCGCCGCAACGTTGGGCGGGGCGGGCTGCCCGGGCGCGCCGGGCGGCTGCCCGCCAAGCTGGCGCAGCCGCTCCTCGAGCTGACGGTTACGGTACTGCAGCTCCTCGTTCTGCCCGGTCAGCTGCCGCAGCTGGTTCTCGAGCCGCTCGATCCGC
This sequence comes from Bradyrhizobium genosp. L, assembly GCF_015624485.1. Classification (NCBI taxonomy): domain Bacteria; kingdom Pseudomonadati; phylum Pseudomonadota; class Alphaproteobacteria; order Hyphomicrobiales; family Nitrobacteraceae; genus Bradyrhizobium; species Bradyrhizobium genosp. L. The sequence goes on from NZ_CP061378.1 coordinate 6,530,719, forward strand.
ATCTCGGCGTCGGAATCGTCGGATTGTGCAAAGGCCGGAACGGAAACGACGAACATCGCCGCGATCACAGCGGCGGAGGAAAGGAGATTGAGCCTGGATGACATTTTGCCCTGACGACGAGATCGACGTGAAAAGCTGCTGACATTGGCGGATGGAGTACGCCAGAATTGTGACTGGCGCTTCAAATCCGCAACAATACCGGACGACTACGTGCCGGCGTCGAAACAAGCAAGTGCCGTTGGGTGGACGCTTCGTTCATCAAGCTGACGGAGCGATGACGGCAAAACAAAACCGGCGCCCAAAGGGCGCCGGTTGAAACGTTCCAGCTTCAAGAAGCGCTCAGGAGCTTGCGTTCAGCACCGTGACGGCGCGACGGTTCTGCGACCAGCAGGAGATGTCGTTGCAGACCGCCACCGGGCGCTCCTTGCCGTAGGAGATGGTGCGCATGCGGCTCGGGTCGATGCCGCGCGAGGCGAGATAGGCGCGCACCGACTGGGCGCGGCGGGCGCCGAGCGCGATGTTGTATTCGCGGGTGCCGCGCTCGTCGGCATGGCCTTCGATGGTGAAGGAGTAGCGGTTATAGGTCTGCAGCCACTGCGCCTGCTTGTCCAGCGTCGCGGTCGCCTGCGGGCTGAGATCGGTCTGATCGCTCTCGAAGAACACGCGGTCGCCGACATTGACCACGAAATCCTGCTGGCTGCCCGGGGTCGCGGCATTCGCCATCGCGTCGGAGCCCAGCCCATTCTTGTTGGCGCACGCGCCCATCGACAGCGCCACGGCCAGAACCGCGACCAACTTCATACCCTGGAGATATTTCATTCCCGGAGCCTCCACGCTCGCGCTCTTCGTACTACCCAATCGGTCTACAGGGCGATGGTTAAGCGAACGTTCCGTCAACCTTGACGGGACCTTGCCGGACCCCATCAAATGCCAGCCAATGGCGAAAAGCGCCCCCGATGGTTAATGGGTTGTAAATGTGGCGTGACGGTGAAGGCAAGCGCCGATCGGCGGGAAAACTGAGCCGTAACTCAGCCGGATCCAGCCGATTCAGGCCCTCAAGTCAACGGTCCCGCCCTACGCCTCAGCTGCTGGGCACGATCGAGGGGCGTTCGACTGATGTCACGACCTCGGCAGGATAGATTCGGTGCCCGTCCGAGCGTTCGAACAGCATCCGTCGTTCGAACGCACTCGAGCGCATGATCGGGAACCGGTTCAAGACCTGCTCGCGCAGGGTCCGGAACCCGGACGCCATCAGGGCGACCTTCTTCAGCACGTTCGGGAATGCACGCGGCTCGGCGATCGTCTCGTGCAGGAACACCCGCCGATAGAACGCCTGATGCTCGGCACGAACCACCGCAAGCCCGGTGTCAGCATTGAAATGCTCGCAGGCCAGATAGGCGAGCCGCAACGACAGATAGGGCAACTCGGGATAGCGCTGCGCCTTGTCGGGGTCGGCGACGAAGCGCGCCGGATCGATGAAGACCTCGCCCTCGTCGAGACGGGGATGCAGCACATCGCCGAACAGCTCGGTCGCATAGGACATCCGCAATTCCGGCGTCAGCACATGCAGACGCAGCGAGCTGCAGAGCTCTCCGTCGACGTAGATTCCGAACACCCAGGCGTTGGGCGCGTCATCGTAGCGATCGCTGACGCGCCGCGAATCCGACGGCAGGATCAATCCGCCGTGCAGGTAGGCGCGATAGCGCATCTGGTAGAGTTGATCTTTGTCTTCGGGAGTTTCGATAAGACGGTAGTCGATACGATCAAACAGCCCGGCGCCGCGGATCACCGGCGGATTGCGCTCGGCCTTTGCCATTATTTTCTACCCTACACTACCCGAGCAACTACAACGAGCGTGAACATTAACGAGTCCTTAACGAAATTGCAAAGCCTTCGAATTGTTAGGGTTAACCCTCCTGACCTTCCGAAACCGAAGCGGCAGGCCGGCCCTTGATGACTATCTAGAAGCGATCACGGCGAGGTGGTCGTCCGACCGGCGATGGCCGTGCGACGCGTTCAGCAATTGGCGAATTCTGCTGGCAGGAACGGGCCTGCTGAACAGATAGCCCTGCGCTTCGGTGACCGCGCCGTCGGCACTGATCAGCTCGAGTTGCTCGTTGGTTTCGATGCCCTCGACCACCACGGACATGCCGAGATCGGCCGACAGCCGGGCCACGCCGCGCAGCAGCGTCAGCGGGCGGTCGCTGTCGATCCCCTCGAGGAACGACCGGTCGATTTTGACCTTCTGCAACGGGAAGTTGTGGAGATAGCTGAGCGACGAATATCCCGTGCCGAAATCGTCGAGCGAGATCCGCACCCCGAGCGTTCGCAGCTGCGACAGTACGTCGTGGGTCAGCTGGGTGTCGTGCAGCAGCGAGGACTCGGTGATCTCGATCTCGAGCCGGTGCGCCGGCAGGCCCGACACTTCGAGCGCGTAGCGCACCTCGCTCAGCACGTCGCGCTGATGGAACTGCTGCGGCGAGAAGTTGACGGCGACGCTGACCGCCTCCGGCCACTTCATGCATTCCATGCAGGCCTTGCGCAGGATCCAGCGGCCGAGATCGACGATCAGGCCCATGTCCTCGGCGACCGGAATGATGTCGACCGGCGAGACCGTGCCGCGCGCCGGATGGTTCCAGCGCAGCAGCGCCTCGCAGGTCGAGACCTTGCCGGACTTCAGGTTGATCAGCGGCTGATAGAACAGCTCGAACTCCTCGTTGGCCAGCGCCTTGCGCAGGTCGAGCTCGAGGATGCGGCGCGCCTCGACGGTCTGCGCCATCTCGTCGCGGAAGAAGCAGAAGGTGCCGCGGCCGTCGGCCTTGGCACGGTAGAGCGCCATGTCGGCGTTCTTGAGAAGGGTGTCGGCGCTGACGCCCGGCGCGGTCACCGCTATGCCGACGCTGGCGCCGATCTCGACCAGGTGATTGTCGATCTTGTAGCGCTCGCTGAGGCGCGCGACGATGCGGCGGGCCAGGCCTGCGGCGTCCTCGTGCGACTGGATGTTCTGCTGGAACACGACGAACTCGTCGCCGCCGAACCGCGCGACGAAATCCTCGGGCCGCAGCATTTCCCGCAACCGCCCGGCGACGGCGCACAACAGCTGGTCGCCGCAGGGATGACCGAGCGTGTCGTTGACCTGCTTGAACTGGTCGAGGTCGACGAACAGCAGCGCGGACAATTGATCGCGGCCATGCGCCAGCAGCAGCCCGATCTCGTCGCGGAAATTGACCCGGTTGGGCAGCTGGGTCAGCTCGTCGTAGCGCGCGAGATGGCTGATCTTGGCCTCGGCGGAGCGCCGCTCGGTGATGTCCTCGAGCAGCACCACGGCACCGCCGTCGGCCATCGGCTGGAAGGTCCAGGACAGGAACCGGTTCCGGGTCGGATCGGGATCGGAGGTGACGATGTCGCGCGCCCGCGGATCCTCGATCTCGTCGAGGATCACCCTGCCGCTGGCCAGCGAGATCGATCCGGACGTGACGCAGGCGGCGATGACGTCCGAGGCACTGCCGCCGCTGGTTGCGATGCCCTGCGGCAGCGCCATCATCTCGCTGAAGCGGTGGTTCATCACCGCAAGCCGCGCGTCCTGGCCGAACATGCACAGCCCGTGCGGCATGTTGTTGAGCGCGGTGTCGAACTGGCCGGCGAGCGCGGCCTCGCGTTCGCGCGCCACGATCGCGCGCATGAAGATCCGGTGCAGGTTCGCCGAAATGCCGATCAATGCCAGTAGGAAGGCTGCGCTGATCACCGACATCGCGAGATAATAGGGCGTGCCGATCCACGCCAGCGCGAGCACGGTCGGGCCGAACACCAGCGTGATCTGGAGCTGGAAGATCCATTGCCGGCCATAGGCCCTGCCCGCGCCGCCTGCGGCAATGCCGGTCGTGACCGACAGGCAGATCATGTGGGCGACGGCGTCGTTGGAGGCGAGCAGCGTGGTCGAGCACCAGGCGCCGATCGCCGCCGCCTGGACCATGGCGCCGATCTGGTAGCGCGTCTGCCACCGCGCGGCCTCGCCGGCCGCCATCTGCGCCTTCTTGATCCGCGCCTGGTAGCGATGCAGGTCGAAGCCACGCACGGCGCCGGTCAGGATCAGGGAGCCGACGCACCACCAGATCACGTCCTGACCGGTCCGCAGCGCGGTCAGCGCCGCGGAGAGCGCGACGAAGATGATTCCCGCCATCAGCGGACCGGGCGCCTCGAACAGCGAATCGATCAACGCCGCGGAGATCGTCGGCGACGTCGACTGGTCCGGTTCTCCCGTCTGGCTGGCAAACTGCATCGTGAGGGCGCGCGTCCTTTTCAGGTCGCACTCTTACCGATCGCAGATGAAGTCTTTCTGAGGGAATATCGTTAGCGAGTCCTTGCCGCGGCCCCGCAACACCGAGAATTCAGCATAGGAATCAGTACGCTAGGCAAGAGTTGCCCGACAGCCCCGGGTTTCCCCGGAGCTGATGGGTCCATCACGACAGAAGCGGCGACCAAGCGGGGTCCGAAGCGAAGCCCGGCGTCGGCACCTTGAGCTCGTTGCGGCCGGAGACGTCGATGGTGAACAGCGACGGTCCGCCGCTGCCGCCGGGGTCGCGGAAGAACATCACGACGCGGCCGTTCGGCGCAAAAGTCGGGCCTTCATTGTGGAAGCCCGAGGTCAGGATGCGCTCGCCGGAGCCGTCCGGCTTCATGATGCCGATCGCGAACTGCCCGCCGCCCTGCTTGGTGAAGGCGATGTAGTCGCCGCGCGGCGACCACACCGGCGTCGAATAGGTGCCGTCGCCGAACGAGATGCGCTGCGCTCCGCCGCCGCCCGCCGGCATCACGTAGATCTGCGGCTTGCCGCCGCGATCGGATTCGAAACACAGCCGCGAGCCATCCGGGGCGTAGGACGGCGAGGTGTCGATCGCCGGCGTGTCGGTCAGCCGCGTCATCGACTTGGAGCGCAAATCCATCACGAACAGGTTGGAGTTGCCGCCCTGCTGCAGGCTCATGATGACGCGCTGGCCGTCCGGCGAGAAGCGCGGCGAGAACGACATGCCCGGGAAATTGCCTACGATCTCGCGCTGGCCGGTCTCGATGTTGAGCAGATAGACCCGCGGGTCGCCCTGCCCGAACTCCATGTAGGTGATCTCCTGGGTCGACGGCGAGAAGCGCGGCGTCAGCACGAGGTCCGCGCCGCGGGTCAGATAGCGCACATTGGCGCCGTCCTGATCCATCAGCGCCAGCCGCTTGACGCGACGTTCGGCCGCACCGCTCTCGTCGACGAACACGATGCGGGTGTCGAAATAGCCCTTCTCGCCGGTCATCCGCTCATAGATCTGGTCGGAGATGATGTGGGCGATGCGGCGCCAGTAGTCGGCCGACGTGTCGTAGGACTGGCCGGCAAGCTGCTGGCCGGTGTTGACGTCCCAGAGCCGGAATTCCGCCTTCACCCGCCCACTGCCCTGGCGCGTCATACGGCCGACCACCAGCGCCTGCGCGTTGATGCTCTTCCAGTTGTTCAGGTTCGGCGGCGCGTCGATGTTGATCGACTTTTCGAGATAGGCTGCCTGGTCGATCGGCGCGAACAATCCACTGCGCTTGAGGTTGTTGGTGATCACCTGCGTCACGCCGGCGCCGACCTCGGTGTCGCCAGGCGTGCCGGCGGCGAAATTCGGGATCGCGATCGGGATCGGCGCGAAGTCGCCCTCTGGAATTGGAATCCGCTTGGGGCCCTGCGCTAGCGCCATGCGCATCGGCGCCGCGGCAACGGCGCCAAGCCCGGCCATTCCGGCGATCATCTGTCGGCGGTCGAGGCGAAATGTCATTGCAGGCAAATCACTCTTGTCGGTCATTGTCGGTCGACTTCATTTGCTATTGGCCAAGCGCCCCGGTCGTCCTCAGGTCTTTCGCTCTGTGAACACCGGCGCAAAATACTTCCATTCCTCGAAGAAGGCCGCCGGCAGCTTGTACGGCTGGCATTCGATGATCGCCCGCAGCGCGCTCTCCTGGTAAACCCGCAGATAAGGCGTCGCCGGCGTACCTTCCGGCACCGGCGCGGCTTCGAGCGTCCCGTCGCGCTTCAGCTTGATCTCGAAGACAGCCTCGGTCTGCTGCGCCTCGATACCGCCATAGGGTTTCTTCCAGCAGCGTTCGACCTGCTGCTTGAACATCGCGCCCCAGGTCGCGGAATTGTCAGCCTGCTTGCCCTTCGAGGTGCCGAGCGCGGCGTTGGCGTTCAGCGTGTCGCCGGTGATCGAGGCACGGGTCGGATCGCGCTTGTCGAGCAGGGCTGCGATCTTGCTCTGGTCGAAGGTGCGCTCCTTAGGCTTCTGCTCGGGCGGCGGCTTGGCGGCCTGCTGTACCGGCTTCGGCGGGGGCTTCTTCTCTTCCTTCTTGAGCGCCTCGTTGATCGGATCGGGCTTCACCGGATCGGGCTTCTTCTCGACCGGCTTCGGCTCTTCCTTTGGCTTGTTCTCGACCTTCTTCGGCGGATCCGGCTTCTTGTCTTCGGGCTTCTCGACTTTCGGGCTCGGGGCCGGCGCCGTGTCGGTCACGACCGGCGGCTTCTTGTCATCGATCTTGCCCACGGCGTCGTCGACCGGCTTGGCCTCGGCGACCTTCTCGACCAGCGGCTTGGGATTGTCTTTCTTGCCGTCCTTCTGGCCGGCCATGACGTGAGATAGCTGATCGGCAGAGATCACGTCGACGGCGACCGTCTCCTCCTCCGGCATCACGAAGGCCTTGGTCGAAAACGTCACGAGCCCCCATCCGAGCACGAGCACGTGCAGGGCAATCGACGCCGCCAGAGTCTTGTCGACCTTGACCTTCAACTCAGATGTCCCCGTGCCGCTTGCCGCACATGGTGGTGCTATCCACTTTCCGGAATGATGACGATGTTCGCCTTGTACCCAGCAGCCCGGATCTCCCCGAGCAATTTCATCATGTCAGTGTAACAAACGTCCTTATCTCCGCGCAGATAGACCACGCGTTCAGCTTCCGAACGGGTCTCCCCGATTGCCTTGATCTTGGGCAAAAGGTCCGCGGCCGCGATCGGCGCATCGGCGAGATAGAGCTCGACATTCGAATTGCAGCTGCCGCCGGTGCGCTTGACCGACAGCGTCAAGGGCGGCTGGTTCGACGAGATCGACTTGCCGCCTGAGGCAACCGGCAGGTCGATGTCGATCGTCGACGTCATCAGCGGCGCCGCCACCATGAAGATGATGAGCAGCACCAGCATCACGTCGACCATCGGCGTGACGTTGATCTCGGCCATCACCGGCTTGCGGCCGCCGCGGCCGCGCCGACCGCCACCGCCGGACCCGGCCATGCTCATCGCCATGATCGTGCGCTCACGAAGCTGACCATCACACTCACTTTTTTGAGCATGATCTTTTCGGAAAACCGGTGCCCACTTTTCCGGATCATGCTCCTCAACCCCGCTCGTCGATCTGACGCGACAGGATGGCGGAGAACTCGTCGGCGAAACCTTCCAGGCGCTGGGCCTGCCGGTTCACCTCCGAGGTGAACTTATTGTAGAAAATTGTCGCCGGAATTGCGGCGATCAGGCCGATCGCGGTGGCAAACAGCGCTTCCGCGATACCCGGCGCCACCACCGCCAGGGAGGTGTTTTTCGAGGCCGCAATCGACTGGAAGCTCGACATGATGCCCCAGACGGTGCCGAACAGGCCGACAAAGGGGCCGGCCGAGCCGACGGTCGCCAGCACCAGGAGCCGCCGTTCCAGCCGCTCCACCTCGCGGGCGATCGAGACGTTCATGACCTTGTCGATCCGGGCCTGCAGGCCGGCAAAGGAGCGTGACTGGCTCTCGAAGGAGCGTTTCCACTCCCGCATCGCGGCGACGAAACAGGCCGCCATCGACTGGGTCGGCTTCGCCGACAACGCCCGATACAGCTCCTCGATCGACTGTCCCGACCAGAACGCCTGCTCGAAGCGGTCCATGGCGCGCTTGGTGCGGGCGTACAGCAGGACCTTGTCGATCGCGATCGCCCAGACCCAGACCGAGCAGGACAAAAGTCCCAGCATGACGCATTTGACGACCCAATGGGCCTGCAAAAACAGCGCGATCAGCGACACATCGCTCGATGCCAGCGGCAGCGTCGACTGAGCCACGTCGGCGGGATTCATCGGCAATATCCTCTCAACGCAAGTGTCCCATCAGGCGGGCCGCAATCCGGCCCCGGTTCCACGGCCGCGCACGAGGCGCGGCAAAAACTGCGCGAGAGCCTGTCACATCTGTCGCATGGGGGGCCCGTCCAAAGCCGAGCCTTGCTTCCCCTGCCAACATGTCAAAACGAGGGCTTTTCGCGCGGCATTCCGACCCTAACCAAACGCTAATCATGGTTAAGACGAGGTTACCACAGGGAAATTCCGGGGCTTGAATTGCCGGACGGTGAACGGGTTGCAGGGTTCCCCGGGGGCGGCCAGGTCTCCGACGGCGCCCGCTGAAGGCATGAGCGGTGCCGCGCTCTCCGCCGTCATCCCGGCGAAAGCCGGGATCCATAACCACAGGGTTGGATTGTTGAAGTCGGCTGCGGCCCAAGCGTCCCGCAACAATTGCCATTTGGGGTTATGGGTCCCGGCCTTCGCCGGGACGACACCGAATATGTGGCACCGCCGGTGAGTCATACGATCGGGTGAGGCGGGGACATTAAACAACTGGAGTTGGGGTCGACGTCAAGAGCTATTTCCGATAATGCGAATCAACTTTGTCGGGCAGGCAAAGGAGCGCAGCGACGTGCCCAGCATCTACGCCGTGCTCGCGATGGTGGGCACGCTGCGCTTTGCCCACCCTGCGCAGCTTCGGCTCAGCTCAGACTCCGCACGATCGCAAGTCCCGAGAACAGGCCCGCGACCGACAGCGCCACCGAGCCCAGCACGTAGAGCACCGCCAAGCCGAGCTCGCCGCGCTCGTAGAGCAGCGCGGTGTCGAGCGAGAAGGCGGAGAAGGTGGTGTAGCCGCCGAGGATGCCGGTCATCAGGAACAGCCGCCAGGGCTGCGAGGCCTCGCCCTTGAAGGCGAGGTAGCCGGCGATCAGGCCCATCACGGTCGAGCCCGTGATGTTGATGATGAAGGTGCCCCAGGGAAACGCGGTGCCAAACGCCCGCGCGCAGATGTTGTTGATCAGCAGGCGCAGGCTCGCGCCGAGACCGCCGCCGACGAAGACGAGGAGATAGCTTGTGAGTTGCCCCATTGGGGCTTTGTGCCGCATGGCCGCGGCGCTCGCAAGGAAACAAAAAGGGCAGCAGACGGAGCTGCTGCCCTTATGAATCTTTTTGCCGGAGTGCGATCAGCCGGCCTTGCCGAACAGCTCGTCGACATAATCCCAGTTGACCAGGCTGTCGACGAACGCCTTGAGATAATCCGGACGACGGTTGCGGTAGTCGATGTAGTAGGAGTGCTCCCAAACGTCGACGCCGAGGATCGGCACCGCGCCGTGCACCAGCGGGTTCTCGCCGTTCGGGGTCTTGGCGATCTCGAGCTTGCCGCCCTTGATCTGGAGCCAGGCCCAGCCGGAGCCGAACTGGCCGACGCCGGCGGCGGCGAAGTCGGTCTTGAACTTCTCGAAGCCGCCGAGATCCTCGTTGATCTTCTTTTCCAGACGGCCGGGCAGCTTGCTGCCGCCGCCATTCGGCTTCATCCACTTCCAGAAGTGGAGGTGGTTGTAATGCTGGCCGGCATTGTTGAAGACGGCGGCGTTCTTGCCGAACGAGCCTTTCACGATCTCCTCGAGGGACTTGCCTTCGAATTCGGTCCCCTTGATCGCGTTGTTGCCGTTGGTGACGTAGGCCTGGTGATGCTTGTCGTGGTGAAACTCCAGCGTTTCCTTAGACATGTAGGGCGCAAGGGCGTCATGGGCGTAGGGCAGATCGGGTAGCGTGAAGGTCATGGGGTAATGTCCAACAGAGGGTGGGAGACTACACTTAACGGGTCCCCCTTATAGAAGGTTCCACGGCGGAGAAACACCGCATTTTCGGATCGCGTATGACAGACCGGCAGGACTGAGGACGGACAGAATGAGCATCGAAATCGACATCCTCAACGGCGATGCGTCATGGCAGCAGGCCGAGCCGCTGCATCGGGCGGTATGGCCCCGCGATGTCACCGCAAGGCAGCCGTGGGCGCACATCGAATGGGCCAATGCCGATCTGCGCGTACTGATCGACGCGCCCGATGGCAGCGGACTGGCGTGCCATGTCGGTATCTACTTCCGGACCGTCATCTGGAACGGCCACAAGGTGCATATCGGCGGCATCGGCGGGGTCTCGACCCGCACGGATTGCCGCAAGCGCGGCTATGCCAGCCTGGCGATCGACGCGGCCATCCACACCATGCGCGCCAACGAAGCAGTGAAATTTGCTCTGCTGGTCTGCGAGCCGCATAATTTCGCCTTCTACGAGGCGCGCGGCTGGCATGCTTTCACCGGCGAGATGTTTTGCGCGCAACCCTCCGGGCAGATCCGCTTCGAGGCGATGGCGCCCTTCGTCTACGACATCGTCCGCGCGCCGCGCCAGGGCAAGATCGACCTATGCGGCCTGCCGTGGTGATCATGCACCGGCGGGGGTGGCTTGCGGTGGGCTGGCACCGTAACATGTTGGGCATCATTTATTGATTGCGGGCTTGATCCATTGACGTCGAATTGCAGCCGCATCAGCAGTGCGCTCCCTCTCCCGCTTGCGGGGGAGGCGAAGCAAGAGTTCGCACCACATGACCATTGAAGCTGCGATCGACGATGTCCGTCCCGCCGCGACCGCGCCGACCGCGCAGGTCGATGCGCTGCTGACGGCGCCGATCCTGCCGACGCTGCTCAAGCTGGCGCTGCCCAACACCATCGCAATGTTCGGCTCGACATTGGTCGCGGTCGCCGAGACCTCCTATATCGGCCGGCTCGGCACCGAGCCGCTGGCCGGCATCGCGCTGGTGTTTCCGTTCGCGATGCTGACCCAGATGATGTCGGCCGGCGCGATGGGCGGCGGCGTGTCGTCAGCAATCAGCCGTGCGCTCGGCGCCGGCGACCGCGACCGCGCCGCCGATCTGGCGCTGCATGCGGCGATCATCGGCGCCTGCGCCGGATTGTTCTTCACCGTCATGATGCTCGGCTTCGGGCACGTCTTTTATGCACTGCTCGGCGGACGCGGCGGCGTGCTCGAGCAATCCCTGCATTATTCGCAGGTGCTGTTCTCCGGCGCGGTCTCGATCTGGCTGGTCAACACGCTCGCCTCCGTGGTGCGCGGCACCGGCGACATGCGAATCCCCTCGCTGACGCTGATCACGGTCTCGATCGTCCAGGTCGCGGTCGGCGGCGCGCTCGGCCTCGGCCTGTTCGGCGCACCGCAGCTCGGCATGCGCGGCGTCGCCTCCGGCCAGCTCACCGCCTATACGCTGGGCGCGATTTTCCTCGCCTGGTATCTCGCCAGCGGCCGCAGCCGCCTGACGCTGGATTTCTCCGCCTTCCGTTTCCAGCGCGCGATGTTGCTCGACATCCTCAAAGTGGGCGCGATCTCCTGCCTGTCGCCGCTGCAGAGCGTGCTGACGATCCTGATCTTCACAAAAATCCTCGCTGGCTTCGGCACCGAGACGCTGGCCGGCTACGGCATGGGCTCGCGGCTGGAATTTCTGCTGATCCCGATCGCCTTCGCGGTCGGCGTCGCCTCGGTGCCGATGGTCGGCATGGCCGTTGGCGCCGGTCTCGTGGCGCGGGCGCGCAAGGTGGCGTGGACTGCCGGCACCGTCGCCGGGCTCGCGGTCGGGCTGGTCGGGCTCGTGGTCGCGCTGAAGCCTGTGCTGTGGATCGCGCTGTTCACCCGCGATCCCGGCGTGACCGCGGCGGCCTCGTCCTATTTCGCATTGGCCGGCCCCGCCTTCGGCTTCTTCGGCGTCGGCGTCTGCCTTTACTTCTCGTCGCAAGGCGCGGCCAAGGTCGGCGGCCCGGTGCTGGCCGGCACCATCCGCCTTGCGGTGGTCGGCATCGGCGGCTTATGGCTCGCCGCCGCGGGCGCGCCAGCCTGGACGCTGTTCGCGCTGGTCGGCGGTGCCATGGTGGCGTTCGGTCTCGCCACGATCATCTCGGTTCGGCTGACCCGTTGGGGCTAGCATGATCCGGAAAAGTGCGAAGCGGTTTTCCGAAAATGATCATGCTTAAACAACCGAGGCGCGACAAGGCGTCGCGCACCGGATCGTTGCCGGGACGTGACCTGTCCGGTTACTTGCAGCAAAATTTTCGAATCGCGCGCGCCTGATCGCGAGAATATGACATTGCGGACGCCGTTCGGCTTGATATGCAGGCCGACCTCCTGGGGAAGACATCATGGCCTGCAGATCTGGATTTCTGATCGCAATCATTGCTGCGTTACTCGCTATGCCTCACGTGCACGCGCAAGGCGCGCCTGAGCCGACCGGCGTCTGGCAGACCCAGACCGGCGATGCGCGCGTCAGGATCACGAAATGCGGCGGCGGCATCTGCGGCGTGATCGTGTCGTTGCGCGAGCCGATCGACCCTGCGACCGGCAAACCGCAGGTCGACAACAAGAACCCCAATCCGGCGCTGGCCAACCGGCCGATGATCGGGCTGCCGCTGTTTTCAGGCATGCATCCGGCCGCCGCCGGCAAATGGTCGGGCCAGATCTACAACGCCGATGACGGCGGCACCTACGCCAGCAGCATCACGCTCACCGGCGACAGCTCGCTGCGCGTCGAAGGCTGCGTCGGCGCGCTGTGCGGTGGCGAGACCTGGACGCGGGTGGGACGGTAAGACCTTTCTATCCTCCCCGCTGCGGGCGCGCGGAGAACCCCCTCACCCGGAACGCATCTGCGATGCGTTCCGACCTCTCCCCGCAAGCGGGGCGAGGTGAAGAAAGCAACTACACCGCCCGCGTCTTCAACACCGTCGCCGCCGAGGCGTAACCACCCCGCGCGCCGTCGATGAAATGGACGTGATCGGCGCGCATCACCGAGGGCGTGAAGCAGGTCATCATCGCCGCATCCTGCTCGTGCAGGCCGTAACGCACGATGCCCTGCGCCGCAGCGGCCGCCAGCCGCTGCTCGAGTTCGGCGGCGAGCTCGCTCGTGCAATCCAGGATCATGCGCAGGCCGTCGTCGAACTTGCGGAAGTCCGAGTTCTCGACGAGCTGCCGCACATAGGTCTTTGGCACGAATTTGCCGATCGGGATGTTGAACCGCATCAAGGTGTAGGCCCACAGCGTGAATCCGAGCACCGCGGCGCGCCGCAGCGCCAGCGAACCGCCGCGCCGCGCGCGTGCCTCGAACTCCATGCCCTGCGGCGGCCAGCGCAATGGCGGGCCGTCTGCGGGGACCGGGCGCCCGGCCTCCGGGCTTTTCTCGACCAGCGCGACGACGTCCTCGATCGCCTTGCGGAAGGCTTGCGGGTCGGCGCCCGCGGCCGGCATCACCAGCACCGAGAGGATGACGCCGCGCGCGGACGGCATCACCTCGAAACGGCAGGACAGGCCGGACAAATCGGGCTGCGTGCCCTCGGGCGCGGGATCGACGGCAAATTCGCCGCGCTTCATCGCGGCGTCGGCATAAGCGAGCCCGCCGCCGGAGAACATCGCATAGGACAAATTGGCCGACGGCCCGAAGCGCGCGACGCGCACGTCGGCGCCGGCGTCGCGGATCGCCTTGACCGGCAGCAGCGCCACCCGCATCTCGAGGTCGAGGTCGGCGCGCACCCAGCGCGCAGTCGCCGCCAGCGCTTCGCGCGTTCTGTCCAGGTCGGCGGGCGCGAGCGCAAAGCTCGCGCCGTCGCCGCCGAACACGAAGGGGAATTCGCGTCCATCGAGCGCATTGGTGACCGCGGCGACGACCGCGGCGCCGGCCATGTTGACCGCCTTGTAGCGCTGCGCCGCGATCGCCTTGGTCGATTCCACGATGTCGGCGACGCCGACGCTCCAGTCATCGGGCAGCGGCGCATAGAGCGCGGGGTCCATCAGGCGCGCAAAGCTGCGAAACACCGGGATGCCGCCGTAGAAGATCTCGCTGCCGCCAGCCATCGCACCGCCGCGCCGTTTCCGCCTCGGGAAATCCTGTAGCAGATACGGGGCGAATTGGGACCGGGTTTTGCGATGCAGCCCGGATGGAGCCGACAAACCCGCATCGAATGTGGGCCATTTCACGCGCCCGTCTCATCCCAGGTTGTACACTTTCCGGAATGCCCGCTTGAACCGGAAAGGACCGCGCCGTGACCCTCGCCTATGGATACGTCAAGACCAAGGTGACCTCCGAACCCAGACTGAAGCCGTCGCGCCACGGGCACGAGACGCAGTATCATCTGCACTGCAATCTCGACGTCGACGGCGAGCAGTGGGACGTCGCGGTCAACGTCGGCACCAATGATGCGGACGACCTCTTGAAATACAAGCTGGTGTTCGACTTCCGCCATCCGATCATCCAGACCCTTGCGGCGGCGAGCGCCGGCTCGCAGGACCTGACCGGGCAGAAGAGGTTGCCGGCGCTGGATTTCCTGCGCAGCAACCTGCTCGACAACACCGGCAAATGGCGCGACAGCGACGTGATGGACGGCTCCGACGACACCGAGCCTGCCGCCTCGCTGAAGCGGCTGTTGTCGCGCGCGCATCAGGAGAAGCGCGACGTCTACATCTTCGGCCGCTTCTACGCGCAGGGCGACGGCCTGCACGACGTCCACCTCAACCAGGGCTCGACCAAGGGTTTCATCCATCGCCCCGGCGACGATTCCAACGACCACAACGATATCTGGCAGGACGGCGCCGTGCTGGTCGATCTCGGCGAGCCTGAATGGGCAGCCTACGTCTCGGCCTTCACCCAGCAGCTGGTGCCGACCGACGATCTCGGCAATCCGACCGCGGACGCGACGACGATCGGGTGAGCGCGGCGTAGGCCGCCACCAGCTATCCGTCATCCTGAGGAGCCGCGAAGCGGCGTCTCGAAGGATGCACGGCCCGGCTGGTGGCCGTCGATCCTTCGAGACGCGCGCAAGGGCGCGCTCCTCAGGATGACGGAGATGGAATGGGTGCCGGGCGACAGCTACCCCTTCACCACGCCGCGCAGCACGAGTTGGTTGATGCGGCCGGCGAAGGCGGCCGGATCGTCCGGCATTTCGCCGTCGAGGATCTGCGCCTGCTCGAACAGCAAGAGCGAGATGTCCTTGGCTTCATCCTTGCTCTCGGCCAGCGCTGCGACCAGGGGGTGGCGCAGATTGATCTCCAGCACCGGCTTGGTGAGTTCGCCGCGGTTCTGCTGTGCCAGCATCCGCTCCAGCGCGCGGTCGCGCGCATCGCCGCCGGCAACGAGGCAGGACGCGCTCGCGGTCAGCCGCTGCGAGACGCGGACGTCCGAGACGCGCGTGCCGAGCGCATCCTTGATGACGGCGATGGTGGTCGCGGCGTCCGCGGCAGGCTCGTCCTTCTGCTCGGCCTTGTCGTCGGTGAGCGGGATCAGGCTGAAATCGATGTCGCCCTGGCTCAGCGACTTCAGCGGCTTGCCGCCGAAGTCGAGCGGCACTGATGCCCAGAACGCGTCGACGGGATCGGTGAGCAGCAGCACCTCGATGCCGCGGGCGCGCGCCGATTCCAGCTTCGGGTTCGACTTCAGCCGCTCGATGGTCTCGCCGACCAGGTAGTAGATATCGGTCTGGTTCGGCTTGAGATCGTCGACATATTGCTTCAGCGTGCGGTTCTCGCCCGCGGTGGTGCTGAAGCGCGCCAGCGCCAAGAGCTTCTCGCGGCGCTCGAAATCCTCGTACAGGCCTTCCTTGATCACCGGGCCGAACGCGGCCCAGATCTTGGCAAAGGCGTCCGGCTCCTTCTCGCCGAGCGCCTCCAGCTCGCCGATGACGCGGGTGGTGACGGCCTTGCGGATCTGCGCGAGCTGCGGGTTGTTCTGCAGCATCTCGCGCGAGATGTTGAGCGGCAGATCCTCGCTGTCGATCACGCCGCGGATGAAGCGCAGATAGGCCGGCAGCAGCTCGGCGTCGTCGGCGATGAAGACGCGGCGGACGTAGAGCTTGACCTTGCCCTTGCGCTCGACCTGGAACAGGTCGAACGGCTTCTCCGACGGCGCGAACAGCAGCACGGCGTAGGACTGCCGGCCCTCGGCGCGGTAATGCAACGTCATCGCCGGCTCGTCGAAGGCGCCGGCGATCTGCTTGTAGGCCTGCTTGTAGTCGTCGGCCGTCAGCTCGGATTTCGAGCGCTGCCACAGCGCACTCGCCGAATTGATCTGGCGCGGCTCGCCCTCTTCCGGCACCAGCAGGATCGGAAACTGGATGTTGTCGGAATATTCGCGGACGATGCGCTCGATTTCGTAGGCCTCGAGATATTTCGCCGCATCCGGCTTCAGATGCAGCACGATTTCGGTGCCGCGCACGACGCACTTGGCCGCTTCCTCGTCCGCCGGCGCGATCTCGAAGCCGCTGCCGCCGGCCGAGGTCCACACCCAGACCTCGTCGGAGCCGGCGCGGCGGCTAGTAACGACAATCTTTTCTGCCACCATGAAGGCGGCATAGAAGCCAACGCCGAACTGGCCGATCAGATTGGCGCCGTCCTTGGCCTCGGTCAGCTTCGACAGGAACGATTTGGTGCCGGAACGCGCGATGGTGCCGAGATTATCGATCAGCTCCTGGCGGTCCATGCCGATGCCGGTGTCGGTCACGGCCAGCGTGTTGGCCTTCTTGTCGGGCGCGATCCTGATCTCGGGCGGGGCGCCGTCGCCGATCAGCGCGGGATGGGCGATCGCCTCGTAGCGCAGCTTGTCGCAGGCATCGGAGGCATTCGAGATCAGTTCGCGCAGGAAGATATCCGTCTCGGAATAGACCGAGTGCACCATCAGGTGCAGCAATTCGGCGACCTCGGCCTGGAACGGCTGGGACATGGCAGCAGTGGTGGTCATGCGGGAAACTCGGGCAATCCAGGGTGGCGGGAAAGGCCTGATATAGCGCGGTCACGCGCCATGGCAAGATTTCGGAGCGGCCCGGGGAGTGAAACCCGCTCAACCGTCCGAAATCGCCGCGAGATAGCGCCGCACCGAGCGATCGAACGCCTCCTTGGCGTCGGAGGCGATGTTCTTGCCCCACCAGGCGCCGTAGATCCGATCGAAGGCGAGCGGCGCGACCATGCGCGCGATGCCGCGCACGGCCGCGGCATCGAGCGGAATGTAGTTCGGATAGGAGTACATGAAGCTCACCGAGCGGCGGTCCATCGCCACCATCGCGATATCGCCGGTCAGCAGCGCACCGCGGCCCTCGGCGCCGCCGCGCCAATGCAGCACCGTGCCGCCGGCAAAATGGCCGCCGGTGCGCAACAGCAGGATGTCGTCGGAAATCGGACAGCTGTCGCCCTGCCACGGCACGATCGCGGAATGCGGCCGCGTCACCCATTGCGCGTCGTCACCGTGCAGATAGACCGGCGCGTTGTCGAACGCCGCGCTCCAGTCGGCGACCGCGCCATAATAATGCGGATGCGAGATCGCGATCGCCCTCAGGCCGCCGAGCGACCTTACATGCGCGATCGCCTCGGCCGTCGCCAGCGGCACGCAGTCCCACATCACGCAGCCGCCGCGATCGGGCACCAGCAGCGCCCGCTGACCGATCGCGAACGACGGCTCCAGCCCAATTCCCGTCAGGCCGAGATCGTCGCGCCAGACGACCTTGTGTCGCGCTGCCAGTTGCTCGCGCGTCAACCACGCCTGCCCGTTCCAGTTCACATACTGCCGCTCGTCCTCGCAGATCGGGCAAGCCGCCGGCGACGCCGCGCTGTCAGGAAATTGCGCGCCGCATTGTTCGCAGGTCCACAGGGGCATCGTGACCCTCCACGACCAAGAGATAGCGCGAAACCAGCCGCCCGCCAGATCGCAACGCGGCTTCAATCGGCAGAAGGCGTCGAGGTCCGCAGTCCCGCGATCAGGATGTCGACCATGCGCCTGGCGGCCTGCATGCCCTCCGGCCCGGCGCCCAGACTGGCCACGCCGGCCAGCGCGCGCAGCAGGTCGAAGGGGTCGAGATCGAGACGGATGTCGCCGCTCGCCACCGCGCGGTCGAGCAGATCACCCATCGCCCGCTTCATCTGCTCCGACGACGCCGAGTACAGTTCGGAGGTGCCGCCGACCAGCGAATTGAGCGCTTCCTGCATTCCGCGCTTGGCGGCCATGTAGTCCACGAACACCAGCAACCATTCACGCAAGGCCTCGACCGGCGAGAGCGTCCCGGCCAATCGCGTGGCGGCCTCGACCAACTGCTCGGTCTCATTGCGGTAGACCGCCTCGATCAGGGCGTCGCGGGTCGGAAAGTGGCGATAGAGGGTTCCAGCCCCGACGCCTGCGGTGCGCGCGATCTCGTCGAGGCTGGCGCCCGACCCCTTCTCGGCAAAGGCCGCCTTCGCGGTTTCGAGCAGGCGGACGCGATTGCGCTGGGCGTCGACGCGCGGCTTGCGAGCGGGAACGGCCTTCTTGTCGATCACGCCAAAGAACCCCCTTGATAAACGGAGAGTGTCTCCGTATCTAAAACGGAGACAGTCTCCTCTTAAACCAAAAGCGGTTGGCAAACAATGGTTTGCCAGCACGGGAGAGCTGTGCTCGCACATCAAGGAGAATACCATGGCCAATCATTTCGGGGCGACGTCCACCACCGACGAGGTGCTGGCGGGGATCGATCTCAGCGGAAAACGTGTGCTGGTCACCGGCGTCTCGGCCGGGCTCGGCGTCGAAACGGCGCGGGCGCTGGTGGCGCATGGCGCCCAGGTGGTCGGCGCGGCGCGCGATCTCGGCAAGGCCGAACGTGCGACCAGCGAGGTGCGCGCCGAGGCCACGAAGGGCGGTGGCCTCACACTGGTCGAGCTCGACCTCGCCTCGCTCAAAAGCGTGCGCGCCTGCGCGGATGCGCTGGTGGCGGACGGACGGCGCTTCGATGCCGTGATCGCCAATGCCGGCGTGATGCGATCGCCGTTCGGGCACACCGCCGACGGCTTCGAGACGCAGTTCGGTACCAATCATCTCGGCCATTTCGTCTTCGTGAACCGCATCGCAGATCTGATCGCGCCGGGTGGACGTCTCGTAAACGTCGCCTCGTCCGGCCACCGCTATTCGGATGTCGACCTCGACGATCCCAATTTCGCGCGCACCCCTTATGAGCCGATGATCGCCTATGGTCGTTCCAAGACCGCGAACATCCTGTTTGCGGTGGAGTTCGACCGCCGCCACAAGGCGCGCGGCGTGCGGGCGACGGCGCTGCACCCGGGCGGGATCAGGACCGAACTGGGCCGCCACATGCAGCCCGATGAACTCGATCGGCTCGTCGCGCAGATCAACGCGCAACAGGCAGCCGCAGGCCAGCCGCCCTTTCAATGGAAGACGGTCCCGCAGGGCGCCGCGACATCGGTCTGGGCGGCGTTCGTCGCACCGGTTGCGGACGTGGCCGGCCGCTATTGCGAGAACTGCCAGGTGTCCGACGTCACCGATGCACTAATCAGCCCGGTCAGCCCCGGCGTCAGACCCTATGCGCTCGATCCGGCGCACGCCAAGGCGTTGTGGGCCAAGAGCGAAGAGATGGTCGGCGAACGCTTCTGATCGCAGGCCACGGCCGGTGAGGATTTTTCATCGGCCGTGGCTGCGGCAAAAGCCGTTCGGTGCGTGCGTCGCAGCCCCGTCTGCATCTCCGCGGGTGCGATGCCGAATTTCCTTCGGAACGAGCGGTGGAAATACGACAGGTCGTTGAAGCCGACCGTAAAGGCGATGTCGCTGACCTTGCGCGCCGCGCCAGTCTCGTGAAGCAGCAGCCTTCGTGCCAGCAACAGGCGCTGTTCCAGAACGAACTCCGAGAATGTCGTCCCTGACGACGCAAACAGCCGCTGCGCCTGACGGGCGCTGAGCGCATTCGCCCGTGCAACGGCTTCGATCGTCAGCTTGCCATTGTCGAGATTCTTCAGGACGTCGGCCTTCATCAGATCGAGCCTTGCCTTCGCCAGCCCGTCTCGTTCCTGCTTTTCGGCGCGGCCGCCCAGCGCAAGACCGACCAGATCGGCCAGATGATGCGCCGCAGCCTGCTGACCCCGTGCATCCAGCTCGCCGGCCATGTCGGTGCACAGCGCGGAATAGCGCTCGATCATCGCGTTCAAGGCACGATCGAGCCCGAGCGGCCGCGCCAGCTGATCCTCCGCCAAAGGTGCGACCTGGAGCAGCAGACGCCGCGGAAACCGCGTCGTGGTAAATCCTCCGGAGCGCGTGAGATCCGCCGCGCCGACGATGTTCATTTCGGTGAGACAGATCTGCCCGCGCGCCAACTCGATTGCCGTGCCTGCCTGCGTCACCTGGACCTTGCCGCGGGTCGCGAAGATCAGCACCAAGTCGTCGCAGCCGTCGTCCAGCAGCGCGCGGGTGCGCGCGAACCGCGCCGAGCCGCCCTGCGGCGTCGCGATGACCACGGAATGCAGCTGGGTGAACTCGTTATGGCAATCGATGCGGTCGTCGCCGGCCGGCCCGACGTCGAGCCGGCAGAAGCCGCGGCAAATGCCCTCGCGCCACGCTTCATAGGCGGCCCCCCTGGCGAGCCCGTGATGGAAGATCGAGAAGCGGTTGGGCGCCTGTGTCTCGGACATGATCCGTGCTCCGAAAGCCCGATCGATCAGACGATGACCGATCGCTTTCCCTCCGGGGCGCGCATGTCGTTGCTGTCCCTACACTTGGCGCAACGGTCCACGACCCCGGCGGGGAGCCTGATACCACTCGCCCCATTGCTGGTAAAGCTATTCACGAGATGCAACCCAATGATGCGTGACGATAAAGCCGGGAATAAAACGGCGCAGGCATTTCGAGACGCGGCTCTGCCATACCTCGATGACGCCTATACCTTCGCGCGCGTGTTGATCCGCAACGAGGCGGATGCCGAACATGCCGTGCAGGAATGCTACGTGCGCGCGCGGCAACAGTTCGAGGGGTTTCGCGGCGGCGCCCTCAAATCATGGCTGCTCGCGATCCTCAGAACGGTGTGCCACGAAAAACTCGGCTGGCACGAGGGCGGAACTGCCCTGCTGAGAGGGCCCTGCACGGCGTCCGAGCGGATCACATCCGAGCGGCGCATGCCGACGATCCGGGACCTGATCGACGATCTGCCGGCACCGCTGGGCGAAACCATTGCGCTGCGCGAATTCATCGGCCTGTCCTATCGCGAGATCGCCGAAGTCACCGGCGTGCCGGCTTCGACGGTGCTGTCGCGGATCGCGCAGGCGCGCGCGGTGCTGCTCACAGTGCGGAAGGCAGCAAGCAACGCCGGCGCGATCCGGCAGTCCGCCACGCCGTCGCCTGCGACGGCGCGGCAGCCCGCCGGCGAGCGGTCCTATTGCGAACGGTCCGATGTCCAGCCCTTGTAGTCGCCGATATTGTCGCGCGTCACGAGCTTCGACGGCAACAGCTCGACGGTCGATGCAGGTTTCTGGCCGCTGAGCAGGCCGACGCCGATCTGCACCGCGCGGCGCGCCATGAAGAACGGATCCTGCGAGGCGGAAGCCTGAATCTGCGGCGAGGCGGGATCCTTGAGCGCGGCCTCGATGTCGGGCGCGCCGTCGACCGCGGTGATGACGATGCCGGTGCGGCCCTGCTGGCGTGCCGCGAGGTCGGTGCCGATCGCCTGCGGATCGTTGATGGCGAAGATGGCGTCGATCTTGGCGAAGCGGGTCAGATAGCCCTGCGCCACGGTGAGGCCGCCTTCGCGCGAACCCTTGCCGTCCTGGTCGCTGGACAGCACCTTGATGCCGGGGGCCTTGCCGAACGTGTTCTTGCAGCCGACCACGCGGTCGATCACCGCGGAAACCTGCGGCCCGTTCTCGATGATCACGTCGCCCTTGCCGCCCAGCTTGTCGACGATGTACTGGCAGGAGATCTCGCCGGCCTGGACGTTGTTGGTGGTGACCGTGGCATCGGCGCCCTCGGCCGCGGTGTCGACGGCAACGACGATGATGCCGGCGGTCTGCGCCTTCTTGATCGCCGGCCCGATCGCCTTGGGATCGCCGGGGTTGAGCAGGATCAGATCGACGCCGGCGGCGATGAAATTGTCGATCTGGGTGACCTGCTTGCCGAGGTCGTATTCGAACCCCACCGTCGTGATCTTGACGTTGGGATTGGTTTTCTTCGCCTCGAACTCGGCGCCCTTCGACAGTGCGACGAAGAACGGGTTTCCCAGCGAGCCCAGCGAGATGCCGATCGACTTGAGTTCCTTGGCGAAGCATGGGGCGGAGCTCAGGACCAGCGCCATGGCCGCGCTGGCAAACGAGATCGTCTTCAACATTGGCGTCCTCCCTGGTCTGTTCAAAGCTCCGGCACGGCGACCAGTGACCGCGCAAGATTTGTTTTCAGGTGCGGGCCGAGCCCTGTAGCCGGTAGCGGTCGAGCGCCACCGCGCCGATGATCACCAAGCCCTTGATCACGTATTGCCAGACGTCGGACACGCCGGTGAGGATCAGGCCGTTCGACAGCACGGCGATGATCAGCGCGCCGACCAACGTGCCCCAGATCGAGCCGATGCCGCCGACAAAGGATGTGCCGCCGAGGATCACGGCGGTGATCGCGTCGAGCTCGTAGGACTGGCCGAGTTGCAGGCCGTTGGCGGCGTAGAGCCGCGCCGCCTGCATCGCGCCACCGAGGCCCGCGAGCAGGCCCGACACGCCATAGACGAAGATCAAGACCGCCCAGACCTTGATGCCGGCGAGCCGCGCTGCGCTCTCATTGCCGCCGACCGCATAGATGTGCACGCCGAGCACGGTACGGCGCAGCACCAGCCAGGAGACGAGGATCACCAGCAACGCGATCACCCAGAGCCAGGGGATCGTCAGCAAGCCGGGAATGAGCGTCAGCGAGCCGTTGCCGATGAAGGCATAGGGGATCGACGCATTGAACACCGTGGTGTCGGCGCCGAGCAGCCGCGCCACGCCGCGCACCGCGGTGAGCGAGCCGAGCGTGACGATGAAGGGCGGCAGGCGCAACAGCGCGATCAGGCCGCCATTGACGATGCCGAAGGCCGCGCCCGTCAGCACCGAGGCCGGTAACCACAACGCGCCGAGATCGGGCAGCTTGGAGATGATCAGTCCGGCCATGGCCGAGGCCGCCAGGATCGAGCCGACCGAGAGGTCGATGCCGCCGGTGAGGATCACGAAGGTCATGCCGGCCGCCAGCACGGTGTTGACGGCGGCCTGCTGCACCACGATGCCGAGATTCTGCGCGGTGAAGAAACGGCCGTCCGAGAAATAGTGAAAGCCGCCGCACAGCAGCAGCAGCACCGGCAGCATGCCGGCGGCGCGGATCGCCAGCCTGATGCGCTGACGCCTGGTCTCCTGCATCGCGGCCAATCCGCTTGCGGTGGCGGTGTTCACCTGCGTGGATCCTTGATCAGGCATCGATCTGCTCCGTCCCGGTGGCGAGTGCCATGATGTCTTCCTGGTTCAGCGGCGACGTCTCGGTCCGCCTCATCGCGCCGGCAATGTGCCCCGCGCGCATCACGATGACGCGGTCGCAGATGCCGATGATCTCGGGCAGGTCGGAGGAGATCACCAGCACCGCGGTGCCCGACTTCGCGAGGTTGTCGATGATCGAATAGATCTCGGACTTGGCGCCGACATCGACGCCGCGCGTCGGCTCGTCGAGGATCAGGATCTTTGGCGCAATCGCAAGCAGCCGCGACAGCAGCACCTTTTGCTGGTTGCCGCCGGAGAGGCCGCCGACCGTGACGCCGATATCCGCGGCGCGGATGCCCAGCGCCGCGAACGCTTTCTTCGCCCGGTCTCGCGCCTTGTCCCGGTCGAGGATGCCGCCCGGCCTGGCATCGCGGCCCAGCACCGCGAGATTGATGTTGTCGAGGCAGGACATGTCGAGGAACAGGCCGAGCGCCTTGCGGTCCTCGGTCAGATAGGCGATGCCCGCCGCGAGCGCCTCGCCGGGGTTACGGATCTCGACGTTACATCCTTCGAGCTCGACATGGCCGGCAGTCTTCGGCGCGGCGCCGATGATCAGATGCGCCAACTCGGTGCGGCCGGCACCAACCAGCCCGGCGAGACCGACCACCTCGCCCGCATGCACGGTCAGCGAGCAACCCTTGACACGCTGGCCGTCGGCAATGTCGACGGCGGCGAGCACGGGCGCGCCGTGCACGGCCCGCGGATCATGCTCCTTCTTGTAAAACGACGAGACGTCGCGCCCGACCATCATGCGGACGATGATGTCGGCGCGGATCTCGCCCTTGTCGAGCGAGCCGACCATGGTGCCGTCGCGCAGCACCGTGACGCGGTCGCCGAGCGCATAGACCTCGTCCATGCGGTGCGAGATGTAGATGATCGCAAGGCCCTCGGCGCGGAGCTGCCGAATCAGGCCGAACAACCGCTCGCTCTCACCGGCCGACAGCGCGGTGGTCGGCTCGTCCATGATCAGGATTTTCGAGCGGGCGTGCAGCGCGCGGGCGATCTCGACCAGCTGGCGTTGCCCCATCGATAAATTCGCGACCAGTGTCGACGCGGTGAAATCGGCGCCGAGCCGCTCCAGGATCGGGCCGACACCGGCCTCCATCGCCTCGCGCGCCAGCAGCCCGAGGCGCGAGACTTCGCGGCCGAGATAGATGTTCTGCGCGACGCTGAGATTCGGGGCCAGCGATAGCTCCTGATAGATGATCGAGATGCCGGCCGCGCGGCCGCCGAGCGGGCCGTTGATCGCGACCTGCTTGCCCTCGATGCGGATCTCGCCGCCCGGATCGGGCCGGTAGGCGCCCGACAGGATCTTCATCAGCGTCGATTTGCCGGCGCCGTTCTCGCCCATCAAGGCGTGGATCTCACCTGGGTAGACGGTGAGGTCGACGTCGCGCAGCGCCTTGATCGTGAAGAACGACTTGGAGACCCGGCGCATCTCGAGGATCGGCTCGGTCATCTTGCCTCCCTCGCACGATGCGTTTCCGATCCGCGGCGCGGCCGGTACAGCTCGCGCCATGCAGGAAGCCTCGCGGCATAGGCGTCGGCGAGACCACGCTTGGGCTCGAAGGTCTCGACGCGCGGCGGTGCCGTGCAGACGGCTGCGATCGGCTCGCCGGTGACGGCAAGACGCCCCAATCTCGCCGCGCCGAACGCCGCGCCGACGTCGCTGTCGGCAACGCGGTTGATCGGCATGTCGAGAACGTTCGCCAGCACCGAGAGCCAGAAGCCCGATCGCGCGCCACCGCCGATCGCATCGGCCTCGGTCACGACAAGGCCGGCGCTCGCGAGCGCATCGCGGCAATCGGCAAGCGCGAAGGCGACGCCTTCGAGCACGGCCTGCACGACCGCGGCGCGATCCGTGCCATGGCTCAGGCCATCGAGCATGCCGCGCACATCGGGGTCGTCATGCGGCGTGCGCTCGCCGGCAAGATACGGCAGGAAGCTGACAGGCGACGGCGCCTGCGGATGCGCGCCAAGGGGCGCCAGCAACTCGGCTTCCGGGGCGCCGAGCAGCCGCGCGATCCAGCCGAGGCAGGATGCCGCCGAGAGGATTGCGCCGCCCTGCAGCCACATCGCCGGGATTGCGTGCGCGAAGATATGCACGGCGCGCTCGGGATTGGCCGCAATCCTCTCGGTCGGCGCAAACAGCGCGCCCGACGTGCCAAGCGAGATGAACGCGGTTCCCGGCCGGATCGCGCCGATGCCGATGGCGCCGGCCGGATTGTCGCCCGCGCCACCCGCAATCATCGGCTGTTTGGCCATGCCCCAGCGCTGCGCGAGCTCGCGGGTCAGCCGCGCCGCGGGCGCAAAGCCCTCGACCAGACGCGGCATCTGCCTGCGCGAGAGGCCGGTTGCGGCAAGGCCGTCATCCGACCAGTCGCGCCTGAGGACATCGAGCCATAGCGATCCCGAGGCATCGGAGACGTCCTCGATCGCCTCGCCCGACATGACGAGGCGCAGATAGGCCTTCGGCAGCAGCACGAGCCGCGTCGCCGCAAAGTTCTCCGGCTCGTGCGTTGCGACCCAGAGCAGCTTCGGCGCGGTGAAACCGGGCATCGCCTTGTTGCCCGTCGTCGCACGCAAGGCGGGCCAGCGCGCTTCGAGCTCGCGGCACTCGGCGGCGGAGCGGCCGTCGTTCCAGAGAATGCAGGGCCGCAGCGGACGGAGGTCGGCGTCGAGCAGCGTCGCGCCGTGCATCTGACCGGAGAGGCCGATGCCCACAACCTCGGCCAATTCACGGGGGTGATCCGCCTTCAGCGCGTCCAATGTCGCGAACGTCGCCTCGACCCACAGCCGCGGATCCTGCTCGGAGAAGCCCGGGCGCGGCGAGGCCGTCGACAGCGCGTGACTTCTGCTGGCGATGACGCGCTGTGCGCCATCAACCAGGATGGTCTTGACCGCCGAGGTGCCGAGATCGATGCCGAGAAACATGATGCTCCTTGCCGGTCGTCGATGTCGGCGCGCTGCTGCCGAGGCCGTTGGTGGCCAACAGGACCGGATCGTTTCCCCTAGCCTGCCCTTATCCTTTGGCAGACATTTATTTTTTTAATTTACTATATTATAGTCGGGTCGCAACGAGAAAATGGCTCGCACGAGGATGACGCCAAATGGCATACCGAGTTCCAGCGCGATCGGAACCCGATCGCGGCGGAAGCCAGAAGTGGCAGCGATGGCTTGATTGGAGATGACGGCTTGTCAGGAAAGGGCAGCAATTCGGTCAAGCTTCGCCACTACAATGAGCGCTTCGTGCTCGATGCCGTCCGCCGCCTCAAGGAAGCGTCCAAATCCGATCTTGCGCGCGCCGCACACCTCACGCCGGCTGCCGTGGCCGGCATCGTCGATGGACTGGAACAGGCAGGATTCGTAAAGCAGGTCGGGAAGAGGTTCGGGCAGCGCGGATCGCCGTCCGTGCTCTACCGGCTGATGCCGGAGCGCATCTATAGTGTCGGCATCAAGATCGGCCGTCGCGCGCTGGAGGCGGTGCTGGTCGACTTTGCCGGCGAGTTGCGCGCCCGCGAGTCGCACGAATACCGCTATCCGGACCCCGAATTGGTCCGCAAGGCGGGCAACGCCGCGCTCGCCAATTTCGACGCGCTGGTGAACGCTCTCGACGACGCCTCCATCGTCGGCGTCGGCATCGCTTCGCCCTACTTCCTGGGCGGCTGGCATGAGGAGCTCGGCTTTCCGGCCGACCTTGGCGACCGCTGGGACGCGATCGAGCTGATGACGCATTTCGCGACGCCGGCGAAGACGCCGGTGTTCATCGAGAACGACGCCACGTCTGCCGCGCTGGCCGAGTTGGTCCACGGTGCCGGCGCGCGCTTCCGCGATTTCATGCACATCTCGATCGACACCTTCGTCGGCGGCGGCCTGGTGCAAGACGGCAAGGTGCAGACCGGCCCGCACGGAAACAGCGCCGCGCTCGGCCCGTTGCCGGTCTCGCCGTCGCGCCTCGATTCGGCAATCGTCAAACCGGGGCGCTACCCGAGCTTGATTCACCGAGCCTCGATCTACGTGCTGGTCAATCATCTGAAGTCGCGCGGCATCGAGATCACGCGGGTGCGGGAGCTGGACCCCATGCCTTCAGGCGCGCGCGAGCCGCTCGACGAATGGATCGAGGATTGCGCCAACGCGCTGGCCGAGGCGATCATCGCCATCGCCTCGGTGATCGACATCGAAGCGATCGTGCTCGACAGCATTTTGCCGCGGCCGATTCATCTGGAGTTGCTGGCGAAGGTGCAAAGCCTGTTCAGCCGCGTGCGCGCCACCGGCATCGTCGCGCCGGAGATCGTGCCGGGCCAGTTCGGCCCTGAGGCCTCGCCGCTCGGCGCCGCGATGCTGCCGTTCACGGCGCTGCTTGCCCCGGACAGCAGTGTGCTGATGATCGGCAAGGACCGGACGAAGCTGCTGGGCAAGCTCTCAGCGCTGGCCGGCCAGGGCTGAGCAGATATCCACTGGCTCGCTAGCACCTTTCCGCGCAGCCCACGTCAGGGGCGCACCGGCAGACGGACCCCGCTACTGCGCATATGCCTGCTGCACCGCCTTGGGATCGGTGATGCCGTTGGCGATCAGGAGTTCGAGCAGCACGCGGGCCTTTTGCGGGTTGAGGTCGAGCGCGACCGCAAAGCCGAGCTTGTCGTCCTCGACCTCGACGTTGCGATTGACATAACCCGATCCGACGCGGCTCGAACGCACCACCACGACGCCCTGCTTCGCCGCCGCCGCGAGCGCATCGATCGCGCCCTTGGAGGAATTGCCGTCGCCGACGCCGGCCAGCACGATGCCCTTGGCGCCGCGCTTCACCGCATCCTCGACCTCGGCGGCGTCCATGTTGGCGTGCGAATAGACGATGTCGACCCGCGGCAGCGGCGGCGCATCCGGCAGCTTGTACTTCGCTCCCTTGGCCGGGGCCCCCGCCAGGAAGCGCAGCGAGCCGGTGTCGACATAGCCGACCGGGCCGGCATCGGGCGAGCGGAAGGTCTGCACGCTGGTGGTGTTGGTCTTCTGCACCCAGCGCGCGCCGTGGATGGTGTCGTTGAGCACGACCAGCACGCCGCGGCCGCGCGATTCCGGCGCGGAGGCGACCCGCATCGCATCGTACAGATTGGCCGGTCCGTCGGCGCCGATCGCGGTCGACGGCCGCATCGAGCCGACCAGCACGATCGGAATCTCGGTGTCGAGCACGTTTTGCAGGAAGAACGCGGTCTCCTCCATCGTGTCGGTGCCGTGCGTGATCACGACGCCATCGACCTCCTTGTTCTCGATCGCAGCGCGGATGCGCTTGACGAGGTCGAACCAGACCTTGTCGTTCATGTCCTGCGAGCCGATCGAGGAGATCTGCTCCGCCGAGATGGTGGCGAGCTTGTCGATGCCCGGGATCGCCGCGATCAGGTTCGCCGCGCTGATCTTGCCGGAATCGTAGGCGTTGCCGGCCCGTGCGTTGGCCTGCCCCGCAATGGTGCCGCCGGTGCCGAGCACCAGCACCCGGGCCAGGGTGGCATTGGTCGCGGTCTGTGCGGATGCGGGCGGCGCGAGCAGCCCGATCATCAATGCGAGAGCGAGACCGATGAAAGCCCGTGCGGAGCCGATTGAATGAAACGAGTGCTGCGCCATCTCTGTCCCCCAACGACAAATTGCCCGCCCACAACCCTTGGTTTTATCCAACAGAAAATAGACAAACTTGCGGCAGGCGTTGCGGACCGATGGAGTGTCGCCTTTCGCGCCGGCTTTTCAAGAGCCTTCCGGCGTCTCGTGCCGCACGATCTCTTTTCGGTTCTCACTTGACATCGCCGAAGGGCGGCGCGACCATTTTCGAAGAATATTCGAATTATGGACGAGCCGATCCGAGCCAATCATAGGTGGGCCATGGATTTCCAGCTTCCCGACCAGCTCCAGGTTCTGCAAAGCCGGATCCGCGACTTCGTGCGCACCGAGCTGCAACCGCATGATGCGGCGATCGAAGCGACCGGACGCGTGCCGGACAGCGCGATGGCCGCCCTGCGCCGGATGGGATTATTCGGCACCAACACGCCAAGGGAATTCGGCGGCCTCGGCCTGTCGATGCTCGGCAGCTGCATCGCGATCGAGGAACTCGCGAAGGCGCACACCGCCTTCTACTATCTGAGCGGGGTGAACGTGCACATCGGATCGAAGGCGATCGAGTTTTTCGCCAGGCCGCAGGTCCGTGACCGCTGGCTGCCCGAGCTCGCCAGCGGACGGGTGATCGCGGCCTTCGCGCTGACCGAGCCGAATGCCGGCTCCGATGCGGCACGGATCGAGACCCGGGCGCGGCGCGACGGCGATCATTATGTACTCGACGGATGCAAGACCTACATCACCAACGCGCCGGTCGCCGGCGTCTTTACCGTGTTCGCCACGCTCGATCCGTCCGCCGGTGCCAAAGGCATCGCGGCCTTCGTTGTGGACGCGAAAACGCCGGGGCTTTCGATCGGCCGTGTGGTCGAGATGGCCGCCGGGCGCGGCTCGGAACATGCCGAGGTCAAGTTGGAGCACTGCCGTGTGCCGCGCGACAATCTGCTCGGACAAGAGGGCGAAGGCTTTGCCATCGCGATGCGCTGCCTGGATGCCGGGCGCACGCATTGGGGCGCCTATTGCGTCGGCGCCGCGAGCCAGCTGCTCGCCTATGCCCTCGACCACGTCTCGCAGCGCGAGGCGTTCGGGCGCAAGCTGCGCGACCACCAGGGCATCGAATGGCAGATCGCCGACATGGCAGCCGCGCTGCATGCCGCGCGGCTCGTCGCCTATGAGGCGGCCTGGCGTTACGACCACGGCGACGCGGCCGCCCGCACCGCGGCCGCAGCGCTGTCCAAATATACCGGCGCCGAGATGGTGCAGCGCATCGCCGACACCACCCTGCAACTGTTCGGTGGTGTTGGTTATTCCAGGGACCTGCCGATCGAGCGGATCTGGCGGGAAACCCGCGTCGTGCGCATCCTGGATGGCACGTCCGAGATCATGCGGCAGGTCATCGCCCGTCACGCGTTCCGCGATCATGAACGGCGGAACGCGCCGACCTGACGTGACGCCGTTGTATATCGCCGCAATAGCCCTTGTGTTCGCATTCCGCAGCCTTACTGTTTTTGCGGAATGCGGGGAGACGCAAGTGGCTTCGGGGACACTCAAGCTCAAGCAACAACGCAGCCGCGAGCGGCGGGAACAGATTCTGGGCGCGGCAACGAAGCTGTTCGGCGAACGGGGCATCGATCGCACCTCGCTCACCGACATCGCCGCCGCGGCCAAGGTGCCGCTGTCGAGCATCTACGACTATTTCGAGGACAAGCGCGCGCTGGTGCTGGAAGTGCCGGAGGACAATTTCGAAGCGCTGTACCAGAAGACCGAGCCGCGGCTGGCCAAGGGTGCCGATCCCGTCGAGCAGCTGCGCATCATCTTCCTCACCAACTTCGAATATATCAGCGAGAACCCGAGCTGGGGCCGGGTGTTCTTCCTGGAGATATGGCCGAGCGTCACCGCCGCCGAACCGCGGGTCAAGAAGGCCGTCGACAGATACGCGCTGCGCTACGTGCAGCTGATCAAGCGGGCAGTTCGCGCCGGCAGCTATCGCCGCAATCTCGATCCCTATGTTGCGATGTCGCTGATGATGGGCGGCATGTGCCAGCTGACCGCGGTCTGGCTGCTCTACGGCCGCAAATACGATCTGGTGAAGAAGGGCAAGGCGCTGTTCTCCACGCTGCATTACAGCTTCGTCCCGCGCTAGCGTGACGCAGTCGATTCGTAGGGCGGGCAAAGCGCAAGCGTGCCCACCATCGCGAGCACGGCGTGAATGGTGGGCACGCTTCGCTTTGCCCACCCTACGGCTTCTACGCGACCGGCAAGAACGATTTGATGAAAATTCGTCGCGCCCGCGATACGAGCGCCCTCTACACAGCCGTCAATATCCTGTTCTAGTATGATGCCGTGGAGGCTCGCGGACCGGACGACGCGGGCTGCAAGGGGGGAGCGAATCGATGGACGTCAAGGCTGTCCTGCCGCCGCGCGGGCGCGACTATCGACTGGATCTGCTGCGCGGGTTCGCCAATTGGGCTATCTATCTCGATCACATCCCGAACAACGCGGTGAACTGGATCACGCAGAAGAATTTCGGCTTCAGCGACGCTGCCGATCTGTTCGTCTTCATCTCCGGCTACACGGCGTCCTTTGTCTATGCGCGGATGATGATCGAGCGCGGCACCGTGATCGGCGCCACCCGGCTGATCAAGCGCTCCTGGCAGATCTATGTCGCGCACGTCATGCTGTTCGTGATCTACATCGCCGAGATCGGCTATCTCGCCCAGCGCTACCACGATCCCAATCTGCAGAACGAGTTCAACGTCGCCGGCTTCATGCAGAACCCGGCCGAGACGCTCTATCAAGGCCTGATCCTGGCGTTCAAGCCGGTCAACATGGACGTGCTGCCGCTCTACATCGCGCTGATGGTGGTCTATCCGCTGGTGCTGTGGGCGATGCTCCGCAAGCTCAATCTGACGCTGGCGGCGTCGTTCCTGCTGTACCTCGCCGCGCGGCATTTCGGCTGGAACCTGCCGGCCTATCCGGACGGCTCATGGTACTTCAATCCGTTCTGCTGGCAGTTCCTGTTCGTGTTCGGCGGCTGGTTCGCGCTCGGCGGCGCATCCGAATCGATCTCCTTCATCCGCTCGCGCGCCTTTCTCTGGCTCGGCGGGGCCTACCTCTTGTTCGCGCTGGTGATGACACTGGCCGGGCGCTTCCCCGAGCTCGCCCATGCGATGCCGGCCTGGCTCTATGATGCGTTCAATCCGAACGACAAGACCAATCTCGCGCCCTATCGCGTACTGCATTTCGTGGTGCTCGCCTTCTTCGTCACGCGCTTTCTGCCGAAGGACTGGCCTGGATACGAACGGCCGATCTTCCAGCCGATCATCAAATGCGGTCAGCAGTCGCTCGAGGTGTTCTGCTCGGGCGTCTTCCTCGCCGTGGTCGCGCATGTGGTGCTGGTCGAGGTCTCCGGCAGCCTGTGGATGCAGATCGTGGTCAGCGCGGTCGGCATCGTGCTGATGACCGTGCTGGCCTACTACCGCTCGTGGTCGAAGAAGGTCGACAAGGCGCCGGCGAAGCTCCCGCCGAAACCGGCGCCGGCGGCGTAGACCACATTTATCCGATCTCGGTCGGCCGCGACGCGCTTTCACTGGCCCCGGGGGGAGACGGCCGCATCCGCGCCGAATTTCTGCGTAGCGTATCGAATGCCGACGTTTTTTAGCCGTGTTTCGCATTCCGTTAGATCGGACACACCTCGCAACTGTGTTTGCCACTCGCGCAGTGCTTGCCTCATGCAATAGTGCTCTACGCCGACAGCGGTGACCGCGCTTCGCGAAACGAATTCACCGCTGGCCACGCGGACAAACGAGTGCGCATCGAACGCATAGACGGTCGGTCGAAACCTTTGCACTTGGCGCAGATCGTGGTGTGCCATGAAAACCACCGCCTGCTTGGCGGCATCGACCTCGACTCCACATTGAGACAGTCGTGCCATTGCATCGCAATCGAGCACGACGCTGATCCGGTCAATTCGCGGGAAAAGATGAAGAGTCATACCGACCCCGTCGGCTGCATAAAGCAGCTGATCGGCAACCAGGCCAGGCTCGGGCCGATTCGAGCTGACCGAATAATCCTCGCTGCGATAGAAGATGCGGGGACTGAACGTCATAGCGAGATTTGGACGATCTGCCCGGTAGACCAACACGTCAAGCTCCGCCGGACGAAGGCAGGGCGAATTCGCCAAGCAGCGTGATCGTCACGTCGCGCTCGATTTTGTCCTCCGTCGTACTGTCGTGAATCACATTCTCCGTTGGCGCAATGTAGGCCTCTCCAGGACGAACGGTCAGCTTCAACACCGGATAGTCCGGAAATTCCGCCATGAACACGTCGCCGACGTCGATACTGTTTCCAGTGACGCGTGGATCCGCGACTCCCGCCTCCATGAGGGTGTTCCGCATTTGCAGCAGTGTCAGATTGATGAAGAGGAGGAAACGATCTTCCCTGCCTGCATTCAGGCAAAGCCGATTTGGCGCGAGATGACGGGACGCGATCGGCTGCCCATAGAAGCTGTCGACATGCAGTCCAATCAACTGCGAGGTACGCGGATCGTAGGTCGAAGTCGGCAACCCGATCCGCCGCGAGTTTGGCCCGAGAAGACGGGGCGGGGCTCGTGCTCCCACGCTCAAAAGTGTTGCAAACCGGATGATCGCCGGTTCGATCGACGCCGGGTCGCTGAACAACTCCGTCCTACCGATCGCGGCAACCAGTTCGTCCGGGACACGAACGACCGCGACAGAGCTTCCCTTCATAAATCCAGCGGTATCCCCCTCGACTCGGCTCAGTTCGCCCGGTTGCAGCGGTGTCCACGGCTTGCGCGGAATTCTCGTGCCATGTTCGTAATCGTCGGCATCCGCCACGACGGTACCGTCGCTTCGCGCAACCCTTGCCGCGACGGCTTCGCCGGTTACGTCGAAGATCTGCACGCCGGCGACGAGTTGCCGACCATCAAACGACGTTGCGCGCGTGTCCATTCCGGGCAAATCCGTTCGAGCCGTCAGCAAGTCCAAGGCCGCCTTCGACCGCGATATGTTTCATGAGAGCCGAAACCACGGCCTGCTTCTGATGCCGGCAATGCCCGCTCTCGGTGCCGTCGAACCGGCCGGTCTCGAAGAATTTGCTGGAGGGAGCACCTCCGTAGCAGGCGAACCAGTATGGACAACTGGTCCGGCAGGAATCGACCCCCCTCCTGATCTCCTCATTCACCTGCTTGAAGACCGCGTTGGCCTCCATGGCGTCGAAAGAATCGGACATCACGTTTCCCATGATGAAATCGGAGTAGCGGGGGGCGGACGCGGATCTGAGCTCCGGACAGAACGTCGAGAAGGCGCCCGAGCGATCCACCGTAATGACATCGTAGGGCGCGTTCGTGCTGTTTCGCCCGGCATGGATGTTGGAAATGCCTTCGCGATTCCTGATCGCGCGATAGGCGTCGCTGATCTCGCGAATGTTGAACAGGGATTTGCTCTTGCTGATGCGCTGCAGGAACCGGATGAAGAACCGCTCCATCCGTTCGAACGAATGAAGCGTCGAGTTCAGGTGAACGCCGAGCGTCGTCTCTGCGTTAAACGCGACATTTACGATATCCTCCCGCTCAAAGAACTCGAAAATTTCGTCGGGATAGTCGAGCGAATGGTCGGAGACGACCGCGATCGCCGAAAATCCAATATCGGCAGACCGAAGATGCGCGATGCCGGCCATCGTTCGCGCATGCGTCCCTCGTCCCGAACGATCCTTGCGGTGGAAATCGTGCACGAAGGCTGGCCCATCCAGGCTCACGCCGATCCGGATGTCGCGACGCCGAACGAAATCGGTCCATTTGCGGTTGATCAGCGTCCCGTTGGTCTGGATCGCGAAGCGGAACTCCCTGCCGAAGGGACGGTTCTCTGCAACCGCGAGCTCGAATGCCTGCTCGTACATTGCAAGAGGGGCGGCCAGCGGCTCACCGGCGTGCCAGAGGAACGTGATCGGATCGATCGTTCGCCGGCTCTCGAAGGCCCTGCGGAAGATCGCCGAAAGCACCTCGTTTGACATCCGCTGAGAGCTCGCGCGGTCCGGCAAGTAGCAGTAACTGCAATCGATGTTGCAGAATGGCGTTCCCTGAACGACAACGAGCGTACCGCCGAACATGCGCGTGTGCCCACTTTCGCCGCCGACGGGCGCTGTCAAGCCGTTACGAACGCCGGTGTTCGGCTGTTACGGAGGAAGCTATCCCGAAGGTGAGGCGCTCGACCTACAGGGCCGGGCCCTTGTGGAATCGCGACCAATCCTGAAACCACTCATGGATCACCGGGCTGTCGGTGTCGCGCCTGCCGGCCCCGAGAAACTTGGCGTCGCACGACTGCGCAAATTCTGCGTTGACGCCGAGCGCCTGTTGCGCCGCCGCCAACTGAGATTGCACATCTGCATCGCGTTCCGATTTGGTCATGATCAATCTCCTTCTGAAAGAAGAAAAGCGACCACGACAAAAATGCAATGTCAAGTAGCATTCGGCAAGGGTGACTAACTTTGCTTGATCAACAATTTCTGATGCGCTCATTGCGCATGCGAGCGAAGCGCGCTTCGCCTATCTTGCCAGCGGCTTTCCGGCCGTCTCCGGCGCCAGCTTGATCAGCGGCAGGCCGATCAGATAGATCAGCGACAACAGCGAGATCGCCAGCGGGAAGCTTCCGGTGCGGGCGGCAAGCGCGCCGATCAAGGTCGGGCCGGCGGCGCCGAGCACGCGGCCCATGCTGAAGGCGAAACCGGAGCCCGAGCCGCGCAGCGCACTGGGAAACATCTCCGGCAGCCAGATCGTGAACAGTCCGAACACGCCGTTGGTGAAAAAGCCGAGCACCGGCAAGAGCACCATGAACAGCGTCAGGCTGTCGAGCCACGCGATCGCGACCTGATAGCAGACCACGACCGAAACCACGCCGCCGATGAAGAACAGGACCGCGGTGCGTCGCCGGCTGCCGAGCCAGCCGGTGATCGACGGCACCAGGAAGCAACCGATCAGCGTGCCGACATTGGTGATCAGGCCGGCCACCGCCCCCATCTCCTGCGCATGTGCTGGTGTCGCGCCCGCGGCGACCAGCTTGGTCGCGATCACGGTCGGCGCCCAGAAATTCGAGGACCACAGGCCGAAGATGATGCAGGCCATCAGGAGCGCCGCGGCCCAGGTGGTGCGCGCCTGGTCGCCGGCAAACAATTCCGTGACCGAAGGCCGCTCACGCGACGCATGGTTCGCGGGCTCGGGAATATTACTGCGCAGATACGCGATTAGCAGCGCCGGCAGGATGCCGAGCAGGAACATGCCGCGCCAGCCGAGGGTGTTGCCGATCGCAAGCGTGACGGCGGCGGCCAGGAACAGCCCGGTCGGCGTCGCCGTATGCAGCCATCCGGCGAGCCGCACCCGCGTATTCTCGGGCACGGACTCCTGCAGCAGCGGGGTGCCCGCGGCCCACTCGCCGCCGATGCCGAAGCCGGCGACGAAGCGAAACAGCGCGAACATCACGATCCCGGTCGCAAGCCCGCACAATGCCGTGAACAAGGAGTAGACCAGCACCGTCCAGCACATGATCCTGACGCGGCCGTAACGATCGGCGGCCCAGCCCCAGACCATCGAGCAGGCCCAGCCCAGCATGAAGATCGAGAATAACAGCCCGCCATAGATACCGATATTGGCCTTGCTCGGCTCGATCCCGCTCGCCGGCAGCAGCTCGCTCAGCGCGCCGACCAGGATGTAGCCGTACATCGAAGAATCGAAGCCATCGAGCATCCAGCCGAACCAGGTCGCCCAAAACACTTTTCGCGGCGACGCGGCGTCAGGTACCGCGGCTGGCGGCGCAACGGCATCGACGATGCTCTCGGTCATGTTTCCTCACACGTTTTTTGTGTGGGGACTATGGCGAGGTTTGCTCGGGGGGACATCTCCGGCAAACGGGACGGAGGTATCCGGCACGAGAATGGCGTGCGTCAGCGACGGGATCGTGCGGACGCCAGGAATGCAATGCGGCGGGATCAGCTCCGCGCGGAGCGCCGGCCGACGTAGAACGCGATCACGACCAGCGGCACGGCAAGCGCGAGCCAGGAGGCTTGGTCCCAGATCCCGTCGCCGAGCAGGGCCGAGACCAGCCCGAAGGCGATCACGGCCGAGATCACAACCGGCGCCAGGAAGATTTGCGTGACCGAACGCTTTGTCGCGGACATCAGGATCGCTCCGCACCGACGACGAGCGGCGACGCCGCCGCAATTGACGCACGCGCCGGAGCCTTGCGCAGCTTCACCGCCCAGAGATAGACGCCGCTGCCGAGCACGATGATGGTCGCGAGATCGAGCAGCGCCCAGATGATCTTCAGCTGCAGCCCGCCATAGTCGCCGAAATGCAGCGGGCGCGAGACGAACAACGCCTGGACGTAGAGCGGCATGTCCCGCGTTTCGCCGAACGAGCCGTCGTCCGCATTGATCAGCACCGGCTTGAGCAGGCGCGAGGTGAGCGGCTGGTTGCCGCGGAGATAGACGCCGTAGTGATGACCGCCGGCAAATTGCGATCCCGGCATGGCGACGGACTGCACCTTCATGCCCGGCGCGTGCGCCAGCGCCGTGTCGATCGCGAGTTGAGCCGACGCCAGTTGCGCAGGCACCGCGGCGTTGCGCCAGGGCCCAAGCATCGCGACCAGCTCGGTGCGCTGCCAATGCTGCGCGATCTGTGTCGAGAGCGTGTTGATGACGCCGGTGACGCCGACGACGAGCGTCCATGCCAGGATCACGATGCCGAGCAGATTATGCAGGTCGAGCCAGTACAGGCGGCGGCGCGGCCGGATCGCGCCGAAATCCAACCGTCGCATGAACGGCCCGTAGACGACGACGCCGGAGACGATCGCGAGCAGGAAGCAGAGACCCATGGCGCCGAGAAACAGCATGCCCGGCTGGTCCAAAAACAGATCGGTGTGCAGGTCGAGCAGAAACTTGGTGACCGCGCCGCGGGCGGCCGCGCCGACGTGAAGGATCCGCCCCGAACGCGCGTCGATGCTGACGATGACGTCGGCTTTCGGCGCAGTGACGGTCGATGCCATGTAGACGTGCCAGATCGGATCCTCGTCGTCGGCACCGACGATGGTGATAACCTGCTTTGGTTGCGCCGCGCGGGCGATCTCGAGGATACGGTCGAAACTCAGCAAGGGCGCCGCGCCTGCGGCCGGATCGGGCTCGATCGTGGCGCCCAACGCGGAATCGATCTCATCGTGGAAGATCAGCGGCAGCCCGGTGATGCATAGCAGCAGCAGGAACAGCGTGCAGATCAGGCTGGTCCATTTGTGGACGCCCTTCCAGGCCCGGATCGAATGCGGCGTCATGCGGAGATGTCCTTCCTCGATCTCAATTCCAGGTGTAGCGAACGCTGCCGATCACGGTTCGCCCGGAGCCGAGGAAACAGGAGTTCGCCGTCGAGCACCAGGAGACGTAATACTTGTCGAACAGGTTGGTGGCATTCACCGCGAGCGTGACGCCGCGCAGCCGACGGTCGAGATTGGACAGGTCGTAATGCACGGCCACATCGAACAGCGTGTAGCTCGGAATCGAAAGCGTGTTGGCGAGGTCGCCATAGGAATCGCCAATGTAGCGCACGCCGCCGCCGAAGCCGAAGCCCGTGAGCTGGCCCTGCTGAAAGGTGTAATCGGCCCATAGCGCCGCCTGATTCATCGGCTGGACGATGAGGTGCTTGTTGAGCTGGGAGGGCGTATTGGTCTTGGTCGTCAAGGTGTCGGTATAGGCGTAGGAGGCAAGCAGCTTGAGCCCTTCCGTCAAACTTACTTGTGCCTCGAACTCGCCACCACGCGATCGCGCCTCGCCGGTCTGATCGCTGAACCCCACAATGGCCGACGGCGTAACGACGTTCTGCTGCGTTAGGTCGAACAGCGCTGCAGTCAGTAGCAAGTTCGTACCGGCGGCCTGGTATTTGACGCCGATCTCGGCCTGCTGGGCGGTGGTCGGGACGGGCGCACCGCCGGCCACTGTCACCCCCAACGTCGGCTGGAATGAGGTCGCATAGGCGATATAGGGCGCAATGCCGGAGTCGAAGATGTAGTTCAGGCCGGCACGACCGGTGAATGCCTGATCATTCTGGGTCGTCTGCTTGTTGGTCACGAAATTCATCGAGTCAGTCGTAACCCAGTCGCTGCGACCAGTCAGGGTCAGGCGCCACCGGCCGAGCGCGACCTGGTCCTGCAGGTAGAGACCGGT
Source organism: Bradyrhizobium genosp. L (assembly GCF_015624485.1). Classification (NCBI taxonomy): domain Bacteria; kingdom Pseudomonadati; phylum Pseudomonadota; class Alphaproteobacteria; order Hyphomicrobiales; family Nitrobacteraceae; genus Bradyrhizobium; species Bradyrhizobium genosp. L. Next base: position 6,569,952 of record NZ_CP061378.1, read on the forward strand.
CTGGTCCTGCACCTGGCTGGAGTGATTGGTCGTCGTCGTTGGAAACGCAATCGCAGCGCCATAGACCGTGTTGTAGAGATTGATCTGAGGTGCAGCGCCGACGGTCATGTTGATTTGACTGTCGATGTGGCGATAGTCGACGCCAAACAGCGCGGTGTGCGCGAGTGCGCCCGTGGTGAACCGCGCCTCGGCCTGATTGTCCAAGGTGACGGAACTCGCATCCTCCGGGAACGAGAAAGCAGCGCGATTGAGCGTGCTGAAGTCTCCCGAGGCCGTGTTGGGAAGGGCCGCCGAGCCGATCGCACCGCCGCCAGCGACAGCATAGGTGTTGGTCTCAAGGTCGAAGTAGCGGACGTTCTGCCGCACCGTCCAAACTTCGTTGAACGAGTGCTCAAACTGATAACCAACCCACGCCTGGGTACGATCGAAATGATCGAAGCCGGGTTCGCCAAGGAACTTGGTCAGGGGAATGCGGCCGTTGGGATTGGAATACAGCGTTCCTTGCGACGGGAAGAACTGCAACGCCAGACCGGTGATGTCGCGCTGATAGCCGCTCAGGAAGGTGAAAGTGGTGTCGAGATCAGGCTTGTAGGTAAAGGATGGTGCAATCGCGCCGCGAAAGTCGTTGACGAAATCGGTCTGCGTGCCGCCGTCGTGGATGGTACCGGCAATGCGCCAGAACAGATCGCCCTTCTGATTGACCGCACCGACGCCGCCGACGTCGAAATTGGCCTGCACCTTGCCCCAGTTGTCGGCAAGCAATTCGAACGAGTTGAGCGGCGAAGCCGTGGGCAGGCGGCTAACCATGTTGACGAAGCCGCCGGGAGGGGCCTGTCCATAGAGCGATGAGCCGGGCCCGCGCAGCACCTCGACCCGTTCCAGAAGTGCGAGATCGAGTTTTGGCTGGCCGAACGAAGCCGCACCGTAGGGCAGCCGCATGCCATCGAGGAAGAGCTGTGCCTGGAAGCCGCGGATGAATATTGATTCAAACCGCGTGTCGTTCGGGCTGTTGGTGACGATGCCCGGCGTATAGCCGACCGCCTGCACCACCGAGCGCGCACCCTGGTCGCGGATCTGGTCGGTGCCGATCACTGAAACCGACTGCGGCACTTCGAGGATCGGCGTGTTGGTCTTGGTGCCGGCGAGCGTCCGATGCGGGACGTAGCCCTGGATCGGGCCGTTACCCTGCTGGAACGTGCCGCGGCTGGCCGCGGTCTCGACATGCGGTGCGCTCTGCGGGCCGCGCGGTCCCGGCGCGACTCGCGGCCTGGCCGTGCGCGCCGCGCGAGCGGTACGCGGTGCCGTTCCGCGCGATTGCGCCCGCTGCTTCGGCGCATCGACCGTCACCGGAGGAAGCGTCGCTGCGCCCTGCCCGCTCGGCAATGTCTGCGCGGCCGCCGCTGTCGCATATCCCGCCAACGCCACGCTCAAACACACGATGACTGGAGTCTTCGCTCCGTTGCCCTGAAGTCCCACATCCACGCCCCATGCCACTGATCGCTCAGCCGTAACGACGGGGCTCCGTTGTGGAAAGCATGCGCGCAGGTTGTGTTGATAGAACTTATCTTAGACCCGTTCCAACATGTCGCGATGACGCCAGCAATGAGCGCGAACTCGCCATCGGCTTTGCCTGGATGACCGCGATCGCGCACGATATAGCCGATCGGATATAACGTCAGCAGGACACGCATCCAGGACGAGCCGGGTTCCATCCGACACGACAACGGCTCGCAGCCGTCGGGCGGACTGTTACCGGATCACTCAGCGGGATCGGATCAGGCCCTCGCTTACGCCGCCGGAACACCTTAGGTTTAAGCCGGGCGCGGCGACCACGTTCGGGCTGTCGTCTGCCTCACTGCGGAGCGGACTGCGACATGACGATGCAAGAGCCGAGAATAGATCCGGCAGCGCCCGTTCCTGCCACCGATTTGAGCAGCCCGCAGCGTCATGTGGTCGTCATCGTCTATCCCAACATCATGGCAATGGATGTTTGCGGACCGATGGAGGCTTTCTCCATGGCGAATATCCTGTCCAACCGCACGCTGTACCGGCTTTCGGTCGCCGCGGTCACCGCCGATCCGGTCACGACGTCGCTCGGGTTCAGCATCATGCCGAACCACCGGCTTGCCGACCTGGACGGCCCGATCGACACCCTGCTGGTGGCGGGCGGCTACGGCCATGTCGACGCCTTGCGCGACCCGGTGCTGACCGGCTGGCTGCGCGACGCAGCGCCGCGCGCGCGTCGCCATGGTTCCATCTGCACCGGCGCCTTTCTGCTCGCGGCGTCGGATCTGCTCCATCGCAAGCGCGCCACCACCCATTGGGCGCTGGCGCCGGCCTTCGCCAAGAATTACCCGTCGACCACGCTGGAGGTCGATCGCATCTTCGTGCGGGACGGCCAGACCTATACCTCCGCCGGCATCACCGCCGGCATCGACCTGGCGCTCGCGCTGATCGAGGAGGATCACGGGCGGACGTTTGCCTTGCGGGTGGCCCGCAGCCTGGTCGTGTTTCTCAAGCGCCCCGGCGGGCAATCGCAGTTCAGCGCGCATTTGCAGGCCCAGTTCAGCGTGGTTCCCGCGATCCGCAGGGCGCAGGAATGGGCACTGGCGCATCTCGCCGACGACCTCAGCGCCAAGGCGCTGGCGGCTCATGTCGGGATGAGCGAGCGCAATTTCCGCCGGCTGTTCGTCGACGAGTTGCGCGAGACGCCGCGCGAATTTGTCGAGCGGATCCGGCTCGACGAGGCCAGGCGGCAGATCGAGGACACTGATTTGCCCGCTCAGGCTGTCGCAAAACGGTGCGGCTTCGGGACGGTGTACAGCCTGCGACGCGCCTTCGTGCGCCAGTTCGGCGTGACGCCGCAATGGTATCGGACGCACTTTCAGAACGAACCTGCGGCCGACAGCGACGCGGCTTGAGCCGCAAGCGGGCTTTGGCCGGATTTCCTCCATCTTTGGCCAGGAATGCACGGGCGGCTTGATGGCCGCGTGATGCGTTTTGCGATTTAATCGCGGACATCGTCCGCGCATACGGCGTTGTCGAGAGGAGCGCAGGTTTGGATGCGCACCAGTGGAATGTTGGAATTATTTTCATTCGTCGATCGTTCTGCAGTGCCCGCGGTGCTCGACCATTTCTCTGCCGGCGTCGCTTTGCTCGATCGCAAGTTGAATGTGCAGTTCGCCAACAGGGCCCTCCGGGCCATGGCGAATGACGGAGCGCTGGCGCTGCGCGGCCGCACCCTTTCCAGCTCGTCGCCATCCCATGCACGCAAGCTCGATCGCATGACGCGCTCGGCGCTGCTCGGCGCGCCCGACGGCACCATGGCGATTCCGCATCCGCATGACGGCCGCCTCATCACCGTCCTGGTCACGGCGACACGCAACCGCGAATTCGACAGCTACGCCGCCCCTGCGCTCGCCGACAGCGCCGCGATCGTCTTCTCCTTCGATCCGGCCCGGCCGTCCGCGCTGCCGCCGGCATGGCTGATGGACGCCTATGACCTGACGATGGCCGAAGCCCAGGTGGCGCTGCAGGCCTCGCTCGGCCGCTCGGTCTCGGCCATCGGACTGCGGCTCAAGATCTCGCCGAACACGGTGAAGACCCACCTGCGGCACGTCTTCGCCAAGACCGGCGTTCACGGCCAGGTCGAACTGGTGGGGCTGATCGCAGCGCTGCGCGCGGTTCGGGGGGATGGAGAGAATTGAGCGAGGCCATGGATTTCTGACATCGGACGAAGAAGTCCATGCACAAAAAAGCCCGCCGAAAGGCGGGCTTTTTCATCTCTGCCGGTTGAGAGATTTGGTTGCGGGGATAGGATTTGAACCTATGACCTTCAGGTTATGAGCCTGACGAGCTACCGGGCTGCTCCACCCCGCGTTAAACCGTTGTGCGCCTTGCAGAAAGAGGGCCTGAGCCGGTCGGCCAACGCGTCAAAACGGCGCCGATCGATCCGTCCGGGGGCTTCCTGAGAAGGCGACCCGGGCCGAAGCCGTTCGGGTGCGAGGCGTATGTATCAACGCAAGCTTGGTTTGGAAAGCCCCGCGGGCGGGTTTTTGAGGATTTTGTGACGCGGAGATCACCGGTTTTGCTGAAGAAATCGCGGCCGGAACGTCCCATCCGGGACTTGCCTGCGAAATCCGGATTTCGCGAGGGCGATTTCTTTACTGACATTGCATAGACCGGACCTGCGAGGTTCCTGGATCCGGCCGGACGGTTGATCGCTGCAATTGTGGCAGATGGACGCCCGGTGCATGCGCTGAGCCGGCGGAGCGCTCAAGGGACCTCGGCAGAGATGGGCGGAAATTCCCCTCCATGAACAGTTTCGACGCGCTCGTCACAATCGGATTCCTGTTCGCCGTCGTCACCGGCTTCAACACCGGGCTGTTGCGCAGCGCAGTCACGATCCTGGCCTATCTGGTCGCGATGCCGATCGCGGTCGCCGCGATGGCGATGATCGGCCCCCATGTCGCGCAGCTGCCGGCGTCGCCGTTTCCGCCCAATGGCGTGCTGCTGTTCGGCCTATTCCTGGTAATCGGCATCGTGCTCGGCAAGCTGGCGCGGACCATGCTCGACGATACGCTCGGTGCTAACATCGGGATCGGCGACCGGCTCGGCGGCGCGCTGCTCGGCGCGGTCAGGGTCGGCCTCGTCGTCACTACGCTGGTGCTGGTGTTCGATCAGCTGGTGCCGCTCGCCAACCAGCCGCAATTCCTCAACGGCTCGCAATTGCGGCCTCTGTTCTCTGCAGCCGGGCAAGCGGGATTCCGCTCATTGCCGCCGGAGGCCATGATGGCGATCGAGCGGCTGCGGCGCGAACGGCGCATCTAGCTTTATTACTCTTGCCCGGCATGCACTTATGCATTGCACGTCCCTTACCGCCGCCGCGGCACTTGGCTACAGTGTTGCCATCACAAACCACCGACATCACAGGGAGCGAAATCGTGGATCTCGGAATCAAGGGCCGCCGCGCCATCGTCTGCGCATCGAGCAAGGGACTGGGGCGCGCCTGCGCCATCGCACTCGCCAATGAGGGCGTCCACGTCACGCTCACCGCACGCGGCGCCGAGGCGCTGAAGGCGACCGCCGACGAGATCCGGAAAGCGCACCCCGGCGTCACCGTCACCGAAATCGTCGGCGACATCACGACGCCGGCCGGGCGCGAGGCGGTGCTGAAGGCCTGCCCCGATCCGGACATCCTCATCAACAATGCCGGCGGCCCGCCGCCCGGCGATTTCCGCAACTGGACCCGCGACGACTGGATCAAGGCGATCGACGCCAACATGCTGACCCCGATCGAGCTGATCAAGGCCACCGTCGACGGCATGATGGCGCGCAAGTTCGGCCGCATCGTCAACATCACCTCGGCGGCGGTGAAGGCGCCGATCGAGATCCTCGGCCTTTCCAACGGCGCGCGTGCCGGCCTCACCGGCTTCGTCGCCGGCCTGTCGCGCAAGACCGTGATCAACAACGTCACCATCAACGGCCTGCTGCCGGGCCCGTTCGACACCGACCGCCTGCGCGGCACCGGCAAGGCGGAGGCCGAGAAGCGCGGCATTCCGATCGACCAGATCCTGGCCGAGCGCGCCAAGCAAAACCCGGCCGGCCGCTTCGGCCATCCCGACGAGTTCGGCTACGCCTGCGCCTTCCTGTGCGGCGACAAGGCCGGCTTCATCACCGGGCAGAACATCCTGCTCGACGGCGGCGCCTTCCCGGGCACGCTGTGAAGGCGGTCTGGTACGAACGGACCGGCGCGGCGCCGACGGTGCTCACCGTCGGCGAAATGCCGACGCCCGACGCCGGTCCTGGCGAGGTCCGCATCCGGCTCGAGGCATCGGGGGTCAATCCGGCCGATGTCGGCCGCCGCAGCGGCAATTATCGCGCGATGGAATTTCCGCGCGTGATTCCGAACAGCGACGGCGCGGGAATCGTCGACCAGCTCGGCGAAGGCGTCACGCGCGTTGCGGTCGGCGACCGGGTCTGGCTGTTCAACGGCCAGCGCAACGGCCGCGCCTTCGGCACCGCCGCCGAATACATCACGATCGCGGATTATTTGGTGACGCCGCTGCCCGCCGACGTCTCCTTTGCCGCGGGTGCCACGCTCGGCATCCCCGGCATGACCGCGTGGTGCGCGCTGTTCGCGGATGGGCCGATCGCCGGACAGACCGTGCTGGTCACCGGCGGCGCCGGTGCGGTCGGACATTATGCGGTGCAGCTCGCCAAATGGGGCGGCGCCCAGGTGATCGCGACCGTGAGCTCGCAAGTCAAGGACATGGAGGCGCGGCTCGCCGGCGCCGACATGGTGGTGAACTACCGCACCGAGGACGTGGTCGCCAAGGTGATGGCCTTCACCGAGCACCGCGGCGTCGACCGCGTGATCGACGTCGATTTCGGCGGCAATCTTTCGACCACGCTGAAGCTGATGGCGCAGAACTCAACCATCGCGGTCTATGCCACCAACGGCAACCGCACACCCACGGTGCCGATGCGCGAATTGATGGAGAAATGCATCATGGTGCGCACGCTGGTGCTGTTCGCACTGCCGCCGACGCTGCTCGCTGCCGCGCAGGCCGACATCACCAAATGGCTGGAATCAGGCACCCGCGTGCACAACATCGCCGGCCAATTCGCGCTGGCCGAGACGGCAGAGGCCCATCTCGCCGTCGAGAAAGGCGACAAGATCGGCACCGTGATCGTCGACTGCGCGCGGTGACGCGGTGCGGTCGCCCCTCCTCTTCCCCCAAGCGCCAGGGGCCGCACCGCCAAAATGTCGAAAACAACCCCATGCAAAGGAGCCGATGGCTGCCGGCGTTCAACATGTCACGTTCAACATGGCAACTTGACACGTCGGGCAAATCAACGGTATTCTTCCATTATTCCGAAGTCATGTGCGCTTGCGACGGCTACTGCACCGGCGTGATGCGCTCGTCTCCCGGCGAGAGGCCGAATTCGTCGAGACCATCAGCGAGCAGATCGCCGAGCCGAGCATCGGCTCGCCCAACAGATAGCTCGCGATACGGCCGGTGCGCCCGCGCGCGGCTTCGCGGCGAATCTCCGCCCATTCCTGGATCGTGCCGTCACCGCGGCCGAGCCGCATCAGGGCGATCAGATCGACCTGCTCGTCCTCGCTCAGCGCATTGATGAAGCCCGTGATCTCGCGCGCCACCGGATCGTTGCCGTCGTCTTCCAGCACGTCGATCATGTCGTCATCGGCACCGTTCGAGCCGGAGTCCGGATCGACGATTCCCTCCTTGACGTCGAACTCTCGTGCCTTCTCGATCAGAAAGCCGACCTTTTCGGGGGAGATGTTGAGTTCCGGCATTCGCGCGCTCCTTGGTTCACCAGGCGGTAACGCAGGAGGCACCGACTTGATCCATTGCGCCGCCGCGCGGAAACCCGCATGGTCCTGCGCCAGAGCAACAAGAAACCGGGGAGAGACGCGCATGCACTGGACCGTGGGCAAGGTGAAGATCACCAAGGTCGTCGAGCTCGAGACGGTCGGCAGCACGCGCTTCATCCTGCCGCTCGCCGGCCGCGAAGAGATTTTGAGCCTGCCCTGGCTGATCCCGCATTTCGCCAATGAAGAAGGCCGGCTGAAAATGTCGATCCATTCGCTCGTGATGGAAACCCCCGAGCATCGCATCATCGTCGACACCGGGCTCGGCAACGACAAGCAGGGCCGCAACGTGCCGACCTGGAACAACCGCAGCGATCCGTTCCTGGAGAAACTGACCGCGGCGGGCTTCGCGCCCGACAGCATCGACACCGTGCTGTGCACGCATTTGCATGTCGACCATGTCGGCTGGAACACAAAACTCGTCGACGGCAAATGGCTGCCGACCTTCGGCAATGCGCGCTACGTATTCGGCAAGACCGAATTCGAGCATTGGCGCGACCACAGCAGCGATTCTGCGCACGCCGCCGTGTTCGCCGATTCGGTGAAGCCGATCGCCGATGCCGGCAAGGCCGAGCTGGTGCCGAGCGATATCAGGCTGACCGAGGAGATCACGCTGATCCCGACGCCCGGCCACAGCCCGGGCCATATGAGCATCCACATCAAGTCCGGCGGCGAAGAGGGTTTGCTGACCGGCGACGTCGCCCATCATCCCTGCCAGATGGCTCATCTCGACTGGTCCTCGACCGCGGACTCCGACCCGAAGCAATCGGCCGTCACGCGGCGCGAACTGTTCTCGCGCTTCGCCGACACGCCGACATTGGTGATCGGCGGACATTTCAATGCCGGCCACATCAAGCGCGACGGCGATGCCTTCAAATTCATCGCGTTGGCGTGATCAGGCAGAAACGGCCTTGAAACAAGGCTTCTTTGAATAAGGCTTGGCTGCAATGCAGCAGGCTCAGGGCCATTGAATTTCGTCGCGCCCTGTTCCATGAAGCGTGTCGAGGTATACCAGTAACAATCCTCAAGCGACCTTAGGGAGTGATCGAGATGAAGCTTGTTCGTTATGGCGAAAAGGGTGCGGAAAAGCCCGGTCTGGTCGACAAATCCGGCCAGCTCCGTGACCTCTCGGCGCATGTGAAGGACCTCACCGGCGACACCTATTCGCCCGATAGCCTGAAGAAGCTCGCTGGCCTCGATCCCGCCTCGCTGCCCGCCGTCTCCGGCAAGCCGCGCTTCGGCGCCCCCGTCACCGGTATCTCGAAATTCGTCGCGATCGGCCTCAACTATACCGACCACGCCAAGGAAACCGGCGCGGCGATCCCGACCGAACCGATCATCTTCATGAAGGCGTCGACCTCGCTGTGCGGCCCGAACGACGCGGTCGAGAAGCCGCGCGGCTCGACCAAGCTCGACTGGGAAGTCGAGATCGCCGCGATCATCGGCACCCGCGCCAAATACGTCTCGGAAGCCGATGCGCTGAACCACGTCGCCGGCTATTGCGTCTGCAATGACGTCTCCGAGCGCAACTTCCAGGCCGAGCGTCTGGGTCAATGGACCAAGGGCAAGTCGCACGACACCTTCGGCCCGGTCGGCCCCTGGCTCGTCACCAAGGACGAGATCCCCGACGTGCAGAACCTGTCGATGTGGCTCGACGTCAACGGCCAGCGCCGCCAGACCGGCAACACCAAGACCATGATCTTCTCGATGGCGACGTGCATCTCCTATCTCTCGCAGTTCATGACGCTGCTGCCCGGCGACATCGTCACCACGGGCACTCCGCCCGGCGTCGGCCTCGGCATGAAGCCGCCGACCTTCCTCAATGTCGGCGACGTCGTGACGCTCGGCATCGAAGGCCTCGGCGAGCAGCGCCAGGAAATCATCGCGGCGTGAGGTGAGGCTTCGTCATCCTGATCAGGATGACGGATTGAACAGCGCTGCAGCATATCCGGTGTCGTCCCGGCGAAGGCCGGGACCCATAACCACAGGGTTGGATTGTTGAGAAAAGCTGTGGCTCCAGCGCCGCGCAACAACGGCTTTCGGTGGTTATGGGTCCCGGCCCCCGTGCGCAATTGCGCACTAGGCCGGGACGACACCGAGAGTTTGGTGCCGCTCGTGACCCATACATTCACAAGCTTTCAGGATCACGAGTGTGTACTCGGATAGAGGTCCCCCATGAAACTCACCTTCTCTCCCGCCTCCCCGTTCACCCGCAAGGTGCGCATCGCGGCGATCGAGCTCGGTCTGATCGACAAGATCGAATTCGTGCCGGCGACCGTCGCCCCGGGCACGGCAAATGACGAGTACTCAAAGATCACGCCGCTGAAGAAGCTGCCGGTGCTGATCCTCGACCATGGCGATGTCATTCTCGATTCCTACGTCATCGTCGAATATCTCAACGAGCTCGGCGGCGGCCGGCTGATCCCGGGCTATGGCCCGCGACGCTGGAAGGTGAAGACCGATCATTCGCTGATCAACGGCATGCTCGATTCCATGCTGCTGTGCCGCTACGAGAAGATGGTGCGGCCGCAGGGCTCGATGTGGCAGGCCTGGCATGACGACCATTGGAACAGGGCGTGGACCGGCATGGCGCGGTTCGAGGACCGGCCGGACACCTTGAACGGTCCGTTCGACATCGCGCAGATCGGGCTCGTGTGCGTGCTCGGCTATGCCGACTTCCGCTTCCCCGATTGCGGCTGGCGCAAGGCCTATCCGAAGCTCGACGCCTTCCACCAGAAGATGCTGGACCGGCCGTCGGTGAAGATCTCGGTGCCGCCGGCGGCATAGTCTTGTCGGTCAGCGCAGGCCTTTCGCGCTCTCGATCATGTGACGAGGAATCAACCATGAGCCTGAAATTTTCCGCCGGCGACCTCACCATCCATCGCATCGTCGAGCAGGAGACCACGTTCCTGCCGGCGCACGACATGCTCCCCGGCCTGACGCCGGAGGTGCTCGCCGAGAATCGCGCGTGGATGAAGGCCGCGGGCGCGCTCGACGACAGCGACACGCTGATCCTCGCGTTCCAGTCCTATGTCGTGAAGACGCCGCACCACACCATCCTGATCGACAGCTGCATCGGCAACGACAAGCCGCGGCCGGGTCGGCCGGCCTGGAACATGAAGACCGACGACAATTATCTGCGCGGACTTGCGGCGGCCGGCTTCTCGGTCGGCGACATCGATTACGTGATGTGCACGCATCTGCATGTCGATCATGTCGGCTGGAACACGCGGCTGGAGAACGGCCGCTGGGTGCCGACCTTCCCGAACGCGCGCTACGTGTTCGACAAGACCGAGTTCGACTACTGGACCGAGACCAACGCCAAGACCGAAGTGCCGCCCTTCACCGACAGCGTGCTGCCGGTGGTCGAGGCCAAGCGCGCCGAGATCGTGCGCAACGATTTTACGATCGGCGATCACGCCCGCATCCTGCCGACACCCGGCCACACGCCGGGCCATGTCGCCTTCACCTTCGGCCGCGGCAAGGACGACGCGGTGTTTTCCGGCGACCTCATGCACTCGCCGATCCAGACGCTTTATCCGGAAATGTCTGCGAAGTTCGACGTCGATCAGGCGCTGGCCGGAAAGACGCGGCGCAGCTTCCTGGAGCGCTATTGCGACACCGACACGCTGTGCTGCACGGCGCATTTCCCGTCACCGTCCGCCGGCAAGATCAAGCGCAGGGGGAATGGGTTCGTGTGCGAGATGGCGAAATAAGCTCTGCTGCGTAGGGTGGGCAAAGCGAAGCGTGCCCACCATCTCGCGCACGGAGCAAGAAAGGTGGGCACGTCGCTTACGCTCCTTTGCCCACCCTACGATTTCTCGTGCCGGATAGGTGCCCCTCACTCCAATCCTCTCTCCGTGAAGAACGCGGTGAGACCATCGCTCAATCAAACAGGCTCGGCGTGTGGTTGACCGCCGCGCCTTCGATCTCGAGCATCTTCAGCTTGGTCACCACCCCGCCATTGGCGGAGAAGCCGCCGGGCTTGTTGCCGGCCGCCAGCACGCGGTGGCAGGGCACGACGATCGGGCACGGGTTGTGGCCGAGCGCCTGGCCGACGTCGCGCGACAGCTCGACACCACCAAGCTGCTTGGCGATGTCGCCATAGGTGATGGTCTTGCCGGGCGGGATTTTGCGCGCGATGGCGTAGACGCCGCGGTTGAACTCCGGCACGCCGTCGAGATCGAGCGCGATGTCGATGAGGTCGTTCGGCTTGCCGGCGAGCAGCTCGACCATGGCGTCGATCGCATGCCGCACCTCGGCCGGCGGGACCGCCTCCGTGACCTCGCCGTTGCGCTGCAGGATGCGCTTGCGGGTCTTGTCTTCATTGCCCATTGGCAGCTGCGTGGCGGTGATGCCGTGCTCGCCCCAGACGACGCCGCAGGCGCCGATCGCGGTCGCGAAGATTGCATAATGCTGGCCGGTCATGGCTCGCTCCTGAAATTCCATGGCTCTCCTGAGAGCCTGCTGTTGACCAGGAATGTAGGCTTGGAGAATGTTGCTAACCACCCGAATTCCGTGGGAACTTGCCGGGAATCAACAGGTCTGCGTCATTCCGGGGCGCGCAAAGCGCGAGCCCGGAATCCATCGGGCCGCAGATATTGCGGCGAAATGGATTCCGGGCTCAGCCCTACGGGCTGCCCCGGAATGACGATCGTTTCATGCAAACCGCAGCTTGATGCTGCGCCAAGTCGCGAGCCCCAAATGCAGAGCCTCCACGTCAACGGTTTCGACATGCCCTATCTCGACATCGGCCAGGGGCCGCCGCTGGTCTGCGTCCACGGCTCGGTGTGCGATTTCCGGATCTGGTCGGCGGTGCTGGGGCCGCTGACGCAAAGGCATCGTGTCATCGCGGTCAGCCTGCGGCATTTCTTCCCGGCGCATTGGGACGGCACGGGCGATACCTATTCGATCGTCCAGCATGTCGACGACGTGATCGCCTTCATCGAGAATTTCGACACCAGGCCGGTCGACCTGATGGGCCACTCGCGCGGCGGCCATATCTCGTTCCGCGTCGCGCAGCGCCGGCCGGACCTGCTGCGCAAGCTGATCCTCGCCGAACCCGGCGGCGAGCTCGACGCGACACTCGATCCGGACTACCAGCCCGGCCCCTCGCCGCTCGCGGCACGGATCGCCGCGTCTGCCGATTTGATCGCCGGAGGCGACATCGACGGCGGCATGCTGCTCTTCATCGACGCGCTCGAGGGTCCTGGCGCCTGGAAGCGCCTGCCGGCCGCGCCGAAGCAACTGCTGCTCGACAATGCTGCCACGCTGATCGGCCAGACCCGCGACAAGCGCCCGCCCTTCTCCAGGGCGGACGCCGAGTCGATCCGGACGCCGACGCTGTTTATCGGCGGCGCCAACACCAAGGGTGTGCTGCCGAGGGTGTTGCGCGCACTCGCCGCCAACGTGAAGGGCGCTCGCGTCGAGCTGATCCCCGGCACCACGCATCCGATGTTCGAGCAGGCGCCGCGGCGCTACTGCGAGATCGTGCTGGAGTTTTTGGCCGCTTAGGCGGTGCACCATGCTAGTCTCTTCCCGCGCTCGATGTGGGAGGATACACCATGAAACGATCCGTCAAACGGCTTGCATCGCTCAGCCTGTTTGCACTCGCCGTCACCTCGTCCTCCGCCTTCGCCGCCGCCGACGAGAAGCTGCGCGCAGCCGCCGAGCAGGCGCAGCCGGCGGTGATCGAGAGCCTGCATGACATGGTGCTGATCGAATCCGGCTCGGCCGACGTGGAAGGCCTGAAGAAGATGGCCGATTACACCGAGGCGCGGCTGAAGGCGCTCGGCGCCAAGACCGAGCGGCGCAAGACCACGCGCGGCGCCGGCGCCGACATGGTGATCGGCACGTTCGACGGCACCGGCACCAGGAAGCTGATGCTGATCGCGCATATGGACACCGTCTACGAGCACGGCATCCTCGCCTCGCAGCCCTACAAGGCGGACGGCAACCGGATCTACGGGCCCGGGATCGCCGACGACAAGGGCGGCATCGCCGTGATCCTGCATTCGCTGAAGATCCTGAACGATGCGGGCTGGCGCGATTACGCCAGGCTCACGGTGTCGTTCAATCCGGATGAAGAGGTCGGCTCGATCGGCTCCGGCGAGATCATTGCCGAGCTCGCCGACCAGCATGACGTGGTGCTGTCCTGCGAGCCCACGGTGGCACCGCCGGTCGCCAAGAACGAAGGCCTGCTGCTCGGTGCCAGCGGCACCGCGACCGGCACGCTGGAGGTAAAGGGCAAGGCCTCGCATGCCGGCGCCGCGCCGCAACTCGGCCGCAACGCGCTGCTGGAGCTTGCGCATCAGCTGCTGCAGACCCAGGACGTCGCGAAATCGATACCCGGCACGCAACTGAACTGGACGCTCGCGAAGGCCGGCACCGTGCGCAACCAGATTCCCGATCACGCCACCGCCGGCGCCGATATCCGCGTCACGATTCCGGACGGCGTGCAAAAGCTGCAGGCTGCGCTCGACGAGAAGATCAAGAACAAACTGATCCCCGACACCGAGGTGACGGTCACCGTCGTGGCCGGCCGGCCGCCCTTCGTCGCCAATGATCGCGGCCGCGCGATCGCCAAGCAGGGCGAGGCGATCTACGCCGAGCTCGACCGCCCGCTCGCGATCGCCGAGATGACCGGCGGCGCGACCGACGCCGGCTACGCCGGCCGCAGCGGCAAGGCCGCCGTGGTCGAAAGCTTCGGCCTCGCCGGCTGGGGCTACCACGCCCGCGACGAATACATCGACATCAACTCGATTCCGCCGCGGCTCTATCTGATGACGCGAATGCTGATGGAGCTGGGCAAGGCGAAGTAGCGGCCCGGACTGGCGGGACAGTCACTGGTGACCGACTGCTCGGTCGAGGGGGCTGGTCTCGCGTCGACCCCGTAAACGAAAAACCAAGCCTTCTCAATCGTTTAAGTAGTTCTCAAAGTGCGAGCTTGACCGCCCTGCACTCTGGAGGTATTCCTAATCAGAACACGGAATTCCGTATTCCATTTTGGATAGAACCCGCATGATCCCGTTGGACCCGCTCCCGAACCTGATCGACCAGGTCTATGCGCGGATACTTGAGGCGATCATCGATCGCACGCTGCCGCCCGGGCAGCGCATCACCCAGAACGAACTCGCGGAAAAGCTCGGCGTCTCGCGCCAGCCAGTCTCCCATGCGTTGCATCTCTTGCATCGGCAGGGCCTCGTCGCCGAGAGCGGCCGGCGCGGCTTCGAGGTGACGCAGCTCGACCCGCGGCGCATCCGCGAGCTCTACGAAGTGCGCGGTGCGATCGACGCATTGGCGGCGCGGCTCGCCGCGGCGCGCGTGAGCGAGGATTCCGCCGGCCGTGGTCAGCTCGAGGCCGCGCTCGAAGCCGGCCGCGCGATCGGCGGCGATGCGTCGCTGGCGCGCCTGATCGCGCTCGATGTCGACTTCCACGGCGCGATCTATCGCCTCGCCGGCAACTCCGCGATCGAGGAGATGATCACGCCGCAATGGCCACATATGCGCCGGTCGATGGCGACCGTGCTCGCCGAACTCGACTACCGCGACAGCGCCTGGACCGAACACGAGACCATCGCCGCGCATATTTTTGCGGGCAACGAGACCGCCGCAGAGGCCGCCGCGCTGGCGCATGCGCAGACGGCGGGACGGATGACCGAGGAGAAGTTGAAGGAGATCGACGTGGCGGCGTGACCCGACAACGCCGTCATGCGGGCCATGACGAAGTCAGAACAGAAGATAATGATGGAGGAAGCACCATGAAACTGAGCCCAGAGCAGATCGAATTTTTCCATCGCGAAGGCTGGCTGTTCCTGCCCGAGCTGTTCAGCCAGGAGGAGGTCGACTTCCTCGCCCGCGAGGCGGTCTCGATCTACGACGCCAACCGGCCCGAGGTGTGGCGCGAGAAGAGCGGCGCGCCGCGCACGGCGTTTGCCGCGCATCTCTACAACGAGGCCTTCGGCACCCTTGGCGCGCACCCCCGCATGATCGACCCCATCGAGCAGCTGTTCGGCGAGAAGGTCTACATGCACCAGTTCAAGATCAACGCCAAGGCGGCCTTCACCGGCGACGTCTGGCAATGGCACCAGGACTACGGCACCTGGAAGCGCGACGACGGCATGCCGGAGCCGCGCGCGATGAACATCGCGATCTTCCTCGACGAGGTGATGCCGATCAACGGCCCGCTGATGCTGGTGCCGCAGAGCCAGACCGCCGGCGACCTGAAGGCCTCGCACGATCTCGAGACCACATCGTACCCGCTGTGGACGCTGGACGAAGAGACGGTCACGCGGCTCGTCAAGCAGGGCGGCATCGTCGCGCCGACCGGCAAGGCCGGCGGCATGCTGATGTTCCACGGCAACCTGGTGCACGGCTCCAGCGGCAACATCACGCCCTACCCGCGCAAGATCGTCTACCTGACGCTGAACGCGGTCTCCAACTACATCCGCACCCCGACGCGGCCGGATTACATCGCGCATCGCGACTTCGCGCCGATCCAGACCGTGCCCGACGACGCGCTGCTGCGGCTCGCCCGCGCGCCGCGGCAGGCGGCGGAGTAGCTCTCACGCCCCGGACGCAGCGCGGCATGCAATGACGCGCTGCCGAGCCGGGGCCCATACCTCGCAGATCTCACTCATGGGTCCCGGCTCTGCGGCGCAGCACTTCGTGCCGCACCGCGTCCGGGACACGATCCTTATCCCCGGACAGAAATCATGAACCTGCATCACCTCCTCAAAACCCGCGCGGCCGCCGGCAAGCCCGTGCGGGTCGCGCTGATCGGCGCCGGAAAATTCGGCTCGATGTTCCTGTCGCAGGTGCCGCACACGCCAGGGCTCGAGGTGCCGCTCATCATCGACCTCGACCGCGACCGGGCGCGTGAGGCCTGCCGCACCGTCGGCTGGGACGACGCGCGGATCAGCGCAACCACCTTCACCGATGACGGCGCGCGCGCGATTGCCGGCGGCGCGATCGACGTGGTGGTGGAGGCGACCGGCAATCCCGCGGTCGGCATCCGCCACGCCCGCGCGGCGATCGCTGCCGGCAAGCATGTCGTGATGGTCAATGTCGAGGCCGACGTGCTGGCCGGACCGCTGCTTGCGGAAGAAGCGCGCAAGGCCGGCGTGGTCTATTCGCTGGCCTATGGCGACCAGCCGGCGCTGACCGCCGAGATGGTCGACTGGGCGCGCGCCACGGGCTTTCGCGTCGTCGCGGCCGGCAAGGGCACGAAATACCTGCCCGCCTATCACGACGTGACGCCGGAAGGCGTGTGGCAGCATTACGGGCTCACCGCAGGCGAGGCGCAATCCGCCGGCATGAACCCGCAGATGTTCAACTCCTTCCTCGACGGCACCAAATCCGCCATCGAGATGGCGGCGATTGCGAACGCGTGCACGCTCGACGTGCCCTCGGAGGGACTGCTGTTTCCGCCCTGCGGCGTCGACGACCTGCCGCACGTGATGCGGCCTCGCGACAAAGGCGGCGTGCTGGAAAAATCCGGCATCGTCGAGGTGGTGTCGTCGCTCGAGCGCGACGGCCGTCCGGTATTCCGCGATCTGCGCTGGGGCGTCTATGTGGTGCTGGAGGCGCCGAACGATTATGCCGCCGACTGCTTCAGGCAATACGGCCTCAAGACCGACGCGTCAGGCCGCTACGCCGCGATGTACAAGCCCTATCACCTGATCGGGCTCGAGCTGAACATCTCGGTGCTGTCGGCTGCGCTGCGCAACGAGCCGACCGGCCAGCCGCGCGGTTTCCGCGGCGATGTCGCCGCGGTGGCCAAGCGCAATTTGCGCGTCGGCGAAATGCTCGACGGCGAAGGCGGCTACACGGTGTGGGGCAAGCTGATGCCGGCGCAGGCGAGCCTCGCCGCCGGTGCGCTGCCGATCGGGCTCGCGCATCGGGTCAAGCTGAAGAACGACGTGGCCCACGGCGCGGTGGTGCGCTGGAGCGACGTCGAGGTCGACGAAGCCAACGACACGATCAAGACCCGCAAGGCGATGGAGCAGGCGTTCGCGAAGTAGACCGTCAAGGCAACAGCCGGCTCGCCTTCGCCTGCTTGAACCACTTCCGGAACATCACTTCCGTATCCATCATCTCGGTGAAGCCGGCCTGGTTGATCTTGACCGTGGAGACGATCGAGGGCGGACCGGAGGTGGTCTGCCCGTAACGCATGCTGTAGTCGGCATACTGGAACGACAGGCCGACGAAGTCTTGCAGGCGAGGTGCGATCAGATCGTGCTGCTTGCGCAGCTGATCCCACGGCGCGATCCAGGTCGACCACGCCTGCGCCAGCGACAGCGGCACTGGCTTGCCCGGCTTCATCTCCAGCGCATCCGCGATCGCCGGCCAGATATTTTCCCAGGTGAACACGTCGCCATTGGTGACGTTGAAGGCCTGGTTGCGCGCGGATTCAGCGTCGCCGGACCAGGCGATCGCCCGCGCCAGCAGATCGACATCGACCGCCTGCGCGACGCGCGCGGCGCCACCGGGGAAATCCAGCGGCCGGCCCTGCGCGCGCAGCATCGCCGCGTAGACGCCGAGCGGCGGGATCAGATCCATCGCGCCGCCCATGGCTTCGCCGATGATCAGGACCGGACGCAGGATGCTCCAGTGCCAGCTCTTGCCCTGCTGCAGCGCGCGCAGGAAATTCTCCTGCGCCCAATAGAAGTTCGGCTGCTCATACATCTCCGAGCGGCCCTCGCGCGCCGGCACAATGAGCGGCCGAACGTGCACGCCATAGGCCTTGGTCCCCTGCAGCAGCGCGACATGCTTCAGATCCGGCGCGGCCGGCTCGAGCACATCCATCAGATTGCGCAGCATCAGGTCATTGGTTGCGATCTGCTGCGGGTCGCGCCAGCCATCGACCAGGTTGGGCGCCTCATAGAGCGCGGCGTAGATCAGGTGGGTCGCGCCGTCGAGCTCGGCCGCGGCGCGGCGGCAATCCTCCGCATTGGTGAGATCGATCGCCACGTGCCGGGCGCCGTAGAGATCGCGCGGCTTGCGGCGCGACAGCGCGAGGCGCTCGCAATCGTCTGATGCCCCGAAATGCCGCAAAGCAGCGCTGCCGACGAGACCGGTTGCGCCGGCGACAACCACTTTCTTTTTAGCCATGCCCTTGAGCTCCCATCATTGTTGTTTGCCTTGCGAGGGAACATCGGCTCGCGCTCGCAACGGGCGAGCATGCAATCAGGCACGAAAAAAGCCCCGGAGGAAACCCCCGGGGCTTTTGATTTCGGATCGCGGCTCAGTTGTTGTCGTTGCCGCCGAACTCTTCCATCAGCTTGTCGTAGTTCTTGGTGACGAGGTCGATGTTGCCCTTGTTCTGGACCGCCGGCGGCGGCGACTTCAGGGCCTCGTTGAGATCGGCCAGCGCCTCCTTCTTGTCGGCAGCCGACATCTTCTTGTCGGCCTGGACTTCGGCAATCTGTGCCTTCAGCACGGCCTCGGGGCCGACATATTTCTTGCTCTGCGGATCGAAGCCGCCGAGCACCAGCGAGATGTTGTCGACGACGTCGTTATATTCGTCATAGCTGGCAAAGCCGTTCTTCTTGGCGATCGCCTCGAGCTGGGCCACGACCTTCGGATCTGGCTTGGCGTTCTCCTGAAGCTTGGCGGTGATCGGATCCATTTCCTTCGACGCGGCGAGCGCACCGTCGACCTGCTTGTCGGTCAGCACCATCTGCTTGACCGGCGGCATCTGGGCCGGAGCAGCAGCCGGCGCGGGCGCCATCTGCTGCTTGCTGGCTTGCGCGAACGCCCCGCTGGTCGAGGCCATGGTCATCGACGCTGCAAGACACGCGACACTCAACGCAGCAAATACCGGACGGACGATCTCACGCATGGAAGGCTCCTCGTTGGGGGCAGGTTGCGGGGCTGGGTTGCTTCTTGGGTGGAAGGAGTACGGAACTCGAAATGAATGGACCATGAACTTTCGTCGTAGACGATGACGGCCAATCATGGCCGAATGATCACAAACAGTTCAAGACGGTGAGTCCCTGAGGGGACCGCAGCTGCACCAGGCGCATTCCCGGCCCGAACCGAGACGGTACGGGCCGGGAGAGGAATCTGCAAAATCCGCCTACCTCAGGTGAACAGCAGGTCGAACGTGTGGATATGCGCGTCGTTGGCGAAGGTCGCGATGACGGTGCCGTGGGCGACGGAGTTGTAGAGGTTCGACTGGCTGTGATCGACCTGGATCAGCTGGTGGGTATCATCCCGGTAAAACAGCGAATCCGATGCGTCGAAATTGCTCCCGGGCCAGTTCAGCCACTGGTCGCCGTGGCTGTCCACGCTGAAATAGCCGTGCGCCAGTTCGCCGTCGTTGCCGAGATCCGCGGCCGTGAAGCCGTGCAGATCGACCTTGTCGATATTGAACTCGAAGTCGGACACCGTGGTCACAGCGCCGCTGCCCTTGGTGAGGACGAAGATATCGCTGCCGGCGCCACCGATCAGCGAGTTGTTGCCGGCTCCGCCATCGAGCGTGTCGTTGCCATTGTCGCCCTTGAGGATGTCATCGCCCGCGCCGCCAAGCAGCGTGTCGTTGCCGTCGCCGCCGGAGAGCGTATCGTTGCCGGCACCGCCGAGCACGGTGTCGTTCCCGGCGCCGGCGACGATCCAGTCGGCACCCGCACCGCCGTCGATCACGTTGTTGC